>CAJXQC010000015.1 GCA_913058495.1 uncultured Balneola sp. | reverse complement strand
ATCAGCCTGAGTGTAATGATTGCTCCTTCGGAGCCGTCGATTTCATTACGTTCTTGTCTCGCCAATAATTCTAAAGGTCGGATTTGATTGTATTTTTTTGATACTAATTATTTCATGTCAGAACCTTTTTGATAAACACAAAATCACATTAATAGGTCATCCTGAACTTGTTTCAGGATCTTCGTGAGGTTCATTTCTAGTTGAATATCCAGTCCATCAACCAGCGTTTACAGTTTTAATAATGCTGAAATAAGTATGCCCTTAGTATTTAACACAGGTTCACTGATCCTGCGCTGAATAATCCTAAAGGTCTTTGTGCATTCTGAGAAAATAACTACACTGCGCACCTGAAAGGATTATTCCTGCTTCGCAGACGCCTCCGGATCATGCTCTCTTATCCGTCTTAAATACTAAGGGCGAATTTTTCTAGAACGATTACTACCAAAGTGTCAACGAATTATGTAACATCTAAAATCCCGAACTTGTTTCAGGATCATATGAAATGACTCTTAACTTCCTTAAATGAATACATTCAACAACATTATAGATGTTTGGGACTACTTAGATAAGATCCCGAAATTTCAGGATAAGGGAGCATCAGCATCCAACTTTGGACTGGAACAAATCACAAAATTTTGCAGATCAATTGGTGATCCTCAAAACTCATTTCCATCCATCCATGTTGCCGGAACGAACGGAAAAGGAACTACATGTCATTTGTTGGAAGCTGTTTATCGAAAAGCAGATTATAAAACAGGATTATTTACATCCCCACATCTGTTCAGGTATCACGAACGATTTCGGATCAATGGAGAAGAAGTTCAAGATGAACTGATTCTTAAATTTTTTCAATCCTATTCAAAGGAACTGGAAGAAGTTCAGTTGACTTATTTTGAAATAAGTACAGCGTTGGCATTTTGGATATTTGAAAAGGAAGAAGTAGATATCGCAATTATTGAAACAGGACTGGGAGGGAGGTTAGACTCTACCAATATCATTGATTCAGAAGCTTCAATAATTACAAGTATAGGTTTAGATCATCAGGAAATTCTGGGAGCGACAGAAGCTGAGATCGCAAAAGAAAAGGCCGGAATTATCAAGTCAGGGAAACCGGTGGTGTTGGGAAATATTACCAGAGAGAACGAATTTGTAATTAGCGGAATTGCGGAAAAGAAGAGTGCAAAAGCCTTCAAAGTAAGAGAGTTGATTCCCGAATTTGATAAAGGTTTATTCTCATTAAAAAATGAATCACTGTCTGTTCAAACACAGCTGATGGAAGAAGTGAATAAATGGAATCTTGCTGCAGTTTATCAAACCGTCAAAGTTTTAAGTGATAAATTCCCGGCTTCAGAATATCAGCTATTGAAAGCTTTCGAAGAATTTAAAGGCGTTCCGGCACGATTCGAAAAGCTGGATGTGAGTAAAAACTGGTATTTCAGCGGAGCACATAATGTCCAGGCGCTTACATCTACCATGCAAACTATTGATGATTTCGAAGAAGATGCAGTATTTATTTTCTCAATAATGAAGGATAAATTGGTACCTGAAGTCATTGAAATTATTGAAGAAATAAATCCTGTCTTTTACTACGAATTAAATACACATCGTGCAGCATCGTTTAAAGATATTAAACAGAGAATTTCGGTCGAGAAGATCGATGAAAACTCCTATAAAAGTATTTTAAAGGAATTTGAGACTTCATTAGTTATTTTTACAGGAAGTTTTTACTTTTACAGTACAGTTAAGCGATGGGTTAGTAATTGTTAGTCCCATCAATCTTTCCTTACCTGATAGAGCTTCGCAGGAATTATCCAAAATTGATAATGTGAGGTTCATCCCAAACTCAGTAAGAATCATTATTTATACAATAATAATATCCACAATTTTTTATGTCAGATAATCAGACCGTAAATCTAACGGCTGGGGAATTGGAATCCTTAGAGAAGAAGAAATTACCCGAGTTAAAGATCCTCGCCAAAATGATTGGTGTTAAAAGGGTGACCGGCGTTAAAAAGCAGGAATTGATTGATAATATCCGTAAAGTTTCCAGCTCTAAACCTAAAGGTATAACGGTTAAACTCAGACCTAAAAGTGAGCGACCTCCGATTCCAAAGGATGTGATTCCCACAAAGGCAAAGGAAGAGAAAAAAGCTAAAGCTGCAAAGAAGAGTAAGAAGCAGGAAGCAGAGCCTGAAAGAGAAGCAAAAAAGGAAAATCAGGAAGAAAATGGCAGTAACTCTTCTCAAAAGAATGATGAACTAGCTACTTATGGCGGCGATTCTCATATCGTTTCTTACAAAAAGAAAGAAGAGCCTAAAGAAAATAAAAAGCCCCGCCACAACAACAATAACCGAAATAAGAAGAAGCAGGAACACGATCTTCTTCCTGAATCGGAAGCGGAAACACTGGAAGAACGTATCAAAGAATTGGAACCGGAATTAGGCCAGTACCTGTTCAATGAAGGAACGTTAGAAATTTTACCGGATGGTTACGGTTTCTTGAGATCGGTAAATTATAACTACAAAGCCAGTCCGGACGATATTTATGTATCACCTTCACAGATCAAACGATTCAGACTCAAAAGTGGCGATTGTGTAATCGGAATTATTCGTCCACCAAAAGTTGGTGAACGTTATTTTGCTTTATTGAGGGTAGAAGGAGTGAACGGACGAATTCCTCGTGATATGGATAATCGCCAGGAGTTTGACGATATGCTTCCGATCCATCCTGATGAGCGATATGTGATGGAGTTTGATCCAAGTAATTATTCTACACGTTTTATTGATCTTTTCGCACCAATTGGAAAAGGTCAGCGTGGATTGATCGTTGCGCAACCGAAAACCGGTAAAACCACTTTACTTCGTGGTATTGCAAATGCAGTGGCAACAAATCATCCAGACGCAAAGATCTTAATTCTTTTGATTGATGAGCGACCTGAAGAAGTAACCGAAATGGAACGAACGGTTAAAGGTGCAGAAGTAGTTGCTTCTACTTTTGATGAAAAACCTGAAAACCATATCGATCTTGCTGAAATTACCTTCCAGAAAGCCAAAAGATTGGTGGAGAGTGGTCACGATGTTATTTTGCTGCTCGACTCCATTACCCGCCTTGCACGCGCTTACAACGTAAAAGCGAGCAACAGAGGGAGAACCATGAGTGGTGGTGTGGATTCAGAAGCGTTGAAGATCCCGAGACAACTATTCAGTTCTGCCCGTAATATCGAAAATGGTGGTTCTTTAACTATTCTTGCGACAGCTTTGGTAGATACTGGTTCCAGAATGGACGATGTGATCTTTGAAGAGTTTAAAGGAACAGGTAACATGGAAATTGTACTCGACCGTCGTATTTCTGATCGCAGAATGTACCCGGCTATTGATGTATTCCGAAGTGGAACTCGTCGTGAGGAATTACTTGTTGCCGATGAGGAAAGAGAGAAGGTAGTGTTGCTTCGTCGTTATATGACACAAATGAATGCATTTGAAGCGATGGAATTCTTGCTGAAGCAGATCAAAGGCACGAAAACGAATGAAGAATTTTTGATCTCGATGAATAAATAAGGCTAAAGGCAACATTCAATAGCCAATTTCCAACATTCAAGTTCCAGTGTTCAATAATTTATTGACAAGCTACTAAAATAAGCTTGTGGAGATGATATTTTTGGTTGTTTTAAGCACTATTTACGGAACTAATTTTACGCTAGAAGGCTATTTAAAACTTTCATTAGAAAGAGCATTATATTTAAGCTATGCAATCCAAACTCCTTTTAGTTACGCCACCATTTACACAGTTGAATACGGCATATCCGGCAACGGCTTATCTGAAAGGGTTTTTGGAAGAACACGATGTTTCTGTTTCACATTGTGATCTGAGTATTGAGCTTTTTACTTCCGTATTTACAGATGAATTTTTGAGTGATATTTTCCAGGAAGCGGAAGATCTGGGAAATGATCTCTATCCCGAAATGAGGGAGATGAAAGATCAGTACATTTCCAGAGTTGATAAAGTCATTGGCTTTCTTCAGAAGAACGACATTGAAACCGCTCACGAGATCTTAGAAACTGATTTCCTGCCTGTTGGTCATAGACTGAAGGACGTGAACACAGAGATCAAATGGGAAGCCGGGGATGAAGGTGTCATCGATAAAGCAAAGCATTATTCAACGCTATTTATTGAAGAAATAGGAGATTTTATTCAGGCGAATGTGGATGAATTTTTCGCATTTACCAAGTATGCCGAGCAAATTGCCACATCGGCCAGTAGTTTTGATCAATTGGACGAATTCTTGAGATATCAGCCTACGCTTATTGAAGATGAGATGTTGAATATTCTGGAAGAGCAGATAGAGACCCATGCTCCAAACCTGATCGGCTTTACCATTCCTTTCCCCGGAAACTTATTTGCAGCTTTACGATGTGCCCAATTCATTAAACAATTCTATCCGGATATACATGTAGCTTTTGGTGGGGGATATTGCAATACGGAATTACGCAGTTTAGAAGATCAGAGAATTTTCGAGATCGTTGATTTCATTTCGTTAGACGATGGGGAAGGGCCTTTACTGAAAATGCTCGAATATCTGGAGGGAAAGGTTGGTATAGATGAGCTGGAAAGAACTTATGTTTTAGAAGATGAGAAAGTTGTTTTTAAAAACAAACTGCCGAATACTATTCATCATCATCAGGATCTGCCTGCACCGAACTATTTAGGATTGCCTTATGATAAATACGTGTCTTTTCTGGATGTTGTAAATCCCATGCATCGTATGTGGACAGATAAAAGATGGAATAAATTGACGATCTCACACGGATGCTACTGGAGACAATGTTCCTTTTGTGATGTGAGTCTGGATTATATTGGGAATTATCAAAACACAACGGCTGAAATCTTAGTAGATAAGATCGAAAAAATTATAGCCGATACAGGAATTTCAGGATTCCATTTTGTTGATGAAGCCGCTCCTCCAAAAATGTTGAAGGCGATGTCAAAAGAATTGATAAAAAGAGACTTGTCGGTTACCTGGTGGACCAATATACGATTTGAAAAGACTTTTAATTTCGAGCTGTGCGAATTAATGGCAAAAGCAGGTTGTATTGCAGTTACAGGAGGATTGGAAGTAGCTTCAGACAGATTGTTAGGAAAGATGAAAAAGGGAGTCGATATCGCTCAGGTTACCAGAGTAACCAATAATTTTTCTGAAAACGGGATCATGGTTCACGCTTATCTCATGTATGGCTTTCCAACCGAAACTCAACAGGAAACCATTGACTCTTTGGAAGTAGTAAGACAATTGTTTGAGAAAAATTGTATCCAATCGGGATTTTGGCATCTATTTACAACAACGGTTCATAGTCCGATTGGAAATAATCCGGATGAATTCGGCATAAAAATAACCGGACCGGAATTTCAGGGATTTGCTCAAAATGATTTGTGGCATGAAGATCCCGAGGGAACAGCACACACAACATACACGCAGGGGCTAAACCGAGCTTTAAATTCTTATTTGAATAATGAAGGGCTTAAAAAAGACATTGGAGAGTGGTTTGATTTTCCCGTTACACCAACGAGTCATCCGGAAGATCTGATTGAGAGTTTTTTAAATTAGATGAGTATCTATTCTGCTTTAAGGTATCGATTGGACGGCTCTAAGCCGTCTGACCGATAAGCAAATTATAGCTTATCATCAACATTTTGCCTTCCAATTATGGCTATTATTTCCACTATATCTCCATTTACTTTAAAGAAAATACTATCGACTCCACAAACACATCTCCGATAGCCTTCTTTTATATAATCAACAGATTCAAAAGAAAAAGGTTGGTTAGCGATTGTATTAAAACACTCAAAAAAAGCTTCGAAATATTTATCAGCTTGAACTAACCCGAATTTAATAACCCCGTAATGATGGATCCGAATCAAATCATTTTTAGCTTCGTTTGTGAGCTTATATTTTGCCATTTAGCAAAGACTTTGATTCAGCTAAAATCTCTTCTTTGGTGTCATTTGTAAACCCACTGTTTTCAGCTTTATCAAGTTTGGCACGAATCCAATCAACTTGAACTTGCTGTTTTCGGGCTTGCCGGATCAAATCATTTACTAATTCACTTTTGCTGGAATATTCATTACTGGCAACCTGATTCTTGAGCCATTCATCGTTTGGTTTCGTGAATGAGATACTTTGTCTAGCCATAATTTTATAATTTTGATGTAAATTTACACCAAATACGCATCGAAACCAATTCGGTTTTTAAAAGCGCGGTAAACTTCTAATTATCATTACTCTTTTTCTCATTCTCCCAAAATTGCTGATATAACTCAGCCCTAAACTTATCATTCATTTCATATCCCGGAGGGTGTACTTCATTATTCTGAGACATGATAATTCCCACAAAATTGCGCTTCGGATCAGCCCAAAAGTATGTGCTTTCGTAACCTCCGCCAATCCATAATCCGGCTTCTCCTTGATTCATTGTTCTCATTGTATCATCGCTAACCCAAAGGTTATAACCGTTATATCCATACGGACTATCAAGTTGAGTATGTGGTGCATAAATATCTTCGACGGTTTCTCTGTTTAAAAACCGATAGCCATTCAGTTCGCCTCTCTGTAAAAGCATTCTAACAAAATCTGCATATCCATCAGCTGTCGCCACCATTCCTTCACCTCCCAAATACAAAGGATGATCAGGCTCGTAATCCGGTACATCAGGTCCGAATATATCTAACTCTCCTCTGGTTGCCGTTCTTAATAAAGAATCTCTTCCTGTAAACTTCGGGAGAAGATTTTCATTATCAGGAAGCCCATATTGTAATCCTTGAATATTCATTGGCTCTGTTACACGCTCGGTAACTAATTGACTTAGATCCTTACCTGTAGCTCTTTCAGCAACCAAGCCTAACACGGTTGTATTTGTTCCATAAAAATATTCAGAGCCGGAATGTTGGATCAAAGGTAGTTTAGCCATACGATCTATAAGTTCATCGGAATTTTTAGCGGTGGGAAGATTTTGTTCTGCTACTAATGAATCGAGGCATGGAATACCGGTTACGGCATAATAAAACCCCGCTTCATGATTGATCAAATGGAGTACCGTCATTACAGAATCATTCGGTACCAGCTGAATTGGGCAGCCTTGCTCTCTTGCTACCCAATCATATTCTGTTAAGCTTTTGCCTTCACTTGAAACGGCTACCTGCAGATCTTCAAATTCCGGGATGTATTTTGATACAGGATCATCCAGCGTCAGAATTCCGTCTTCCACCAGATCTAATACAACCGATATGGTAACTATTTTACTCATCGACCAAATTCGAATCCAGGTGTTTCCATCTATAGTTGTATTAGGCAAGAGCTCTTCATTGACTGCACTATGCTCGTAAAGCACATTTCCGTTCAGATCTTCTAATCTGGCATAGATAAAAGGATAAAATCCTTCTTCAACGTAATAATTAACAACATTATCCAACTTTTCAGGAGAAGGGATCTCTATTGTACTTTCGGCAGTTTCATTAGAACAAGAAAGACTTGCAACGGCTATAAAAAAGGCAAAAGCAATAGTAAATAGATTTCTAGACATAGCTTGGGGTTTTTATCTTTTCCAATTTATAGATTTCTTTCTCTTTTCCAAGCCTCAATTTTTGCTTTGGTTACTAATTAGCATCGGTCAGACGGCTCCAAGCCGTCCGACCGATTGACTATTAAATCAATACTCATAAAAATCTTTTACTACAAAGCCCAGCACTTCCTGTTCTGGTTTGATCAATGAGTTCAGATAGTAGCGATGGAAAAATCCGTTTAGCACCACTATTCTTTTGCCTTCATATTCATCAATGAAGTGGAGGATGTTTTTTGCCATTGTTTGATTTCTTAAGTCCCAAAACTCAGATGCCTGCTTATAACCTTCTGCATAGCTGATGCTATCACCGTCTGGCTTAAAATGAAAAGTATTAGAAAACACAGGATATTGATTCATAATATTTAACAGCTCTTTATACTGATAGTGTTGTCTCTTTTGAGCGAGTTCATCCGTTTGGGAATTGTTAAAAGCTTTTGCTCCTGCGTATACTAAAGAGTTTAATGAATCATTGACGGAAAGGTATTCTTTATAGACGGCTTTGTGTTCTGATTCTAGCAGATCATTCACATACAAACTGTCCAATAGTGAGGTTGCTTTGCTGTCGGTAGGGCGGGCTCCGATTGCTATTCGGTATTCATTTCTGCCGGTGAACTCATAAGGTCGCACACCCACATCAAAATTCTCCATGTACTTTATGGTGGCAATATTCTCATTGCTATCCCAAGTTCTGTTGAATTTAAAATCTTCAGTAAAAAAGGAAGAATCCACTTCAGCGAGAATTAAGTCCGGATCGATCTTAACTAAAATGTTATAAAGACTATCAGGAGTAAAATTTTCGATTCGTTGATGTACGGTACCCAAAAGTACGAGTTCAGTTTTTTCGTTTGTACAACTATAAAAAAGTAAGACAGAAAATAGAAGTTGTAGTGTTTTTTTCATTTGGGATTTTTTCTAACGATTTGAATAGATATGCTTATGTTTTTTAAACTGGTTTTAGATACTGTTTTATTAGTCGCTTTCAGCATTAAGAAAGATAAAAGTCCCAATAGTCTAATTTTTTCCATCACTTAACATCTTCCAGTACATATTTTCTGTCAACATCTTTGAGCAATCTGCCGGCTTTAGTGTGAATGGAGTGATAGAACAGTAATACCGCATTTTCTTCATAAGCTTGTCGGAGTAAAAGCGTTTTAGCTTTTTTGGATTGCAACGGTTCCACATCCATCTGTTTCATTGCATAGTGATTCAGGTGATCTTCACTCGGAACAAGATCTCCTAAAATATATGCGGTATCACCCTCGCTCTGAATTTTAACGATTTGGTGTCCGGGAGTGTGACCTCCTGTTCGGATAAGCTCAATACCGGGAACCAACTCAAAATGTGTATCAACAATAAAAACCAGCTTTTCATCCGCAGCCAGTTTGTAGAATTCATCCAGATCGTAATGACCGCCTTTTTGTAATTGTTCCTGTCCGACCTGTTGAAGAGCATATGACCATTCTTTCTTTTGTAAAAAGTAATTAGCATAGGTCATTGTAGGTTGGGTGCTGGTGGTTTCGTCCACATAAGTAGAACCACCGGCATGATCAAAATGCAAATGAGTGAGTACTACATGTGTAATATCTTCCGGATTCAATCCAAAAATATCCAGATTAGTTTTAAGGTTTGAGGTATTTACATAAGAACTTTTAGCATCCAGCCCCCAACCCAATCCGGTATCTACTAAAATATTTTGTTTTCCGGTTTTTATAAGAATAGGATCGATTCCGATCTTTGCAGTCAGATTTTTACCAAAACCATCTTCATGTGAACCGGTGATAGTTTCTGAGTCTACTTTCCGAAACGTACCATCTTCAAAGGCTTCAAAGATTCCCTCACTTAAATGTTCAATTTCGAATGTTCCGATCTTCATTGTAGTTGATTTGTAAATCAGAGTGATACCAAAGAAACTTAGTTTCTAAGAATCTATGCAGATCCTTCTGCGTCAGCCGACGGATCAGGATGACATTATTATAAAAAAGATTATTAAACAACTTAATAAATCTTTGGTTTCAATGAATTCATTTTATCTTTGACGCATGAATAAATACGACGCAATAATTATTGGTTCAGGTCACAATGGATTAACAACCGGTTGCTATCTGGCCAAGGCGGGTAAGAAGGTTTTGGTGCTGGAAAAATGTGACACCATTGGCGGAGCAGTACGTACTGAAACTATGTTTGAATCACCTGAGAACCCGAATGGATTCAGAATGGATGTTGGCTCATCTGTTCATATAATGATCCATCAAACGGGAATTATTGAAGAATTGGAACTGGAAAAATATGGATTAGAATATTTAGAGATGGATCCGATCATGTCGTATCCTGTTCCAACGGGAAAGGGTGTTATTCATTTTTTTAAAGATCTGGATAGAACGTTAGAATCTATTTCAAAAGTAGCTCCTGAGGACGTAAAGAATTATAAAGAGTTTGTAGAATTTTGGGGAAAGATCAACAAAGGCGTTCTTAAGATATTTACTACGCCGCCTTCTACAAAGAATATTTTTGCAGAAATGGCTCTCAATCAGATCAAAGATGGCGCCATGTTCAAAAAAGGAGAACAGGTTTCCGGATTACAAAAGATCTTATCTAGTTATGGAAAGGTAGTGGAGGACTCGTTTGAAAACCCGTACATGAAAGCCGCTTTATTATGGTTTGCTGCTCAGTCAGGACCATTGCCTGATCATTCTGCTACCGGAGATTTTGTGGGATGGCAATCCATGTTGCATGAAAGTGGAGCCAAGCACCCGAGAGGCGGAAGTGGAATGCTCACTCAGGCTATGAAGAACTTTATTGAAGCCCATGGCGGAGAAGTAAAAGCCGATCATCCCGTTGAAAAGATACTGATTGAAAATGGCAAGGCATTCGGTGCCAGAACAGAAAGTGGAGAGGAATTCAGAGCAGAAATCATCGTCTCCAACGCTCATGTACAAACAACCATGATGAAAATGGTCGGGCGGGATCATCTCGATGATTCATTATTCCAAAAAGTGGAAAATATTCATGTTGGTAATGGTTTTGGGATGGTGATTCGTTGTGCTGTAAAAGAACTGCCACAATACACTGCTGCTCCGGACGATCCTTATATTCACAACGGGATTCAGTTGCTGGCTCCATCAGTACAATACATGAAAAACGCCATCGGTGATTATACTAAAGGGTTTCCACCGGAAAAACCGGCTGCATTAGCCATGACGTTCTCAGCCATTGATCCCGACGTAGCATTAGATGGAAATCATACTATGTTTGTGTGGGCGCAGTGGCATCCGTATGAACTGGCAAACGGAATGAATTGGGATGACATCAGAGAAAAGGAAGCACAAAAAATTTATGATGTAGTAGTAGATTATGCCCCGAATATGAAAGATAAGCTCATAGATTGGTATATTCAGTCTCCGTTGGATATAGAGCGAAAACACGGTTTACTTCGTGGAAATGTAATGCATGTGGAAATGAGTTTTGATCAGATGTTTATGTTTCGTCCGATACCGGAAATGAGCCAATATGAAACACCGATCGAGAATTTATATCTGTCCAGCGCTTCTTGCCATCCAGGTGGAGGAGTTTTCGGAGCGGCGGGACTAAATGCAGCTACTGTGATATTAAAGAAACACAAAAAGAAATGGTTTTAAAGGAGTGAATCGTTGAGATCAGAAATTTACGTTGATCTGTCAAAATTAGACGGAAATCTTAAAGCCATTAAATCCCGGTTAAGATCGAGCGTAAAAGTGATGGCTGTAATTAAAGATAATGCATACGGTCATGGAGCTGTTCCTGTAGCAAAGCATTTAAGCTCTCAGGTTGACTGGTTTTGCGTCGCGACATTATTAGAGGCTATTGAACTTCGGGAAGGTGGAATAGAAATCCCAATACTTGTATTTGAAGTTCCGGAAAAACAAGATGCTGAAAAATATTTGGAATATAGTATTACTGCTACTGTTTCAGATATTTCGACATTTGAAATTTTGAAAGCGGGAACAGAGTATCAGCTCAATTTTGATACGGGAATGAGACGACTGGGAATTCCGAGCGAAGAGATAGAATCAGCTTTGAGTTTATATAAAGAGCATAAAGAACTTAATTGTACCGGAATATATACTCATTTTTCATCTGCAGATGAGCCTGAAAATGAAAGCGTACCCATGCAATTGGCAAAATTCAAATCAATTGTCGGCCGTTTTCCTGATAACTTGCTAAAACACACAGCCAACACAGGAGCTATTTTTTATTATCAGGATATGGATCTTCAGTTTGATGCGGTAAGACCCGGAGTTTGTTTGTATGGGTATCTGGCAGGAGAATCGGAGACATCTGATCTAACTCCAATCATTGAATGGAAATCTTATGTAATGCAAACCAGAGCAGTAAAAAAAGGAGAACCTGTAGGGTACGGTGAAACTTGGAAAGCACCAATTGATGGAATTGTTGGTACTGTTCCGATCGGGTATTCCGATGGAGTTCAAAGATTGATAGGTGGAAAGTTTATGGTTGAAATAAATGGTGAGTTTATTCAGCAAGTTGGCCGGATAAGTATGGATTATTTCGGTGTATTTTCACCCGATCCACTGTTCAAGAAAGGGGATGAAGTCAAGGTCTTTAATGGAAAGGAGTTGAATCCAAAGGAATGGGCTAAGCTTTTAGATACCATTCCTTATGAAATAACTACAAGTTTACACGATAGAATAAAAAGACGTTATTCTAAAATAGTATAGTTTCAAGCTCTATATCAAAAACGAGTGTGTCATTGCGGACGGCAGCTATATCGGGATTGCTTGTGCTGATATTTAGATATCCTAGTTCCGGTGGAATTACCAAAACTCTTTTTTGACCTACTTTCATTCCCAGTAAACCTTCTGTAAAACCTTCTACAAATCCTCTTACATCATTTTGGAGAGGAGTTGTTTGTCCGTTTTTATACGAACTGTCAAAAATTTCATTATCAGTGGTTCTGCCTGTGTAAAAAACTTCGATAACGTCTCTTATTCCGGCTTCAAAGTCACCTGAGCCCGCTTCAATTTCGTAAATAATTAAACCAGATTCAGTTGTATCAGGGGTAATGCCTGCGGTTGAAAATGGCTCGGGAACAGTCGAAAAGTCGGTTTCAAAGTCAAACGGATCATCTCCTCCACAGGAGTTAATAATTATCAGTACAAAAAAAGCAAAAAAAGTATTTCTAAGATTCAAGAGTATAAAATGTGTTTGGTTTTAAATTCCGTTCTGTATAACACAGTAAAGTAAATTTTAGTACATAAAAGATAAAGGGATTACAGTTAAGAAACTTGAAAAAGCTTAAGCTTCATCATCCGAAAATATTTTATCTAGTTTCTTTTTTCGTTGCTTCACCGCTACTCTGCTTATTAAAATTGAAAACTCATAAAGCACAAGTAAAGGGATACCAATCAGTATCTGAGAAACAGGGTCTGGTGGAGTTAAAAAAGCAGCCAAAACCAAACTAGCTACAACCGCATGACGTCTGAATTTTTTAAGTAGTTCAGGAGTAAGTAATCCTATTTTACTCAATGAATAACTTATAATCGGAATTTGGAATATCATTCCACAGGAAATCACCCAAGTTGTAAGAGAGCTGAAGTAAGCATTTATATCAAAATCGTTTCTGATCACATCTGAGATCTGGAATTGTGTAAAGAACTGGAGCGCAAAAGGAACCAGAATCAGGTACCCGAACGAGATTCCGATCACAAAAAAGAAGGTGATAAAGAAAGCCGTTAAAAAGGTTTTTCTCTTGGTGGTAACTTCAAAAGCAGGTTCAATGAAGGACCAAATCTGATAAAAGAACACCGGAGAACCAATCACAAAACCGACCACAAATAAGACTCCCCAAAAGGTAAAGAATTGTCCCGGTAGTCTTCGGCTTTGCAGAGTTAGATCTATAGCATCGATCCGGATCAGATCATACATAAAAAAAGTTGATTTAGTAGGACCTAACAGAACATCATTCACAAAAAAGTCTGAGAAGAAGAAGGCAATAATTACTCCAAATAAAACTCCCGCCATACCCTTTATGATTCGCCAGCGGAGCTCTTCCAAATGCTCCAGAAACGACATGTCTTTAGTGCGATCTTCCACTTTCGGAGCTTTAGGGAGGCTTTTTTCCATTATTTGTCGTTCTGCCAAATCTACCCCTTAAACCGTTGCAAAATCATACAATGGAAAATTTTCACAAAGTGCTTCTACTTCTTTGGCCACAGAGTTGTGAACTGATTCATCACCCGGGTTTTGTATTACTTTGTCAACCAACATTGCAACTTGTTTGAACTCAGCTTCACCAAATCCTCTGGTTGTCATCGCAGGCGATCCTATTCTGATTCCGGAAGTCACAAATGGACTTTCAGTATCAAAGGGGACCATATTTTTATTAACAGTGATAGCTGCTTTTCCAAGCGCTTCTTCTGCAATTTTTCCGGTCACTCCTTTATTTCTCAGATCGATCAATATGAGATGATTATCCGTACCGCCACTCACGATCTCATAGCCCATTTCCATAAACTGAGCTGACATGGCCTTAGCATTTTTCTGAACCTGAGTTTGATATTCCTTGAAATCCTCCTGTAAAGCTTCCCCATAGGATACTGCCTTTGCTGCAATAATATGCATCAGTGGTCCGCCTTGAGTTCCCGGAAAAACTGCGGAATCTAACACTTCACTCCAGTTTTTAACTCTCCCTGATTTAGGAGCTACTACACCTAATTCATTTTCACCATCTTTACCAATAAGAATCATTCCGCCACGTGGTCCGCGTAGAGTTTTATGGGTGGTAGTAGTTACAACATGAGCATGGGGAAGAGGATTTTTTAAATTACCGACTGCAATCAAACCGGCAGTATGAGCCATGTCCATCCATAGAAAAGCACCCACTTCATCCGCAATACTTCTGAATGCTTCGTAATCATAATCTCTGGAATAAGCCGAAGCTCCAATTGATATCATTTTTGGGTTTACAGCCTTAGCTTTTTCACGAATCTTGTTGTAATCTAGTCTTCCTGTTTCTTTCTCTACTCCATAAAATTCAGGATTAAAATATATTCCGGAAAAGTTTACCTGAGAACCGTGCGTTAAGTGACCACCATGAGAAAGATCAAAACCAAGGAGTGTATCACCAGGCTTCATGAAAGCAAGATAAACGGCTGCATTTGCAGTTGCTCCGGAATGTGGCTGAACGTTCACCCAATCAGCATTGAATAATTTTTTAGCACGATCTCTGGCAATATCTTCTACAACATCAGCATATTCACAGCCACCGTAATATCTTTTTCCGGGATATCCCTCAGCGTATTTATTGGTTAAAACACTTCCAGCTGCTTCCATTACCGCTTTTGAAGCAAAGTTTTCAGAAGCAATTAATTCCAGATTTAAGTTTTGCCGATTTGTTTCCTTTTCCAGTTGCTCAAAGACTGCCGGATCCTGCTGCTTTAATGATTTCATTCCAAGAATTACTTTTGCGTAAGGGTTTCAATTTTATTTACACGACGCTCATGTCGTCCACCTTCAAATTCAGTATCTAACCAAATCTTTAAAATTTCTTTTATCTGATTTTCGTCCAGTTCGCGACCGGGAAGGCACATTATATTTGCATTGTTGTGTAAACGAGTCATCTCAGCTGATTGGGAAGAATACACTAAACCAGCTCGTACTTTTGGATATTTGTTTGCTGTCATACAAACACCCTGACCACTTCCACAGACCAGAATTCCCTGATCGTATTCACCATCATTTACTCTTTTTGCTACTTGAACTGCAAAATCAGGGTAATCCACTGAGTCTTCAGAATGAGTACCAAAATCAACAGGAGTATGTCCCATCTCTTCAAGTATTTTTCTAACGGTTTCTTTGCCGGAGTATCCTGCGTGATCGCTTGCTATGGGTATGATCATGGGATCAGATTAATGTGAAATGATTAGTTCAAATATCTCTAAAATTTCACTTAGTTTAAAGAACTCAATTCGGAAATAGTTAAACAGTAAGGATAGTGTCAAAAAAATATCAGAAAGAACTCGAAACAGCGAAAGAAGCAGCAAAGAAAGCTTCTGAAATAATTCACCAATATTCTTCTTCAAGATCATTTACTGTAGAGTTGAAAGGAAAGAATGATCTGGTTACAGAAGCTGACGTGGCTTCAGAAAAAGAAATCATTCGTATTATAAAAGAGAAATTTCCTGATGATGATTTCCTGGCTGAAGAGTCGAGTACAAAAACAAAACTACCGGATGGGAGAGTGTGGATCATAGATCCAATAGATGGCACCACAAACTTTGCACACGGTTTTCCGATCTACTGTATTTCAATTGCGTTGTGGATAGACGGTGTTCCTAAAGTTGGTTTAGTCAAAGAAGTAGCAAATGGTGAGTTGTTTTGGGCAATAGAAGGAGAAGGGGCTTTTCTAGATGGCAAAGAATTAAAAGTATCAGACGAAGTTGATTCGTCAAAGTCCATGATTGGAACCGGCTTTCCTTACACTGCTTTTGAGCATGTAGATGATTATTTAAATCTGCTAAAGAGTTTAATGAAAAACACTCATGGATTAAGAAGACCGGGAGCAGCTTCATATGATCTCTGTTGTGTTGCTGCCGGACGATTTGAAGGGTTTTTTGAATATGGACTAAGTCCGTGGGACGTAGCAGCCGGAGCATTGATCATACAAGAAGCCGGTGGACTAGTAACAGATTGGAATAATGGAGAAGACTGGTTGTTCGGAAAAAGTATAATTTCCGGGAATGCCGAAATAGTTCAGTTTTTACAAACTCAGATAACTCAGTATTTCAAATAAGTGTTGTGTTTTTGCCTTGTAATAAATTGATAGTTACCGTTGCATAATCAGTATCCGGGAATTTTCGACAAAGTTTATTGTTAGCAACCAGGCCTGCTTCATTGATAATTTTGTTGAACACATCAACTTCCACTATATACTGATCAGAAAAACCATGAGTGGCATCGTACGCTGTTGCAGCTGTTTTCCCAAGGTTATCAGCAGTAATACTTGGGGGAACGGTATGAAGCTCGATAACCAATAAGCCAAATTTTTTAATGTATGGCTCCCATTTTTTAAAATGTTCGAGTAGGGAGTCTTCTATTGTATTATTGCTGATCCTTTCTCCACGAAATGCAAAAGCACCCGTTGACTCACTTACTCTGTTTTCAGTTGTAAATCCGGGTTTTTCATAGATCCTGTTATGATCCAGAAAAGTTCTGACATTCAAAAGATCTTTAAGATCAACATCATAGTTTTCAATTAATTCTTTGGCAAGCAGATCAGGTTTTCCAATATCTCCCCAGATAACTTTTGCCCAAATATCAGCTTGAATAAGATTAGCCTTTGTGATCTTTAAAGCTGCTTCATTATAATCTGACCCCACAAGTATAAGTGGATGTTCGTCTAACATTTTCCCGCGAAGAGTATGCTTTTCAATTACATCAAATAAATGCTGAATAAAAGCTCCGTTACCACAACCCATGTCCAGCACACCCTTGGGTTGATCAGTAATTGGTTGATTAAAAATCTCAATTATAATTTCATCAACAACTTTAAAATAAGAGGAATGTGCTCCTCCGCTTCCCCAAACATTCATTTCACGATCCACATGTTTCTCGGGTTCGCCGGGCTTTGTATCTCTTATTTTTTCAGGATCTCCGAATATGAGTTCTTCAATATTTCTGAACATAGGCAGGTAAGAAACGGTAACCCCGTATGCGCTGGCTCTTTTTGCGAAAAACAATCCAATATCTGTAAACTGATAGGTGCCGTTTTTTTCCTTGAACCATCCCAGATATCGTAACATATCAAGGATCTTCTTGAATCTTTCAGGCTCTTCATGGAATTCTTCGGGACGGAAGTTCGCTTCCATAAAATATTTATGAAACATTCCGCTCATCCCCAGAAAAACAATAACCGGCCCTAAAAGAACTCCCTCAATATGTTTTAAAATTTGTTGTTGTACTTCTTTTTCAATTCCTTTTACGCTTAGATCTATACCATAACTTTCCTGATAACCGGAGAAAGCTTTTCCCATTTTTGATAAAGGTACATCACCGAAATTTTTAGGATGAAGGCCTTCGTAATAATTGATGAGCTCTACAGCATCTTCATAAAGGGGGATATATTTACAAGCGAGTTCGGTCTTTTCGTTAACAGCAAAAGTAATTTTATCTGTCTTATTATCAATATTTTGGACTAACCACCCTTGTGATGCGAGTATTCTGAGTGCAACATTTATGTACCCTTTATTGGTATCGAATTTTCCAGAGATATCTGAAAGTGACACTTCTTCATTCTTGATCAGGTAATCAAGAATGCCTTTTTTTAAAAGGATCAATGCTGAAGGAGCTGTTCCGATTCCATCTAAGTGACGGAAAATGGTACTCCGATGTATTTTTTGTTCTTCTTTGCTAAGCATCAGCGGTTAGCTTTATTATTAAGGAATTCATCGAAAGATGATAAAGGAGCAGGTCCGTTATAATATTTTAGAGGCTCACCAAATTCGAAACCTGCCAAATGACCAAAATAACGGGCTCGTGCTTCGAGCTGTTTGAAGTAGGAGGGAGTAGAAATGTAGGTCTCAGGTTCTTGTCCTGCACTTTTAACATTGAATTGTGTGTCAAATGCTAATACCGCTTTCTTTTTAGATTCCCATGTCTCAGAAATATCAAAAATAAAATCCGGATCAAATGGTCGGTCCTGCATATAATGTAATATATGATTGGGGCGCCATTCTTTTAGTCCATCGGCTTCAATTTTTCTGAGTCCTGAATAGAATAAAGAGTCTAATACAAGTTGTGTAGATTTTCCATGATCAGGATGTCGGTCATGAGGAGCGCCTGTAATACATACAACAGGCTGCGTTTTTCTGATCTCAGCTATAATTTTTATTTGATTCGCTCTGGTATTTTCAAGCATTGAATCCCCAAGGTTCAGATTTTGTCTGTAGGACAGTCCAAGAATTTCAGAGGCATGTTCAGCTTCTTTTTTTCTGGTTTCAATAGTGCCTCTGGTTCCCATTTCACCTTGTGTGAGATCGATTACACCAACTTTTTTGCCTCGATCTGTTAACGAGCAAATGGCACCACCAATATTTAATTCAGCGTCATCGGGATGAGCTGCAAATACCAAAACATCTAATTTCATAAATAGAAAATTTCACCTAAAATTAATTCTTAAGTTAGTGCAACGTAATCAAATTATCCTCGTACCAACCACCGAATTATACCAAATTATCATATGAGATTTATAAATAGCTTGATTGAAGGGATAAAGATTGCTTTTCTTGCTCTCAGTATCAACAAAACACGCTCATTCCTTACGGCACTTTGTATAATCATTGGAATTACAATGGTTACAGTTGTGGATGCAGTAACTACCGGAATGGATGAAACATTTGACAGCAGCATGGCGATGCTGGGTACTAATGTAGTTTACATTGAGAAATGGCCATGGGATGATGATGTGGAATGGTGGGAAATCGCTGGTCGAAAAGAAATGGAAGTAGATTATGTAGATTTCCTTGCAGAGAGGAGCCGTTATGCAAGTGATGTTTCAGCAGCTGCAAACATTAATGTTAATGTCCGTTATAAGGAAAATAATGCTGAGCGTGTACAGATGAGTGGCACAACTGCGAACCATCTTGAGATACAGGGTCTGGATATTTCAGAAGGGAGAATGTATACGCAGGAAGAGGTTAGAACAGCAGTAAATGTTGTTGTAATAGGCGCATCACTAAGGGAGGCTCTTTTTGAAGAACAAGATGCACTTGGTAAGCAAATTCGTATCGGCGGACAAAGATTTATAGTTATTGGTGTACTGGAAAAGCAAGGTAGTTTTTTAGGCTTGGGAGACGCCGATAATGTAGCGTTGATACCTATCTATGCTTACAGTGAGATATACGGACTCAGAAGAGGAATTCAAATCGGAGTAAAATTTGCTGATGAAGCCACATTTGAAGAAGGACAATATGAAATAGAAGGTTTGATGCGGCAAGCCCGGCAATTAGATGCTGCAGAAGAAAATGATTTTGCCATTAATAAACCGGAAGCATTTAAAGAGATTTTAGAGGGATTTAAAAATGGTTTGTATGCTGTAGGATTTGGTTTGGTAGCTTTGTCATTACTGATAGGCGGTATTGGAGTAATGAATATAATGTTTGTTTCTGTAAGGGAGCGAACGAAGGAAATTGGGATACGAAAAGCGGTAGGGGCAAAATCGTGGGAAATACTTACCCAGTTTTTAATTGAGGCGATTGCAATATGTGTAGCAGGTGGAGTTTTTGGTGTTGCTCTTGCATCAATAGCTACATTTTTTATTGACCAGGCATTTACAGCAACGATGAATTTTGGAGTTATAGCGATTGCGTTTTTAATCTGTACCATGGTAGGTTTGGTGTTTGGGTTTATTCCCGCATACAGAGCTGCAAAATCTGACCCCATTGAATCACTGAGATTTGAATAATGAATTTTAAAGAAACTTTTTCACAGGCGTTCGGCTCTCTTAAAGCAAATAAGATCCGTTCTTTTTTAACCCTTCTGGCATTGGTAATTGGGGTATTTTCTGTAATCGTATCAACAACAGCGGTAGCGGTGCTTGATAACTTTTTTACCAATACAATGTCAATTTTGGGTAGCGATGTAATTACCGTTCAGAGAAATCCTGCTGTTCAAATGGGTCCCAGAGACGCTAGTTTAAGAAACAGAAAAGAGATTAAATTTGATGATGCCGAAGCTTTGGATGAACGAATGAAAATCGGAGAAGGAATGACGCCGGTTACAAGTTTCAGTTTAACGAAGGTTGTTTACAAAAATAATGAGACAGATCCTGATGTACGGATCAGAGGTGGAAACAGTGAGTACTTTGCAAATAATGCTTACGAAATAGAGGATGGAAGAAACTTCAATGAGGAAGACATTCAATATGCAAGACAAGTAGCCATTATTGGTAAAGATGTTCAGAATGAAATTTTTAAAACAGAATATCCACTTCAGAAAACAATTAGAATAGATGGTCGCCCATATACTGTTATTGGAGTACTTGAGAAGAAAGGACAAATATTCGGCCAATCATTCGATAATATGGTAGTAATTCCTTACACCGCAGGAATTAATGCTTATGGAGGAAACAGAGGTATTGGAATTCAATTAAGAGCTCCGGAAATCACTAAAATTCAGTCAACTATTGATGAAGTTACTGGGATAATGCGAGTGATTCGGAATGTAGGACCTGCAGACGACAATGATTTTGAGATTATAACTAATGACTCACTTACAGGAACATTCGATCAGTTTACATTTATACTATATTTTGCTGGTTTTGCTGTTGGATTTATAACTTTACTGGGTGCCGGAATTGGTGTAATGAATATTATGTTGGTTTCAGTTACTGAGAGAACAAGAGAGATAGGTGTAAGAAAAGCAGTAGGGGCAACCCGAAAAGCTATTGTAAATCAGTTTCTGATGGAAGCTGTCTTTATCTGTCAGATTGGTGGTTTAATTGGTTTGCTTGCTGGTGTAGCCGGAGGAAATATTATGGCGGTTCTAATAGACACCGAACCTGTGATCCCTGCAATGTCTTTGTTTATCAGCTTCTTTGGTATGTTGGTAATTGGTTTGATATTCGGCGTTTATCCTGCTTTTAAAGCTTCAAAGCTGGATCCGATTGAAAGTTTGCGCTACGAATAACTTTTTGCAAAGGAACGATTTAAGCTTCCGTTCGTATTTGTTATCTTAAAAGAAAAAGGGCAATCATTATGAATGATGAAATCGTAAAAAATATGACTGATAAGCTTGACCTTGCTCTTGAAAGGGGTAAACAACTTATTGAGGATGAAGAGGTTCAGGAAAGAATTCAGGATCTGAAAAATGTTGCTGAAGAAACTGTCAGGAAACATCCGATCAAAAGTGTATTGGTAGGCCTTACTGTTGGCTTCTTGGTGGGTAAAGCTCTTTCAGGAGATGATGATTAATTATGGACCAACTAGCTCAACGTATTAAGCAGGTATCAAATGAATTAAAAGGGTATGTGGAAACACGTATTGAACTTTTAATTTTAAATCTGAGTGATAAAGGAACTCTTTGGTTAGGCGACCTGATACAGCATACCTTTAATTTAGTTATTCTCGGAACGGGATTGTTATTTGGTTTGATCGCACTTGGGTTTTACTTGGGCGAACTTTTTAATAGTATGCCGGCCGGGTTTGGATTAATTGGTGGTATTTTATTTTTAATTGGATTGATCCTTATACTCTCCAAACCAAAAAATATATCCAGAAAAATTCAATCACAGATTATGCACGATGTAATCGAAGCACTAGATGGAAAAAAGGATACCGAAGAAATTAAATTTCTTGAAGAAAATAAAAACAGGGAATCGTAAAATGGGCAGCTCAAGAGTATCAGAAATAGAGAAAAAGAAAATCGAGCTTGAAAACGAACTGGCACGTATTCAGGAGGGGATAGACAAATCCATTGATGGAGTTAAGGAAGAAGTAGTAGAAAATCTTGATCCTAAAACCATTATTAGAAAATATCCACTTCATGTTTTGGGCGCGTCTGTCTTGGTTGGCTTCCTGATCGGTAAGTCTAAATCATCAGGATCTTCATCTGATTCATTAATTGCATCTGAGCTTAAAAAAGCACTGGCTAAAAAAGGGTTGTCAATGCTCAGTGATTTGATTGAAGGAAAAATGAACTCCCGAGAGAAATAGAGATAAATCTCGCCTAAGTAATCAGAGTATTTTTAAAATTGTTTAAAAATATCCTTAAACACTGAAACTATATATTTAGCAATTCGTGAAAGCGAATCATAAACACAAAAAGAATATTTCAATGAAAAAACTTTTTCTTTTAGCGGCATTTTCTGTGCTTTTTATCAGCACATCCATTACGGCACAACAAAAAAGAATCATCACACTTAACGAAGCAATTCAGCTTGCTTTAGAAAACAATTACCAGCTTAAACAAGCTGAGAATAATCTGGATTTGGCTGAATACAGAATTTTAAGTGAGAAAGCTGATTTCCTGCCAAGTATAAGTTCCAGTGCAGGTTATTCAACTCAAACAGGTCAGCAGTTTGTACAGGAAACATTATCGTTCACTGATGTTACTTCATCCGGGGCTAACGGTAGAATTAGTGCAAATTTGCCCATTTTTACAGGTTTTTCAAATATATTGACACTTAGGTCAAGTGAAAGAACTAAACTTTCTAACGAGGAAACACTCAAGAGAGCTAAAGAGAATATTATCTTTGAAACGGCTACTCGTTTTCTTACAGTTTTATTAAATAAACAACAGTTAGAGGATGCTAAAGAAAGTCTAGAAACCTCCAAAAAATTATTAGAACAGACTAAAGCTCAAGTAGATGTAGGATCAAGACCAAGTGTAGACTTGTATAATCAGGAGGCCACAGTCGCAAATGATGAGTTTACAGTTACTCAACGTGAGAACGCATTAAAATTATCAAAACTTCAGTTAATAAGATCTTTACAAATAGATCCTTTATTGGACTATGAATTTGCTGTTCCAGATTTCGATCCAGAATCGGCAAAAAATTCTACATCAGTATCCCGGGATGTAAATACATTAGTAGAACAGGCTTTATTAAATCGTTCTGATATTAGAAGTTCTGAATTTAATATTGAGTCTCTTGAATATCAGCTTCAGATTTCAAAAGGGAGTTTATTGCCTACTTTAAGTGCGTCTGCTTCGTTGTCATCTAGTTATAGTGATCAGGCTAGAGACCCAAGAACAGGAAACACTGCTAGTTTCAACGATCAGTTCTTCGATCAAAGAGTTAATAAATCACTTGGTCTTTCTTTAAATCTTCCGATTTTTAATAACTGGAACAGAATGACTCAGATTCAATCTGCTCAAGTGAATTTAAAAAATGCGGAACTAGGATTAGAAAACACAAAATTACAGGTTATTCAGGAAATAACTCAGGCTTTGAACGATTACTCATCGTATTCATCACAACTTAAAGCTGCAGAAAAGTCTTTGATTGCATCCGAAAAAGCATTTGAAACACAACAGGAGAGATATAATGTAGGAGCAAGCACACTTATTGAATTAAGTCAGGCTCAAACACAATATTTCAATGCTCAATCAGCAAGAACAAGTGCTCTTTATAATCTGATCTTTCAGGAAAAATTACTGGACTACTACGTCGGTAAACTTTCCGGTGAAGACATCGATTTTTAATAAATAAATTAATACAAATTAAGTAAGAGGGTAGGGAAATAATGGCAAAAAAAGGATCATCAACGGGTAAAATACTTTTGTATTTCGGAGTTTTTCTAATTGTTATAGTTGGTGCAGGCTTTGGATTAAGAGCAGCCGGTGTAATTGGTGGAGCTGAGGAAGGAACCGCAGTGGAAACAGAAAAGGCTAAACTTAAGACAATAACTCAGCTTGTATCAGCTTCCGGAAAAATACAACCTGAAGTGGAAGTTATCATAAGACCTGATGTTTCCGGGGAGATCATAGAACTTGCTGTGAACGAAGGTGATTTTGTTCGTAAGGGAGATCTTCTTGTTAGACTTAAGCCGGATATTTTTAAAGCCCGAATTGATGAATTAAATGCTGCATTGTTAACTCAGAAGGCTCGTTTAGAACAAACAAGAGCTAGTCTGATTCAAGCCGAAGCAGCTCATTTAAAGAACAAAGAGCTTTACAAGAAGGCTATTATTTCTGAGTTGGATTTTATTCAAACTAAATCGAATTTTGACTCACAGAAAGCAAGTTTGAAAGCATCTGAGTATCAGGTTCAAAGTGCAGAAGCTCAACTGAGAAAAGCGGAAGAAGAGCTTGAACAGACCGTTATTCGAGCTCCTCAGGATGGAACTGTTACCGGACTTGCTGTAGAATTCGGAGAAAGAGTTTTGGGTAATTCTCAAATGGCCGGAACTGAAATGATGCGTGTTTCTTTACTCGATAAAATGGAAGTGTTAGTTGAAGTGAATGAAAACGATATCGTAAATATTTCTTCACTTGATACCACAAGAATAGAAGTGGATGCTTATCCGGAAAGAAGGTTTAACGGAATTGTTACTGAAATTGCAAATTCTGCCCGAATAACCGGTGCGGGTTCTAACGAACAGGTAACAAATTATCAGGTTAAAGTTAGAATTATCACTCCTCATAACCTTTCAATGTCAGGTGCAGAGCTGGTACAATCTGAAACTGCTGAAAACCCGGAAGAGAATTTTTCGCCCAACTTCAAACCTGGGATGTCAGCTACAGTTGATATTGAAACTAAAACAGCTAAGAATGTAGTATCTGTTCCAATTCAGGCGGTTACTGTAAGGGATTATGCAAAGGATAAAAAAGACAGAAAAAATGATTCAACTAATTCAGAAGAAGAATCGTCTGAAGAAATGGATAATAACCTGATCATCAAAAAAGAAGATATCAGAAAGGTAGTATTTATCGTAGAAAATGGAATAGCGGTCAGATATGAAGTGGAAACCGGAATCAGCGACAATACTCATACTCAAATTCTATCAGGTGTAAATGCAGGCGATGAAATCGTAATAGGAAGCTATCGAACTTTATCCAAAAATTTAGAAAATGGCGATAACGTTAAAGTAGATAATAGTTCAGATTCATTCGCATCAATAAATTAATAAGGTACAATGTCAAAAAGACCAATAATTCAGATTAAAGATCTTACCAGGTTCTATCAAATGGGAGAGACCGAAGTAAGAGCTCTCAACGGTGTGACTTTTGATGTACTCGAAAATGAATACATTGCAATTATGGGGCCTTCAGGTTCCGGTAAATCCACCTTGATGAACATGATCGGTTGTTTGGATACTCCTACTGGTGGAGAATACATCCTGAACAATAACCGTGTAAGCCAAATGGATGATGCTGAACTTGCTGAAGTAAGAAACAGGGAGATCGGGTTTGTATTCCAGACTTTCAATTTGCTTCCCAGAACAACTTGTCTGGCTAATGTTGAACTACCGCTTATCTATGCCGGTGTAAAAGCTTCAGAGCGAAAGGAAAGAGCTTCTGAAGTACTTTCCAAAGTAGGGTTGGGAGACAGACTGGATCACAAACCCAATGAATTGTCTGGTGGACAAAGACAACGTGTTGCAATTGCAAGAGCGTTAGTTAATAGTCCTTCTATTTTATTGGCAGATGAGCCTACAGGAAACCTAGATACGAAAACGGGGGATGAGATCATGCTTTTGTTTGAGGAACTCTATAAAGCAGGAAATACCATCATCCTGGTAACTCATGAAAACGAAATTGCAGAATACTCCCGAAGAATTGTAAGACTAAGAGATGGGGTAATTGAATCGGATGAAAAAGTTGCAAGCCCAGTTTTAGCTGCACATTGATTTAAAAGAATGAGAAATAAAAAAGCCGCTTATCATTTGATAAGCGGCTTTTTTTATAATCTATATCGGCATCAATTATCTAAAACTGATACCAACTCCGGCATTTGCCGTAAAGTAGTTCGCTAAAGTAGCTTCGCCATAGAATGCTAAAATACCAAGTCGAAGTCTGAAACCACCTAATAAATGAAGGTTGCTTTCACTTTCTATTTCAAGAGCGAATGGATCAGTGAGTACGTTATAATCTTCTTGTGGGGTAGTAGGGTTGAAAGAAGCAACCGGATAATCTCCCACCATACTTAACTCAAAATCAGCTTTTTGATAACCAACACCGCCATATACAGAAATAAATGGTAACGACTTTCCAACTAGAGCATTAACAACAAATGTATTTGTCGTTGTAGTAACTTCCTGAGTCGAAAAATCTGGGTTTGGGTTAGATGTTAAAGTAGGATCATTGGGATCACGAGTAGCATTTTGATCTGGTTGGAGATCGAGGCCGGCATCCACAGAAATTTGGTTAAAACCAACCATTACCGAAACATCCACCGGGAGTAACTTCCCTCCAGGAACATACTGGGTTAGTTCATGTTTAACAGCACCACCTAATATACTCATGCTTCCGAAATCGCTAATATCAGTTTCAGGAAGATATCGTACAGTAACATCAGTTTTCTTAATAAGACCAATGCTTGCCTGAACTATTGGTGCAGGAACAAATGCAAATCCTGTACCTCCGGGCATTTCAAATTCACCTATTTTTGTATTCTGGTCGTTAGGGTCCGCAAAGATCTCTAAAAGTGGTCCTCCATCTTTACTTCCGGAAATTGTTTGAGTAACAGGATCTTCTCCTGAAGCTACTCTAATTTTTTCTAAATTAAGTGCGGAAATATCAAAACTTTGGTCTCCTGAAGGTACTACAGCTACAGAAGGTCTTATTTGAAGACTAAATCCAAAAAGTTTTTTTGGAGCTGCGCTTTCAGTAAAACCTGCATTTAAACCAGTACCGAAACCAGTTGGAAAAGGTTTTATATATTCTCTGGTAAGAATGGAAGCATCGTTTGCACCGGCTTCTAAGAAAGCACCAATATCTCCGAACTGTGCTTTTGCCGGGGTAATGGCCATAAATCCTAGTATAAAGCCACTAAGAATGAGTTTTGTAATAGTCTTGTAGCGTTTTGTCATGTATTCTCCTGTATTAATGTTTATAGGCTAATATCTGTATTATTTTGGATAGTTTGAATACCCTTTTTGAGGTATTTGAAAATCTTAATCTTCCAGCGATTCCAGCATATTGATATAAGAATGATACCTGTTTGGATCTATTTCTCCATTTTCAAAAGCTTCGATTACACCACAGCCCGGTTCATGAATATGAGTACAGGTATTGAATTTGCAAGTTTCTCTGGGTTCTAACATTTCAGGAAAATAAAGCGATAATTCCCAGTCTTCAATATTTACCAGACCGAATTCCCGTATTCCGGGAGTATCAGCTACAAACCCACCTATATCCAGTGGAATTAAGCGAGCAAAAGTGGTAGTGTGTTTTCCTTTATTTGACGAGCTGGAAATCTCTCCGACTTTTAAGTTATAGTCCGGATCAATGGCATTTAAGATACTTGTTTTTCCAACCCCGGAAGGACCAATGAACGCAGATATTTTATCCTTAAACAGAGACTTAAGTTGTTCTATTGAATCAGTATCTTCGATAGAACATGTATACACAGGATATCCAATGGAAGAATAAACTCCGATCATGTCTTCCACAAAATCATGATCTCCTTTCTTAGCAAGATCCATTTTGTTTATGATGATTCCTGCAGATACATCATAAGCTTCACAAGTAACCAGAAATCTGTTTATAAATCCTTCATTCAGCTTTGGTTGTCTGATGGATTGAACCACAAAAGCCTGATCTAGATTGGAGACCAGAATATGTTCGCCTCGCTTACCATGGGTTGCCTGTCTTGTGATATAATTTTCCCGATCATGAATATTCAGAATATTGCCGGATCCGTCATTATTCACTTCCAGGTCAACCATATCACCTACAGTGATTGGATTGGTCACTTCTTTTTTGTCCAAGCGGAATTTACCCGGGAGTCTGCTGTTTATGATCTCTTCTCCGGTATCAACTTTGTACCAACTTCCTGTAGATTCCAATACTCTTCCTTTTTGCATTCCTGAAAATACGGAAGAGTATGGTATAGGCAAGAAGAAAACTTATAATATTGGATAATTCCCGATTTTTGGGTTCTTTAAGAATCAAATTTAATCATTCAAATAAATAATATGATCAAGATTTCATTTCTGCCTTTAATGATATTATTTCTTTTCAACGGGGTACAAGATCCAACGTCTGAGTTAGACCAATTCTGGAAAGAAGCTTCAAGAACTGTACAAGAAGGGGATTTCAAAGGATATGCTGATACTTTTCATCCTGATGCGGTTTTGGTGAATGGTATTTCCGGAAATAGTTATCCGATTTCTGATGCTTTGGATGGATGGAAACAGGGGTTTGAGGACACTAAAGCAGGAAAGATGAAAGCCAGTGTTGAATTTAGATTTTCAGAGCGGTTTCATAGTGAGACCACAGCCTATGAAACGGGAATATTTAAATATTCTTCTCAAAATAAAGGTGAACAGCAAAGTACAGTATATATTCACCTTGAGGCATTATTGACCAAATCGAGTGGAGAATGGAAGCTGTTGATGGAGCACCAGGCTTCAGTAGCCACTGAAGATGAGTGGAATAGTATTAAATAAAAAAGACCCCGTTAAGGGTCTTTTTATTTTAAATTATTTCGAAACGGTTACATTTTCCAATTTACCGTTTTTACCTGTGACAGAGTTTTTATGAGCATCGCTCACTTTGAAAAACGCTTTAGGATCGTTTTCAGGAACTTTCTCAAGCATTTGATCCAGTAATTCTTCCATTCTTTCCAGATAATTTACTTTAAGATCACCGATCACATCTTTTTCGATCTCGGCTACGTCTTTTTCGTTTTTCTTTGGAAGAAGTACTTGTTTGATACCCGCTCTTTTTGCAGCCAGTACTTTTTCTTTAATACCACCAACCGGTAATACCAATCCACGAAGTGTAATTTCTCCGGTTAGAGCTATAGTTCCTTTTACTTTTCTTTGAGTAAAAATAGAAGCTATGGCCGACATCAGCGAAACACCTGCAGAAGGTCCGTCTTTTGGAACAGCACCTGCAGGAACGTGAATATGAAGATCCCAGTATTTGAAAGCTTCTTCAGGAATACCAACTTCATCAGCATGAGCTTTTAAATAGGAGATAGCTAACATCGCTGATTCTTTCATCACATCACCAAGTTGTCCGGTAATGTTAAGCTTTCCTGAACCTTTGGAAACACTAGCCTCAATAAAGAGAATATCTCCACCGAAAGGAGTCCATGCCAATCCTGTAGCTACGCCGGGAACAGTTGTTCTTTCAGCTGCATCACTGAAGTACTTCTGTTTTCCAAGAAACTCTTCAATATCACCTTCGGTTACGGAAAATTCTTCTATTTCGCCTTTTGCAATTTTTGCTGCTACTCCGCGGCATACACCTGCAACCTGACGTTCAAGATTCCTTACACCAGACTCACGAGTATATTGATCGATCACTTTGTGGATAGACTTTTCGTCTATGGAAATTTGCTCAGATTTGAGCCCGTTTTCTTTGATCTGTTTAGGGATCAGATACTTTTTAGCGATTTCAGTTTTCTCTTCAAGAGTATAACCGCTGATGTTTATGATCTCCATTCTGTCTTTTAATGGAGCAGGAATGGTATCGAGACTATTCGCAGTTGCAATGAACATCACTTTTGAAAGATCATATTCCAACTCTAAATAGTTATCACTAAACGTGTCATTCTGCTCAGGGTCGAGAACTTCAAGCAGGGCAGATGTTGGGTCTCCCCGATAATCAGAACCTACTTTATCGATCTCGTCAAGCATGATAACAGGGTTTCCTTTTCCTGCTTTCTTCATAGAGCGGATGATTCTTCCCGGAAGGGCGCCAATATACGTTCGTCTGTGACCTCTAATTTCTGCTTCATCTCTGATTCCACCTAAGCTAAAACGCTCAAATTCTCTGTTTAGAGATCTCGCAATAGATTTACCTAAAGATGTTTTACCAACACCGGGAGGGCCGTAGAAACACAGAATAGGAGCCTTCATGTCTTCTTTCAACTTCAGGACAGCCAGATATTCAATAATACGTTTCTTTACCTTATCCAGTCCGTAGTGATCTTCATCCAAAACTTCTTTGGCAAATTTAAGATCCAGTTTGTCTTCAGAATATTCATCCCATGGAAGATCCAGAATCCATTCAACGTAACTGTGAATGATTCCATAATTAGGAGAAGCATTAGGAGTCATTTCTAGTCTTCGTAGCTCTTTCTCAGCTTCTTCTCTTACGTTTTCAGGAAGTTTTTTTGCTGCTAATTTCTCTTTGAGTTTTTCTACTTCCTGATGTTCAGCGTCTTCACCCAGTTCTTCCTGAATGGCTTTCATTTGCTGACGGAGATAAAACTCACGTTGTTGATCATCAATATCAGATTTCACTTTAGTTCTGATCTTTTCACTCATATCCAGCACCTGAACTTCCTGCTCAAGGAATTCCATTACCTTATTCAGGTTATCAGAGAATTTCTGAATTTCAAGCAGTTGCTGCTTTTTCTCAATACCTACATTCAGGTTTGAAGAAATAAAGTTCAACAGAAAAGTAGGGCTGTTGATGTTATTTACAGCAATTGTTGCTTCAGAAGGAATATTAGGGGACAGGTTAATTATCCTCGTTGCTGTTTCTTTGATGTTTCTGATAGAAGCATCCAGCTCTACTCCCTGAATATCCATTTCTTTGGGAAATGCTTTCACTTTGGCTTTAAAGAAAGGACTGCTTTGAGTGAATTCTTCAACTTCAAAACCAGACTTTCCCTGGATCACAATACTTTTACTGCCATCAGGCATTTTTATAAGTTTGATGATACGCGCCATGGTTCCAACACGATGAAGATCCTTATCTTCCGGTTCTTCAATATCCTCATCCTTCTGTGTAACCACCCCAATGATCTTATCTCCAGCGTAAGCTTCTTTAACTAAAGCGAGGGAACGGTCTCTTCCAACGGTAATCGGTACTACAACTCCGGGAAACAGGACTGTATTTTTTAACGGAAGTATAGGAAGTTCATCAGGAATCACAGATTCAGTGAGCTCCTTTTCTTCTTCCTCAGACATTAGAGGAATGGCTTGTTCAAAATCATCAAAACTAGCGTCTGATTCATCAAAACTATCAAACGTATTAAATCGGTCTTTCATAAATATTATTTCAAAATTTCTTTATTAGTCAAATTAACGCAAATACGAAGCCAAACTCAGGTGTAATGCAAAGCGTCATACTTTTTTAGTTGCTGGCAGTAAGCCAAGGCAAAGTGTCAGTTACAGATGGAACTGAAGTACCGCTACACCTGCTCCCGCCAAATTTGTAGCAGTAGTAAAAGATCTTGCAGATACAGTTAATCCTAAGGAAAGATCCCAAAATCTGGTTTCAATAGCGGTTCCTACATTAAAAGATCCCGGTAAGCCCGGACCAAATTGCAATCCTCCTCGTAAAGGAAGAAAGTTTAAAGGTCTGAGTTCAGCACCTAAAGAAGTAACTAAGCGGGTTGAATTAAATGCATTATTCGATATTCCGATACTCATGTCTCCCATAACTTTAATACGGTTTAACTCGATTAAAATTCCTCCATTAAATGATGTAGGCAAGAGTGTAGAAAAAGAACCAGTCTCAAAATTTGCTGAATTATCTGCAAAAGGATCGCCATCTCCTTGTTGTTCAACAAAGTTAATATATTGTCCGGGAGCACCTGCAAAATATTCACTTGCTTCAGCTGGGAAGGTATCGGAAGTAGAATTACTTCTTGTTTCCTCCAAGTGTAATGTTTTGTCAGAATAATTTACAAAGCCAATATCATTTATTGAAAAGGAAAGTCGAATTGACCGTTTGATAGGCTGTTCATTGGTACTGAGAGTGGAAAGGTCACTTCCAAAAGTTAGCAGATAAGTAAAACCGACATCTACACCTGCTCCGTAACCATGAATATTAGTAAGTTCATCCTTGAAAGGTTCCAGAGATTGATCAACTGATTGGTTTGCTGAAACTCCATTCATATAGGATTGAGTTGCCTCAGTTAAGTTACCGGCTGACTGATGATTGAAAACTTGAGATCTGTTAATTACAGTCGATCCATTTTCGCGGGAATACCCATTTCTCCATTCTGTATTTTGATACGGACCGGCCAGGATAAATTTCGGAGCAAATCCGATTAAGAAATTATCCAAACGAGAACTTAACCCGTTGATAAGGCTGGCAGACTCTGAATAACCGAAAGAAAATTCATGTAGTACCTGATAGCGATGGACGAGATTCTGATTAGACATAGCAACATTGTTTTCTACCACTAATTGATCTGTGTACCAATTACGCCCCGCTTCATAGGAAGATCCGACTCTGGTTCTGGCTGCAATAGAATATGCCCGGTTATTTTTTATCCAGTTTACTCCAAAAGTTGTGACCTCAAAACGGGATTGATGGACAGAATTCAATCTTTCTCTTTTATAATGAGTGTCAATGATCAGTTCACTGTTTGCCGGAGTAAGATTATAGTCACCGGAAGAAAATTTATCAAAATACTTGAGGAAGTTATCTTTTTGATCATCCGGATTTTCAAAGTTCAAAACACCGTTAAAGGTAGAAGCTCCTGAGAGAAACCCTATATCCACAGTTTTCTTTCTGTCATTAATTAACAGGTTAGCAGGGTTATAGAAATTGGCATTGAAATCAGTGATATAAGTAGTTCCCCCGCCACCAAGAGCTAAATTCTTTGGTGTTATAACAGGTTGTGCAAAAATATTAGTTGCACAGATAAAGCCCATAAAAATGGTTGTTAAAACCTTCCACATAGTATTTAAAGCCGTCCTTTTTCTAACCTATAACCTTAAGTGGTGCTGCTTTCAGCATCAACTTCTTTTGTCCTCTTGACTTGAAAAATACAACAACTTTTGTATCCATTCCTAATCCGGTTCTGCTAATGATCTTTCCGGGGCCAAATTTTGCATGTTCAACAACAGCTCCAACTTGAAAAGGATCGTCTCCATCCTGCAGATCATATTCAATAGTATTTCCACTGGCAGATTTATAAGTCTTGCCACTAACGGGAGTTTCCCAATCATATTCTATGGAAGTTGCACTTGTTGATTTATTGGACGATGAAGATTCATCCAAAGAGAAACGATCTGCTTTCTGTGTAATTGTTGCTCCGGTTTCGGTACGAACTACTCCCGAATCAACTTCATCTATAAAGCGCGAACGTATTTGTCGCTGTTCCTCGCCGAATTTATACCTGTTTCTGGCATGACTGAAATATAATCGTTCTTCTGCTCTTGTGATGGCTACATAAAATAAACGACGTTCTTCTTCGATATCGACTTCAAAACCTACTCTTGCACCAACAGGGAACAGGTTTTCTTCTAAACCTACTACAAATACAGTTGGGAATTCCAACCCTTTGGAACCATGAACAGTCATAAGTGTTATGGCCGGTTTATTTTCATCAAATTTATCAGCATCAGTGATCAGGCTGATTTCCTGCAAAAATGCACTCAGAGAAGGATTAGAGTTCCCCTTTTCGTAATAAGCGATAGCATTCTGGAATTCCAGGATGTTGTCTCTTCTCATCATCGATTGCTGAGAATTTTCTTCAACCAACGCTTTTACATAGCCCGATTGCTCCAGAATTGTACGGGTCGATTCAGTTAAATTTAAACCGTTTTCCATCTCCGAACGCAAACGGTTGATCATATCCACAAATTCGCGAATTCGTACTTTAGCCGGTTTGTAAACATCTGTGTTTTCAACATCCTGAAGAATGGTCCACACAGAACGTCCTTCAGAGCGTGCTTTTTTTCTAAGGTCCTGAATTGATTTATTACCAATTCCCCTTGATGGCTCATTGATGATCCGGATGAGATTAGTTTCATCGTTTGGGTTCACCAATAAAGTCAGATAAGCAAGCACGTCCTTGATCTCTTTACGCTGATAGAAGGAGAGACCTCCCACCAATTGATAAGCCAGATCTCGTCTTCTGAGTGCTTCCTCAAAAACGCGGGATTGATAATTTGTGCGATACAGTATGGCAAAATCATTGTTATTATATCCGTGCCTCAGTTTCAGCTCATGAATATAACTGGCAACTCTGTTTGCTTCATCTCTTTCATCATAATTATCCAGAAGAATAACCGGATCGCCATAATCCTGTTCGGTCCAAAGAGTTTTATCCAGTTGCTTTGAGTTCTTTTTGATGATAGAATCGGCACATTGAAGAATAGATTTTGTAGAACGATAATTTTGTTCTAATGGAACTCTTTCAGCGTCTTCATAATCTTCCTGAAAGTTCAGGATGTTTGAGATATCAGCGCCTCGGAATGAGTAAATACTTTGTGCGTCATCGCCAACCACACAAATATTTCCGTACTTCTTGGCCAGCATTTTAGTGACTTTATACTGAGCATGATTGGTATCCTGATACTCATCGATCATGATATACTTAAAGCGATTCTGATACACTTCCAGCACTTCAGGAAATTCTTCAAACAATTGAATAGGCTTTATCAACAGATCATCAAAATCCATGGCATTGCTTTCTTTCAAACGAGTAATGTAGATCTTGTAGACTCGGGCGGTGATATCATCCAGTGTACTACCCACAAACTTATTTTGATATGTATCCGGATCGATAAGTTGATTCTTTGCATCACTGATCTTATTACGGATAGTTTTTGGCTTGATCTCCTTGGGATTAAAGTTCAGTTCCTGGAGGATCTGTTTAATAACGGTTTCAGAATCACTGGTATCATAAATTGTGAAGTCTTTACCATAGCCTAATCTGTCTGCTTCAAATCGTAATATCTTTGAAAAAATAGAGTGAAAGGTTCCCATCCAGAGTTTAGAAGCTTTGTCGCCGATCAATCCTTTGATCCGGTCTTTCATTTCACGAGCTGCTTTGTTCGTGAATGTAAGAGCCAGAATTTCGTTTGGTGCTGCCTTAAACTGTTGAAGGAGGTAAGCTATCCGAAAGGTTAACACCCGGGTTTTACCACTACCGGCACCGGCAATAATTAAAAGCGGTCCATTAGTATGAGTTACCGCTTTACGTTGTTGCTCATTTAATCCTTTCAGGAAATCAGGTTTTCCTTGTGGCTCTTCAGGTTGTAGGGAAAATTTTTTCATTAATTTAATCGCAAGGGAGAAATTCCATTGCTTGCTTATTTATGAATCTGGGAGTTAAGTAATTGTGTTCATAAGAGCCTTTAAAACTATTTCTTGCACCAATGCTCTGCGTTGGTGCGTAATCAGAGCCAGGTTCGTTTGATTGGTTCCGACGGAGACCATCGGAACCAGTAGCTAAAATTCTTTGTGCTCTCTGTGGTTTCTAAATTACTGAAAATCTTTCAGCTGTTCCTTTAGCTTTTCGAGATTTGCTTCTCCGTCCCGTTTTTTATTTCGTTCGTTTTGAACGACAGCTTCAGGTGCGTTATCCACAAAGTTCGAGTTATTAAGCTTTCCGTTTACACTTTTCAGGAAACCTTCAACACGTTGTATTTCTTTTTGAATCCTTTCGATCTCTTTATCTACATCAACCAGATCAAACATCTGAACGTAGATTTCATCATTAGCGACAAGAGCAGAAGCACAGGCTTTTGGTTTTTTCAGATCGGTAGCTATAAACAGGGACTTTAAAACCTGAAGCTTTCTAAGTATCCATTCGTTTTCTTCAATTTTTTCTGCATTAGAAGACTTAATGAGTACTTCAATGTCTTTTTTAGGTGAAACACCCATTTCAGAACGGATATTTCTTAAGGCAGAAATCATTCCCTGAATACTTTCGAAGAGAGTTACATCTTCGGTATTGATCTTGCTCTCATCATACTGAGGCCAGTCGGAAATACACAGCGCTTCTTCTGATGATCTTTCATCAATATACTGCCAGATCTCCTCACTGATAAACGGCATAAAAGGGTGGAGTAGTTTCATCAATTGCTCAAACATCCCTAAAGCAACATTAAGTCGTTCGTTGTCAAACTTATCACCGTAATTAGCCGGTTTAGCAAGTTCGATATACCAATCGCAGAAATCATCCCAGATCAAAGAATATACTTTCTTGAGGGCGTCATTCAGTTTATAGTTCTGAAAATCTTCTTCAACTTCTTTGATGGTTTGATGGATACGAGACATCATCCAGCGATCAACCAGATTTTCGGAATCTATTTCAGTTGTAGGATTGTATTCCACATCTTCTTCCATATTCATGGATAAAAAGCGGAATGCATTCCATATCTTATTACTGAATTTACTTCCTTGTTCACAAAGTTTTGAATCGAAAGGGAGATCATTTCCTGCAGGAGTTGCAAATAACATTCCCATACGTATTCCATCTGCACCAAATTCTGAGATGAGCTCTAACGGATCAGGAGAATTTCCTAAACTCTTGCTCATCTTGCGACCTTGTTTGTCTCGAACTATTCCGGTGTAATACACATTTTTGAATGGTAACTCACCACGATATTCATATCCGGCAATGATCATTCTGGCAACCCAGAAAAACATGATCTCCGGAGCCGTAACCAGATCATTGGTAGGGTAGTAGTAATCTACTTCGTCTTTTTTATAGAATCCGTCAAATACAGAGATTGGCCACAACCATGATGAAAACCAAGTATCCAGTACATCTTCTTCCTGTTTCAGGTCACTGGCTGAAAGCTTTTTGTTTCCGGATTTTTCTTTAGCAGCTTTTACTGCTTCTTTCAATGTCTTAGCAACAACAAAGTCATCATCACCATCGCCATAATAATAAGCAGGAATTCTGTGTCCCCACCAAAGTTGACGAGAAATACACCAGTCACGAACGTTTTCCATCCAATGACGATAAGTGTTCTTGAATTTCTCCGGATGAAATTGAATGTTATCATTCATAACATTTTCAAGAGCAGGTTCGCTCAGCTCTTTCATTGCAACCCACCATTGAAGAGAAAGACGTGGTTCGATAACAGCGTCCGTTCTTTCAGAATAACCAACTTTGTTCTTGTAATCTTCTACTTCAACAAGGTTACCTGCCTCGTCAAGGTCTTTTGAGATCTGCTTACGAACATCAAACCGGTCCATTCCGATATAGAGTTCGCCTTCTTCACTGACAGTTCCGTCGGCGTTCATCATGTTGATGGTTTCCAGATTATGTCGCTGTCCGAGATCATAATCATTCAGATCATGAGCAGGCGTTACTTTCAGGCAACCTGTTCCAAATTCCATGTCCACATAGTCATCCAGGATGATAGGAACTTCACGATTTACCAACGGAACGATCGCTTTTTTACCATGAAGATGCGTGTATCGTTCATCATCAGGGTTAATACAGACCGCTGTGTCACCCAGAATTGTTTCCGGTCGAGTAGTTGCAATAGTTACATATTCATCGGAATCAACGATCTTATAGCGAACGTGATAGAGCTTAGAATTAACTTCCTTATGAATTACTTCTTCATCACTGAGCGCTGTTTTTGCAGCCGGATCCCAGTTGATCATCCGGGCACCGCGATAGATCTTTCCTTTATTGAAGAGATCAATGAATGTATCAATTACACTTTCAGAATACTTCTCATCCATTGTGAAAGTGGTGCGATCCCAATCACAGCTGGCGCCTAATTTCTTAAGTTGCTCAAGGATGATGCCGCCGTGTTCGTGCGTCCATTCCCAGGCGTGTTCCATGAATTCATCACGGGTGAGATCTTTTTTAGTAACACCTTTTTCACGGAGCTTTCGTACTACTTTTGCTTCAGTAGCAATAGAAGCGTGATCTGTTCCGGGAACCCAACAAGCGTTGTAACCCTGCATTCTGGCTTTACGGACCAAAACATCCTGAATGGTATTGTTCAACATGTGCCCCATGTGCAAAACGCCGGTAACATTAGGCGGGGGAATTACGACTGTAAATGGTTCTCTTTCATCAGGTGTGGAGTGGAAATAATCATTATCCATCCAATATTTATACCATTTGTCTTCAACTTGAGAAGGATCGTACTGTGCGGGAATTTCTTTTTTTGTGTTCGTTGAATCGCTCACTTCAGCTACTAATTAAGGAATTTCTCTTTTATAAAATTAGGTGACATAGTTTGAAGTTGCAGAGTGACATAGTTACAAAGTACTGTGCACTTTATAACTATGTCACCTACTCACTCAGTCACTTCTTCTTACTTTACTCTTTTCAATAATACACCAAAATGTCCGTCACATCCATGTTTGTGAGGATAGGTTTGGTAAGCTTTACCATCTTCGATCAAAACTTCTTCCGGCACGAAATCTTCAAGCGGTTGCAGCTCAAAGTTATCGTCCATTTTTTCAAGAAGCTTATGGATCTGTTCCATGTTCTCTTCTGGTTCCAGCGAACAAGTACTATACACTAAGCGGCCACCAAGTTTTACCATGTTTGCTGCTTCTTCCAGTAATTTCTCCTGAAGTTCCACTGCATTTTTAAGGCCTTGCTCGTCTCTTCTCCAGCGAAGGTCAGCACGTTTGCTCAATACACCGGTTCCTGTACAAGGAGCGTCTAATAAAACAGCATCCGCAAGAGGAAGTGATAATTCCAGAATATCACCGCGACGAATTTTAATGTTTTCAGCACCAAAGTTCAGCGCATTTTCTGCAAGCAGTTCCAGTCGTTCAGCGGAAATATCCACAGAAAGGATATCACTTTTAGCTTCAGTCAAATCAGCGATCATAATTGATTTGGTACCAGGAGCAGCACAGAGATCATAAATTTTCTCATCAGGCTGAGGGTCTAAGATAAACGGAGCAAATCCGGCAGCCAGATCCTGCACATGGCACAATCCTTTTGCAAACAAGCCCTTTTCAATGAAAGGTTGAACAGAGTCTACTTTATAGAAATTTGGTAACCAGTCACTTGATTCAAAGTCGATGCCCATTTTTTCCATACGCAGCTCAAAGTTTTCAGGCTTGGTACGGATGGTGTTAACGCGAACATAATAATTTGGGCGGCTATTGTTTGCCTGGTACAACTGAAACGCTTCTCTTTCTCCAAAACGCTTATTCCATCTTGCTACCAACCACTCCGGATGAGAGAAAGTAGTAGCTACTAATTTGGTTCTGTCTTTGAAAGCCGGTTTTGGCAGAGCGCCTTCTTCGCGTTGCATATTACGGAGAATAGCATTTACGAGGTCGCCGGTTTTAGAACCGAGCATAAATTTAGCTATTTCAACGGCCTCATTGATAGCTGCATAATCAGGAGTGCTGTCCATAAACAGCATATCATAAATAGAAAGACGAAGAATATTCTTCAGCTCCGGTTTCATTTCCTCAATTCCGATTGAAGAGAAATGATCGATGATAAAATCCAGGTAACTTCTTTTACGGAGTATATTCTGTACGTATTCTCTTACCTGAGCTTTTTCACGAGTATCCAGCTCGTTTGCAAGTGAATAGTCCAGGTTTTTTTCACGGTCGAATTCAATTAAGATTTCTACGCTGACTGATCGTGCTGATAATTCGGGTTCCAAGATGCTCAGGATTTAAATATTCAAGTTAGGTGCTTATAAAAAAAGGTGATCCAATCACCTTAGTTGCATAAATGCGTCAAATAAAACAAGCTGGTTTTTTGCCAGCTTGTAGAATCCCTAAAGATAAAATATTAAGAGGGGAGTTGCTAATTAGAACTCACAATTTCATTTCATTATTTATTTCGTACCAATCAATTTTTCTTGAGAAATACATGACAAGAGCAAGTATGATAAACAGACCAATGCTTCCCATCAGTAATGCATAATCTTCAAGCTGTATGATCACATAAATAAAGAGATACAAAATGGTAAGAATACCAGACATTAAACCTGTCAAAGAATTGCTTTTTAAAACTGTTTTGGTATAAGCGGAAATAAGACCAATTGTTAGCACTGAAGAGATTAAATAAGCAAAATTGAATGTGCTGTGTTCAGATATGGATAAAAGTAAAGTGTAGAATAAACAAAGAGCTAAACCAACAAGGATGTATTGAATAGGATGTACTCTCTTTTTATTGATTATTTCTATAAAAAAGAAGACCAGAAATGTTAATCCAATAAATAAAATAGCATACTTAATGCTTCGTTCAGACTTTTTGTAATTGTCTACCGGAAGTAACAGGTCTACGCCAAAAGCTGATTCTTGTACTCGGTGTTCTGAATTCAACCAAGCCTGTGGGTAATTTCTGTTTAAATGAAGAATATTCCAGTTTGCTACAAAACCTGAGTCAGAAACAGTTCTGTGATCAGGTAAAAAAGCACCGTCAAAGCTTGGGGTATTCCAATCTGATTTAAGTTCAACATCCGTTATTTTTCCTACCGGGACAAATCTAAGGTATTCGCTTCCTTTAAGTTTCAAGTTAAATGCAAAAGGTTCAGAGAGAATATCACCATTACTATTTACAGAAATATTGAGAGGTGCATTTATTCCTGAACTTATGATGTTTGTAGTAATAGTTCCCGGATTAAAGACTTTAGTATTTTCTCCCCATTTCAGATCTATTTGTTCTTCAATACCTCTAAGGTCAGAAATGCCAATACTAAGAAAGGCATTGTCGAGATGGAGGTCTTTTGTTTCGATATCAAAATCTTTGATATTCAAAGTAGAAAAATCGCCATCAAGAGAGATGTCAGAATTATAAACAATTACTTCAAAGATACCCCGGTATCTTTTTTCGGGAGCGATTGAACCAGACACATTTAAATTTTCCGGTAACATATTCAGATAATCCGTTCTTTCGATCCATACATCGGTAGAATCTTTTGGGGAGTATCTTTTAATGTGTTTTGTAAAAGGAATAGTCAGAAATGGTCCTGTTAAGGTCTGTTCTTTACCCCATTTTTCTCCAATTTCATTTATGGCTTCATTCATAGTGTTTTGTCTTTCATACACTAAATTGCTAATCATTGCGGCAGGAATAAGTAGTAAGAGTGTTATAATTGCTATAAATACTGCTTTAATCATTACAGTATTTCGCTCCGAAAAGCTTCGTTTATTTTGACCGGAAATTTCAGACATAATGTTGAATCAGTTAGTTGTTTATTCTTTTCCCTTTTGGATATTCAAGCTGATAGTTCAATATAAGTTTTTTTGTTTCATTTGGTTTCAGATTCAATCTCCAGTTTATAATTCCGGTTTGTTCTTCGAGCTCTCCGCCTGAAAGTTCTTTTGGAGATATTTTTATACTTTCATCTGTGGAAACTGGAATCTGATCTTCAACATTAATTTCAATTGGCTCAGATTTTGTATTTCTGATACTGATCTCAAATGATAAACTTTCTCTGGTTTTGCTTCCGAAAAATCGACGTTCTTCAAAATCTTTGAGTTTCTTTCTTTCGATAACAATGCGCTCATCTTTACCGAGTGATATTTCCAAAGTATCCAGAAGAGAAGAGGGATCTAAATAAGTACTACCAACAAAGCTGTTTTCAAAATACACGTTAGCATCGCCTTCGATCAGGTTCAGTTCATCCCAATCTGTCAAATTTCCGATCAGATAAGCATTGGAAGATAGTTTAGGAACTGATGCATAGAGATAATCTGTTTCGGGTGTTTCTTTCTTGATCTCTAGTGTATGTTCTTTTCCGTCTGAAGGAACCGAATAGGGGCGTTCTATTTTATAACTGAACGAAGTTTGGTTAGAGATCTCTTGGTTTACAAGTAATTCTGAGTCTACAAACTCTTCGTTTGCAACTGAAACTCCGGAAGCTCTTCCCTGTATTTGATCGGACATGCCGGTAACAACTAGTTCATCCAAACCAAAAACATCTGCTGCTAATAAGGTGAACACATTTAGTCCGGAATTATTTATTGAGAATCTCTTATTCAAAGATCGATATCCAATATAATTGATCCTCAATGTATAGGTGCCATTTGGAACGTTATCCAATTCAAAAAGTCCATCTACGGTAGTACTTACTCCTTTATTGAGTTCAGGTATAAATACAGATGCTCCGGGAATCGGTTCCCCTGAAGCTTGATCCATCACTATACCTTCAATGAGTCCTTTATCTTCAGAGCGTTTAAATGTTGCTACCGAGTTTCCACCTGAACTTCTGTTTGGCTTTTGTCTGGTATTATAAAACCCTACATAATTTGGTGCTAATTCCGGTTTTTGCACATTTTGAGAAGGATCACCGGAATTGATAGTAAATTGCACATCATTCCAATCGTATCTTGTATTTTGATAGATATTGGCTTTATAAGTGAATGACAATGGTGCGTTTATATTTTCCGAACGTATATCGTAGCTTGGGTTCCAACCGGTGTTATACACCAGGTACTGAAGCGAAAATTCCAATTCCTTTGCCGATTCCACTTCGATCTCAGCGACAACTTCTTTGAATCTGTTTCTGATGCTTCTGCCTTCTTCTCTTATTCGGTTATTAAGTAATCGAATCCGGTCATTAATGCCACTGATCTCATTATTTATAAGGATCTTTTGTTCTTCAAATTCCAATAGTCGTTTTGAGTTGAGATCAAGAAGAGCGTCTAGTTCTGAAGCCGATAACTTATGATTATTTGCAATGTTATTGGATGAACTCAATAAGGAAACATTACTATTTATAACATTTATTCGGGCTCTTTTTGATGTTATCAAACGCTGAAGACTATCTCTTTGTGAAGTTAATTGGTTAACAAGTTTACTATTGGAAGTCTCCTCAATAAAATTATTACGATGGGTGATAGAGAGTAAGGTAAAAGCACCCTTTCCTTTTAGTTGAATACTATTTGGAACCATTGATTCGGACAATTCAGTAAATACTACAACATTTTTTCCGGGAGATAACCGAACATCAGAAATCCGTTCAATTTGAGCCTGAGACCTGAAAACCGTTACATTAGCTATCTCTGAGTTTACGGTTACACTATCTGATGTGGTTTGCTGAAAAGATGAAATAGTAAGCAATAGAAGAATCACTGAAAGCATAGCTGAAGATTTGGTTGAGTTTGATCATTAACTTAAAAGAAATCAGTAATATTTTATATAAATATATTTTATCGAGATTCTTAGTTGTATGCTTCGGTAATTCCGAGTAAAAATGAGAGAGCGTTTTCTTAAAGCTGCGGGACGAATCCCTTGCTAGTGAACCTGATGGAATTTGTTGATTGTTACAAGATCATTAAGTAAACCAGAGAGGACTTCAGTCCGATTGGTAGGATGCTGGAATTTCTCCCTGCGTTTTGTGAGAGTAAAATCATTAATGAATAACAACAGAAATTCCATCCACTATTTGTATCTTTGGATATGTTCAAAGTTCAAGACACCATTCTTACAGAAGAGATTGCAACCACGAAATTCGCATGCGATTTGCCGCGATGCAAAGGAGCATGTTGTGTAGTGGGGGACGCAGGAGCTCCGGTTGTAAAAGATGAAATTCCCGTATTACATAAAGCCTATCGGTTATTAAAAGATGAACTGAGACCGGAAGCGGTAGAAGTCGCCGAACGAGATGGTGTAGTCATCGGAAGCGAAAAAGCCGGATATGAGATCGCTTGTGTAAATGAAGCTGAATGTATATTTGTGAAGTATGGAGATAACGACGTTTCATATTGTTCTATCCAACAAGCTTATTTTGACGGACGCATTGACTGGGAAAAGCCATTGAGTTGCCACTTGTTTCCGGTACGGTTAAAGAAGATTGCTGACTTTGATTACGCCAACTTCGAATATGTAGACAGTTTATGTTCTGCTGCTTGTGATAAGGGAAGCAAAGAAGGAATTTATTTATCCGATTTTCTGGAAAAACCACTGACCAGACGTTATGGTGAAGATTGGTATGACGAATTTAAAGCTGCTTGTAACTATATACGAGAACAGGAAGTAGACTAGGCATGCTTCGGAATCAACAAAATATTAGCCAAAAGCAGCAACTGGGTCAGCAGCAAAAACTGTCGCCACAACAATTGCAGTTCATCAAGTTGCTTCAGTTACCGACCATAGCTCTGGAGCAACGGATCAAAGAAGAGCTGGAACTGAATCCCATTCTGGAAGAAGCAGAACCCGGAGAAATTCGACAGGAGAGAGTTGAAATTGAAGATGAAAAACCAATTTCCCAGGAAAAAGAAGACGGACTAGAAACGCTTGAAGAACACGAAGTAGACTGGGATGAATTTGATTCCAATACTGAATTTGAGGGAGAGTCTTATTCTACTCCCACACATCCGGATATGCAGGAGTGGCAGGATCTTCCCGATCCTTATCATGCGTCTTTTTTGGAAGAGCTGGAAGAGCAGGTGAGTTTGCTGGATCTGACTGAAGAGGAAGAATTGATAGCCGATCAGATCCTGGGTTCGCTGGATGAAGACGGTTATTTCAGGCGAGAACTGGAAGCCGTAGCCGATAATATTGCTTTCAATCACAGTGTGTATGTGGAAGTGGAAGATGTGGACCGCATCCGAAAACAAATTCAGTTGCTCGATCCCATCGGCATAGCATCTATGAGTTTACAGGATTGTTTGTTGGTACAGATCGAGCAATCCTCCAATGAACTGGATGGCAGAGAGCTGGCTATCGACATTGTTAAAGATGCATGGCAAGCTTTTGAGAAGAAGCATTTCAATAAGCTGCTTCAGAAATTCAATGTATCAGAAGAAGAACTAAAAGACGCTTTTGATGTGATCAAGGGAATGGATCCACGTCCCGGAGCAGTATCAACCGGAATGGAAGAATCCCAGAATTACATTGAACCCGATTTTGAAGTGTACTGGAGAAATACTGATGAATCAAATCTTGATAAAGGAGAGTTCCTCATAAATCTGAATCAAAGAAATTCACCCTCACTTCGGATTTCCCCCGACTACAAGGAGATGTGGCAAGATATCAAGGAAAAGAGGGAGAAGCCGGATCAGCAAACACAGAATTTTATAAAAGGAAAGATCGACTCGGCCAATTGGTTTATCGAATCCATCAAACAGCGACAGAATACGTTGATGAATGTGATGAAGACCATGGTTGCCCTTCAGGAAGATTTCTTCAAGTATGGCGACAGTCTGAAGCCTATGATCCTTAAAGACATTGCAGAGCGGATCGGGATGGATATCTCCACGATCTCAAGAGTAGTGAATGGGAAATATGTGCAAACCAATTTCGGTGTTCATGAACTAAAGTATTTCTTTAATGAAGGAATGGAAACGGACAGTGGGGAAGAGGTTTCCAACAGGGAGGTTAAAAATATTCTTCAAACCATTATTGATGAAGAAGACAAACGAAACCCGATGAGCGATCAGGATCTTGCAAATCAGCTGAATGAAAAGGGATATAAAGTTGCCCGCAGAACGGTAAGCAAATACAGAGAGCAATTAAACGAACCTGTGGCAAGACTTCGAAAACAAATATAGATCACTGATTTGCTGATTTTTTTTTTGATTACGCTGATTGCATCAGCGTAATCTGTTAAGACTCTTTAACCCTAGTTCCGCAGCTCCGTTGCGGAAAACTAACTGTTTGAGCTCATCTCCCGGGATGTAGTAAAAGCGATGTATATATCTTCCAATAAAAATGTATAGCATAGTGATTTAAACTAGTAGAGCCTTCAGGCTCGTCGTTATGCATCTGAAGTAGCTAAGACTAATGGAAGCAGAGCTTCCGGGGGCATTTCGCACCGGAGGTATGAAACGAGGAAAAGGCTCGGAATAATATCCTCGAACAAACTCCGAAGCTTGAATCTTTTAAACAGATCATTATCTGGACAATATAGCTTTGTATTTATTATATAGAGATGGTCCTTCTTATGCTTGTTTATAACTAAAATTTTGAACCTAAGTACAATTAATACTTGCATATAAATTTAAAATATCCGTAATTATATCTAATACAAGAGGATAGGACATACAAAATATAGGTTTCAAAATAAGCGTCAATATTAACCGTGAACTTATTTTGTATGGAAGAGATAGAAAATGCTTTAAAGGTGCTTAAACCTAAAATAAGAGAAGTACGCACTGTTCAAGAGTGGTCAGCTGAAATGGGTTGCAGTGATCCTAAATATTTTGCCCGTCTGTTTAGAAGACACTTTGGAGTAACTTGCAAGGAAGCCCTTATTAGAGAAAGAGTCGAGAAACTTTTCGATTGCATTCAGAAAAACCCAAATCAGAAAAATTATTGTGACGCGCAAGAGGTAGGACTTCCTGATGAAGTAGCTTTGAATAAATATTTACGCTCTCATATTGGTAAAAATCCAACAGAATTTAAGAGGGGAATACGTACAGGAAAGATTACGAAACGAACTATTTGGAAAAATCGGATAGCAAAAAAAGATAGGAATTTGCACTAGGATTTTGTGCTACACTAAAAGACTAATCAAACTTTTTGCTACTCATTTCATGATTTAGAATACTTGAAGAAGTCAAAATTCAAGCAATAGAATCATGGATAACTCATTAAAAAAATACTTCACTTGGATACTGTCATTTATATTTGTTGCAGCAGGAATATTGAAAATATTTAGTCCTGATAATACAGGCGATATTTTAGTTTTTCTTTTTGAAATTGAGCATGGTACTGCTTCTTTAATAGTCTATTCAATCGCCTTAATTGAAATTTTCCTTGGGTTAAGTCTTGCATTAAAATTCAAAGAGATATTCACAAAAAAGCTAGTAGTGCTTTCTTGCAGCTTGTTTCTAATAATTTCTCTAGTAGGTTATTTAGATAATTGGCAGGTAACATGTGGTTGTTTTGGAAGGTTTTCATTTGGAAAATTTGATAGCGCTATGCTATTTCGCAACTCACTTCTTTTATCAATGGCTATGTGGATAACAATAGACTTGACTAAGTATAAAAATTTGATCCAAACCGGATCATTAACTAACAATAACAAATAGGAGACAGCGATGAAGATTAAAAACTACATCAATAAAATTGTAGCAATTGCCATGGTAGTTGCTCTTGTAAGCGGATTCCAGTTTAATAGTGAGTCCGGAAGTATGGAAACTATTCCAATAATTATTGGAATGGAAGAAGCCTACGCAGGACCATGTAATGATAATGGTTGTATTGGGGGTAATGACAAGTGTATGGTGATAAGAATACTATGGGGAGCTTTCGAGCGTATTTGCTGGACAACTGTTCAGCCTATAGAACAATTATAAAAATTAATTAAAGTATCAACTTTTAAAGTTGATACTTTACAATTCGATATGATAAAAAAAATCACTCTACTTTTATTCTTTCTAAAAATTAGCTTTGTAAGCTTTGCTCAAAAAAGTCGAGTCTTTAAAGAAGACTTTATAGTAGAAACGCAAAGATTTTACCCATCTGATTATGAATTGTTTAGGCCGGTAATTTTTGGAATGGGAATAAATCAAAATAATTTATTTATTTATGATTACTCACAGCATAATCTATACGCATTAGAAAAAAAGGATTCTCAATCTTATAACGTGCGATCTGTAGGAGAAGGAAAAGGTTCAGGTCCTAAAGAATTTAGAAACCCGTCAGATATGTGTATTACAGATGAAAAAATCATCATTTCTGATACAGATTTAGCAAGAATATCTATATGGGACATAAAATCTAAAGTATTGATAAAAAGTTTTAAAACTAAACGATTTATACCGTATAGGTTGACATGTTATGGTGATAAAATAATAGTATATAACAACTCAGGAACGAAAGACGGTAACTATTTGGTATACAAAAATGATGGAATCTTAATAAAGGGTATCAAAGATAATACTTTGAGTAATGATGGATTTCTTGATTCAGGAAGTATAACAGCTGACAGTAGCTTTATTTATTTTGGATCAGAGGGTAAACCAGAGATTAAGAAGTATAATTATTTAAATGACGAATCTGTGGTAGTAAGATACACTATTGAAAAGAGTGAAGAAAAAAACAAAGTGAATATATCTAAAAGTGACGAGGAAATAAGGACTAAAAGAGACTCTGAGTTCAAATATCAAACGAGAGATATTGGGTTATTTCAAGATTACTTAGTGGTGTTTCATTCAGGAAGAAAAGATGGACATGGTAACATTTTAGATTTTTATGACAAAGAAACTTTAAAGTATAATTTCTCAGTAAAATTAAAGCATTTGTTTAGTAATATCGAAATTCAAAAAGACAAGCTACTTATAAACGCTTATGATTTTGAAAGACAAGAGAGAGAATTTTATATATTCAAAATGAACAAAGAATAGATTTATTCAATTTGAAAAAATACATATTGATTTTTACTACTATAGTTGTGTTCATAGGCTTTATAATAATTTTTGTTATAAAACCCTACAAAATAATAACACCTTCTATGGAAGAGATCATTCAAGTTGGTGATATAGTTGTTACGAGTAAGAGCTTTAAAGATGATAATCTTAAGAAAGGTGATATTTTATCCTTTCAGCACGGGGAAGATAAAACTACTTTTATAAAAAGGGTGTATGGGGTAGCAGGAGATACGCTTAACTTATTACGAAATTACATCAAAATCGAAGACCTGAGAATTCCACATGATTCTATTTTTGAAATGATGGTCGAAGAGTCTGATAATCCGGATTCTTTAGGGTTATTTTCATCTAAAAAATACCAAAAATATTTAGTTAGAAATTTGTCAAAAAAGGATCAGTTAATAGCATTATCAGGATCAGAAAATAGGCTTGTTATTCCAGAAGGATATTTCTTTATGGTAGGCGATAACTATTATGAAAGTATGGATTCCAGGTTCTGGGGATTTATTTCAAGAGAGAATATTGTAGGAAAAGTGGTATTCATATTCTGAAGTTATTGGTCGGACGGCTCAAAGCCGTCTGACCAATCTTACAGATCGATTTAGTGCTAAATAAACACCTAGTTCCTTCATCAATAAATGATCTAATTTCTTTCAAAACTTTAGAATTTATACTATAATCCTAAGTGCTTATTAATTAATCATCTCATTTGCTATTAAGAAAGCCTATAGCTTCTGTAATTCTGGTGCTCGCCGTGCTTATTTTTGGAGGGATTACACTGTCACGGCTTTCTATTGAGTTGCTTCCAAATGTGAATCCACCCACGCTGTTGATCAGTACCGAATATAAAGGTGCTCCGGCCGCAGATGTAGAGTACAGAATCAATGAGCGATTGGAAGGGACACTTGGTTCCGTTCGTGGCGTGCAGGAAACACGAAGTCTTTCCAGACAAGGACAAAGTCTCATTTTCCTCACCTTCAAATGGGGAACAGATATGGATCTGGCATTTCTGAATGTCCGGGAGAAACTGGATCAGGCAAGACCATTGCTCCCTGAAAATGCGGAACGACCTCAACTTGTCTATTCTTCAGCTTCAGATGAGCCTATAGCTACGATCGCAGTAACTTTAAAAGACGCAGAGAACCAAAGTTTCGGAAAACGCTTGGCCACAAAACGCTGGGCAGAGCAAGTTTTTACGCGTCGGTTGGAGCAACAGGATGGAATTGCTCAGGCACTGTTGGTGGGAGAAGTGGAACCGGAAGTACAGATCAATTACGATCCCAAATTGTTAGATCGATATGGACTTACACTTACTCAGGTTCAGCAGATCATCAGCAATGCAAACGTGTTTTCTTCCACAGGAGAACTTCGGGATGGCTGGTATCGCTATGCTATAAAGATCCAAAGCCGAATTGAGACCATCGAAGATATTGAGTTGATTCCGGTTATTTCATTGGCAAACGGCCGCGTACTTACACTATCAGAAATTGCAGATGTTGAGATCCGAGAATCCGATACTTCTTCTTTTGCTTTGCTGGATAATCAGGAAGTCTTGAATGTTTTGGTTAAAAAAGAATACGGAGCAAATACCGTTACAGTGTTTGAGACTTTGCAGAATGCAGTAAACGAGATCAAAACACAAAACCCTGAATTCGATATTCAGATCATCCGGGAAGATGCTACCTACATCGAAAATTCCATTTCTAATCTTCTTCAAACGCTGATTATTGGTGGTATACTGGCGTTTATCGTTCTTTTTTTGTTTCTGGATGATATTCGGAGTCCTTTTACTATCGGGATCTCTATTCCTGTCAGTATTTTCCTCACTTTTGTGATCATGTATTTATTTGATATTCAGTTGAATATCATTTCTCTGAGTGGTCTCACGTTGGGTATTGGTCTGTTGCTGGATAACTCCATTGTGGTTTTAGAGAATATCAATCGCTATAAAAAACAAGGATTGGATAAATACGAAGCAGCTGCCAAAGGGACTAAAGAAATAGCATTGGCAGTTACTGCGTCCACTTTTACTACTATTTCTGTATTTCTTCCGCTCATTTTTCTGGGTGGATTTGAGGGTGCTTTTTTCAGGGATCTTGCAGCCACTCTTTCTATAAGCTTGCTTTCATCTCTGCTGATTGCATTAGTGATCTTACCGGTTTTTGTTGTTCAGTTCAGTGGGAAAGGGACTTCGGGTTTTCTTTCAAAGATATCTTCCGGATTAGACACGGTGATCCAAAAGTACGAGATGAGTTTAGCTAAGGCTATAAATAAACCACTTCTCCCTATTCTTTTTACTTTGGTAGTAAGCGCAGTTGCTGTATTCGCTTTTTTAAATGTTCAGAAAGACGCCTTGCCCGAAGGCGAACCTGAACGCGTTGAATATCTGGTAACTCTACCCGGAAATACTTCTTTACGATCTTCAAAAGACGCTTCTAAAACCATTACAGATTTTATAAAAAGAGAGACAAATTCTGTTCAAATTCTGTCGGTTGGTGGATACACCGATAACACAAGTTTAAGTTCTATACAGGATGAAGGTCTCAACAAATTTAAGATCACTGTGCCGGTACAAAACTGGCAGGAAGCTTACCGGATTGAAGATCTTTTTTCATCCTTGCAGAAAACTTATCAGACGTGGTCGTTCAATAAACAAGGAGATTCACGAATAGGAGGGAGCAGTTCTTCAGTTGAAGCTCCGGTACAATTCAGCGTAGTTGGGATAGACCGTAATTTCAGTAAAAGGATCGGCATCGCTTTGGAAGATTACATGAGCAAGGGTTTCAAAGAAGTGTCATTGTCAGAAAAGTTTCCTCAAACTGTAGAAGCTTATCAATTACAGCTGAAAAATGATCGGTTACTGTTTTATGAGATCAGTGAACGGGATGTAATTGCTTATCTGGAGTCACTAACGCGGGGAATGTATGTAACGGACTGGAACAGACAGGATGAGCAAATTGCTATCCGGCTCTTGGGAGAGGGTGAAAATCTTACAGATCCTCAAGAAATAAGGCTGAACATAAAAAATAAAGTGATTCCACTTTCCGAGATCGCTTTGATCAATGTGGTAGATGAAGCAGAACAGATAGAGCGGTTGGAACAATCGGCTATCTTAACATACAATTCTGATTTTACTTTTGTGGATTGGTGGTGGAATTCGGATGAGATCCGGGAGCAAGTAAATGATTTTATGCAACGAACAGGGCATGAAATCAAAATTGGAGGAACCGCGATTCAGTTAATAAACCTATTGAAAGAACTGGGTCTTTTGTTGTCCATAAGTGTACTGTTGATCTATTTGATCCTTGCCATTCAGTATGAAAACCTGAAATATCCGTTTATCATTATTCTGGCAATTCCATTTGCCTGGATCGGTTCTGTATTTGCACTTTATCTTGGCGGTGTAAGTTTAAATGCACTTTCATTTATGGGAATTCTGATCCTGACCGGAATTGCTGTTAATGACTCCATCCTGAAAGTGGATTTTATGCGACGCTATTATGAAGAAACAGGAGACCTGGAAGAAGCGGTAAGAGAAGCAGGAAAAAACAGATTTCGTCCGGTTGTAATGACCAGTTTAACAACTATTTTAGGATTGATCCCCATGTTGATTCCGTTTGGTGATGGCTATGTTCTGAGACAATCATTGGCAATTGCTCTGATGGGAGGGATGGTAACCAGCACGCTTTTAACTCTGTATTTGATTCCAATGGTTTTTAAATGGATTGAAGGAAGGAGGAGAATTGAGAATGGTTCAATTAAGAATGTGTCAATTAAGAATTAAGAATGTGTCAATTAAGAATTAAGAATGTGTCAATTTGGAATGTGTTAGTTATGTATGAATTTAAACTTGGAGATCTTTCAGGATCGATGGAATTAAATCAAATTTTAGCAGTAAACCGGAAAGGGTTTTAACCCGCATTGTTAAAGGATACGAAATGGAAAAAATATTCAGAGCATCATTTGTAATATTAATCCTTGCAGGGCTATTGATCTCCTGTAAAGGAAAAAAAGAAAAAGTGGAAACTCCGGATCTGGACAGCATCGAGATTCTGCCGGAAGTAGTGTTTACCGTAGTTGACGATGAGCCACTTCGCTATTATATCGAAAGCAGAGGAGTTGTAGAGCCCGACAAAAAAATATTGATCACCCCGCGTATCGGCGGTTTTGTGGAAACTCATAATGTTACAGACGGGAAGTGGCTGGAAAAAGGTGACATCATTCTTCAGTTTGATAAAGAAGAATGGGAATTCAGAAAGAATGATGCCTACAATAAATATCTAAAAGCAAAAAATGAGTACGAAACAGAACTCAGACTAAGAGGAGAGCTCAATCAGGATACCACTCAGAATTCTTTGATGAAGATCAATACGGGATTATCTGAAGCAGAATTGAATTACGACAGAGCTAAACTCGATCTTAGTTACACAACTATTAAAGCACCTTTTTCAGGATACATTTCAACCAAAGAAGTTGTAACAGATGGTGCGTATGTAGGAGCAGGTAAGGAATTGGGGAGTTTTGTTAACACCAATACCGTAAAGATTCGCTTCGATGTACTTGAAAAAGAAATCGTTGATCTGAAACCCGGGATGGAAGTAGAACTGGAAGGACCTGCTCAGGAAAACTACACTGGAAAGATCACAGCCATTTCTCCTGAGATCGATCAGGAATCGAAAACGGGACAGGCCATCGTTGAAGTTGATAATCCCGATGGCTCACTTAAAACAGGAATGACGATCGAAGGAAGAATCTTTGTACGAAGTGCTACATCCAAAGTGAGAATGCCGCGAGAGAGTTTGCTTGCCAGAGATGGCAGAACACTCGTGTTTAAGCTGAACAAAGGCGAAGTGGAGTGGATCTATGTTACTCCGGAAGAAATGAATACGGAATGGGTGCTTATCGATCATGAAGAGATAAATCCGGGCGACACACTTGCTGTTGACAAACATTTTAGTATCAGCCATCAACAGAAGGTAATTCCATTAATGGATAATTAATCTGATGAGAGAACTGCTGCGACGTAAATATTTGATCTCATTCTTTTATTTGATCGTTTGTATCGTCGGGTTTTCTACGTGGATGATCATTCCTGTTGAAAATGCACCGGAACTTAATCTCCCAAGAATTACGGTGTTTTACAGCTGGGGTAATACAGCCCCGGAAATTGTTGAGCAGGAGATTACACGTAGAGTTGAAAGTGTATCTAATAATTTGCGGGATGTTAAAGAGATCCGGTCTTTAACCCAGTCAGGCAGATCCAGAGTCACAATCACATTTAATAAGAATGCTCCGGTTGAATTCAGGTCGCTGGAATTGCGCGAACAATTATTTTCTATTGAACAATCATTACCCCCGAGCGTTTCTCCTGCTCAAATTACCAGAAGCGTACCGGAAGAGCTGGAAGATCAACAAACGTTTATTGTATATACACTCAGTGGAGATATGGATGGCAAAGCATTGCTGGAATATGCCAGACAGTCTATAAAAACAAAGCTACTGGGCATCGAAGGTATTTCAGAGGTTGCTCTTGAAGGAGTAGACGATCCGGCTTTGATCATTGAATATGAACGGCAGGCACTTGAAAAGTACAACCTGAACGCGTCAATGATTTCAAATGAAATAAGGGAGAAACTTAGTTGGAGAACTTCAGGATATATTGATTCCGAAAATTCACGCTTTGGTTTAGTGTTGCCTCCTGATTTCCGAAATACAACAGATATCTCAAACTTGAAGATATCTCTTCCTGGGAGCGTTCGTCAGTTAAGACTTAGCGACATAGCTACTGTTTATGTAAGTGATTATCCCTCGAAAAGCATCAGAAGAGTAAATGGAAGTACAGCTCTCACTATTCGTTTGAATAAAGAACCGGGTGCTGATGCGATGGGTTTAGCAGAATTAGTGCTGGCAGAGATGGAAGAAATAGAACGCGTGCTTCCGGATGGGATGGAACTAAGATTACAAGTTGATTCTACCGAAGAGTTACGCGAACAATTCGATCAGTTGTCAAATCAGGCAATATTCAGTGCGTTGTTAGTATTTTTGGTAGTGCTTCTGTTTATAAGAAAGATTCGTGCTCCAATTGTAATTGTAGGAAGCGTGTTCTTTTCCATTCTTATGAGCATAATTGCTTTGTACCTATTTGATTATACACTGAATGTGATCACTCTGGCAGGGCTAACTATTGCTTTGGGAATGCTAATTGATAACGCTGTAGTCGTTTTTGAACAGGTTAATCCGGGCTTGCCAAAAGACCGCCGGGAAAGGGTTGAGCATGTGAAGAAAGAACTACCCGGATCATTTGTTCCGGTATTGGGCAGTACGTTAACCACTGTCGGAATTTTTGTTCCTCTTCTATTTGCTATGGAGGAATTGAGATTGTTTCTGGTACCACTCGCAGTGGCACTTACCATTACTTTATTGTGCTCTGTGATCATTGCATTTACCTGGATTCCTTATGCACTGATTTGGTTAACACCTGTTTCTGGAAAGGAGAAAGCGAAGGTAAATAAGAAATCAATCAGCAGTCTGTTAAAGCATAAAGCACTCCGTACTTTGATCTTCAGAAACAGACTGAGGTGGATTTTGCCGGTTTTGCTTGTCGCTGTAATAGGAATTCCACTTTTTGTAATAGAAACTCCGGATGATTGGGAGGATACATCATGGCCGGAATTCACCCAGATCTATTTTGATAATCGTGATGATATTGATCCACTGATTGGAGGATTGACATATAAATTTGCTAAAGAAACCTACTTTGGCAGTCCATGGAGGCGGGATACTGAGGAAAAGATATCGGTGTATATCCGCAGTCCACAGGGAACTCCATTGAGTGAAATTGATAAAGTCGTAAAGAATTACGAAACGATCGCTAAGCCATACACCAATGCATTTTCCTATTATGAGGCACAGCTTTCTGAAGATTTTGGAGCCTATCTTACTTTTTCGGTAAAAAATGAGTATTTGAGTGAAGTAGCTCCATACTATTTTTTAGGAGAGGCTATGTATTTGGGTTCACAGACAGGAAATGTTGCTACTTCAGTTTCAGGATTTGGGCAGAGTACAAGTACAGGCTTCGGTGGAGGTTCATCATCCCAAAGAATTACGCTTACAGGATATGCTTATAACGAGCTCCACGATCTGGCACGCGAAATTCAACGCAGGCTCGAAAAAAACCGAAGGGTAAGAGAAGTAGATATAAACAATAGTTCTTACTACAGCAGAGATGATTTCTATCAGTATAATCTGGAGCTCAATGATAAAAAATTGCTTGCAAGCGGACTAGACAGACGAACAATGTTGAGCGCTTTAGCAATGGATATCAACCGAGAGAACTCTTTGGGAAAGGTAGAATTTGAAGATCAGGAAATGTATTTGATCAGCCGAACTGAGAACGATCGTTTATACCAAGAGGATCTGATGGCAAGAATGCGTAAGAGTAAGGATCTGAGCTTTGACCTGGAAGCTTTTGGAACTATTACCAAAGAAAGAGCGCTCACTGAAATTCGTAGAGCAGATCAATCCTATGAGCGGGTGATCACTTTTAACTTCTTGGGGAATTATCGTATGGCTCAGAGCTTTACGGAATCAATGTTAGAAGAAGTTCTAGTTCCTGTTGGAGCTAAAATAAAATACGGTTTTTCGGGATTCAGTTTTAACGATGACGAACAAACTAAGAATCTTTGGCTGATTGCTATGCTAAGTATTCTAAGTGTGTGGATGATAATATCTGCATTATTGGAAAGCTGGTCCGGATCATTGTTTGTTATACTAACCATTCCATTCAGCGCAGTTGGAATTATGTTGGGAACACTCGCTAACGATCTAAGTTTTGATCGCGGAGCAATAGCTGGAGCTTTACTATGTGTGGGTGTAGTCGTTAACAATGCGATATTGTTAATTCATCAGCGGAAAAAAGAAAGCGAAAGAGGAATAGGAGGAGTTAGAGCCTGGTATAAAGTGTTCCGGCAAAAGCTAAGACCTGTTTTGATCACAACCACAACCACGATAATGGGATTACTGCCCATGGTTGTTTCCGGGACCGATGAATTCTGGCAAAACTTAGCAATTGTGGTTATCTGGGGGCTATTATTCAGTACAGCATTATTATTTCTATTCTCGGGATTATGGGATAGAAAATTGATTCGTGATAAGTAGGTTTTAATTAGTCTAGTTCCCAAACTATGACTTGGAACGCCTGTCATAAGTAACAACCTAATGTTACTAAGGAGTTTAAACTAGTAGAGCCTTCAGGCTCGGCGGTATGCACCTGAAGTAGCTAAGACGAATGGAAGCAGAGCTTCCGGGGGTATTCCTCACCGGAGGTACGGAACGAGATACCATCAAAAACCTAAACCGAGACAGCTAGTTTCAAAATATCCCACCATTCATTAAATACGACCAGCAATACAACAAGGGCGCCACTTACCAGAGTATGAAGTCCGATGGTTTTAAAAAGGTAAGAATTGCGATGCATTCCCAGTCTTTTGGAGGCATCATAAGCAGTGATATTAAAGCTTGAGAACCAGATCAATACGTAGGTGATTGCGAGTATACTAGCTAGGAATGAGGTGCCCTGTCCGGAGAAATAGACAGTTACTATCAAAGTGATCAGAATAAAATCGAGATGAAATATCCAAGTAAATAAATTAAGGGCCTGATTGAAATGCGACATTTCCTTATTCGGAAAATAGAGCCAAAAAAGAGCGATCATTTCTACAACTAAAACCAACAGTGTAGATAAAACAAATAAGGAAAAATAGTTTTTTCCCATTATAGCTATATAAGGAATGTGGTAATACAGAGCCTCTAATCCTATATCACTTATAAATATCTTGGTAAGTATGTAGACAACCAATCCACCAAAAATGGCATGCTGAAATAAAAGAAATACCGCACTTGCAGATGAACGTTCTCTGTAACTCAAAATATCATCAACAAAGAAGCGATGCGCCGTGAAATAACGAGGAATAGTTTCCAGATATGTAGGATTTGAAGCAACATTTACCGCAAGACTGATCCAAAGCAAAACCAGAACCAACACAGACCAATGAATGAGAGGAGTTTGGTCGGGGATGTCAGGCACTGCGATAGTAGTCGGGTCCATTCCCGAAGTGCCTTCAAAAGTACTTTTTAGATCAGCATTTTGAGCTAATACAGATCTGTACCACTCACCATCTACTAACAGATTCAGTTCTGAATTTATAAGCTGTTCTTTTAACCTGGAAAGGTTTTCTGCATATGAATCTGATGTTTCAAAAACACTGAAGAGTGGTTGTGAGTGAATATTTACCGAATAAACCTTATTCCCAGTTATTTCAAAAAAGTCTTCTGTACTTAAATATGTTTGTGAACCTAAATATGCTTGAGAAATATTGCTGTGAGTAAAAACTACGATCCCGTTAAAAGCGGAAGAAGAATCGTAATAAGCTTTGGCATCGTTTACAGATTCCAAATACTGATCTGAATTGTTAATAAATTCATTTTCAGTTACAAATTTGTGATCCAATTTCACAAAAAAAGAGATTCCTGTGCTGTCTAATGAAGCTATTTCATCTGCAGTTAATGGATGGCTGACAAACAGATATGAGACATTGTGATTGCTGAAGAAATCCAGCTCCCTGTTAAAAGCTTCAGAATCTGCAGGATTTTCCCAATCTACGGCTACCTTCTTTTGAGCATAGCTTAAGGAATAACCGAACATCAAAAAGAATACAAAAAGCACCCACCGCAAAAGATATGTTCTGCGGGTTTTCACTTATGCTTCTACAGCTACTCCGAAAAATTCAGAAATACTGCTTTTTTTGATCGGTTTAGCAAGAAGGGTAGCAGAGGTACAATCTGTAACCTCAACTTCTACATAATCGCCCGGCTCAAAATCTCTTCGGTCAAATACACAGATCTTATTTGTATCGGTACGACCGCTCATTTGCTCTTCAGATTTCTTACTGGTTCCTTCTACAAGCACAAGATGGCGTTCTCCGATCTCATTCTTGTTTCGTTCACCCTGAATATTCATTTGCTGAGTAATGATCTCGGATAAACGTCTCTTTTTAACTTCTTCAGGTACGTCATCTTCGAATTTACGATGTGCTAATGTTCGTTCTCTTTCGGAATATGCGAACATGTAAGCCAGGTCATAGCCAACTTCTTTCATCAGGCTCAGTGTTTGCTGATGTTCTTCTTCAGTTTCGTGGCAGAAACCTGCTATGATATCTGTTGAGAAAGAAACTCCCGGGATAATGGCTCTCATCTGATCGATCAGTTCCAAATATTGCTCACGGGTATAAGGGCGACGCATTCTCTCCAGCATAGAATCACTTCCTGCTTGTGCCGGAATATGAATATAGTTGCACAAATTTGGCTGCTCAGCTATGATATGCAGTAATTCGATCGGGAAGTCTTTCGGATGCGGAGAAGAGAATCTGAAGCGAATTTCAGGATTAACCTGACTACAAGCCAACATCAGTTTAGCAAAAGAGTTTTCACCATCCTTGTAGGAATTTACATTCTGTCCAAGCAGGGTAATTTCTTTAATTCCTTCTTCACTTAACTGACGAACTTCTCTTAGAATACTTTCCATAGGTCGGCTTCTTTCGCGACCACGAGTAAACGGAACTACACAGAAAGAACACATATTATCACAACCACGCATAATGGAAACAAATGCAGAAACGCCGTTACCGGCGGTTCTTATCGGAGTGATATCAGCATAAGTCTCTTCAAGAGAAAGCAATACGTTTACTGCTTTTCTCCCGTCGTCAACTTCTTCCAGCAGGCGGGGGATGTCGCGATAAGCATCAGGCCCAACTACAATATCAACCAGATGCTCTTGCTCCAGAATTCTGTCTTTGATGCGCTCAGCCATACAGCCAAGTACACCTACGGTAAGTTCTTTATTCGATTTTTTGATCTTCCGAAGCTCTTTTAACCGATTCCACACCTTGGTTTCTGCATTCTCACGGATAGAGCAGGTGTTTACCAATACAACATCGGCGCTTTCCGGATTTTCGGCCAACTGCATTCCGTCTTCGATCAGAATTGAATTTACCACCTCCGAATCTGCGAAATTCATCTGGCAGCCGTAGGTTTCAATAAAAAATTTCTTGTTGCTCACTGTACTTCTCTTTTCAAACTAAAAATTCTAATTAGGCCAGATATCCGGGTTGTCTCTCCAACTGGAAAGCAGATCCAGATCATCGCCTGTAACGATTCCTTTTTCAATAGCTACATTGATCAGCGTTTTATAATCGGTGAGGCTGTACACAGGAACGTTTACTTTTTGGAAACGTTCATCTGCTTTTGCAAATCCATAAGTGAATATAGATAACACAGCTTCAACATTAGCTCCAACAAACTGAAGTGCTTCAAGCACAGAGATTGCCGATCCTCCGGTTGAGATCAGGTCTTCAAGAACAATAGTGCTTTGTCCTTTATCCACACCACCTTCAATTTGATTTCCCATCCCATGAGCTTTCGCTTTAGCGCGAACGTAAGCCATTGGTTTATCCAAAGCTTCCGAAACCCATGCTGCATGAGGTATTCCGGCAGTTGCTGTTCCGGTTATGACATCCACATTCGGAAATTTTTCACTGATAAAAGCAGTAAACTGCTGAGCGATCTTCTTTCGTACTTCCGGATGTCTTAAAGTTAATCTGTTATCGCAATAAATTGGCGAATTCCACCCTGATGACCAGGTAAAAGGATTATTCGGTCTTAGTATAACTGCGTCAATATCTAATAAGTCTGCCGCTAGTTCGCGTGCAAATGAATCGTTAATAATCATAAATGTCTGTAATCTTGTGTTCTCTTCTGAAATCCCGAGAATAGGTCTTTTTTTACGACCAGATGAAAATAAGAGTTTTTAGGCAGATAAGCGCATATAATCCTGCAAGTAAATCATCGAGCAAAATACCGGCTCCACCTTCGTATTTTTGAAGCTTATTGATACCTAAAGGCTTTAAAATGTCAAAAATCCGGAATAATATGAAACCAATCCCTAAAATCATTAAATCTGAATCGAGTACACCGGTAGATGAAATTGATATAAATGTGAGCGCCTGACCTGCCCATTCGTCCATAACAAGTTTTCCGGGATCATCACCCCATTGCTCTACACAAGCTGAAGTTACCCATAGTGAAAGCAGAGAGGCAATCAGTACAAACAGAGGAATTAAAAATATGTTACCGGATCTCATCAGAAAGTAGATGGGAACTAATGAAAGCAAACTTCCCCAGGTGCCGGGTGCAAATGGAATTAATCCCGAGCCGAAACCTGACCCAATGAAAAGTTTAAGGGATCTCATGAAGGTGCAGAGTTGCGAAATAATTTTTTATTAGTGAACACATATTCTATTCCGGAATAAACAGTAATGAAAGTCACAAACATCATCAGCCAGAACATAACACCGGTTGAAAGAATAAGCTCAGACCAGTCCGCCAGAATATTTCCTGTTCCTTCAAACACGCCAAGAAATAAAGCGATATACAGGAATGTAAGTTGGATGGTTGTTTTTGTTTTTGCAAAAGAACGGGTTTTCATCTGCATATCCTTTTTGTTTGCATACACCCGTAATCCGGTCATAAATACATCACGGATGATGATCAAAATAACTGCCCACCACGGAAACTGAGAAGGATCGATAAATGGAAGTACAATAAAGGCGCTGAATGTGAGCACTTTATCTGCTAGTGGATCAAGAAATACACCGAGTGTAGATTCAACCTGATATTTCCGGGCATAGTGACCGTCAAAATAATCGGTGATTGCAGCAATTGTAAAGATCAGAATACTTAATCCTCCCCAGATCAGTCCTCCCTGCAAATACAGATACAAAAATATCGGCGCAAGGATGATGCGAAGTGAGCTGAGAATGTTCGGAAGACTTTTCATTGAACGAAGATAGGAAATAGATTGGATATAATAATATGAAAACTAGCTTTTGGACAAAGGAATTGTGAATTTTACAGGTATGAAAGTTCAGATCATCTCAATCGGCAACGAATTACTTATTGGAGACACTGTAAACACCAATGCTACATGGATGGGAGAGTTCATGACCGGTTTAGGTTTTGAGGTTACCGAGGTGCATACTATTTCGGATGAACTTAATCTCATCAAATCAACTCTCTCTTATTCAATGAAGCACGCTGATGTTGTGCTTTGTACCGGAGGATTGGGCCCCACACATGATGATATTACGAAAGCGGCGATCGCTGAATTGTTCGGGGTGACAATGAAGTCAGATAAAAAGGTTCTGGATTATATTAAAAAATTATTTAAGAGCAGGAATATCCCTTTTTCGGAGTCGAATAAGATACAGGCTGAAGTGCCCGAAAATTGTGAGGTATTGTTCAACAAGATGGGAACGGCACCCGGAATGTGGTTTTATGAGAACGATTGCTATCTGGTTTCCATGCCGGGAGTGCCTTATGAAATGAAGTATTTGATGGAAAATGCAATTTCTCAGAAATTAAGAAAGGTATTCGGTGACGTTGGTTTCTTACATTCCAGATATCTTAAAACAATTGGAATAGGCGAGAGTACATTAAGTGATACCATTATAGGCGATCTGAATTCTTTTTTTATCAATGGTGTAAGTCTGGCTTATTTGCCGATGCCGGGAGGGGTGACTCTCAGATTGAATGGCAAGGGATCAACAAAATCAGAGGCAGAGGAATCAGTAAATAAACTCGCCGACCATATTTATGAAAAAGCTTCTAAGTATATTATCGGAGAAGGAAAACATCTGACTATTTCAGAAGCTGTTGGTAAAATTTTGATCGAGCAAAACAAAACAATTGCTACCGCAGAAAGTTGTACAGGCGGGATGATTGCAAATGAGCTTACAAATATAGCCGGAAGTAGTGCATATACGTTGGGCGGAATTGTTTCTTATGCCAATTCAGTAAAAATAAATCAGTTAGGTGTCTCAGAAAATGATTTGAATGATCACGGTGCAGTAAGCAGAGAAGTAGCGTTACAGATGGCAAAAGGAGTTGCGGATAAACTTGGTTCTGATATCGGTATTTCAACTACTGGAGTTGCCGGTCCGGGCGGAGGATCGGAAGAAAAACCGGTGGGAACAGTGTGGATGGGATACTGGAGCAAGGATGATCATTTCGCTATAAAAGCTTTGTTTACAAAAGATCGTTTGCTGAATAAGGAACGAAGTATGAGAACGACTTTAGAAATGGCCCGCAGAGTATTAAAGGGAATAGATGAAATGCCTTATAATCTGGAGAAACAATATCCTTGAGAGTTTTTATAACCTTATATATCGCATTGATTGTAAGTTCAACAGGATTATTTGCTCAGGTTGCAGATTCTGTCAAAACAGATTCAGTTAAGGTCACTTCTCCGAATACAGAAGCAAAAAACGACAGTGTATTGGCGTCTCAGAAAAAGGAAGTAAAAGTAAAAACTGTAAACCTTTGGAAGAATCGTATCCCGTCTTTTTCAGAGAAAATAACTACAGACAGTCTTTTGCGATGGAGTATTTATCCGAACTGGGGAGATTTCTACGCTTATCAAAGTAACGTGATTTCATACAGGCAAGGTACAATCGGAAGGACTGATGCTTTTAATATCAATGGTTACGATCAATACGAACAGAATTTATGGCTGGACGATATTCTTCTAAATGATCCGGTTACCGGATTGATCAATTATAATTATGTGCCGCATCACAAGATCGGAACAGTGTATCAGACTTATAATGGAGATCTAAATTCGTATGTGAATATTCGGGATTATTATATCAATGAACCTATCAGTTATTTGAACTTTGATGAAGCTTCTAATGATTACAGAAATCTGGAGTTTTTTGTAGCACAGAATACGGCGCCCGGAACTAATATTGAGTTGTCGTACTGGGATAGGAGAGACGGAGGTTTTTATCCAAATAATTCCGTTCAAGGAAGTCAGATCATGGGGCGGATTTACCATCATTTAGGAGAGAAATATCAGATTCAGGGATTGATCTTACGAAATGACTTTAATAACGATGAATCTGGTGGTTATGTAGTAAATGATCCTGCAAGTTTTGGTTTTGGTGAGTTTACTTCAAATCCTGTAAGTAGTTCGGGAAGCTCAGAAATACTGAGAAATGATATTAAGCTGGGGCTCTACCAAAGATCGGATACAGCTTCAGCTGAGTCAGGTGGATTGATATTGAACAGAACTAAGAACGACAGAGTAGTTCGAATTAGCGCTGATACTCTTAGCAGAGAATTGCTAACGCATGGTGCTCAGATCTTCAAGAAAGTGGAATTGGGTTTACTTTCAATACAGGGTGATGCCGCAGTTACTTTCTCAGATATGAGATCAGGTAATTCCATTACCCGGAACAGTTGGTTTACATCAGAAGCAAAAATGACTTCTGAATTGAAGTTGTTTGATGGATTAAAATTGATCGGTTCCGGCAATGTAATATCACGAAATACAGGTCATTCCGGTTCGGAATTTTCTACGGGTATAAACATCGGAGATCCTGATAACCTGAGTCTGAAGTTAACTGCGGGTGTGGTAAGCAGGATTCCGACCATTCAGACTTTATACTGGTCATCGAAGGACTACTCAGGGACTTCAAATCTCAAAAACGAAAAAATAACATCGCTTTATGGAGAAGTAAATTCTTCGCTTGGAAGCTATTGGAAAGCGGGAGCTTCGGGCAGAATCAAGTTTACAGAGAGCCGGATAGTATTAGATACAGACAGTACATTCAGCAATACAAATTCTCAGGACTTCGCGTTTATTTCAGGTTTTGTCAGATTTCAAAATCCCAATTTTGAGATCGAAAGTTCCGCAGCTTATGAATCAACAGTGAGTTTTGGAGTAGATCAAAGTCACTCAACATTTGGTTCTGTTGATACTAAGTTATGGATCAGAAATGCGCTATTTTACAAGAACTATGCATTCAACAGGGCAGCTTTTGTTAAGATCGGTGTGCGCACGCTGCTCTCGCCATTCGCTTATGAAAGTCAGTTTTATAATACAGAGTTAAACTATTGGCAATCAAACTCACTAACCAATGATGGAAGCATGCAATCATTTGTACCTGCATTTTTCAGAATGGATGCGGAACTTTCTGCCAGAGTTCGTGCAATAATGGTAGTGATAAGATGGGAAAATGCACTTGACGGTTTAGGTCAGGCAGGCTACTTTGAGGCGTCATCATTTCCGATGCCACCTCGAAGATTAATTGTTGGAATAAGAGCTCAATTCAGAAACTAATATGAGTCTAAAATATGTAATAAAAGAAGGAACAGCCGGCTTTAAGCGAGCTAAATTAGCTGTTACCACATCTATATTCTCCTTGTTTATAGCAGTGCTGTTACTGGGCATTCTCGGGCGTGTATCGTACAACGTGTATACACAGGCCATGAGTTTGAAGGAGATCCAAATCGAAGTTTTCCTTTTTGATATGGATGAACGCTCTGTGGAAGAAGTGCGCAACCAAATCGAGGGCGAAGAGCTGGTTACGAATGTGGTTTATATTTCGAAAGACAGTGCGTCCGTTATTGCAGCTAAAGAATTAGGAGCGGGCGTTACCGAACTGATTGAATTGAATTTTTTACCTGCTTCTTTTAAAGTAGAAGTGAATACTGATTCGGGATCTGAATTGGTAGAAAGTTTAGCCTCCCGAATTCAAAACATCCGTGGAGTAGACGAAGTAGAGTATAACAGAGCACTGCTGAAAGCGCTGGAATCAAACCTGAGTATTTTCAGTTTGATTGGCAGTGGTTTAGGAATCTTAATTTTACTGGCAGCGGTGGTCTTGGTCTACAATACTATTCGCTTGACTATCTACGCAAAAAAGGATCTTATCAGAGCAATGAAGCTTGTTGGAGCTACGAATGGTTTTATAAGAAGTCCGTTTATTGTGGAAGGAATTATTCAGGGATTAATTGCAGGAACTTTAGCAGTGCTGAGTGTATTTGCGATCTTCGAGTTTTTGGTCCCGCTTTATGTTCCCGACGTGGGAATTGTAGCATGGCCATTCGGACGTTGGTACTTCTTAGTTGGAGCCATGGTCGGTTTGTCAGTGTTGATGGGCTGGTGGGGCAGCAGACTCGCTTCCAGAAAGTATATTGCTGAGACTTATATTTCTGGATAAACAATTAAGAATTAACAATGGCTCAATTAAGTATTGATTTATGTCAATTCTTAATTGGTAATTGAAACATTGTTAATCCTTTTACGCTTCAGTACTTTCTTTCTTAGCGTTTTCTTCTTGACGGGCTTCACAGGCTTTTTCGTCTTTACAGGTTCCGTAGAAATGCAGAGAGTGAGAGTCGATATTCATACCGTGTATCTTGCCAAGTAACTCTTGTATCTCTCCAATTCGTGGATCACAAAATTCCAACACATGTCCGCAATCGTTACAGATAATATGATCGTGCTGTTGGTAAGCATACGCGCGCTCATAGTAATACTGACTCTTACCAAATTGCTGACGCTGAACCAATCCGCACTCAACCAAAAGATCAAGTGTGTTGTACACCGTAGCGCGTGATACACGAGTCCCAACTTCTTCCATTCTGTAGAAAATATCATCAGCATCAAAGTGGCCGTCGGCACGGTAAATTTCTTCCAAAACCATAAACCTTTCGGGTGTTTGGCGTTGTTTATGCTCTTTTAAATAAGATCTGAAGATCTCTTTTACTAACTGAATTGTTTCTTCGTGTGCCGGGTGTGCCATCTGTGAAATTTTTCTTTTAATATAAGACTTGTATTGGTGCATTTGAAACACAAGAATTTCTTTCTATATATAGTATATTCCAATCGGAAAAATATTGATCAAAATTTACAAGCATGCCTACAATCGTACCGTTCGAGACATTAGCAGAACTCCCTGTAAACCTGGCGAATAAATTTGCCGGAAATAATAAAGCTGTATTTCATCGTAAAACAGATCCTAAATCTGAATACACGCCCATTTATTGGGATCAGGTGATCGAGGATATCCATTCTTTAGCAGCATATATGCTTTCAGAAGGAATTGAACACGGAGACAGAGTAGGGATTCTAAGTGAAAACAGATATGAATGGGCAGTTGTTGATCTTGCGATCCAAATGATCGGGGGAATCAATGTGTCTTTGTACACCACACTTCCTGCCGGACAGTGCGAATATATCTTACAGGATTCGGAAGCCAAGATGTTCTTTGTTTCTACTGGAATCCAGTTAAAAAAAGCTGTGGAAGTTTACGATAATTGTGAGCACTTAAAAACGATTATCGCATTTGATAAACCAAAGAATAAAAAACATGCCGAAAAGGAATTTGTTCTTCTATTTGAAGATGTACTGAATGAAGGTGCAAAACAGGCTGAGAAATATAAAGACGAAATCAGAAAAAGAGTACAAGCTGTTTCCGTAGAAGATATTTCGACGTTGATCTACACTTCAGGTACAACAGGAAGACCAAAAGGAGCGATGCTTACCCATCAAAATATTGTGAGTAATGTTAAAGCAGCTACACAACATATTTATTGGGATGACAAAGATCGTCTGCTCTCATTTCTTCCACTATGTCATTCTTTTGAGAGAACAGCTGGCTATTATGCAATAATTTCTTGTGGAGCTGAGATCTATTATGCCGAAAGTGTGGATACCGTTTCGAAAAATATGCCTGAAGTAAGACCAACGGTAATGATCAGTGTGCCAAGACTTTTCGAAAAGATCTATAATCTGATCGTTAAAAGTGTGGAAGAGGGCAGTGACACAAAGAAAAAGATTTTTAACTGGGCTGTTGACACCGGAAGAAAGTACTCATCCGGGAAAAGAGGATTGGTTTCGATTCAAAAGAAGATCGCTGATAAACTCGTTTTTGATAAGCTTAAAGAACGAACAGGCGGACAGGTAAGGATATTCGTTTCCGGAGGGGCTGCTTTACCACCTGAGATCGATGATTTCTTTAAAGCCGCGGGATTAACCATTTTACAGGGATACGGATTGACAGAAACATCACCGGTAATGGCTGCCAACAGAGTAGGTGAAGAAGTAACCGGAGTTGTTGGAGCAGTGATACCCGGAGTTACTGTAGGAATTAAAGATCTGGATTCCGGAAAGATCATAGCTCAAATAAGTGGAGAAGATTATCCTACAGAACTTTCTTCTGAGCCCGGAGAGATACTTTGTAAAGGTCCAAATGTAATGAAAGGGTACTGGCGTAACGAAGAAGCTACAAAGGAAATGATCAATGAAGACGGTTGGTTACATACCGGAGATGTAGGACGTTTTGTAAAAGGAAATTTGAAAATTACGGATCGCATTAAGCATATGATCGTTAATGCAGGCGGTAAAAATATTTATCCGGGTCCAATTGAGGATATGTTTAAGACCAGTAAATGGATCGATCAGATGGTAGTGGTAGGAGAAGCTCAAAACTTTATGGCCGGATTGATAGTACCTGACTTTGAAATTCTGGCAAAGTATGCCAAAGACAACGGACTTGAATATAAAGACAATGAAGTGTTGATCTCACATCCTGAAGTGAATGAACTATTCAAAAAAGAGATACGTGCTTTTTCAAAAGATCTGGCTTCTCATGAAAAGATCCGTGATTTCAGATTACTGCCCGATGAATTTACAGTGGAAACAGGGGAGATCACTCCAACAATGAAAGTAAAGCGCAGGGTTATAGCCGAGAAATACGCAGATCAGATCACTGATATCTATAAAAATGATAAGGACTGATTAAAACCAACCGGCTCCAGGAATTCTGAAAGGCCATGGAATAGAAGATAGCATGATCAGTAAACCTATCAGGTAGAATACTGCTACTCTTTTGAATTTGGTAATACTTTCCGGCGCTCTTTTCGATAATGAAAAACCGAGGGTGATCAATACAATTGCAATGATCATCATTGAGAAGTGCTCTATCGTATAAAATCTGAATACTTCACTTTTGATAGCTCCCTCTTCAAAAGAAACCAAAGGACTTATGAAGTAGAGACCAAGTCCAAGTATCAACTGAATATGAGTAAATATGAGTGCAAACAAAGCACTTTTTTTGTCTGAAGCTGTGAATTCTTTTTTCCCGAACCAACCTGAAAAAGCCTTAACCAAGGCCAGAATGATCAAAATTAAAACGATCCATCTGTTAACTGAATGTAAGTGTAATAGTATATTATACATGGCTTTTACGGTTTATTAATCTCTTTTCGAGCGTGTTTTATAATTTTGTTTACTCTTCTTTTGTTAACTCCCAGATCGTAGTAACCTTCTCTGCTGGAGCTTTTAATGTGAACGAATGTAATGTCAGCATTTGATGTATCTGAATCAATATTGATAACAACATCGTCTAACCATCCAAATAACGGAATTTTAAAAACAGCATTAAGCTCTTTTTTATCAGAAAGATTTATTTCTTCTATTTTCTCAGCATTATTTGAGGTAAGCGATTTCTTTAATGCTTGCTGAACAGCTTCAGGATCAGCTTTTAGAGTCTGAGTTGTCCTGAAGCAATTGGGGCTTTCGGGACAGGGAGCTAAAGTGTTTTCAGGAATTTTCAATTCTGAGTTTATAGGTTTTATAGAGTTATTACAGGAAATAATCACAGTAAAAGACAGGAAAACCAACACCGTGAAGAATATTTTCATGGATATAGCTTTTTCTCAAGTACTGAAATTGTTTCTTCAAGGTTTGAAGTAATTGAAAATAATTCGCGGTTTTCGCCTCTAACAAAATCGTGATCTATAGCCGTTTCCATAAAGGAAGACAATCCATCAAAATATCCAAAAGCATTTACAAGTATAATTGGTTTATTATGAATTCCCAGCTGTCTCCAGGTAAGAATTTCAAAAAACTCATCAAGTGTTCCGAAGCCACCGGGAAGCACAACAAAAGCTGAGGATCTTTTCTCCATTAAAGCTTTTCTGGTATGCATATCGGGAGTTTCTATGATCTCTGAAACACCTGTATGAACGACTTCAGCTCTCTTTAAAGCAGTAGGAATGATACCAATAACTTCACCTTTCTCTTCAAGTGCTGCGTTAGCTATTACACCCATCATGCCAACCTTGCCACCACCGTATACCAGTCCCCAGTTTTTTGAAGCTATTGTGGAACCTATTTGTTTTGCGAGGCTTTCAAATTTTTTGTCTTCCGGTATTCTTGATCCGCAGTACACACAAATATTTATACTCATGCTGTAGCGAACATTCGGGTTAATACACTATTTAATTTCTCAACAAAGTAAATCACATCCTCTTTGGTATTTGTCTTCCCAAAGCTAACTCGAATGCTGGATTTAGCCAGATTATCATTCAATCCAATTCCTGCTAAAACATGTGATGGTTCAACAGCTCCCGACGTACAAGCAGATCCATTGGAAACACAAATACCATCGATATCCAGATTGAGTAAAAGCATCTCTCCGTCGATGAAGTGTCCATCTTTATTAGAGAATGAAAGGTTTAGAATATGAGCAACGCCGGTTTCAGGGTTTCCATTGATCTTATAATCTACATCTAACTCAGCGTCCATCTTCGAAAGTAGCAGAGATCTTAATTCTTTATAGTGATTTGTGTTTTCCTCTCTCTCTTTGGTCATAAGCTCAAGTGCTTTTGCAAAACCAACTATTCCGGGAACATTTAAAGTTCCACCCCGGCGTCTGCGTTCCTGAGAGCCTCCGGTCATCCACGGCATCCATCTGGCTCCGTTTCTAACATACATGATGCCCACGCCTTTAGGACCATAGATCTTATGACCGCTACCACTTAGAAGATCGATTCCCAGATCTTTCACATCCACAGGGATTTTACCTAAGCTTTGAACAGCATCAGTATGAAAAGGTATGTTTTTGCCTCGACATAATTCTGCGATCTCTTTAATATGATTTATGCAACCGATCTCATTATTAACATGCATTATACTAACAAGAGCAGTTTTATCTGAGATCTTTTCTTCTACTGCCGAAGCTGTAATCGTTCCACACTGAATAGGTTCAGCAAAAAGATTTTTAAAGCCCTTCATTTTGGACATTTCAATCGGATGTAGAACAGCATGATGCTCAAGTTCTGAAGTAATGATCTCATCTTTATCTCCTGCAACAGCCAAAACTCCTTTTATCGCTGCATTATCACTTTCAGTACCACCGCTTGTAAAAATCACTTCAGACGGTTCTGCGCCAATTACAGAAGCCACAAACTCCCTGGCATCTTCTACAGCAACTTTGGCTTTTTGGCCTAAATGATGAGCAGAATTTGCATTCCCAAAATCTTCACGCATAAATGGAAGCATTGTTTCCAGTACTCGTTCATCGATTGGAGTGGTTGCTGCATTGTCGAAGTAAACTGTTTTCATAGATCGGAATGTAGAGTTAAAATCACCAGTGAAAATATTCAAATTAGCGCTGAATATCACCCATAAAAAAAGCCTTCCGAAGAAGGCTTTTAGAAGCTCTGATCAAATTTGGTTATTTAATGAGCATTAACTTTTTGGTTTTTACCACATTCCCGGCTTTCAGGCGGTATATATACATTCCACTGGCCAAAGAGGAAGCATCCCATGTAGCAAAATGATTTCCTGCAGTGAATTTCTCATTAACGAGAGAAGTAACTTTCTGGCCTAACATATTGTAGATGGTTATTTCTACATTCACAGCTTCTTTTAAACTGAATGGAATAGTAGTAGTAGGATTGAATGGGTTTGGATAATTTTGTCCAAGTGATGTTTCATCAGGAATATCTGATATAAGATCATCCTCTTCATTGGAAGTAATAACCATTGAATCAATCACAGTACCTGTTTCTGCGTTGATAAGGTATTCAGCGCTTTCAAGTTCGTATTCCTCAGTAGTTTTGTGTCTTGAAGTTCTTAAGAAGCGAACAGTCCACGTAACCAATGAGCTATCAACGCCTTCAGGATGTAGCCAGAATCGATTACCAGCCTGAACTTGTATATCGAGACGAACCAGATCGAAATCTGCGCCCAGATTATCTCTGAAAGCAGCGGCTCCGGCAGCATTTGCAATGGTAACTGCAGAGTCACTATCGATAATAGTTTCAGAAATAGTTTCCAGATCCGCATAAGTAACCCCTTCAGGAATTATATCAAATGAATTCCCTGAGAAGTATGCTTCACCGCTTGCATCTACGAATATTGGTGTCTCAGTATCATTTATTTCGGAGTAAAATCTATACTCAATAAAGAAGAATTTTCCTTCCAACAGGTCAGAATTCTCTTCATTATTCTTCAGAGCTTTTTTCTGTTGATCAAGCTCAGGATCTGAAAATATATTCCCAACGGCATCAATGAAGTAAAGCTTGTTATCATCATAGATATTTGTAGCTAAGGTGTCAGCTGCTGCTCTGCCATCTAGTGCAGTAATGGGTTCATCCTGATCAATATTTGACCCCAGGAATGTTCCATCTTCAAAATCCATAAATACTTCAAAACCGATGTATTCGTAATTGAAGGTTTGCTGGTTAAAGCTTTCTTTGGAATATATTACCCCCCAAACTCCTCCATCGGCGGTAATACCTTCAGGCAAAAGGGTTGGAGCATTTATAGCCACATATTCAACATAGAGAAATTCTGCGTCTCCTTGTCTGAAGTCGCTTCCTCCATTTTCTTCCGCCACGATTGCCGCAGAATCGGAATCAAAGAAAGAAGAAGGGAGAGGGGAAAGATCATTAAATGTCGCTCCTTCTAACTCAAAATCTTCCAGAAATTCTGCAGTATCTAATGTATCAACGAAACCAACTCCGAAAGGATTTACTCCAAAGGCTAAAGCTGTCTCAGTTGTAGAATTATAATAAAGTAAACCCCATTCTTCACCTGTACCTGTTGGAGTTGCTATCTCATCATCAACTTTAAAATGGCTGAAAGAATATTTTTGGAGTCCTTTTTTCTGATGGAGATTATCATTAAAGTCATCATATTCAATCAGATCTTCTTCGGTAAACATAAAGTATAATTCCAATCCGGAATCTAATTCTGCAGCTACTGAATTTGCTAATGAAACAGCAGTACTTGCAGTAATTGGCTCAAATGCTTTAAACTGAATATCGATATCTGTCAGATTCCCTCCCGAAACGGTGATGGAGTTTAGAGAGCCATCACTATCAGGATCATAAATACCAATTGCAGAAGGGGTTTCATCGAAACCATCTTCAATAAGATTAATTGAAAGAGGAAAATAAACCCCATCTCGGACACCATTTAATGTATAAGTTCCTGTTGTGGTATCAGCAAGAGTGGCTTTAGCAATTGTAAAGCCCGGACCCTCAGACTCACTGTCATTTTCATTATCTACAAATGGATTGGAAGTAAACAACGCAACCATTACTCCGTCATATTCATTTTCAACAGACTTAGTTGGAGAATCAGTATTTGTATTAATTGAACCGGAAACTGATTGGCTTACAGAGCTTGCTGAAGTTGTATAGTTAAATATGTAAGGTCTTTCGAGAATACCACCAGCAGTATTTTTGGCTTTACTTACTAACCATGTATAATCAGTTTCGGGTGAATGAATTACTTTAAAATTGAGAGTTCTGCCTACATCAGATAAAGAGAAATCAATTATATCAATGGAATCGAGAGGGAAAGGAATTATTTCTAGCCCATCCCCGAAGAAGCCAAACTCGTCTACTTTTACGGGTGCGTCGAATGTAATACTTATTGTTGAGGTATCGCTGCTTACTGCAACATCTCCATCAGCAGGTGAGCTACTCACAACATTAAAAGAAGGTCCATTTTCTACTTTATTTCCGGCTTTATATAAAATATCTCCGGTCAATACGTCAATATAGAAAACAAGAGAATCTTCACCGAATCCTTCGTGATCGTTCGTTTCTTTGAAATCAAAATCAAAATTTTGAGCTTCGTACTCAACTCTCCAGTGTGTAGGAGCAGAAGTAGTATTATCCAAAGGATACTCCCAGTAAGCCTGAGCTGCAACAAACTCTACACTGGCAAATGTGGAATTGCTTGCTTCCTGACGGAATTCAGCACCACCATTCATTTCAGCTATAGCCGCAGCTGAATCACTATCGATCATATTTTCAGGTAATGAATTTACAGTGCTGATTGAAACCGGAATATCCAGATCTCCGGCTCCTACTGTTTCAATTATTTGTGCTCCGAAAGGAGAAATACCTACCAAATGAACAGAATCTTTTACAGTATCGTAAAAGAACATACTCCAGATTATACTTTTTCCATTTTCAGGATCGAAAAATGGATCCTGATGATCATCTAAAGAAGCTGTTACAGGAATCCCTTTAAAAAGTTGTTTTGGTTGAGAGTCATCAAAAGAATCAAAAACTAGTGGTATTTCTGCAATTCCTGCTTTTGCTTCTACATCACCACTAAAATTCAGGCTGGAAGTTCGTTCGTAAGCTTCTCCAAAAGTGAATGGTTCAAAGAGTAATTTTCTAAGATCAATATTATTCAAAGTATCTGTAGGTACATCCGTACTATTCACTTTAATGGTATCTAGTGAAAAATCTTCGTTGGGGTCGTGAATATAGAGATCCGGAAACCCTTCGTTATCTTGTTCAATGGAAAAAATGTTTAGACCAAAAGCGAAAAAGTCACCTTCTCTGATACCGTCAATAGAATATTCTCCTGTTTCGGGATTTACAAAGGCTATGTGAGATGCATCTAATGGATCATTTTCATCTTCTTCGTTTGGCTCTTCTTCAGATCCCTCAAAATCTAAACCAATATCCAGAGTTTCTTCGCTCAGGATAACAGTTAATCCACCCAAATGATCTATTGAATTATTTGCATTCAATTTTCCCATTTCTTCTTCTGATATTTTACCATTTACAACAAACTGGCCTGCAGTAGGATTAGTTGTAAACCTGAACAGATAAGGCGCGCCAAGCTTATCTCCATCCTTTGCGTGGGCGTCGAGTACAATAAAAGTGAAATCGGTGTTATCTGCTAAATTTCCATCTATGATCATCGATAAAGAATCTTCACTGAGTCTCAGTTGGGTTATCTGAATTGAATCAAAAGGGAGGATGAGGAAAGGAATAGGTAGACCTTCCGTAAATGAGCTGTCATCGAAAGCGATTTTTTTGTTGAATGTGATTTTAATCGAATCCTGATCAACATTTTCAGCTCCGTGAGTGGGACTTGTACTTGTTACAAATAAGTTTTGGGCCGACAGACTTGCTCCCAATCCTATAAAAAAGAAAAATAGTATCAATTTTTTCATTTGATCTCCATATGTTTGATTGTTTTAACTAAAATAAAACACAAAGAACATTTCAACTGTGTATTTTACCCCGTGGTTGTAGCTGGTGAGTAAAGCCCGCAATTGAGTTATTGAATCTTATTTAATTAAATAAGACAGTTAAAAACAACATTCCTTACAAAAAAAATGAAAAAACTTACTCTTACCGATATCCAAGTAAAAGATAAAAAAATACTTATGCGTGTTGATTTTAACGTGCCTTTAAAGGATGGGGTTATAACAGATGACAATAGAATAACGCAGGCGTTACCATCAATAAAATACGTAGTGGAACACGGAGGCTTGTTAATATTAACGAGCCATTTAGGACGCCCTGACGGAAAACCGGAGCCTGAATTCTCTTTAAAACCCGTGGCAGATCATCTGGCTACTTTGATAGATACTAAAGTTCATTTTGCTAGCGATTGCATAGGTGATGAAGCTAAAAAGGTAATAGAACAAGCAGGTTTCGGTGAGATCGTTTTATTGGAAAATGTACGGTTTCATAAAGAAGAAACAGAAAACGATGAGATCTTTAGTGGACAACTGGCAAGTCATGCTGATATTTTTGTGAATGATGCTTTTGGAAGTTCTCACCGTGCTCATGCTTCAGTAGCAGGAGTAACTCAGTTTATGGAGCAGGCTGCTTCCGGATTTTTATTGGAAAAGGAGATCAAATATTTAAGTGAAAGTGTAAATAATCCGGAAAGACCTTTTGTAGCCATTTTAGGTGGAGCCAAAGTATCCGATAAAATTGGTGTGATCGAAAACCTGTTGAATAAAGTAGATACCATTATAATTGGTGGAGGAATGACATACACATTCTATAAAGCACTAGGTCTTCCAATTGGTAATTCTTTATTGGAGGCAGATAAAGTCGATCTTGCAAAAGAATTGATTCAAAAAGCAAAATCAGCAGGGGTTAAGTTGATGTTACCAATGGATTCGGTAGTGGCCAAAGAATTTGATAATGATGCAGAGCATAAAGTAGTGAATGATAACGGAATAGAAGATGGCTGGATGGCGTTGGATATCGGCCCACAGTCTGCTATTTCTTTTGGTAATGTAATTAAAATGGCGAAAACCGTACTTTGGAATGGTCCAATGGGTGTTTTTGAAATGAGTAATTTTGCAGATGGTACTTTTGCTGTTGCTGAAGCACTTGCGGAGGCTACAAAATTCGGAGCAACTACGATTATTGGTGGTGGAGATTCAGCCGCAGCAATTAAGAAATCCGGATTGAGCGATCAGGTTTCTCATGTTTCAACCGGAGGAGGAGCAAGTTTGGAGTATCTTGAAGGAAAAGATTTACCAGGCGTTAGTTTTTTAACTGAAAAATAGATTTGATGACACGATTTAAAATAAGCATAACAATTCTGATTTCTCTTTGCTTTACGAGCTTTCTTTCAGCTCAAAAAGCAGATTTTGGGGATGTAAGCCTTAAGGACTTCTCTTCCTATCCCGCAAAATTTGATTCATCAGAATCAGCTGTGGTTCTTTTCGAAGTAGCTAAGAGTTACTTTAATCCTCAGCTTAGTGTCGAGTTTGAAAAACATGTACGAATTAAGATCCTGACTGATGAAGGCACGGAATGGGGAGAAGTTGCTATTCCTTTTAACAAAAACCGGGATCAGGATGTTTTTAATATAGAAGCTTCCTCTTATGAAGTGATTGGGGATGATATTAAAGTTACTAAACTCGATAAAGAACAAGTTTTCGAGGAAAATGTAAGTGGTGAAATATATTTAAAAAAGTTTGTGATACCATCACTTTCAAAAGGCTCGATAATAGAATACAAGTATAGAAAGAGGGTTGGTAGTGCTTTTTATTTGCCTGATTGGGAATTCCACAAATCTATTCCTGTTCAATTCAGCGAGTATGAAATGAAGGTTCCTCATAATTACAAATACAATACAATTTTATCCGGGGTCGACTCAACATTCTTTTCCAAAAGCGAAGAATATATAAGTCCGAGTGGTGGAGGAGTAATAACTTATGTAAGTAAAGAAAATATACCGGCTGTTAAAAGCATTCCATTCATAACCACTGTAGACGACTTCAAAACAAAGATATTTAATCAGCTTATTTATATAAACCATTCCGGCACCATTAGACGTCCGTTTATAAATACGTGGGAAAAAATTGCGGACGAATTTCGTAAAAGTGATACAATTGGCAAGCAAAGGCTAAATGGTAAGATGAAAGAAAAAGTGGATGAGATCACTGCAGAAGCTGAAAATAGTTTTGATAAAACTAAGCTTATTTACAAATATGTAGCCGAAAATATTAAGTGGAATGGTTACAATAGGGTTGCAAGTGTAAAGGGTATTAGAGATGCATTTGACGAAGGAACCGGAAGCTCTGCTGATATCAATATAATGCTCCTGAAAATGCTTGAATATGCAGGGGTAGAAGTTAATCCCGCTTTTTTAAGTACCAGAGAGAATGGATTTTTGATAACAAATTACCCGATTATTTATCAGTTCAATAATATTGTAGTAGTTGTAAAGATAGAGAATAATTCATATTTGTTAGATGCCTCAGAAGGGTATAGAAGTTTGGGACAACCACCACTTAAAGACCTCTATAGAATTGGCTTAATGGTAAGGGAGAATGATCATATGTGGATTGAAACAGCTCCATCGGTTACCACCTCAAAAAACCTGTTTCTGGAACATGATTTCTCTTCAAATGATACTATAAAAACTAAAATAACAGGTACAGTTGACGGGTACTTTGCTGAGAGTATCAGAAAATCTGAAGAGAAGGACAGAGGTTCAAAATTAGTAGGTGGATCGTTATCGAATATAAAAATTGATAGCCTTGACATAAAGAACATTGATAATCCGGAAGAAGCCATAGCAGTCAATATTGAACTATCAGTTCCAATAGAAGAAATTGGCGGTTTAAGCGATGTTATTTATTTAAACCCTTCTTTTATTTCGGATACAGAAACGCCTATTAAAGAACAAGAAAGAGACTTCCCTGTTTATTTTCCATATACATTTAAAGAAAGGATCATAACAAAAATCATATTGCCGGAAGGTTATGAGCTTAAAGAGTTTTCAGAACCAAAAACGATCACAATAGATAATAATCTTGCCAGATTCAGATATTTAACTCAATATTCGGGAAATACACTGACAATTTTGGAAGACTTTTCGATTAACAGGACAGTGTTTTCCGCGGAGGATTATCCGATAATTAAGAACCTGTTCGATGAATATTTTGAGTACAAAAATCGTCCGATTACTTTAAGCAAGATTGAGAATAAAAAAGACGAGAATCAAAATTGACATTACAACCGTCTGTTTAGAATATGGTTGTAATAACCTGAAGTTAAATATGATATGTGTTTAAAAAAGTACCGGTTAAAACACTTAATTGGTTTAATTACCTGCCTTTTAATTGCCGGAATGCACAGTGAAATTATAGCTCAGCCTGCAGTAACAGGTGTCCCGTTCATAAAAAATACTTTGGATGTAAGGTTACAATCACTTGGAAACTCTTTTGTTTCATTTAAAGGATTGTCCGGAATGCATCAGATAAATCCGGCGGGAGTTGGCAGGAAAGATGATCTGGGTCTGTATTTTACGTCAAGAGAATCAGTTTCTGATATTAGGTTTTATGATTTCGGAGCTTCATTTAAAAAAGAGAAACTAGGATGGTCAATTTCTTCACGAATAGTACCTTATCCAAGGCAAAACAATACAACTGAGGGTGGAGAACAATCAGGGAGTCATAAACCACTGGAATTTTATCAAAATGCTTCCGTCTCATTTGAGCTAAGCAAAAAATGGAGTGTAGGATTTGGCTTAAACTACATTCACAGTGATTTAGCAAGCGGAGCTGAAGTTTCCGGGGAAGAAATTAAAGCAGGGAGAGCCTTAAGTGCTGATATCGGCACTATTTATAATACTTCATTTTCAGTGGCTGATTCCTGGTTGATACAAACAGGTTTCGGAATTTCCATTACTGATTTCGGTAACTTAGTTAAATACACCGACAATGCAGAAGGCGATCCATTGCCTATGAAGTTCAGAACCGGACTGGGATTAGAAGCTGTATACTCAGGGGATTGGAATGGCTTTAAAGTGATAGGATTGTCTTCAGCCGTCTCGCTTTCTAAGCTTTTGGTAGCGTTGGAGTTTGAAGAGAATGGTTCAGTGAGGAAATTCGGGCCATTCCAAACAATCATTAAAGGTTGGGGCGTTTATAAAGAGCAAAATCCGAATAATGGTGAATTTACTGAATATTCTTTGACTGAGCAGTTTATTTATCATGCGGGTATGGAACTTACTTTTTTAGAATCTTTTTCATTCAGGATGGGATATCAAAACGGGCAGGAATTAAATGACTTTGAATCACTAAGCTCCTGGGGAATAGGTATTGATTTATATTATCTGGCTATAGATTATGTGAACAGTTCACACACTAGTGAGGACTATAAAGGTCAGGAGACTCTTACAGGGTCAGAATACCTGCAATTAAAGGGAAGAATTCCTTTGGATGGAAAGTGAGCGATCAGGTTTCTCATGTTTCAACCGGAGGAGGTGCAAGTTTAGAGTATCTTGAAGGAAAAGACTTGCCGGGCGTTAGTTCTTTGACGGATAAATAGTAAAGATCTTTTACTCTTCAATTACTTTATTAAAGTAAAATTAAAGATAAGGCATCTCGAATTAATTTCGAGACGCCTCAACGAATCTTTCTTATTACAGCTAATGCTATAAAGATTAATTCTATTTTACCAAAGTCATTTTTTGCTGTTGTACAAAGGTTTCGCCCGATTGACCCGTTGCAGTAAATCGTGCTATGTATACTCCTGTCTCTTATACACATCTGACGCTGCCGACGAATAGAGAGGTG
>CAJXQC010000014.1 GCA_913058495.1 uncultured Balneola sp. | reverse complement strand
CGAGCTGGGTTCAGAACGTCGTGAGACAGTTCGGTCTCTATCTGCTGTGGGCGTTGGAATACTGAGGAGGGCTGCTCCTAGTACGAGAGGACCGGAGTGGACGAACCGCTAGTGTACCTGTTGTGTGGTCGCATGCATCGCAGGGTAGCTATGTTCGGAAGTGATAAGCCGCTGAACGCATCTAAGCGCGAAGCACGCTCCAAGATAAGTATTCCCTATGAGTCTCCCGGAAGACGACCGGGTAGATAGGTGGCAGGTGTACGCATGGTGACATGTTTAGCCGAGCCATACTAATTAGACCATTGGCTTTGTTTATATGGTTTGCACCGCCGGCTTGGTGGTGCACCAAACAAGTAAGTATCCTCATTGTTAACACTTTTTCTTTATCCGCAAGGCGTATGCACGCCAAGCGGACCATGTCAAAGAACTTATATTTTTTTTATTGAATTTGAGTCCAATATACCGGACTCACCGACCTTGAAGGTGATTCTAGCGCAGGGGTCCCACCCGTTCCCATCCCGAACACGGACGTTAAGCCCTGCAGCGCCGATGGTACTGCACTCGTGGTAGAGTAGGTCATCGCCTTCTTTTTTTTCCCTAAACCCGATTCATACAATGAATCGGGTTTTTTTATGTTAAAGAGGCAGTAAAACCCGTTAAATAATCGTATATTTAATAGCTACTATTTTGTAGAAATGATAAAACTGATAGAATGAATTTCAATTTTCAAGAATTTTTAAAAGAATACAAACAGAGACTGGCAGATCTTTTTTCAACGGAAGAAGAGAAGCATGAAGATAGTTTAGTTCGGGGTATAAAGCCTGCTACTTTTAATCAAATCATGGAGCTAGCTCCACTAGGAGCATTTATCCCTTCCAAATATGATGGTTTCGGTGGACATACATCAGAAGCTCTTTCTATGCTTGAAGCAAGTTCCTATGAGTCTTTACCCCTTTCATTAATGATGGGAATTAATGGTGCCCTTTTCCTTCAACCGGTTGCAAACTATGGTTCGGAGGAAGCTAAAACCGGTATCTATGACCGAGTAATGCATGACAGAAGAATGGGAGGCTTGATGATCACAGAACCTGATTACGGTTCAGATGCTCTCAAGATGCAAACTTCATTCACCAAAGAGGGCGGCAAATACAAGATTGAAGGATTGAAGCACTGGGCTGGGCTTACAGGTATGGCTGATTACTGGCTAATGACTGCGAGAGGTAAAGATAAGAATGGTAATTTAACCAGAGATATTTCTTTCTTTATTCATGATACAAGAAATGGTGGAATTGAAGTACAAGAGTACTACAATAATTTAGGTCTGTATATGCTTCCTTACGGAAAGAATAAAATTAATATTCAGGTTGACGAATCTCATAAGCTTGAGCCATCAAGTACAGGTATTACAATGATGTTGGATCTGCTTCACCGAAGCAGACTACAGTTTCCGGGTATGGGAATGGGCTTTTTGAGAAGAATGCTTGATGAAGCCTTAGATCATTGTAAAGAGCGATTTGTAGGTGGACAAAGCTTGTTTAATTACGATCAGGTAAAAAGCAGATTGTCGGAGTTACAGGCTTATTTTACGGTGTGTTCTGCTATGTGTAATTTTACAGGTAGTACAGTTCCTTTGGAAAGAAATACATCTAAAATGGATCTGGAAGCTAATTCTATAAAGTCAGTTGTGACAGATTTTATGCAAAGAGCTTCGCAATCACTTCTTCAGTTAACAGGAGCGAAAGGTTACAGGCTCGATCATATCGCAGGCAGATCTGTTGTTGATAGTCGTCCTTTCCAAATTTTTGAAGGCTCAAATGATATTTTATATCAACAGATATCAGAGTCTGTAATGAAGATGATGAGAAGAGTTAAAAGTTCTAATCTATATGATTTTCTAAGTGAGTTCGAGCTTACAATAAAATCCTCAGATTATTTCAAGGATGCTCTAAACTTTGAAATAGATACGAAGATGCCTCAACGTAAATTGGTAGATCTGGGTAAAGCATTAGGTAGAATTATTTCTATGGAATTTACGATCAATTTAGGTGAGCAGGGCTTCAACAAAGAACTAATTGATAATGCTGTTAAGACTCTACAGGATGAAGTAAATTCAATCATGTGTTTATTTAAACATGGGGGAGAAGCTTCTGTTGTTGAAGACTATCAAATCGAAAGTTCTTGGTTTAACCTCCAAACGGTACATGCCGAATAAAAAGAAATTAGTTATTTTATCCGGTTCGGGTATAAGTGCTGAAAGCGGGTTGTCAACTTTCAGAGATTCAGGTGGTTTATGGGAAGGTTACAACATCAATGAGGTAGCCACACCTGAAGGTTGGTATAGAGATCCCAAACAGGTTTTAGACTTTTATAATCTGAGAAGAGAGCAAGCAGGGAAAGCAATGCCAAATAAGGCTCACTTAAAGCTTGTAAACTTAGAGCCTTTATTTGATGTAGATATTGTTACACAAAATGTAGATGATTTACATGAGAGAGCAGGTTCTAGTAAAATCCTTCATTTGCATGGTGAGTTAACCAAAGCAAGAAGTGTAGACAATGAGAACTTGATTGTTGAAATTGGGACGAACCCAATTCAATTAGGAGATGTTGGGTCTGATGGAAAGCAGTTGAGACCTCATGTAGTTTGGTTTGGGGAAATGGTGCCTATGCTTGAAAAAGCAGCTCGATTAGTTGAAAAAGCTGATATTTTGGTAGTGATAGGAACATCATTGGTTGTATATCCTGCGGCTAGTTTAATTGATTACGCTCCCAACTATTGTGAGAAATATATTATAGATCCATCAAACCCTGAGCTCTTTTCATATGATGGATGGACGCATATAAAAGAACGGGCTACTTCAGGAATAGAAAAATTAATTACAGAATTAGAGAAAGAACATGGCTAAGACCTCAGAAGAAATTAAAGCAATACTCGAACAATTTACTATTCCATTCTTTCATCTTGAGAAGAGGTTTCCATTACTTCCCGGAAAAGCAGATAAAAAGGCTGAAGCTTTATTGTTAGGCATTTCAGAAGAAGAATTAAAAAGCTACAGAGAAAATATAACTCAGAATGCAAAACAAGCGGCACTGGAACTACTGAAAGAAGATGAAATCATCGATTGTCTTGATTCCTTACCTCTTGATGGCTCAGAAACAATAGCTGTTCTAGGAGATTCAATAACTGAAGACGGGCAAGGATGGTTCGAAATTTTAAAACAGGTTCTGGAGCTTTCGGTTGAAAAGGCAGACTTTACTTTTATTAATGCTGCTATCGGAGAAGAAACATCTTCAGAAGCTTTAAAAAGATTGGACAGAGATGTTCTTATCAATGAGCCGGACTGGGTATTTGTTGCTTTAGGAACTTATGACGCTCAAAGATTGAATATTGTTCCGGACCGAACTATAACCCCTTTATCGGTAACCTGGGAAAATCTGGAATCCATCCAAAATATTGTAGGTGAGTATGTTTCCAATCCAGTTATTTGGATTACGCCAACACCTGTAATTTTAGAATTACTTTCAGAAAACCCGTTATATCAATACACAATTCAAGAGGAAGATTTACAACAGGTTCGGCAGCTGGTCGCCGGAAAAGACGGTGTAATCATAGATTCATTAGGTAGTAGAATGGGTAAAGAAGGTCCTGAAGCCTGGAATTATGTTGCTGATGGTTTACATCATTCATTAACAGGCCATATGAATACAGTTCGTTTGGTGCTTAAGAAACTATCGGATTCTAAAGTCGCGACCGATTAAAAATTCAGTCTGAAATTAACGATTTCTACCGCAGGATTTAGAGTAGAGCTAAAGTCAGTTTTCGTAATTTGAGAAGTTCGAATTAGGGTTGGATTAACAAAACCAAAACTGGTGTTATTTTCGAAATTCATTCCGATTAACCCACTGGCATTTTGATTTACATTTGCTGCTACAACAGGAGCATAAGTTCTTTCAGCGAGTACAAAAGTATCAAAAATTCCAAATCCAAATCCTGCCCAGGCACCTATTCCCGCTCCATATTGGAGACCGGTTGTAATTCTTTCATTTGCTACCAGCGTAACTGCAACTACAACTACTGATCCTAAAGCTGCACCATAAAAAGTATCGAGCAGAACAATGATACTACTATTATTTCCATCATTGAAAAGCCCGGAAACCAATACCTCTTGTCCGCCTCCGGTTGTAATATCATACGCACCCATACCGACACCGTAAAGTGTTCCTAGACCAACTCCGATTCTTAAAGCTGAGAAGTCATCAGAATTAGAAAGGGCCATTGATGCTCCTCCGAGCAAAGTTCCTTGCACGGCACCGTTTAAAGTATTTCCTGCAAGCAATTCTACGGTTTGGGCGTTTGCAGAGCTGGTAGTTATACTTAAACTCAAAAAGAGGACTGCAATTAGTAAAGAAACTTTATTCATCTGTAGTGATTTGGTTATGCAAATTTAACGATTCTTGAAGTGCTATTCCAAAGCTATTCAGGATTATTTAATGCAACCGGTAAAATTTTTCCATTCATGAATTTATGCCCATTTAAAACAAAGTCGGAAATATAAGTGGCCATTTCTTTTGGTTGTACCGGAGCTTGATAGCCTGGAAATGCTTTTTGGAGCATGTTCGTTTGCACTGCTCCTAGGCATAAACAATTAACAGATATATCATCAGAAGAAAATTCTGTACTTAAACATTCTGATAAGACACCCAAAGCTCCTTTTGCTGATGAGTACGCAGCCAAACCCGGAAATTTATCGCTACCCTGAAATCCACCCATGCTGCCAATATTCACTATGTGAGATCCTCTATTAAGATAAGGTTTCAGGTGGTTGATAAGATTAACAGGAGCAAATAAATTAATATCGAAAATAAACTGCCATTCATCTGTTGCAGTTTCTGAAAAGGGTTTGTTTATCAAAGCCCCGGCATTGTTTATCAGACCATCAATTCCATTTGTGTCAGCTACATACTTCAGTATTTTCTGAATATCATCTTTGTTTGTTAAGTCTGCCGGTATAATTTTTAAATGAGGTGAAGAAGCCTTTGATTTTAGTTCTTCGAGTTTTTCTGCGGACCTGGCAACGGCAATGACTTTGCATCCTGATTCGAGAAGCTTCAATGCTGTTTGATATCCAATACCTTTGCTGGCACCGGTAAGTACGATCGTTTTCATGTATGATTTTTTAATTTCTTAAAGTTAAGGAATGCAGTTTGTATACAAAACATTTACTTTTTTATGTTAAAAGGGTTTAGAAAAAGCGCTTTTTCTCAATATCTTTGAGACCCTTATAATTCGAATTAAAAAGACTTCATGAGCGAGAATACATCGCATCCGCTGGTACCAAAGAATATTGAACAATTAAATAGGTATGTAGCGGGAAAAACTATCGCTGAAGTAAAAGAAACCTACAATCCGGCAAAAATAGCTAAACTTGCTTCCAATGAAAACAGGTTGGGATGCAGTCCAAAAGTGGAATCAGCAATTCTAGAAGCACTCAAAGACATTCAGGATTACCCGGATCCGATCGCCAGGAAATTATGTGCAGCAATTGCTCAGCGAAATGGGGTTAAAGAGTCAGAAGTTATTCTAACATCCGGTTCAGAAAGTCTGCTTTCTATGTTATGCAGAACGTTCTTCCTGAACAAGCAAAATGCGATTACAGCAAATGCTACTTTTGTGGGATTTTTTGTTCAGGCAGGAGTTAGAGGAATTCATTTAAAGAAGATACCGCTAACAGATGACTATCGATTTGATGTAAAAGCAATGGTAAACGCTATTGATGATCAAACAAAAATGATCTATTTAGCGAATCCAAATAATCCAACAGGTACATACATAAATAAGACTGAATATGAATGGTTGCTGGAGCAGGTTCCGAATCATATATTGATCATTGCGGATGAAGCTTATTATGAATTTGCGAAAAATATTGAGGATTATCCTAAAGCTTTAGACTATAATAACGATAATGTGATCGTATTAAGAACTTTTTCTAAAGCGTATGGTCTTGCAGGATTCAGAGTTGGTTATGGTATTGCCCGGGAAGAAATCATCAATAACTTATTGAAGACAAAACTCACATTTGAACCCACAACACTTGGGCAGGCAGCTGCACTAGCGGCGTACAATGATGAAGAATTCTTGAATAAGAGTATCAAAGTTGTTAATGAGGGGAAAGAAAGGTTATATAAGTTTTTTGATGAACATAATGTGAGTTATAAAAAATCGATCTCTAATTCTGTAATGATGATTTTGCCAACAGAAGAAGAAGCGATAAATTTTACTCAAAAGATGCTTGAATCAGGAGTGATCCTTAGGCGAATAAATGCATTCGGTTTACCGGCTTGTGTAAGGATCACCATAGGAATTGAAGAAGAAATGGATCACTTTGAAGAGTGTTTCAAGAAAGTAATGATTAATAGTTAAGAATTTATAAAAAGTCAGATGGCTACCAAAAAGAAAAAAGGTAAAGGTAATTCTAAAGTAGATTGGCGTGATGTTGCAAGTTTGATGCTAACATCAAGGGCAATGGACGAAAAAGAAGAGACGGAATTAGTTCCGAATAAAGATGTATTGTATCAGTTTTCAGCTCGTGGTCATGAACTTGGACAAATTCTTCTAGGTAAGCTACTAACGAATAATAATGATGCGGCAAGCGCCTACTATCGTTCCAGACCATTATTGCTTTCTTTGGGACTAGATCTTGAAGATGCTATGGCTGCACCAATGGGTAAATCCGGTAGTTATAGTGATGGAAGAGATATTGGAGTGGTGTGTAATAAACCTGATGAAAACTCTGTAAAAGTATTGCCGATGGCAGGCGATGTAGGATCTCAGTACACTCCCGCAATTGGTTGGGCTCAGGCAATTGAGTATAGGAGAAAAGTATTAAAAGAGAAGAAATATGAAGGAGCCATTGCAGTTATTCTGGGAGGAGATGGTTCGGTTGCTACTAATGGTTTTTGGTCTGCTTTAACTATTGCTACAACACAGAATCTTCCGGTGCTATTTTATATTGAGGATAATGGTTATGGAATTTCTGTGACCAGTGAATTTCAAACACCTGGCGGGGTTATTACTGATAACCTCCAATCTTTCAAAAACCTCAGAATTATAGAGGGAGATGGAACAGATCCTGAAGAAGCGGCTAAACTTATGGAAGAAGCAGTAAGTTCAGTTAGGGACCGAAAAGGGCCAACTATGATCCGATTAAAAGTTCCCAGATTAAATGGGCATTCTTATCAGGATAATCAAGCGTACAAGCCTGAAGAACTGGTTGAGAAGGAAAAGCAAAATGATCCTTTAGATACTCTGAAAAAATATCTGGTTCCCGATACTTTGACAGAAAGAGTTTGGAATAATCTGGAGAAAAAAGCTAAAGAAACTATTGAAGAGACAGCAAAAGCTGCACTCGCCCGTCCCGAGCCGGACACATCAACCACAGAGAAACATGCGTTTGCTGAAGAACTACAAACCATTGGAGGATTAGCTGTTGAAGGGCATGAATTTCCTGAAGAAAGCGAAACACCGGCTCCCGAAAAACAACGAATAAATATAGTGGAAGCCATCAGAAGGACATTGGCTTATGAGCTTGAAACCAATAAAAAGCTTCTGGTTTTTGGAGAAGATGTTGGATTGAAAGGCGGAGTACATGCTGCCACAATGGATCTTCAGTCAAAATTTGGTGAAGATCGAGTTTTTGATACCAGTTTATCTGAAGAAGGAATTATAGGTCGTTCTGTAGGTATGGCGTATGCAGGATTGATGCCTGTGGCAGAAATCCAGTTCAGAAAATATGCAGATCCGGCTACCGAACAGTTGAATAATTGCGGAACAACAAGATGGAGAACAGCGAATAGATTTGCAGCTCCTATTGTAGTTAGAATGCCGGGAGGCTTTGCTAAATGTGGAGATCCATGGCACAGTATGAGTAACGAAGTATTTTTTACCCATGCAATTGGATGGCAGGTAGCAATGCCAAGCAATGCAGAGGATGCAGTTGGACTTCTAAGAAGCGCAATGCGCTCAAATAACCCAACTATGTTCTTTGAACACAGAAACCTCTTAGACGCAAAATATGCGCGTAAACCCTATCCCGGTAATGAGTTCGTAGTTCCTTTTGGAAAAGCTAAGCTTTTAAAAGAGGGAAGTGACGTGACCATAATAACCTGGGGCGCCATGTGTGAAAGAAGTGAGCAAGCTGTTGAAGAAACCGGAATTTCTGCAGATGTATTGGATCTCAGAACTTTGATGCCTTGGGATAAAGAAGCTTGTTTAAAATCTCTTGCCAAAACTAATAGGTGTTTAATTGTTCATGAAGATAATAAGACAGCCGGTTTTGGAGCAGAAATTTCAGCCGTACTTTCGAAAGAAGGTTTTGATAAGTTAGACGCTCCCGTTGAAAGGATTACAATGCCGGATATTCCTGTTCCTTACAATGTAGGCTTAATGGAATCTGTATTACCCACCGTGGATAAAATTAAACAAAGGTTAGAGTATCTGAGTAATTACTAACCCAAATGTTACATGAGGATTTTATAACCTTCAGAAATGGTTATTGCTCATGTGTTTAGATAAATTCCGAAAAAGGAAAATCGGGTTACTGAATTTTGACTTTAGAACGTAAAATAATATCCAGCTTTTTATTTTTAGCTGTTTTACTTATTGGAATCGGCTTCATATGGGAGTTTTACTACACAGATATCAATAATGAACAATTTTTGGAAAGTAAAAAGGCTACTACGGTAGTAGATTATACTAACCAAATGGAAGTTGGTCTGTATCAGACTTTGATCTATCTGAATCTGATTTATGAAACACGCACATCAAAGGAAAAGATAAGAGATATTCGGGACGTTCCGCTTCCGAGCCAGGCAAAGCTAGGCTATGAAAAAGGCATGGAGATGTTCTATTCTTCAAGTCAAGAACTACAGAAAATGATAGCTGATCGCCCGATGCTTACTGAGGAGGTATATGAGTTGAAGCAAAGAGTGATTCTATATGAAAGCTTATCTAAAGACTGGCTGGAGATGGAAGAAGATCTGATAACTCAATCAAATGTACTCTTCCTATCGTCTATTGCTCCTTACTTTTTGAATAATATCATTCCAAAATTCGAAGAAATCCGCATGTTGACTATCAACAGACAGGATTTGATGATCAATGATCTTGATGAAAAATTGAGACGAGGAAGAATAATAAACTATTTTGCAACTTTTGTAATTTTAGTGATAGGTGTTGTTATCGCATTATTTCTTTACCGATCAATAATTAATCCGCTTCAAAGACTTTCGTATTCAGTAAAAAAAGTTGGAGAAGGGGATCTAGATCAGCGGGTTAAAGTAGAAAGCAAAGATGAATTCAGTTATGTGGCTAAAGCATTCAATACCATGGCTGAAAACCTTCAGAAACAAACTATTTCAAGTACCTACTTAGATAATGTAATGGAATCTATCAATGAAGGGATCTTTGTGATTGATAACGACGGGGTTTTGAGACGGCTAAATGAGGCGGGTGTTGAAATGCTAGAACTTGAAAAAAGTGAGTTGATTGGCAAACCAATCTCTACTTTTTTTAATCTTATCCAGCCTCTTGAGGCATCAAAAGATACAAGAAAGGAAGAATATCAGTTGCAAACAATTCGGGATAATAAGGTGCCGGTACTTTTTTCTGAATCTGCTTTGCTTGAAGATGGAGAAAAAAAGGGAAGTGTAATTGTGGTTCGCGATATCTCTGAGCTTAAAAATGCTGAAAATGAGATCAAAAAATCACTGGAAGAGAAAAACGTAATGCTTGCTGAAATCCATCATAGGGTAAAGAACAATCTTGCAGTAGTTTCCTGGTTACTACAGCTTCAGATCATGCAAACACAGAGTGATGAGGTTAATAAAGTATTAACTGAAAGTCAGTTAAGAGTAAAATCCATCGCATTAATTCACGAAAAACTATATGGAAGTGATTCACTAGCTTATATAGAGTATGATAAATACATACATGATTTAGTTCAGAATATTAATTCTACATATTTCTTTGAAGAAAAAAACATTACTGTTAAAACAGATATAAAGGATGTTTCTCTTAATGTAAATCAAGCTATTCCATGTTCTCTGTTGATTAATGAGGTTTTAGTAAATGCGTACAAACATGCATTCACGGAAATTAACAAGGGTGAGATTAAGGTTAGAATAATTGAAAAGGAAGGGAGAGTTGAGGTTAGGATAACAGATAATGGTAAAGGTTTAAAACCTTCAAAAGAAGGAAAGAAAAAAGAAAACTCCCTTGGTTTCACTCTTATGAAAACTTTAAGCGGACAGCTGGAAGGTTCATATTCTTTTGAAAACAGAGAAGATCAAAGCGGTACCGTTTTTACGCTTTCATTTAAAAAGGAGCATCGTTGAAAATAAGTACTCATCTATTTAGGTGAACTGTTTCTTTGATTCTTCAAAATGTCATAAGCCAAAGGACAATACAATGAAAATTGTAAATCCTATTCCGTTCTACAATTATTGCACACCATCACAGTGGAACTAAGAAAAAAAAGACCTCTTAAAAAAAGAGGCCTTTTAAAATTAGGTAGAAAAACTAATCACTGCTCTCCGAAACAGGTACACTGCAATCCTGCTGCTTCCAGAGAAATGGCGTGCCAGTCGAATTCATCACCATAATCATTTCGCTCCCACCAAAAAGGAAGCCTGGCTTTCGTTTGGTTGCCAACTTCATTCATAGTAGAAGCATCAAACAAGCGACCATTTACCATAGTGTAGTGAACCGAGTTTGTATTTCGGATATCATCTAAAGGATTTTTATCCAAGACAATAAGATCGGCTAGTTTCCCAACTTCTAAAGAGCCGATATCATCATCCAGTCCCAGATAATGAGCTCCGTTTAAAGTGGCTACTCTCAGTGCTTCCATATTGGTCATTCCGCCTTGCGACATCATCCACAATTCCCAATGAGCTCCAAGTCCCTGAAGCTGACCATGCGCACCAAGATTCACTTTAACCCCGGCATCAGTTAATAATTTAGAAGATTCAGCTGTCTTAATATGGCCATGCTCATACTCTTCGTCTGGAATCATAGTTCTGTGACGAGAACGCGGATCGATGATACTTCGCGGAGTAAAAGTGAGTAGTTTTTCATTCTCCCAAACATTGTCTTTTTGATAGAAGTAGTATTCTCCACTCATGCTTCCGTAGTTTACAATGTGTGTTGGTGTGTAACCTGTAGAACTATTACTCCATAACTCACGAACATCTTTATAAAGAGGAACGACCGGAATGTTATGTTCTATTCCTGTATGACCGTCAAGAATCATGCTCATATTATGAAAGAAGAAAGAGCCGCCTTCAGGAACAACCATCATTTCAAGTTCTTTAGCTGCTTTCATGATTTGCTGACGCTGTTCTCTTCGAGGCTGATTGTAGCTTTTTACTGAAAATGCACCAAAAGCTTGGGTTCGTTTCAAGGCAAAAAGTGCATCAGCATAACTGTTTACCGTGGCTTTAAAAGCACCATCGGCACCATAAAGAATTACACCTGTTGAAAATACTCTAGGTCCTACCATATTTCCTGCTTTAATAGCTTCAGAATGAGAAAATACCATTTCAGAATTTGAGGAAGGATCGTGAGCAGTAGTAACTCCGTATGCCAGATTTGCAAAATATTCCCATTGTTGTTGAGGGCTTAATCCTAATCTGAAATTGCCTAAGTGGGCATGTGCATCAACAATTCCGGGCATTATAGTTTTGCCGGAAGCATCAATTACTTTTGCGCTGTTTGGAACAGAGATGTTTGTTCCGAAAGCTTTGATCTTATTTCCTTCTACAACGATGGTCCCATTTTCTATAACTTCGTCACCATTCATGGTTATAATTCTAGCGTTTGTGAAAGCGATAGTTCCATCGGGAACATAAGTATCTATTTCCAAACCGATGTTCAATCCTGTTTTTGGTGGTTCGGGTAAACTGTCGGGTGCGCCTTCAACAAATTTGAAGCTATTTTTCAAATCAACGCTGAAATACTCTTCACCTAAAGTCCACATCAGTTTCTTACTGTCTGCTGACCAATGCATATGATAACCACCTTCTGAAGCAACTAATGAAACAGGAATGGATGTAGTATTTGGTGAAAGCTCAATTGTTTTTCCCGGAGAAGTCATTGGGGCGATATAGACCTTATACAAGTTTGAAAACGCCATCCATTTTCCATCAGGGCTTGGTACAAATTCATGCCCATAGCTGGAAGTGAACAATGTTTTTTGATCTTCTCCATCCAAATCGACACTGTTGTAGGATTTGTTTATTGCACCGAAAATATATCCTCCTGATTGGTACAGAATTCTGTCACCTGAAGAATTAAATCTTGGAAAAGAGCCATTAACATCAAGCATTTTCAGATCTCCTCCTGAAGTTGGAATGGTATAAATACCGGGATTAAGCGTATGAACGAAACCCTGTTGACCGTTTCCACCTTCTCTTCTGAACACAATAGTTTTTCCATCCGGGGAGAAAGAAGGTTCTCTGTAAATTCCTTTTTCTTTTGTAAGTACCGTTGGTCTTTTGTAGAGATCTTTTGTGAGCAGGTTAACTATGTTCAAAGCTCCCATATTTTCGTCACTCCAACTCACATAAGCGAGTAGCTTTCCATCCGGTGAAAAAGCAGGTTCAAATTCGAAATCAGTTTCTCTGGTAAGGCGTTTTGGTGTACCGTTCGGCAAAGCTTTGGTCCATAAATATCCGGCAGCACTGAACGCCAATGTTTTCCCATCCGGAGAAGTAACCGCATTTCTTATAGCTTTTGCAGTAAACTTATCAGGAGCAACTTCTTGTTTAAATCTGGCAGCATTATAAATAGTATGGCTGGACTCTACTTCAAAAGGAATTACAGAAGCTTCTCTTGATTCTACATTTATTTTGTTGATCTTACCATTTGCCCAGATTACGATCTCTTTTCCATTCGGCATCCAATTAAAATTGGTATACACTCCGAAAATCGCCCAAGCCTCTTGTTGGTCTTTGCTCAAGTTCTCATAGACAGGCCATTCTCTTCCAGTGTCTAAATCTCGTAAAAATAAAACGCTTTTAGTTCTTACTCTTCTTACAAACGCCAGGTGTTTGCCATCAGGAGATATTTGAGGTCTTGCAGCACCGCCATTTCCTCCGGTAACGGTTTCGATATCTCCTTCTTTAGTATCATAACGTCTGATTACGTATATCTGACTGTTGGGATCTTTGTTGTACTGGAAAAATCCTCCGGGATAATTGTCTTCACTGTAGTAAATATACCTTCCATCCGGAGAAACAGAAGGCTCTCCGATGTCCTGTTGCTCATTTTTCTTTTCTACTAATTGAATTCCTGAACCACCCGATTTATGATACATCCATATCTCACCGGCACCCAGAGAACGACTGGAAGAAAAGTGTTTTTTTGCAATGATGTACTCTCCATCCGGCATCCAGCTTGAGTTATTGAGTAAACGGAAATTCTCTTTGGTTATCTGAGTGGCATTTTCTCCGTTTTTATCCATTACCCAAATATTGTCACCACCACCTGCATCACTTGTAAATGAAATATGCTTTCCATCAGGGCTGAATCGTGGTTGAACTTCAAAAGCATGACCACCTCTCAAGAGCGTTGCATCACCTCCTTTAATGGGCATAATGTAAATGTCACCCAAAAGATCGAAGACAATTTGTTTTCCATCAGGACTTACATCAAGGTTCATCCATGTTCCTTCAGAAGTTGTAAATGAGTGGCTGGTTGATTCACCCAGATCAGGATTGGAGACATCCCATTTATCCTGCGCGGAAGTTGCTGAAAGAAGTAGCAGGGCAAAGAGAATAGTATAAAGATTTTTCATAGGACCTCAATAATTTTTAGTTACAGCGATAATAGTATATATATAATAAAAATCTCAGCGATTGTAGCAATTTTCCAAAAGTATAAGTTTAGCTTAACCATTATTAATTAATAAGGTCAATAATTATGTGCATATTGGACGGATTTTATTAAGAGACGGAGAATAATGAAATACTATTTGTTCATTATAGCTTTTTTGGGATTTACTAGCTCAGTTATAGCGCAGAAATATGATGTAAAAAGATACTCTGTAAATGAGGGAATGCCTTCGGGACAGGTTTATGATATTGAATTTGATGAAGTAGGTTTTGCCTGGTTAGCTACCGCTTATGGTGTTGTCAGAACAGATGGTATTAATTTTTTCACGATTGGTGAAGAGCATGGCTTAAAGGAAGAAACAACATCTGATCTTTTTATAGATGGGCAGGGTAATTTCTGGGTAGCTTCAGTCGAGCAAGGGGTAGGATTAATTCAAGAAGATACCGTAGTATACTTAGAGGAGTTGTCATTCCTGAATGATAAAGATGTGAATTATATTACAGAGTCACCTCTCGGGAAATTATGGTTTGGAACCAGTGAATCAGGAATTTATTCGTGGGAAAGGAAACTTAATAAAGTAGATTCTTTAAATAGTTCAAACTCATCCCTTCCATCAAATACAGTTTGGGATATCTTTTTTGATGATTCGGGATTTATGTGGATTTCAACTCAGTCTGGTCTTGCAGTTTTAGATCGTGAATTGAAACAAAAGATAATTTTTACAGAAGAAAATGGTCTGAATGGGTTTGCAGCATATCAAACCTATGAAACCAGTAATGGTAATAAATGGATCGCTTCAACAAACGGAGTTACCATTGTAAAGCCTGATTTCTCGACGGAAAATATTTCGGAAATAAATGGTGCAAAATTAAACTATGTCTATAATATTATTGAAGACGATCATGATCATATATGGATCGGTACAGAGAGAGATGGAGTTTTTTGGTATACGGAAGTGGAGTCGAGACATATCACCAAAAAAAATGGGTTGAGTAGCAATTTTATCTATCGTTTTGAAAAAGATGAACACGGAGATATTTGGGTAGCAACTGACGGAGACGGTGTTACTATTTTTAAAGATATGCAGTTCCAAATTTTTGATTCAAATTCCAATTACGGAGCCAATGAGGTTTACGGAGTTCATAGGGCAAAAGATGGAACACTTTGGTTTGCTAACAGTAAAGGCTTAACCAGTTTTAAAAATGGCATATTTGAAACTTTCGAATTTCCGCTAAAATATGAAAATACTGAAATCTGGGATATCGAAGAATTAAAAAATGGCACACTCGTTTTACTTTCATATGAAAACAGTTTGCTTACATTTGATGGAGTTACTTTCTCAGATTACAAATTCCAGACTGAAGAAACACCTATCTATAACACTGATATTTTAATAGAAGAAGATGGTACGTTAGTTCTTTCAGGAGAAGAAAGGCTTTTATTTATTCGAGGTAGTAAAATAGATACAGTATCTGTAATTGGTAAGGGTTATTGGGATAGATATGTAAATATCATTTATAAAGATAAAGAGGGAGTTTACTGGTTAGGCACCGAAAACGGAATTGTTGAATATAAAAATGGTGAACAAACTAGATACAGCAAAAAGGAAGGGGTAGAGGGAACTAGTGTTTATGAAATTAAAGAAGATGAGTTGGGGAATATTTGGTTTGGCACCAATAAGGGAATTACAGCTTTTACAAAATTAGGGGATCCGGAAAACCCATATTTGATCAGAACATTTGAAACAGATAAAAATTATCTCACGGAAACAATATTTATCCAATTTGATTCTTATGGAGGTTTATGGCAGGGTACTAATGCCGGATTGAATTACTACAACTTGCATGACTGGGATGAGTCAGGAAAAACAAAAAGCATTCATCATTCACTACAAGGATATGGAAGGGGAATGGAGTTTAATGGTTCATCCAGCTTAATTGATAATGAGGGAGACTTATGGTTTGGAACAGCAGAAAATGGGGTGGTTAAATACAATTTTAGTCAAAGTTCAGGGATTTTAAAACAGGATGTAGCTCCAAAACTTTTTTTTAATGATGTTTTTGTGAACGGAGAGGTGCTTGATATAAGTAATTCAGACCAAGAATCTATTGAGCTAAACTTTGATGAAAATAATATTGAAATAGATTTTGGGGTGCTAAACTTCAAAGATCCTCAAAGGGTAGTTTTTAAGCACAAATTGGAAGGATTCGATACAGAATTTGTATCAGATGGAGATGATAATACAAGATTGTATACAAACTTAGAGCCGGGACAATATACCTTTCAGGTTTTTGCCAGGTCTCCGGGCTCAGACTGGAATAAGGAACCGTTGAGTATTGATTTTATTATCAAACAACCTTACTGGTTTCAATGGTGGTTTATTACACTATCGTTAATACTGTTAATTACAGCTCTTTATTTGATCGTGAAATTCAGGGTAGCGTATCTTGAAAAGAAGAAGTTAAAGGAATTAGTTGATGAGCAAACGGTAGAACTTCAGGGAGCTTTAGAAGAAAAGGAGGTTCTTATAAAAGAAATTCATCACCGGGTAAAAAATAATCTGGCAGTTATATCAGGTTTATTAGAGATGCAAAGCTGGACCTTAGAAAATGAAGAAGCAAAAAAAGCTCTCAATGAATCCAAACTCAGGGTTTTAGCGATTGCTAAAATTCATGAAAATCTATATCAGAATAAAAATCTTGGAAAAATTGATTTCGAAGTTTTTCTTAAAGAGCTGAAAAATGGAGTTGCAGCTACAATGCAAGTGAGCGGAAAGGTTATTGAAATTGACCTTAAAGTGAAATCAAATATGATCAGGATCGATCAAGCTATTCCGTGTGGTTTAATAATTAATGAGCTTTTAACAAACGCATTCAAACATGCTTTTGAAGACGTGAATGAAGGTAAAATTGAAATATGCTTTGAAGAAAAAGAAGAGTTTTTATGTTTACAAGTTCGTGACAACGGAAAGGGTATAGACCAAGATATCTTAAAGAAAAGCAATTCGTCTTTGGGCATTACCTTAATTGAATCTTTAGTGGTTCAACTAGACGCTGAATTTATAATCACCAATGAAAAAGGTGCTGTATTTGATTTTAAAATCCCGATTAATAACTGATTAATTAATTTTTGGATTTGAATTTTTTGATGAAGTTTTTAGTGTAATCCGATAAAACTAATCGTCCACTTACTTCCGCTCTTTGGTCTAAAAGGTCTTCCCACTTCTCAGTACCTTTCCAAAGTACTTGCTTTAATTCCTGCATTGCTTTTGGGCTGCTTTTGGAGAGTTGTTCAGCTAAATTTGATACAGCTTCATCAAGTTCATTTGTAGTATCAAATTCCTTGTTGAATAATCCTTTTTGTGTTGCCCACGTTGAATCATACCAAGTAGTTGCATCCACAGCCATCGTTGAGAATGCGGAAGTTCCAACGGCTCTTTCTACAGCCGGACCAACTACAAATGGTCCAATTCCTAAAGCCAACTCACTAAGTTTTACAGATGATCCTTTTTTTGCAAAGGTATAATCTCCGGCGGATGCAATGCCAACTCCGCCACCTACTGTTTTTCCGTGAACTCGAACAATGATCAGTTTAGGTGATTGGCGCATGGCGTTTAAGACCAATGCAAATCCCATAAAAAATTGTTTTCCCGTTTCGAAGTCTTCAATGGCAATTAATTCATCAAAAGAAGCTCCTGCACAAAATGCACCTTCTCCTGAACTTTTAATTACGATCACTTTTATGTCGTTATCTTTTCCTGCTTCATCAATTGTGGAAGCCAGCTTTCTGAGTATAGCTCCTGGTAATGAATTCCCTTTTGGATGAGAAAACTCGATGGTTCCAATATTGTTTGAGATGGTTAGTTCTACGTTTCCGTCTTTAGACATAATTTTCTGTCGACTTGTTTAATTTTAGACCTTACAATTCAAAATTAAGAATTAAAAATTCAAAATTTTAAATAAGGTCGATATCTAATTTATTCTTTCTTTTCACTAAAGTTAAGATGGTATACTCAGCCACCAAAACGTCGTCCTGATTTTTAACTTCTACATCCCAATACACAACTCCAAAAGGGAATAGGTCCATTTCCCGTTGTTGACGAACTGTTTTTCGTTTAACAATGAGTTTAGTTTGGATGGTATCACCGGGTGCAACCGGAGCGAGAAAAGCCAGATTTTCTAATCCGTAATTTAAAAGTACAGGTCCTTCATCAGGATGCACAAACTGTCCGGCAGCTGCGGATAGCACGAAATATCCATGAGCTACAATTTTACCAAATAAAGATCTTGAAGCTGCATCAGGATCTGTATGGGCGTAGAAGTGATCGCCTGAAAGGTTTGCAAAATCCTCTACATCCTGATCTTTAACTTTTCGAATATCAGAAAGTAAAGACTGACCCACTTCCAATTCCTCAAAATACATTTGGAATGGATGCTTAGGCGCTTCTTTCGTTTCCGCTCCTTTAATATGTTGCTTAACAATGTTCATTAAAGTAGTTGGTGAGCCTTGTAGTGCAATTCGTTGCATATTGTGAAGCACAGCTCTTGCTCCACCAAGTTCTTCACCGCCTCCGGCTCTTCCCGGACCACCATGAACCATATGCGGCATAGGAGATCCGTGCCCTGTAGACTCACCCGCAGAATATTTGTTGATCACCATAAAACGACCATGATAAGGTGCGCAACCCAATGTAATTTCAGTGGCAATATCATCATCAGCAGTAAAAAGAGAAGCCACTAAAGAACCATCAGATTTATTGGCAAGCTGAGTGGCTTCTTCGGTAGAATCGTAAGGCATGATGGTAGTCATTGGTCCAAAAGCTTCTATTTCGTGGACTTTATCTACTTTCATCGGTTGATGACAAACTAAAACTTTTGGGCTGGTGAAAGCGCCTTCGTGTTCATGAGTTCCATTAGAAAAAATAGAATCTGTTACATCTTCCAGAACTGCAAGTTGTTCATCAAATCTTTGTGACTGAAGACTGGAAGCCAAAGGTCCCATTCTTGTATCTTTATCGGTAGGGTCGCCGATGGTTGTTTTTGAAAGAAAGTTTTTTAGTGCTTCGGATACATCTTCAATTCGTTCTCTTGGAACAATAGTCCGACGAATGGCGGTACATTTTTGTCCTGCTTTCACAGTCATTTCCATGCCGACTTCTTTAACGAAGAGATCAAACTCTTCCATATCAGGAGTAACATCCGGACCAAGAATAGAAGCATTCAATGAATCGGCTTCCATATTAAACTGAATAGAATTCGCTACAATATTAGGATGAGACTTTAACTTCTTACCTGTAGTAGCCGATCCGGTAAAAGAAACAGAATCCTGACTGTTAAGATGATCCAGAAGGTCGCCCGGTTTATCTGCAGCTATGAACTGTACACTTCCTTCAGGAAGGATTTCAGACTCAATAATATCTTTAAAGACTTCATACGCCAAGTATGATCCAACGGGTGAAGGCTTGATGATACATGGCTGTCCTGCCATAATTGCCGGTGCTAATTTTTCAACCATTCCCCAAACAGGGAAATTGAATGCATTGATATGAACGGCAATTCCATGCTTTGGAACACAAATATGTTGTCCAACAAAAGTTCCCCCTCTGGAAAGACGTTCAGTTCCTCCTTCAACGTGGAAGGGAAGGTCGGAAAGTTCACGTCTTGCTTTGCTAGAAAGTACAAACATAGATCCATATCCGCCTTCAATATCTATCCAGGAATCTTTACGGGTAGCTCCGGTATGAGAAGAAAGTTTGTAATGTTTTTCCTTTCTTTCCATCAAATAAGCAGCTAAAAACTTAATTTTGAATGCACGCTCGTGGATGGTGAGTTTTCTAAGAGCAGGCCCACCAATAGTACGTCCGTATTCTAAAGCTGATCTGTAATCAATTTCAGCGTCTACAAGTTGGGCTATAGGTTCTTCGTTAATAGCACTAATAAGATCAGATTCAGAGCCTTCTTTAAGCCATTTACCTTGTATGTAACTCGTAACTTTCATTCTGTTTCCGTTTTAGATTCGGTCATTCTTTTAGGATTCTCATCCGCTTCTTGTAATTCATCAAAAGATATCTGAAAATTTTTCATCAATTCCATATAATTTTCAGTCCCTTTTAGGCGATCCTGAACCATCCTGTTAGCCAAGCTCTCATTTTTTGATTTTTTTATAAATCGATAGAATTCGAATTCGAGTAAATTCTCTTCTTTGTCTTTCACAAAAATTTTCCCTTCAGAATTCACTCCAACAAATGTAAAATGAGCTTTAGCAAAACCTCCACCTTCCGGAGTATATCGGTGAATTTCAGCCCATGACTGTTTATTTCCACCAAGTGCAGACATCACATTCCAGCAATAAATAGAATCATCTTCTCTCCAATGCAGAATATCAGGATACCAAGTATGAGGAGGTTTTCCTTTTTTATCGTTCTTAAAAAATCCCATGTGTTCGGTTAATGGTGATTAGTTATAGGTGGTTTTATAGACAGTGTAGAAAATAACGTAAAGCAAAGACTCTCCAAATAACTAATCACTATTAACTACCCTTTGATTTACCCCAAGTTTCATAGTCAGAGTTCTGACCTTTTCTATCCTCCGGTATTTCTCTCAACGGTTCACATTCTTTCAAAGTTTCATGCAGTTCCTTAGGTAATCTTTGATACCAACCGGTGCCTTCTGTTTTCCAGTCTAACATTTCATCCGAAACATCTTTCACAATCTTTGCAGGATTCCCAACCACAACTTTACGATCCGGAATTTCCATTCCTTCTTTGATAAAAGTCAAAGCACCTACAATACAGCCGGAACCAATTTTCACATTATCCATGATTACAGCATTCATTCCGATCAAACAGTTCTTACCAAGATGAGAGCCGTGAATAATTGCGCCATGTCCAACATGAGCGCCTTCTTCCAGAGTAACCGTAACTCCAGGAAACATATGAATGGTACAGTTTTCCTGAACATTACAACCATCTTTGATTACGATCTTTCCCCAATCACCTCGAATTGCTGCCCCGGGACCGATATACACATCCTTGCCGATAATTACATTTCCGGTCACCGCAGCAAGAGGATGGACGTAAGCACTTTCGTGAATTACGGGTTTGTAGTTTTTATATGAGTAGATCGCCATTTGGCTTAGTCTTTAAGTGATTTAGTTATTGAGGGATTAAGTAGATTTCTTTGCTTTTTTAAGATACTGAACATATCCATTTAATATTTTTAGGCATTCAAGAATTTGATCATTTAAATCTTGAAATTGCTCAGCGGTAATATAGCCTTCATCTTTAGCACACATCAAGTGTTCAAGAGTTTCATATAGTGAGCCGCGCGCAATTCTACAGAACTGAATATTTTCTTGATAATGAAATCTTCCATAACCTTCCGCTATGTTAGCAGGAATTGACCTCGAAGATCTGATAATCTGATCCTTCAATCTAAATTTTTCGTCAGCTGGAAATGATTTTACTAAATCCGAAATAGCAATCCGTAATTGCCGTGCCGATTTCCAAGATTCTAATTCAGATAGTTTATACATTTTAGAAACTTAATTACTCAATTTCACAATAACTAAATCACTTAACCACTTCCAAAACTACAGCAAAGCCTTGACCTACACCTACACACAAAGTACAAAGTGCGTATTTGTTATCTGAGTTTTCATGTAGTTCGATGGTAGCAGTTTGAAGTAATCTTTGTCCGGTCATTCCTAATGGATGTCCGATTGCAATTGCGCCACCGTTGGGATTCAGTCTTGAATCGTTGTCTTCAAGTCCAAGTTTTCGGGTAACTCCAAGAGATTGTCCGGCGAAAGCTTCGTTGAGTTCGATGATATCCATATCGTCTAATGAAAGTCCGGCACGTTGCAAAGCTTTCTGAGATGCTTCCACAGGACCAAGTCCCATAATTCTGGGCTCTATTCCGGAAACTGCTGAAGCAACAATTCTGGCTTTTGGTTTGAATCCGTATTTCTCCACAGCTCCTGAAGAAGCTATCAATAAAGCTCCGGCTCCGTCATTCAATCCCGATGCATTACCGGCTGTTACTGATCCATCTTTTCTAAATACAGGTCTGAGCTTTCCAAGGATTTCAGCAGTTGTATCGGGACGCATAAACTCATCATGTTCAAAAATGATAGGATCGCCTTTTCTTTGTGGGATTTCAACTTTCACAATTTCCTTAGCTAAACGACCTGAACCTCTTGCTGCACCTGCCTTTTGTTGACTCCATGCTGCAAATTTATCCTGATCTTCCCGGGATATCTTATGCATTTCAACTACATTTTCAGCAGTCATTCCCATTCCATCAGTTCCATGCATTTCATGCATTTTCGGGTTTACAAATCTCCATCCGAAAGTAGAATCATGCATCTCTGTTGTTCCTGAATATGGAGAACTTCCTTTTCCAAGTACAATCGGTCCGCGCGTCATGTGTTCTACACCTCCGGTGATAAAGACATCGCCTTCACCGGCTTTTATTGCATGAAAAGCACGAATCGTGGCACTCATTCCTGATGCACAAAGTCTGTTTACCGTTTCGCCCGGAACTGATACCGGAAGTCCGGCAAGTAAGCCGGCCATTCGAGCGACATTTCTGTTATCTTCTCCGGCTTGATTCGCGCATCCCAGTATCACATCTTCTACTGAAGCGGGATCTAATTCCGGATTTCTTTTCAAAAGTTCTTTAATAGGAATTGCCGCAAGATCATCTGCTCTGATAGAAGAGAGAGACCCTTTCAATTTTCCAATTGGAGTTCTGATTCCGTCGATAATAAAAGCTTCTTTGTTAGACATAGGATGTAAGATTAAAGACTTAAGAGAATTTTTGAATTAGTTTATATAAAATTTTTTGAATACCGATTACCTCTTCAGATAAAGAAGTGAAATCATCTTTAGAAAGATAACCCAATTTATAGCTAATGATTAGTTGAGTTTCAATTTCGGAACAAGAACCAAAAGAAATATTTAAGAACTGTCGAAATTCTTTATCAGAATTTCTTCCGGCACCTTCTGATATGTTAGAACTGATTGAAACGGAAGCTCTTCTTAATTGTGAAGTAAGACCATAGATTTCTTCTTTGGGAAAGTTCTTAGTCACTGAATAAATTTGAGTGGCAAAATCCACTGCTTTATTCCATACATCAAGTTTTTTGTAATTGTGCATGTCCTAAATCTTACATCTTAAATCTTGTGTCTATCGGTACGATAAACTGTGCCTCTAAAATCCGCAACTAAATCATCATTCTGGTTCACAACCTTGATCTTATAAACACCGATGGTTCTTCCGTTTTGAATTTCTTCTGTTTCAGCAATTAGTGTATCACCTACTTCTACTTTTTTAGTGTAGTTGATATTGTTTTCTAAGGCAACAGATACAGATCCTCTGGAGTTGGATGCAAATGCTAAAGCGCTGTCAGCTAAAGAGAATGTAATTCCGCCATGACAAATCCCAAACCCGTTGCACATTTCTTGCCGGATCTCCATGGATAATTTCACATATCCCGGTTCTGATTCCAATATCTCAATTCCCATCCACCGGGAAAAGGCATCTTTTTCCATCATGGAATCTATAATTTTATCTGAGTTATCTTTCATTATGTGTTTTTTAAAGAGGAAGTGGTCAGAATTTAGGAGTTCAGAATTCAGCAGAGTTCTACTCATATTCTGAACTCCTGAACTCCTGAACTCCTGAACTCCTGAATTCTGTCTACTTCTTCCCCCTTACTATTCTTTTCAAAAGCGGATTTGGTCTGTAGCGATCTTCCTGATATTCCTCATAAAGAGCATTCATTCGGCCTAAGACTTTTTCCAATCCTATCTCTTCCGCCCATGCAAGTAATCCTTTTGGATAGTTCACTCCGTTTTGCATTGCAAGATCAACATCTTCTGCTGAACCGATATTCATAAATACGGCATCGAAAGCTTCGTTGATCAGCATTACGAGTATTCTGTGAAGGATTTCTTCACCTAATTCTTTGTCAGTGTTTGGATCAGGATTTTTTACATCCTCTCCGTAATTATAAAATCCTTTACCCGATTTTCTACCTAACCAGCCGGCTTCAACCAATCGTTTTTGAGTGAATGAAGGTTTAAATCTTGGGTCGTAATAAAATTCTTTGAATACGCTTGATGTCACTTCATAGTTTACATCGTGACCGATAAGATCCATTAGCTCAAAAGGCCCCATTCTGAATCCACCGATCTCTTTCATCGCCCAATCGATGGTTGGGACATCAGCGACACCTTCTTCTAAAATCCTGAGTGCTTCAGAATAAAAAGGTCGAGCCACACGATTCACGATAAATCCGGGAGTGTCTTTTGCTAAGACAGTGATCTTTCCCCATCCGGAAATAAACTCTTTTGTTGATTGTGTCAGATCAGAATCAGTGGCTACACTTGGGATGATCTCCACCAATTTCATCAATGGAGCAGGATTGAAAAAATGAACTCCCAAGAACCTTTCCGGCTTTTTTAATGCTGATGAGATGGAAGCAATGGAAAGGGAAGAGGTATTAGATGCAAGCACACAATCTTTAGAAACAAGTCCTTCCAATCGTTGAAACGTGTCTTTTTTGATATCAATATTTTCAACGATAGCTTCAATCACAAAACCACACTTGCCAAATTCTGTTATGTCTTCCACAAAATGGATTCGGGAAAGAATGCCATCCACTTCTTCTTGTGACATTCTCCCTTTTTCAACCTGACGATTCAGTATCTTTTCTAACCCTGATTCAGCTTTTGGAAGCTGTTCAGCGTAAGCATCGTACAGATAAACTTCATGACCATTTGTAGATGCTATTTGCGCGATTCCGGCGCCCATCGTTCCTGCGCCAATAATTCCTACTACAGAATCTGTATTTATCATTCCCAATAAGTTCTTTTACATTAAAGTCCGATTCAAGATAACAAATCTTAAGGGGAATTTGAGTATAGCATTGTAAGCATCACTATAATTTGCTATCATAATGATATCACATAATAAACCTAGTGATTATGCCTGATGTACTAATCAGAAATATCGATGAGAAAACACTGAACAAGCTCAAAAAAAGAGCTGAGAGAAACAATCGCTCCCTACAAGTAGAGTTAAAAATATTGCTTGAAGAGGAAGCATCCATGAACATGGATGAAGCCAGGAATATGGTTCGGGAAATATATGAGAAATATAAAGCTGAGGGTCGGGTATTTTCAGATAGCGTAAAAGATATTCGTGAAGATAGGGATCGATGAAAGTACCGGTTATTGATGCTTCAGTTGCTTTAAAGTGGTTCCTTCCTGAAGAAAAAAGTGAAATTGCCAGAAGCTTTTTATCTGAAAAAAATCATTTCGTAGTACCCGATCTTTTTTGGATAGAAACGAGTAATATTATCTCAAAAAAAGTAAGGAAGAGAGAGCTTTCTATAAACGAGGCTGAGAGAATTATTCAAATTCTGGAGAGAATGAATTTTGTTACTGTTGCATTCGACAAAATTAAGGAGGAAGCATTTTTTATATCTACTCGGTTCTCAATCACTTTATATGATGCTTGTTATCTTGCAGTAGCCGTCAATTATGAAGGAAATTTATTTACAGGTGATATTCGAATGTCTAATGGGATAAAAAAGACAGCTTATAAAGAGTTTGTTACATCAATAAATGAGTTATAAAAAGTTGTAGGATTTGAAATTCACTTCCCCTTAAACTCAGGTTTTCTCTTCTCAAGAAAAGCAGCAACTCCTTCATGGTAATCTTCCGTACTTCCTGCTTCTGCCTGTAGATCAGCTTCCAGTTTCAACTGGGTTTCCAGGTCATTATTAAACCCTTCATTAAATCCTTTTTTGGTAAGTCCGTAACCACGAGTGGGCATTTTTGCGAATTTCTTACAGAGAGCCATCGCTTCATTAATTAATTCATCGGCAGGAACTGACTTGTAGATCATTCCCATTTCAACAGCTTCAGGTGCTTTAACAGGTCGACCGGTAAAAGTGAGTTCGGTTGCTCTGGCAAGTCCGATTAGCCTTGGCAAAATGTACGTTCCACCACTATCAGGAATTAATCCAATATTAGAAAATGATTGAATAAACTTGGCTTCTTCAGCTGCAAAAACCATATCACAAGCTATTGCAATGTTAGCTCCCGCTCCGGCAGCAGTCCCGTTAACGGCACAAATAACAGGTTTTTCTAAAGTCCGAATGGCTTTGATGATCGGGTTATAAGTATGATGAACAACTTCACCCAGCTCACGATCGGGATCTTTGGCAATTTCAGTCACTTCCTTTAGATCCTGACCGGCGCAAAATCCTTTGCCGTTTGCAGTGAGTAAAACACAACGGATCTCATCATTGGATTCAGCTTCCTTAAAAGCATCCTGTACTTCTTCAGCCATTCCGTAGTTGAAACTGTTCAATACATCCGGACGATTCAGAATTATGGTTAAAACGCCTTCTTCTAAATTGGTTTCAATAAACTGTAGACTCATTTTATAGGCTGTATAGAATTTTGAAGTAGATATTAGTTTGGATAGTCTGTGAAAAAGAACTGAAATTCAGCGGTTGGTAAGCCCTGAAATCGAATGGAGCAACGGCATTAAACTGATCGACAGGTGAACTAAATTTTAAGTTTTGAAGCAAAAAGCCGGTTCCGACCAAAACTTTGTTCGATTTAACTTGAGGAGGCTTTATCTGAAACTGATGATTATAGTCAGGAATAAAATTAAATGAGATTTTTGCATCTTCAGTACGATTATTCTCTTCTTCAAGAACCTGAGCACTTACTGAAAGACTTATTAAACAAAGAAATAAAGTCAGGATGAAAAATTTACGTTTCATATGCATTTAAAATGTTCAAAGGGTTGATGGCAAGAATTACAAAAATATTGAGATTTACAAGCAGTAGAACCAAACTGACTTTGTAATTCTGTTTCAAAAGAATCGCAAAAAGGGCAAGGGACAATTTTAGTTCCTGATAAACTCTTCAAAAAGTCATCATCGGTAACAGATTTTTCAGGAGGGGCGATACCATAGTCTTTAAGCTTAACTTTGGCTTCATCCGTCATCCAGTCAGTCGTCCAGGCTTCAGAAAAATCCAGTTTTACTTCAAAATCTTCTATGTCTTTTTCTTCCAGTTTTTCCTTCACCATTTTTTCGATGGCATTCATAGCCGGACAACCGGAATAAGTCGGAGTGATCTTTACGGTCACTTTTCCTGAATGATCAATATCAACACTACGCGCGATACCCATTTCGATAATATTGAGAACAGGAATCTCCGGATCTGTTACCTCGCGGATATAATCCCAAATTTGCTCTTCGGTATGTAGGGTTTGAGTTGACATTTTTTAGTACTGTTCCTACTTCCAATCAGCATCAGGGTGCGAGCGTCTTAAAAATTGCATCTGAGCAAGCATATGACCTAAATGCTCCGTATGCATTCCCGTCCGACTTCCTGTCATCATAAACTGATCCCAATCCGGAACGTTTAATGTGGCTTCTTTCAAAGTATCTTCCACTAATTTCTTCCACTCATCTTTGAATGATAACAGATCAGCTCCGTTTCCTTCTGCCAGCATCATTTCATCAACGCCATCTATGTAAAATAATTCTCCGGAGTACATCCAAAGTTCATCGAAAGCATCTTGCATTCTTTTTTTGCTTTCATCAGTTCCGTCACCAAGCTTGAGTACCCAGTCTCTGGAGTGTCTTAAATGATATTTGACCTCTTTAAAATGCTTGTCGATCATCCCTGCAAACTGTTCGTCTTTAGCTTCTTTAAGTTGCTGATATTGAAAATAACTGAAAGAACTGAATAAAAACTGTCTGGCAATGGTGAAAGCAAAATCACCTTTTGGGAGTTCACACAGCTGGAGATTCGTAAATTCGTAGTCATCTCGGAAATAAGCAAAGTGATCTTCATCACGACCTTCATCTTCAACTTCTGCAGCATAGGCGTATAGTGAAGAAGCATGTCCGATCAGATCTAAAGCCATGTTCGCTAAAGCAAGATCTTCTTCCAAAACCGGACCATGTCCGCACCACTCTGACATTCGCTGTCCAAGTATTAATCTATCATCGGCCAGCCTGAGCAGGTAAGCTATTTTAGATTCTTTAACTGATAATTCTTTCGTTGTATTCATTTGATAGTTATTGGTTATTAGTTATTTGGTATCACAAATACACTAATAACAATTAACGAATTAGCTTCTTTTTTTAACGGCTCTTGGTACACTATAAAATTGTGGATGTCTGTACGGCTTATCAGATGCCGGATCAAAAAATGATCCCATATCTTCCGGCGTGGAAGCTGTGATCTGATCAGATGGAACTACCCAGATTCCGATTCCCTCATTTCTTCGCACATACACATCCCGGGCATTTTGTAGTGCATTTTCAGCATCCGAAGCGTGTAAGCTTCCGGCGTGCTCGTAAGGTTTACCATTTTTAGGTTGATAAAAAACCTCCCACAGAGGCCAATCTTTTTCGTTGTTTTCGCTCATTAATTTGGATTTTGTCATATCGAGCAAAGCGAGATATCTAAAGATTGCTTTTAAATAGCTCTTTAGATTTCTCAGTCAACAAGCTCCTTCGAAATGACAATTCTTTGTTTAATTATCTTAAGAAGCCTTTTCGCGGCTTAAATTTTTCTTTCTGGCGTACGCTTGTGCAGCTTCACGAACCCAAGCTCCATCTTCATGTGCTTTTCTTCGTGATTTTATACGCTCTCGGTTCATAACACCATTTCCTTTTACTACGTCCCAAAATTCATCCCACGGAATCTCACCAAATTCCCAGTGACCGGTTTCTTCATTAAATTTCAGATCCGGATCAGGTAGTGTTAATCCAACAGCTTCAGCTTCCATAACCACTCTGTCTACAAAGTGTTGACGAAGCTCGTCGTTGGTATTCAATTTCACTTGCCATTTCAGTAATTCAGCACTGTTTGGAGAGTTAGAATCATTTGGTCCAAACATCATCAAAGTTGGCCACCAAAAACGATCAACAGCACTTTGCACCATTTTGCGTTGAGCTGGAGTTCCTTCAGCAAGCTTTGCTACCATCTCATAGCCCTGCTTTTTGTGGAAGCTTTCTTCTTTACAAATTCTCAGATTCGCTCTTGCATAAGGACCGTAACTGGAGTGCGCCAATTTAGTTTGGTTTACAATAGCCGCACCATCAACCAACCAACCGATAACGCAAACATCAGCATAACTTAAGGTCGGATAATTGAAAATACTGGAATATTTAGCGCTTCCGTACAAATACTGATCGATGAGTTCACTGCGTCTCACACCTAAAGTTTCAATAGCGCTGTATAGATATAATCCGTGCCCGGCTTCATCCTGAACTTTAGCAAGAAGTACTAATTTTCTTTTTAGTGATGGCGCTCTGGAAATCCAATTTCCTTCAGGAAGCATGCCTACGATCTCAGAATGTGCGTGCTGGCTACCCATACGAATGATCTGTTCCCGATAGCGTTCAGGCATCCAGTCTTTGGGTTCAATCTTTTCGCCGGCATCAATTCGGGCTTGAAAGTCGTCTAATTGCTGTTGTGTTTCCATGGTGTAAGCGCTTTTTTATTTCAGTGGCATAACATCCTTTAAAAGAATTACATTCCGTGAATATAATAAAAGCAGACTATTGATTTTTGTTTATTCATTTCCTTTCATACATTTTATACAGTTATTATTAAAGATCATTCCAAATTTAGATATCCGGAGATAAAATGGATCAAAAATGACGTGCTTAGCAACATTAATAGTTCTACTCAATGAAGTATAATTATCTAGTAAAAGGCAAAGCAGTCATTTATTTTCAATAACCGGATAAAAGTAGTAGTTGGGTAGACCGAAAATTTCATTCAAGAGCTACAGCAACTCAATATTTTGCAGTACTGTTGAATGCCAACCTGAACAGTTTGTAAAAATATAACGATGAAAGATCAAGACAACGTACTGGAAAGAGAAATAGAAGAAGAATTTGAAGATCATCTGGGATTGCAGGATGTGGATTATGTGGAGCACTATGTTAGTAATGCCAAACAAACCGCTCACTATTACATAACCACTTTCGGATTTCAACTAAAAGCTTACTCAGGTTTGGAAACCGGAGTTCGGGATCGCTCTTCTTATTATTTAGAACAAGGAAATATTCGGTTTGTGATTACGGCCCCGTTAAGCAGTAAGTCGCCCATTTCGGAGTTTGTACATAAGCATGGAGATGGAATCAAAGACATTGCCATGCATGTGGAAGATGTGGATCGTGCATTTAAGGAAAGTGTGAAAAGAGGAGCGGAAGTAGTCGAAGAGCCGCATTCCATAACTGATGGCGACGGAACGATCAGAAAAGCAGCGATCAAAACCTACGGAGATGTAATTCACTCTTTCATTAACAGAACGGAATACGACGGAATTTTCTTTCCGAAATTTGTTGCTAAAGAAAGTCTGATTAGCACCGAACCTGTTGGAGTTCAGTTTGTGGATCATTGTGTAGGAAACGTAGAATTAGGTGAAATGGATACCTGGGTAGCTTTTTACAGAGATGTTTTGGGTTTTACGCAATACATCAGTTTTGATGACAAAGATATTTCTACCGAATACACCGCTTTGATGAGTAAAGTGATGGCAGGCGGTAGAGGAATGATCAAATTCCCGATCAATGAGCCGGCTGATGGTGTGAAGAAATCGCAAATAGAAGAATATCTGGATTTCTTTGAAGGACCTGGAGTTCAGCATGTTGCGCTATTGACAGGCGACATTATTGATACCGTGACCAAACTTCGTGATAGGGGAGTGGACTTTCTGAAAGTGCCAACAACTTACTACGAAGAACTGGAAGAAAGAGTAGGGAAGATCGATGAACCCATTGATGTACTTGCTGATCTTGGAATTCTGGTTGATCGAGATGATGAAGGATATTTACTTCAGATCTTTACGAAGCCTGTAGTTGATCGTCCAACATTATTTTATGAGATCATTCAGCGAAAAGGTGCTCGTGGATTCGGAAAAGGTAACTTCAAAGCACTTTTCGAAGCCATCGAACGCGAACAAGAATTACGAGGAAACTTGTAAGAAATTTAAAATTAAGAATTAAGAATGTAGAATTAATTGTCATTTCGATCCCGATAATTCGGGAGAGAAATCTAAGAATCAGTTTTAAAGACGATCTTTAGATTTCTCAGTCGACAAGCTCCTTCGAAATGACAAAACAGATTAATAATTCTACATTCTTAATTCTACATTCTTAATTCAAAATTATGTACTACCACGCATTAGGAACCATCCCGCATAAACGTCACACGGTATTTCGCCGACCGGACGGAGAATTGTTTACAGAAGAATTATTCGGAGCAGAAGGTTTTCATGGAAACAGTTCATTGCTGTACCATTACCATATGCCGACGAGAGTAACCAAGATCGAGCAAGGAGCAAAGATCGAAGTAAAAGCGGCAGACGATCAAACGCTTCGTCATCGTCATTTGAAGACCAAAGATATTCCAACAGGCGGAGATGCCATTACCGGACGTAAAATTCTGATGTTCAATAACGATCTTCAGATCGGAGTGATGCGACCAACCGACGCCATGAATTATTTCTACAGAAATGGCGAGCATGATGAGTTGTTATTTATTCACGAGGGGACAGGGCATTTGCAAACCAACTTTGGGCGATTGGATTTCGGATACGGAGATTACATTTACATCCCGCGTGGAACGACCTACCAAATGAATTTTGATACGGATAAGAATCGTGTGCTTACTGTAGATTCTACCGGCCCAATCGACTTCCCAAAACGCTATTTATCAGAAATGGGACAGTTCATGGAGAATTCTCCTTTTTGCGAACGTGATTTCCGCTTACCACAAGAGCAACTGTTCTTTGAGGAAGAAGGAGAGTTTGAAGTACGGATCAAGAAAGGCGGAAGAATGCATCATTATACTTTTGATCATCATCCGTTAGATGTAGTTGGTTGGGATGGATATTTGTATCCGTGGATCTTCAATATCAAAGATTTTGAGCCGATCACCGGACGTGTTCACCAACCGCCACCCGTACATCAAACTTTCCGTGGACACAATTATGTGGTTTGTAGTTTCTGTCCAAGGAAATTCGATTATCATCCGGATGCTATTCCGGCGCCTTACAATCACTCTAACGTAGATTCAGATGAAATGCTGTATTACGTGGAAGGCGATTTCATGAGCAGAAAAGGAATGGATTATGCGAGTATCACACTTCACCCCGGAGGAATTCCACACGGACCGCATCCCGGAAAAGCAGAAGCCAGCATCGGTGCTGAAGAAACCGATGAATATGCGGTTATGATCGATACGTTCAAACCGATGTATGTCACCGAAGAAGCTATGAGACTAGACGATCCTAGTTATCCGTATTCGTGGTTGGAGGGGAAGTAAAGAATAGAGTTTATATTTCTTCATCTATTGTTTCATCAATCTTGTCCAAATAGGTTTGAAGATTAATTGCTGGTACGGTACCAATTGCTTGCTGTAAATATCGTGTCAACTGCATGAAGAATGTAACCAGCGAATTTTCTTGTTTACTGAAACGTAATTCTTTGAAGGTTCTGTTTTCATAGAATTCCAAATATTTATCCTGCCCAATTTCCTTTATTTCTTCAGAGGGTTCATAATCAACAAAGAAACTTCCATAATCAGCAATACAACCAATATCTATGCTTCTCAGTCCTTTTTGTGCTTTTATATGTCTTTCAATCGTAGCGTTATTTTTATGAGTGTACGAATTCGTGCTGCTCAAAATTCCTCCAACAATTTTAGTGAGTGGTCTTGGGTCAAACTTCCTCCCTGAATTAATCATATTTGTACTGGTGCGAATTAATTTTCTAACACTTTCAATTTTTTCTCCGGCGTATTCAATATTTGACTTCCCATCTGAACTATTTCCAACATCTGGTTTTACCTCAAACACGGCATATACTCCTTCCGCAGGAACATAATGGAACCCATTTTGAGAAAATATAAATGGGGTATACCAGTTGTCATAAATCACAATATCAATTTGATGGCTTGTATTTCCTTCATGATCTATGACTATTGCTTTGTCCACACTATATCTATTAGGTAGATAATTACGAAGCCATTCAATCCATGCATTTTCAAGAGAATCACCTTTTGATCCAGAATGTGTAATAAAATCACGATTAGTGCTTAATATTGCATTCATCTGGTTCTGTAGCCCATTAAATAAGGACTTAATATCAATTTTGTTCATTTAACTGTTTTTTTAAAAGTGTCAATATTTTCAATACAAACTCACGACCGGGTCTAATTATCTTACTCCAAATACGATAATGACATTTCTTAAACTTTATGCCACTTCCACATGAGCACTCACTATTTCTGCCTGGCCAATTAGAGTAAACTATTTGTTCTAATTCGCTTATGATTAGCATCCTATTTTTTTGACTAAGTATTTCCTCATAGTATTCCCAAACTCCTTCGAACCCATGCCCGAACTCACCATCTGGATATTTCCCTGTTTGATCTCGATAGGTCTCACGAGCAAGATGAGGAACTAATACTTTATCTAAAAAGAATTTGAATGAAATCCCGTTTTTACAAACTGCTAACTCTTCAGGAAGAACTGCCAGGCACAATGTATTATCAATGTTGACATGCCGATCTGCAATTCTAGGAATCTTATTGCTAGTCTCAATCACTTTGGGAAAGCAATTCGGAAATTCATTGGGGAAGTTGATTAATACTTCATACTTGTCAATTTCACCCATTTGGGAGTGAACTATTGGTATTTCACCTGAAACACTAACTAAGCCATCTTTCTGAACCCTGTTTAATTTTGGGTAAAACTTTAGACTATAATCAATGTCTTTGATTATTCGACTCATTCAATAACCGATCCATGGTTTAGCTATTACTCCAGATCTAGCAATACTCAGAGCAGCTGCCGATTTATCCTCATCATCTTCTGTTTCAACAAAGTCATCATTTACTGGGAAGTATGATTTAAGATTATCTGAAGATGATTCAATCATTTCGAGCATCTGTTCAATATCCAAATGCAAATTTATCTTTTCTGAGTCAGTCATTGTATCAGATACCACATTGTTAGAGTTTGCGGGATCTTCTAATCGAATAGTCCTAACATTATCCCCAATAAACTCTAGCACCATTTCAAGTTGCTCCCAAATTCCTGTAGGAACTTCTGAGCATTTTTCAAATGCCTTGATCGTAATCAGCTCGATGAAAAAGGATTTAATACTATTCTTATTTTTGTTGGTTTTCCAAATCTTTAATAGTCGTATGATACTTCTCTCTGAATTCTTCCCTTTTACAAGATCAATATGCTTCTGGATGTTTGTTTGTGTTGTACTTGCTGGTTCCAATAGTTTTGGACGAACGTAAAGATTCAAACGATTTGTTTCTACATAATCATCAGTACTCAATTCTCTTCCTGGAACAATATCCATTTGAATTTCATCACCATCTATTACAAAAGTAATACCAGTAGATACGCGTTGTTTTCTTGTGGCATACCCAACTAGGTCATCATCTTCAAATTCTTCATTGAAAAAATCAAAGATGGTATCTGCCATTTCTTCCAAAGTACCAAACGCATTATGTTTAAATGGCTGACATACATCAAGATCAAATTTTGTATTTATCGCATCATGCTTGGCATACGATCCAGAGTTTATTGCTCTCGTAACAATCTGGTCTTTAAACTTCTCTACTAAAGCGTCTTTTACAATTTCTCTTTTCTCAATGTACTTTTCCATAAGATTAGATACATGTTTCATCTTATAGCTTTCAAGTGTCTGTTGTAAATATTTTCCCTTGTTTAAACTCATTCTTTCAATATTTTTGTTATTATTAAGTTTAATTATTTAACTACTCACTATTAAATGCTGATGAGAAATGAAAAATTACAGGGCACTTGTAATTTTTTTTAAGTTATCAGCATATTTATATGAAACCTGAGAATGAAAAAGGGTTCAAAATAACCCAGAATTATGACTGCATCACCGAAAAAGAGGTCTTTACAAAACTACTTAAGGTGCTAATGGCTTATGCACATAAGCTAATAGGTACCAGTTCACTCAGGCTAAAGAAGAGTAGAAGTGAATTGGCTTATGATTTTTCAATGGAAACAATTAGTAAGCACCTGGAAAAACCCGAAAAATTTGATCCTTCCAGAAACTCTGATCTAGTTAAATATCTGAAGTATAATATTCTTAGACGACTCATATTTAACTTCAAAAAAAAGAAGTCACAAGAATTTGAGATTGGTTATGAAAATGAAGATTCAACAGGATTGAAAGTAGCAAAGTCGTTTGTTGAAGAAAATGATATTCATGATTTGCTTGATGAGCAGAATTTACTTAAATCCATCCAAACTGAACTTAATGGCAACACAATTCTTTTGGAGCTCTTCAATCTGAGGTATTCGAAAGAATATACCAGAAAAGAGATTTGTCAGACTTTGAAAATATCAACAGGGGAATATGCTAATAGAATCAGAAGATTGGATACAGTTGTGAATCGAGTAATTAAAAAATAAACATATGAGCAAGGGTAAAATAAACGAGATTATACTGGATGTTGCTGATGCCGTTAGTCATAATGAAGATGTTGCGGAGGAGTACCTATTTGCCAATGATATTGATGTCCAATCGTATATTAACAGAGGGTTAGCGGAGTTGAATAAACCGAAAAAAATGAATCTGAGTTTTACGAAAAGTCAGACTTTTTTCAGACGTTTGGTTCTTGCTGCACGTATTACACATGAATGTCACAATGAATGGACGTTTGGAAGTGTTAAGTTTCAAAAAATGGTTTATTTATGTGAAGAAGCATCTCGAATGAATTTCAGTACAAATTATAGCAAGCAAGTGGCTGGGCCTTTTGATAATAAATTTATGCACGCAGTGAAAACTGGTTTTGAGAAACAGAAGTGGTTTTCAGTGGAAAAAGTAAAAAAAGGTAAGTACACAAAAGTTGAATTTTCACCAATGCAAAATATGCTTGCCTATCAGCAGTATTATGAGAGATACTATCAAGAAGTAAAAGACGATATTGAACATTTGATATCCGTATTTAAAAAATGGAAAACTGATGATGTCGAATTAGTTGCAACACTTTATCATTGTTGGGACGAATCCATTAAAGAAGGAGAGAGTACATCAAAAGAAGCTCTTACAGAAAAGCTCTATGCATGGCATAAGAAAAAGAAAAAATTTAAGCCTGAAAAAGTATCTAGATCTATAGATTGGATGATGGAAGTTGGGATTTATCCTGCTTGAGTTCTATTTACATGTTCTTCAATACCTTTTTAAAAAAGATAAAACAAAGATCTTTAACCTCTTCAGGATGACTTCTCTATAATGACCATCAATAAGCAAAGAGATGTAACATCAGTTGCACCAATCCTTAAAGCTCCTCATCTTCAGATGTTCAATTCAAAAAATTATATCAATGAAAAAAGTTCTAGCACTTCAATATTCATTATTCCTTGTTGGATATTCAATATTCGCCACGAATGTGGCTTCCGCCCAAACCCATAATCAGTACGAAATTTCGTTCGAAAATGCGGTTCATCACGAAGCAGAAATCTCTGTCACCTTTCCGAACGTAGAAAAGAAAGTGCTGGAAGTGAGAATGAGCAGAACGTCTCCGGGACGATATGCACTTCATGAATTTGCCAAGAACGTGTACAATGTAAGCGCAGTAGATGGTAGCGGAAATGAGTTGGAAATTACCAGACCAAATCCACATCAATGGAATGTAAGCGGTCATGATGGAACCGTGAAGTTCAGCTACACTTTATACGCGAACAGAGGAGGAGGGACGTACACCGGAATTGACGAAACGCATGCGCATATGAACATGCCTGCGACTTTTGCATGGGCACGAAACTACGAATACCGTCCGATCGAGATCACATTCAACAAAAGAGACGACCTGAGCTGGGAAATTGCTACACAGCTAAAGCATGTGGAAGGAAATACCTATTACGCGGAAGATCTTCAGTACTTTTTAGACAGTCCGACCGAAATTGCAGATATGCATTTCCGTGAGGAAAAAGTAGACGGACAGAATATCCGACTGGCTTTACACACTCCGGCTTCAGATAAAGAAGTGGATGAATATTTTGGGAAGGTAATGGCGATCGTAAAAGCGCAGAGAGATATTTATGGGGTGATGCCGAAGTTCGATTATGGCGAATATACATTCTTGTCTTGCTATATGCCCAATGCCAGTGGTGACGGAATGGAACACCGAAATTCTACCTATGTGGTAAGTTCTAAACCACTAGATCGACCTTTGGGAGAAACCAGTATCGGAACTATCTCTCATGAATTTTTTCATGCATGGAATGTAGAACGAATCCGTCCGGCCAGTCTGGAACCATTCGATTTTGAAGAAGCGAATATGAGCGGTGAACTTTGGTTCGCAGAAGGATTTACGAGCTATTATACAGGCTTGACGCTTGCCAGAGCTGATATCAGAACGGATAAGCAATATGTAGAAGGATTGGACGGTGGACTGAATTATGTGATCAATTCTCCGGGAAGAAATTACTTCAATCCGATCGAAATGAGTTACCAGGCTCCGTTTGTAGATGCGGCGCGATCAGTAGATCCGGTAAATCGATCAAATACGTTTGTGTCATACTATACTTACGGAAGTGTACTTGGATTGGGATTAGATCTTTCTCTCAGAACTTTAGACAAAGGACTAAACCTCGACGACTTTATGAAATCCGTTTGGATGAAATACGGCAAGACAGAAGTTCCGTACACGGTTAAAGATCTTCAGGATGCTTTGGCAGAATATGCCGGAAAAGAATTCGCTGACAACTATTTTGAGAATTATATCTTTGACAGCAAACTTCCTGATTACGAATCATTATTTGCGAAAGTAGGAGTGAAGCTTGAATTAGCAGAACCGAACAAGGCAAGTTTAGGCGAAACCATCCGAAAGCGAAATGATGAATGGAAAATGACTTCAAACGCAACGGTTGGAAGTCCGATCTACAAAGCAGGAATAGAATCAGAAGATGTGTTTATTTCTATTTCAGGAACGGACATGAATTCCGTAGAAAACGTGGATGAGATCTTAGCAAATCACAAACCGGGCGATGTAATTAAAGTAGTCATCGAAAGATGGGGACAAGAAAAAACCTTCGATGTAACTCTGGAAGCTTCCAAAACACTACAAACTACTCTTGATGAAAATGCTGGTAGAAAAGAGGTGGAGAGAAGAAATGCTTGGTTGGGGTTGAAGAAGTGACAGAGTGGGGAATGTGACTGAGTGACAAAGTGAATTTGGCTTCTTAGTCATAAGGGAACGTCTTTTTTGTTAAAGCCTTAAACAAGGAGACCCTTTAGGGTCGGATTAATATAACAAGGCCTTTGTCATTTCGAACGCATTTGAGAAATCTAAAGATAGTCGATGCAATTCAGTAGATTGTTAGATTTCTCGGTCATTCAGGCTGTGCCTTCATTCATCTCGAAATGACAAACTCGGCTCTGTCATGTCGAACCGAAGGGAGACATCTAAGGGTTGTCTTTTTGAATCTGAATTTTTAGACTTCTCACATTCGTTCATAGTGAGAGGATATTGAATTGGTACGAACATGGGGAATAAAGTAAACGAGCATGGGCGCTAGCCCGATGAGAAGAAATCAGCGAAATCAGCGATCAAAAAAAGAAGCCCCTTATCCAGAGGCTTCTCTTGTTGTTAGCAATCTATAGCCGTCTCACCAAAAGTGAGCAGCAACTATAATCCAGTAAAAAAATCATGATTCAAGAGACACCTTTCCAAGGCAACTCATAGAATCAGTAAACCAAAAACAGATCAATCCATGATCTTGCGCAAGAATGCGGGCTGATCAGAATCGTCTTTTTGAATACGCTCTGTTCTGCTTTGGAACGGAGCGATATTATCTCTACTTTTCGTTTCTTGCTTAGGCTCTTCAGCGCGATAACTTTCCTGCTCCTCTTCAGATTCCTGTTCTTCTTGTCGAACAGAAAGATCTCGGCGCAGGTAAGAAGGCGTATCCAATTTCTTAAGATTTCCTTCTCCTTTGTAATAATCGCTAGGAGTACGAGCAATTCTACTTGGAACTCCTTGTGGTTTTACCTGCTGATTATTTAAAGCGTTTTCTGCTGCTTTGTTTAAACCAGCAGTAGCGTTCGGAGCAACTTTCGCAGTAGTTCTGTCTTCGGCAAGATCAAAACCTGTAGCAATTACCGTAACTCTGATCTCATCAGTAAATGTTTCATCAAGAACAGTACCTAAGATGATCTCTGCGTTGTCACCTGCTTCCTGCTGAACAATGCTGGTTGCAGTCGTTGTCTCGCGCATACCAAGAGCAGAACCTGCGCTGATATTAACAAGAACACTACGAGCTCCGCGAATACTAACGCCATCCAATAACGGTGAGTTAATAGCAGAACGAGCTGCAATTTCAGCTCTGTCAGGACCTTCGGCCGTTGCGGATCCCATGATCGCCGCTCCACCATCGGTCATCGTAGTTCTAACATCTGCAAAATCAAGATTGATCAAGCCGGGCATTAGAATTAAGTCGCTGATACCGCGCGTTGCGTTATATAAAACTTCATTTGCCAGAGCGAAAGCATCCATTAATGTGGTGTTTTCGTCTGCGATGTCCAGAAGTCGTTCGTTTGGAATAACGATGACCGTATCACAGTTCTTTTTAAGTTCGGTGATTCCTTCGAGTGCAAATTTCTTACGGATCTTACCCTCGCAATCGAATGGAGTAGTAATAATTCCTACGGTAAGAATTCCTTTACGTTTAGCCATTCCTGCAACTACAGGTGCGCCTCCCGTTCCGGTACCGCCACCCATTCCTGCAGTCACGAAGATCATATCCGCAGTTTCGATGGCTTCTTCAATTTCGTGTCGGTTTTCTTCAACCGCTTCTCTGCCAACTTCCGGACGAGCTCCTGCTCCTAAACCGTTAGTAAGTGAGGTTCCAACCTGAATTTTTACATCAGCCTGGCTGTTTTTCAGTGCCTGGGCATCGGTATTAAGTGCGATGTATTCCACACTATCGAGACCCATATTTATCATATTGTTGATTGCGTTTCCGCCACCGCCGCCTACGCCGACCACTTTGATCTTTGCGTTTTCCTGGCTTTGTTCGTCGAAAAAGAATCGAGTATTATGGTTAGCCATGATTACTCCTTGTTTTTGTATTTATTTACTGGATTGTTTTTTGTAGATGATTGCTGTTTGCTAAAGTTCTTTGAACCAACTTTTCATACGGTCGGCGATCTTGTTCATCACCTGTTCCATATTTTTTCCGCCTTTTTGTGATGATGGCATCATTGTTTGATTGTTGCCCATGCCTGTTTTTAGAGCATGAACTACAAGACCAACACCTGTAGCGTAAATTGGACTGTTTACTTCTTCCACTAAGCCGCCTGTTATTCCCAAGGGAATCCCGATCTTGGCATCTATTCCTAAGATCTCGTTAGCCAGTGGACAAATATTCTTGATCAATGATCCGCCGCCAGTAAGAACTACTCCAGCACTAAGTGCTTCAGAGTAACCACTGCGTTTGATCTCGATCCCAACTATTTCCATGATTTCTTCCATTCTTGCCTGTATAATCTTAGCAAGAATGCTTTTTGTAATTTCTTTTGGTGGACGTCCTGCAATTCCCGGAACGGTGATCACTTCGTCTTCCTGGATCATGTCCGCATAACTTTCGCCATGCTTTCTTTTCAGTGTTTCCGCCTGATCGTCGAGCACGCTTAATCCAAGTCGGATATCGTCCGTTACTTTTTGTCCTGCAATTGCGATAACCGCTGTATGTCGGATGGTATTATCCTGGAAAATGGCTACGTCTGTAGTTCCACCTCCTATATCCACCAATACAACTCCGGCTTCTTTCTCCTCCTGATCAAGAACGGAATATGAAGAGGCGAGAGGCTCAAGGATAATGTCTGCTACCTGATAACCTGCTCTTTCCACACATCTGTAAATATTCTTTGCTGCTGATACGAGTCCGGTAATGATGTGAACTTCAGCTTCCATCCGCATTCCACTCATTCCAACCGGATCACTGATGCCATCCTGTCCATCAACCACAAACTCCTGAGGGATTACGTGAAGAATTTGTTGATCAGTAGGCAACATAATGCGCTGACAGTCTTCTAAAAGACGTTCTACATCATGAGCGGTGATCTCATTGTCTTTGTTGTTAATGGTGATCACACCTTTACTACGCATGCTTCGAATGTGATCGCCTGCAATACCTACATTCACAGAATTCACCTGAATTCCCGAAGCGAGTTCTGCCTGTGCGATGGCGTCCTTGATTGCGTTTACGGTCTTATCAATGTTAACAACCACGCCACGATTTAAACCGTCGCTGGGAGCTTTACCAACTCCAAGGATGTTGATTCTTTCGTGCTCGATAGAAGCAACGATTGCGCAAATTTTTGTAGTCCCAATATCGAGACCGACCATGATATTTTCTTGTTCAGACATTATTGATACCGCTTTGTTTGTTGATTGCTAAAATTGATTGCAGATTTTTTGTGGAACCTGTATTTCCTGACCCTCCTCTTAATCTCCTCCCTGGAGGAGAAACTCGTTGCTCTTTCTCTGATTTAGACCAAAGAGCTTCCCCTCCACCGGAGGGGATTGAGGGGTGGGTTCCTGGATCTCTTAAAAGAGAAAAAGCTTTTTCTATATGAAATTGATTGATGTTCATATCTTATCCTTCCCTTGTTACCACTTGGTTGGTAAATCTGAGATCTACCTGTTGCATGGTTTGGATTCCTTTCACCCGAATTACTTCCGTGTAAAAAGCTTCCCAATTTTCAAGCTTGATTCGGAAGTCATTACTTCCGAATAAAAGCTTTACTCCGTTTTCCTGGCTTAGTGCTACAACGCCTTCTTCTTTGTTGTAAGCCACTTCGCTGATGGTCATCCATCCAAATTTATTTTGCTTTGCTTCCGTTAAAAAAGTGCTTATTTGTTTGAAAGCTTCACTTTTAAGTGTGTCAGAACCTGTGGAAGCATCAAACCCATAAACCAAAGGCAGATCAAACGTCTTATTTTCATAAATCGGAAGTTTTACTCCTTCAGCATCTACATAAGCTCTTTTTTCATCTTTAATAAGTAATGCAACAGGTGTTCGTTCTGTAATTTCAATATTCAGATCGCCATTTGGTTCTATGTAAGGAGTCGCGCTTTTTACATAATCTACTTTTTCAATACGTTCAACGATCACACTCAGATCCAGACTGTCGGGATGAACTCCAAATTCTACATTTGCAGCTTCTGTCAGTACTTCGATCTCTGTAATTACATTTCCGGAAAATGACAATTCATCAACAGTCACATTTCTGTTCCAATAGACAGCCGCAAGTACAGCAACTCCAACAACCAGCATGATCGCTGTTGCCCAGGGGAGAAGCTTACTCTTTTTCACGTCGCTATGTGTGCTGTTGACGGACACTAACTATTTAGCTCCTGTTTTATAGTTTCCGCTTTCCAATTCTTTAGCGAATTCTTCGCCATATTTATAAATATCTCCGGCGCCCATGGTTATTATGATGTCTCCGGCTTTTGAAATTTCTTTAAGAGTTTCCGTTACATCTGCTTTGTCCTCAACATAGATTACATTCTTGTGACCGTATTGTTCAGCAGTGTCAGAGATCAGTTTTCCGGTTACGCCTTCAATTGGTTTTTCTCTGGATGGATATACATCTGTGATCACCAATACTTCTGCATCAGAAAATGAAAGACCAAACTCCTTATACAGATCCTGAGTTCTGGAATACAAGTGAGGTTGGAAAACAGCCACAATTCTTCTATCAGGCCAACCTTTGCGAGCTGCGTTCAAAGTTGCAGCAACTTCTGTTGGGTGATGAGCATAGTCATCGATTACCATCACGCCTTGTTCTTCAACTTTCTTCTGAAATCTTCTGAACACACCCTGATAGCGTTCCAATCCTTGCTTGATCAGTTTAAAATCAATATTTAGCTCAATTCCGGTAGCTACCGCAGCCAGGGCATTTTTCACATTATGATCGCCTGGAGCTTTTAAAGTGATTACTCCAAGTTTTTGATCATCATTCATCACCGTAAAAGTGCTGGTAAATTGATTCATTTGAATATCAACAGCACGAACCTGAGCTTGAGGGCTTAATCCATAAGAGATAATTCTTCTTTCCAGATCAGGAAGAATACTTCGAACATTCGGGTCATCCAGACAAACAATTACAGCACCGTAAAAAGGAACTTTGTTAGCATAATCGATGAACGCACCTTTCACATCTTCCAGATCATCGTAGATGTCTAAGTGTTCCGCTTCAATATTGGTAATAATAGCAATAGAAGGAGTGAGGCGAAGGAATGTTCTGTCAAACTCGTCTGCTTCAACAACGATCACATCACCTTTACCTACAACAGCATTGGTTTTATCAAAACTATGCACTTTTCCGCCAACCATGATAGTCGGATCATAATTTCCGTCCTGAGTCACGTGACCGATCATGGTAGTTGTAGTAGTTTTTCCATGAGTTCCAGCTACACCGATTCCGAACTTCATCTTCATCAATTCAGCGAGCATTTCCGCTCTTTTGATAGTAGGAATACGATTTTCTAAAGCAGCTTTTGTTTCTTCGTTTTCAGTTGCTTTAACTGCACTGGTATAAACCACAACATCGGCGCCTTCAATATTTTCAGGAGCGTGTCCTTGATAAATAGTAGCACCAAGTTCTTTCAAACGGTCTGTAGTTTCATTCGAAGCGCCATCAGAACCGGTTACTTTATAACCTCTTTGTATCAAGATCTCAGCCATCCCGCTCATACCAATTCCACCGATTCCAACCATATGAATATGTTTGGTTCGTCCAAATACGGGTTGTGTTTGAATTCTGTTTTCCATCAACTGTTCTTCGATTTTGCGAGTTCTAAAATTTCTTTTGCGATCATCTTAGCTGCGTCCGGTTTTCCCAACCTTAGTGCAGCTTTGTTCATTTCCTTCAATTTTTCCTGATTCTTGATCAATGAATGAACCAGTTCAGGTAAAGCATTTACTGCGTCGATATCTTTCAATAATTCAGAAGCTCCGGCATCAACCATGCTTTGTGCGTTTTGTGTTTGATGATCTCCGGCTACATTTGGAGAAGGAATCAATACACTGGGTTTTCCTGTCATCATAAATTCAGAACATGAACTTGCGCCTGCGCGACTAACGATCAGGTCGGCAGCAGCATAAGCTTCAGGCATGTTGTCTATGAAGGCTGTTAAACGAATATTCTTGTTGTTCTCTAAGTCAACTTCTTTCATCAAAGCATCGATGTACCGGCTTCCGCACTGCCAGATCACCTGTAGACCTGATAGTTTATCAAGGTTTTCTTTTACCGCTTCATTGATCGATCTTGCTCCACCACTTCCTCCAAGAACCATCAATACCGGTTTAGAGTCATCAAAGTTGAAGGAGTTGAGTCCAACCTTCTTTTCGACCTTATCCAAAGTGTTTCTGGTTGGATTTCCTGATTCCACGATCTTATCAGAAGGCAGATACTTCGCTGCTTCCTTGAAAGCTGTAAATATTCTGGATGCGAACTTAGCAAGCATTCGGTTTGTGACTCCGGGGAAGCTGTTTTGCTCCTGAATCACCACATTCACTCCACGCTTTCCTGCAACCCAGCCAACCGGCCCGGCAGCATATCCACCACAAGAAACCATAACCTGAGGTTTGAAAGAGCTCACTATTCCAAAACTTTGAACTATACTCGTCACAAGTTTTAATGGGAACAGCATATTCTTTAAAGTAAGTCTTCGGTGAAACCCACTGATCCAAACACTTTTGATCTTATAACCGGCTTTTGGAACAGCTTTCCATTCCATATGATCTTTGGTCCCTATAAATAAGATCTCAGAGTCAGCATTTTCGTTTTTAATAGCATCAGCAATAGCAATTGCGGGATACACGTGTCCACCGGTTCCACCTGCAGCAATTAAGATTCTCGGATTATCCATAATACATAGTCCTCCGATCTTTATGATGTTTCGAAATATTCAATAAGATTCCTACCATCAATCCTGCAAAAAGCATACTGGTACCGCCGTAACTTACAAATGGCATTGGAAGTCCGGTTACAGGAAGTAATCCACTTGCCACAGCTGCATTTACAAATCCATATAAAACGATAGTGAGTGTACAGCCAATTGCCAGAAGAGAACCAAGAGTGTCTTCTGCATTTTTGGAAATGAAAACCACTCCACGGAACAAAATAAGAGTGAAAATGAGTATCAAACTCATCGCACCGAAAATTCCGTATTCTTCGGCTATAATTGCGAAAATGAAATCGTTGTAAGGAGCAGGGAGGAAGTCACGTTGTGAACTTTTACCTATTCCAACTCCAAAAAATTCTCCTTTGGCGATAGCAATATGTGCCTGCTGTGCCTGATATCCCGACCCCTGAAGGATCTTAGTACTTTCAATATCTTTAACCTGTGTGATGTAATTATCAATCCTGCTTTGACGATTCTCAGATTGATTCAGGAGTAACATCCCGCCAAAAAATCCGATCAATACAAGAGTTCCCAACTGCAAAGTACTGGCTCGACCTATAAACATTACGATCAGACAAATTCCGAATAGAATTCCGGCACTGCTGAAATCCTGAACACCGATCAATGCACAGGTAATACTTACCCAAACCATAATAGGAATAAAGCTTCTTTTGAAGTCTTTGACGTAATCCTGTTTTTCAGAGAGAAGTACACAGATATGAAGCAGAAGAGCTACCGTTGCTACTGTGGACGGCTGGAATGTAAAACCACCAAGGTTTAGCCATCTTTTTGCTCCAAATTGTTCAGTTCCAAACATCAGAACAGCTACAAGAAGCACCCAACTTATTACCATACCAATACGGCTGAATTTTGCCAGAGTGTGATAATTGATCTTCGAAACGATCAGCATTACAACAAAAGCAATTCCAAGTTTTATGATATGTCCTGTGATCAAAGTAAATGCAGTTGTAGACTTAGATTCAGCGAAGTAAGCAATAGAAGAATACACGGCAAGTACACCGAACATCATAAGCGCAACAACGGCCATCAACAAAAAGCGATCGCTGCCTTGCTTACGGTTATCAATATCTTCCGGGCTGGTGCCGATGATATTAGAGAGGTTGCTATGTGGACTCGTGTATATCACTCGTAAATTTCAATGTTCAAATAGCAAATCACAGTTAACCCCTCATTGGGATTTTCAGCGTTTGGTATTTGAAATTTGTTTGTCATTTGTTGTTTGGGTTTTGTCATTTAGCTCTTCAGAGCTTATAAACTTCTTCTTTAAATACTTTTCCTCTGTGCTCGTAATCGTCGAACATATCAAATGATGCGCATGCAGGACTCAGCAAAACAACTTCTCCTCGTTTCGCTACTTTTTGAGCTGCACGAACAGCTTTCATCATACTTTCAGCTTTTACAAAGTTTGGAACCACTTCACCCAGTTGATCTTCAACCCGATCCTTTGATTCTCCAATTGCAATGATCGTATGAACTTTTTCTTTGATCTGATCAACGATTTCGCTGTAATCATTTCCTTTGTCTCGTCCACCGAGAATCAATGTCATTGGAACTTGAAAACTGTCTAAAGCGAACCAAACTGCGTTTACATTAGTAGCTTTGCTGTCGTTTACATATTTCACGCCGTCGACATCTTTTACTTTCTCAAGACGATGTTCAACGCCCATGAAAGATTGAAGACTTTCGCGAATAGCTTCGTTTTTAATTTCAGCCGCACGAGCAGCTAAAGCCGTTGCTAATCCGTTGTTCAAGTTGTGATTTCCACTAAGGCCTACTTCATATACCGGCATAAGCGTTTCTTCCTTGTTGTTGAATTTGAAGATGATATGTTCGTCGCGTACAAAAGCACCTTCCGGCACTTCATTGTTGTATGAAAAAGCCCATAACTTTGGAGCGTCTTCTTTTTTCTGAAGCGATTCCACGTGGCTTTTTATGATCGGATCATCATAATTGAATATGAACCAATCCTCGTCCGTCTGATTTTCTGTAATTCTGAATTTTGAAGCAGCATAAGCTTCAACACTGTTACCGTATCTGTTTAAATGATCCGGAGTGATATTCAGCAACAAACTTATTGTTGGCTTGAATGTGTCAATATGATCAAGCTGGAAGCTGCTGATCTCAAGTATGAAGTCGCCACCTGAGCCATCAACAACATCTGAAAAAGCTACTCCTATATTTCCTGAAACAGAATGATCTCTTTTAGCTGTTTTCCAAACATGATCCAACCAGTTAGTAACGGTAGTTTTTCCATTACTTCCGGTAGTTGCAATAATTCTTTGATCCGTGAACCAACTTGCTGCTTCAATTTCTGAGTAGACTTTTTTCCCTTCATTCAGATAAAACTGAACTAATGGTGATTCTGTTGGAACCCCAGGGCTTAATACTACAAAGTCACCTTGTTTTGCTTTGTCCGAATGTCCGTTTTCTTCAAAATCGATTTGGGCATTTACAAGATTCTGTTTCCAGTCTTCTTTAATGATTCCATAATCAGACACAAAAACATCAGCTCCTTTTGTCTTAAGAAGAATAGCAGCAGCAATACCACTTCTGGCGGCACCAATAACAACGATATGTTTGTTAGCTACATCCATTATCTGATCTTCAATGTTAGAAGGCTCAAAATTCCCAGCATCACCGTGATGATCCAGAATCGAACTACGATCTTTTGTTCCGACCATCCTTTTTTCTCAAAGTGATGATGGATCGGAGTCATCAAGAACACTCGTTTTCCTTCGCCATACTTCTTTTTAGTGTACTTGAAGTAGGTAGTTTGAATGATCACAGAAAGCGTTTCAAAGAAAAATACACCGCAAATGAAGGGGAGGAGCAGCTCTTTATGAAGCATCAGCCCCAAAGCTCCAAAAGCACCACCAAGTGCCAAAGAACCTGTGTCGCCCATAAATACAGATGCCGGATTGGTGTTATACCATAAAAATCCCATACAACCACCGATTAGTGCAGCGCAAAAAATAGTGAGTTCACCTGCACCCGGTAAGTACATAATGTCTAAATATCCAGATAAGTCAGTTCTTCCGGATACATAAGCAAAAATTGCGAATACAAACCCGCAGATCGCAGAAACGCCGGAAGCCAATCCGTCCAGGCCATCTGTTAAGTTAGTGGCATTGCTTACTGCAGTTATCACAAAAACAGCAACAGGAATAAATATCATCCAGCCGAGGTCTTCTCCAAAGAAAGCGTAATCAATATTCACGTTTTTGAGGAAAGGAACGGTTGAAAGCGTATTCACATCAGCAAAATCAGGATGGAAATACAATACAGCTCCAACAACAATTCCAACTCCGACTTGACCAACTATCTTAAATCGTCCGGCCAGTCCACTTTTGTCTTTCTTCACAACTTTGATGTAATCATCCACAAAACCAACAAGCCCTAGTGCAATTATCACAAATACAATAAGCCAGGCGTATACACTATCCATTTTCATGAATAGGATAGAAGGTATGATCACTGCCAGCAGAATAATGACTCCACCCATTGATGGAGTTCCGGCTTTAGCTTGGTGATGATCCAGACCAATGTCCTCACGGATCACTTCCTTAAGCTGCATGTTGCTCAGCCATTTGATAATTCTTCTTCCTATGATCAGGCTTATGATCACAGATGTAACAGCGGCCAAACCCGTCCTTGTGGAAATATATTCAAACGCTCCGGCGCCCGGGAAGTCAAATGCAGTATCAAGCCAGGAGAATAATTCGTATAGCATCAGAATCCTCCTTTGGCTTTAAGTTCGAGAGCTTCTTTTGCAACTAATCGGTCGTCAAAAGGATATCGTTTTCCGTCAATTTCCTGATAATCTTCATGTCCTTTTCCGGCAATAAGAATGATATCATTTGATGAAGCCAGTTCGATAGCTTTAAAAATGGCTTCTTTTCGGGAAGTGATGGTTACAACATTGTCAGTATTTTCAAATCCCTGCAAAATATCGGCGATGATCAGATCAGGGTTTTCAGTTCTTGGATTATCACTGGTTACAATGATTTCATCAGCAAATTCTGAAGCTGCTTTTGCCATTTTCGGTCTCTTGCCTGAATCTCTGTCTCCTCCTGCACCAAAAACGCAGTAAATAAATTGGTTCGGTATACGAGACTCTGATAATGTTTTTAGAACATTTTCAAGCGCATGAGGCGTGTGTGCGTAATCAACGATAACTTTCGGGAGTTCTGTTTCTGAATCTAAACTTACAGATTCCATTCTTCCGGGAGCTCCCGGCACAGATGAAAGTGCTGAAGCAATTCTTTGCTTGTCATGACCAAGTTCGTTACAGATCATAAAAGCCTCAGCCAGATTAAACGCATTGAAATGTCCCACCAATGACGAAGAAATCTCAGATCCATCGACTGAAATTTTTAGCCCTTGTGTAGAATTACTTAAGACTTGGGCATTTTTTCCGAATGAAAGTTCTGAAATTTGAGCGGAGACCCTATCAGCCATAAAAGCCCCATAAGAATCATCCATGTTGATTACTGCAGATGATTCCGGTTTCAATCCATCAAAAAGAATTTTCTTAGCAGCGGCATATTCTTCGATAGTCTCGTGATAATCGAGATGATCCTGCGAAAGGTTAGTAAAGGCTGCTACTTTGAAATCAAAACCTCCGACTCTTGCTTGATGAAGAGCGTGAGAAGACACTTCCATAACCAAATACTCTGAGCCTGCTTCAACCATCTTTTTCATGTCGGCAGCAAGCTCTATTGGGTCAGCAGTAGTTAATTTGCTATCTAATGATTCTGTAAGGATCTTTTTCTCCACAGTTCCTAAAAGAGAAACTTTCTCGCCGAGTTTGGTAAGTGCCTGGTATACTAAAGTAGCAGTAGTAGTTTTACCGTTTGTGCCGGTGATTCCGATGATCTTTAGTTGGTCACCAGGGTTCCCGGCCATTTTTTGAGCTAAAGGTCCTATCAATGATCGTGTATTTTCAACTTCAATCACACAAACTTCAGCATCAGTGTAATAAGATTCTTCACAGATAATTACTTTTGCTCCGCGATGGATGGCATCTTCCAAAAACATATGTCCATCTACTTCAGTGCCTCGTATGGCTATGAAAACAGAGCCTTCTGTAACCTGACGTGAATCCTGAATAAGCGGACCAACCTCACCTTCCGGTTTAAAACGGGAAGTGTTTAAAGGATTTATAAATTCTATGAGATCATGTGTATTCAATCTCTATCCTCCATGGCTACAAGTTCAAGTGATTTTGCTTTGCCACGAATGGTAACAGAACTGCCAAGTCTCATCATATCACCTGCTTTTGGAAACTGTCGTTCAACAGTGCCGGAACGGTAAGTTTTAACATCTAATCCAAGTTCCGCTAAAATGGTGGTTGCCTGACGCATGCTCATTCCTCGAAGTTCGGGAACTTCTGCAAAGCCTTCTTTAACCTTCGAACTGTCAACAGGTAAATAGGTTTCCGATAAAGTGAGAATAATTTCGTCTTTTCCGAGAAGAGGGCTGCCCGGTTCAATAGTTTGTGAAACTACATACCCTGATTTTCCTTCAATGCTATAAGGAATGTCAAATTTCTTAAGGATATCTTCACTTTCTTCTTTTCCGATACCTATGAATGAAGGAGCCTTTGTGATAAATTCAGGTTCTTCTTGTGGTAACATACTTCGTTGTATATCGCCATCTAAACCAGCAATTCTTTTTGCGGTTTCTCTGAAAATAGGACCCGCAGTAAAACCTCCGTATCCGCTGGTTTTTGGCTCATTCAACATGATCAGGCAAACATACTTTGGATCTTCGGTTGGGAAAAACCCTACAAAAGAGGCGAGATATTTATTAGAATAACGCCCTTGATATACTTTTTTAGCCGTACCTGTTTTTCCGGCAATTCTCAATCCATCGATCTGCGCCCATTCTCCGGTTCCGGAATCTGTTACCACGCTTTCAAAAATCGGAAGTATTTTCTGAAGTGTTTTCTTTCTGGCTACACGACGAATTTCAACCGGAGTGTTATCCAAAACAACATTACCATTTTGATCTTCAATTTTGTCGACCAGATAAGGACGCATTAACATTCCTTCATTAGCAAAAGCAGCATAAGCCTGAGTTACTTGTAAAGGAGTGGCTAAAACTTCGTATCCATGACTCATCCATGGAAGACTTACCAAACTCCAGTCATAGGGTTTGTTCAGAATTCCGGCTACTTCACCGGAAAGATCAATATTCGTTTCAGCACCAAAACCCAGATTTCTGGCATATTGATAAAAAACTTCAGGTTTTAACCTCATGGCAATTTCGGCGGTAGCCACATTGGAAGATTTCTGAATGACTTCCTGAAAAGTCATATTTCCAAGCGGGTCGTGATCACGGAGAGTTAATCCATGAATTTGCACTTCGCCGGATTCAGGAGTTTCAAAAATTTCATCAAAATCTACCTTGTTTTGTTCCACAGCTGCGATCGCAGTCACCAACTTAAAGGTTGAACCCGGTTCCACCATATCAGAAATGGCAAAATTTCTTCGGTTTTCATTTTCGTTACTGCCCGGATAATTCGGATCATAAGTCGGATAGTTGGCCATTGCTTTAATGGCTCCGGTCTTAGGATCTATAATAATTCCGGTTCCGTATTCAGCAAGATGCTTTTCCACACCTTTCTTTAGCTCATCTTCCAGAATAGCCTGAATGTATGAGTCGATAGTGGTGTGGATGGAATGACCATTTTCCGGAAGTTTCTTTGGAGCTCCTACATAAGCAGAAATTTGATTTCTTGGGTCACGACGAACTTGCTGAACTCCATTTTCACCTTTTAACTCTGTATCATAATAGGCTTCCAGGCCTGTTTTGCCATCCATATTATGATTTACAAAACCTAAAGAATGAGCAGCCAGAGAACCAAAGGTGTATTTTCTGCTGAAACTCTCCTCAATGATGACTCCTTTTATATCTAATTCGCGAACGGCATCTCTTGAAACAGGAGACAAATTCTTTGCAAGTATGATATACTGTGAATGTGAAGGAGCATCACTAATTCTTTTCTTGAAGTAAGATGGAGACTGATTGGTTTGTTTAGCTAAAGTAACTGCTAATTGGTTAATCTGCTCTTGTGTAACTGATTTTCCACTCGCATCTTTTACTTTAGGATCCAACGCGATCAGGTAATTAGCAGCATTAGTAGCAAGCAAGGTTCCGTTAGCATCATAGATATTTCCGCGCTGTGCGGGGATAGGAATAGAATCGATCGCTTGTTTACTCCAAAGTAAACGTAACTCTTCGCCTTCCAGATAATTGATGCGGACTAATTGAAAAGCCAATACACAAGGTATGAGCAACAGTAGTCCAAACACCAAAAACATCCTGCTTAATATGGAAGTTCTTTCAGTCATCTACTTTTTAACCTCGATCAGTTTATCAGCAGGACCACCGTTTATAAAACCGGCTTTTTCTGCTTTTTCGTAGATTTCAGCCGGACCAACCATGCGGTCATACTGTAATTTTAAAGCATCATGTTGAGTACGCACTTTATTGTAGTCGCTTTCGAGCTTTTGGACTTCTTCTAACAACTTTTGTGTAGCAAAAACATGTGTCAGGTACAGAAATCCGAATACACCTATAGCAATAGTTGTAAGAATCACTTTCCAGGGCTTAATATCCCGAATAGTTTTTCTCACCGACTTTCCTGCTTTTTTACCTGAAGATCTTTTTCCTTTTGGGGATGAAGATGGGGATTCTATGTCAGGTAAAGGAACTTTACGGAGGTTAGGTCGGGTTTCGCGCTTTTTAAGTGGGGATTGCACGATCATTGACTACCTCCGCTGTTTTTCTCAGCTATCCGGAGTTTAGCGCTCCGGGCAGCGGGGTTTTTAGCAACCTCTTCGGCTGAAGGGGTTATGATCTGTCGATTGACAGCTTTTAGTGGGGAAATTATGTTGCCGTAGAAATCTTTTTCGAGCTTTCCGTCCAGATTTCCGGCTTTAAAGAATTTTTTAACAATACGATCTTCCAGTGAATGATAAGACATCACCACAATGCGACCGCCTGGCTTTAAAACTTCTAATGATTGAGTTAGAACGTCTTTTAAAACATCTAATTCACGGTTTACTTCAATTCGTATTCCCTGAAAAACTCTTGCCAGCGATTTCACAGCAAATTTAGCAGGAACCAATTCCTTTACAATAGCTGCAAGTTCACCGGTAGTTTCAATAGGTCTGTTATTGATAATTTCTTTGGCGATCTGACGACTAGCACGCTCTTCACCATAATGGAAGATAACGTCGCGAAGTGTTTCATAATCATAATTGTTAACTACCTGATAAGCCGAAACACCTGAAAGATTCCCCATTCTCATATCAAGAGGACCATCTTCCTGAAAACTGAATCCACGTTCTGCTTCTTTGATCTGATGCGTTGAAACTCCAAGATCAAGTAGGATTCCGGCTACCTGTCCTTTTACAGGGGGAGGTAGAAGTGTTGACAGATAGCCGAAATTGCCTTTTATCGTTTTAAAACGTTCATCTTCGCCGATGCGAGCTGTGGCTGCAGCAATAGCTTCATCATCCTGATCGATGCCATAAAGCGTTCCATTTTTGCCAAGACGAGCAAGAATTTCTTTTGAATGTCCACCGCCACCAAGTGTAGCGTCTATATATATAGCGTTTTCATCGGTAATTAAGCCTTCCATACATTCGTTTAGCATTACCGGAATATGCTCGTGGTATGTAGTCATCTCAATCACCATCATTTTCGAGATCTCCTCCGAGCACTTGCTCAAAGATTTCTTCTATTGATTCAGCGCTTACATTCTCGTCGGCTTCTTCTAATTTAGCTGGGGACCAAATTTCTATATGTTCACCCATTCCGATAAAAACCACTTTAGAGTCTATGGCAGAATAATTGATATGATCGGAGGGGAGGGCGATACGGTTTTGCTTGTCGAGGGATAGATCTTCAGCAAAACGGAGTAAATATCTTTTAACTAAACGGCCTTTTTTACTGAAGGAATTTACGGTAGAAAGTTTCTTTTCCACAGCTTGCCATTCATTTTCGGGGTATAGATATAGGCATTCTTCAGATTGACCGCGTACGATCGTGAACTTTTCTTGTGCGTCCGGACTGAGATTTTTGCGTAGTTTGGCAGGGAAGGCTACACGACCTTTATCGTCTATAGAATGCTCGTATTGTCCTTTAAAACTAGGCACGATTCCCTCAGAGGTATTGAAGATTGCTAAATTATGTGATTCAGGAGTAGTCCCCACTATCTCCCACATCACCCCACAATGTACCCTAAAAATATAATATGTGTCAAGAAATTTGTTTATGAATGTTGAAAAAGTTTTCCACATTCATTTCAGAGGCTGTTTAGCTGTTTTAAAAAGAGTAGTGGGAGTGGGTGGGGAGTTTTTGAATAATGAATACTGAAGTGACTCAACTTCCAACTCTTCCAGAGTTGAATAGAGACAGTTATTAAATTTCAAAAGGGTAACTCTGGAAGAGTTATTTAAATCCGAAAGATTTTAGAATCAAATTTTGAATATTCTTAATGACCGCAAGATTCTCCCCTCAAGGGGAGATTAAAGTCCAAACAGTTCTTTGGACTTTCCGAGGGGAGTCATTGAGATTAGGATTTGTGCAATCAACGAGGGTTATGGTTTTGCTTCAATAAAAGCAGGGCTTTTAATTAGCAAGTTACGCAGGGAGCTACGGAACTAGAAGAACCCTGAATTAAAAAAGAATTGAGCTAGTATTTAAAAAAACTGATACTATCAATTAGTTTATCAAAGAATCAATTGCTAGTAAATTTATCCCAGATGAAACTTGGTAGATTTTCATCTTTAATTATACCAGTTGCCGATGGTCTAAAAAGAGTTTGTAGTATAATCTTACGATCATCTTCAGTTATTGCATTTTCGCGCCTTAATAATGAAAGGTAAGTTAAAATCATTACTCTTCTTTCATTTGCATCAGTTTGAAGATGAATATTTGAAAGCATAATTTTTGCTAAAATTCTTATGAACCATATCAAAACAGATATTGTGAGAATTACAATGGTTGCAACCCAATATGGCGGTGGTGTTTCAATTGTATAATCTTTAAATAAGAGCCAGATTTCTAAAAAAACAATTATTACGCTTAAAACAATTGCTCCAGAGAAAATCTTATAAAAACCCGTTAAAAAACTTTTATGAGATGCAGCCTTTGCTTTCCAATATCTTACAGAAGACTGAATAGCTAATTTTCTATCATAAACGGATTCGATATTAGAAAGGCTTTTTTCTGCAGTTTTAAGCAGAGTTTCAAATTCTTCATCTTGCTTGGTAAGTTGATTGCTTACATCTGATTTGCTTTGTTCGAGAACCGATTTTAACTCTTGTGAGGTTTCATTAATGCCAATCTCCTTATCATCTAAAATTGATTCGCTTTTAGAAAGATTTTCACGAATATCACTTAGAAAATCTTCAGATAGTTTTTTATCAGTATTTAATTTGGTGGATTTTATCCCTCGTTCAAATAAGACAGCATCAAATGCAGCAAGAATAAAATCAATATGGTTACTTCGATTACCATAGAAATATGAGAAAGTTAGTGCTGCACCTCTTTCATTAATATTCTGTAGCTCTTCTAAATATTTTGCTTTAGGACTAAGAGAGTGAATTATACTACCACTTTTATAATATTGAGCAATTTTAGATTCAATATCACTTATCTGGGTTTCAAAATTTTGAGTTTCCTTATTCGCAGAGTTGACAACTTTTTTGATGTCGTTTAATGCACCATAATGTTTTTTATAGTATGCACCAACATTATATATAGTATTATATTGGGTTACCCATGTCCAATATTGTTCCTCAATTGCTACCCATTCTTTGATTTTATCAATGGTGTAGAATACTTTTCTCCCTCCATTTTTGCCTAAATCTATAGTAAATAAAGCCTTTCTCTTTGCCATGTGTTAATTTATTAATTAAAAGGATAAAATCAACCCCTTCACCAACTCAGCAAACTCGCCTTTTTTCATTTCGGCGGCTTCTTTTACTTCGGCGTGATCTAATTTTTGATCGGTTACTCCAGCTGCCGCGTTTGTAATCAATGATACAGCAGCTGATCTAATTCCAAGTCGGGCAGCTTCCATCAATTCGGGAGCGGTACTCATTCCAACCGAATCTCCACCAATCATTCGGTAAGCTTTGATCTCTGCTTTGGTTTCATAGTTAGGTCCTTTCACGTAAAGATAGGTTCCTCGCTTGGTAGCTACTCCAACATCATGAGCTATTTGTTGAACCCGATCTGCAACCGGATAAAGATCAAGCGACCACTTTTTAGAAGAAGGAGCTGCTTTCAGATCCATATTCTGTTTGATGATATCTTCGATCACCATCAGATCGCCAACTCTGAAATCAAGGTTTATACCACCGGCGGCATTGGAAACCAGCAGTTTATCAGCATCAAATGCATACGCCAGATGAACAGGAATAACCGTTTTATCAAATCCATATCCTTCGTAAAAATGGAATCGGCCGGAAAAAGCTAACGTGGTTTTTCCTTCCACTTCGCCAAATATCAAAGCTCCTGAATGTCCTTGTACGGTCGATTGCGGAAAGTTTGGAATTTCTGAATATGGAATAACCGTTTGATTCTGAATTTCATCCCCGAAATCACCAAGTCCGGAGCCTAATATTACTACGGCTTCGATCTTATCGGGAAATCCCTTTTCAACAAGAAAGTCTTTAATTTCAAAAATATGATCAGTCAGGGACATAAGAATCTATGGCTTCAGTAGTGTATCCGGTTTTATCGTGGTGACCGGTAAGTTTAATAATTGGAGTGCTGTCGTCATGGTAGCCTAAAATAGTATAACCTTCATCAAAAGCCAGTTTTGCCAATCGTTCGCGTTGCTGTTGACTGGTTTTAGGGTCATAATCATATTTAGCAGCAAATTTTCGATTCACTTGGCTTCGGGTAGCGATCACATCACCGGCTTGCATAAACTTATTCTCTCCGTCATTAAAAAGAAGAACCTGATGAAATTCTGTATGACCGCCGATCTTTTCCACTTTTAATTCCGGATAAGCTTCATCTTCTGCATCCAAAAAGTGAAGATCAGCTTTAGCATCAATGAAAGAAACGAACTCCGTTTTTTCTTCATCGTAATACACTTCTTTGTTCATTACCTTTTCCCAGCCTTTTTTCGAAACCCAGATTTTAGCTTCAGGAAAAGTAAGCTCCCAATATCCATTCTCTTTGTGTGCCAGTCCACCAATATGATCATAATGCAAGTGGCTGCAAACGACATCTGTGATATCAAACTCAGTCAGATCATGTGCTTCCAGGTTTTCACGAATAACATGAGGTCCGGTGTCTTCGCCAAATACTCCGATTCCGCAATCAAAAAGAAATTTTTTATCCGGAGTAGAAATCAAAAAGGGATTCAAAGAAATTTTGAGTGCACCTTTAGCAGGTTTATCATCTCTAGAAATACGATTGAATTTTTTATCTAATCCTACCGAGAAAGTACCTTCATAAAGTGCAGCTGCGTATGTTTTATTAAGTGACATAGTGTAAGAGGTGACAGAGTTGCAAAGCAACCGTTAATTCAAAGTGGATTTTTTATTTTAATGTTCTGATAAAGCTACTCATCATGCGCTCTATTTCTCGTGAGTTATCGTATAGGTTTTCAAAAATTTCTTTGGAGATGAATTCTAAGTTTTTGGCTACTTCGATTTGAGTTTGTAATTCGAATAGCGAGCCCATTGAAATGTTCACGAATCTTTTAAAGTCTCCCTGAGAGTTTCTTCCAAAGCCCTCAGATATATTTGAAGGTATTGAAACTGATGATCTTCTCAACTGCGATGTTAATCCGTATTTTTCTTCCTCAGGAAAAGAAGATGTAGCGCGATATATCTCAGTCACCAACTCCATGGATTGCTGCCAGATTTTTAAGTCTCGAAATGTTTTAATCATAATCACTTACTTTGTTACTGTGTCACTAAGATACTTTGCAACAGTTATGATTCAAACTTTTCGTAGGCGTTGATAATATCCTTCACCAGCTTATGGCGTACAACATCTTCTTCACTCAGATATACGAAATCAATTCCGTCCACATCTTTTAAAATATCCTGAACTGTGATCAAACCTGACTCTTGTTTTCTGGGAAGATCGGTTTGGGTAACATCTCCGGTAATGATCGCACGACTATTGAACCCGATTCTGGTAAGAAACATCTTCATTTGAGCATTAGTAGCATTCTGAGCTTCATCCAGAATCACAAATGCATTGTTCAAGGTTCTACCTCGCATATACGCCAGTGGGGCAATTTCGATCATATTCTTGGTGAGATAATAATCGAGTTTATCGGGCTCGATCATGTCTTCCAAAGCATCATAAAGTGGGCGAAGATAAGGATCGATCTTTTCCTTCAGATCTCCGGGTAAGAAACCTAAACTTTCTCCGGCTTCAACAGCAGGTCTTGCAAGGATGATCTTTTTTACTCGTTGTTCCTTCATCGCTTTTACTGCAAGAGCAACAGAAGTGTACGTTTTTCCGGTTCCGGCAGGACCAATTGAAAAAAGGATATCACTCTGGTTTGATGTGGTAACGATTCGTTTCTGTCCGGGAGTTTTAGCATGAACAGGAATCCCATCATAAGTATAAAGAATCAGGTCGCCTTCTTTGATATTTTTAGGAAGAGGAGTTCTGGCTTTTCTTTCACCTGATTTAAGAGTGATCAGCGTTTTAACTTCGTTTTCGGAAACAGAGCCTTTGCGATCAGCAACACCTATCATACCTTCAATGATATTCTTTACCAGATCAACTTCTTCGCTGGAGCCAATTACTTTAACACGATTACCACGGGCATTGATCTTCACTTCCGGGAATGATCTATCCAGAATCTGAATATTTTTGTCGTGTAATCCGAATAGTGAAACCGGGTCGGAGCCGGAAATATCCACGACTTGTTCTAAGAGGGTACGTTCGTCTTCGATGGAACTTTGAATTGAGTTAGAATTAAGCAGTAAAGATAAGAAAAATTAAGCTCGCTATCAGCTTTCAAGCTTACCCATCAACTCATTAACTCTGGCTGTAATATCGTCTGCTTTAAAAACACTGCTACCTGCCACAAGCACATCAGCCCCGGCTTCAGCTACTTTTTCGATATTTTTGAGTGAGACACCACCATCAATTTCGATTAAAAAACCATGTCCACCTGCATCTCGCAGATCAGCAAGTTCCTGAATTTTTTCATAGCTGGATTCAATAAAGCTTTGTCCACCAAAACCCGGGTTTACACTCATGATCAAAACCAGATCAACATATTCAAGAATGGGTTCGATATTAAATAAAGAGGTGGCTGGATTTACAACCACTCCTGCCATAATCCCATGCTTCTTTATGTTCTGAATAGATCGGTGTAAATGAGGGCAGGCTTCATAATGAACAGATATAAGATCAGCACCGGCTTGTACATAATCATCCACGAATTTATCGGGATCTTCAATCATTAAATGAACATCCATAAAAGCTTCAGGAGCAGATTTTTTTGCAGCTTTCACGATACTTGGTCCGTAACTGATATTTGGCACAAAATGACCATCCATGATATCACAGTGAATCCAAGTCACTCCGCCATCTACACAGTCTTTAATATCACTTCCAAGTTGAGTGAAATCTGCTGCCAGAATTGATGGTGCCAAGATGGGAAGTTGAAAATCCATTAGTCTTTTTTATTTGGTTGTGGAAGTTGTTTTGGGATTGGAGTACCGGTAGAGTCAATATTCACTACTCCACCTTCATCAGGTTCAATAGCTTCAAAACGCTCAGAAATAACCAGATCTATAGTTTCTCCTTCAATAATTTCAGCTACGTTTGGCGTGTATTCCAGAACCGTATTCGGGGTAACATCTTTAATCGGACGGAATCGTATTTCACCTAATCGGAGTCCTGCTTCACGAAGTTTTAATTGAGCTTGTGGAAGCCTTAACCCAATAATTTCAGGTATAGTTACAATCTTATTACCCAAACCATCACTTACAACAAGATCAATAGTTGTCCCTTTAGCAACTGTATCACCTTGGGGGATTGATTGACGCAAGATCACATTTTTGAATCGGGAAGATTCGTAACTGGTTGATCCTACTTCAAGACCGTAGTTTTGTAATTGAATTTGAGCATTTCGAATGGAAAGACTTACCACATTCGGAACCACAACTACAGGTTTTACTTCTGTATTTACTGTTAGATAAATTTTTCGGTTCGGCTTAACAATAGTATTGGCCGCAGGTTGTTGGTCAATCACATAGTTTGCAGGAAAAGCAGAGTTAGCACGTCTGTCTGCTACTTCATATCTGAGACCAATGCTGATTAACTCTTGTTCAGCTTCTTCGAGAGTAAGTCTTGTTAAATCCGGTACTGTTAATCCTTCATAATAGTTCGTGTAGCCCGGCATTACCACTTTATCAAAAAAGAGAAGAAAGAGTGAGCCGAATAGAACGAGTCCCAGAATGGAAAAATAGAATTTTTTACTTGTGAATATCCGTTTGAGCATATTCGAAAAGTACGGCATTACAGACGATGTTAAAAGTGTAAGGTTAGTGAAAATGAATCAGCTCGCATCATATCTGCCGAAGCTTGAACTCTGGCATTTTTCAGTTTCACAGAAAAGAGAGCGTCAAAGGCTGAAACTACATGGTTTATCACTAATAGATTCAAAATGTTCCCTGCGCGACGATAATTATTGTTAAAACGGTCGGCTCGTTCAGTACCAAGTAAAAATAATGGAGAAGCAAGGTCGCCTTCATTATCGTAGAGATAATCATAATTTGGGTTATTCACCGCAACATTTTCAGCATAAAAATCTGACCAACCACCTTCAAACTGATAGTATTTGCTAATCAATTCATAATATTGTTGAGACCCGTAAGAGGGAAGAACGTGTGAGAAATCTCCGTTTCCACAATTCCCACAAACTAATTTGGTTTCTCTTTCGATCTGTTGAAGAAGTCTGATATTTACCTTACTCCAGTCATTTCTTGTATCAGAAAAATCAGGATTTAAACCACCAACCATTGTTCTGAGTTGATCCAGCTTATCATGTGACAATCCATTATTATCATAATATCCAATCAGCCATTGAGCATAAGCAACTACGCTCCATTCTTTATGCGTGAAAGCTTCATAAGCTCGTTCCTGATCTTTGGCTACATTGTTTCGGTTTATATAATAGAAAATACTGAAAGCCTCGGTAGCAAGATAAATTCCTGCTCTTGCCCACTTGCCGTTAGCTGCTTGCGCAGAGCCGGGCAGTATAGCAGAGGATAAGAATGCAATTCCCGATTGTGTCTGCAATGTGCCTCTGAATCCTTCAGAAGCTGGTTGGAATGAAAAATCACTGATAGAAATATTTTTTGAAACAGAAGATTCTTCAACGATTACAATATTACCGGCAAGATCGGATTTTAGTTGAGCGAAGTTAACACCAGAGAACATGGCTGAAGTAAATAATATTAAAATCAGATTTTTCATAGCAGTTCGAAATCAAAAGTTAATCCAAAATGGAATAGGAGTTCATGGCCATAGGTAACAGTATTATTTCCTGTTCCTGTAACAAATTCATCAGGGAGTGTCAGTTGAAATTCATTGAATCCATATGAAGCACTTACAAAAAGCTTTAAGGGAAATAGATAATATCCATTCATCGCTAATCTGAGTTCTGTACCAATACCCGTTTTAAGCGAATTACTTGTTCCAAAAGGTGAATTCCATGCATTTCCGGCTTCAAAAAATATTCTTGCATACAGCTTATCAAGGGTATAAGGTCCTGCTTGCTTGGTAATATTTTTAAAGATTGGTACAAAATATGAGAGACTTGTAAACGCAGTTCTGTCTCCACCTAATGCAAAATAGGGATAACTCCGCATGCCAAGAAACCCACCAATATAATCAGTGTAAAAAGAATCATTCGGGTTATTGAAATAAGCAAAGCCTCTTGCTCTGGCTTGTAGTGCCTGACCGGAAGCTAGCTTGAACCCATATCGTACATGAAACTCTGTAGAATGATTTTTTGAAGTTTTGAATATTGGAACCAACGAGCCGTCTTCAATATCATATTCTTCCAGTAATTTACCGGGCTGGTATTGATAGCGCAGATAGCCTTTTAAACCGATGGGTGCAATGTCAGCATCTGTAGTAAACTCATAATAATCTACTGTATAAGAAGCTGATAAAGTAGTTCCTTTAAAGTACTCTGAAGACGAACCTGTTATAAAGGCCTGCAACTCGTTAGAATAAAAATTATCCGTTTCAACTCTGTATGGACTATAACCAATTCCAAATTCAAGCAAAGAACGCCGACTAAGCTTACTTCTGAAGAACAGGTTGGCTTCCCATATCTGATAAGCAATATCAACGTTTACTGTATCTTTTTGAGCACAGGAAGTACATGGAAACTCTTCAATTTGTAAACCGTCTTTAACATTTCTCCGAAGATTATAAAGTTCAAGAGAAACAGTAGGAGACCAGCTTCTTTTAATAAAGGGAAGTCCACGGTATTCTGCGATTAGAAAAAGATCCCGGTCCAATTCAAAAAGACGGTTTGGCTTAAAAAAGCCTCCGATGCTTTCTGCCGGAAGAGAGCCGACACCAAGCATCGCTCCCCCAAAAATACTTAACTTGTCTAACACATCTCGAGAAGCAAAATAGACACCCGGTTTAACATCACGAAGAAGATTTTCACCAAGTTTGCCAAACTTTCCGTTTTTAATAAGAGACCCGTTACTGCCATTTAATTTTGAATAGTTATCGAAACGGATTATCGGAAAAAATGAAAAGTCCGTAAAAGTGTCATCATATTCACGGTAAGAATAGTCATCTTCTGCTCCAGTTGTACTCATTTCGAATTTATAAGAACCCGTATCTGCTACAGCATGTTCTGAAGGAGTGAATTCAGTAAGATCTCTATCATCAAAGTTATTTAACTGAGTAAAAGAATCTGAAACCGGAAAAGATTCAGTTTCAGAATATATGGGATTGTAAGTTGTGAGTTCTCTTTTCATGGAATCGAGCAGATGCTTTTTGATCTTATATCCATCAGCTTCATACTCAGAATAGTACAGGTTTTCGCTATTGTCTTTGAATGGCATAAAAGCACCACCGACTACATTTGTAACCTGCTCCGAGACTCCGGTTTCTATATCCATTTTGTGGATATTGAATATTCCGTTTTCATCACTTGAGTAAAATATATTTTTCCCGTCCTTGGAAATAAAAGGGTCCCGGGAATCAATGAATTCATTGGCTATGACCGGTTCAACAGTTTTAGTTGTTAAACTATACTTAAGGATAGAACGATTGCCCCGGTCGGCATATGCAAAGTAGATCGCGTTTCCATCCGGACTCCAAACAGGTGTATACAAAGTTTCGCCGTTTTGATAAGAAGTCAGACGAATTGTTTCACTGGATTCAGGATCTAAAAGTATCAGATTCTGTGTTCCCTTGTTATACTGGATAGCTGCAATATCAGCTCCATGAGGGCTCCATGCAGGTGATTCTATTCTAGCTCCGTTGGTAAGCTTGGTGTGTTCCTCAGTTTCCAAGTCATAAATAAAAATATCACGATATGATTCCCCATACCTGGTAGCTTTGTTAACGGAGTAAGCTATGTTTTTTCCATCAGCAGAGAAAGAATATGAGGTAGCAAGGAATATGATCAAAGGCTTTTCAGTTGCTGATGTATGTTGCTGATGCTGATCAAAAAGCTGATTTGAAACCTGAGCTATTTCCTTAGTTCCATTTTTATTTTTTAGATAAAGTGAAGCCAGGCTATAATCCCTGCCTTTATTAGAAAGGTATGCTACTGAGTTTCCATCAGGTGAAACTTTAGGATAAAAATTGAAGAAACCCTCTTTTTCAACATAGTCACTTTTGGTAATGTTTAAACCTTCAATAGCTTTTGAATAGAATTGCTTTCGATCAGCTATCCAATCCTCAAAGACCAATTTGCCCGGAATTCCTGTTGCAATTTCAATGGCTTCGGCTACATTAAATACTCCTCTTTGTGCAAGTGCAGCTGATATTTCTCTGATAACATCTTCTCCAAAGAGGTCTACCAGATAGATCACAAAAGCAAACCCCTGATTGTAAACCGTTTCTCTTTCAATGCTGGTTTTTGAGGAAAATGTTCCCATTTCTTCCAGACTGAAGTAGGTATCAGATAAAATTCTTGTACGCAAAATCATATCACGATGCGAATCCCATGTTTCATAAAGTAACCCTTGGCGTTGATATTGAGCTGTACCTTCGGCCAACCACGCAGGAACATTGATAGTAGCAAAGGGGAGGGTGGCAATTCCATTCGGAAAACCATACAACACGTCAGGTCTTCGAACATCTTCATAACTTAACCACTGAATGTACGAAATGGGATATTTGCGTTTCCCTTTGATGGCTTTCTGTATTTGAACGATATGAGTAAACTCATGTGTAATTACGTTTCGTAGCCAGTTATGTGTTCCACGAAGTGGAGTGTCTAAAGCCGGAAGCCATATATCGATCTTATTATCAAAAAAGTAAGCTGCTCCGTTAGAATAATCATCCCTGTCTTTAAGCACGATACTTACTTTCTGATCAGGTTCAAGCTGATATAACTCTGTAATGGGAGTATAGATCTCTTCTGCGATTCGGGCAGTTACTTTTGCAGACCGGCTGTTGCCTTCCTGAAAGTGAATTAGAAAATGATCGCTTTCAATAGTAAACCATTCCAGGTGGTTGTGAGAATAATCGTAATAAAGCGGGCTGGTCTGAGAATAAACAGAGTGAATTCCGAGAGAAAAGAACAAGATTAATATGGACAGAACCTTTTTCATTAATGAGCCACCGCTATTTTAACGAGTTTAGATTCCGAATTTCCGTTAACAGTGGCTTTCACCATTGCGAAATAAACACCGCTTCCCCACCCGGATGTATTTATTGTTATTTCTTCCGGAGAGCCTCCGTTTACCTGTAAAACATCTTTATAAACAAGCCTTCCGCTTTGAGTAATTATATTGACCTCTACCTGTCCGGCCTGCTCAACCTGAAATCTTAAGTTGGTTTCCTGATCAGCAGGGTTAGGCCAGTTATATGTTTCTTTTTTATTCAGGATATCAAAAGAAGAACCCTCATTTTGAGGGTCATTCGAATTAATTTCAGCAGAAACTTTATTAAAAGAATTCCTGCCGTAGCGAGAAGGCCATTCTGAAGAAGTGAAATCATTAAATTTCCAGGCTTTTATATCACCTATATGGCTTACGGCATAAAGAGTGTTCCCAATAAAGGCCGGATGAATAGGTTGAAAATTCTGATCAGTTACTTCGCCAACAAATAAGGGAAATCCTTCAAGAGGCGTGCCATCTTTTTGGTATCCATAAATATTTAGTGAGAATTCATCCTGACCAACTATAAGAATATCCTGAATATTATCTCCGGTAATATCAGCCAAAAGTGGGGTTCCGGTAAATTTCACATTTTCAGGTGCATCTACGGGCATATTATTTAGGATGGCTCCGTTTCTGTTATAACCGATCAAAAGATTATTCGTTTTATCGACACGAAGTATTTCAAAGTCCTTACTTATTGCAGGCCATTCTGATGCATATTCAGAAAAAATTGTCGTGAAGGGATCTGTTTTTGAGGGATCAGCTAGTATGAAAGCATCATCTTCAAAAATATAATATACATTTTGCTCTTCACCTTTTATAAGACCTGAATATAGTCGGTTGGTTGAAGCAGACAAAAAATCTATAATTGTACTTCTTTGAAAAGAAACCGTTTGACCGTTTATCAATGCATTGCTATTGTTGACAATCTCAGATCTGAAACCGATAGGAGTTTGTTTTGGAAGATTATTACCGGTGACAGGATCCAGAGCTACAGAAGTGAAGTCCAGAAAAAGTGAATCACCTGATTGTGAGCTAATGAAGGCTTTATTGGCTGTCGTATCAACTTGCCAGATTTCATCAAATGTTTCTGTTCCCTGATTCCATTCAAAAGCAGTTACCAAAAAATTAGAAGCTGTTACAGGATTTAGTGCTGTTATGAATTCATTCCCAAGAAATGGCTGTTGATTACTTGAAGAATTAACTTCATAGATAGTATTTGACTGCTCGCCAATTCTGACCGCATCAATGTTTTCATTTTTTGGGATTACAAGAAAGCTATCTGGTCCGGAAGTATACAACCCCATGGAAAGGGGAAAGAAGTCATGATACGAATTAGAAACAGTGTAATAATTTTCTTCGTTTTGTGTGATTGAAAGTACTTCAGTGTAATCAAATTCGGAATCAGTAAACGCTTCAATTTTAAACGTAGCAGTTGGAAGGTTATCAGAAAAATCAAAAAAACGTACAAATGTCTTTCCTCCCGAATTGCTGTCTGTATCAGGAAAAGTTTTTGGAGTAAATTGATTTTCATAAAGAGAAACCTGACTACCCTGATTGACAACAGTAAAATTGTTGCCACTCCACCAGAAATCGAATGGGATTCCGAAAGCAGCACTGTTATCTAAAGCACCATCCAGCGGTTTTCCAATATCCTGCGAACCTTCAGCTTCTTCCAGATCCACACCTCTGCGATCAGGGTTACTGTTTACTCCTGAGTTTTGAGATATTTTCTTGTTTATAACAGATTCGTCAATGTGCCAGATCAAGATTCCGCCATTCAATTCCCGATCATCTGCTGTCCCTTCATTGTCGTCAGGTCCTACATCTAAACCTCCCGGTAAGCTCCAGTCAAAATCGCTCACATCAATAATGACGCCTTGCTCAAATAAATCATCAAAATCTGAACCCTGGAAGACGAATGTATCATTGTCATTTGTGAAGGTTTGTTGAACTTCAGTTCCATCATTTTTTCGGATAGTTAAAGTAACTCCATCATTTCCAATATCTCTGTATCTGTTTTCCAGAAGGAAATACTCAGAGGATGAGAGGTTGAACTGAGCAATGTTACTAAGGTCGTTTGAACTTGATGCTGTAAGCGATATCTCACCTGTAGTTTGGGTCGTGATCTCGAACGGAGTTGTCCAGCCTAAAAAAGTTTTTTCCCATGCTGATGGTTCAGGAGGAAAAAGTCCTTGGTATGCAAAAAAGCTAGCTCCATCCATCAACCCAAAACGGCCAATGCCTGAATCACCGGTTTCAGTATTAAAAAGATCAGGAAGCCCCAAATGACTACCGATTGAAGCACAAAGCAAACCATTTATTGAAAGAGGAAAAACAAATTCAGTATCCTGAATATCTAACCCTCGTCTGGATTCTGTTCTAGGAATAATTAAGGAATTAGTAACTCTGAAAGCTCCGTTATTTATTGAAATGCCATCAAAAGAAGGTTGATTTAAAAGTTCAGCCAGATCATTCTTTTTCAACGTAATTGAAGGAATGTCTTGAGGAGTGATGTCTAAGCTGGTACCAACAAGTTCTATATCGCGGCCAATTCCTGCATGAAAAATTATAAAAGCAGTATTTTCCGGATCAAGTCCTGTGGCATCAAAGCCACCATTTTCTTCAACTTTTGTCCAGGAATCAACAATAAATTGAGCTAGTTTTTCATTGGTAAAAGTTTTTCCGGTTGGAGAATATTCCTTCATTTCTTTGTCTAGACGATAAACATCAGGAAGTACCCTGTAGTTGAGAGTAAGTTGATTATCGGAAGATTGTTCAAAGTAATTTCTTGCGAATTCGAGGTGAGCTTCAAAATATGATCTGTTATGTGGCAAAGGATCAATATTAGTGGGATCGTTTACCAGATAGGGAAGACCACCTTCAAAAACACCGGCTCCGGAGGTAAGGTCATTTTCATCAGGCTGGAACTCGACCATGATAGCAACTACATCAAGCGTGCCGGTTGTTGGTACAGAATAGACCGCATCATCAACCATAGAAATCGAATGGCTCTTTTTCGGAACTATTTTTTGAGCTGAAGTCTGTAATGAAAATAAAAAGAGCATGCTTACAATTAACACGCTCTTTTTAAGAAAAAAATTAGAAACCGGCATGTATTTTAATAGTTCAGGAGAATACTAAAGCGTAAAGTGTTTGCCAGAGGACTTTGGGATTCAAGTGTTTTTATATAACTGAAATCCACACCAAATTGATTATACCTCAGGCCAGCACCAAAGGTAATAAATTCTCTGTCACCATTATCAGGAGATTCATAATAGTAGCCTCCCCGAATGGCGAACTTACGATCGTACCAATATTCCAGACCTGCTCCAATCATAAACTGTTCCATCAAACTTACGCTGGTTCTGGTTCCCGTATTGGGATCAAATGGGCGATATGTACCCCATGATTCTATTAAAGCTTTCAGAGGGGCAACTGCACGGAAGGTTGTATCATCTTCAGTTACAATTGCTTCCTGGCGAGCCATGATCTTAGTAATGTCTACAGCAACAGTAAGTTCGTTGATTCTGTCTTCATCCAGCCCGAAATTTATTGCGGGACCAAATCGTAAAACAGTTGGAAGAGGGTCTTTCTGAGCATTATCAGAGTACTGAATTCCCGGTCCTAGATTAGAGAGATTTATTCCAAAACTGGCAATAGCGTCAGAAGAACCAAAATCGAAAGGATCTGTTTTATAAAGTGCTGAAATATCTATACCAACACTTGATCCTGGGTTAATCTTTTGACCTCCAACTTGTATTCCGCTTGCTAAACTTGAGTATATAAGTCTTGCCCCTCCACCAAGGGCTAAATTCTTACTTACTTCTGTTCCGTAAGACAAACCGATTGCAAACTCATAACTATTGAATCTGGCTCCTTCTTCACCACCCTCAGTAGTATTAAGCTGTTCACCTAGATTAAGGAAAGTAATATGCCCACCTATGGTTCCAATACCTTCTACGTACTGTTTAACCACCAGATAATCATAGAACAAATCGTTTACTCCAAAATTTGCTAACCAGTTTGAATGCGTGAAACTGGCTTGATTATCTTTTTGATAGGCAAGACCGGCGGGATTCCAAAACAAAGCGGCTGCATTATCCGCAAGTGCTACACCGGTGTTCCCCATGCCGGCACCTCTGGAATCAGCTTCGATTTGTAAAAAGGGCACTCCTGTAATACCAACTTGAGCCTTAATGGTTGTGGTTGAAAAAAGTATAAAGAAACTCGTAATGAGTAATAATAAATTTCTGTTCATATCATACAAAGTGTTTGGATAAATATAACGTATTAAAATGATTTTTAATGCTCACTATCTTAAGATTACGAGCTTTTCGATTTTTTCGATTGATTGTTTTCCTTCCGGGGTTTCTGCTGTAACCCGAAGCACATAAATATAAGTACCGTTGCCCAGGCGATCATTATCCCTGTCACGGCCATTCCATGGAATATTGGCATAAGAATTAGATGTAATAAGTGATTCTTGCTTAATGTATTGTACCGGCTTTCCGCTAAGTGTGTATATTTTTATAGACACGTCTAACGGATTGCCCGGCTGATTATGTTCGAACGTAAACTGAGTTTTTGAATTCATTGGATTCGGATAATTGTAAATATTCCGAATCGAGAGTTCATTTTTGGGAGCAACTTCGAAAAAGATCTCTTTTTCGTTTGGATTATTATGTACATCCCATGCCCGAACTTTCAGCGAGTAACTACCCTCCGGTAATTGATCCAGAGGAAACTCGATACGCCCTCCAGTGAAATCATTTAAATTTCCCTCATAAAATTCATTGAGGATAAATGTTTGTGTAGGCTTTGTATCGATAGTAGCAATTATTTCATGTCCAACTCCTGTTCCTGTAGTGTTAATTCCTGAATTATCCTGAAGTTCAACGATCAGTTTAGGTGAATCGCTGACTAAATTTCCGTTTACAAATTTTTCATCGTTCAAATAAATATTCATAGAAGGTCCGTTTCCATCATTGACAGCATCCGGATTTATGCCATCAAAAGTAATATCAGTAAAAGCTCCGCCGGCGTAAGCAGAAGATCCTTGGGCATATAAAACAATTCTGCCATTTTCAGTTGAAGAGCTGATATCTTTTGGTATTATAAATATCTGTGAAAACTGACCATTCTCAACGGTCACAGTACCTTTAAAAAGTAGATTGGTTTCTACATCATAAGTACAATCCCCATTGAGTACACAATTCCACTCACGGTCAGGAAGACTTACCGAACGACGTGCGTCAAATACTGATAAAACAACCTTTCCATTGTACGAGTTATCAAGTTGATTACTACTGTTTTCAATTCTGCCTGATATAGTAACTTGATCTAAAGCACGCAGCGAGATAGTGGTATCCTGATCGAGGACATCTGTACCATTGATTGAAGTGATAACTGCTTTTTGAGATGGAAGTTTGAATATTGTAGCCGGGTCACCAATTAAAACGAATTTCTTGCTATTAGTTGAAGCACCAACCCGGGAATTGCCATTTCCTATAATGGTGTTTTTGGTTTCCCTCATAATATCTCCTAAGCGCTTTGGAGTACCATCCGATTTCCTTTCGGACATTCTTTGGGAAAGAGCCAGATTCAAACCAAAGTTATTACTGGAGCTAACAGTTGAGTTTGTATACACTACTCGTGTTGTAGTAAAGGAAGCAATTCCTCCTCCATTTACAGCACTTACGAATCGTTCAGCTCCTGATTGATCGCTTGTATCGTCATACCTTCCAAACTGGCAAGTGGCTGTAACGAGTACACATAATTTATCAGTATTTGTTAATCCGGTTATATATTCTGAAAGAAAAAGCTCTTCATCTGAAAGGGTTTGTTCGTTGCCATGACCTGAATAATTGAGAACAAGTGTTCCGTTATTTATAGCTCCAATGAAGTCCTGAGTAGCTTCAGGTATTTGTCGTCCGGCTCCGGTAATTTCAACCGGATATGAGAATTCATATACTTTATTCAAACGAATGCCTGGTTCATTAAGAGACATCATTTCAGCAGAAACGTCAGCATTAACAGTATGTATATCTCTGTTTGTGTTTTGTTCAGGGAAGTCATCATCAGCAGCAAATGTAAATAAGTTTTGCCATTCTCCGGCATTTGAATGAGCTTCGTATCTTTTAATTTTATCTATTAAATTTGATGCATCGGTAGAAGTTTGTGCAGTTATTCTTCCAATCCCAATATCCATTAAAAAACTGTTCTCGGTATTGCCACCTCCTATATCGCCTTCAGAATCATCTAAATATCCAAAGAAATCGTCGGTACCAAAAGTTCCACCTCCACTTCCGGTAGCTCTTACAGTTGATTGCTGACTTTGATATGTGAGAACATGATTTGTTAAAGCGTTTTCTATGATATCCTTAGTATCATAGCTTGTATCACCAAAAAGTAGCAAGTATTGTGGTTCATTTTCTCCGCTGGTTACCGCTCGATCCCACAAAAATTTGACGTAATCCCTTATTGCAGAAGGATCTTTTACTCCACTTGAGAATTCATTAAATATTTCAGTTTGTGTTACTAAAACAGGAGTAAACCCTTGTTCTTGCCGATATTGAGCCAATTCAAAGGCTTCCTCTTTAAGTTCTTCTGAGGTTACAACGATATAATCAGGGTAAGTAGCAAGGCCTTTTATATTTTGATTCTCAATTTGTTCTCCCATTGCTGGTGTTGGAAAAGTAGATTGAGCGATAATGGTTCTGCCTGTATTCTGAAAATAATCTACAACAAAATTATCATTGGCAGTGCTAGTTGCCGTAAGTAAAAGTGGGTTTGAAGGGTCAGTTACATCTAATACATATGGATTTGTATTAAATCCTTGCAATCTAAAAGTAACTTCCTGTTGGGGTACGGCCTCATTAATTGTATAAAATAATAATCGATTGGATTCCGCAACCAATGAGCGTTCAAAAGTCAATCTAATCCAATCAACAAAAGCTATACTATTTTGTTGCCGGTGAGTAACGGAAGCTGTTAAATCAAGAATACCATCATTTACAGAAACAGTTACATCTTCATTGATATTATACGGAGATGCAGCGTCTCCTTCACTTCCATTGTATCCTTCTGAGGAACTTGAGGAAGATAAACTGGACACGTTATTTTGAGCAACGTTGATATTATTCAAGTCAACATCAAAGGTTATTAACGCTTCTGAACGAGCATACAGGCGTGCAGTAACATTTACATTTAAGATGTTTGCAGCTCCGAATAATGTGTCCTTCAATATGGAAACCGGAACATTGCTTTGGGTAGCTGAAATTGATTGACCAAGCCAATATCTTCCAGATTTGAATCTATCTTCAGGCTTTGTTAATTCCTCATCCTTCCAAATAAAATCGGTGAATGAACTAACAGTAGAAGTAGGATTTAAATTTGTGTTTGAAGGAGTTAAACGCAATCCGTTTTGGTCAGCTACGGTTAAATACACAAATTTATGATCTGAGTATGGATGTAAGCTGTGAACAAATTTATCCTGATTTCTTAGTACACGATGTGGGCTGTTTCCATAAAACAATAATTGGTCACCGGCATCAAAGGAACCATCACTTTCTCCTTCAACAATAATAGGAATTTGAGAAAAAGATGGTCTGTCAGCACCGCTCAATTCAGGAAGTTGATAGCCGTTGGTTCCCCAAAGCTGGATTTTCCGCGGATCTATATTTTCAACAGCTAGCCCAAGTTCATTTAAATAGTTTGCATCAAGTTTGTAAATATGATTTTCAGTGATGGGAATTCTGAACCATATTCCTGATCCCAACGGAGAGTCTGTACTGATAGTTTTCTTGGAAGGTATAGTTCTCTTATTATCAGTTTTATAAACCCGGACCCTAAGCTTTTTGGTTGTCAAGATAGAGTTCGATGTGTATCTGACTCTGTGGAATAAAACCTGAGCTTTTTCAAATCCTCTGTATAACCCGGTGCTTGCAATTTCTACCGGCTCCACATTATCCGATGAAATAAAAGAGGCTGCAATTGTGCTTTCTGAGAGAGAGGTGTTGGTCTCGGTAATACTTTGTTCAAGTATTTTGAAAGCCGGTTGTCCATTTATAACAGGAATTAGCAGCTGATAGGGCGGTAGAATTTTATCAGTATCATTTACCAATTCATAATCAGTAAATGAGTTTGTTTCAGCAGTAATCTTTACTCTTTGCGCCAGAAGCGAAACAGAGCTAAAGAAAACGAACACCCCACAAAAAAGCACAAGCCTAATCTTCATTATTAATTACTATAAATAGATCTGAAAAAATTAATTAACGCACGTGGCGAATAAATAGTAGCTGTTCGAAATAGTAATATCAGAATTTAGACTTTAATGGGAAGCAGGTTGCCCTGTATGTAATAATTATTCGGTATTGGATGAATAAATAGTAGCTGTATTACAGTATATATGAGGGTTTAATTAAAATCTAGGTTGATAATATGCGAGTTCGTTTATAAAGTCAAACAAAAAAGGAGTTTTTACTCCTTTTTTATTTTAAATCATCTCTATAACTAGCGCAGAAGCACCACCACCACCATTACAGATGCCGGCACAACCATACTTGCCGCCGGTTCTTTTTAAAGCATGTAATAATGTAACAACTATACGAGCTCCTGAACAACCTATTGGGTGGCCAATACTTACAGCTCCACCATTGATATTCACTTTCTCAGGATTGAGTTCAAGAATTTGGTTATTAGCAATTGAAACCACAGAAAATGCTTCGTTAATTTCAAATAAATCAATTTCTTTTGTTGTTAACCCTGCTTTTTTTAGTGCAATTGGAATTGCATCAGATGGAGCCGTTGTAAACCATTCCGGAGCTTTTGCAGCACTACCATGGCTCAGTATTTTAGCCATGGGTGTTAATCCTAACTCCTTGGCTTTATCGGCACTCATTACTAAAACCGCGGCAGCACCATCATTAATACTTGAAGCGTTTGCGGCGGTTACAGTTCCTTCTTTGTCAAAAACAGGTCGTAGAGACGGAATTTTTTCAAATTTTACCCGGGCAACTTCTTCATCTTTTTCTACTATTGTAACATTTCCTCTTCTGTCTGTTACTTTTACCTTAATCATCTCATCATCAAAATACCCCTTTTCCTGAGCATTTTGAGCTCTTTTATAAGATTCTATAGCAAATTCGTCCTGCTCTTCTCTACTTATATTACATTCTTTGGCACAAACTTCAGCAGCATTACCCATAGCATAGTCATTATAAACGTCCCAAAGTCCATCCTTTAGAATTCCATCTTCTGTCTGAACATGCCCATATTTAGAACCGTATCTATGTTTAGGGAGATAGTAGGGGACATTACTCATGCTTTCCATTCCACCTGCTACAACAACATCGGCATCACCCAACCGAATCTGATCTGCAGCGATCATAATTGCTTTCATTCCTGAAGCACAAACTTTGTTTACAGTAGTACTAGGAGTTTTTTGAGAAAGACCGGCTTTTAATGCTGCTTGCCTTGCAGGAGCTTGACCAATACCAGCAGTAAGAACATTACCCATCACAACTTCCTGAACAACATCAGCTGAAATGCCTGAAGATTTAAGTAATTCTATGATAGCTGTACTACCTAATTCGGGGGCTGTGAAAGATGCCAAGCTTCCGCCAAAAGCTCCAATTGGTGTTCTTTTGGCTTCAACAATTACTACGTCTCGCATGATAAAATTTCTTTAGTGATTATAATTCTGTAAGCGCTTTTTTAACTGCCTGAAGTTACAAAAAAAGAAGGAATGTGTTGTTAAAAAGCTTGCTCTAAATCCTGAATAAGGTCTTCAGCATCCTCAATACCAACAGAAAGTCTTATTAGTGAGTCTTTAAGCCCGGCTTTTTCTCTGTGTTCTTTCGGAATGGAGCCATGAGTCATTGAAGCGGGATGGCTTATGAGAGATTCTACTCCTCCCAAGCTTTCCGCAAGTGTAAAGAATCTTGTGCTAGCCATAAACTTTGTAGCAGCTTCTATTGAGTCATCTTTCAATGAAAATGAAACCATGCCACCAAAATCATCCATCTGTTTTTTAGCTAATTCATGTTGAGGATGAGAACTTAATCCGGGGTAATGAACTTCGCTTACTTTTGGGTGTTCGTTTAAGAAATCAGCAACTTTTTTAGCATTCGAAACTGCTCGTTCTACGCGAACTGCTAATGTTTTAATTCCTCTTAGAACCAAATAGCAATCCATTGGACCGGGTACAGCTCCTGAGGATTTTACCTGGAACAAAAGGTTTTCAAGAATTTCTTTGTTTGAAGTAGCTATTGCACCGTGAATAACATCTGAGTGCCCCCCTAAATACTTTGTAGCAGAGTGAAGTACCGCGTCTGCACCCAGTTCAGCAGGTCTTTGCAGGTAAGGTGAAGCAAAAGTGTTATCAACAACTGAAAGAGCATTATTTTCGTGAGCTATTGTAGACAGCTGTTCAATATCAACAACTCTTAACAAAGGGTTTGTTGGAGTTTCAATCCAGAAAAGTTTTGTATTAGGTTTAACAGTTTCCTTTACAAGATCAAGGTTAGTCATATCAATGAATGAAAACTCGATGCCATAAGGCTGGAATACTGATGTAAATAATCTGTAAGAACCACCGTATAAATCATCCGAAGCAATAATATGATCACCGGGACGAAACATCTTCATTAAAGCATCCATAGCAGCGACCCCACTAGCGAAACAAGCACAGGAGTCAGTTCCTTCAAGTCCTGCTATCATATTTTCCAGAGCAGTTCGTGTTGGATTTCCAACCCGAGCGTAATCATAACCTTTGTGAACGTTAGGTGCAGACTGAGCATAAGTTGAAGTCTGGAAAATTGGGGGCATAACGGCACCTGAAGTTTCTTCATTTTTTTGGCCGGCATGAATTGCTTTAGTGTTGAATCTCATTATTGGTTAATCCAGCTTTCTTTTAAACTATTTAGATTTTCAATTTTTTCGGAATAGCTATTATTTCCGGTGTTTAACTCTTGCAGTTTCTCATAATAAGTAATGGCAAAGTCAGTAAGTGCAAGAGCTTTTTCTACGATACTACTTTTATCATTTTCAAAGGCAACTTGATGTACAGAGAAATAATTCCCGGACATATTATTGTAAAACACAGCCAGACTTTCTATAAACTCAATGTTAGAGTTTTCAATTTGGTAAGCTTTAATTAATTCATTTTCAGCGTTTTCGGAAACACCTTCAATTTCAACACTTAAGTTGGTAACTGAAGAAGTGTCTGAATTGGCATATGACGCTTTTAGGTTTGAAAATAGTTCTGAAACCTGTTCATATAATTGAGTGCCATACACATTATGCAACTTAGGGTCATTCGGGAATTCCTCAACAAGATTGTTTAGAAATGAAACAGCTTCCGTATTTCTATCCTGGCTGATGTAGGCGTTAACAAGACCAAATGCCACATTTTTGTTCTTTGTAGGGTCTTGATCAGCTTTTTTATAATAATAAATAGACTGCTCAGGATTTCCGGTTTCTAAATATAAAAACCCCAGATTTTGGAATATATCCAGACTAACGGTATCCAAAGATTCCGTCATTTTTAAAGTTTTAATAGCCCCTTCAACATCACTGCTATTATATTGAGCAATTGATAAAGACTTATAACTTTCAATGTTTTCAGGTTCGATTGCAATCGCATTTCTGAAATGGCTTATTGCCGTTTGAATATCCTCAACAGATCCTTCTTTATAAGATTGAAGCCCATTCTTATGCTCCATTTCCCAATAATAGTTAGAAAGGCTGTCAGCTTCGGATTGCCAATTCATTTCGGGTGATGCAGTTTGATACACACTTATTGAGTCAAAAGATGAACTCATATTATTATAATTGAACTCTCGGTCCTGTACGGGTGAATCCTTAGCAATTAAGCCGTACACTTTTCCTTTTTGATAAAAGAGAAAAGAGGATGGTTCTTTTTCTATTTCAGCAGAGATCTCAGTAAGTGCTTGTTGGTAATTTCCCTCATCGATAAGATTTTCAGCTGAAAATTTTGAACCGGAACAGGAAATAAAAAACCCGATAACAAGTAGTATACTTGCATATCGGGTAATAGTTGGGTTTTTCATAGAATTGTATCTTTGAAGATAAAACAGGATTACATTCCCGCTTTTTCCATAGCAGCTTCAGCTTTTTCATTCATACCAAGAGAGGTATATACCTGAAATAAAGATCTCCAATAATCTTTGTTATCGGGCTTTAACTCAGTAGCTTTTTCATAATATTTCATAGCTTCTCTCAAGTTATCTTTAGCTTCTGCTTCAATTTGAGCTGCTTTTTCATTATCACTGGTATCATTACGTTTTTCAAACAATGAAGCGGCTTTGTTTTGATAAACGATTCCTAAAGTGCTGTAAGCGTTTGCGTCGTCAGGACGAAGCTCAACAACTTTTTCCAATTCAGAAACAGCTCTTGCAATTAATCTATTTGCTTCTGTGCTGTTAGTAGAAATTTCAGCTCTTAAATTCTGAATTTTTTGTTCTGTTTGTCGTTTTTGCTCCCCTTCTTGACCTCGCAATTCTCTTTCCAATTCAAATATTTCGTCATATTTGGCAGAATTTTCATCGCTAATGGCACTACCCATAATATAAACCTGAGTACCTAATACTAAATGGTATTGAGGATTGCTTGGGTCTCTTTCAATTAGAGATTCGATGACTTCAATCGAAGCTTCGTTGTTTCCAAGATTCATATAAGAATCAGCTAATTTCTGAATTAATGAAATTGAATCAGGAAAAGACTCGATACCTTCAATAAGGATGTTGTTAGCTTTTTCATATTCTTCAGCCTGAAGGTATAACGTACCTAATCGATCGTAATCAAAGGCATCAGGACTATCTTTTTTAGTCAAAATATCTTCATACAAGGATATTCCTTTCTCAAGATTAGAATTGAGTCTGTATACCTCAGCAAGAACCTCATATGAGAGCATGCTATCAGGATTTATCACTATTGCATTTTCTAAATGATCTTCAGAGATATCATAATTTTGAGTCACTGTTGAGTCTCCGGTAGCGAATTTTACTCCGAGATTGTGTTCTGATCCCCACATTCTATCTATCAAAAGCTCAGATTCGACAGATTGAAGGCTTTCAATACCTTGTTGGTTGTACATTTGAATAGCAGTTAACAGATTTTCTCTCATGCTAGTATAGCTATCCTTTCTGTCCGGGATATTAGGATTGTCTTGTGCTATTTCTGAGTAAACTACACCTTTGTAATAGTATGCATTAGCGTTAGATGAATCTTCTAATATTGCATTATCTAAAGATGTTAAAGCAGCATCATAATTTTTGGTCTTGATTCCCTCTTGGGCTTCTTTTATTAAGGGGTTTGTATCTTCGCCACAACTAATAATTATAGTTGCTAAAACCGCAAAAGAAAGAAGTTTATAAAAATTCTTTTTCATATCAGTGTAAAATTGGTAGTGGTTGGTTTCAAATGGATTTAATAAGTTAACAAAATAACTATATAAAGCGCTTTCCGCAAAAAAGAAGGTGTATTTTAATTTCAAATTCTAAATAATACGAACTTATGAAAAAAGTGATTTCAACTGAAGCTGCACCAGCTGCTATAGGCCCTTATAGCCAGGCAATTGAACATAATGGCGTTTTATACTGCTCTGGTCAGATTCCTCTGGACCCTGCAACAATGCAAATAGTTGGAGATAATGCCTCAGATCAGGCGAAGCAGGTAATGAAAAACTTAGGCGCTGTTCTAGAAGCTGCCGGTTCAGATTTTTCTAAAATCCTAAAGTGTTCAATATTTCTTGATGATATGGGAGACTTCGGAGAGGTAAATGAGGTTTATGGAAGCTATTTCAAAAGTGATCCGCCGGCAAGAGAAACGGTAGCTGTTCAAACACTTCCAAAAAGTGTACTGGTAGAAATTAGCTGCATAGCTATTGTTTAATTTTAAGCAGGAAACTTTTGTAGGTAAAGTTTCCTGCTCTATCGGAGACTTCCAGATATATATAATTCTCAGATTCTAAATCGAATTTGGGCAGATAAAATGTAAATGAATTGTTTTCGTAATCATACTCAGGAATTCCTTGAATACCATTGATCCTAAATAATGCGGATTTGAAGTCTATACCGGAAAGGTCGTCATGGGTTTTGATCATATAGGTTTGCATGCCATTACCTAATGTCACTAACTCGGGATTCATAATTTCAGGAGGGAGAGAGTCTTCCAAAACAATGAAATTACCCAGTGAAGGGATCTCGGCATTTAAAGTAGTTCCTTTCACCCAAGAATCAATAAAGCTTGGATCTTCATTTTGCTTGAATTGATATAAGTTTAATCGATCCATTCCCTGCATAGTTGTTGGCAATTGTACCTGAATAAAAAGATTTTTTCGGTTAATCAATTCAGGAACCCCGATTTGTACGAACAGTGTATCATTTACAAATTGCACATCCTGAGCTAGGCTTAAAGTCTCAAAGAATGTATTCGAATCTATCTTAACTTTGATTTTATAATCCGGAGATGTCACCGAATATTGCTTTTCTGCTCTTAATCTGGATATTGTATAATTTGGATCTTTAAGATCGACTATTTTTTGTGTTGAGCTTGAATCCCAGGTTATCCATTGATCAGGTTTTCGAAGATCCAGATTTAAAGTGTCATTCCGGATTATCCAATTATTAGTCCAACGCTCGTTAAATTCTTTGTGGGAATATCTGAGATCGTAACGAATTTCTTTTACTACAGGGATTACAGCAACACTTTGATTTCCGTAATAATCTCTCGCAACTACTTTATAAGTGCCTTGCTCAGGGGCTGAAAATTGAGATTCTTTTACTAAAAAAGGGTGGGCGAATTGCTCTTGCCCAAAAAGTCGTTGAAAACTTCTCCTGCTGCTATTAACAGAGGTTACTCTATTCACAAACATATTATCTGCTTTAGAAAAATCAAAACGATTTAATTTTTCATGATAAAGGGTCTGATCTTCAAAACTTAACATCAGATCATATACTGCGTACTTATTGTTTACCAAATTTGCCTGATCATATACGTTTGCTGATAATCCGAAATCCCCATCTACAAAAACCGTGTCAAAATATGTTGTATCGTTTTTAATATTAATTGGACCTATTTCAGCTGGGAAAAAGGAGCCAAATACTGTGCTTTTAATTGAGAGTGGTTCAATCAGAATTGAAGAGAAAACAGGGGCGACAGTATCTTTAACGGCTAGATTTGATAAGAGGGGATTTATAGGCTGATTTAAATTATTTCTGATCTCAAAGTGAAGATGAGGAGGGCCAATACCTGTTGAGCCTGTATATCCGATAATATCTCCTTTCTTCACTTTAATTTTTTGATCTTCAAATGACTGTTCAAATGTATAAGAGAAATTGAGTTCATTTATACGTATAGAATCAGCGATTTCTTGAAATTGTTCGTTGAACCGCTGAAGATGTGCATAAACTGTATATGTGCCATCATGGTGTTCGAGATAAATAGCTTTTCCATACCCTTTATTGGTTATTAGAAGCTTGTTTAGAAAACCATCTTTCGACGCATATACTTCATAGCCTTCTCGTCCCCAGGTTTTTATATCCAGTCCTGCATGGAAATGCGCAGATCGTGTTTCACCAAAAGTAGAGCTTAAAAATTTACCGGAGTTTGTTGGCCACAGATAAGTTGAATCTTGTGAAATTAGGTTCAATGGACAAGCAAAAAGAAAAAAAAGAAGAGATAAATATTTCAAAACTACTTAACCGAAACTGAAAGAGTTACTAATTTTTCTCCCAATGTTGCTGAAATTTGATCTCCGGAAATTACACGGGAAACTCCGCTTGGGGTTCCTGTAAAAATGAGGTCTCCGGGGTATAGCGTAAAAATTGAAGACAGATAAGAAATAAGATAGTTTATGGAAAAGATCATTTGAGAAGAGTTGCCGGATTGTCTGTTTACTCCATTAACTGAAAGATCAACATTTATGTATCCAAGATCTTCGAATTCTGAAGCGTGTATGAAACGACTTACCGGAGCAAAAGTGTCAAATCCCTTTGCTACACTCCAGGGATGTCCTGATTCTTTAGCTCTCTGTTGAATATCTCTGGCTGTAAAATCAATGCCAACACCAATGCCTCCAATGAAGTTGTGGGCATCATTTTCAGGGATGTTTTTCCCTTTTTTTGAAATAGCTACAACAATTTCTACTTCGTGATGAACATCAGAGCTTTGTTCAGGAATTATAATTTCAGAACCATCAAAACAAAGAGCACTTTGAGGTTTTAAAAAAACCAAAGGAGAAGAGGGAACAGGATTGTTGAGCTCTTTAGCGTGTTCAATATAATTCCTGCCGATACAGTAGATTGACTTTGCTGTTAGATCAGTTCCGGGAATTGTAATCTCATTCATAAATCAAAGATATAAAAAAAGCCTCGCACAAAATATGTACGAGGCTTAAATTTTTTCTCAGCTTGTTCAGCTTAAAGGCTCAACATTGATAAACTTTCTGCCACCTGATTTGATGGAGAAATTTACGTGACCATCAGCTACAGCAAAAAGAGTATCATCTCCACCACGCTTAACATTTAAGCCCGGGTGAAACTTGGTTCCTCTTTGACGCATAATGATATTTCCTGAGCGAACAAATTCGCCACCAAATTTCTTTACGCCTAATCGTTTACTTTCTGAATCTCGTCCGTTTCTAGTAGAACCTTGACCTTTCTTATGTGCCATTGTACTTAGATATTAGGAATTAAAATTAACTTAACGCTTCGATAAGCTCAGCTTTCTTCATACTGGAATATCCAGTTAGTCCCTTTTCAGAGGCCATTTTCTTAAGCTCAGCAACGGTTAGCGATGATAGATCTGAAGTAGCTTTTTCAGCTTTTACTTCAGTTTTAGTTTCTTCTTTTTTTGGAGCTGCTTTCTTAGCAGTCTTTTTTGTACTTCCAGATGCAGAAATAGACTCAATTTGAATTTGAGACATTACTTGTCGGTGTCCGTTCAATTTCTGATATCCTTTTCTTCTTTTCTTCTTGAAAACAAGAACTTTATCAGATTTAACGGTGTCAAGAATAGTTGCTGTTACAGAAGCTCCATCAACTACAGGCTTCCCAACTTTAACAGCGCCTTTATCATCTTTTAGTAAAAGAACATTGTCAAAAGTAACAGAATCTGAATCTACATTTTGCTTGTCAACAAAAAGAACATCGTTCTCAGCTACTTTGTATTGATGCCCGCCGATTTCTACTATAGCGTACATGGGTATTTAATTTCTTTTTTGGATTATTTTAGAGCTTACAAAGATAAGCGATTGTTCTCATAAAACAAAGCAAAAAACTAACTGTTCTTTATATTTTGAACTGTTAAATTGATTCAGATTTTAAAACAAAACTTTTATGGCAATGAGTAAGTTACCTTCGTTACACGAGCAGGCTTTCAAATACAAAAATACCAAAAGATTACAACATGATGGTGGGCGAGCTTGGATCAAAGATTCTCAGCTTCATGAGGCGCGCAAAGATGCTAATGGAAAACTTAAAACAGTAAAGAAATCGTCTTAAGAACTAGTGATACCTGAAATATCATTAGATAGCTGGTCGATTTTTTTTATGCTGGCCGCGGCGCAAGGAATTTTCTTGTCTGTGGTTTTCTTCATCAAAAGAAATTCCCAACCTGAGATCTTACTGAATATTCTGGTTCTATTATTCTCGATCACACTGATAGATTATGTCGCTTTCTGGACTAACTTCAGGTTTGAATTTCCACATGTCAATAGAATCTCTTCTGCCTTTCCTTTTCTTTTCGGGCCACTTTTTTATCTGTACATAAGATCTTTTATCAATAGCCGCGATCTTGATAGAAAAGACCTGATTCATTCCATTCCGTTTGTTTTCCATCTATTTATACTAATCCCGTATTATGTATTAGATGGTAGTACAAAAATTGAAATGCTTTTAAATCGACAGATATTTCTTTTCGAAAATGAGTTTGTACAAACTGTATTTCTAAATATAGCCTATGTATTGCCGATAGTAATGACGTTACATCTGGGTATTTACACCATTTTAGGTTTTAAACTGATATCAAAGAAAGATCTTAGTAACGTAAAGGAGAGTGTAGAGCGTTGGTTAACTATACTCAGATACTCTTTTATCGGTTTTACGGTTAGTTTCGCTTCGTACTACATAATGGTGTATCTGTTCAGTTATAATTTAGCATATGATTATGCAATTTCAGTATCAATGAGTGTATTCATTTATGCGATCGGATATTTTGGATTCATCTCTCCGGAAGTACTAGAGGGGGATATTGAATCACATACAGAGAAGGGGAAATATTCAAACTCAGGTTTGACACAATCAGGAGCTAAAAAACTAAAAGAAGAACTTCTCAAATTGATGGAAGATGATAAGTTGTTTCTCAAAACTAATTTGAAATTAAAAGATCTGGCTAATGCTGTAGATCAATCAAAACATCACGTTTCACAGGTAATTAATGATGAACTTGAAACGACTTTTTCAGCCTTTGTAAATGAATACCGTATTAAAGAATCCAAGAAGTTGCTTCTTAACAAGAATGAAGAATTAAATATGTACGGTATTGCAAAAGAGTCAGGCTTTAATAACAAAACGACTTTTAGTCTGGCTTTTAAAAGGCATACAGGTTTAACCCCTTCTCTGTATCAAAAGAAGTTTCAAGACTCTAAATAAATACGCTTTTAAATTTCTAAATCCGATAGGATTTATTCGCTTCCAATTATTTCTCAGGATATGGTTTACTAAATTATATGTAGACATAAATCTAAGTCGAGGATTCAAATGAGAAATTTATTACTGCTTTTATTTTTAGGGTTCTATTCATCAGTAGCTTTATCACGACAAGCTCCTTGTTCTTCAGAAGAACATCGCCAATTTGATTTTTGGGTCGGTGAATGGGAGGTTAAAAACCCCAGTGATCAGGTAGTTGGAAGTTCTAAGATCGAACTTGTTTCAAATAAGTGCGCATTACTTGAAAACTGGACCAATACCGGGGGATTAGGAGGTAAAAGCCTGAATTATTACAGTATTCTGGATCAGAAGTGGCATCAAAAATGGATTGGGTCTAATGGAATTCCAATAGAGTTTTCAGGCACCTATAATAACGAAAGAAAAGCTTTGGAGTATTCCGGAGAAGGAGTTGGGCAAGGTGGAACTTCTCTGCTAAATAAACTTACTTTTTTTCATTTGTCTGATGACCATGTAAGACAGCTTTGGGAACAGTCTACAGACGACGGCAAAACCTGGAACACGGTATTTGATGGTCATTACAGAAGAAAGAAGTAGCTTAATTAAATCTTAAGCTACTTTCGAAGTGGCTCTCTGAAAACCTTGACGATTAATGTGTCCGATATATTTGCCTATGATTCGGACTTCTTCAAATACATCCGGCTCAACGATAATGTCATCGTAGCTTTCATTGGCAGCTTCCAGACGCAAACCATTACTACCCCAAAAGATTTTCTTTAAGCTGGTTTCACCATTGTACAGAACCGCTCCGATATCACCATTTTTAACATCGGTATCCATAAGCACTACAAGATCTCCATCATAAATATCAACATCTTTCATGCTAAACCCTGAAACACGGAGTGCGAATAGTTGATCTAAGTTCGGGAATAGTGAAGACAATGTGATCTTTCCGAGATCAGCTTCAACGGCTTCTTGTAAATAACCTGCGGCAATAAGACCTCGAATTGGAATTCCATCCTGATCGTCATAATCTTCCAGCAAATTCTTTTTCTTCTCTTTGGGAAGGTCGTACTCTTCATCATTACGCTTAATGAGAAATCCTTTTTTAAGTAAAGCCTGAATGTTCTGTGTAACACTATTTGGAGAGCGGTAATCAAAATGTTCAGCAATTTCTCTGTAGGTCGGCCATACATCATATTCTTTTTTATATTCCACGATGTAATTAAAAAATTCCTGTTGTTTTCTCGTTAAATGTGCATTATCCATAGCATGATATTACTTAATGTGTAAAGTATGTGCAATAAACGAAGTTCTTTAATCAGTGTCAATAAAAAAATGTGTGTGATTCATGTATAAAATTATTTCAGTCTTTGTTTTAACCTTTTTACTATTTGCTTGTGACCCTGTTAAGAAAGAAGCCGGTCTACTGCTTACTCAAGAATATCCGGATCTCTATGAAGCGGTTTACGCACGAGATGGCCAGGCTTTAATGGAATTCACCTCACATAAAGATGATAGAATTCGGGTACAAGCCTGGCAGGCGTTGATTAACACACCGGTAAGTGATATTGATGCATTAATAGACTTGGTAAGCGAAGCAGACACAAAAGAGGCGTGGTCATCTCTTTGGTTAAAAGAGCTTTCTGAAGAACAATTAGAGAGATTGAACGAGCTTTTTATAGCAAGCAATGCTTCCAACATAGGTTTGGTTTCAGCTTTAGGAGAGCTGGGCAATAGTCGCTCGCTTGAATTGCTTTTAAAAGAAGATGTACCGCCGAATCAGGATATGGAATTTCAACTAGCTTACGCCATTGGTCGTTTAACAGGAAATGTAGAAGCTACTGAAGAACAGCAAATTCAGATCATAGAAAGAGCACTGTCTACAACTAACAGTAAAGCAGGACAGGCCTATTTGTACGGATTTTACAGAACAAGAAATAATCAGGAAAAACAAGGGTTGACTCAAAATGCAGTTAACAAGATGATCGAGTTATGGAAAAACTATTATCCTGATGAAATAGGTTCCGATCGTTATATTGCTGCACTACTGATGAAAGATCACTCAGGTTTAGTATTCCATCACTTTATTGATAAAGATTTTATCTTGATGGATGTTCAACTGGCTATTGAGATTATTCAGGCAATTGGAAGAAATGAGGAAAATGATACTTACGCTCCGGTAGCTCTGAACGCTTTTGTTCAGCATAAAAATCCAAATGTTGTTATTCAGGCTCTGCGTGTAATAGCTGCAAAAGAAGATTTTGCTAAAGAAATCAACAACTCATTATTAAATGCTACAGCGCTGAATGTTGCTGTTGAACCACATGTACGATTAGCCGGTTTCAATGCTTCGGTAAACCCCGGGAAATACATTGACGATTTACTACCTATTGGAACTGAAGACCCTTATCTACAAACACTCAGATATTCTGCACTTCAAAAAGTCTGGGATGAAGTGGAAGTTTTTGATTACTTAGCAGCGGATATAGATACCTCACAAGGATTGCTTTATAGTTTTCTTTTAAGAGAAATGAATACCTTTTGGGCAAATGCTGACGTTGAACTCAAAACCGAAGAGAGGGTTGAGAAAGCACATAACATTTTGTTTACAGCTTTGGAAAGAGGAGAGAGAGCGTTTACAATGCAAGCCTTGCATTCAGATGAAAACGTATTACCTGAAGAGGATTTTGAGAAATTAGTAGCTCTTTTAAATGATAGATCTGTAGTTGATGATATAGATATTTTCCGGTCGGTTACTTCGATACTAAAAAATAGATTTGAAGAAGAATCAGAAGTCATGATTACTCAGTTTTATGAGAATGCAGGTCATGATCTAAAGCAAAGTTTAATTGCACAGGAATGGTCTTTCATAGAAGATTCTTTAGCTCCTGTATCGTTTAGAGTTCCAGATTGGGACAGATTAGCTGACTTGGGACCAAATCCTGTTTGGGTGTTGGAAACAAAAAAAGGAGATATAGAAATTACTTTAGATGTGTTAACAGCACCGGCTACGATTTCAGGAATGGATAGCTTGATTACTAATGGACATTACAATGGAATTGCGTTTCATCGAGTTGTTCCAAACTTTGTGATTCAGGGAGGGGATGTGGAAACAGGATCAGGTTTCGGAGGTCCGGATTACACAGTGCCAACGGAAGCAAGTGCAACTCACTATTTCAGAAGCAAAGCAGGAGTTGCAAGTTCAGGTCCTGATACCGAAGGAAGCCAATATTTCTTTATGAATGTGTGGGCTCCTCATTTAAACGGGCGCTATACTATTTTTGGAGAAGTTACTGATGGAATGAGCGTGGTTGACAGAATAACTCAAGGAGATATTGTCCAACGATCATATTGGAAATAGAGCGATCTGTTATTTTGCTTTTACCACCATTAGTTCACCCCAGCGAGTAGTGTATCTGTTGCTGAGGTAATTTTGATTCATCAGCCATTTGTTGCGATGCTCTTTCTCTTTATGCAACCCGGTTGAAGCAAAAGCAGCCTTATTTCTTCCAAACTTTGAGTTGATCTCATCCAAACATTCCATGAGCCTGAATTGTTGTTGGGTATATAAATGAGGATCAAAAAGATCCATCTGGACTTCACTGTTTGGCACAATTCCGGTTAACATCACAGCAGCTTTTTTATATTTTGTGTTTTCCATGTATACATGATTAACCAATCCTTTTGCTAATCTGATCAATGTAGGCGTGTTAGCAGTGGGTACTTTCAGAGAAGTGCCGGCAGAGTATTTATACTGGCCTTTCAGATTCGAATATTTATCTCCAATCAGCATAATTCTTAATAAAGAAGCTACCGAATTTTGGGAACGGAGTTTTTCAGCTGCACGGGAGGCATATGTAGAAATAGCTTCCTGCAGGTGGTCTAATTCATAGATCGGAGTTCCAAACATTCTGGATGTCAAAATTCCTTTTCGCTTATCCAAAGCTTCACCCATTTTTATACATGGTATTCCGTTTAATTCCTGAACGGTTCGTAACCCGGTTACATGTAGATTTTTTCGCACCCATTTTCGATTCTGTACGGTATTCTTTAATTGAAATGCATTTTCGATGCCGTGTCGGTGTAGGCGAACGGTCATTCCACTACCAATGCCCCAAATTTTCTGGACAGGCAGATCCTTTAGATGTTGATCAGTTTCATCTTGATTGGAAAGAGCAAGTACGCCATCAAATAATGGATTCCTTTTTGCAATGCTGTTGGCGACTTTTGCCAATGTTTTACTCGGCGCAATTCCTACGGATACCGGTAAGCCTGTCCATCGTTGTATGGTTTCTTTTATATAAGTTCCGTATTCGTTAAGATCATCAAAAATGTTGGTAGAAACTCTGGCAAAAGCTTCATCTATACTATACACTTCAATGTTATGTGAAAGCTGATCTAAAACATCCATTACTCTGTCAGACATATCGCCGTAAAGAGCATAATTTGATGATCGAACAACAACACCTTTTTCTTTGAATAACTTTCTGGATTTAAACTCCGGAGCTCCCATTTCAACTCCGGCCTCTTTAGCTTCTTCTGAACGAGCAATAACACAACCATCGTTATTTGAGAGAATAGCGATAGGTTTGTCAATAAGAGTTGGATCAAACACGCGTTCACAGGAGGCATAAAAGTTATTGCAGTCTATCATCGCATAAGCAGTAGGTAAATTATAAGGATCGATATTCATAGATATTCTATTTTTCCTCCAACCTGAATCGATGGATTACATGTGTAACCACTCCCCAAATAGTCCACGCTGTTTCTTTGGTGATGGGAATAGGTTGTAAGCTGGAATCATCAGAAACTAAAAATATGCGGGAACCCTGTTTAGCAAATCTCCGGATGGAGGGTTCTTCATCAATGGAAGTAACAATGATATTTCCATGGCGAGGAGTAATTGACCGATCCACGATCAGAATATCTTTGTCGTGTATTCCCGAGCGTTGCATTGCATTTCCCTGAGCTCTTACATAAAAAGTGGCGGACGGTCTGAACACAACAAGCTCCTCGAGATTCAAGGCTTTTTCCAGATGATCTGAAGCAGGAGAGGGGAATCCTGTTTCTATTTTTCGGGCTAATTCAAGTCGACCGGTTCTTGAGCGGGTATCAGTATCCTTTTGTGCTTCTATGCTTCTCATTGAGGGATTTATTTACATATTTAATATATGTACATTATATGTATAAATACATTCGACCCAAAATTATTTCCGATAAATTTTTCAGTTTTTGAATGATATTTTTCAAAAATCTATTTCTTAGAGATAAGAAACTTTAAATGCTTTAGATGATATTGATAGCTTACATTTTATTGGGTTTTACAGGAATGGAAATTGTTTCCTATTGTGTGCACCGGTGGCTATTCCATGGCGTGTTTTGGAGGGTTCATCAATCTCATCATACTCCTGATCACAGGCTATTTGAGATGAACGATATTTTCTCATTCGTTTTTGCGGGGATTTCTATGTGGTTGATAATGATAGGAGCGGATACCATGTTTACTTCACCGGCTTTTGGAATAGGTGCGGGGATTGCTTTATATGGACTGCTTTATTTCATAATCCATGATTTATTCACACATAAAAGGTTTATGCCTTTTAAAAGTGATAACTGGTTTATGAAATTGGTGCGCAGAGCTCATCAGCGTCACCATCAGGATGCAGGAAAGAAAGGACATGAACCATACGGACTTTTTCTGTTTCCTTTTGACCGTTATCCGGAGAAAAAAAGAACCCGTCAGGATTGAGCTAAAATTTCTTCAATTTGCTGAAAGTGCCTTCTTTGATGCGCTTCATTTACAGCAAAACAGGCACTCAAACTCATTTTAATAAGAGGATAAATAGGATTGCCCACTTTGATCTTCCCAAGATGAAGGTTTTCAGTACTCGCTTTATCAAGGAGCTTTAAATATCTGTCCTGAATAGCATCAAACTCTGAAAGCAATTCAGATTTATTCAGATCTTTTATGGCTTTAGGTTCAAATGGAGGAATGGTAGGCATCGCTTTTTTAAATTCAGGACTTACAATTTTTATAAACCAACGCAAGTGAAACGGGTGATTATATGGACCATTTCCTTTTTTAAGCCCCGAAGTATCACCAAGAATTTTATTCTCAAGCACAGCCAGATACTCCGTATTTGTTTTGATGAGGTGACTGATAATCTCTCCTATACACCATTTGTATTCAGCAGGCGGAGTATTAAAAGTCTGGTTATCAATACTGTCTACTAATTCATGGATAGTTTTCTTGGCAGATGTAAAGCCTTGTATATAGAAGTCGTTTGTATACATTTGTTTTATATATTTAATGAATAAATAACTGATCAGTAGAAATTATTAGCGCGCCTCGGTAAGGTAATCATCAATGAGAAATAAAACTGACCTCTCCACCAAACTTATTGTTTGGCTTATAGTTCTTTTCAATGTTCAAATTATAAATGCTCAGACTGTTACGGTAGAACCGGCTAGTGGATTCTATAACGATTCTTTAAAAATAACGATCCAGACATTCCCTGATACCTTAAAAGCTTATTACACATTGGACGGTTCAGTCCCTGATACCACAGATCCTGTTTGGCAGGATTCGCTGGTTATTTACGAAACCAAGGTCTTAAGAGTTGCGACTTTTTCACCCGATTTTTTGGATACCAACCTAGTGTATCGGACTTATTTTTTAGACGAAGGAACAGAGCTTCCTGTATTCTCAATCACAACAGATCCTGATAATCTGTTTTCCAATGAACGTGGCATTTATGTGGAAGGTACGAACGGTATTCCGGGATATTGCAGAAGTACTCCAAAAAACTGGAATCAGGATTGGGAACGTCCGGCAAGACTGGAGCTTTTCGAGAAAAACAGAGAAGAAGGCTTCGTTGTAAATGCAGGAATTAAGATCGGTGGTGGATGTACCAGGCTGTACGATCAAAAGTCATTAGATATTTATTTCCGAAGCGAATACGGAACTTCCAAACTTGAGTATCAGGTATTCGAAGATAAACCAATCACTTCCTTCGATCGGCTTGCACTCAGAAGTGGTGGTCAGGATTGGTACCGAGCTATGATCAGAAATGCGGCAACCCAATCAATGGTAAGAAACCGTATGGATTTGGGATACCAGGCTTTTAAGCCGGTAGCTGTATTCATCAACGGAGATTATTGGGGCATTCATATGCTCAGAGAAAAACAGAATGAAGATTTCATTGAGTCCAATTATGGCTTTGATGAGAATGAGTTAGATATACTTTCCGGGAGTGCAAATGTTAAAGAAGGCAGTTCAGATCATTATGATGCGATGATCGATTTTATCGGAAATAATGACATCACAGTACCAGAAAATTTTGATTGGGTTTCCAGCCAAATGGATATCGATCAGTACATTGATTATCAAATTGCTCAGATCTATTGGGCAAACGGAGACTGGCCGGCAAATAATATCATTTTCTGGAGACCTCAGACCCCCGAAGGAAAGTGGAAGTGGCTTTTATATGATGTGGATATGTCGATGGGAAGTCATTCAAGAGGTGTTTATGATACTAATATGTTACAGAAATTGACTTCAACATCTAATACAGAATACGAAAACCCTACTTGGGCAACGTTCCTGTTTAGAAATTTGCTGAAAAATCAGGATTTCAGAAACAAATTCATCCAGCGATACAGTATGCATATTAATACGACTTTTGAAGCCTCAAGGATGATGAGCTTTATAGATAGCACAGCCAGTTTGATCGAGTCCGAGATCCCACGTCATATGGACAGATGGACTAAATCATTTCGACTTGGTAGAAACATGGATTGGGAAAAACATCTTGGTGTAATCGAGGAATTTATCACCGAAAGAAAAGATTATGCAAAGATGCATTTAATGGATCATTTTGATCTTACAAGGCTGAACAGTTTAGAGACCATTGTAGCACCTGCAGAAGCCGGGCAAATTTATATAGAAGGAGTACGGTCTGACGAATTGGAATATGGACTTATTTATAATTCCATTCCCGCTAATGTGAAAGCTGTAGCAAATCCGGGATATACGTTTATTGGATGGAGTGGGGCAATGAGTGGTTCTGAAAAGTCGAAAGCTGTTTCGATAACAGATAATACATCACTGACTGCACACTTCAGGAGAAATGAGATCAGCTCTACCGGTGTTGTGATAAATGAGATCAATTACAGATCAGCAGATGATTTTGATACAGAAGATTGGGTAGAGTTTTATAACAACTCAGACCAAAGTATAGATATTTCAGGATGGTATTTTTCTGATTCTGATGACGAGCATAAATTTACTTTTCCATCTGAGACTATTCTTGCTGCTGATAGTTATTTAGTGCTTACCAGAAAAGATTCATTATTCAGAGATCTTTTTTCTGGTGTTCAAAATAAAATTGGTGATATGGATTTCGGCTTATCCGGTGATGGAGAGTTAATTAGATTGTTCGATTCAAACGGAGCGATTGTTGATGAGCTCACTTACAACGACAAAGCTCCATGGCCGGTTGAAGCAGATGGGATGGGCGCAACTCTTGCCTTAACCAATCCCGGATTCGATAATTCATTAGGTGAGAATTGGGCGGCTTCAAGCTCACATGGAACACCGGGACAATCAAATTCGGATGTTTCAGTAAGCAATGAAGAAGAGTTGTTCGATGAGTTACCCAAAAATGTTTCTCTGAGTCAGAATTACCCAAATCCTTTTAATCCGGTTACAACGATAAATTATGGTTTAGATAAACCGGGGAGAGTTTCGATCAGAGTGTACGATATTACCGGAAGACTAGTGTCAGTCCTTGTTGATGAAAATAAATCTTCGGGTAATTTTAGTGTTAGCTGGAATGCGACGGGCTTTTCATCAGGTGTATATTTCTATACTCTGGAAGCACTTGGGCAGAAAGTGAGCAAAAGACTTACACTGATTAAATAAATGCAAAGGAGATCTTATTGATTTCCATCCCATTCTTGTAAGAAACGATCTACATACTCTTTCATAAAGATATGTCGCTCATTAGCTATTTTTTTGGCGGATTCTGTATTCATTCGGTCTTTCAGGAGTAAAAGCTTTTCATAGAAATGGTTGATGGTATGACCTTCATCTTTTCTGTATGATTCAAAACTAGAGTGCGAAACAGGTTCTATATTCGGGTTATACAATTCACGTGATTTATATCCGCCATAAGCAAAAGCACGAGCTATTCCGATGGCTCCGATGGCGTCCAAACGATCGGCATCCTGAACGATCTTGCCTTCCATGGTTTTCATTGGCGTTGCAACTTCAGCTCCTTTAAATGAAAGATCTTTGATTATATCAGATACGTGATCGATGACTTTTTTATCAACTTTGATGGAGTACAGCCATTCGGAGGCTACTTTTGGCCCAACACTTAAATCCCCATCATGGAACTTGTGATCTGCTATGTCATGCAACAATGCGGCGAGTTCAATCACAAGAGTTGAAACAGGATCGGTTGCTTCTGAAGCTAACCTTTTTGACATATTCCACACTCTTAAAATATGCCACCAATCATGACCTGAACCTTCTCCCTCAAGTTGGTTTTTAACAAATTGCGCTGTTTTTTTTATGTAGTCAGACATGTACAGAGCTCGGCAATTACATCTTGTTTAAGCTGGTCAATTCTTGACAGAGCAGCTTCGATAGTTTCTGGTTTGATCTTTCCTTCTTTCAATAATTTTTGAATGATGGCAATAGCTTTCTGTGCTATATCTTCATCGTATTTAAAATTATTTCCAAATACCAAAACATCTACTCCGGCATTTATTGATTGTAGAATCGAGGTTTCCAGATTATAATTTGAGGTGATGATAGGTTTTTGAAGATCATCAGAGAATACTACACCTTCAAACCCAAGAGAATCGCGTAGTAAACCTGTAACAGTTGAGTGAGAGAAAGTTCCGGGCCAGGTGGAATCTATATTTCCATTAGTAGCATGAGAAACTTGAACAGCTCTGATGGTTCGTTGTTCAAACAGGTTTTTGTATGGAGTCAGAAAATCTTCAGACCAGGATGAGGATATATTATCTGTTGAATCAGTTGGATTATAATCAACACTATAGCCCGGAAAGTATTTAGGAACGCTCAACAATTTTTCGGTATCGTATTCATCCAAAATCAGGTTAGAGATTTCAGTGACTTTTTGCGGATCGGAAGAAATCAATGCAGCATTAGATGATTCTTTAGTTTTCAGATCCAATCGTGGATGTAAATTTGTATTTATTCCAACAACCATAAATTCCTGTGCAAACCTTCTGGAATTATTTATTACTTTGAGCGTATCTGAAAAAGAGTTTTGCTCAAAAATGTTTTCCATAGAAGGATATAAATTGTGCAATGCTGAGTGTTCGCTTCCATCATGTTCTACAGAAATAAAGGGTGGGTTTATAGAATATCCAACCAAAGCACTATTGAGTTGTAAGAGCTGATCAGGGGATTCAATATTTCTATTAGATGAATTAGTTCGGTAGTCGTAACTATATAAAATGACGCCCCCTAAATTTCTCTCCTTTATATCCCGAACAATTGGGCTTTCAGAGTTAATTTCAGTTCCTCGAAAACCTACAACCAACATTTGTCCGAGCTGTTTATCAGTAAATGAAGGTTTTTTTTCAGCAGGTTTTTCAGAACTACACGAGTTGATAAAAAGTGCTGTTACTAAGATTAAGAACTGAAATTTATAAATGGATTTATTCATCAATAAGGTTGTTTAATACTTCTCTTAAATTAAATGTCGCTCTAATATCATTATAACGGGCAATGTTTCCTTCCGGATCTATAAGAATATAAAATGGAATTCCACCGCCTTTATACGCTTTAAATGTTTCCTGATCAAAACCATTACCTCCGTATAATTGAGGCCAGGGATTTTCATATTTTTCAATATCTGCTCTCCAAACTTCTTTATCAATTTCTGTGGAAATGCCAATGATTTCGAAATCTTCTCTGCTGAAATCACTATAAATATCTCTCATTACAGAAAACTCATCCAAACAAGGTTGGCACCACCCCGCCCAAAAATCCAGCAGTACATATTTTCCTTCATAATCTTCTAAAGTATGAGTATTTCCTTCTACATCTTTCAGAGAAAAAGATTTTGCAGATTCGCCGGGAGAAACGGATTTAATTTCGTTATAGAAGTACGTTAAAAAGTTAGTGTAGTCTTCAAATTCTGAGTATTCATTAAGGTAAGATCGGTAACTTGGCTCGGCTTTTGAAAGCTCAATTTCGCCAATTCGCTCGGCTACTAAAAACATCTTTGCGTAAGCCTGTGCTTCTCGCTCATCTATCTGGGCTATTACTTCCAGACGCTTTTCGTTTAGTTCCTCATAGGCGAGTCTTTTGATATCATATTCAGCAAGCTCTTTACCGTAAGCCCGATTTACGCTATCGTAGATTCCAAAAGTACGTGCATAGTAATGAGTTACATCCCGAATTCCGGCGCGTTGTGCTACCAGAGATTTAAGAGTAAAAAAGTTATCAGCTTTAGCTTGTTCAAGAATTTCTCTTCGTTCTGAGTCAGCATTAAAATTATCCTTCCCAAACCTATACTCAACTGATTTGATTTTGTTTACCAGTAGTTCACCTTGCGCTTTCATAATGAGGTGGTCAAATGCTGTTCCCGATAGATTTTTTTTCGCAATCTGAATTTTTTTTGTACTTAATTCTAAAGCTGAATTTTCCAATCCGGCTTTAAAGTTATTCATCTCTTTCTCAATTTGTTTATCCAGACCTTCAGTTTCAACTAAATAGTTTTGATAAGATTCATAATCTCCTGCATGAGTTGATTCAATTTCTACATCTGTTGGAAATGTGGCACGCGAAATAGTGAGTTTAAGATCATCTTCAGGGTCAGCGATTATCAGTAATGATTGATCACCTATTGAAAGAGTTAAATTTTGGTCTCTTTTAACAGGAATTTCCGCTTTGAAAACACCATTTTCTATAGAGTTTACTTTATAAACTTTTTTTGGAGAATACTTGTAATGTAGTGGTTGTTCTGAAATTGAGATTTCAGCATCACCTAAATAATCTATTGTACCATTAACAGACATTGCTCCATTATCTCTTTTACAGGCACTTAATAATATTAGTGTTGAACAGAAAAATAGAACAATTTTTTTTATAATCATGGCAAGATTTGTGTCAGTTTTAAACTTATCTTAGCTAAGGATAAAACAATTATTTGAAAAAGGAATTAAATAGCGTTTTATTTCTTAAGATTTTCTAATGTTTTATTAAGGCAACAGCTGTAACAAACAATAGTTTAGATGCTCTTGTTAGCGAACGGAAAGAATTAAAATAAGTTCTTTCCTAAAATAATGGTACAAAACCATGCTGAAATGATCGGTTTTGGAATATGAACTGTTTGTGAAAGCATTTAAAAGGTAAATAATAATGATTCAAAATAATCTTAATAAAGATCTTGAGAGAAAAATAGATCTTTATCTTAATGGACGGCTATCCGAAGAAGAAACTGACGACTTATGGATAGAATTAATTCAGGATGGATATTATTTGGACTATATGAAGAGTGTAGCCAATCTTAAATCTATAATTGAAGAGAAGAGAGAACAGAAAACTCCGGGCGTTGCTATACAAATTAGAAAATATGCAAGCTATGTAACAGCTGCAGCTGTAGTAATTTTTGTTGGTGTGCTAGGTGTGATGAATTATTCTGCAGACAATACAACACCTGTATCGCCTATTCCTGAAATTGGTTTAGACATTGTAAGAAGTGATGTTGGTGTCTCTGCAAATATAACTAATGAAATTATAAAGAAAGCAATACAACTTGCAGCTGACGGAAGTACTCAGGAAGCTAAAGATCTTTTGAGTACGGAATTGTCCAGCGAAGAAAACCCAACATTAATCGCGGAGTTTTCTATTACTTTAGGTTCTATTCAGTATAATTTGGGAGAATATAGAGAAGCAGCTTCTAACTTTAAGATTGTAACTGAGCAAAAAGGTATTGCTGAAAACATTCTTGAAAAAGGATACTGGTTGTTGGCAAACTCATACTTCCAACTAGACCAATTGGAAGAGGCGAAAATCGCTTTTCAAAATACTTATGATCTTGATCGGGAATACAGCCGAATTGCTAAAACTTACATAAACGCTTTAGATGCGATGGATGATAAGTAAAACCGTTACGCGATAGATTTTTTCCTGACCTTATACCCAACCAAAAAGCCTACAGTTATTAGTAATGACAATATATACTGTGAGCTTTTTGGTTTTTTTATAACCGGACTGGAATTTCCAATAAGTGTATAAGCACCCCAGTAATGAGGGTCGGCACTTCCGGTTCTTATTTGGTCTATCTTAGCCAATCTCATAGCCTCACTTTTGGAAAGACCACTATTTAAATAAGAGTAAAAATTAGTAGCAAATTCAGATGCTATTTTATCATTTACTTCCCACAGATTTAAAGCGAGGCTTTTTGCACCGGCATATCTGAGGGCTCTGCTAATGCCCATAATTCCGGCCCCCTGCATATAATTTCCTGTTCCGGAACTACATGAATTAAGCATTATCAGATCATTTTTCAATTGGTTATCGAATAACTCATAAGCATAAAGTGCATCACCTTTGGTTCCGTTAGATAGTGCTGATTTTAAATATATAGTAGAGAACAAAGGGTCCTGGGCAGAAACCTCACTGTGAGTTGCCACATGCAAAATTTTCGAAGAGTTCAGCTGATTTTGAAAAGTCTCTTCAGTAGCGCTATTTCCTACAAATATTTTTTTGGTTTCAAATGAAGTTAGCACTTTTTCAATTTCTTGGGCTTCCTGAGTTGCAAATGGAAGAGAGGGTAGATTTTCCTGGAAGTTATCGAAATAAGAAATAGCAAATGCTGAAAAGTCTGTCTCTAAAGGGGATCTGGTATTTCTACTGTTGTCTATATAATCCTGAAGAGAAGTGAAGTATTTAAAACTATAATCCTCAATCATATAACTGGAGCTTCCAAAGCTAAATGATGAATTTGGCTTTTTGGTAGGCAGTACATCCATTGGAATTCTGTATAATTCATTATCCGGAATAACAATGATCTGTTTCACATAATCAGGAATGCTTTTCAGATCTAGTATTTGATAAATTTGATACAGAGAAGATAGTGAGGTTTTCCCTATTGCGAGATTATTTGCAGTTTCAGTTAATAGAAGTCCGATCTCATCAGTGAGTTCCTGAACAAAAAGCGTGGTATTTTCTTTCGAGATTGAACTGACATACAGTTTGTTATTCAATTCAGTATAATGAAGAATAAATTCATCATTCCTCATTTGTTGCTGGACTTTCCAAATAGGTATACTTACATCTTTATTTTTATGGGTTACTTTATTTGTCAGCAATTGTCTTTGAGCTGAAAGCCTGTCTATTTCAGTTTTTAATCTTTGCTTTGAACTTTCCTCAGCACTTAGGTAATTGTTACGTAATTCCTGAATAGTTTCAGCTAATTTTTTCTCTTCAGTGAGCTCTTTTTCAGTTAACTTTGAGGCTTTCAGTAGGGGATTATTGTACAAAGAAGCGTCATTAATAGTTTTAAGCTTATCGAGATAAACTATTGACTGTTCCTTGTAATCCAACTCTGTAAGAATAGAGATCATTAACTCAAAGGAATCAAGGTATTCTTGTTCTACAGTCCAAAACCCGGTTTGAGCTTCTACACTTCCCTGAGCTCGTTCAATGATCTGATCCAGTTTGGGTTTTAGATATGTATATGCTTCTCTGGGTCTGTTTTTCTTGAGGAGTAAGGTTGCATGTAAGTTGTGATATCTTATAAGATTTTCAAACTTTAGATCCTTTAAGGAGTATATGTCTATATCATTTAAAGTTTGTTGAAGTAAATGAATGTCGTTCTGCAAAACTGCAATTTCAGCTTCATAGATTAAAGCTTCAATATAAAAAGGGGTGTCTGAGTTTTCTGAAGCCAAAACCTTAATCTCTTCAATTGCTTCAGTTGCTTGACTTAAAGAATCCATTTTAATTAGAAGAGCAACTTTGTCGACTAGTAGAAATTTTTCACTAAAATAATTTTGACTACTTATAAACTTTTCTTCTGCAAGTTTAAATTGGAGAATAGCCTTTTCATAATCATTAAAGTTTTCAAGATAGTAGTTTCCCAAATAGAGGTGGATCGAACCTAACTCAAAATCATCATTTTTTAGTTTGGCTAAATTTTGAGCTTTTCTTATAAAAGGGAGAGCGCTGGTCGAATCTCCTATGGAATTATAGTGAACAAAAAGATTTTTATACAAACCGAGCTTTACTTTATAAAAGTCCTCACTTTGTTCACGGGTTTTACTTGTTTCAGCCTCTTGAACTGCTTTTAAAAGAAAAGAAGTGTATTCATTTTTTTCACCGAGTTGCTTGTAGCATAAAGATAAATTGTTATACAGCTGTGAATTTGGAATTGTAGACTCGGGATCACTATATAGTCCTTCAAGTATTTCTTTTGCTTCTTGATATTTACCAAGATTGTATAAATTAGCACTTTGTTGTAAAAGCACATAATCCGTTCTGCTTTTCTGATTATAGTATTTTGAAAGTGGAATTAAAATATTTCGTTGTAGATATAGGGATTCTGAAAAGTTTCCAGTATAACTTAATGCGTAATCTAACCCGCTAAAAACAGTAACTTTTTTTTCAGAATTGGGATAGTATTCAGACTTAATCAGATCATCAAAAATATTGGAAATCAGTTGATACCTGTTTGTTTCATAAGAAGCTTTGAGCAAGTTAAAATTAGTTATTGAATTCTCTAGCCCTGGTAAACTACGCTCTTTATCTTTACTTAGTTCAGTAATTATGATTGTAAATTCTTCGGAGTCGAAATAAGAATTCACAAACTCACTAAAAAGTAATGAGTACAAAATAAAAGGTTTGTTTTTTTTGAATAGAGTAGAGCTTGAAATGGCCTCTCTGTTCATAACTGCATTAAGTAAATTGGACTCCCTTTCCGACAAGTTGTTTTTCCACTTAGTATTAAAATCTGAATAAAATTTATTCAGATCTCTTTTTGGCAATGAAAGTGATAAGATGTGTAGTAATCCAGCATACGACTTGGTTTCAAGAGTATAAAACTTAAGACGTTCTATTTTTAGAGAATCTTCGTCTTCCTTAGAGGTGCATTCATACTGAGAAAAAATTCTTTGTAAAAGGGTCGATCCTGATTGGGAAATAGTTCTGCTAATTACTTTACTGTTTCCACAATTAGAACTGTACAGCTCATTCAATGCCCAGAAACTTAGGTCTGATTGTTGAGTAAGTTTTATTTGCTCAATATATGTGTTGGCCTGATTTGTTATCGATATATGAGGATCGACAGGCTGAAAAGGTAATAAAAATGAAAATAAAAGAATTAAGAGCATAATAGATTATTTAGCTACATAGTAAAGCTCTTAGTCTAAAATTAACAGCAAAAATAAATCACATTTTTGGCTTTGTGATGATAGGCTGCGAAGGGTCGTTACCAAATACAGCGTCAGCAGGAG
>CAJXQC010000013.1 GCA_913058495.1 uncultured Balneola sp. | reverse complement strand
CGCCAATAATTCTTGTCGGGAGCTTTTGGTACTTTTGTCGGTACAAAAGTACATAAGCCAAGGAGTAAGATCTTTTTTTAGGGTTAGCTTAGATCACGCTCACTTCTCGGTCTTAAATACTAAGGGCGAACTTTATTAGTACTATCACTACTAAACTGTCAGCGAATTGCCTAACCAAAGAAGAAGAAGAAAAGACCTTGCCTAAACTATCAACATCGCATCACCAAAGGAGTAGAAGCGATACTTTTCTTTAATGGCGTGTTCATAAACACGGTGCATTTCATCAAAACCCATGAGCGCAGAAACCAGCATTAACAAAGTGCTTTTTGGCAGATGAAAGTTTGTGATAAGCGAATCAACAGCTTTGAATTGATATCCCGGAGTAATGAAAATATCTGTTTCACCACTTTGGGGTTTAAACGTACGCTCGTTACTTGCCAGTGATTCAAGCACCCGTATACTTGTAGTTCCAACGGCTGTGATGTGATCTGATTTTGTTAGTTCTTCGGCAGTTTTAGCATCCAGTTGATACCACTCGCTGTGCATTATATGATCATCAAGCTTCTCCGTTTTTACCGGAGCAAATGTGCCAAGCCCAACATGGAGAGTAACTTCAGATTTTTGTATTCCCTGAGCGTCTAACTTAGCTAGTAGCTCATCAGTAAAATGTAAACCTGCTGTAGGAGCAGCTTTACTTCCAAGATCTTTGGCGTACACGGTTTGGTATTCTGAAGCCAGAGATTCGTCCTGTTCTATATAGGGAGGAAAAGGTGTGTATTTGAATGGCTCGAGTTCTGGAGCGTCCAGATCATGAGAAAGAATGAGCGTTCTTAATCCGTCTTCTGCTACATGAGTAACTTCTGCGGTAACTCCATCAACAAGCTCGACTGTTTTCCCAATACGGAACTTTTTGCCCGGACGCACTAAAGCCTCTACGGTATTATTGTTTCTGACCGAAGTGACGAAGAGTTCTTTTTTTCCACCATCAAACATCAGTCGGCATTTTTCTACTTTGCTGTTATTAACAACAAGGGTGGTTTCTTTGGGAAGGTAATCCCCAAGATTGTAGAAAAAATCGTCTTTAATCTGTTTAGAAGCTCGGTCGTACACCAACAATCTCGCATGATCTCTTGGGTTTGCCGGAGATTGAGCAATCAGTTCTTCGGGAAGATGGTAGTCGAAATCGGAAAGGGTGTACTTCATTAATTTACAATCAGAGAAACTTCGTTTTCTGCTCCATTAGAAATCAGCATAGTTTTGCGAGCTATAATCTCTCCTTCTTTAATAGCGATAAATTCTATTTCATTATCAATAGAATAAGAAGCCGATTCTCCAGTTTCAATGGTGTAATCTATTTTTTCTCCTACACCTAAAATGCTGGTTTGAAATTGAAAACTTCCTGATCGATCGGTATAAGTTAGTGGTAGGAAACTATTTTTCAATTGCTCTTCAGTGCGGGTAATTTGAATTTTACTTTGATGAGAAGCTACCTCTGTCTCCAAAAAATATTCATACAAACCGTTTGTGTAAAGAGAATCAAGAAGAGTTATGGTATGATGCCCTGCACTAAATAAAACCTCAGAAAAACTTTCGATTTTTTCATTGGCTCCAAATCTTTTTGTAGAAAAAGAAACTTCTGACGTAACAGGAAGACTAAAGTTTATTGAAGTGGAAGGCTGCACTTTTCTTGCAGATGATCCATTTGCATACAAAATATGTATCTCAGCATTGGAAACAGGAGACCCGGAAATGGTTTTTACATCTCCGAATGTAAATCCTTTAAAGTCATCACTGTTACATCCAAAAAGAACGGAGCAACAAATAACTATTAAAACTACCAACCTCATTATTGTCTAACTAAAATACTGGAAACAGCTTCCTTAATTCCTTCAACTCCAATACCAACTTCATTATGTAATTCTTCCTGAGTTCCGTGTTCAACAATAACATCAGGAATACCAAGAATTTTTACGCTAGGACGATTTTCTTTTTCGATGATATATTCAGCAACTGCGCTACCGAAACCACCCATTTTTGCACCGTCTTCTAACGTGATGATGTGATCATATTTCTCACAAATTTCATCAATAAGTTCTTCATCCAAAGGTTTTGCAAATCGCATATCGTAATGACCGATATTAATTCCTTCTTTGGCTAAATCATCAGCAGCTGTAGTTACATATTTACCAATAGGACCAAAACTCAATACAGCTATACTTTCCCCTTCACGAAGTTCTATCCCTTTTCCGATTTCCAGAGCTTCAAATCCTTCTGGAACATTCATTCCGGTTGCTTTTCCACGCGGATAACGAATTGCCCACGAAGCATCTTCAAAAGTGGATGCAGTAAACATCATATTTCTCAGATCCTGTTCATTCAGAGGAGAAGAGATTACCATATTCGGAACAGTTCTCATAAAGGCAATATCATACAAACCGTGATGCGTAGGTCCGTCTGCTCCTGCAAATCCGGCGCGATCGATACAAAATACAACGGGAAGTTTCTGAATTGCTACGTCGTGCACCAATTGATCATAACCTCTCTGTAAGAATGAGGAATAGATAGCACAAAATGCTTTTTTCCCTTCGGTTGCAAGACCTGCTGCAAAAGTTACGGCATGTTGTTCGGCTATTCCCACATCAAAAGCTCTTTCGGGAAAAGTGTTCATCATTGGCCAGAGACTGGAGCCGCTTGGCATAGCCGGTGTCATACTTACAATCCGTTCATCTTTAGCTGCTAATTCCACTAAAGCTTCGCCAAATACATCCTGATATTTAGGAGCTCCTTTAGTTTTCGGAGCCGGGTTGAGCGCCTTTCCTGTAATTTTATCAAAAGGGCTGCTGGATGCGTGCCATTTAGTTTGCTCTCGCTCAGCAGGAGCAAATCCTTTCCCTTTCACGGTTACAACATGAAGTAACTTCGGTCCTTTTACCGTTTTCAGATCTTCTAAAGTCTTTCTGAGCGCGTCCACATCATGTCCGTCCATCGGGCCATAATATTTAAAACCAAGTGCGCGGAAGAGAGAGCCCGGAGTTATCGCGGCAGTTACAGCGTTTTCCAATCTGGAAGCAACTTTGCGCATTTTTTCACCGGCAGATTTGAAATGTCCGAGCATATCATAAATTTCATCCCTCATTTTATTGAAGGTTTTGCTCGTAGTTATATCCGTTAAATATTCTTTTAAAGCACCAACATTAGGATCTATAGACATACAATTGTCATTCAGAATAACCAGAATGTCGCTGTTCATAGCTCCTGCATTATTCATTGCTTCGAAAGCTAAACCTGCAGTCATGGAGCCATCGCCAATTACTGCTACCACTTTACGATCGCCTTTATCTAAAGTGTTTGCCACAGCCATGCCAAGAGCGGCAGAAATTGAAGTACTGGAATGCCCAACACCAAAAGTATCGTATTCACTTTCAGTACGTTTTGGGAATCCTGAAATACCACCGTACAAACGGTTTGTGTGAAACTGTTCTCGTCGTCCGGTTAAAATTTTATGTCCGTAAGCCTGATGACCAACATCCCAAACCAAACGATCTTCCGGAGTTTTGTATACATAGTGGATAGCGGTTGTAAGTTCTACAACACCAAGACTGGCTCCAAAATGACCGCCATAAACAGAAACCATGTCGATGATATAATTCCGGAGTTCATCACAAACATCCTGAAGCTCTTTTGGGTCAAGTTTTCGAAGATCTTCAGGTGTATTTATCTTAGATAAAAGCTCACCCGGTTGTGGTATGTTCTGTTCCATAATTTGTTAACTATTTACTTCATTCACCTGTTCAATACGAAGTTCAGCATCGTTTAGGATTTCTGTGCAAAATTTGGAGAGTTTTACTCCTTCTTCATACAGATTAACAGATTCCTCCAGAGTAATGGACTCATCCTCTAATTTGGAAACTATTTCTTCCAGCTTATTTAAAGCCTCTTCAAAGCTCGGTCGTTCCGTTTGGTCCATTAATTTTTATGGTGTAGCTCTATAATGATTAGTTAGTTCCCTAAAATACGGGATTATTATGTAAAACACATTTTAAGCTAAATTGAATTTTATACTTCTGTGATTCAGAGGAGGAAGAAAATTAATTATTTCCAAAAAACAAATGGAGTAGTTATGAAATATGCCTTTTTGATAATTGGAATCTTTTCTTTTGTCATTCTTAATTTTAATAATGATTTAGAAAAGAACAGAGCGAGTGAAGAAATGACTGCAAAGCCCTTTGCGGTAGTTGAGCTATTTACTTCTGAGGGTTGTTACAGCTGTCCACCGGCAGACCGGTTGTTGAGTGAAGTTATTGACGATGCAAGAGAAGAGGGTAAACGAGTTTTTGCACTGGCATTTCATGTAGATTACTGGGACAGACTTGGTTGGAAAGATGCGTTCAGCGATAAAAAATATTCAGATCGACAACGAGAATACGCTGAGACATATAGGTCGAACAAAATATATACTCCCCAAATGATAGTAAATGGGACTAAAGAATTTATAGGATCAGAATCCGAAACAGCCTACAACGAAATAGGTTCGGCATTAGAAAAACCGCCATATACCGAAGTAACTTTTACTACAGCCTATAACAGGGATATGGATATGTTAACCGTTGAGTATAAATTAAAAGGTTTAATTGAAAAAGCTGATGTTAATGTTGCTCTTGTTGAGAGGAGTATCATCCGGGAAATAGGACATGGCGAAAACGCAGGTAAAACACTTCATCATGATAATGTTGTGCGTGCATTTAAAACCGGAACTGCAAAAAAACTTGGTAATGAAGTGATAAACATCCCTGCTGATGTTGATTTAGAAAATGCATCGGTATTTGTATATGTGCAAGATAAAACAAGCAAACTTATTACGGGTGCAGAAGGAGCAGATTTACATTAATTCCAATTTACTCGTTCTATTTTCTGACCATCACTTTCGAATATGAGAGCCTTATCCCTGCTTGTGTAGTGTATTTTTGATTGAGTTGATTCTAATCTTTCAACAGCTTCCGGATGAGGATGCCCGAATCGGTTTCTTTCGGCAACTGATACTACAGCAACTTCAGGAGTAACTTCCTGTAAGAAAAATAATTCGGAGCTGGTTTTGCTTCCATGATGTCCCACTTTCAGGAAATCTGTATCCAAAAGATGTCCATAATTTTCTACCAACCGGCGTTCCTGATCTTCGCCTGCATCACCCGTAAACAAAAACTCGTTTTCACCATGAATTATATTCAAAACTAAAGAATGCTGATTGGGATCATTGTTGAATTTTCCCTTTTCGGGACCTAGTACTAAGATGATCAGGCTCTCGTCAATATGAATCGTTGTCCCTGCATTAAGAGATACTACGGGGATATATTTTGAATTGGCAAGGTTGATATAATCTCTATATAAATTTGATTCATATTCGAACCCGGAGTTATAAATAGTGTCTATATCAATTTCATTTATGAGGTCTTTGATGCCCCCAATGTGGTCTGCATGGGGATGAGAAAGAAATACAGCATCTAATTTCTGAATATTATTTTCTTTAAAAAAAGGAAGTAAAACTTGTTTTCCGGAATTTGATCCCGGGCTCCAAACTCCTGCGTCAATCAGAATATTTTTCCCATTCGGGGTCTGTAAGAAGGAGGCATCTCCCTGCCCCACATCAAAAACCGTAATAGTCATTTTTGGAGCTTCAAATTTTTTTAAAACTGAATCCAGAGGAACAAAGAAGAGAAAGAACAGAGAAACGGCCATTAACTTCCATTTTATATTGGGATTCCTCCATGACCCTATCATTAAGACAAAGGAAGTCCAGAAAAGAAAGATCGAAACACCGGGTTTTTGTACCTCAAACCATGACTGAGAAAGTTGAGAAGAAAAAGAAACAAAATCGTTAAGAGCTGCCAGAAAGACCAGTGAAGGATAGTTGATAAAGAAACCAATCGCAGGAATTACAGAGCTTATTATCAAAGCTAAAAGAGAAAGCGGAACTATGAGTCCTAACAAAGGAACGAATAACGCATTTGCGAGCGGACTAATGAGGGATACTTCACCAAAGTAAAAAGCCTGTAGAGGGTAGAGTCCAAGTTGAACTACAAGTGAAATGATAATGACCATAATCGGAGCGCCGTACCATTTAATACGGATCCAGTAAGGAATTACATTTTGTATTACAGGCAGAACTAAAAGAATTATTAGAACGGCACTGAAAGAAAGTTGAAACCCAATTTCAAATAGTTGAGAAGGATCAAATAGCAGAATTACTAACGCAGCAATACCCATCAGGTTCAGAGAATTACTGCTTTTGGAAAACAATTTGCCATAAGTTAAAAGAACCGCCATAACTGAAGCACGTAGAACTGAGACTGAAAAACCGGTGAGCCCGGCATAAAAAATCAGGATCAATATCAGAAGAGCCAAGCCAACTTTTGTACCGTGTTTTTTGGTCCAGAAATAAGGGATGATCAACCAGAAAGGAGCTATGATCAAACCAACATGCAAGCCTGATACGGCCATAATATGTGATAATCCTGCTCTGGCGAAAGCTTGTTTAGTATTTCCCTCCAGTTCATTTTTGTAACCTAAAAGTAATGCTTTTGCGATAGGCGCTGTTACAGAATCAAAATTCTGATCCACCAATTTGAGTGCTTTCTTGCGAACTGAGATCCAGCTGAATAAGGAAGTGTCAGGATTGATCACTATTACAGAATCAGCTCTTATTTGAGTATAAATATTTCTGGATTCAAGAAAAGCTTTGTAATCAAACTGAGTGGGGTTTCTGGGTTCAGAAACTGGAATTGCAATCCCGGATATTTCAATTTGATCGCCAAGTTCTACCGGGTGATTATTATCCCAAAGTATTCTGCTTTTGAACTTAATGTTGGAAGTAAAACCGGAAAGGTTGCTGTTACTAACAGCAAGGTCCAATCGCTTATCTCCCGAACTATTTTTAGAGATTGAAATTACATTACCTGAAACCCGGATCTCTGCCCATTCTGATTCAGATATTAGTCTCTCAATAGCGGATTGATTTTTCTTTGAATCGATGGAGTTAATTGTAAATCCGACAGTAAAAATGATCAGACAATACAGAAAAGTAGATGTTCTGGTCAACCGGATAGAAACCGTTTTCCTCGAAAGAGCCTCGAAAGTGAAATACGCAACTGCTAAACCAATTGAGAAAAATATGAGAACGAGCAGATCTGTTTCGAAAAGTTGCGAAAAGAGAATTCCGGCAATATAAAGTAACACCACCCGAAGTGCCGGAAACTGTTCTACAGGGAATTTATATGAAGACCTCTTTTTCACATACAGTAAGACAGGTTAAATGGAAAACCTTACAATATTATTTAATAAATATTGAGTTTAGGTTCAACTGTATGGAAAATAAAATCAAATAGAGAAGCTGGTTCCGCAACCACAATCTTCAACAGAATTGGGATTGTCGAATGTAAATCCACGAGCATCTAATCCATCAGGATAGTCGATCTCAATTCCTTCTAAGTACATAAGGTGTTTAGAGGCTACAATTACTTCAACTCCGAAGTTCTCAAAAGCCACATCATCTTCCGTTCGGTAATCCAATCCTAATTTATAGCTCAATCCCGAACATCCACCGCCTTCTACAGCAACTCTGAGGTAGAGATTGTCATCCAGTCCTTCTTTTTCAATAACCGCCTTTACTTGTTTAGAAGCTCTTTCTGTAAGAGTTACGGGCTCGCCGGTCAACTCTTGTTTTTCCTCTTTGTTGGGTGAAGTTTCTTCTTCATCCACATCTATGAGTGAGGAAATAATATCGTCTAGATTTTCGTCTTGATCAGTCATTGCTCTCCTTATTTAGAACAAGTCAAAATTACGAATTTTTATGCGAAAATGTATAATGAACTATGCCTTTTTGTTCAAACATGTCCAGGACTCCCGCACTTGCCATATCAACAAGAATACGTTCGGCTCTATAGGTTGTAATATTCGAAATGATAGAAAATCGTTCAATGGTGATATCACCATATTCATTTAAAAACCGGAATAACTGCTGTTCTCTTTCGCCGTATTCAAAAGTAACACCTGTAGTGGAGGTCTTGTTTTTTAACACTTCAACTCTGTCGTCTGTCGCGATGATATTTTCATCACCCTGACGAATGTATACGGTTCTCTTGGATTCTCCTTTTACTGCTATGGGTTTGTTTTCTGATTCAGGAATTTCAACAATCATCACATCTTTTTGCCCGGCGTGGACCATTTCAATATTGATATTGAGAGACGGTACACACACATCTTCAGCAGCTTGTCTTAACCAGAATTCTTCTTCGTAATAGCTCTCAATTCCAACAATATCACCGTTATCATCAACTCCGATCAGAATTCGACCTCCATTAGTGTTGGCGAAGGCAACCATTTCTTTGGCAATTTTTTCGGGGGAAGCAACTTTGTGTTTAAATTCGAGAAAAGAGCTCTCTCCTGTTGCTATCAGATTCTTAAGGTCTTTGAGTTTCATCTCAGAAACAGTAACTGAATCTGAATTCTGTAAATATAATTCGTACTCGTCTTTCATGATATTAATCTGACAAAGGTCAGTGTGCTCTATTATATAGAAACTTCGTCTTTAGGGTCTCTTGTCATCAACGCATTCAAAGCGTCTTTAGGGTCTTCATTTTCAAATAAAACCCGGTAAACCGCGCAAGTGATAGGCATATCAACATTATTACGCTTAGCCCAGTCACGAACGGATTTAGTTGTCTTAATACCTTCCGCAACCATATTCATGCTATCAATAATCTCATCCAATTTTTTGCCAAGTCCAATTTGTGAGCCTACATATCTGTTACGGCTATGCTTTGAAGTACAGGTAACAATAAGATCTCCCATCCCCGTTAATCCGGAAAAAGTTTCCGCATAACCGCCCATCATTACACCCATTCGTTTCATTTCATGAAGTCCTCGGGTTATCAATGCAGCTTTAGCGTTGTCGCCTAATTCTGCACTATCAATAATTCCGGCTGCAATGGCCATAATGTTTTTTACAGATCCGCCGATCTCAACTCCGATAATGTCATTATTAAGATACACTCTGAACATAGGAGTCAGGAAGGTTTCCTGAATAATTCTTGCTGTTCTTGTAGAATAAGAAGCCGCAACTACGGTAGTAGGTTTTAAATGTGAGACTTCTTCTGCATGACTTGGCCCATAAAGAACGCCAATATTGTCTTCAAAAGTGACGCCTTCCATTACTTCAACCAGGATCTGTGACATGGTTTTGAAAGTGTCGTTCTCGATTCCCTTGGAAACGGTAACTAAGATCTCATGCCCATCCAGACATGGTTTTATTTTGGCAGCGAGTTCTCTTAATGTATGAGAAGGAGTTGCAAACAGGATCATATCCTGATCACGAAGACAATGCTCTAGGTCGTCATAAGCTTTGATGGAAGCCGGCAACCGGATGTCAGACAAATAAGAAGGATTTCGATGATTGTTATTGATACTATCAACCACTTCTTTTTCACGAGCCCATATCTGAACATTATTTCCGGCAGTATCTAAAACTGTTGCCAGTGCTGTTCCAAAACTTCCGGCCCCAATAATGGTGACATTCCTCATACTTCAACCTGTTCATTTTTGGGTTCTGGATTTTGTTCCGGATCCTGTGTTTCTTTTTTCTTTGAAGAGCCCACTTTACTTTCCGCACCTGCCAGAAGTCGGCTAATATTGGATTTATGCTTCACAATAATTCCTGTCGCCACCAAAGCGCCAAAAATAACCATACTTCCGTCCACTAACTTGTCGAATCCATACACATATTTCATTACGATCAGACTAACAGGATAGAAAAAGGAACTAAGTATTGAAGCAAGAGAAACATATCTTGTTAATAGAATCGTTGTGACAAAAATTATGGAAGAGATCCCAATGGAAATAGGCTCAATTCCGAACAGCATTCCACAAGCAGTTGCGGCCCCTTTTCCACCTTTAAACTTTGCAAAAAGAGGGAACATATGTCCTACTACTGCAAAAAGTCCGCAACTTATTTTTAAGAAAGCATCGACTTCCCAGTTTGGTGGGGAAAGTGGTCCGGCAAACATATCCCAGGCTAAAGCGCTTACCCAAAAGGAAGCAACAAAACCCTTCATAAAGTCCATGGTGAAAACAGTAACTCCGGAAGGCCATCCTAAAACCCGGAAGGTGTTGGTAGTTCCCGCATTTCCACTACCATGTTCACGAACATCTACCCCTTTAAAGAGCTTTCCCACCCAAATTGCGGATGGAATAGATCCTAATACGAAACTGATTCCTAAAACAGTAAGTGTTGCTAGCATGTATTTTTAATTTACCCCAAGATACTATCTGAAGTATAAGAAAAAAATTAAACGTGTCTTTCTGCGTGATAAGATGAACGAACTAAAGGTCCGCTTTCCACATGACCGATCCCTAATTTTTCACCGATCTCTTTGTATTCTGCAAATTGATCAGGGTGAACCCAATCAACGACGGGATGATGCATTTTAGTTGGCTGCATGTATTGCCCAATTGTAAGAACATCTACTTTATGGTCAACACAATCCTGCATTAACTCGATCACTTCCTCACGAGTTTCACCAAGACCAACCATAATTCCGGTTTTTGAGCGGATGCCTTCTTCTTTAACTCTGAGCAGAAGTTCTAAAGAACGCTCATATTTAGCCTGAGGGCGAACACGTCTGTATTTTCTCGGAACAGTTTCCAGATTATGGCTCAGCACATCTGGAGGAGTATCAACTACGATTTGGAGGGCATCCCAAACGCCACGGAAATCCGGAATTAAAGACTCAATTGTTACTCCCGGAATTGCTTCACGGAGAGCAGTATGAGTTGCTGCGAAGATCGGTGCGCCACCATCTTTTCTGTCATCTCTGTTGATAGATGTTAGAACTACGTGTTTCAATTTCATTTTTGCAGCAGCATCAGCAACACGAGCCGGTTCATCCCAGTCTAACTCTGCAGGCGGGCGACCTGTTTTAATAGCACAGAATGCACAAGAACGAGTACATACATCCCCGAGAAGCATAAATGTTGCTGTTCCGGCGCCCCAGCATTCTCCCATATTCGGGCAGCGAGCTTCAGAGCAAACCGTATTCAGCTTATTCTCATTAATAGTATCCAGAACTTCTTTGAATTTACCTCCAGATGGAAGTTTAACTCTAAGCCATTCCGGTCTGCGCTGTGTTGATTTCTTTTCTACTACGTCTAGTTCTTTGATCATTGGGATGTTTTATTTATTAGTCATTCAGAGCGAAAGCGATGAATCTGCACAATGCTAAACTAGTAGAAAATTAGTTGAAGATTCTACGTTTTGCAGATCCTTCGGAAGTATCCTCAGGATGACTTTTTCTAAAAAAATAAGTTACAAAAAATTCTTCTCTAGTTCTGTTTGTGTACCGTTTGGTTTAATGCTTACCTCGAAAACATTTTCGAAGTGAGTAACGATCCTTTCTTTTACTTCTTCGATGTCAATTTTTGAGCCTAAAAGTTTTTCTAAACTGGTTACTTCTTTGTCTTCAATACCACAGGGAACGATGTTATTAAAATATTGTAAGTTCGTATTTACATTAAGCGCAAAACCATGCATGGTTACCCAACGGGAACAGCGGATTCCCATTGCACAGATCTTTTGTTCACCAATCCAGACGCCGGTAAGCCCATCTATTCTTTGTGCATCAAAACCATAATCCGCACAAACTTTAATGATCACTTCTTCGAGGTAACGAAGGTATTTATGGATGTCAGTAAAATATCGGTCAAGATCCAAAATCGGATAACCAACTATCTGTCCCGGGCCATGGTAAGTGATATCTCCACCACGATTGGTTTTTACATACTCAGCTTGTTGTTCCTTAAGCTCAAGAAGTGATCGAAGCATATTTTCTTCAGCACCGCTTTTCCCCAGTGTATACACATGCGGATGCTCCACAAAAAGAAGTACATCATTTTTTCTTTCGCCTTCAAACTCACCAATCCTATCCAGTTTTTTCTCGTCAATGATTCGTTGCTGAATCTTGTGTTGTAAATCCCAAACCGGTTGGTAGGATTTTAAACCGAGATCGTATAGTTGGATGGTTTTTTTCATAGAAAAAAATGGCTCCACAAGGGAGCCATTTACAATATTTATTTGTCATTTCTCCATCTGGTCGAAATGACAGAGGCGCTGATAAATAATCAGCACATCAGCGATCTTATTTCTTAACCGGAGTTCCTAAGTGAACACCTTCGTTATATGCTTCAGCTACAGCTTCCATTACCGCTTCTGATAATGTTGGATGCGGATGAACAGCGTTGATGATCTCATGTCCGGTAGTTTCCAGATCACGGGCTACAACAGCTTCAGCGACCATTTCAGTAACGCCGAATCCGATCATATGAAGACCTAACCATTCGCCGTATTTAGCATCAAATACAACTTTTACGAAGCCTTCCTCATGTCCAAGTGCGGTAGCTTTACCACTAGCTGAAAGCGGGAATTTCCCAACTTTAACATCATAACCTTCTTCTTTGGCAGCAGCTTCAGTTAAACCAACAGAAGCAACTTGAGGCTCGCAGTATGTACAGCCCGGAATGTTTCCATAATTGATTGGCTTAGGATTTTTACCGGCTAATTGCTCAGCAAGTACAACTGCTTCATGAGAAGCTTTGTGAGCCAACCAAGGAGCGCCGATGATATCACCAATTGCATAAATTCCGTCAACACCTGTTGAGTAATCTGATTTATCTACAACAATTGCACCTCGTTCAACTTTTACGCCGATATCTTCAAGGCCAAGTCCTTCTACGTTTCCGGTTACACCAACTGCAGAAAGAACAACATCAGCTTCGATCACTTCTTCGCCTTTCTTAGTTTTAACAGTCACTTTAACTCCGGAACCTTTTTTCTCAACTTTTTCTACTGTGCTTTCCAGCATCAGGTTCATTCCTTTTTTCTTGTAGATCTTACCAAGCTCTTTTCCAACGTCCTGATCTTCAACAGGAACCAAAGTTTTTTGAAGCTCAACGATCGTTACTTCTGTTCCTAATGTGTGATAGAAATAAGCGAACTCAACTCCGATAGCACCGGCACCGATGATCACCATTTTCTTAGGCTGCTTTTCCATGGTCATCGCCTTTTCAGAATCGATGATCATTTCACCGTCGATCTCCAGATTAGGAAGTTGACGTGGGCGAGCACCTGTAGCAATTATAAAATGCTTGGCTTTGATGCTTTCAGTTTCTTTTCCTTTTTCGTCATTAACTGCAAGCTCTGATTTTGACTTGAAAACACCTGTTCCCATGAAAACATCGATCTTGTTCGCTTTCATCAAGAACTGAACACCTTTGCTCATTTTATTGGCAACGCCACGGCTTCTTTTAACCATGCCGCCGAAATCAGCTTTCACATCTTTTACAGAAATTCCATAATCATCGGCATGCTGAATAGATTCCATAACTTCTGCAGAGCGAAGTAACGCTTTAGTTGGAATACATCCGATATTTAAACAAACACCACCAAGGTGCCTTTTTTCTACGATTGCGGTTTTAAAACCAAGTTGTGATGCACGGATTGCAGCTACATATCCGCCGGGTCCCGACCCGATTACACATACATCAAATTCTTTTGCCATGATTTCCTTTTAATAATTTTTTCAAGATTCAGATGATTCTGCCACTAGAGCACAAAATCACGAAAGAAAACACATTTTTGTGCTTTCGTGTTTCCGTGGCTTATCACTAATTTCTGAATCCGGTTTAAGAGTAGAATTAGCAAATTCGCCAAGACTTAAAAGATAAGGGATTTTGTATTGAAGTTCGAGTTTGTAAGAATCATTGTTTTAAAACCGATACAACCTTTCACAAAATACTATTTCTACTTCGATTCAGTTTTATTATAATCAGGAAATCATTTTACAGATCAGGACGGTACAATAATATGATAGGATCAGATTTAAAGAAGGGAGTTTTTGCGCTCCTGTTAATTGTTTTTGGATGGAATGCGGTTGCAAATGCAGCGAGTAACCCCGATGAGGAATACAAAGCAAAATTGATAGAACATTTCGAGAAAAAAGGTGTGGACATCCGACCTTATTTTGAAGATTCCAGATTTGAATTGATCAACGGAATCACTAAAAAATTCACCCGTTCTGCTGAAGTAAAGATCGACAGTTTCGAAAAATATCAGAAGGTGTTGGGTTATGACAATAAGAAAAACAAGATCGCTTCCTTTTACCAATTGCATAAAGAAGATCTCGCAAAGGCAGAAAAAGAATATGGAATCCCTAAAGAAGTGATCATTGGGATACTAGGAGTGGAATCAGAATTTGGTAAGTATGAAGGGAAGTACAATCCTTTTAATGCGTATGTATCTATGATTAAAGAAGGACATCGTGCTAAATTTGCTCTGGCACAGTTAGAAGAGTTAATAGAATGGGCAAATAAAAGAGAAGTAGATATTTTAGCTCTTAAATCCAGTTATGCCGGAGCAATGTCGTACGCTCAGTTTATTCCCTGGTCGCTAAACCGTTGGTTTGTTGGCGATGATTTGTACGACATGAGCAATAATATTTACTCAGTAGGTAAATACCTGGCTCATTTCAAGGAAATAACCGGTAGTGTAGAAGAAGCTATTCTCAGATATAATAACAGCGGATTATACCAGCAGGCCGTACTTGGTCTGGCTGAAGACGCGAAAGAAGTGACGAAAAACTCTTAATCCAATTCTTTCGTCATAAACCACCATTTCGGTTCACCGTACTCAAATCCTTCTCTTTCATAGAGATTCTGTGCGGGATTATCTTCGCGAACTTCCAGTGTGATTTTGGAACAGCCCATTTTTTCTGCTTCATCATGAACGGCATCCAGAAGCTTTGTTCCAACTCCCATTCCTCTTGCATCAGGGTGAACAGCTACGTCATGAATTTTGAAAGTTTTGCTGGCTGTAAAGGTTGAATAACCAATAAAGCAGGTCACGATCCCAAGTACTTTTTCCTCATGATATGCCATATAAGTCATTGTAGTAGGGATTTTCTTCATTTCAGCGATCATATCAACTCTTACTTCTTCGCTGAGTGCTTCATCCTGACCCATGGGATCTTTGGCAAACAAATCTACGATATTTACAATATCAGCAGCATGTTTAGGGTTATCTAGATCGGCTTTAATAATTTTTACTTGCTCGGAAACCTTAGTTTCAGTAATCAATTTTAGTATAGATGCATTAATTTTTTTGCGAACCTTAAACTATGGACTTTTTAGCGGCTTATAAAGCGGAATTGAAGATCTTTACAAATTGGTTATATGATTATTAATATGGAACATTTTTAGTGCAATAAGGCTTTAATAGACTATGGAATACAATAAAATTTTCTTCGGGCTTATAATTATAATTTCTACTGTTTTATTTGGGTGCAGTAACGGTGGAAGTAATAGTGGAAACGAAAACGGAAATGAGTTTTCGAGTAGACTAAATGTGGGGGAATCGGCCAATGATTTTTTATCCGGCACTAGCTTCAACAACCTAACTATAGAAATTGATTATGTTGAAGGATTCCGGCCAACGCAGTCTGCTTTAAACAATTTACGATCATTCCTGCAAAACAGGCTCAACAAGGCTAGTATATCAATTTCGTTAGACGATGAAATACCATCACCGGGAAATTCTCCTTATACAGCGCAGGAAGCATTTGATGTGGAAAAAGAGCACAGAGATACATATACCGAAGGAAATGCAATTGCTGCCTATTTTTTAATTCTTGACGGACAATTTGAACAGGAAAATGTATTGGGTTTTGCATACTTCAACACATCCATGGCTTTGTTAGGTGGTACAATCGATGAAAACTCAGGAGGATTCAATCAGCCAAGCAGGGAAACTGTAGAGACAACGGTTCTACAACACGAATTTGGCCATATTCTGGGATTAGTAAACAATGGAACGCCTGCAGTACAAGAGCATCATGATGAGGCTAATGGCGCTCACTGTGATGTGGACACCTGCTTGATGTATTTTGCAGTTCGCACGTCAGATTTTGCAAGTAATCTTATGGGAGGAAATGTACCGGAATTGGATTCTCAATGCATTCAGGATCTTCAGGCTAATGGAGGAAAGTAGAGCAATGATCAATTAAGAATGTTTCAATTGAACAATTCTTAATTGATAAATTGATCATTGAAATTAGCCTTGCTTGAACTTAAATAAATGCTGAGCCCCTACTTTTTCTTCTGCCTGATTGAGTGCGTACATGGATTCAAACAGCACAATAGGATTTTCTTCCATGTCTTTGGTTACATGTGTAGAATAACTGGATTCCAGTTTTTTAATAACTTCAGGTTCATCATTCGGCAACCATCTGGCACAATAGTAAGAAACCGGAGTTTTAACGAGTTCCACATTGTATTCTTCCCGCATTCTGTGTTCAACAACTTCAAATTGCAACACACCAACCGTTCCCAATAAAAGTTCATTACCTACGCCATTTGGGACTTCAAATACATGAACCACTCCTTCTTCAGAAAGTTGCCGTAAACCTTCGCGGAGCTGCTTTCTTTTAAAAGGATCTTTAGTAGCTACTTTTTGAAAATGTTCGGGGGTGAACAATGGAATTACATCAAATCGGACATTATTTTTCTCAAAAATAGTTGTGCCAATTCTGAAATCACCGGGATTGAAAATAGAAACAATATCTCCGGGATAGGCTTCTTCCATTAATTGGCGCTCGTCACCCATTAAAGTATGAGGTGTTGCCAGTTTAATTTTCTTGCCGGTATGAGAGATGACTACATTTTGTCCACGCTGGAATTTTCCTGATGCAACCCGAATGAAAGCCGCGCAATCACGGTGCCCCGGATTCATATTTGCCTGCATCTTAAAAATAAATCCTGAAAATGCATCATCAATAGAGCGCTCTCCACCCTCGGCTTGTTCGTACATTTGAGGAGAAGGAGCAAGCTGATGGAAATAGTTAAGAAACACATCCAGTCCGAAATTGTTTAATGCTGAACCAAAGAAAACCGGAGTAACTTTTCCGGTGCTGTATAACTCCTTATCCATATTCGGGTACATGTCTTCGATGAGCATCACCTCTTCACGGAAAGCGTCTTTTTCTACATCAGAAAGATTGCTTTGTGCGAGCGCATCTTCTACCGACATTGATTCTGTTATAGCTTTCTTTGTACCGTGATCAGCTTTTTCATAAACATGAACTTCGCCGCCGATTACATCATAGATCCCTTGAAACTTTTGTCCGTAGCCCATCGGCCAGCTTGCTGGAACGGCTTCAATTCCTAGTTTAGATTCAACATTACTTAAAACTTCGAGTGGATCCATACCGGGACGATCACACTTGTTCACGAATGTTATTACCGGAACCTCACGAAGCTTACATACTTCAAACAACTTTTCAGTTTGTTCCTCAACTCCTTTTGCAACGTCAATAACCATCAATCCACAATCAGCTGCAACGAGAGTTCGTAGTGTATCTTCAGAAAAATCTTTGTGACCCGGAGTATCCAGTAAGTTGTATTTAATACCATCTTTTTCGAAACGCATAACGGAGGAAGTCACTGAAATCCCACGCTCTTTTTCTATGGCCATCCAATCGGAAGCAGCATGATGAGAAGCTTTACGTGCACGAACTGAACCCGCTTCATGAATCGCTCCACCATAAAGAAGGAGTTTTTCAGTGAGTGTTGTTTTACCCGCATCCGGGTGAGAAATAATTGCGAATGTACGTCTTCTCTTAGCTTCTTTCAGAATAGGAGAATCGGCAGTTGCCGTTGATGACATGAAATGTTCTTTTGCTTTAATTTCTTAAAAATAAGGTTTAATAGACTTTTTTACCTATTCTATTGTTGATTATTTAAGTTATAACAAATACAATGGATTATGGTACGGTCACTAACCTCTTTGATTTTAGTTTTTTGTTTCTCCACTATTGTGAGTGCACAAGTAATAGATGACAGTTCAATTGAAGATGCCCAGAATGGTGGATACACATTTGTTGAGGGAATGTTTGTAGCGTATCTGTCTGATACCGTTTCTCCGGGATTTATCAGGGATCAATTCAGAAAACTGGAAATCTCTGTTCTGGACGAGCACATAAAGCCAATAGTGATTTCAATTGTAAATTCACCATCTGAAGAGAGTGTGGAAAAGCTGAGAGACCATAAAAAGGTAACTGAATTTTATTTAGGTTCATCAAAGAACGAGGCTTTGAAGCTTGAGAGATTATTAGAAGGGACTTCGCTTTCAGAAGAACAAAAAGAGCAGATCTTAAATGAAACCGCACCGGTTGAAACTTATTTTGTTGAATTTGATTATTCCATCAACAAAAAAGCATTGAAGAAGTTGATGGGCGAATTCAGAGATGTGGCTTATAAAATTATCTCAGATCAGCCGAGAACAGTTACCTTAAAAGCAGAGCCGGGAAACGAGCCTTTACTGATGGATAAAGTAGAGCAACTCTATTTTGTAGAAAGCACGGCGATGATAGGTACGATCAAGAATTAGTGAGCTTTCTTTAAGGCTTCAGCAATACCTTTAAGCATTTATCCTTTTTTTCATCAAAGAAACGGTACGCTTCCACCCCATCCTTCAAATCAAAAGTGTGGGTTATTACATCAGTAAGTTGAAGATCTCCGTTTTGAACTAGTGGGATAAGTTTTTCAGCATAAAAACGGGAAGAGCACCTTCCAGCTTTCAGGATAATATTTTTATCATACATATCGGGTGGAGAAAAAGGAAGTTGATCAAAAGCCTGTACTCCAACAGAAGCTAAAATGCCACCTGGACGAAGAATATTGAAAGCCGTTTTCATAGATGATTTACTTCCCACGGCCTCAATGACTGAATCTGCCCCAATTCCATTTGTTCGTTCCAGGATCTTCTCAACAACACTTTCATTCAGATAATTGACAGGAATTGCACCATTCTGTTTGGCGAAATCTAATCTGAAATCAATACCATCAACGGCATAAATAGTTTTACAACGAAAATACTTTGCAGCTTTAATTGCCATTATTCCTACCGGACCACAACCAATTACCACACAAATATCATCTGTTTTTAACTCTGCTAATTCAGCACCGAAATATCCCGTCGAGGCGATATCAGCAAGTAAATTTCCTTGCTCCCAAGAGAGGTCGTCGGGAAGAGAAATCAAAGTAGCGTCAGCCATTGGAACCCGAACATATTCAGCATGCACACCATGAAGTCCGGAGCCGTTTTCTCGCCAGCCATACAACTGGCTTTTCACACACCTGGCTGTTAGTCCGATTTTACAAAAATGACACTCGCCGCAATTCACTGTAAACGGAGAAAAGACCCGGTCACCGACTTTAAAATTAGACACTTTCTCACCTGCATCCACAACAGTTCCTGTAAATTCATGACCCATTATGGTACCGACATCAATTCCGGTTTCTCTTCCATGATACACATGCATATCAGAACCGCAAATAGCAGCTCGTTCTACCTTTACAATGGCGTCTTTTTTAGAAATAATTTCAGGGTCTGGGGCTTCAGAAAGTTGAACACATTTAATTCCCTGAAAGGTGATTGCTTTCATTATTTTCGATCTTCTATTCTGTATACAAATTTCAATCCACTCCAGTCTTCATCTACGGCACAAACCTTTACATCCACCAAACCAATATTTAGCCCAAGACTACGGACTTCACTTTCAGGAAAAGTAGCTTCATAATTTTTAGATGCCTTTTTGATCCAGGAAACCCAGATCAATCCACTTTTATCAAGTTTTTCTTTAAGTGGAGGAAATAAATTGTGAAGCTCTTCTTCTGTTTTGCAAAATACATGAATAAAGTCGATCTGACCGGCATAACTTTGATTTACTATCTGAACCTTTTCCGGGAAATCGCCTAGCATATTCAGATAATGATCTGGTTCATTAACAAAGAGAATTTTATAACCGGGTTTAATACCAAGTTTTTTTAATAGTGGAGTGCCTGAATATCCTGCCATAATTCAAGTTGTTTATCTGAATATAATACAGAAATGTTAATAGACTAAATGCTTGATCATAAACATGAAATGATGAGCCTGGATAGCCTGTTATAGTGTATAGAATAGAAAGAGAACAATAACACAAATTGAGATTTTATGTCAGGTAACGAAACTCCCGTCGACAATACTGCACTTACAGAAAAAGAACTTGATCACTTTAAAAATAAACTCGTTGATGAGCAAAAAGATGCCGAAAACAAGATCAATGAGCTTGAGAAATCCTTGGAAGAGATCGAAGCAAATAAAGGTGACAGAGCTTCTTCATCGGCCCATCATCAAGGGAATTTAGGATCATGGGAAGAGCAAAGAGAAACGAAGTACACTCTGATAGAAAAGCAGAAGAAAAAACTAGAAAAAATTAAAGTAGCTTTAGATCGTATTGAAACAGGAAATTATGGAACCTGTGTTGTAACCGGCGACCGGATTCAAAAAGAGCGGTTGGAAATCATGCCATATGCCGTTCACAGTGTAGATGCTATGGAAGGAAATATAGAACCGGACGAAAAAGAGAGATTAAGCGTAAATGAAGCAACAGATTAAGGGTTCCATCAACTTTTAGTTAAAAAATCTGAAAGCTGACTAATTAAACTACTTACAGGCTGTTCAAAATCGAAGGCTATTTCTTTATGAAGATCAACATTAAAAGTGCCGGCTCTGGATTCGATAGTAGTATTCTTTGAATCTCCGCTTGCCAGAAGATCTAAAGAAGAAGATAGCAAGGCTGTATTCTCTCCGTTTTTATTTAAAACACAGTTTAGTCTTGTTGATCCAAAAGGAGTGGATGTGAAGGAAACTGCTAATTTTAAAGATTTATCAAGATCAAAGATGGTGTAGTAGTTAGGTAGAAGCAATTCTTTCGGGGCTCCTTCGAACTTAAAATACTTTGGCAATGAATTTCTTTCAGCGCCATATAAAAACTCACAGGATTCCAAAATCCACTTTCTTGAATCGGGATGTGTTTTGTTTCCGGTAAACCCTCTTTTATTCCAATACTCAAAGTCTCTTTTCAAAGTTGATCGAGACTTGAATTCTTCCGGAATGTGAGGCAGGCTACTAACAGAATCGGATTGTGTATCAAACCAAAGATCTTCCAGGCCATTTGTAATAAGCAAAAAAGGAGCTTCTACTTTTTGATTGTACCTTGCAATCTGAACAGAAGCTTTTTCATTAAGTGCTATTTCAGGAGCTTTACATTCAACTAAAAGAAATGGTTTGAAATCTTTATCGAAACAAATAATGTCCGTTCGGGAGGCTGATTTATCTCTGGGTAAATTAACGGGTGATTCGAATGAAATTCTGGAAGCGGAAAACCCGGCTTCAAGTATAAGGTAGTCCACAATTTGAAGACGAACTCTTTCTTCAGGTCGATCAACGAATGATTTTTTCAGAATCTGGTTCCAAAGGAGTTTGGTGCCATCCCTGAATACATATTGTGGAAAATGATCTAGTGCTACGCTCTGCAAATCGGGTGTTTTGAATGAGAAAGAAAATAAGAGTTAGAAATCTTATGCCAAATAAATCTATGAACTTCTTAGACAAAACATATCAGCAGAAACTGAAATAAACATAAATCACCAGTATCTTCAGGGATGGTTGATCAAGACAAAATTCAGTTCGAAAAATTTAAACCGGTTTGGTGGGCTCCCGAAGTTCATACTCAAACGGTGATCGCTTCATTTTCTGATACCAAAGATCCTGAATCAGAAAGGATTGAGATACCTACTCCGGACGATGATTTTCTGGAATTGGAAGTAGTGGATCTTAAAAACGGAAAGCCGGTTGTAGCTCTTTTTCACGGGCTTGAAGGCTCTTCTCAAAGGCATTATATCCAGAACTTGATGAGTGATTTGAGACAAGCCGGGTATTCTTCCGTAGCTCTGAATTTCAGAAGTTGTGGAAATAAGATAAATTTGCAGCGAAGAATGTATCACTCCGGCGAAACGGAAGATTATAAAACGCTTTTCAGTTGGATGATGGAATATTTTTCGGGTTCTGAGATCTATGCGGTGGGTTTTTCTTTAGGAGGAAATGCATTGGTTAAGTCGCTTGGGGAGTTAGAAGAGACACATCCTGCTAGTAGAGCTGTTGCAGTTTCGCCACCATACGATTTAAAAGGTGGCTCTTTAAGAATGGACAAAGGATTCAATAAGGTATATCAAAAAAGATTTTTGGATACGCTATCGGAGAAAGCTGACCTGAAAAGAGAGCAATTTCCTGATTTTCCGGAATTCACAGGAAGCTCTGTTTACGATTTTGATGATCAGGTAACAGCTCCGTTACATGGGTTTAAAGGCGCAGATGATTATTATGAGCAGTGCTCATCAAAGCATTTTTATAAGCACGTACAAAAACCGTTATTGGTTATCCATTCCAAGGCAGATTCTTTGTGTCCACTTGAATTTGCTCCTTTTGAAGATCTTGAATCGAACAGATATATCAGAACTCTGTTTACCGAATCCGGAGGGCACGTTGGTTTTATAAGCCAAAAAAGAGGATGGTTAAACCGAACGATCATCAAATGGTTAAATAGCTAAAACGATTTGTATCTTGGCAATGTTAAAGCAATTCATATAAATAAAATTCATACATGGTAATTATTATAGGAGCCGGTCCAATTGGGTTGGCAACAGGAATTCAGCTTAAAAGAAAAAATATTCCGTTTAAAATTATTGAAAAGGGTTGTCTGGTTAATTCTTTATTCAACTATCCAACAAATATGACGTTCTTTTCAACGTCTGACAGGCTGGAAATAGGGGATGTTCCATTCATTTCTCATGGACCCAAACCAACTCGCAGTGAAGCGCTTGAATATTACCGCAGAGTAGCGGAAAGTTTTGAATTACCTATTCATCTGTATGAAGCTGTGGAAGCCTTAGAAGGTAAAGACGGAGATTTTACAGTTACAACAGATAAAGACGTTTATAAAGCAGAAAAAGTAGTAGTAGCCACCGGGTTTTATGGGAGTGCAAACATGATGGGAGTGCCAGGCGAAGAATTGACCAAAGTAAAACATTACTATGATGAACCTCATCCTTATGCATGGCAAAAAGTGTTGGTTGTTGGTGGCGGAAATTCAGCGGTGGATGCAGCTCTGGAATGTTATCGTGCAGGAGCAGAAGTTTCTGTTGCTGTTAAGTACGATACGATAAAGCCGTCGGTTAAATACTGGGTAAAACCGGATATCGAAAACCGAATTAAGAACGAAGAAATTACAGGTTATTTTAATACCGAGATAAAAGAGATCCGGGAAAAAGAAGTAGTGCTAAAAACTCCTGAAGGCGAGAAAACTATTGAGAACGATTTTGTTCTGGCAATGACGGGGTATCACCCTAACTATCCTTTGATGGAAAAATTCCAGATCGAACTTACAGATGACGAAAAATGCATGCCTGTTTACAAGGAAGATAGTTTAGAGACTAAGCGAAAAGGTGTTTATGTAGCAGGTGTAGTTTGCGGAGGATTAGATACAAGCCGGCTTTTTATAGAAAACTCGAGAGTGCATGCAAATCAAATTGCAAGCCATATTGAAGAGAGATTGGGGAAATAAAAAAAGGGCAAGCGATCTATATCACACCGCTACGACCAGATTACCGCTGCTGCATTCCTGCCCTGACGGAGTTCAAAGGGAGCTGGCTGTATAGGACTTGCCCTAAAAGGGTGACAAAGATACAGGTTTTAACGGAGAAGGTAAAAGCAAGATGTAAGATTTAAGAAATAAGATAATAGAATGTCTTAGGTCTTACATCTTGTGTCTTAAAACTATTTGCTCTTCATTACAAAAACGCCATCCCAAGCATCTCCGGGAGGATTTTCCTTTAATTCTTTTGCTCTGTCAAGAAGTATGATTGAGGGATTATTTTCATGAACTTCTAGTTCGAGAGATTTATTGAACAGTTTAATTGCTTCGTTCCAATTTTGAGATAGGTATTTTTCCATTCCTTGCTCATATAATCCAATACAATCGAAGAGATTCTGAGAGGCTTCTGAGCGAAGATCTGCAACCTCAAACATTTTTACAGGCTGGGTTCTTCCTTTCACAACGATCTTATCCAAATAACGGAATACACAATCGTTACCAAATTTTTCGGCTTCAACTTTTGTGGATTCAGTGATCATGCTGTAAACACCGAATGCTTTTGCTCCGCTTTCACATCTGGCTGCAAGATTTACATTGTCTCCCATCATGGTATAATTGAATCGATTTTCGGAACCCATATTTCCGGTGATCATTTCTCCGGTATTCATACCAATTCGGTTTTTCATATTAGCGACAATATCAGGCCAACCATCTTTTTGCCATTTTTTGCGGAGAACATTCAACTCTTTTTGCATTAATTGAGAGGCAACACAAGCTCGTAATGCGTGATCTTCAAAAGGAAGAGGCGCACCAAAGAAAGCTACAATAGCATCACCAATATATTTATCTAATGTTCCGCCCTTGTCTGTCAGAATATTAGTCATTGATGTTAAATACTCATTGATCAAAGTAACCAATTGAGATGGGCTCATCTGCTCCGAAAAGGTAGAAAATGATTCTATATCACTAAAAAAAGCGGTCATATAAACCAGGTCGCCACCTAACTCAGGATCGGTTCCTGACTCCACCATTTGTTCAACCAGCTTAGGCGACACATAAGAAGAAAACATCCCTTGAATTCTTCTTTTCTCTTTCTGTTCAACAAAATACTGATACGCTATTGTACCAACTTGTGCCACGAAAAGAGTTAATAAAATTGCCGTGAGATTCAAAAAAAGATTGGCATTCAAAAAGGTCTGAATTACTATGAAAGTGTATCCACCCATAAATGAAAACATTGAAATTCCACCCCAAATCGGGCCGAAGAACCGATTGATCAATACCAAAAGAAGAGAAAATAGAGCCATAAGCAGAAGTACGGTAGTAGCGCTTTGTCTGCTGATATAGTTGCCATCCAAAATAGTTTGAATGGCATGTGCATGGATTTCATACCCCGGGCGTAAAAGCTCTTCTTTCTCTCCTAAAGAATTGATTTCCGTTTTCATGAGGGGAGTTTTATAGAAATCTTTAAGGGCGGGCATGGTTGCACCTATAATTGCGATCTTATTTTCAAAAACACCTTCGTAAAGCCAGCCTTCTTCAAAATCAGGGTCGTCGAATGCATTTATATCAAAACCTGCATCCCTTTCCATTGTAGTTGTGTAGTCTGCATCATCAATTACTTCTGCAAAATCATAAACAGGGAAATGACTTTCTTCACCGTAATAGTTTATGATAAAAGAGTTGATGGCATCTTTTCGGATACGGTGGTTTCCTAACTGAAAATGGAGTGAGGTATTATCATCTACACTGCTTACCGAGTCTCTGCTAATTCCGTCATAAATTATCAAAGCTTCGATCCCCAACTTATAGTAGTCTTTGCTGTTGAAAGTAGTGCCAAAAGAATACGTTCTGATAGCTCCATCAGTATTTGGATTAACATCTACTAAGCCAACCGGATTGGGGTTATTAGCCTGAAGAAGTTGCTGAGGAAAAAGCGTTGTCTGCGACTTTCCGTCTTCATAATCTTCTTCTCTGAAATCTCCTGCAAGAACAACATTTCCATATTTTTTAAGTGCATTTGCAAAAAGAGTGTCATTCTTTAGGTCGTACTGATCCGGCTGGTCAAAGATCACGTCAAATACAATAACCTCTACTCCTGCTTTGTTAAGGTTCTCAATCAATTTTGCATATACATGAGTTGGCCAGGGATATTTTTGAGGAATTTCAGAATCTGCTTCATCACTTATCGGAATAAGAACGATGGGGGAATCTTCAACTGATAAAGGACCTCTTATTTCGAAGAGTAAATCACGAAAATCTAGTTCAACAGAGCGGAAAGTTGGAATGTTTGAAAGAAAACTGGATATAAGAAATGCCAGTCCGGCAATTAAGAGGTAGATACCAAAAGGTTTACGTCTGGATTTCTTAGATGGCATTCAGCTAAAAATTAAATAAATAGCGAAGAGTAACGATGCTGTCGTTGGAGCTTCCTATGCCTGACACATTAGTGAAATTCGAATCAAAAATAAATGAGTGATATTCATTGATATCGTATTGAGCTCCTGCTTGTATTACAAATGTGCTAAAGTCAGATTCGGTGATGTTCGGGGATAATATAAAATAATCGTTCTCAGGAGTATCGTCATCTGCAACATCGGGCTCTATAATTAATGAACGCGTTCGGGAGGTATTGTTTGTAATTGCTAGCCTTCCATTTATATTGAGTTTACCATCCAAAAGAAAATAACTTACACCACCATACAGCCCAAAAATATCAATATCAGTTTGTCCGCTTCCTGTTTCTGTATTATTAAAAGTTAATCCAAGTTGAGTTCTAAGTCTTATAGTATTAAATCTACTGGTAATGTTAAATGAGACTGCAGAACTACTAACATCTCCAAATGCAAAAACATCATCTTTGGTACTCAAATTGTTAAAACTTAAAGATGCATCATGGATGATATTAAAAAGATCGAATTGTTGAGTTAAAGAGCCGCTTAAATTTAAGGTTTTACTCTGCTTGGGAACAGGGGTAACCAAGGTATCAATGTTTCCTGATTCATCTACATTTATCACAAAGTTTTGAACGGCAGATTTTTCGAATTCAGGATCTACATTCGGATTGAACCTTGCTACACCATTTTCTCTGTCGCGGAACCTGAACCCAAAACTCATTCTGGGAAGTTTTCTGGAAACAGGGTACCAGCTCAAATTAGTTCTGTAGGTATTTGATTCGGTAGTCGCACTTTTATTATTGGTCACATTGTCTTCTAATGTCTCATAGCCCAGAGTAACATAAAGTCGATTTTTGAACATCCTGAATCTGTCTGAAGCTGTAAAGCCGGAAATATCTTTCCGAACAGTAGAATTGGCTAGTGAGCTAAAGTTAGGCCCAACCCAACGGTATTGTAGTTTAAAATTGTTGGATGGATAGTTAATTGAAAACTCCGTGTTCGAGCCCAATATACTCGTTGGAAAAAAAGGCTCTGCTTCAGAGCTATCCGTATTAAAATCCTTAACGCGTATTGGAAGGATATTCATATTTTCATTGATAATGATCAGTTGCGAAAGACTTTCAAGCAGATCTGCATCATCCTGAGTGATATCAAACCCCAGATCATCAGCTCCCTGAACAGTTAAAGGGCCTCCATAAATATCATTATTTAAAGCACTGGCTACTGTTTCACTTTCTAGCCGGATTCTGTTTTTCGCGAACCCCATTTTTAAAGTGGTACCTGCTACAAAATTTCCTTGTGGTCGTACGCTACCATTTTGTATCTGTAACAGCTCAGGGTTGTTCTCAAGTTTTTGGAAATCACCCTGATCCAAATTCGAATATAATGACGGGGGAGCATTAAGAAGAGTATTAAAGTTTCGCACATTAAATATGGAAGCCGTGTCATCTTCTACTTTCATGGCATGGACACCAATTTGAAAATGTCTTTCGTTACCCAACGCAATTCTACCTGCTGTGATTTTTCTGGTAAATGTTCCTTTCCCGAGATCCTGGAACTGAAGTGTATAGGTCGTATCAACAACATTGTTGTTACCATCCGTAATTTCAGTTCTGTCTACTTCTGAATACAGGTTGTTAATTTTTCTGTTTACTTCACCATACACAAACTGAACATTGAAATTGTCCTTCAAAAGATTTGCCTGAGTATTAATCCCAAAGACCCGCCTCCCTGAAATTGTAAATCGACTTATATTCGGATATACGTGTCCGGCGTTAAACCGTAACCATTTACCAAGTTGCAGATCTGCTCCATATCTATTTTGTGGTTGCAAGCGGTCTGATTCCTGAGATGTGAAAAACCCATTTAGTGAATATCGAAAAAGACCATAATTTCCGGCTATATTTGTCCGGGCGGTATATGCATCATTAGAATTACCGGCTATTTTTTGACTTCTTGCTCCCAGCTCAATTCTGCCTGCAGGTCGGTTTCTGTTTGAACTATCAAATCCGGTAGATCTTGCACTTGAAGGGTCAACAACATCAAAGTCCCAACTTGTGATAAGAAATACATCAGATTCTGTATGATATTGTAATTTTATTGTATGGCGACCATTTTTCAGGTTCTTAGGCACATAGGAGATGAAGTAATCGCTCGTATCGGCTAGCTCCGTAACATCTCTGTTATCAATAAAAAGGCGAAATTCCCCGGGGTCAATTTCATTGATGTCGTAATAAAGAGCGATTGCAATGACTACATCATTAGGTGCAAGAGCATTCCCGGCTTCCGGTGATAATATATTAAACTCAATATTATCGTTTCTCTTAACACTTTCAGTTGATTGTTGATTGTTTGCACTAACAATATCGACTCGGATCGGGTTTTCTGTTGGGGAATTTTCCGGATAAAAGACTTGAGATCCTGAAGTAAGATTAAGTTGAAAATAATATTCTACACTGGAAGAGTTGAGATCATTGATTTCAAGATTTGTGCTAAATACTCCATTTTGGAAAATAACTTCCTGCTGTTGAAAGCCGATTCCTTGATCAAAATTAAAGAAAAGAGTGGCTTCCTGAACATCATTTTGATTTATGCCGGGAACAATAAACTCCAATGCATTCGGCTCCGCTCTAACAAAAGCAGTTGGAGCCTGATGTTGGACTGTAAATTGAGCAAGCAAATTTGTTTGTATAAAAATAAAACAAACACATAGTGCCGAAATTCTAAGTACCCAGCTTAGCATAAATCTCCTTTAAACATACACAAACCTAAAAGTAACTAGTTACCTTTTTCGTAGTAATCAATGGTTATTTCCCGAATTTGGCCATTTGCATCTTTAAAACGGAATTTGATCTGTTTTTTAATCAGATCTTCATTCAGTTCATCATATCCGCCGTCCAAATCAATAATTTCGTCATCAGAGAGAGTCCCGGATTCAATCTCATTAGCACCTTCATTAACCTGTGCATACATTTTCTCAAATAAAGACACTGTTTCACCGGATTGTAAAGCAGTTACATCTACCTGCCCCTCCTTAACCCAAACATATCCGTCAGAATTGCTGCCAAATTCTGTTCCTTTAACAGATGCCAATGATCGTGAGGTTGAAACTTCAAAATCATTATTACCCTGAGGCTCTACATTTAAAAATATCTCACCTAGGCTCAGGTCAATTCTTGTATTCGTTCTTTTAGAGGTGCGTTCGGTTTCTCCGCGAACAATCAGCAAAGATTGAGGTTTTACTTTAGCGATGCTTTTATCCATAAACACCACGAGAGCGTATCCTTCAGAATCGGTTCTTAAAGTATCACCATCAAAGAGTTGCTCTCCTCTGTCTTTATCCAAATCAAGTCTTTTTGAGCGATCTGCACTTTTATTCTCTACATCAACGTTCGGTTTAAACCTTTTAACAAATGCAAGTGGACGGTCATTCTTCTCAAACTCCACTTTAAGTGCTCCAATCAGAACAACTAAAGATAATACAGCTAGGAAGTAAGGGCGTGCTTTTCTAACAGACATATTAATTACCCTCGCTTAAAACTATATCGCCGGCTTCGATTTTTCTAAGCAACTCTGCTAGAATTATAGAAGCCTGACTCCCTGAATAGGTAACACCATCAATTTGAAAACTTTCAACGGTGTAACCTGAGCTTACGAGATTCTCGAACCTTCCGTTTCCAACAAGATTGATAATAGCTTTTTTTGTTTCTTCGGTGATTACAATAGTTGGCTCTGTTGTTTCAGGTTCAGCTAATTTAAAGCTCCAGATCTCTGATGTTCTTTCTTCGAAATTAACTCCTGACTGAATCGAAGTACTCAACTGCCAATAATAAGTTTGTCCTGCTTCAAGAGGAACGGCTCCCGATGAAGGATACTGAAACGTTTCGCCTGTAATTCTAACATCAAGGTTTTCATACTGCAATAAGGATCCGCCTTCAGAAGGAGGTGCGGAACTTCTGGCGCTTTGGAGTAGTGATTCAGGGCTATCCGTTTCAGAAGTTTTCACAACAAGCAATCTATATTCAATTCCTTGTTCACCTTCCCAGCTGAATTGAGGATAGGGATTAGTAATTTCAACATTAGCATCAGTTACATCACCCGGTGTTCTAAGGAAAAAATCTACCGACTCAGAAACAGGGACAGCGCCACCTATTTCTGCACTTGCAGAAATCAAATCCACTCTGCCTGTTTCATTTGTTTGCTTGAATACGATTATCTCTATTGAGTAAATATCGGCCGGCAAAGTAGTTGAGCCGTCTAGGCTTTCAATAAATTCATCACCTGCAACTGTAAGACCGCCATCAAACTTTACCTTTTCGGTAATACCCGGAACCCCATCTTCAGAGAGTGTATTATTAGTAACATAGATTGATTGCATGGGTTGTAGAGAAAAAGGAGTTCTGGGGCGGGTTATAACATTTACAATTTCGCCAATTTTCCCGGCGTACACTCTTATTTCAAGATGAAGGTTGTCTATTACTTCAGTAGTCAGGTTCTGTATAAAGCTTTGAACCAGAACAGGCCCACGGCCTTCACTGTCTAAACCTAGATTAGTTAGGCCAATAAACTGTGAATTCGACAGAATGTCATTTACTTCAATCTCAAGACTTAATGTTTGATTTTGTGCTATTGCTTTTTTGTTGGGAACAAAAAAAATAACAGCTAGTAAGACTAAAAAAGCAGATATATTTTTAACGCTTTGTGTATACATAAATCCATCCCTTGTTGTTTATATGGATATATAATACTAAAACTGGCTTAGCTTTCCATTTTTTTTAAAAATTATATAGAGTTCTAATAATTGAAAAAATGAATGATTTACTGCAATTTAACCTTTAAAAGATGTGGAGCTACAGGGATTCGAACCCTGGACCTTCGCGCTGCCAGCGCGACGCTCTAGCCAGCTGAGCTATAGCCCCAAAACGAGTGCAAATATATGGCATGCAAAAAAATAATCCTAGCAATAGAGCATTTTAGTTTGATAGACGCGATAGTATGATTATTTTAGACAGAATTTATAATTAAACCCTAAATAAAAACTAACTCTAATAGGAGTTCTCCTAATATGAAACGAACATTACATTTATTAGTCCTTGCGCTGTTTCTGGTTGGTGGAGTTGTATTCCAAGCAGGTTGCAAATCTAGTGAACCGGAAGTAGTAGTACCAGTTGATACTGATGGCGACGGACTAACTGACGAGCAAGAAACAGAACTTGGTACAGATATTAACAATGCTGATACTGATGGCGACGGTCTTACAGACGGTGACGAAGTTAATACTTATAACACCGATCCTTTAAATGCTGACTCTGATGGCGATGGTCTCAGTGATGGCGATGAAGTAAACTCTTATAATACCGATCCTAACAACGCTGATTCAGATGGCGACGGTCTTAGTGACGGTGATGAAGTAAATACTTACAATACGGATCCAAATGACGCTAATGGCGATGCAGATGGCGACGGTGTATCTGATGTAGATGAAATCAATACTCACGGAACAGACCCAAATAATCCTGATTCTGATGGTGACGGTTTCACTGATGGCCAGGAACTTGAAATGGGAACAAACCCAATGGATGGCTCTGACCCTGTTTACATCGATATGAATGCTTTCAATACTATTAATTTTGGTTTTGATCGTTCAAATATCTCCGATGCAGCTGCAGCAAACTTAGCAGAGAATGTTGAGCTTCTTCAAAATGCTCCTGCATTCAGAGTTCGTGTTGATGCTTATACCGATCATGTTGGTGGAGATCAGTACAACTTGAGACTTAGTTTACGTCGTGCTAAATCAGTAGTGGACTTCTATACAACTAATGGAATTTCAGCTGACAGAATTGAATCAAGAGGACTTGGTAAAGCACCGGTTGCTTGTATGGACGAAACAGAAGAAAGAGGTTGTGAAGCTAACAGACGTGCAGAATCACACCCGATTAGTACTCTAAAGTATTCTCCAAAGAATTAAATAATTGAATTAGTTCAATTTGAAAAGGCGAGCCATTTGGTTCGCCTTTTTTTATGCCTTTATATTTGGGAATCAGAAAAACCTAGCTACACTAACTCCGGGGAAAACACCGGGCTCATCAATTCTGAAAGCAAGATCGAAACGGAAGAGATTGAAGATATTACTTACGGATCCACCAACTTCAAGATGGAGATCATTAGTTCCGCTTACTCCAAACTGAGTAATATTTGAAGAGGAATTCCAGGTTTTTCCGACACCTGCAAAGGCAATTATTGAAAGACCTGTTTTAGGAGCGTTTCTCCATCCAAGCATTTCCAGTGGTACACTACGGAAATTATGTTCTGCATTAACTGCAAAGTAACTTGCTCCCTGATAAGGAATATATCGTTTGGATCTGAAAGCTCCGAAAGGAGTTATATATCCAAAAGAAGCATCTAAAGCACCATTTTTTTGGACAGGCAGATCACCTAAATACGTTCCGGCATTTACCCGAATATCCAGAGTATTTGGAAAGAATCGTTTTTTATAGAGAGTATTGAACCGCTTAAAAAGGTTGATCTTAAATCTGGTATAATCCCAATCACTGCCAATAGCTTTGGCGGATTGTTCCACGCTAAAACTTGCACCATTGAGCTCAACTACTCCAAAATTATTGGTTAGGTCACCACGAGAAATTTGTAACCGAAAAGCGCTTAAAGTTCCATCTTCAATTTGAGAGTTTATCCGTTGGAGGTTATCCCTGCCCAATATGTCATAGCTGGTTTTAAAATTGATGGAGCTGTGTTCTTCGTAATTATAGTATAATCTGTATGTAAACCTGTGTCGAGGAGGTCTGTATCCTGTTCCGATTTCCAGTCGCTCATTTCTGTAGTAGTTGAAGTAATCATCAAAACCTAAAAGAGGCATAACACTGGTTAAGGTTAAGCCATAAAGATCCGAGTCGTAGCTGTTAAATGTGTCGGCATGGTATTTCGCAGATACAACAAACCTTCTGGTATTTTTAAGAGGCCACCAGCTTAAACCAGCTCCATAAGCATAATCTTCATAGCCAAAACTATAGCCGAAATTAACAGATGATTCAAGTCTCCTGTTGTAATATCTTTGTTGATGCTTCAATCCTATGTTAAAAACATCAACTCTGTTGAAACGACCAATAGGTGAGAGATTGGCTGTTAATTTAGAAGCAAAGCCATTTTTACGATTTGTTCTGTTACCTGTATTTCCTCCTTCTGCGGAACTTGTTCCTACTGAGACAGTTGTTTCACCATCTTCAGTTTCTTCATCCCAATCTATAAAGCGGGTTAAAAACCCTTTTGGCCGGAAGGATTTCTCAAGAGTAGCTGTGCTATCCAAGGTTTTATAAGCGGCTTCTTCTTTGGATGATAAAGGAACCGGTTCAACGGTGTTGGTAAAAATGGAGTCGGGTTTGTTAATTGTAGTTGAGTCTATACTAAAAAGGCTATTGTCTTTATAAAGAGAATCCGGAAGAGACACATTAACTTGGTAATTATTCATTTTGGAAACCTGATGGAAACCAATTGGTGGGAATCTCAAACCAACAATCCCAACTTCGACTAAGCCATCGATCCGTACATCTACCGGTAGCCAGAAATCTCCACCAAAATTACTGAACTGTTGCTCGTAGTATAAGTTGAAATCCTGAACCGGAGGAGGAAAAACAATAACATTATTCGGCTTTAGCTTAACAGATAAAAGAGCAAAATCTTCATCAAGCACAAAGATCGTCCCTTCAAAAAGAGGTTGTAGTTTACGTTTGGGTTCAACAGATATCTCGAACACAATTTTATCGTCAATACTGGTGAAGTCGACAAGTTTAAATGTGTAATACTTTAAAGCTCTTTCATCTGTGATTCCAACTACATCAAAACCTGCGATATCCAGTTCATCATCATAGAAATTAGGTAAATAACTTACCCCTGCAAAGTTATCGGCACCTTCCATGTTTGCCGTTTGTCTCCGGGATTTAAGGACTTCTCGCGGACCTCTTCTTCTGTCCCAGAAAACTTCAGAAACACTTTCAGTAACAGAAACGATTGTTGTATCATTTAAAAGTTGTTGTCTGGAATAGGCTTCTGCTTTGTAGGTAGTAAGTTTCGCTCTCCAGATCTTTTTTCTTGCAATCACTTCTTTCATAATTGCTATTGCGGGATCTTCTGTGGTTACTACAAGCTGTTCCATTTCAGCAACGGATTCTTTCAATAGAAAATCCAGCGGTCCGGTATGATTTCTGTCAATAGTCCTTTTTTGAGTCTCAAATCCAATATATCGAACCACGATAGTGGCAGGGAAAGAACGGACTATCAGGCTGAATTCCCCGTCTTCGTTAGCTATTGTTCCGGTATAAGTTCCTTCAATGATAACATGTGCCGCAGGTAGACGCTCACCGGTTTTCGCATCTGCTACTATGCCGTCAATACGGATTTGAGCAAATGCAGATGTTGAAGTAAGAAAAATGAAAGAAAGTAGTAATAGTTTTTTGAGCATAGCCTTTTTTTGTTCCGGCATCTTTACTGAATTTGAGATCTATTGTTTCAATGGATACGAAACAATCCGTACAAAATTATACAGTTAAGGCTCTTAAAACTAAAAAACTATTTAAGCTTACTCTTCCCTTTTAAAACAGCTCCGAGAACACCTGAAAGAATAGCAGCTCCAATAATAGACCAAATTATAGGAAATTGACTATCTCCGATCTCAACTGACCAAAAGCGGGGAAGATCCAGTTCTACAGCGATCCACTTACCAAGTATAGCACCGATAAATCCGACCCCGGCTGAGATAAGACAACCTCCGCTCCCAATTTTAAAACCACCTAAGCTCTGTCCGATTCCACCACAAATTGCAGCGATTAGTAAATAGATAAGAAAATCAAAAAGTCCCATAATATTATTGTATTGCTTTGTTTTGTTCTAGAACGATAGCTTTTTCCAAAGGTTTCATAATAACCTTATCATCTAATTCAAAGATATCGCGGTTGTCGGTGTGTACAATATAGCGGTCGCCTCTGAAAAGTACGTAATAAGTTATATCGTGGCCTCTGAACTCTCTTCCGATAATAGTCCCACAATCTTCCTCAACTTCAGCTTTAGCAATTCCAAGATGTTCCGGGCGAATGGAGCACAGGATAAGTCCTTCTGCATTTTTATTGATTCGAACTTCTCCGAACTGAGTATCTACTTCTTTACCACCACTGGCATAAGCGCGGAATAAATTTGTTCTGCCCAAAAATTGAGCAACAAATTGCGTCTTTGGCTGATAATAAACTTCTTCGGGAGTTCCGATCTGCTCAATCTTTCCATTGTTCATAACAGCTATCCGGTCGGCAAATGACAGTGCTTCTTCCTGATCGTGAGTCACCAAGATGGCACTCATTCCGGATTTTTTCAGAACAGCTCTTACTTCCTTTCTGGTTGAATCTCTGAGCATGGCATCCAATCCTGAAAAAGGTTCGTCCATTAACACCAGCTTTGGTTTGGGAGCAATAGCTCTAGCTAAAGCCACTCTTTGTTGTTGTCCACCGGATAGCTCATCAGGAGTTCTGTCTCTGTATTTTTCCATTCCGGTTCTGCACAAAACTTCTTCGGCATATACTTCCCTTTTGTTTTTGGGGATGTCTTTTAAGCCGAAAGCTACATTTTGAATGGCTGTCATATGCGGAAATAACGCATAATCCTGAAATACGAATCCCACACCTCTTTCCTGAGGTAAGATGTGAATTTTATCCTGCTCAACAATTTTATTTTGGATCGTAATGGACCCGGAATCGGCATACTCAAAACCTGCAATTAACCGTAGAGTAGTGGTTTTACCGCACCCGCTCGGACCTAACAACGCAAAGATCTCATCTGATTTTACATCAAACGAAACATCATTTACAACGGGGTTGTTCTTTGTAAACGATTTTGAAATATTTTTGATTTCTACTATTGAGGTATTCATAATGATTCAAACAAAAAGTCTTTTAAGTAGATTCATTCTGAATAAGATACAGCTTTATATAATTGAATGGCTTGTTTTTTCTTTCATTATTTGTGAAACAAGCCGTTAAAACGTAAGTTAAATAAATAAGAAAATTACCCGCTAATAAAACTATCTACATCATGAAAAATATTGGAGTTAAACTATTATTTGCAGTGCTTGGTTTTACCATAATTACCGCCTGTGGTGAAACGGAAGAAGAAAGAAGAGCAAAGGAAAGAGCTCGTATGGACTCGCTTAGAAAAGTTCAGCAACAACAGATTGCGGAAGAAATGGCTCGTCTGGAAGAAGAAAATAACACGGAATCTACCGAGTCCGATGAATCAGCTCCGGAAGAGATGGAAGAAGAAACTGTTGGTTACTCTTTCATGGAAAATGGAGAATATGCAGTTCAGGTTGGTGCTTTCCGGTCTGAAGACAAAGCCAAAGGCTATATTGCAAAATGGTCTGATAGAAATTATCCCAGCGCTTACACCGTAAAGATCGGTGAAGAAGAACACGGTGATGTATGGTTCAGGGTCAGAGTCGGATTCTTTGGTTCTAAAGAAGAAGCCGCAAACTTAGGCGCAGAACTTGCTAAAGAGATCAACTCAGGGTACTGGGTTTCCAAGGTAAGATGATCAATTTTAATTGTCTGGAATTTTAGTTGTATATCTGCCAGGCATTTACGTAATTAAAGGTACGCTCAAGTAGCGTCTCTCTTGATGAATAGTCAGCCCCTCACATCCGAAACATGTGCGGGGCTATTTTTTTGTAACCTTTTTTTCCAGCTTCCGTAATCGTGTACCTTATTTATTTTTCATATTCTCAAGTTTACACTATTATTGGAATGCATTTAACTCTCAATAACTTTTAAAACCCCACAAGAATGAAAAACTTTGGTATTTCTATACGGGAAGTTGATAACATTCGTGTACTTGATATAAGTGGCGAACTTGACGCCCATACTGCATCTCAGCTCGAAAACTCTCTCAAATCTCTAATCGACCAAAACGAAATTTGTATCATCGTAAACTGTAAAGGCCTGGATTACATCGCCAGCGCAGGCTTAGGTGTTTTTATGGCATACATTGAAGACGTAAGAGGAATGGGTGGCGATATTAAGCTCACAAATATGAATGAGCGAGTATACAATGTATTTGATCTTCTCGGATTCCCGACCCTGTATGATATTCATGACGACGAAAGTGAAGCATTAACCGGATTCAACAACTAGTATATTTTGGCAACCTCTAACAACATACACTCTTTATCAGTTGAGGCTTCAACGTCTCAATTGGCAAAAGTACGTGATTTTGTTGCTGAACACGCCGAAAGACTAGGTTTGTCCGAAAAAGAAATAGGAAATATTCGTCTGGCTGTTGATGAAGCTTACACTAACATTATAAAGCACGCTTATAAAAACATTCCTGCAAAGCCCGTAGAAATAGAGCTGGGTTCAGATAATTCTCAACTGTGGATCTCCATTAAAGATGAAGGTGAAAGTTTTGATGTGGAAGCATATAACGAGCCGGATATCAGAGAAAGAATTAAAAATAAACAACGCGGCGGTATGGGAGTTTATCTGATCCGTAAGTTGATGGATAATGTTCAGTACAATCGTTCCGGACATATGAATGAAATCCGAATGATAAAACACTTATGATGCCGTGAGTTCTTCCGCAAATCTTGATGAACGGCACAGTCGGTTTGAACTTCGAACGCTTTTAGAAACAAGCCGATTATTAATTGAGTCTCAGGATCCTGACTTTGTTTTAAACAATCTGCTACTGATAACAATGGGGAAGTTATTAGTAACCAAAGGGATGATACTGATCTTTAAACCCGGTGAAAATGTGTATTTCGCCTCCAGATCAAAAGGACGTGGCTGGCTGAAAGAAGACGATGAAGTACCTATAGATTTTACAGATGAAGATCTGGAAACCTCTGTTTTACATGGCGAGAAATATGCTTCTGTTTTTGAACAGATCGGAATAGAAAAAGAAAGTATTCTTTTTAATCTCAAAACGACCAATCATCATATTGGGTTTTTGTGTCTTGGACCAAAAGGAACCAAACAAGAGCTTACAGAACGAGAGATCGAGTTTATTGAGAGTCTTACCATTATCTCTTCTGTTGCTATCGCTAATTCTAGAATGTTTAAGGAAATGCGTCATATCAATCGGCGCCTGGACAGAAAGGTTCATGATCTGAATACTTTGCTGGAACTCAGTAAGGATTTTAATCTGATGGTGGATCGTGACGAAATTGCCCGGGTTTTCAAATTTGCGATGCTTGGACAAATGTTGATTCGAACTTTCTTCTTCGCTTTGGATGTGGATGATGAGAAGTCTATTGTTTCAATCAGCGGGATAAAAGATGAACCTTCCAAAGAAGATCTGGATAAGCTTTTTGAGCTGGATGATGTTACTCATATTTCGGAAAATTCTGATTGTGAATTTTTGAACGAAAATAATATCCGATTGGTGATCGGGCTGAAATTTCAGAACGAAAAGATCGGAGTGGTGGGCGTTGGACTTCGAGGCAATAAACAGGAATACGGTCCCGAGGAAGTTAACTTCCTGCAATCATTGGGGAATTTAGCGCTACTTACCATTCAAAAATCGTTGTTGCTTGACGAGCGCCTTCAAAAACAACGAATGGAAGAAGAATTAAATCTGGCAAAGAATATTCAGATCGGATTGTTGCCCGATCCGTTACCGGAGATTGATCGCTTTGATCTTGCTGCTATAAATATTTCTTCGCGACAGGTTGGTGGAGACTATTTTGATTTTATAGAAACTCCGGAGAAAAATCATTTAGTGGCTATTGCTGATGTAACCGGGAAAGGAGTTCCTGCTTCGTTACTAATGGCGAATCTGCAATCTATGTTGCATGCTCTGGCTCCGATCGATGTAACCATGAGCGAGGCTACGGGAAGCATCAATGATATTATTTACAACAACACTCCGCCGGATAAATTCATTACTTTTTTCTGGGGAATTATTTCTGATAACGGAACCAAGTTCAAATATGTGAATGCCGGACACGACCCGCCGATTTTATTCCGAAAAGGATCGGATGAGCCGGTTTTGCTGGAAGAAGGCGGTGTAATTCTTGGCGCAATGCCAACCATGATGCCTTACGAAAGTGCTGAAATTGATCTTAAACCCGGTGACTTGATCGTGTTCTTTACAGACGGAGTTACGGAAGCGATGAACCCTGAGCAAACCGAAGAATACGAAACGGATCGATTGAAAGAATGCATCCGAAAGAACAGAGATAAAACCGCTCAGGAAATTCAGGATGCGATCATTACGGATATCAATGCGTTCTCCAATAACATTCAGTACGATGATATTACTACGATTGTGCTGAAGGTGGATGAGTAGGGCTTATCTTTTATTAGTAACTCTTCCAGAGTTATGGAATCACAGGATTAAAATCTAGCTCGTTTCAAACTCTGGAAGAGTTTAAACTTAGAAATTTATTCGACACCAAGTCATCCTCCGGCGAATGCAGAGGGTCCAGATTGTGATTTAAGAGAAAATCATAATTAAAAATTAGATTCCGGCTTACGCTACTGAATGACTTGAAGCAGGACGCTTAAATAAGATTCGGAAGGAAAAACTGAACATTATCCTAGAATTATATAGATTACGATTCGTATAGAGTATGTTAGACGGTTTGATTACAAACGTAAATCCCAGAATTATGAAAATTACTGTTCCTAATTTTAAAAAAGCTCCCGAATGGGTTCGTATCATAAATCTCTTGAATTTATTTATGGCGGGAATTGCTGTAGGTCAAATTTTGGCTGTAGGTTATGATACGTTATTTGTAATGACGTACTTTATCATTGGGCCTTTGGTTACATTGATTCTTGATGCTTATTTCATTCCCAAAAAAGAAGTAGACTTCCCCGGAGAATATATTCAGCATCTTAAAGACCAATTCCCTGCTCTATAATTTTTTCTAGTTTTCAAAGCTCTACTTGAGACCCCAAACTAACGCAAGCGTCGTACGTGTGTATTTTAGCAAACTTATCCGTCCAAGCGGGACGCTTGAACTAGATGAGGTAAAAACAGTAACCTCAATTAATCGTTTTAAATCCTAAAACCCCGGGATAAGAGTCGTTTCTGCTTTGGGATAAGGCGAGAATAGCTTCGTAGGTATTTGATCGGTTGGTGATCTCATTTACGTAACGAACCGTTTCAATTCCGCGACAAAACCCGTAGCGGGCATGTTGGTAATACTTACGCTGCATAAGTCTGAGTAAGGCCTTAGAAACGCTTTCCCATTCGTTAGGATCATCATTGTGGTCAATAGCCAAACGACGTGCATCGGCAACATGACCGGGACCGGCATTATAAGTAGCCAGCGCAAACTGCCATTGAGAAGTAGAATCCATATAAGAATAATGATCCATTTGTTCTTTCAGAATTCTGGCTCCTTCACGGATATTTATTTCAGGATCGTATAAAGACTCCAGTGGAATTTCAGAAAATCGTGGCAGAACCTGCATAATTCCAACGGCGCCGGCCCAGCTTTCGGAATTAGGATCAAACTTAGATTCCTGTGCAGCAATAGAAGTTAACATCACCCAATCCAGATCAAATTCCGAAGCCACGGTTTGCAGTAAACTGTCGTAAGGAGAAATTCCTCCAAATCGCTGAACTTCAATATCAGGTGTGAAATAATCTGCTACAGGAGTACTGCCTTCAAAATATTTTTTCCGGAGCACATTCAGAAAAGCTGATCTTTTTGGAATACCGTCATTACTGAATCTAAAATGCTTGTATAAATATTTATTGAATTTAGTTATCAGGTCAGGCGCATTTTTTCTTACCGCCCAAGCGATGGTATCATTTTCCGCGATCATAGGACCTTTAACAAGACCGTCCATATATTTATTACTGGCTTGAAAAAAGTTGTCATCAGCTACGGTGGCGCTATACGTTCCATTTGCAACCTGAAAAAGCAGCGCTTCGGTGTCCATGTCGTCGCTTACAACATTGATCGTAAGGTCAAACCCTTCGTCCTGAAGCTCTTTTAGTTTTACATAGTATGAACTGTTACGTCGAACGGTAATCGGAATGGAACTCATGTCAGTAATGCTTTCAGGTTCCTGACCTAATTCCTCTGACAGCACAACTATTTGATCAACCATATTATAAGGCCGGGTAAAATCTACTACTTCTTTTCGCTCTTCTGTGATGGTATAACTGGCGGCGATCAAGTCTCCTTCTCCGGAATTCAGAAGATCATAAGGATTTTCGTTTTCACCTATTATGATCACTTCCAAAGCCAGTTCATGTTCCTTAGCAAAGTTTTTGATCAACTCATATTCAAAGCCAGCCTGAATACCGCGGTGCAGGAAATAGGTACTGGAGCTGTAGCTTGTAATTACCCGAAGTATACCTGTGTTTTTAATTTCTGCATAATCTCTTTTAACAGGCTCGGTAATGGTGGCTAAAGTGGATATCTCTTGTTTCGGTGCCTCCTGGGTTTCAGTACAACTGATACTCAGGCAAGCAACTATGAGCATAACAAGAATCCACTTAGATCCAGAGTTCTCTCCGATAAATAAAACATTTTTGGACATCATACTTTTCTACTCCTTAAAGGTGGTAGCGTTTTGTATCATTTGATAAAAATACTACATAAAAAGCATTAATTTGTGGAAATTAGTTCAATCTAACACTCGTAAAAATGAGTAAGTTCAAAATTTACAAATTGTTAGAGAGTATATGGGAGCCGGTCGAGTCACACTTCGTGCCTCAAAACAGTTCTTCCAACCTGCTTTCCTGCGAGTATTTTTTCAATTTCATCGTCTAGTTCATCCAGAGAAACAACCGAATAAGCTTCTTTAGGAAAATCACCGGCGGTCTCATTAAGCATTTCCCAGATTTTTAAACGAAAAGGCATTTTAGTAATTCCGGAATCAATACCCAGAAGACTTACTCCACGAAGGATAAATGGATAAATATTGGTGTTAAGTTCATGATCCAAAATATTTCCACAGCAGGCAATGGCGCCATCTTGTTCCATTTGCGGAATCAGGGCTTCCAGCATTTTTCCACCCACGGTATCAATAGCGGCAGAGTAAATTCCCGAATTAAGCAACGCTTTTTTCTCCGGATAGAGGTCATCTCTGTGAATTACTTTCTCCGCTCCCAATAATTCCAAAAGTGCTTTCTGATCCATTTTTCCGGTCACCGCGATCACGGAGTATCCAAGTTTAGCAAGAAGATATACAGCCATGCTTCCAACGCCTCCGGTAGCTCCTGTTACAACAACCGATCCTGATTCCGGCTTGATCAATTCCCGTTTTAATCGGGTAACTCCGTAAGCGGCTGTATATCCGGCTGTTCCAATGATCATGGATTGAAGTAGCGATAGGTTTTCAGGAAGAGGAACAATCCAATCCGCCGGCACTTTGATGTATTCACCAAATCCACCTGAAGTATTCATCCCAAGATCGTATCCGGTGATGATCACTTTTTCACCTTCTTTGAAAGATCCGGTTTTATCTTCCACTACCTCGCCTGCAGCATCAATTCCCGGAATAAATGGATATGATTTGGTAACACCTTTATTTCCGGATGCAGACAACCCATCTTTATAATTCAGTGATGAATAATGCACTTTTATCAAAACTTCGTTATTCGGCAAAACGGAAAAAGGAACTTGTTTTATTTCTGATGAAAAGGATCCATCATTATTCTCTTTTACCTGATATGCTTTGAATGTGTTGTTCATTGATAGAATGTAAACTAATATATTTAAATGAGTTTATCAGACCCTCCCCGCTCCTTTGGAGCACCCCTCCCTAATCTTAGGGAGGGGACGGGGGTGGGTATTAAAACATTTACTTCAAAACCTTCTTCACCAAACCCAATTTAAGATCATCATACGGTGCATAACGGATTGGAACATCGGGCCAGAATGGTTTTTTCATTACGCTTTTTTGATGGGAAAAGGAATCAAAACTGGATTTACCGTGGTATGACCCAAACCCACTGGCGCCTACTCCGCCAAAACTCAGATGATGATTTCCAAGTTGAGCAATGGTGTCGTTTACTGCACCCCCTCCAAACGAAACAGTATTTAAAATGCGATCTTCGAGCTTCTGATTGGAAGTAAATATGTATAGTGCGAGCGGTCGGGGACGAGCATTGATTATGGATATGCAATCCTCAACTGATGTATAATCCAAAACCGGGAGAATTGGTCCGAAGATCTCGTCCTGCATAATTTTATCTTCAAGAGAGATATTGTTGAGTATGGTCGGAGCGATGTATTTTGTTTCTTTATCGGATTCTCCACCAATTACAGTTTCGCCGTCGCTCAAAAGAGAAGCCAATCGATCAAAATGTGCATCATTGATAATTCTTGGATAGTCAGGGCTCTCTTTCGGTTCATCACCATACAGCTGATTTATGGCAGTCTTAAGGTGTTCCAAAAATTCCTTTTTTACTGATTTTTCCACCAACAGATAATCAGGAGCAACACAGGTTTGTCCGGCGTTTACGAATTTACCCCAGGCGATCCTTTTTGCAGAAATTTCCAAATTAGCTGTTTCATCAACTTTACAAGGGCTTTTCCCTCCTAATTCTAAAGTAAGAGGCGTTAACCGCTCGGCGGCTTCGCGCATAATTATTTTGCCAACACGTGTACTTCCTGTAAAAAAGATGTAATCGAAATCCATTTTTACCAGCGTTGAAGATTCTTCAACACCACCGAGAATGACTTTCAAAAATTCAGGATCAAAAGATTCAGAGATCAACCTTTCTAAAACAGATGAAGTATGAGGGGTAAGTTCAGATGGTTTTAAGATCGCAGTATTTCCGGCGGCAATTGCACCCACTAAGGGCTGCATCGAAAGCAAAATGGGGTAATTCCAGGGAGCTATGATAAGAGCTGATCCGTAAGGCTCAGTAATTATGAAATTCTTGGAAGGGAAATTTACAAGAGGTGTTGAAACAGATCTCTGTTTGGTCCAAGATTCAATGTTTTTCAACGCAAAATTGATATCCGTAATTACCAATCCGATCTCAGTAACGTAGGTTTCAAAAGCAGATTTCTGAAAATCTTTATGAACTTCGTCGATCAGTAATTGCTCGTTTTCAACCAGAATTTCTTTCAGCTTTTTAAGCTGTTCAACTCTGAAGGAGATATCTTTCGTGGCTCCTGTTCGGAAGAATTCTTTTTGTCTATCCAGATGTATTTGCAGATCAGTCATCCTTAGCTCCTTTTCTTCCTGTGAATGTATTCATTGAACTGTAAACTTTCAGGATCTTTCCGGCTACAAAATCATAAATTCTTGCCGGTAAAATTCCTCTCACAAATGGGCTGAGCTTGATCATAAAAGGTTCTCTCAGAATGACTTTTTCTTTTTCAACGGAATTCAGAATTTTTGCTGAGATCTTTTCAGGATCAAGTAACGGAATTAATAATGGTGCTTTCACTCCATCAAACATTCCTGTGTTGATGTAGCTTGGCATCACTGTCAGAACTTTTATGTTTTCGTGATTCTGTTCCAGCTCTATTCTGAGCGAATCTGACCAACCAACTGCGGCCCACTTGCTGGCTGCATAAACCGTCATTCCCGGATTTGGAGTCAATCCTGCAGCGGAAGCTATATTTATAATGCGACCAAATCCCTTTTCGATCATTGCAGGTAAGAAGGCTCTGGCAACGTACATCAATCCCAAAGAATTCACGGCTAAGGTATTTTCGATGTCTTCATAGGAGTGGTCGGCGAAAGATTTACCCACGACAATTCCTGCATTATTGAAAAGTATATCAATAGTGCCTTGTTCTTTAAGAACCTCTTCGGATACTTTAGATACTTGCTCTTTATTTCTCACATCAACCAGATTTGTAGATACGGAATATTCTTTTGATGTCAGCTCGTCGGCAGAAGCAGAAAGCGACTCCGAATTGATGTCCCACATTACAAGATGTTTTGCACCTCTTTCCAGAGCTATTCGCCCCATGATAAAACCGATGCCGCTGGCTGATCCGGTAATTAAAACTGTTTTGCCGCTAAATGATGTCATGAAATAAAAGTTTTAACGAAATTAGGCTATAAAGTATCTAATCAGATTCAAAAAAGTGCCGAAAAGTATTTATACTCGTTGGATAAAAGAATAACCAACGATCTCTAACAATGAAAAAGCTTTTTGTATTAATTTTACTTGCAGCAACCGGAATTTCCTGTTCAAATTCGAAAGTGGATAATGCCGCTCAATTAATAACTAAAGGCGGTATGATGAATCATATCGAAACACTTTCATCGGATGAGTTTTTGGGAAGAAGTACCGGTACGGAAGGAGAAGAGAAAACCGTAAATTATTTGGTAGAGCAATTCAAAGCCATGGGAGCATCCTCAGGTGTTGATGACGGAAGTTATGTTCAGCGCTTTCCTTTGTTAGGACAAAAAACAATGAACCATTCCATGGAAGTTCGGAGACCTTCAAGAAGGAGTACAATTAACACCTTTACTTTTTTTGAGGATTTCGTCGCATGGCCTTCAAATCAAAGTGAAAAAGTAGACATCAACGATGCTGAACTGGTGTATGTTGGCTACGGAATTCAGGCGCCTGAAGAAAACTGGGATGATTTCAAAGGAGTGGATGTAAAAGGGAAGATCATCATCATAAAGAATAATGACCCTGAATACGACGAAGAGCTTTTTGGCGGGAAGACTAGATTGTATTATGGTCGGTATACTTATAAGTATGAGAAAGCTAAAGAAATGGGTGCTTTGGGAGCGATCATAATCCATACTACACCAACAGCGGGTTATGGTTGGGGAGTAGTTTCAAATGGATGGAGCAGAGAGCGTTTTTATGTGAAGAGTGATGAAAATGCGGATAAAGGAAATACAGAAATGAATGGCTGGGTAACTTACGAGGCCGGTAAAGCTCTGTTCAATCAAGCAGGACTTGATATAGATGAGATGCTGGAAGCTGCGGATTCTCCGGATTTTGAACCTGTTGAATTAAAAAATACAGGACTTTCAGTAAGCATTGAGGCTGAATACAGAGATATTAATTCCAGAAATGTAATTGCGAAGATTGAAGGAACTGATCTGGAGTTAAAAGATGAATATTTGGTTTTAACAGCGCATTATGATCATTTAGGAATAACAAAACCTATTGATGGTGATTCGGTAAATAACGGTGCAGAAGATAATGCTGCCGGAGTTAGCGCGGTATTGGAGTCAATGAAAGCGTATAAATCTATACAACCGGAATTAAAAAGAAGCGTGCTTGCTGTAGTTGTTGGGGCTGAGGAAGTTGGATTGCTCGGTTCTCAGTATTGGGCGGAGAATCCAACAGTACATCCCGGAAAAGTAACCGGAAACATTAATCTGGATGGGATGAATGTATACGGAGAGACTAATGACCTGGTAATTATCGGTTACGGAAGAAATACATTAGCTGATAAAGTTGTGGAAGTGGCCGAAGAGCAAGGCAGAACAGTTAAGCCGGATGCCAATCCTGAACAAGGAATTTTCTACCGATCAGATCATTTCAACATGGCAAAAGTTGGGATTCCTGCGATTTTTCCGAATCCGGGAAATGAATTTGTGAATAAACCTGAAGGGTATGCAGAAACTGTAGACAGTGTTTCAGCTGCTAATTATCATTCTGTGAACGACGAAATTAATGAGTATTGGGATATAGCAGGAGCTGTTAAAGATACTCGTTTATTTTTTGAGGTTGGCTTCAGAGCTTTGAATGATGATAAACTTCAAACATGGAAACAAGGCGATGAATTTGAAGCTACAAGACTTAAAATGTTGGAGGAACTCAAATAGCTTTAAATGAAATTGATTGAATCACATAGAAAAGAGATACCTAAGTCCAGTTGGGTATGGAATATTCAATCTAAAGAATTGAGTCTAGGTCTTACTTTTTTAAAGCTTTTTGGTGAAGATGCAGACCTTGTTCCCGAAAACTTTAAAGGAGAGATTCTTAAAGCTTTTTGTAGTGCAGAAGTAAGCGAAGGGATTCCGTTTTATCGAAAAACTCATCATGCTATCAATGGTACAAAGTATTTTGTGGAATGGGTTGGGGAGGCTATTGAAAGGAACGGGGAAGGTGGTATCAGTAAGATGGCAGGATACGCTGAACTGGGTTCCTCTCCGGATGATTTTACACTTTCTTTGAATGAAGAAGCACTCTTTTTTACGCGTTTGATGGATAATATTCGTGAAAGTGTTTACTTCAAAGACCTTGAAAGTCGGTTCATAAAAATTAATAAAGCCTGTGCAGAAAAATTTGGGTTGGATGATCCATCAGATATAATCGGTAAAACCGATTTTGATTTTTTTGAGGATGAACATGCCAGACCTGCATTTAATGATGAGCAGGAAATCATCAAAACTGAAAAGCCGGTTTTTAACAAAATTGAAAAGGAAGTTTACGCAGATGATGCATCTAAAGTGACGTGGGCATCAACAAGTAAAATGCCTTTGTATGATGGAAACGGAGTTCTAATTGGTACCTATGGAATTACCAGAGATATAACTGAAGAACAGATCGCTAAAAAGAAGTTGAAAGAAAGTGATGAAATGTTTCAACGGCTTTCGGAACACGTTCCGGGTTTCTTCTATCAATATAAATTTAACGAAGACGGAACTTCTTGTTTTCCGTTTGCCAGTAAAGGAATTAAGTACATTTACGAACTGGACCCGGCAGATGTAAAGGACAATGTTGATGGAATACGATCCAGAATTCATCCTGAAGACAGAAAACGGTTCACAAATTCTTTGAAGAAAGCTGTTGAGTCAAAAAGTGAATGGAATTGTGATTACAGAGTTCAACTCCCTGAAAAAGGAACGAGATGGCTGAGGGGTAATGCAACTCTGGAAGTTGAAAAAGACAACAGTATTCTCGGCTACGGTTACATCAGAGATATCACTCGGCAAAAAGAAGCCGAAGAAGAGTTAAAAGAAAGAAATAAGCTATTTACAAAACTATCTGAGCAAGCTCCCGGCTTCCTCTACTTACACAGAGTTGATGCAAAAGAGAAAGTAAGCTTCCCCTTTGTAAGTGAAGGAATCAGAGAGGTGCTGGAGCTCGAGCCTGAGGATTTGAGATCAAGCATAAAACCATTACTGAGATTGGTTCATAAAGAAGATATTGCAAGGGTAATGAAGTCCATAACATGGTCTGTAAAAACTCAGCAGGAGTGGAGTTGTGAGTACAGGATTATATTACCAAGAAAAGGGCTTCGATGGGTAAGAGGCAGAGCAAATCCGGAATTACAGGCAGATGGTTCTGTTTTATCATCGGGATTCTTGTCTGATATTACCAGAGAGAAATCTATTTCGGAACTGAATGACAGATTGAGAAAGCAGTTTGAGTCTGTTTTGGATAACGTTCCGAACCTTATTTTTGTTAAGGATCTTGACGGAAAGTATCTGATGGCCAATAAAGCTACACGAGAATTTTTTGGGCTTTCAGAAGAAGAGATCATAGGTAAAAAAGATATAGATCTTGGAGTTCCGGAGCAGTTGGCTAAAGGATATCATGCTGCAGATGTAAAGGTTGTTAAAACCGGAGAAACATTATTTATTCCGGAAATTAAATCTATGGATGCTTCCGGAAATGAAGTGTACCATCAAACCATAAAAGTTCCTTTCCAGCAAGAGGGATCAGATGAACCGGCTGTACTGGCTGTTGTAACGGATATTTCTCAGCGAAAACAAAAAGAGATGCAGCTTAATGAAACGCTGGATATTGTTGGCGAGCAAAACAAAAGGTTATTGAATTTTGCTCACATCGTTTCTCATAACCTTAGAAATCATGCAGGAAATATTTCTATGCTTTTATCGCTGTTTGATGTGGAGGAGTCTGAAGAAGAGAAAGAAGAATTGATGGGTTATCTGAAAACAGCTTCAGAAAGACTGAACGTTTCTATAGAAGATCTAAATGAAATCATCGATCAGCAGTATAAAACAGAAAAAGATCTGAAAGAATTAAAACCTGCTGAAATGATCAAAAAGGTAAAAGAGATTCTGATATCTGATATTCTGTCTTATAACATACAATTTGAAGAAAACATCGATGATGAGTTAACCATAGAATATAATCCGGCATATCTTGAGAGTATTACTTTGAATTTGATCTCGAATGCAATTAAGTACAGAGATCCGGATAAAAAAGCTAAAGTGAGCATAGAACTTTACGAAAAAAATGGCCACCCATTCCTAGAAGTCTCGGATAATGGACTAGGTATTGATCTGGAAAAACACGGGGACAAGTTATTTGGGATGTATAAAACATTTCATGGAAATGAAAACTCGAAAGGAATTGGGTTATTTATAACAAAAAATCAGATTGAATCGCTTGGAGGATCAATCGAAGTTGAAAGTACACCCGGAAAGGGAACAACATTTAAAATTAGATTAACATGAGCAAGACAAAAAGCGTTTGTATAATTGATGACGACAAAGTGTATACATTTGGGGTTAAAAAGATCATTAAAAGTCATCTGCCCGAAAATGATGTAACAACTTTTGAAAATGGAAGAAAAGCACTTGATGGTATACAGGAGATGATGGAATCCGGCGCAGGTCTTCCGGATCTTATTTTGCTTGATATTGACATGCCTGAAATGAACGGGTGGGATTTTTTAAAAGAATTTGATACGATCAGATCGAAGGCCGAAAAGGAAGTCGAGATCTTTGTAATCAGCTCCAGAGTGGATACCAATACAGAAGATCTGTATAAAATTGAATGGGATGAAAAAGTTTCAGACTTTATTAAGAAGCCAGTTCAGGTAGCTGCTTTAAAAAAGATCTTATCTTAACTATAAAGTGAAAAAAACAGAATCATGAAAAAGTTTAAAATCGGGTTATTTGTAACTTCAATATGTGTTTTTGTATCATGCACTAACAATACAGAGACCTCAAATAATGCAGGATATGTTACTTTACTAGGTAACGATACATTAGCTGTTGAAAAATTCGAGAAAACGGAAAATTCGATTTCAGCAAAAGTTGTACTCCGGAGTCCAAGAACTTCTCTTAAATCATATGAATTAAGCCTGACGCAGAGTGGTGGGATTGAAGAAATGACCATTACAGATTTCGATCTGGAAAGTGGTTTTGACGCTGAAGGTGTACTGGAGAGATCTTATAAAAGAAACGGAGATTCGCTTGTAGTATCTGTTTTAACAAACGATGGTTCTTACAGAACTATAAAAGCAGGATATGAAGAAGGAATACTTCCGTTTATAGATATGGTTCACTGGCCTTTTGAAATTGCTTTTAATAACGCGATGGAAACAACCGCTGACAGTATTGATCAAAGATTACTTACAGGGAGCAGGGCGTCTACTTTTATAGTTGCAAAAATTGATACTGACTCAATGACTATTCGCCACCCTTCACGCGGAGTAATGGGAGTTAATGTAGATAAGAACGGTAATATTGTTGAACTGGATGCTTCGCAAACGACCAGAAAGCTCACAGTAAAACGAAAAAGTGATATCGAAATAAATAGTATTGCAAAGAGATTCGCAGCATCAGACAAACAGGGGAATCCATTCGGTTCTTTATCCGGCGCTATTGAAGCAGAGTTCACAATTGGAAACACTGTTGTTAATGTTTCTTATGGATCTCCTCAAAGAAGAGGTAGAGACTTGTTTGGTGGTATTGTTCCTTTTGGTGAAAGATGGAGAACCGGTGCCAACAGAGCCACTCACTTTAAAACATCTTCTGATCTGGAATTCGGTGAAGTGAAAATGCCGGCAGGTGAATACACTTTGTTTACTATTCCGGAAAAAAATGGTGGTATACTTATCATCAACAAACAAACAGGACAAAATGGACAAACCTATGATCAAGAAAGGGATTTAGGCAGAGTTCCAATGACAGTTTCTGAAAAAGAAGACAGCACCGAAGGCTTTACTATTCTTGTGGAAGAAGAAGGAAGTGGTGGCGTGTTAAAATTGGTGTGGGGAAATACGGTGTACTCAGTAAATTTTGAGATCAGTAAATAGGAAATATTCCGATTCACATAATATTATTAAGTGACTTTAGATCTTTTTGAACCCATATCGATCACTCAAAAGGAAAGAGTTAACTCTGCCATGGAGGAGTTGCCTCCTCATGAGCCCGGAGTGTATACCATGTACGGTAAAAAAGACGAAGTTCTTTATGTAGGTAAGGCAAAAGATCTATTTAAGAGAATTACTTCTTATAGATATTCGAAATCGAAGAAAGTGCAGAGTATGATCGCCCAGATCGATCGAATTGGGTTTGAGATCTGTAAATCTGAAATGGATGCTATCCTTTTGGAGAATTTGCTTATTCGTTCACTTCGTCCGCCTTTTAATCACGCTAACAAGAAACCGGAAACGTATTATTATATATCAACAAAACGGCGGGGAAATAAAAGAGAATTCCGGCTTTCGATGAGAGTTTTAGATGAGTACACAAAAGTTTACGGCTGTTTTAAAGGTCATGCGAGAGTAAGAAAAGGGTTGGGAGCTCTTTTAAGGTTGTTGTACTTGAAACACCAAATGATTGACAGTGCACATTATCTGCCTTCTCAATTGCTGGGCAGATTAGCTCCGATGCGTTTTATTTGTGAAATAAATAGAGCTTCAAAGAAATTAGTAAATGAATTCTTTTTGGGAAACTCGAAAGAGTTGGTCGATGACTTTGAAGACTTAATTTCAAAGAAAATCTTCAAAGATAAATTCACTAAAAAGTATTTTGAAAATGAACTGGAACAGTTAAATATCTTCTATGCTTTGGGACCGGAACGAAATCAACAAATGAAAACGGAACTGGAGCTGGAGACACACCTGATAAGGCAGGAACAACTGGATGATATTCAAACGATCTACAGCATGGGTAATTGATCTGGGCCAAAATAAATGAATATTTTCTGATGGAATCGTGAGGGATGAATGAACGGTAAAATATTAAAATTTAAGAAAATAGAGCCTGATGATCTTAAGTTTATATTCAAAGCACTTTCTGATCCTGTTTTGACAAAGTTCTATGGCGTTCACTTTAACAGCATTGAAGAAACTCAAGAACAAATGATCTGGTATAGTTCATTGATAGATGAGAAAAAAGGAATTTGGTGGAAAGCTCAAGATAAAGAATCCGAATGGATTGGGGCTTCCGGATTTAATGATTGGGACCATCAAGAACAGTCCGCTGAAATTGGTTGCTGGGTTTTACCGGAGTTTTGGGGAAAAGGATTTGGTTCAGAGATCATGCAGTCAACTATCTCGTTTGGGTTTGATGAAATGGGCCTTGTGACAATTAATGGCTATATCGATACCAATAATAAAGGCATTAAAAAAGTGCTCAAAAAATTTAATTTTGAGCACCTTAACAGTGAGCTTGAAAAAGATTCAAAAACCGGACTTCAGATAATTACTGATCATTATCAATTAAAGAAAACCTGATTATTTAATAGACCCTTCCACTTCTGTTTTACCTGAGATTTCCATAGGTATTTCCATCTCCTGAGGAGAAGTCATATTCATAACACCAGAAATGAGTTGTTCATGACCGGCACTTAATACAAACCCTGTTTTTCGATCTATTGTAATGGTCCCGGATTGGATGCCAGTAAGGTCGGGAGTCATAGTTGCTCCGCCCATATTCATTTCATCACCTACTGTGAAAATATCTGAAGAAACGTTCAAGGTAACTGTTTCGTCATCATAACCGGCAACTTCATATGTAGTTTGAATATTCATGGCAAAAGGAATAGATACGGATTGATCTTCCGTCCATGTATCCCCTTCATTCAGTTCTCTGTCAGGAAAAATGATCAACGTTCGTTTAAGCTGGTCCTTCATAGACTCTGTATTATATTGAGAAGACATTTGAGACTTAAAAAGCGATGCCTGAGTTTCATCAGTAATTCCCATATTTACTGCCATAGAATCCAGCATAGCCTCAAAACCTGTTACGTTTGAAACTTCTCCTGTTTTACTTAAAGTGAATTGAAGCTCTTTACCAAGAACCGAAGCAATTGCTTTAGCTGGTCCTGTAGGTTCTGATGTGGCAGTTTCGGAATCATAACTCAAACCTGCCATAGGTTGATTTATCATAATACTATTATAAACCATCGTGACAATGTACTTGCCATCTTCAAAGTCAGTAAAAGTAAGCTCGATTCCGTAGCCTTGGTCGCTGTCAACATTTTGGGATTGACCCATAATGGTTTGAGCAATATCCTGTTCAAGAACCACTTTTGTTGAGTAGGTAGTGCCGGAACTGATACTGTAATTAAGAGTAACCTGTGCATTAGCTATACCGGCTACAAAAGTCAGTATGAGTGATAGCGAAAGAAGTTTTTTCATGACCAAAAGTGATTTTATTAAAAGAATAAGTGTTCTTACAAGAGTACGAAAAAGTTAAATCAAATACTTAGCTTTGAATCCTGAGAGCGTAATCCGGAAATTCTTTGCAAAATCTGTTTCCCTGCTTTGAGGAGGGTTCGGAACCTGTTTTGTTCATCAGATCATCAGAATTACAAATCTGTTCAAAAGTTGGAAAGTCTAATGAGACACTGTCTCTACAACCGGATTTATATAGTTTTAAGTCCAGCGCATAATCTTGTGACAGCTTAGTAAATAATCGTTCTTTCTGAAGATGTTCTTCAGATTTGGGATCTCCAAAATCAAGATAAGTAAGCCTGAGTTCGAGATCATTCAGTCGATCCTTTTTGGCATCAAGTTCTGCAGCACTTTTCTTACAAGCCAGTGCTTCCTGAGGCGAGAGAGGCTTTGGTGTGAAGCTCTTTGCTGCTACTGCTTTATTCACTTGTTCCATCACATTTTTATGCTGACGAGCATTCGCATCGTCCATATACCGAACGATCTCCAGGATCATAAAATCCTGATCTAAAGTCAGAAAACGAACCCAGTAATAGTTTTTCCCTTTTATAGAAATCCAATGGTTGTTATCAGGCTGTGGGGTGGATTCAAATAAATCGTAATTATTTTCAAACCGTTGTATAATTTCATCTTTTATGGCAATAGCATCATTCTTGTTCGATATTTTTAACCCTAAACCACCGGCCCTTTCTCTATAGTATTGATTCTGAAGATCGTTCTCTACAATATCCCGGATGGAAATTCTGAATCCATTCGGAAAACGGTCATTTGTTTCGGAAGGGATGATCTCATAATTATAATTGTTTTCTGAGGTATCAAGGGTTTTCTTAACATTGAGATTGGAGCTGCTTTCAATATCATCTGCAAGATCTTTGTCTGTCATCAGATCAAAAAATAACCGGGTAAGGTCTTCAAGTTCGCGACTGGTATATAAAGGCTGATCATTCAATAAAGAATCGGGTGAGACTTCATTGTTAGCAGAGGGAGAGTTGTAGATCTCAGATTGCATCAGCGGAAGAGAATTTTCTACAAAGCTCAATCTTATAAGGGCTGCAAATACGAAAAGAAAAGAATACCGCAAAATCAGGTATGCATGTTTTCGTTTGATCATAAACCCAATTATCAGCGTGATGGTACTGATCACAAAAAGAGAGATAACTCCCCAAAACACAAATGATTGGTTCAATATGGGCTTTCCCCACGAGGTGTCTGTAATAGGCACGATCAGAAAGAAACCGAGGAGAATAAAAACGACTCCTGTTAGAAAATGAACCGGGTCAAAAGAAGTGTTCTCAGATTCAGGTCGGTTCTCTCCCCAAATCCCTTCAATTTTTTCTACCGTTGTTCCACAAAGGCTGCAACGCGCAATATCCTGAGTGGAAGGTGCTTCTCTGATCCTACCACATCCGGGACAGATATAATTCTCTTTTTCCATAGTTAACTTTTGATGTTTGTAACAGAAAACAGCTCAAAAGTTCCGAAAAGGCATAGAGAAACTACTTTAATTCCAAAATAACAGTTGATTTAGCATCAACCGAAAAGTCATCTGAAAGATTAATGGTTCTGCTGGTTAGTACATTTTCTCCGGATTTAAATTGATCCAGAATTTCTGCAAATCTTGCACGATCCAACATTCTGTTTTCCTCGCTGTTATTCATTACAACCATAACAGTTTGATCTTTATGAACTCTGAAATAGACATATACATTATCCTGAGGAATAAAATGTACAAGTTTACCTTCGTGGATAGCAGGAGAAGAATTTCTCCAGTGAATTAATTTCTTAGTGTACTCATGAATTTCATTTTCTTTTTGAGTTCTGCCTTCTTTTGTGAAAACAGAACGAGAATCATTTGGAAAACCACCCGGCATAGTTTGTCTCCAAACTTCATCATCTCCACCTCTATTTTCATGACCCATCATAAGTTCAGTTCCGTAATAAATCTGAGGAATTCCGCGTGTTGTCATCAGCCAGGCAAGAGCCATTTTAAATTCTGCTTCTCGTTTTCCGATGTGCTCAAAAAACCGACTCATATCATGATTATCAAGAAAGGTCACATTCTTCATAGGATCTGAATACAAAAAATCCTGAGAAAGCACATAATATAGTTGGCTAAGACCTTCTGTCCAGCCAAAGTCTTCATTGAACGCTTTACGAACAGCAAAGGCGAATTGGAAATCAGTTAAACTTGGTAATTCAGAATCGTACCCATCATCAACTCCGTCTTTATCTTCTTGCCAATAAGCTTCACCGGCAACTGTATTTACCCAAGCCTCTCCTACGATATTAAATCCGGGATAAGCTTCCAGCACTTCCTTTGACCATCGCGCCATATAATCTTTATCGGGATAAACATAGGTATCCATTCTGATGCCATCAACACCGGTATACTCGATCCACCAAAGTGTATTTTGGATCAAGTAATCTGTTAACAATTCATTATCCTGATTCAGATCAGGCATTTCAGGAACAAACCAGCCATCAACTAATTTCTGTGAATCAAATTCAGATGCATATGGATCGGAAGCGACGGAACCCCTGAAATTCGTTTGGCCCAATTTTTCAAAATCATGAACCCAATCTTTGGTTGGCAGGTCTTTCATCCACCAGTGTTGATCGCCAATATGATTGTGGATCATATCCATGATAACTTTCATTCCCTTCTCATGAACAGTTTCTATCATGTCTTTATATTCTTCATTGCTTCCAAATCTCCGGTCAACTTTATACAGATCAGTAGCGGCATACCCGTGATAAGCACCATACTTGGTGGTCATATCATTTTCAAAAAGCGGAGTAAACCAAACCGCTGAAATTCCCAGATCTTTGATATAATCAAGATTATCGACCACACCCTGTATGTCACCTCCCTGTCGGCGTTGAGGATTGGAACGGTCTGCAGATTCCAGCATTCCTTCAATAGTATCATTGTCGGGATTTCCATTTGCAAAACGATCCGGCATCATTAAATAGATCACATCTTTTGAATCAAATCCCTGATATCGTCCTTCTGCAGGTTCTCTTTCCAATAGTTCATAAGGAATTGTAATGGATTCATCTCCATTTTTAAGGATAATATCCATTTCCCCCGATTCTGCCTTTTCGGAAATGTCTAAATAAATAAACAGATAGTTTGGAGAGTCAACAGCTATCTGACGTTTGATCTCAACTCCGTCATAGTTAACTGTTGCTCTGTATGTCCCGATATTTTCACCGTATAACTGAACTTGAAGTTCTGTCACCGGCATATTTGCCCACCAGAACGGAGGATCGATGACTTTTACTTCCTGAGCTTGAGAATTAGGGATCAGGAATAGGAGAATTAAGAATAGAGAGTAGCCTGCTTTCATATTTGAATATCAATTAAAGGTCGAACAGATAATAATGAACCTCAGAGAGAGAATCTTATGAAAGTGCTTACATTGGATCATTATAAAAACTTTGCGACTTTTTATTGAGTTGATGTGTCTTATGGGTGAATGCGCGCAAACATGAATTCCTAAAAACGATCTGTGTCTGAATCTGAATTTACTGATTTACTAAAACCACATTACAACGATGCGGTTAATTATTGCAGAGCTTTATGTTCAGGAGCTTCAAAATCAGAAGCTGAAGATGTGATGCAACAGGCATTGCTGAAAGCTTACGAAAATTTTGATTCTCTGAGAGATAAAACGAGCTTTAAAAGTTGGTTCTTTCAGATCATAACAAGGAGTTTTTATAACTCGGTTCGCAAGCCGTTTTGGAGCAGGTTTGTGTCGCTGGATTCTGAGGACGGTAAAGCAGCGTTTAAGGTCTTTGAGGATGATTTCTTTGAAGACAATCAAATTTTGATCGCGGCATTATCTAAAATCAGCAAACAAGAACGAGCGGCAATTCTTCTGTTTGAAATTGGTGGTTTTTCCATCGAGGAGATCACCACTATACAAAGTGAAAAAAGTGAATCGACTATAAAATCACGGTTAAGCCGGACCAGAAAAAAGTTAAAGGAATTCATGGTAATGCTTGAGGAAGAAGATGTTAGAACGCAACATGTTGCGTCCCGACAAAGATTTCTTAAGTCTCAACGATCAACCAAAGATCTATACCATGAAACCACTAAAGTTATCAAAGAAATTAAATCCATTGGGTGAGATTATGAACCTTCCGGAAGCTTTTGATCAATTAAAAACCACAAAGCATAATTCTTCATTTGAAAACCTGGGTGATTGGTTAGAAAACAACAATTCAAAACCCAGAAAAATGAAATCACTTTATAAAATCGCAGCATCCCTAATTTTTACAACTCTGATCTTAATTGCCTGTACTGTTCCTGTGCAACACGAAGAAGAAATCGGCTATATGATCAAAGGGTTTGCACCGGAAATAGAATCCAAGACCAAATCCAATTTTGGTTTAAGATTTGAAGAAGCAGGCTTGGATCCTTCGCAAGTAAGTATCAGCCAGGTTTTAATTGAACATGAACAAACAGGAGAAGCTAAGGGTGATAAACTAACAGAAGTAGTGATGGTGCTCCCTAAGGCAGACTTTCGTATAGCTGAAGAAAAGAAAAGTGCTTTAGCAAGTATATTCGATTTTCAATCACTGGAAATTCTGCCAATTGAAGAAACTGTTGAACGAACAGTATTTGAGTCAGCTCTGCACACTTTTGACCTTAAAGTAAAAAAGGAAATCAGTGAGGATGAGATCGCAGTTAGGATCAACCGATTCTTACATGAAAACAGCGAGCGAATGCACGGTGATGCAAAGATCAGAACAGACGAAGAAGGCAATCGCTATGTTGAAATAAGCCTGATCGATGCAACTGAGAATGTAAATGATTTCGAAATTAAATATGAGCCAAATGGAGATGCTCACTATCAAACAAAGAAATCTATAGAATCTCTACACAATGATCTGTCACCTGATAGACCTCTTTCTGAGAAAACAAAAAATATGAGTGCGGAAGAAATAAAAGCTTTAAAGTTGAGAGAAGTCAAAAAGCAGGAAATGAAGAAACAAAAAGATCAGGAAGACTGAGTCTTTCCTGACCTCCGCGACTGTTCGTAAGTTTTTTTTGGATCAAAATAGATGTGTAGGGAATAGTTAGATGGGGCGTTAAAGCAAATAATATAAAACGCTATATAATAATAGTAGCTTATTTTCATTATGTTTAAGTATCAACAAACAAAATGATTATGAAATTCTCAAAGCTACTATTACTTACTATCTCAATTTTCGTTGCTTGTTCCGGATCTGTTTCCGATTCAGGCAGTACTGAACTGCCCAGAGAATTAAGCAAAAGCGAAAAAGCAATTGTACAAGCTGACCGATCTTTCAGCATCAAAATGTTTAAAGAATTAGCTATCGGCAGTGATGAAGAAAATGTTTTTATTTCTCCATTAAGTATTTCTATGGCTTTAGGAATGACGTTGAACGGAGCAAATGGACAAACTTTTGATGAGATGCAAAGCACACTTGAGCTTCACGACCTCTCCCTTCCTGAAATAAACGAGGGTTATAGTTCGCTCAAAGAATTACTTACAGATCTCGATCCCAAGGTTCAAATGGAGATTGGAAACTCGATATGGAGCAGTCAAGGATTTCAGATTGAGGAAGACTTCTCGAGTAATTTGACAAACTACTTTGATGCGGAATCCTCAGAGTTAGACTTCAACGACCCGGAATCTGTAAACGTTATCAATAACTGGGTACAAAAGAAAACCCATGGAAAGATTAACGAAATTATTGAGAGCATTCCCTCCGGTATGATCATGTATTTGATAAATGCTGTGTACTTCAAAGGTGATTGGGTCTACGAGTTTGATCCTGAAAAAACTACTGAAAGAAATTTTTATAAAGAGGATGGTCAGGTAAAAAAAGTAGATATGATGACTCAGAAACTTCCTGCAAAGTTCTATAGTGATGATAATACACAAATGATAGACTTACCTTACGGAAACGGTCTTTTTACAATGTCACTCATAAAACCGACTGAAGGCAGTACTCCGATAGATTCTTTTATAGATACTCATTTATCCTTGGATAACTTAGAAAAGTGGTATAGTAAGAATGAAAAAGATACCGTAGATGTATTTTTACCAAAACTTGAGCTGACTTATGAAAAAAGTTTAAATAACCCGCTTAAAAATATGGGGATGCCAATCGCCTTCACAAATCAGGCTGACTTTTCCAATATTAACCGAAATGGTGGTTTAGCAATATCACAAGTAAAACATAAAACATACTTAAAACTAGATGAAGAAGGCACAGAAGCAGCTGCAGTTACCAGCGTTGGAATAGGAACTACTTCAGTAGGTCCGAGTAATCCTGTTTTTAATTTTAACAGATCATATGTAATGATATTAAGAGAAAAGGAATCCGGTGCAATATTATTTATAGGTAAGGTTGGTAATCCGGAAAGCTAGACCAGATGTATTATAAAGCCAATCACAAAAAAAGCCAGAATTATCATATAGCATAAAATATAAGCCATTAAAGTTCTTAAGAAGGAACTGATCTTTCCGGCCGGACTAAAGAGTTGTGTGAATGTCCAAAAAGCAAAGCCTATGGAGAGACAGAGTGATATGAGGGGATAGTAGTATAAATTGATGTTTCCAATATATTGAACGAGTACAAAAAAAGAATAAATAACAGCTTGTTGCCCGGTGATATAAGCATTAATTACAAAGTGCTCAAAAAAATTGTATCGATACTTTTTAAATGCAATAAGGGATGAAAGAGAAAAGAAAGGAAGAAACAGAACGGTCGAGTATGCATGATTTTCAGCTATCCATTGCAAAACAGTTGATAATACAGGATCTGATTTTGTAGAAGTACCACCTTCCGCCATACCGAGCACAACTTCTCCTAAAAAAGTGGATTCAGAAACTAAATTAGCGAGTAATGCATAAAAGGTAGAAAGCAACAAAACATAAGACAGAGGTCTTATGTAGTTTTTTCTTTTTCCCTTCAGGTATTCCCGGATACTATTTCCCGGTCTTATAAAAAACTCTTTGATCGTGAAGAATAATCCGGTGTCAATTTGGAGAAAGGTGTTTGGGATCTCAGAAAGTATTTACTGAGCGTTTATTCGATCTACTTTTGTTTTTTGACCACAGTGAGAGCAAAAATCCCCACTAGCTTCTTTTCCGCAATTTTTACAGGTCATATTATTCGAATTTAAAACCTTACCAAGTTTCCAAGGGGTAATTCTTTTCCGGGTGTACTCATTAAACCAAGTGTAGTAGCTTCAAAGGTTGTTGGGAAATCGGGCAATGCACTAAGAATCTTTTCTAAATCATTGAGAGGAAGTTGAGGTGAATACGTATTCATTATGAAGAACCTGTTTTTTTCATCAAGCAGTTTCATTACGTTTTCAATCAATTTCGGAAGATCACGGTTCAGTTTCCATCTACCTCCTTTTGGTCCAAGTCCGAATATTGGAGGATCCATAATGATTCCATGATATTTGTTTCCACGACGAATCTCTTTTTCTACAAACGTTGGTGCATCTTCAACGATCCACCGGATAGAGTCAATATTGTTGAGTTCTGCATTTTCTCGCGCCCAGTTAACCACGCTTTTTACAGAATCGATATGTGTTACTTCCGCTCCGGACAGATCAGCGGCTAAGCTTGCTCCGCCTGTGTATGCAAACAGGTTTAGAAATTTTGGAGTGATCCCTTTCCCAATCAGTTCGATACATTTATTGCGTATGAATCTCCAGTTTTCGGCTTGTTCCGGAAAGATTCCGGGATGTTTAAAAGAGCCTTGGCTAAGTTTAAATATGATCTCAGAATCCCCAAATGGATAAGAAATATTCCAATCGTTGAGATCTTTATTCCAACTACCCTTCTGATTTTTATTCTCAGTAAAAACCGCTTCAGCCCTATTCCACTCGTTTGCAGGTTTTGATTTTTTCCAATTTGCAGATGGCTCCGGGCGATCAAGAACTACTTCACCAAATCGTTCCAGTTTTCGACCAAGCCCATGATCGATGAGTTCATAATCAATCCAGTTATCGGGATATATCATTTTGTAATAAAAAGTTCTCCGATCTTAAAATGAAGGTCATCAAATGAAGCACCGGAGCGATTGATCGTATATGCAATAACTATCCGATGTTCTTTATTCACCAAAAACATGGTACTTCCTCCAACAGAACCTCCTGAATGTCCAACCCAATTATTTCCTGCATGTTGCAAAGTACTATATCCCATTCCATAATTAGTAGAATTTCCATCTGAAGTTTCTAATGATGTGATAAGTACTTCCTGAGTTTCTTCATTTAGAAAATCGTAATCAAAATGTGCTGCTCCAAAATTGATCAAATCTTCGGTAGTTCCGATAAAACCACCGCCGGCCCATTTATAACTGTTATCTACATATGGCGCTTCTACATTTTGTCCACCACGCCATATATAGAATTTGGTTCTGTTTGGAACATCTTCATCTGCCCAATCAGGTAGCGTATTGTTCATATTTAATGGTGAGAAGACTTCCGATTCCATGTATTCGAGAAAAGGTTTTTGAGCTGCCTTTTCAATAACAGCACTTATTAAGTTCCAACCATAGCTTGAATATTGATATTTGGTTCCGGGCTCAAAAAGTAACGAGTCGTCTTTAAAGAAGACCAAACCACCCATTACCGTCTCGTATTTTTTGGTGTTCATAAATTCATCCCCTCGATAATGTCTGATACCTGCAAGATGTCCTGATACTTGCTTGATCGTAATTGGGTATTTCTTTGGCGGAAATTCCGGTACCCATTCCTGAATTTCGTCATCAGGTTCCAGTACACCATCCTGAATCAATAAGCCCAATCCTGAAGCAGTAAGAGTTTTAGAAACACTTCCGATTCTGAATAAAGTTCTGGATGGATCCACAGGAATACTATTTTCAACATCAGCATAGCCATATCCTTTTGACCAGATCATTCGGTCTTGTTTGAATACCGAAATACTCATTCCCGGTAATTTATGTTCAGAAAAGAATTCGGTTACAATAGAGTCAGCTTGTTGAATCTCTTTCTCGAAATCCTGAGCGAATCCGGATATACTGACAAACCAAAAAATACTTAGCAGAAAATACTTTTTCATAATTGATATATTAAATGAACTTATATCAGTAATGTACTATTTATCTCATGATTAATCGATGTATTTCAGTGTGTATGTTAATCCTGTTTAGTATTCTGCTTGTTGGCTGTGGCGGCACTAAATGTTTAATAGAAGATTGTAAGTCAATGAATACATCTTCGCAAGTAATTGAGATTGAGAAAGGTGATGAAAAGGAGATATTAAATTATAGGCAAGGAATGATGTGGGGTGGTTATGCGCCGGGACTTTTTTCAGAAGATCCTGAAATTGTATCAATAAGGTATGATGAAGCTAAAAGAGGACATTTAGCTATAGTAAAGGGAAAAGCAGAAGGCTCCGTAAAAGTGTATTTTGTAAACAGATTTGGAGCAGGATCAGCTGTTGATAGCACTGAAAGAGCCTATTGGTTAGAAAACTTAGAAGGCTCGAAATTTTATTTTATAGTAACTGTAGAATAAATGAACCCTGAATGAACGGACTTTATGAACTAATTGTCCCATAAAGAATCTTCAGAATCGAGATCTATTGGCTTATATCTCCAGATACTATCCACTAAAAAGTCTCGAATCACAAATTCATTAGCATCTACATGATCAACACGAGCGATATATTGGAACCTGTATTTCTTAGAAGTATCGGCTTTTAGGGCCGTCATGATTACTGGATTTAATCCGTAAAACATATTCCCAAAAGATTCAGCTTGGCTGTAATGATTATATGGATTTAAAGGATCGTCAATGACTAAAGAATCGGGAAGAATCCTGTCGATCTCTTTGAACGTTTGTTCAAGGGCATCGGTAGACATATTGGCTTCCCCGGGCATCATGTAATAGTCCCTGTCATCAAGTGAGCAATACCCAAAAATAACAGCTCCAATAAGAATTACGAAGGCACCTAAACAACCACTTCCACAACCCTCTTTTTTGGATGAGCCTCCATTAGACTGTTCAAAGTCTAGGCTTTCGTTAGGTTCAGGCATATTGGTAATAGTTATGGCGAATTAATTACTGTTCAAGTATTCTAATACCTGTAATGTCATATCGTATTTTTGAGCTTCTTGAGGAGAAAAATACAAAACAATCTGTTTACCATTTTCATCATGTGTTGGTATTACATGATCGATATTATTCTGATCAGCGACTGATTGGATAGCTTCATTCATGCTTTTTTTATAAGGTGCTAAAAGTTGTTCATACTTTTTCTGCTTCTTCAGTTCTAAGTTCTCAATAAATTTATTATAGTCATTTAGAAGCAGGTTCATGGTCGTTTGAGAACTTACCAAATTCATCCCTTCTGCGGTTTTTAACTTCTCTTGCCCCTCTCTAATCAAAGATTCTTTTGCTCTACGCTCAGCACTATTCGCATAATCTAAAGAATCTACGTATTGGGCCATGTCTCTTTCTATAGACATACCAACCTTAGACATTACTTGCGAAAACAGATATTGTTTATTTACTAGCCTGAATTCAAAATCTTGCGCCTTTAACTCACTAGTCGATAAACTTGAAAGGAAGAAAAATGATAGAGCTATGATCTTTTTCATAATATTAATATTCTAAAAGTCTTTGTGTTAGTTGATTGGTAAGGTCAATTACCGATTCTGATTCCAATGCTTTCTTGATTTTTTCCGGTGCTGAGGTCGGATCCAGAATTACTTGTACTCCATTCTCAAGTGCAATCTCATCCATCGCTCGGCTTACTTTTTTGAAAAAGGGATCCAGCAATTGCGATCTGCGCTGCTGGTAACGTTGCTCAAGTTCTCGTTTTTGGGTTTCTGAATTTTCCTCCAGGATCATAAGGCGAACGTTAAGTTTTTCATACTTGGCTCTTTCAGGACCATTTGGATTCATTGATTGAACATCCATTCCCTGCATTTCTTGCACGACGGATCTGAACAAATTATCAAGGCTGTCAGCTTCATTTCTGAGTGCTTCAGCATATTTCTCAAGACGTTCATTAAGTTGTGCCACTTCGGAATTACTTTCCAAAACGGCAACATAATCTACATAGCCAAATTTAATCTGGGCCGTCAGATCAGTTGAAAAAATTAATACTAATACTAGTAGCAGGTACTTATTCATTACAAGACAGGTTTTCGTTGGTGTTACATAAATTGGTAGTCACTCTGGAAAAAACAGGATCGTCTAAATTCAAATTCTGAGCATATAATGCAGCTTTCAAGGCATTTTGAGCAAAACCAATTTCTTTTGTTCTTAAATAGAGTGTATAGTTACCTTGAGTCAATCGTTTTAAGGTATTTGGATTATTCTTATCTCCCAGATTCCAGGCTTGCTGAAAAGCAGACATAGATTCTTCGGTCTGATTATTCAAATAAAAGATTTCTCCAAGATTATTGAGATTGGCTACATTCTCAGGATCTGTTTTTAACACAGCTTGAGTCATATTAAAAGCATCTTCCAGCCCTAACTTTTCCTGTATGAATAGATCCGTGGCAGCAACTAATAATTCCACCTCGTCGGGAAAGTCTTTGATATAATCCAACACTCTTTGCCTGGCTTTTTCTTTGGCGACATCATCAAATTCATCAGTATTGCTCAATTCAGTCCGGATCTCTTCCAGCAACTGATGCTTACTTTGAGATTTAGCTGAAAGCGCCTGTAGAGCCGACTGAATTTTATTCTTCGTCACATCCAGCTCAGGCATAATCTCTAAAGCAGATTTATATACATTGATCGCTTCGGATATTTTATCCTCTCGCAATAACTCATCACCCTCTTTGAGTAACGGAACTACTTTGAGACGAAGATGGACCTGCTCCAGCTTTTGCTTGAAGGATTCATTTTCCGGTTGTAGCGATATGGCTCTTACAAGGATCTGCTTTTCATAGGCTAGATTATGGTTATCATCAACAACGAGTTCAGTAGATCTTTGCAGGGCATTTCGGTCAGCCGCCAATTCCTTTTCCGCTTTTCGGATCGGGTCTTCAATTTCGTAATCACCACCGAAATAAATTTCAGGATTACTTTCTTTTAAGTCTTTTGCTTTTTCCAGGATCTCTAAAGCAGACTCAAATTGTTTGTTTTCAATGGCAGATTTTCCTTCTGATAGGTATTGCTCAAAGGTAGCTTTTAATTGCTGTTCCTGTTTTTTGATCTGTTCTTTTAGTGCATCCATCCTGGAATCTTCATTCTGAGTACTATATCCCATCAGGACTTTCTGTTCTTTATAAGCAATTAGTTTGTGTCGAATAACGTATAAATCAGTTCCTGAGCTGGCGCTATCTAGATCATTTTTAAGAGAAGTCAGTTTGGCTTCATTTCTTCTTTTCGCTTCTTCCTTTGCCCTTATTTCGGCTTGACGCTGTTCCCGAGCTAATCGATCTGCATCTTCCTTTTTTTGTTCTTCTAACTGTATGTTATCCCATTCCCTTTTTAACTGGGAATAAGAAGATGCGCCTGACGTATAGAAAGCGTTGACAAAGAACCACTCAAATTCTTTTCTGTTTTTGGTGTATGCTATCGATTCTTCCTTCTTAAATGAGGGGTTCCTGTAAATAGCTTTTATCTTAGACTCTGCATACTCCAGAGTCTCATTATGAACCTTTTCATTTGCTTGTTCAATTGAGTTATATCGACCTTGAGAACCACAACCGTAAATAAAAGGGTTGTATTTATCGGTGATGTATATTCGTCTAATATTAAGAGATAATTCAGATTTTGCGTAAATATCTGAAGGGGATGTTACAATATCATAAGTGAGACTGTATCTTACTGTAAATTTATCTTCAGTCCAGCGAGCACAAAAATCGCTGTCAACAGTAAATGGAGTTATGGCACTATCAATATCGATCAGGAGGCCATTTTTTCTGTCTGGCATTAATGACAGAAAAGGATCGAGTCTGTAATTCATTTTAATCCTGGCATCCGTATTAAAAGGGTAATAATCAAAAAAAACTCTATCCATTTCAGCAGAAGATGCATTTCTGATCTTATTAGCTATTCTTATCCTAGTTCTATTCGCTAATAATACTGCTTGCTTACTTACATTTACTGTTGCATAAATTTGGTCGTAATCTGCTATCTCCTTCTCTTTTCTTTATTTTGCCTCTTTTTCCCGATTTTCAAGCTCTACAATTCTGTCTTTCTTTACCTGAATTTCATCATCTATCATGCTAGCGTAAGGTGCTACCTCTGTGATCTGAGATTGATTAGGGTTTAGCTCGTAAAAGCTATCCAAACTGCGTTTAGCAGTTAAAAATTCTGCTTTTCCATAGTAAGAGCGGATACGGATGATTTCAAAAGCTGCAATATTTTGCCCCGCTAATTTTTGGGCTTCATTAACGGATTCTAAAGCACTGTTCCAGTTATTATTTGTTAAGGCTACATTTGCACGGCTTATGTAAGCTAATATCTGGTCTGATTTTGAAGTTTGAGAATATACTGGAATCGAAACTAGAAATAGCATCAGTAAAACAGGAATAAATAAAATATTCTTCTTCATAATATTTCAATCTTGAACAGCAATTCCTTCAGATCTAAGCTGACTTTCAATTTGAGAAATTCGATTAGCTTCCCAAGAATCACACTCACTACGATTTCGCTCTTTTGTAGCTTCATAACGTCTTTCGTCAGCTTCTTTTTCTGCTTGGGTTCTTTTGTCGTTGAAGTTTCCTGCTGTTAATACCAATGGAGGAAGCCAATCATTCCATACTCTACCATACTTTTTCGGAGGGATAACATAATCTCCTGAACTATTTACGGTAGCTAAACTATATACTAGAATTTTAATAATTACTTCCGATCTGGAAGAATAATTTTTACGACCACATAATTTTTTTGAATCGACCTCAGAACGCAAATCCTTCCTTATCTCAGCCATTCTTGTTTTTGGATCATAACTCGAAATATTCCAATCTTTGAACGGAATAAGGATGCGTCCGTCACCGGCTACCACTCCGCGTTTTCCATCACGCGATTCAATATTGAAATCTGTAACTGTTTGTCCTGATCCCGAAAGTAGATCATTCAAATCTTCTAGTTCTTTTGCGGCATTGGCAGGATTCAATTCTCCGCTTTCATATTTGGCGTATCGATCAGCAATGGCTTCCAATTCATAATCAGGCCATTCTACTTTATGAAGGGATGCAGTTAGAGTTACTTTATCAATTTGATCAAAACTCAATTTGTTACTTTTAAGAAGAGCATTGTCGGATCTATTCCCCTTTTTATACGATTTGGCGCTATAGTGAGAAGAACCGTCATCCCAAAAAAGAAACTCATTCCAATGTGGACTACCCCCAACAATCCCGTCGCCTTTCCGCTCACTCTTTGAAGCTAGGATTTTAACCTGATCGATCATATATATAAATTCTCCCGAAGTAGAATAGCGGTCATAAGATTGACCGTCTCTTTTATAGGAGCCCAACCGGCTAGTGCTAAGCGACGAAGAAGGAAGCTTACCTCTTTTCACAGAAAGAGTCTTGCCCGACATATCACCTTCCAAAAATACCCAAACTTCAACCGGCTGAATATTATCAAATCGTTTGAGCAGATCCGGGTATTTCTGCAGCATGTTGCGGGTAATGGTTGTATTGCCCATCATAAATCTACCCGAGTCATACCAAGTAAAATCATATTTCTCAACGGGCTCTCCCATCAGCGACCACCATTGAATAGTGATATCGAAGGACTTCATTAACTTCGCATCATCTACAGCCTGGGCTTGCTTGTTAAGCATGCCGGCAGATACATTGTTAACAGTTGCGATGATCCGACCGTCCTTTTTTGAGACGGTATTACTTTGGGCTACGATCGTAGGAAAAGAAAAAAGCATTAATAATGCCGTTATCAATCCATAAAGTAAAAACCTTTTCATACAATCTAGTTTATTAAATGGCAATGTATTTCTTTTAACTCTCCTAAACACCGCCCATTCAGGTAGATTATTTTCCGGCAGTCTGATCCATATAATCAATTACCAGATTACTCATGGTTCTTACACCGAGTTTTAATCCGCTTTCATCAATATAAAAATCAGGAGTATGATGACCGGAAGCTTCACGTCCTGGTGCTTTTCCACCAACAAAGAAATATAAACCCGGTATTTCATTCTGGAAGAAAGAAAAGTCTTCGGCTCCTGTTATGGCATTGATCAACTTCACATTTTCTTTACCGGCTGTTTCTACTAATGTTGGCAACATTTGAGCGGTTAGCTCAGGATCGTTATATGTGATCGGGTAGCCTTTGTTGATAGTCAACTCAGCAACTGCGCCATTACTTTCGGCAGTATTTTGAACGACTGTCTCCAATCTTTTAAAGATCAGTTGCCTCATTTCTTCATCTAAAGCTCTGATGGTTCCCTGCATGGTTACTTCTTCAGGGATAATGTTATTTCTTACTCCTCCATTAATTACGCCAACGGTAACAACCGCAGCCTGACGAGTTAGTGGCATACTTCTGCTAACAATAGTCTGAATATTATTGATGATCTGTGCTGAAGTTACAATCGGATCGATTCCGCCCCAGGGAGCAGAACCGTGGGCTTGTTTTCCGGTTACTTTTATGTCGAAGCTATTCACACTGGCCATAATTCCTTTTGGTCGGTATTCAAGTTCTCCAACCGGAGTGTCATCAGAAATGTGCAGTCCGAAAATAGCATCCACATCCGGGTTTTTGAGAACGCCTTCTTTTACCATCAGCTCGGCTCCGCCTTCTTCGCCTTTGGGGGCACCTTCCTCAGCCGGCTGAAAAATAAACTTCACTGTTCCTTTCAGATCGTCTTTCATCTCAGTTAAGATCTGTGCAACTCCCATTAAAATTGCTATATGAGTATCGTGACCGCAGGCGTGCATCACACCAACTTCATTTCCCTGATATTCTCCCATTACCGTTGATTTAAAAGGAACATCTGTACGTTCGATCACGGGAAGAGCATCAATATCGGCTCGAAGACCAACTACGGGACCCGGTTTTCCTCCTTTTAAGATACCGACGACTCCTGTATGCGCAATTTCGGTTTGCACTTCCATTCCGAGGCTCTCCAAATGCTCTGCAATCTTCTCAGCGGTGTTGAATTCGCGATTGGACAATTCAGGATTTTCATGAAAATATCTCCGCCATTCAATGACTTGTTCTTCAAGTTCATTGGCGCGTTTGTCAATCATCTCTTTGAGGTCAGATGATTGTGCGGTAAGAGATAAGGTGATCAGAGAAAGAATAAGAAGCGAAAGAAGTTTTTTCATGGTTTTCAGAGGGATTAAATTTGGTGAAAAATGTAGGCTAAAAAAAAGTGTTCTGCAATTCTGGTGAGTTTCAGAGAAGTCTTGCAATTTCTTCGCCTTCATAAATGTTTTTTTGAGGATTTGATTTCAACCCTTCAATCATCGCTTTTGCCACAGTTTTTGCTTTTACAGGATGATATTTTTTTAGCCCCGGAACTTTACATAGTATTTTTGCTACAGCTATCCCGATGCGTTCTCCTAATCGAAATTCATCCCGGCTTCCATCCAGAAAAGAAGGCCTTAGAATTAATGTATTATCAAAAGGCAGCTCTTGGACGGCTTCATCCAATTCTCCTTTAATGCGAGGGTAAAAGGATCCAGAATCAGGGTTAGCTCCCAAAGAAGAAACCAAAGCATAGTTGGACACTCCATTTTCAGAAGCGATTTTAGCGAAATTATATTGATAGGTGTAATCAATCTTATACTGAGCATCTTTACTCCCGGCTTTTTTAAGAGTTGTTCCTAATGCTGAAAATAAATGAGCACCGGTAACAAGTGGCTTCCAGGATTCCTGATCATCAAAATCAATGATATGTTCAGTTAGTTTTGAGTGAGAAATTCCGGTACTACGACGATGAAACACTTTTACGGATTCGTATCTCTCATCTGATAATAAAAGTTGAAGAACATGTGAACCAACCAGTCCGGTAGCACCAATTAAAATAGCTTTTTTACTCATTATTTTACTTTTTGTAGTGACATTAGAGTTTCATTTAGTAACAAATTAATAACAAGTAGCTCTTATTATTGAAAGCTTAAAGCTATAATAAGAGATTATCTTTAATGATTGACTAAAAATGACGATAATTAAACCGGAGAGACATTTAAATATTAAGTTTTCTTTATAAAAATTAGATATTGTATAAAAAACATCTAATGAGAATCAAGCTTCGTATAATGTTATCCACAATCCAATATAGTTATGAACGATTATTCTGATGTACTATACTTAACAGCCGCAATGGTTGTTTACTCTTTTTTAACCATTAATACTGCCAGAAGTTTTTTGAGCACTTCGGAAACAGTAATTCGTTCGGATGTTGAATACAGGACTATAATAAGAGCACAGGATGTAATTGAGCAGGTTAAGCTGGTTCAAAGAGAAGATGAAAATATGCTCAATCCCAGCCATATTGACTATATGTTTAGCAGTTACCCAATCACAGATAGTGAGACTTATGGTTATAATGATGAGTATACGGATACTTTCATAATTGATGCCAGTTCAGAATATATTGATGAAGGGGATCCTCTGGTAAAAAGATATAGGATAACGGTAAATGTTATTAATGAAGAAGTAGATCCTAGCACGGAGGTAGATTTAATCTTTATTAAGTCTTTTGAAAGATGAATTTAGGATTAGCAACTACATATATCATTGGGGGCTTAATGCTGATATCAATTTTAGCATATAATTACTCCTTGTTTAACTCTACTGTTGAAACAACTTCAAGCGTTATTACACAAAATAAGCTTGATAACATCGTTTCTATACTCCAAAATGATTTGAACAGAATAGGATATGACAGAGGTATTTCGGAGGCTTTTGTAATGGCAGAAGACAGCGCAATTATTTTTAGAGGTAATATTTTTGACGATGATGGATCAGATGATTTTGACTTAGTTGAGTGGGCAATTACTTCTGAGCTAGATACGACTACAACAAATCCGAATGATTTTGTTCTTATCAGGACATGGAATCAGACTCCAAGTATTCCGGCAAATGAAATTGAGTTCCGTTATCCAGTTAGTGATTTTGAAATCAATTATTATGATATAGATGGTAATGTACCTGCACAAATAGAAGATATAGTACAGGTGGAAGTTGAAGTGTTAGTAGAATCAAATGAACCTTATTTGACAAAAAAAAATGGAACAGAATTGTACTATCGGTCCTATTGGAAGCGCAGAATAGTAGCAAATAATCTAATTTATTAGGAGGAATTATGGGACGATCAATGCTTTTATTAGTAAGTGGTTTAGTAATGCTTTCCGGAATTATCCAGTATTCAAATAGCCAGCGTGCTAGCTTATTACCCGAACGCTCTGCAGATGCTATAAGTGAGGTTCAGGCTAGAAACTCTACAAATAGTCTAATTCAAACAGCTATTGAAAAAATAAGAAGTGATAATACATGGGAAGGCGAACTCACAGGGGGAAGTATTCTGCCCGGAAACGCAACTCTAAAGACCTATGATATTGAAAACATTGATGAACTTGATGCCAGAGACTCCTTATACTCTGTAGGCGAGGGAGGGTGGGACATCTTTAAGGTTCTGTTGTTTAGCGAGGCTACCTATGGTGATAGTAAAGTAATTACTGAAGTTTTAATGAGAAGAGATTCGTTTTCTAAATATTCCTACTTCTCAGACAAAGAAAAAACCAGCTCAGGGAATAATATATATTTTTATTCATCAGATGAAATTAGTGGGCCTATACATACAAACGGAACGTTCAAGATGTCAGGCTCTCCTACATTCTATGGTCATGTATCCAGTCCGAATTTATGGAGAGGAAGAGATGGAACTGTGGAGGGAGATGCTACTCCGGATTTTCAAGGAACCACAGATTTTAATGCACAAACCAGAGAATTGCCATCCGGAGCAAAAGTAGCTGCTTTAAAAACTGCCGCTATAAGCGATGGGCTTACCTTCAATAGATTATCGTATATGATTATGCAATCTGATGGAAGTATTGAAGTGAGTGAATATGATAGCGGTTCAAGAAATTGGACAGCCTTTGTAAATTATCCTAAAGAAACACATAACGGAATACTTTCTTCAAGCGAAAAAATTTATTTGGAAGGAACTGTTTCAGGACAAATAACCATACATTCTGAAGAGGAAGTAGAGATCTATGATGACATTGCTTATAACGTTGATCCGAGAGTAGATGACTCATCCACAGATTTGTTAGGGGTAGTGAGTGAAGGAGATATCTTAATAGATCAAAATGCTCATTCAAGAACAGGATCTAAAGACCTTAAGCTTCATGGTTCATTTATGGCTTTGGGAAGTTCTTTCAGGGTGGAAAATTATGTTGCAGGATCTCACAGAGGTAATATTGACTTACTTGGTGGAATTATCCAGGAAACAAGAGGTCCCGTAGGAACTTTTGGTAGATATGGTGTAACCGGATATACAAAGAAATATGAATATGATGAAAGATTAGGGAATTCAATTCCTCCTCATTTTCCTAGAGAAAGTGTTTTTACTGTGGTTTCCTGGAAGGAGAGAGTTGTTTCTAATACTAGTGGATATTGAAATGAAGCTGAACAAAGACTTTAAAAAAACAAATACTAATAAAATAAAAGTACTATGAAAAAAGTAATACTTATAATGGCGTTCGCTATAAGTTTAACAGCTTTTAGCCAAGCACAAACATCAGTAACATTCAATGTGGATATGAAATATGCTTTGGATAACGGGCTATTTAACACGTTAACAAATAAGATCTATTTGAAAGGCGACATTGCTCCACTAGGTGAAAACTCAGGTCAGTATTTAGAACTTACAGATACCGCACCTATTGACAGTGTATATTCAGTGGCGGTGGTATTTCCCGCAATTTATAACAACGATCTGCTTACTTATAATTTTGTGATTGAGAGGCTTCTTTCTACAGAGAATGAAGAAAGAACTCGAGAGCTGACATTAAGTGGACAACCAGAAGTTTTGCCAGAAATTAAGTTCAATGCTTTTGACTGGTAAGAAAATTTAGTGACGCTATTTAAAATGAAAAAGCATCTCTATTAATTTAGAAATGCTTTTTTTGTGAAATTTAAATAACGATTAATCATCAAATGCTCTTAAAACTCTGTCAACTACTCCATCCATAGCTGAGCCATTGATCCATCGTGCAACAATAACCAAATTATTTTCCTGATCTACATAGACCATGTTTACTCCCGAGCCCAGATGAAAGAACGAAGACTCCGGAGCGCTGGGTAAACGCTTCTTGTCAGTATTTAAAAACCAGTTCATAAATCCGTAATCGGATTGAGCTTCTGTTGGTGTTTGAGCCATCTTATTCCATTCTTCAGAGACCAATTGCTCACTATTCCAATTCCCATTGTTTAAAGTTAACAGGCCAAATCTGGCTTGATCTCTGGCAGAAATAAACATGCCACCACCCCAATGCCCACCGCCGCTTACAGCCTGCATTTGTTGCCCGTCAATAACAACCCATGAGTTTTCATAACCTTGCCAGCGCCATGTTGGTGAAGCACCAATTTTATCCATAATGTTTTCTCTGAGAACTTTCGGTAGAGGTTCTCTTAAAACATTCATAGCAGCTAGAGCCAATAGGTTTACACGCACATCATTGTACTCGTAAGCACTTCCGGGTTCTTTTCTTTCTCTTTTCCCCCATTCAGAACGCTCTCTGCTTGGTCGGTCTGCCCAGTCCGGTTTACCCCAGAGAGTTCCTTCCCAATCGCTTGTTTGTCTTAACAAGTGATTCCAGGTTATCCTTGAATTATGCTCCCCTTTAAAAGGCTCCATTATTTTTGGTGAGCCGTAATAATCAGCTTTATTTCTGTTATCATCCCACTGCATTTCCAGGATTGGAGCCATGTATGGATCTACTTTATCGTTCACATCCCGAATCAATCCTTTATCGTATGCTAAACCAACTGTATATGACAAAAAACTTTTGGTAACGCTGTGAGTCATATCAACACGGTAAGGCTCTCCCCATTCAGCAACGATATATCCGTCTTTTATGATAATACCTGTTTGAGGGCCACGATCTTTGAATGGGCCAATTCCATAACCAAAAGGTTCTCTGCCAAAAGTTCCATAATGATTCTCTTCCATGCTTCGCGGATTTGTCGATTCCATCTTTTGAGCATATTGAACAGCAGAATCTATCCAGGCTTCATTCAAGCCTAGTTCGGATGGACTTTTCTTTTCCCAATCTCCCCATTTCCCGGGAAAGTAAGTTTGAGCAGAAACGGAGCTTGTTAAAAACAGAAGAACAAGGAAAAAAACAGAGTGCTTATTCATATCAATACATTGAGTTAGTTATTGATTGAAAATAATTGAACTTGTGTTAACCGCCCAATCAAAATATGGACTTTTACAAGTTCATGTTCTAATTCAGATTGATACTCATTCCCTCAAAAGCCACATTAAAGCCTAATTCATTAACGTGTTTTCTTTGCGGGCTGTCTAATATCAACGGGTTTGTATGATTAAAATGGATAAAATGAACTTTAGCTTTCTCGGAGTCAGAAAGATTTTTAAACAGCTCAATGCTTTCTTCCGCAAAAGGATGTGGAATTTCACTCATATCCCGCCCGGGTAATTCATCAGAATCATAAAAAGTAGCATCCAGAAAAGCATAATCAACTTTTGATATTTCCTCGATAATAGACCTTTCCCAGATGTTCCACTTATTGATGTCAGGAATAAAAAGTGCGGATTTGTTTTCAGTTTCAATTTTGTATCCAACCGTTTCAGAGTATTCATCCCGATGTGGGACAAGAAATGGAGTTACTTTTATGTTTTCGGAAAGTTTAACGGCAGAATCGGCAGTCATTTGCTGTAGTGCAATATTTTCAAAATTCACTAATTGTTCCCAGGGCCCGTTAGTTTGTAAGTAATTTTTAAAACGTGGCATAGTATAAACCGGAACACCTGAAGCACCCATGACTTCATGCCCAAGATGAATCAGTCCGGTATAATGGCCGATGTGAGCATGAGTAAGAAATATTCCGGATGGATTTTTATTCGTTCCAGCAGATTCCTGAACAGCATGTAATTGATCTTTAAAATCCGGAGTAGCTTCAAACAACCAGTACTTGCCTGAAGTATGATCAATTAGTCCCAGTGAAGTGGCATGGCGTCTTTCTTCTTTCCCCTCCCAATAAAGCTGACAGTTTTCTTTTTCGCAACCAGCTTGAGGGAAGCCGGCGTCTTGGGCAATTCCCAAAACCACTAATTCAATTTCAGGAGACGGACTGGTAACAGGTTTATTGTTTGAAGAATCGTTACCACATGAAAGCAGAAATAAAAAGAAAAAAGGAATCAGATTTTTCATTCTGAAAGGAATGGAAATCAAAGCAATAAAAAAAGCCCCATATTTTACATATAGGGCTTTAGTAGAAAGAATAATTTTATCCTTATTTGGTTCCGTAAAATCTTTCTTTTACGATATGGTCGCCTTCCCATTTCTGAGTTGCTACCTGTTCGATCTGCATTCTGTCGCCGCCTTTAAAGGTGACATCCATTGTGCATTCTACTGCTGTAGTTGCATTTTCTTCATTCGATGTTACTGATTTCACATTGAGGCCATGAAACTCCTCTACACTTGAAAAGAATTCGATTTCACGTTCTCTGTTTTTTTCTTTTCCGGAAACCACTTTTCCATCCTCCAGTACCATGTCACAATCCGAATGGTAATATTGATCAAAAGCATCCAACGCTTTTCCTTGCCCAAGTTGAGTGTAAATGTCGTTTATCTTCTCTAAATAGCTCATTTTCGAAATATTTTAGTTTGATATTAAATTATTCTGTATTGATGTAACTAGAGAGATATGAGTTTCGTTCGATAATCTAATTTTTTAATTCTAAGCTTAGGGTGCCCCCGGAAAAGTTCGGAACTCCTATTAAACCATACGTGGTTTCTCCATCAGGAATTATCTGATTCAGTATATCATTTTGGTTGAGTTCTTTTTTAAGGGAGCTGTTTGCAGTAGCTGACAAAGCCACGTTGAGTAAAGTAATGATGGGTCCGGCTCCCAGTCCAATTGGAATTGGGCCCGATGAAGCTCCGGTGTTTTCATTGTATGTTGTAACGTTAATAGGAGTAAGCAAAAGATAAAGAAGATAGGATGGCGGGCTTTGCTTGATCTTGCCGTGAATCTCTTTTGAAGATAATGGGTCAACATTTCTATAGCTGAGTTTTAGCTCTAGATCATCCGCAAAAGTAAGATCTCTTCCGGTATTATTTTTAATTTCAACAGCAATTAACTTAAAATCACTCTTACGCTCTTTTTTAGCAAGTTTACTATTTCCGGCTTCTGTTAGTACACCCGCTCTGTAAGAAAAAGTTATTCCCTGGGCTTCAGGACGTTCAGGATAGTTAAGGCTTGATGGGTTTATATTCTTATAGGATGAAGCACAACCCCAGAAAACAATCGCCAAACCAATTAAAAAAATACCCTTCTTAAAATTATCCATATAGCCTCAGTTTTAAAATTGAGGCCAAATATGTGACTTTATTTATTAAAGAGAAAAATAATTTTAAGTATTTAAGAGCGCTCCAGCATTCGTTCTAAAGAAAGAAGTGCATTTTTTGTGACTTCTTGTGATACACTGATTTGATTAACAACTTCACCTTGTTCCAGTTTTTCGAGGCTCCACAGCAAATGAGGAAGATCAATTCTGTTCATAGTTAAACAAGGACACATAAACGGATTTAAAGACACTATGGTTTTGTCAGGATGTTCATCCTTAAGTCGGTTTACCAAATTCATCTCGGTACCAATAGCCCATTTTGATCCGGGCTCAGCTGCATTCAAAGTTTCGATGATAAAATTGGTTGAGCCTGCTAAGTCGGACGCTTGAACAACATCGTATGTACATTCCGGATGAACCAGAATCTTCATTACAGGCTCTTGCTTACGCAGGTTTTCAACGTGCTGAATATTGAATTTCTCATGTACTGAGCAATGTCCTTTCCATAAGATGACTTTGACATCGTCAAAATCTCCTTCGTATTCGAAAGAATTTGTGAGAGGAGCATAAACGGCCATTTCTTCCAGTTTTACTCCAAGTTTAACAGCTGTATTTCTACCCAAATGTTGATCAGGTAAAAATAAAATTCGCTCTTTTTGAGTGAAAGCCCATTCCAGCATTTTATCAGCATTTCCGGACGTAACACAAGCTCCACCGTTCTTTCCAACAAAGCCTTTTATAGCTGCAGTGGAGTTCACATAAGTCAATGGAAGAATAGTATCTCCCCAGATCTCCTGCATCTGCTTCCATCCTCTCTCAGTCTGGTCAATGTCCGCCATATCAGCCATAGAACAGCCTGCTCTCAGGTCGGGAAGAATCACTTTCTGATCAGGACGTGTAAGCATATCGGCAGTTTCGGCCATAAAATGCACACCACAAAATGCAATATATTCTGCTTTATTCATTGAAGCACAGATCTGAGCTAATTTCAGAGAGTCTCCTCGTGCATCCGCAAATTGAATCACTTCATCTTTTTGGTAATGATGTCCCGGAATGAATAATCGTTCGCCGAACTTATTTTTTATCTCTTTAACACGACTCTCCATTTCCTCAACAGAAAGTTCTGAGTAGCGTTTTGGAAGAGATACTTCCGATTCAACTTCTAAAATGTCTAGTACATCCATGGTTTAAAAATAACGCCACAAAAACTCTAAAACACGAAAGGATTTATAAATCTTCTTAATTATCAAAAGAATTCGTGCGCTTGTGTTTTTGTGACTGATCTTAAGTATTCAAATTAAAACTTATATCCATTGCTTTTACAGAATGCGTTAGCCAACCTAATGAAATTACATCAGCTCCGCAGTCTTTAAAACTGCTTATCGTATTGGGCGTAATTCCCCCTGAAACTTCAACTAAAATTTCATCAGGAATCAGCTTGACCAATTCTTTGATCTCTTTAGGTGTTCGGTTATCCAGCATAATTACATCTGCTTTAGCTGTTACAGCTTCCAACACTTGATCTTCAGATTCCGTTTCTACTTCAATCTTTACCATATGACCGATATTAGAACGTACCAACTCAACAGCTTTAGTAATACTTCCGGCTGCTTTTATGTGATTGTCTTTGATCATAACTCCGTCATCCAATCTGAATCGGTGATTTTTGCCACCCCCGCAGGTTACAGCATATTTTTGGAGTACTCTGAGTCCGGGCAAAGTTTTTCTGGTATCAACAATTTCTATCGTTGGATCATCCAAAAATCGTATAACTTCAGCAGTGGATGTAGCAATACCGGACAAATGTTGAACTAAATTAAGAATTACTCTCTCAGCAGAAAGTAAAACCTGTGTAGGTCCTTCTACTTCAGCAATTCTCTCTTTGATATCTACGGAGTCCCCATCTTTTTTCAGAAGATTTACGTTTACATCCTCTTCCAAAAAATTATAAGCTATTTGTAAAACTTCAAGCCCGGATAAGGTGCCTTCAGCTTTTGCAATAAATGTACCTTTTGAGTAATGATCAGCATCAAAAATCGATTTAGAAGTAAGATCTCCCATACCGATATCTTCGCGAAGAGCGCTTTCAATAATTTCTTTAAAATGAATAGAGATCATGGCTGTAAAAGCCTCAGATTTTTAGGTATTTTATTAAGACAATAAAGATACAGCATTTCTTGAAAAAGAACGATTTATGATTTACCTGGATCACGCAGCTACAACTCCTATTCACGATACCGCTCTTGAGGTACTAGTGAATGTTTCTAAACATTATTATGGCAATCCAAGTAGCCTTCATGACATTGGTGCTGAGGCCAAACAGTTATTGGATGCCGGTAGGCGAACGATCGCTAAAATTATTCAGGCTGAAGCTGAAGAGATTATCTTTACCGGTGGCGGGTCAGAGTCGAATCAACTTGCGATTAAGGCACTGCTTAGTGCTTCTGATACTTCCAGAAATCATATTATAACTTCAGATGTTGAGCATTCTTCGGTAAGAAATCTATTTGATGAGTTAGAGCGTACAGGCTACAGAGTTTCAAAAATAGGAGTGAATTCTTCCGGTATGATTTCGATAGATGAATTAAGCAAGCTGATAACAGATGAGACGGCATTGATATCAATTCAGCACGCAAATTCTGAAACAGGTGTAATTCAGGATCTGGAAGCTATTGGAAAACTTTCAAAGCAACACGGTGTATTTTTTCATTCCGATTGCGTTCAGACTTTTTGCAAACTAGGGATAGAAGCAAGATGGACAGACGCTCTCTCAGTATCATCGCATAAAGTGTATGGTCCGAAAGGTGTGGGAGCTTTTTATTTAAACAAAACCATTGACTCAAAACCTGAAATACCCGGAACATCTCAGGAAAAAGGGTTGAAAGCCGGAACACAAAATGTTGCGGGAATTGCGGCTTTTGCTACGGCAGCTAAGCTCAATTATACAGAAAGAACAGATGAGCATATCAGATTGACTATGCTGAGATCTAAATTGATGGAAAAGCTGGAAGAAACAGGAATAGAGTTTACGGATGAAGGTTCATCTGAAAACAAGTTGCCTAATATTCTTGGGATAAGGTTTAAAGGGATGGAAGGTCAGTTTTTGATGCTGGAATGCTCACAAGCGGGACTGGCTATCTCAACAGGGAGTGCTTGTCAGGTTGGGTCGGACAAACCCAATAGAACAATGAAAGCCATGGGGAGATCGGATGAGGAAGCAAGAGAATTTGTACGATTATCATTTGGAAAAAAAAATACAGAAGATCAAATTGATGTGATAATTGAAAAAATAGACACTATCTTAAAACGTCATTTTGCTAAAGCGAAATTTTAATCAAGATGTTTCGTTACACAGCTGAAAATTTGAAAAAAACCATCGACATGAAGAAAGTATTATTTTTTACCCTGATGCTGGGTTTAGCTACCATAAACTTTGCAAATGCTCAGGACAGGGAAATGCCGGACTTACCCGTGCTCAAAATCACGAAATTCAGTGACTATCAATGTCCTGCTTGTAAATTTTATGGACAGATGCTAAACCAGGCTAAAAAAGACTTTGGTGACCGTATAGAAGTTATCTATAAAAATTATCCGTTGAGAATGCACCAGCATGCAGATTTGGCTGCAAGAGCAGCTGAAGCCGCTCGTGAACAAGGTAAATTTATTGAAATGCACGAAATGTTGTTTACAGGTCAGGAGCAATGGAGCAGAGGAAATGCAAAAGCTATTTTTATTGGCTATGCTAAGGATTTGGATCTTGATATGGATAAATTTGAACAAGACATGAATTCAGCCAGATTGAATCGGCGTGTACTTGCAGATAAAAGAGAAGGTACAGCCCTGGGCGTGAATTCAACTCCTACATTTTTTATTGATGGGAAAAAAGTTGAGCGTTTACCTCAAAACTATGCAGGATTTAAAGCAATGATCGAATCCAGAATGAAGTACTGATCAAAAACAATTTGTAAAGCCCGGTAGAAAACTATCGGGCTTTTTTTATGTTTAAAATTTGTTCTGAAACGGATTCCATAACACTGATGTTTGCCTGATACCTTCTTATATTTGACGCATGGCCAGAAAAAAATTCCAAATTCCAGAGATGTACAAATCGCCGGTTATCCGAAAGGTTAAAGAGGCGACTAAAATAACCGATCCAATGAAGAAAGACCTTGAGCCGACCGTGTTGGATTTTGGTCCTGTTCAGTTTTTGATTCCAAGGTTTTTCGGATTTTGTTACGGAGTGGAGAACGCAATAGATATAGCATATCGGGCGGTAGAAGAAAATTCAGATAAGAATATCTATTTGCTAAGCGAGATGATCCATAACCCAACAGTGAATGAAGATTTACTAAAAAAGGGAGTGAAGTTCTTATTTGATACGGACGGTACTGAACGAATTCCGATTGCTTCTCTAAAGTCCGAAGATATCGTTATAGTGCCTGCTTTTGGTACCACCGTTGAAATTCAGAATGAACTTCAAAAGGTTGGGATTGATCCATATGAGTTTAATACAACATGTCCGTTTGTAGAGAAAGTCTGGAAGAGAGGGAAGCAACTGGGTAAAAAGGAATACAGCTTAGTAGTTCACGGTAAGCACGAACACGAAGAAACCCGAGCTACATTTTCGCACAGCGCTGAGCATTCTGAAGTGGTTGTGGTTTTGAGTCCAGATGAAGCTGAGATCTTAGCTGAGATCATGACTAAAGACCGACCGTTGTCAGATTTTGAAAAGTATTTTGGACATAAATCTACTCCAAACTTTGATCCATATACGGACTTGAAGCGCTTTGGAGTAATCAATCAAACCACCATGCTTGCTACAGAAACGCAGGAAGTAATGGATATTCTGAAAGAAGCTGCAATCAAACTTTATGGCGAGTCTGATATTCTGAATCATTTTGCTGACACATCTGATACCCTTTGCTATGCAACCAATGAAAATCAATCGGCGACATTAGCACTAGCTGAAACGGATGCTGACATCGCTTTGGTTGTGGGAGGATATAATTCGTCAAACACCATGCACCTAGTCGAAATTCTGGAACATTCCTTCCCAACTTTCCATGTTCGCGATGCCGGAGAAATAAAGTCAGAAAATGAAATAGCTCATTTCGATCAGTGGAAAAAAGAAATACTTGAGACCAGCAACTGGCTTCCAAACGATAAGTCACCGCTGAAAGTAGCACTAACTTCCGGCGCTTCCTGCCCTGATGTTCTGGTTGATGAGGTGATGCTTCGGGTGTTGGAATTCTTTGAGGGTGTGAAAGAAGTTGACGAAGTAATAGAGCCTTTTGATAAAAAGCTGTCAGCTATTAGCTAATAACTTTTTACTGATCCACCACACTAAAATAAGCGACTGCTTTGGGCTGGAAGCTCCTGATCTTCAATGCATATTTGGTCGCTACTAATTCAATATCCGGAGTTACAAAACCGGTTTGGTCTTCCTGAATTTTACGATAGGGAACGTAAACTACATAAGGAGTTTCATTCTGGATTTCAGAAAACTGTTCTAGTGGAACATCATATTTAATCACGATAGAAGAAGGATTGTATGTGATGTTTTGTCCTCGGGGAAGGTTTCGTGTTCTTATATAAACACTTACCTCATTTTCTGTAAACTCAGATACATCCGCAGTTAAAGAAATCTCATCCAGAGAAACCTCCATAAGAGGATTGGTATTGGTGACCGGAATAACCTGAGAAATATCATCTTTAATACCGGAAAGCTTTAATGTATCATTGATCGCCCATTCAGTAATGGGAGCTATTTGAGACGCAGCACCGGTTATTGTAATGCTGTCCGGAGAGATCATCGGGTTACTTATTAAGCCAAACCGAGGTTCAAAACTAAGATCCCAGTTTAATTTAATGGGGACTTTCTTTGTAATTTTCTGTTCAAGATTTACTGAGATCAGAATAGGCTCAACTTTTGAGACCTCGACCTCCTGATAGGAATTCATTTGTTGACGAATCTGATTAAATAAATTCACTTCCGATTCGTCCACATCGATTGGTATGGTCGGAGGATTATTGTACAAATTTATAAGAGGTAATGCCGTTCCCGATAAGCTCACTTCAACGTATTCAGGCAGATTATCTGTAAGGGCGAGATCAGCGGGTATATCTCCTATCTCCAAAGGCATATTTACGCTGATATTGAAAATGCCGTTCAGATTAACAGCGAACCACAAACTTATGGCAATTAAATATGCGAATACAAATACCAAGGCGCTTTCTTTGGTTACGATCTTATTGCCATCGTCATCCTCGCCCGGTTTTGTTCCTTTCTTTACATAAGAAAGTATACGCTCTTTAATATTTTGATAGGAATTATCAGCCATAAGTTAATATAGATTTGAACTCGCCCTTATTCAACTAACTTCGAACAATGATATCACCAACTATTTGAGCTTTTACTCTGGTATTTAACCTTTTTGCAATGCTAAAACGATTGGCGTGAATTTCATGTCTCCAAACCTGATTGGATACTTTAACAACCAGTTTTCCTGATTCAAAATGTATATCTGTTACCTGAGATGCGATACGCTTACCAACAACTTCTTCCCAAACAGCCAATACCATTCCTTGCCTGAGTTTCTTTTTATGAGGAAACTTATCCAAATATTTTTGGAGCGAATCACTTATTGGTTTTGGAGTATCGAATCTCATTCTTCTTCCTTAATTACACCATCCTTAACAGAAAAGAATTTATTTCTATTCCCATCAAAATCGACATATTCTTCGAAAGGTACCGGATTTGCGGAGGTTATAAAAGTTTGCCCTTCATGATCCTGCAAGGCATTAAGAAGGATCTCAGTTTTTTTGAGATCAAGATCTCCGAAAACATCGTCCAGCATTAAAATGGGAAGGTCGTCCAGTTCATCAGAATAATAGTGAAGTTGAGCTAGTTTCAGAGAAAGAGCGAATAATCTGTGCTGTCCCTGCGACCCAAATCGTCGAAGTTCAAAATCATCCAAATAAAAAATTACTTCATCTTTATGTGGGCCGGTCAGCGTTTGTTCTCTTTCTATTTCTTTATCAATGGTTTGTTCAAGAACTTTTTTGTACTGAATCTGAATATCCTGAGCATCGACTGAAGGTTCACAAAAAGTCTGATATTCGAGACCGGTTGTAAGATCCATACCTGAGATCATAGCATAATCTCTTTCAAGGTATGCCTTAAAGTTTTCCAGTACAGCAAATCGAGCTGCTATTATTCTTGACCCGCTTTCGACAAGTTGAATATCCCAGGGCTCTAAATATGATTTTAATACCGAAACAGAGCCTTGAAAATCTTTTAAAAGAGTATTCCGTTGTCTTCTAACCTTTCGGTAATCAATTAAATCCCGGAGATACGATATCGAAATTTGACTGATAAAAGAGTCAAGAAAAGATCGCCTTTCAATCGGACCTTCGAGTGTAAGTTTTTTGTCATCAGGAGCAAGAACAACAACAGGAACCATACCGATCAGATCAGAAAGTCGGTCTAATGGAGAGTCATTTACAAAAATCTTCTTTCCATCTCCACGAGAGTATGAGCAACTTACATCAAATTCAGAACGAATCTTGCCTTCAAAATGCCCTTTGATCATGAAATATTTTTCGTCACTGTTTATCACATATTGATCAGTTGTAGATACAAAGCTTCGGGACATGCATAAAAAGTGAATGGCATCGATCAGGCTGGTTTTCCCCGCGCCATTTGGTCCGGTTATTACATTAAGATGCGGAGCCCAGTTAACCGAGGTTTTAACATGATTTCTAAAATGAAGCAATTCCTGCGAAGTAATTCTCATGCTCCAATAGTACAAATAATCAGACGAAAAAATGTAGTTGTACTCGTATATCCTACTTGATCAAAAGCATTTTTTTTGTCAAAACTGATGATTCCGTTGTAAGACGATAAAAGTATACTCCTGAACTAAGATTTGTTGCATCAAAAGTAACCTGATGAGTACCACTGTTCCTTGGGCCGTTCTGCAGCGAAGCAACTCTTCTGCCAAGCTGATCATAAACGACTAAACTTACATTTTGAGAGCTTCCAAGTTGATAAGTAATTATAGTACTTGGATTAAACGGATTGGGGTAGTTCTGAGCCAAATTAATTGTTTCGGGGAGCTTAATACTCTCATCATCTTCGGTACCGGTTGGGTTAGCCGGCTCAAAGCTTTTTACAGGCATTGGATTATTAGCATCGGCATTATTCGAAGTTCCTTCATATGCATTGTCACCGGAATACGTCCAGTTGCTTTCTGCAAAAGTATTGCCATCAGGGCCAGTGGAGCTACTACGGTATGCCCATCCGTTGGTATAAGACCAGGAAGTAGCGCTGGCGTTTGTTTCTCCAAAAATATCTACAACCAGTTCGTTTCCGGTAAAAGCTTTTGTGGAGTCATAGAACAGCTCAATAGCATCGTTGCCATTTATAGCAACAGCCATATCGTCTACTATGTCGGGATTAAGGCCAAACCAAGTATTAAAATTGTTTTCTTCAGTGGCTATATAAATGAACTCACCTTCAGCAACAGAACCCGAAAGTGTTAATTCTACACCATCACTTCCGTCACCATTATTAGCAGAACCAATGCCATAAAAACTCAGGTCTTCGATATTTTCTGTTGCAAATAGTTCAACACCTTTTGGAGTTCCGCCACTAAGCGTTCCGTCAAAAATACCTGTCAGAATCAAACTGGAAGATGATCCGGAACCAATTACTGTATCAGGAGGAGAATCACCGAAATCCTGCACAGTAACCATAGTTGCTTTACTGCCGCTGGCTGATGCCTGATCTTCCTGCCAATTGACAGAAGCTTCAGCTATAGTTTCATAATCAGACATCGTAAATGGATCTCCGTTTGGATCTTCTGTTGAAAGACCGGAATCATAATTAAACTGTACTGATTTTTCCTGTCCCTGGTCATCATAATTAACTGTAAAACCAGAACTCTGAATATTCACAATCTCCCCGTTAAGCGGGTTGCTGATGGTAGGGTCAGGGTTTGCTGAACCCCCAAAGTAAGCTCTTCTTACCAAGGTTGTATCATGCACAAATGGGTTACGGTTACCCTGAGCAGATTCTGCTCCAAGACTTCTGTCAACTTCTGCCTGATCAACAGGGTCAAGGTCGTGCCAAGCAAGCAGAACATCTTTCATTCCGTTAAAGAAGCCTGCATCGTCTGCAACATTTGATCTATCTTGATAGATAGCCCAGAAGTAAAAAATAGCGCGTGCAGTATTTCCTTTATGATCTTCACGCACTTCAAATAGTGAACCGCTTAATAACTCGCTGTACTCATCAATATTGGAAGTAGGAATTGAAGATAATTCCGATGAATTTCTATACCATCTTGTAGTTTGATTGTCGGGGCTCTCTCCAAATGGTAAGCTACCTCTGTCACTGTTTACATCTATTCTAGTAGGAAAAATATGATGAATGTCACCCCGCATAGGTTCATCACTACCAAACATTCCTTGTGGCCAGGTGTGCTCGGTATTTATTCCTTTATCAAAGGATTCGCTTCGAGCCGTATTCGTATTTTGAGCCACCATAATCGTAAACCCGGAATATATGCCTGTTAATGTACCATCTGTATTATCGATGTTGTTAGAACCATACATTTGGTCTCTAGCGCCACTATATCCCAAGGGATTAGTAACAGAATAATTAGCCTGTAAGCTATTAATAAGAGTTTCCCCCGTTTCTGAAGGGAAAATATTGTCTGTTTGACCAAAAACAGTAGTAGCTAAAAAAAGAGAAAATAACGGAATTAAATAACGCATAGATAAAAAAGGAATCTGAAATTATAAATAGGTTAGCTGTTGGCTAAAATCCAAAAGTATGATGTCCCATATAGATTGCATTATCTCCAAGTTCTTCCTCAATACGAAGAAGCTGATTATATTTTGCAATTCGATCTGTTCGGCTCATAGATCCGGTTTTAATTTGTCCGGCATTTGTAGCAACGGCTAAGTCTGCGATGGTAACATCTTCAGTTTCGCCGGAGCGATGGGAAATAACTGCGGAATAACTGTTTTTGTGAGCCATTTCTATAGCGTCTAATGTCTCGGTAAGCGTACCAATTTGATTCACTTTAATCAGTATGGAATTAGCAATACCGTTTTCGATTCCATGTGCCAGACGTTCTGTATTAGTCACAAACAAGTCATCACCAACTAATTGAACTTTGTCGCCTATAGCGAGAGTGAGTTTTTTCCAGGCGTCCCAATCATTTTCTGCCATTCCATCTTCAATTGAGATGATAGGGTATTTATCAGCCCATTTAGCCCAGAACTCAACCATGGCGTCAGTATCTTTGGTAGAACCATCACTCCATTTGAATTCATATAATCCGGTTTCAGAATTATAAAATTCAGAAGAGGCGGGATCCAGCGCAATAAGGACATCATCCTGAGGGATGTATCCGGCTTTTTCGATGGCCATTAATATTACTTCAAGAGCTTCTTCATTTGATTTTAAATTCGGAGCAAAACCGCCTTCATCACCTACAGCTGTACTATAGTTTTTGTCGCTGAGAACTTTCTTCAGATTATGAAATATTTCTGCACCCATTTGCAAAGCGTGACTAAAAGACTCCGCACCTGCAGGCATCACCATAAACTCCTGAAGATCCACGCTGTTATCCGCATGAGATCCGCCATTGATGATGTTCATCATAGGAACGGGCATGACTTTAGCATTTACTCCACCAACATATCTCCAGAGCGGCATGCCAAGTTCACTTGCGGCAGCCTTTGCGCAAGCCAAAGAGACGCCAAGCATTGCGTTTGCTCCAAGCTTGTTTTTGTTTTCAGTTCCATCAATATCCAACAATAGCTGATCCAGAGTAAGTTGATCATAAACAGGCAGCCCTCTGAGCTCATCGGCAATTAAACCATTTACATTGTCAACAGCATTTTGAACACCTTTACCTAAATAGTAGTTTTTATCTCCGTCTCTCAATTCAACGGCTTCATGTTCACCTGTAGAAGCACCGGATGGAACAGCGGCTCTGCCCATTGCTCCGCTAGTCAGAATTACATCTACTTCTACAGTTGGGTTGCCACGAGAATCTATTATTTGTCGTGCAATCAGGTCTTCAATAAAACTCATTTAAAGTCTCCGGGTAAATTAATTTTTAAGATATTAAAGGTACCACGATTTAATATGTTCTTAAAGCCCTTTTATTGAAGCTTTCGTAACTTAACAATTAAATAAACTGACGCATATTTTGAATACAGAACATCCCTGGGTAATACTCTTTGATATTGATGGAACCTTACTAACTGTTGACAGGAAATTTAACCGTCCTTTAATCCGGAGAATTCTGGATGATCTTGAGATCGATTATCCGGATATGGAGAAAGAAGGGTTCTCCGGAAGAACAGACCACGATATCCTGACTTCATTTTTAATAAATCATGATTTTGATGAAGCTCTATATAAAGATTTAAAATCAGAATATCTTAAAAGAACAGATCTGGAGATGTTATCAGATCATATAAAAAGGCATTTATATGTTGATGAGGCGATCTCCTTCTTTGACGAAATGGGAGCGTACATCGGATTGCTTACAGGTAATTATCCCAGTGCGGCAAAGGCAAAGTTGAAAGTAGCTGACATCGATTACAGATTTAAATTCGGTGCGTTCGGTGAGTTTGACAAGGACCGAAATCAACTACCGCTAATTGCACTTAAAGAGGTGCAAAAAAATCTTGATATAGAAACAGATCCGTCAAAATTTATAATTATCGGTGATACTCCCCGGGATGTTGAGTGTGCAAAATATGCGGGGATGAAGTGTGTGGCCGTAACCACAGGTAGGTTTTCAAAAGAACAATTAGAAGTATATGAACCGGATTTAATTATATCTGATTTATCGGAGCCTGAAGAGTGGTTCAAGAAGTTATTAATGAACTAGTCCCACATCCAGCCAAAAATAAAGCTGATTTGTACTGACCCGTAGAATTTTTTTGGATCAAAATTAGGCACGGTTTGAAGTTCAGAATCTACAAACACCGGTGAACCGTCAGGGCTTAGTTGAGGTTGCGCGGGTTCAAGAATTTGTAATCCATTCTCGAAGTAGTAGAAATTGTAACCAAACTGGAAACTCTGCAGATTTGCAAAATTACTGTTAAAGTCGATACCAAGCTCTGCACTTCCGGATAATCCAAGGCGCCAACCTCCTTCGCTCCACCCCGTAAAAACATCATTTGGCCGCTCAATTGTTCCATACCTTACGTTATTGTTTTCTCTGAAGCCGTTGTCGTTACGGTCATTAAAATAGGGATATGAAAAAGCAAAAACGGGACCCCCGCTCAGGCTGCCAAAAAATCTAAAGTTGTCAGTTATATCTTCTGCGAGAAATCGTTTCTTTAATCCAATAGAGACAGGAAATGCTATGACTCTTCGATATTTTTCGGGGACTGTTTTCGTGCCAAAGAAATAATCAATAAATGTTTGTTCACGGGGATCTTTCAGCCCGGAAATTTTGAAAGTTAAATGTGCTTCGGTATATCTGCTCACAACTTTACGATATTGCCCACCAACACCGAAACCAAAATCATTCGCTCCGAATACAAATCCGAACCCGGATTTGTAACCTTCATCGTATAAATTTTTAGGAACGTCTTTTTTTCTAACTTCCGGTTCTCCAAACTGAGCGAACACATTTGATGTAAAAAGTAGCGTAAAGCTCGCTAAGGTTAATAAAAATAACTTTTTCATATCGGTAAAGTTTTGCATGAAAAGAAAGGTAACACAAATTCAACGAAAAATAACGGATTTTCTTATTGCCTTAAGTCAATAACATGTTATTTTCAGCCAAAATTTAATATGAAATAAATACTGAGTATGAATTCACATACCACGTTTCTGGTTTTTGGTCCGGCTGCAACACTACGCAGAATGTCTGATAAGATGTTTAAAGAATATGCACCGAAGTTCATTTATGAGCACAGCAAAGAAGGAGACAAAGATAAACTTTACGTAGCTGTTTACGAGGAGTATGAAAAGCAGATAAATTCAAGTGTTACTCTCACATGTATATTTGAGAATACTTCTGATCATAATAAGATCGTTCTTAAAAAGACAGGTGGGAGAATGGGATTCAGAGGTAGTTCCTTATCCGAAGAAAGAAATGTAGAGTCGAATGTTGTCGATTTTATCATCGATTTTGGTAAGCGCTTTGGATTAACTGTTCAGGAAGAACAAATTTCCGATATTCCGAAAGAAGATAAAGAAGACGAGTAATGCAAAACACTCTTAATGAGTGGACTGTACTTTCTATGCTGAAATGGGGAACTTCCTATTTTGATAAAAAGGAAGTTAAATCATCTCGATTGAGCATTGAGTGGCTGTTGGCGTATGTCCTGCAAATAAAACGATTAGATTTATACCTTAAATACGATCGGCCACTTTCAGCAGAAGAACTGGATACGCTGAGGCCTTTTGTACAAAGAAGAGCAAATCATGAGCCCTTACAATATATAACGGGAGAAACAGAGTTTTATAACTCAACTCTGAAGGTAAACCCAAGCGTCCTTATTCCCCGGCAAGAAACAGAGCAACTTGTTCATATTATTTGTGAAGAAAATGATAATAAAAAAGACTTGTCAGTCTTAGATATTGGAACGGGTTCCGGTTGTATACCCATAGCGCTTAAAAAGGAATTTGAATCATGGGATGCTACTGCTATTGATATTTCTGATGAAGCTTTAACACTTGCAAAGCAAAACGCTTCTTTAAACAAAGTAGATATAAATTTTATCCAACACGATTTGTTCAATGCTGAATCTGATATTTTTGATTCAGGTTTTGATATCATTGTCTCAAATCCACCATACATTCTTGAAGAAGAAGAAGATGGTTTGGATAAAGAAGTAAAAAACTTTGAACCACATCTGGCTTTATTTTGTAAAAGCATGGCAGATATGTTTGAAGCAATTGAGAAGTTCTGCTCAAAAAATCTCAAAAAAAATGGCAGGGTTTATCTGGAAGTACATGAAAATCATTCTGATGAAATTGTTCAGATTTTCAAGTCTTTAAAATGGAATGTTAAGGCGATTAAAGATATGGATGAAAAGAACAGATTTTTAGTGGCTTCAAAAGAGTAATTAATCGTAGAAAAAGCGCTTTTTAAATGTAAAATTCAAAATGTGGAAAACTTGTGGAAAAATAATTTTAAGTTATCCCTCCCCTCCGCTGAAAGGTCTCATTCTTTGTTAAGGCAATGTTACGGTATGTCAAGTTAAAAATTAACGTTCTTCATTAAAATTTTTACTCTGTTGTCTTGCAATGCTTTACAGGGATTTCATAAATGTGGATAACTTTTGAATCTTCATGTTTATTGCGTTTGACTTGAGCCAAATAATTCTTCATTTTCAATTCAAGATTTTAACAAGCCGGCATTTAATTGCTGTGGATAACTAGCCTTTCGTCTGGGGTTAATAAGAAAATTTTTTTAGGAGATTTGGAATTGAGGATGATATCTGCTGAGGAAGCATGGAACGAGTGCTTAGACATTATTAAGGATAACATAAGCTATCAGAAATTTAAGTCTTGGTTTGAGCCTATCAAACCGATTTCTCTTGCAGATAATACGTTAACCATTCAGGTTCCCAGCCAGTTTTGGTACGAATGGCTGGAAGAGCATTACTATTCAATGTTGCGTTCCACGCTCGCAAAAGTTTTAGGACCGGAAGGTAAGCTTGAATATTCTATAGTAATGGAAAAGTCTGAACATTTTGAACACAACCGTTCAATTCGTTTGCCTCAACGACCAATGGGTCCGGTTGAACCTCAGGAAATGAACGGAGGTTATAAGGATTATTATCCGGAGAGAATTGAAAATCCATTTGTGATTCCAGGAATCAAAAAGACAAAAGTAGATTCGAACTTAAACAGCTCTTACGTTTTTGATAGATTCATTGAGGGTGATTGTAACCGTTTGGCTCGATCAGCAGCCATGGCAATTGCTGATAATCCCGGAAGTAATTCTTTCAATCCGCTGTTTATATATGGTCCAACAGGGCTTGGTAAAACTCATCTTGCACAAAGTATCGGAAATAAGATAAAGCAGAAGTTCGGGGACGAAAAATCTGTGCTCTATATTTCTTCAGAATCTTTTACTAATGAATTTGTTCATGCCATCAGAAATAACCGTGCAAGTGAGTTTTCAATGTTCTATCGAAATATTGATGTTCTGATTGTAGATGACATTCAGTTTTTCAGTGGAAAAGAAAAAACTCAGGAAGAATTCTTTCACATTTTTAATGCTCTTCATCAGGATGGTAAGCAAATTATCTTAAGTAGCGACAGGGCTCCAAAAGATGTGCCTGATATTGAGGAAAGATTGATCTCAAGATTTGGATGGGGATTAAGTGCCGATCTTCAAATGCCGGAATACGAAACCCGTTATGCAATTCTGGAGCGTAAAGCTCAGGATAACGGGATAGAGATCGATTCAGAAATCATTGAATTTATCGCTCATAATTTCAAATCAAATGTTCGGGATCTGGAAGGAGCTATCATAAAGTTGCTTGCTCATGCATCTCTTCAGAACATAGATGATATTGATTTGGCTATGGCAAAGCGTGTGCTCAAAGACATGGTAAAAGAGTCCAATACTCAGATTTCCATAGAATCAATTCAGAATTATGTATGCGATTATTTCGGAATTGATACTAATAAAGTTCGCGAAAAAACCAGAAAGCAGGAGATTGTTGAGGCACGACAAATTGCAATGTATTTCTCCAAGAAATATACAAAGTCGAGTTTGAAAACAATTGGACTTCACTTCGGAGGACGCGATCATTCCACAGTAATCCACGCTATATCAACTGTAGAAGAAAGAGTTACTACAAGCCATAAGCACAAGAAAATGCTTGATGAATTGCAGCAGCGTATCGAAGTAGCCAGTCTTTAAAATCATGGATAAGCTCGTAATAAAAGGGCTCAAATTTCATGGGTTACACGGGGTTTTTGAACAGGAAAAGATCATCGGAAATATTTTTGAAGTTGACTTAGCCTTTGGTCTTTCACTTCAAAAAGCAGGCGAAACTGATAATCTGGATCATACCATCGATTACGCTAAAGTAAGGCTGCTTGTGGAAGAGATCATGAAAAGCCATTCTCTCAATTTGATCGAAACACTGACGCTAAATATTGGGGAAAAGCTTTTTAAAGAATTTGATTTGAGCAACCTCGAAGTGAAAGTAAGAAAACTCAATCCACCCATGGAGGGAGAAACTGAATACTCTGAAGTCACAATGCAATGGCCCCGGTAGTAATAGCGCTAGGATCAAATCTTAATAATCCTCATCAACAGCTGCTAGATGCAAAAGAGTTTTTAAAACAGATCAGCAAAACTGAAATTGTTTCTTCATCTATCTACAAATCTGAGCCGGTTGGCCCAAGTGAGAATGACTTTTTGAATGCAGTCATTAAGATCGATACCGATCTAAGCCCATCTCAATTGTTCAATGAGCTCAAAAAACAAGAGAAAAAGCAGGGCAGACCATCCCGTTATCCAAAGTGGACATCAAGAAACATAGATCTTGATATAATTGTATATGATAACTTGGTGCTTGAAACAGATACCCTTATTATTCCTCATGCCGAGTATAAATTCAGAATGTTCGTTCTGTTACCTTTAAAGGAGATTTTTCCGGATTGGAGGGATATAAAAAATGCTCAGACTATAGAGGAGCTGATCAAAGAAGCTCCTGAAATCAGAATAGAAAAAACAAAGTTAGCCTGGTAGATGTCGAACCATTTTGATTTTATTGCTATTGAAGGTGTTATCGGAGCGGGGAAAACATCGCTTGCACATTTGCTGGCAGAACGAAAAAATGCCAGAATTGTGCTGGAAGAATTTGAAGACAATCCGTTTCTGCCAAAGTTTTATGAAGACAGAGAGCGGTATGCTTTTCAAACACAATTGGCTTTTTTAGCGAGCCGGTTTAAGCAACAGCAAAATATGATGAGTCAGGATCTGTTTAGTCAGATCACGATTTCAGATTATATTTTTGATAAAGACAGAATTTTTGCGCGTTTGAATCTGGATCAGGATGAAATGGCATTGTACGATAGTATTTTTAATATCATGCAGGGAATTGCACCTCAGCCTGATTTAATTATTTTTATACAATCGTCGGTTGATCGCTTGATGGAAAATATTGACAGGCGGGGAAGAGATTATGAGCAACATATTACCAGAGATTACTTAAAAGAACTGAATGACGCCTATAATCATTTTTTCTATCACTATAACAGATCTCCTTTGATCACAATAAATGCTTCGGAAATAGATTTTGTTAATAATGAAGAGCATCTGAATTATATAGAACAACAAATTTTTGAGATGCCGTTGCATTCAAAAACACATATTCATATTGCACCATAGACATGTTATTCAAGTTATTACTTATTATAGGTTTTATACTTTTTTTAAGATACGTGAACAGAATGTTCTTACCTTCCAAGAAGAAAAATAGCCAATTCAATCCGTTTCAGGGATTTGGAAATACGCGGTCGACAGGAAGTAACAACAAGAGAAAGAATATCGACCAGATTGAAGACGCTGACTACGAAGACATAACCAATAAAGAAAATTAAGTCCATGAATTTCGAAGAGAAATTAAATCACGGTTTCGAACTACTGAAAGATAAAGATATTGACCATGCGTTAGATATAGCGCGGGAACTTCAAAAAGAAAACGAAGATTCTCACGAGGCATATTACTTAGAAGCATTGATCTTTCAACAGCTTGAACAATTTGATCTGAGTTTAAAGAACATTGACAAAGCGATCGAATTGGATAATGAACAGGCTGCTTATTTTAATTTGCGGGGAAATATTCGCATGAATAAAGAAGAGCTGAAGGAAGCCGAAGAAGATTTTGACAAAGCGATTGAAATCGATGATTTTGCCGGAGCTCACAGAAGTAAAGTAATGTTAATGCTGATGACGGAAAGAGGAGCAGAAGCAATTCCTTATACTATCGACCGGATCAAGAAATCTCCGCAAGATCCTGAAAATTGGATCCTAATGGGAGATATGATCAAACGCGGAGGCCAAGCTGATAAAGCTGCTACTTACTACGAGCAAGCGCTTAAGATCGATCCTGAGAATGATTACGCACGCAGACAGTTAGAAGAAGAGTAATTGAGCTTGTCATTTCGAACGGATGTGAGAAATCTAAAGATTTTTTTAACATCCATTTCTAGATTTCTCCCTATGGTCGAAATGACAAAGAAAATGATAAGTAATATTTCAAAACTTCAGGATGAATCGAATCGTCTTAAGATCACATTAAGAGATTCGCCTACGCCTGAAGTGCTGTTCAAAAAATAGCATTGAGCGTTAAAGCCTGCTTTGATTTTTTTCAAGGCGGGCTTTTTTGTAGTTTAAAAGCTATAAAGATGTTGAAGTATACTGACGGTGTGATGGTGTGATGGTGTTATAGTGTTAGGGTGAAAATTTCTAAAGAAATACCCTAACACTATAACACCATCACACTAATTATCTAATGCTTTTTTATGAATGTAATAGTATCTTTGACGCCTACTAAGCTCACGTGGCGGAATTGGTAGACGCGCACGCTTGAGGGGCGTGTGACTTAACGGTCGTGATGGTTCGACTCCATTCGTGAGCACTTTTCAGAAAGCCTGTTTCAGTTTTGGAACGGGCTTTTTACTTTTGAATATTCAGCTTTCTAATCTGAAGCATCGGCCATTCATCTAATTTTGGGTTATTACCTTCATCATAAAAAGCCCACGGACTGTTTGCTATGAAATAAAGGATTCCGCTTTTGATGATGCCAAGTGTCGGTTCATTTAATTCCGGAACAGCTCTGTCTACAATTTCCATAGATGAACTACTGACATCCACCTTGGCAACCTGAAAAGGTCTGGTTCCATTCTGCATCAAATACAACTGACCGTTAGAAAAATAAAGCCCATCAGTTCCGCGTGTAAGTTGGGTTTCTGAAATTACAGGAGTTATCTTTTTAGAGGAGAGATCCACAGAGTACACTCCGGTTATATATTCAGATATGTAAAGCGTGTTTTCTTCTCCCAAGGCCAATCCCTGAAGATTAAATAATCCCTCAGGTTTTAAGAATTCTTCGGGTTTATCAGCCTGCTTTGTAATTTTGTATACGATCGGCTCAGAGGAATCAGAAACATATACCGCGCCGGTTTCAGTTGTTACCAAGCCACCAAATACATGATGACCTTCCACAGTATAAGATCGAATTAACTGTTTTTTCTTTAAATCAATTTTAAGTACTGCAGATTTCCCATCCAGAGAATCGGAATATTCACAGTAATTAGGAAGAGCAGAAGTGCTAACCCAAAGCATGTTAGAATCCTGTTTATCGAAGGCCATTCCCATTGCACCCCAGAATCCAAATTTCTTTAGATCCAAAATGGGTTTAAGTTCCGATCCGTCTCTATTGAATGAAGAAATAAGTCCGCATCGGACATCAGAAATCAGGAAGTCACCTGTTTCAGGTTGAATAGCTATGCCTTCAGGATGAAAGCCTTTTTGCTCAAATTCAAAATGAAGAGAGCTGTTGAGAATCGGTTTATTCTGTTCATCAATCTGAGAGAGAAGTTGCTGATATTGCGGTAATGTCTTTAGCGGAGCTAATTTTTCATCTTGGTCAAAATCATTTACAGCATAAAAAGAAGAGCGATATTTCAGAGTTTCAATCGCTTTGTCATGTTGATCATTTAAAGTATAGGCTAAAGCAAGATTGTAAAGAATAGTTCGGTGATTAGCTCTTAATTCATTCGCTTTTTCCAGATGCGAAAGAAATGCAGAGAAATTATTTTCTTCATATGCTTTGTTTGCTGCTTGATAGTATTCTCCGGCGGTTGACTGTGCCTGTAACAAAGGAGAGAACAAAATCAGAACGGATAAAAAGATTGAAAATCGCATAATATAATTGGGATGATTATGCAGAATAATAGTCAAATGAAAAGCGGAAATGAAAATAGTTAATTCATATTCAATCCTTCTCGATCACACAATTGGATTTTCTTTGATAAAAATTTCTTATCCATATCATGTTTTGAAAGATCAAAAGCGACCTGATAATAGGATTTAGCAATTCCATATTGCTTGTCATCCAAAAGCATCGCTCCTTTTGCGGCATAAAATAAGTGTTTGATAGGCTTTGAAATATTCTCTTCAATCTCATCTAATTTTTTGAGACCGGCTTTCGAATCTTTCCATTTACTTAACGCAATCGCGTAATTTATTTGAGCGATCGGATTATCATCAAAAGCTGTCAATTTTTGATAACAAATAGTTATGCTTTCCCAATCTGTAGCTTCAAAACTTTTTGCCATACAGTGAATGGAAGAAATAGTAGCTTCAAGATGATAAGCTGAGATGCTTTTTGTATTTCGTGATTTGGCAAGCAATAAGGTGCCGGCATGGATCATTTCCTTATCCCACAAAGAACGATCCTGAGTTTCAAGTTCTATCATTTCTCCATTAGCGTTTATTCTGGCCGGAAATCGCGCCATCGAAAAGTAAATAAGTGCCAGCAACGCATAACTTTCAGGTTGGTGATCACCATCAATACTTGAAACCAAAACTGCAAGACGAGAAGCTTCGAAACACAGGTCTTCATTGATCACAGAGTTGCCGGAGGTCTGTTTATACCCTTCATTGAAGATCAGGTAAATGATGGTATGAACGGTGTCAATTCGTTCCTTTATTTCGTGAATAAAAGGAGCGTTCAGGTCAATATCCTGCTCCTGAAGAGACTTTTTAGCTCTGTATATTGCTTTCTTGACGGCGTCGGGGCTACTTAGCAGTGCGTTTGCAATTTCGGAGTTATTAAAACCTGATAAGATCTTAAGGGTCAACATGATCTGTTCTTTCTTGTTCAGAAAAGGATTGCAGCATGCAAAAAGGGCTCTTAGTTGACTGTCTTTGATCTCTTTGTCCAAAAAAAGCTCATCAACTTTTTCTTCCAGTTTCTCGCCTGCAAATTGTTCATTCAGACGAGTTCGGTTGCTTCTTTTTTTTAGCTCATTGATGAGTTTATTCTTGGAAACCTGCATCAGCCAAGCTTCGGGTTGTTCGGGAACGCCTTTTACGCTCCAGGTTTTCATTGCAGCCAGAAAGGTTTCCTGAATAATATCTTCGATAAGGCTGGAATTATCAAAGCCAAACAAGCGAATCAGAATGGAAAACATCTTTCCCGACTGATGTCGAAAAAGATGTTCTATGTTTTTTGAATCAGAATATGTGAGTTTGGTATCCACTTACATTTTCATGACTTCCCGAACTTCAACACTTCCGCCCAATCCCAAAGTCGGACATCCTTTAGCTAGTTCAGTAGCTTCTTCCAAGCTATTTGCATTAATGATGTAGAAACCGCCTAATAGCTCTTTCGATTCTATAAATGGTCCATCAGTTACTACTTTATTTTTCCCTGTTATAGTTTTAGCTTCGGGAAGCAATGGCTCGCCGGAATCATAATGGTCTCCAAGATTCTCTATCCAACTCATATGCAGTCCAATTTCTTTCTGCATGTCTTCGGGCGACATTTCATTAAAAGCCTCTTCCCGGTCAAATAATAATAGCATGTATTTATTCATGTTCTTTCAATTTTTTAAAGTTGATGTTCACTCTGATAACAAATCAGAATTGAAAATGGGGACATAATTTGTAATCAGTTTCTTACTTTAAATTGAACGGCCATACCTCCGCCTCGAGCCATATTTATTTTTAAGGTAGAAACCGAGTTAACGATCTGTCCATATTTGATCAATAACTGAGGTCTAACTTCATAGTCTGCGGCCGGACCATCAGAATAGATAATGGCTTCATATTCTTTTCCATCATCCAGAAAACTCAGATCAACTACATATTCCCGTTCATTTTCATCTGTTACAGCGCCCAGATACCAATCATCAGAATTTCGGTCTTTTCTTACAACAGTAACATGTTTCCCAATTTCACCGGCAAGTACTTTTGTGTATTCCCAATCGGTAGGAACATCTTTTATAAACTGAAATGGGATAGGATAATTTTCATAATTATGGATGAGGTCAGCAGCCATATGAAGTGGGCTATAGATAACAACATAAACGGCCAGTTCACCCGCCAGAGTAGAGTGAACTCTGTTCTTTGAACGGCCTTCTTCATTATCTTTCAATAAAAGATCGAGTACTCCGGGAGTATAATCAAATGGACCGGAAAGCATTCTGGTAAACAAAATTGTTGGAATGTAATCCGGAGGATTTCCTCCGTCTCCACTCCAGGCATTGTATTCTTGTCCACGGGCTCCTTCTCTGGTCATCATGTTTGGCCATGTTCTGCGAACTCCTGTGTCTTTGATCGGTTCATGAACATCCAGCATAATTCCATGCTCAGCAGCTTTTTCTACTACTTTACGGTAATGACGAACCATATACTGTCCATGATGCCATTGTCCGTTCGCAATCATATCACCAACATAGCCTGATTTTATGGTGTTGATTCCCAATTGCTGGTAATAATCAAAAGCTTCATCAATCTGAGATTCGTAGTTTTCGATTCCTGTTGAAGTTTCATTATGCATGATAATATTCGTGCCTTTGGATTGAGCATATTCCACAACTTCTTCCAGATCATAATCAGGGTAGGATTTTGTAAAACTGAATTGATCGGCATTTTTTGTCCAGTCGCCGTCCCAGGTTTCATTCCAGCCTTCAACCAACACTCCGTTGAACCCGTGTTTTGAGGCAAAGTCGATCCATTCTTTTGTGTATTCAGTAGTAGCTCCGTGCTTTTCGCCGGAATGCCAGGTTTTTCGATTCAGGTGCATGTCCCACCAAATGCCTACATATTTCCCCGGCTTAATCCACGAGGTATTTTCAATTTTAGAGGGCTCATTCAGGTTCAGTTCAATGTAATTGTTCACTAAACCATCCAGATCTTCATTTACTTTGATGGTTCTCCATGGAGATACAAAAGGAGTTTTCGCCCGAACTTTATGTTCAGTTCCATCCATCCAGGGAAAAAGCGTAGCCTGCAGTTTATTTTCTCCACGGTTGATCAGCGACATTGAAGAATAATCCGTTAAAGCCGCTTCATGAAAACTCAGATATAGTCCGTTATCTGTTTTCATAGTTAGCGGAGTTGCTGCGGTGTCAATTTCAGACGCTTTTGAAGCAATGTTCAGGTGTTCATATCTGTTCGGGATATAAGCTTGTAGCCACCAGGAATCATGATCATCAGCTAAAACGAATTCTGTTTTTTCTTCCATTATCACAAACTCATCCATAGCTTCCTGATTTGGCCATTCATAGCGAAATCCAAGTCCTGTATCATACAATCTGAAAATGACATTCATTCTTTTACCGGAATCATGTTTCAGATAAACAGCTAATTCCTGATGATTGTCTGCAATTTCTTTCACTTCACCCCAGGGCTGTGTCCATGTACTGGAAGAATCCCTTTTTCCATAACCGATTATTTCGAAGTTTTTACTAAGATCGTCTTCTTCCAACACCACACCCAGATTAGAAGAAAGAATTACAAACTCGGGCCCTTTATTTAATCGGTAAGTAGGAACACCGCTCTTTAGCTCAAGTATTAGTTGAAGTTGGCCTGATGGAGAATCCAGTAATTGAATGGGAGAAGTTGCTTTCTTTGCCATTCTGTCGATTTTGGTGCTCAGACAGGATGTAAAAACAATTAATAAAAAGATCGGCACAAATCTGAAAAGGGTAGACATTTCGTAGTATATAAGTGAGTGATAAAATGGAAGGTACTAAATGAAGTTATTACTTAGAAAATGAAATGGAATTAGCGGTTAAAATTGTTAACCATTTGTGATATAACTCTACTTCTAAATCTGTTACTTATAGAAAACAAGAATGAACATGAAAAATACTATGTTTAAGAAATTATTATTTACAGGGCTGTTTTTAAGCCTTACATCTTTAACTTTTGCGCAAAGCGAGAGTATGGAAAAGAAACTGGAAACGGCTACTTTTGGTGCCGGATGTTTCTGGTGTGTTGAAGCTGTATATGAGCTGGTAGAAGGCGTGGAATATGTAGAATCCGGTTATTCCGGCGGACACGTTGAAGATCCTTCATACAAACAAGTAGTAAGAGGAAATACCGGTCATGTGGAAGTGGCCAGAGTTCATTATGATCCTTCGGTAATTTCTTACGAACAACTATTGGAAATCCACTGGCATTCGCACGATCCAACTACTTTAAACAGACAGGGAAATGATGTTGGCGAGCACTACCGTTCAGTGATCTTTTTTCATAATGAAGAACAGAAAAGAATAGCAGAGGCTTCATTAAAGAAAACAGACAAATCCGGTTTATGGGATGATCCGATTGTCACAACCATAGAACCTCTCAAAAACTACTATGTGGCTGAAAATTACCACCAGAATTACTTCGAGAACAATCCCAATGCAGGATATTGCTCATATGTAATTGCTCCGAAGATCAAGAAATTCAAGAAAGAGTTTAAGCATTTGCTCAAGAAATCATCTTCTGAATAATTATTTCTTTGATCACGGTCTTATTGGTCGGACAGCTTAAAGCCGTCTGACCAATCTTTAAGTTCGCCCTGTCAAATCCAAGTAAAGAAAGAGTTATTATAATCTTAGCTTCGCTCTCTGTACTCTCGTATTATATCATTCACTTCTGTAATAGAGATATCTACGTCAACACTTTCAACATCTAAAGGAGATTTATCTTCTTTGATGGATTTTAGTTCATAGGAACGTCCATCCCGGCGTTTGATAATGGCTGTCTCATTTTGATCAAGCTCATCCAATATTTTTGCAAGCTTTTGTCTTGCTTGTGAGTATGTATAAACTTTCATAATTAAATCTCCAGGATTTCAATATTTAATTCCTGTGCCTTTCTTTCCAATTCTTTATCAAGAGTTAAAATGGGGGCTTTAAATTTCAATGCAGTGTCTAATACGTAGGCATCATAAGCATAAATATTAAGTTCTAACGAAAGCTTTATTGCATCTAATATTCTGATTTTTTCCTTTCGGATCGCAATTTTATTGTAATTATTAATGACTTTTTCAGCTTGAATAAGGTTAATTCTTTTTCTCTTAAACATGGCTGAAATAGCATTACCAATTTCAGCATCAATAGATTGCGCCGCAATTAATGTACATCCGGTAACCGTTCTGATAATCGATTTTTTTGAACTTTCATTAATGAGTACGGCGATGATCGCAGAAGTGTCAATTACTATATTCATGAATAAATATACAATTGTACAGGTTAATTGTCTAGACAAATAAAAAAAGCCCTCCGAAATTCGAAGGGCTTAATAAATGCAAGTAGTGAAGACCTTAGTCCTCGTTTGTTTACTTATTCATTAGTTTTTTAAAGTCGTTGAGTGTGCCACGCACAGCATCAGCCGACTGATGCATAAGATCGGTTTCTTCTTTGGTTAATTCAACCTCAATTACTTCTTTGATTCCGCCTTTGCCTAATTTCACAGGAACGCCGATGTAAAGATCATCTACACCGTACTGTCCGTCAATGTGAGCACAAACAGGGAAGATTCTATTTTGGTCTAATAAAATTGCTTCTACCATCTGAGCAGCAGCAGCACCTGGAGCATACCAAGCTGATGTTCCCATCAAGCCAACGATCTCTCCGCCACCTTTTTTAGCACGGTTTACAATTTCTTCCAGTCTTTCATCAGAAATGAAGTGTGTAATTGGCATTCCGGCAAGTGTAGTAAACCTTGGAAGCGGAACCATAGTATCACCGTGTCCACCCATTAGCAAAGCCTGAATATCTTTTGGAGATACGTCTAATTCTTCAGCGATGAATGCACGGTAGCGAGCAGTATCTAAGATCCCAGCCATTCCCATTACTTTCTCGTATGGAAGTCCGGAAGCATCTTTAGCAACTTGAACCATTACATCTAAAGGATTAGAAACAACGATAATGATCGTATCAGGAGAGTGCTTTACCAATTGCTCAGTTACGCTTCTAACAATATTTGCGTTGATCTCTAAAAGATCGTCACGACTCATTCCCGGTCTTCTCGGAACACCGGCTGTAATCACACAAACATCTGAATTTGCAGTATCTGCATAATCAGTAGTTCCTTTAACTCTTGTATCGAACAAATGAATCGGTGATGCTTCCCACTGATCTAAAGCTCTTCCCTTTGAGGGGTAAAATGTTTTATCGTCTTCTTTGCGTTCAAGATCAACGGCGATCACTTCTTTGGCGAAGTCTCTTTGAGCAACGCTTAATGCTACGGTTGAACCAACATTTCCACCTGCTCCTACAACTGTTACTTTCATTAGATTATTTGTTTGTGATTAAGTTTTATGAAAATCCCTTTCAGACTCTAAAATTATGAATTTTTTAGCTCGGATGTTATTAAAAGAAGCAAGGAATAGTTTACTCTATTAGTCATCCTTGTAGATGACATGTAATTCGCTGACAGTTTTAATTAATTGCTGAAATAAACTATGCCCTTAGTATTTAAGATGGAGAAGAGAGCATGATCCGGATGCGTCTGCGAAGCAGGAATAATCCTTTCAGGT
>CAJXQC010000012.1 GCA_913058495.1 uncultured Balneola sp. | reverse complement strand
GGCTTTGTGATGATAGGCTGCGAAGGGTCGTTACCAAATACAGCGTCAGCAGGAGCCATAGTATTTTCGATAGCCGGTTCGTTGGTTTCGTCCATAAGTCCTGCATCGGTAACCGAAGCGCAAGCAAATGAAAGAGAAGCGATAGCAAGAAGTGCAAAAAGAGATTTAAATGATTTCATGATGTTGATATATATGTTTTGTTGTTGTGTAGAGAGTTATGAGAGAGTGTGTGAGGAATCACATTTTAGGCTTTGTGATGATAGGCTGCGAAGGGTCGTTACCAAATACAGCGTCAGCAGGAGCCATAGTATTTTCGATAGCCGGTTCGTTGGTTTCGTCCATAAGTCCTGCATCGGTAACCGAAGCGCAAGCAAATGAAAGAGAAGCGATAGCAAGTAGAGCAAAAAGAGATTTAAATGATTTCATGATGTTGGTATATATGTTTTGTTGATAAAATTATAGTTAAGTACAAGAGAACGCCGATGTCCAATTGTTACAAATTCTTATGTGTTATTAAATAGTTTTTAAGCATATTTATAATCCACAACAAGAGTTTGAATAAGGTTCTTTGTTACACCATTAATCTACCGTTAAAATTATTTTACATCCAAATAATCATTAAAATAATTTAATATTAAGGATATAATCGCCCTGCAAATAGTCAAAAAAAGGTTTTTGAAGTCAGCTACTTAGTTTTATATTCAGGCATAAATAAGCTAATTGAATTAAAGATTAGCAAAACAATAACGATCAAAGTCTTTAATTGACAAAAGCTAGAGTTGATTATTCAGAGCTGGTTGAAGCTCTACAAAACGGGGATGATTCTAAAGCCAATGAACTTGTTTCAGAAGTAATTGGTAGATTAGAAGACTATCTTATTGTTACTATGAGTGCGGATGCAAATGATGCAGGTGAATGCGTGCAACAGGCTTTTGTGGATGTATTTGAACAAGTCCGTAAGGATAAGATCAAAGAGCCGAAGTACTTTTTTAGTTATTTAATAAAATCTTGCCGACACGAGTATCTTAGATACATAAAGAAGAAGCATAGATTTAAGTACGAAGAAGAAGCTCTTAATGAGCAATTTGTACCTGAACAGCAATATCAACGACTGATTGATAAAGAGCGACAGGAAATCTTAAAAAGATGCCTCGAAGAACTCCAGGAAAAATCAAGAGAGTTCATTGAGCATTTTATAGATAAACCGGATACAACTACTGAAGAAGCCAGCGAAGAATTTGATATGTCCAGCTCTAACGTCCGTACAAAAAAGCACAGGATATTGAGTAGATTGCACCATTGCTACAAAAGAAAGGCCAACGAATAATCAGAAACTAAGCAGGAAGCCATTTCCTGTAAAAGCTAGTTGATCTGACCATTTAACTAAATTTTTGGTGTGCTTACGATGAATCAAGTACAGGCTGATATCAAACAGTAACAGAAAACTTCCTTGAAGGGCGACAGACTTCCCATAACCGGTTAGGCGGTCATCATTTTTTTTAATTCCCTGATTCCAAAGCCAGGCACCACTTCCGATATAAAGCAGATCTAATCCCGAATTTATGAGTAACAGATTCTCAAAATGTTGCATTTTATCAAGCGCAGCTTTGTAACCAAGATTCGGATCAATCTTTGAAGCGCTATGGTAGCCAAATCCTGCAATCCCGAGATTTACCAGATTCCAAGCTGAATTCATTTGGTGAAAATATTTAGAACTGTTGTCAGAACTATAATACCCAACTGAACCCGAAAAAATATTTAGAGTCGCCCAGCTTCCGAGCACAATCATTCCGGATTTTTGTGTAGAAATGGATTTTTTTAGAGCAGATTTTGTGTAAAATCTTTGATTTTGAGAGTGTAACATACTCTGGCCGGTGCACAAAAAAGTGATCACGAAAAAAATCCGGATGAAGTAATTTTTTTTGTAACAAATTTTAGATGCTGCCATATTTTATGTGAAATTGGATGGTTTTTCCTTCTTTTTATTAGAGAAGTAATTTAAAAAAGCAGATAAATTGTACGGTATTTTGAAAACAGCAGTAAGAACCTGGGGTCAATTTTACAATCTTTTGACTTGATTATCCGCGGAAAAAGCGACAACATCAAAGCCTAAATAATAAAACTAAATCACGTATAGAATGTGGCTGAATATTAAATCGTTCGATGAGTACAAAGAAACCTTTCAAGAAAGCGAAAAAGATCGGTTAGCTTTTTGGGAACACGAAGCCGGAACTTTTTACTGGAGAAAGCGATGGGATAAGGTTCAATCGGGTGGATTTGAAACAGCAGACATAAAATGGTTTGAAGGCGGAAAACTTAATATTACAGAAAATGCACTAGACCGCCATTTGAATACTATTGGGAATAAAACGGCTTTTATATTTGAGCCCAACCATCCTGATTCATTCCGCAGAACGATTACATTTAAACAGTTGCACGAAGATGTTTGCAGGTTCAGTAATGTGTTGGAAAGCAAAGGTGTTAAAAAAGGAGACAGAGTTTGTATTTATATGGCGATGACGCCTGAGCTTGTGATCGCTGCATTGGCTTGTGCCCGAATTGGTGCAGTTCATTCTATTGTATTTGCAGGATTTTCAGCTCAATCTCTTAGTGATCGAATTAATGACTGTGATGCAAAAATGCTGATCACAAACGATGGATTGAGAAGAGGAGATAAGCATGTTCCGCTTAAAGATATTTCTGATGAAGCGCTGAAAACCAGCCCTTCTGTTAAAAGCGTGATCGTTTGTCAACGTACCAACCGTGATATTGATTGGGTAGAAGGTCGTGACGAATGGTGGCATAATTTGATCAGAAATGCTTCCAAAAAGCATGAAGCCGTGGAGATGGACGCTGAAGATCCGTTATTCATTTTATATACATCAGGATCTACAGGAAAGCCAAAAGGAGTTGTTCATACTTGTGGTGGATATATGGTGTACACTAGTTATTCATTCCGGAATGTATTCCAGGTTGGGGCTGATGATGTGTATTGGTGTACTGCCGATGCGGGCTGGATCACGGGACACAGTTATATTATTTACGGACCACTATTTACAGGTACAACCGGAATTATTTTTGAAGGAACGCCTACTTATCCGGATGCGGGACGATTTTGGGAAGTAGTTGAAAAGTATAAAGTGACTCATTTTTATACTGCGCCAACAGCCATTCGAGCACTCATGAGTTACGATCTGGATTTCGTGAAGAAATATGATCTGAGTTCGCTCAAGATCCTCGGTTCTGTAGGGGAGCCGATCAACGAAGAAGCATGGCACTGGTATGACGAGCATATCGGAAATGGAAAATGTTCGATTGTAGATACTTGGTGGCAAACCGAAACTGGGGGAATCATGATATCCCCGTTGGGCGGAATTACGCCTACAAAGCCGGGTTTTGCAACACTTCCTCTACCGGGAGTTTTTCCTGTGTTGATGGATGAGGACGGTAAGGAAATTGAAGGAAACGATGTGCAAGGAAATCTTTGCATCAAACACCCATGGCCATCTATTGCAAGAACAGTGTATGGAGATCATGAGCGGTATAAGCAAACATATTTATCTACTTACAAAGGTTATTATTTTACCGGCGATGGTTGCCGTAGAGATGAAGACGGTTATTACCGAATTACCGGTCGTGTGGATGATGTGTTGAATGTTTCAGGTCACCGATTGGGAACTGCTGAAATTGAAAACGCACTTGACGAACATGATAAAGTGGTAGAAACGGCAGTAGTTGGATATCCACATGATATTAAAGGTCAGGGCGTATATGCGTTTATGATCTGTGATGAAGAAATAAAAGACACTGATGCATTTAAGAAAGAGTTATTGGATCTGGTAGTAAAGATCATTGGACCAATTGCCAAACCTGATCAAATTCAGATCGTTTCGGGATTACCGAAAACTCGATCCGGAAAGATCATGCGACGTATTCTCCGAAAAATTGCTTCCAAGGATATGGACAATTTAGGAGATACTTCAACTTTACTCGATCCAAGTGTTGTGGAGGAGATCAAAGAAGGGAAGGCGATTTAGATTTTTCAGTCCTGACAATTAGCGGGACTGAAGTCCCTGCTTGCTTATGTTCGTGGTATCAGTCACTAATGGGTCTTAATCCACAATGTGTAGAGCTCGATTGTAAAGTGAATGAACCGTAAATTTGATTCGAAAATAAGCAAGAAAGGGTTTCAACCCATGAACGACGTTCAGTTCTCTGTAAAATTTAATCGTGGGAGAAGAGGTGAGGGAAGTAAAGGCGATTCAGGAGGTTGAATGTGACAGTAATTAGGTCATTATCTAGAGACTTTTCCAAGTACTCTATGAATTATAGGTTGATTTATGTCAACCTCTAACAAGATTTCATCTCCAATTTCCAGAGAAGTAGAATCTTTGTGTACTCTGAAATATGATTTAAGGATTTTACCGTCATGCTCATATTGATAAGACTGATTTATTAATCCCGTATAATAAGTGTCCCCCATTGCATATCCTGGCGAGATAATCCCTTTAATTTCTGAAGTATTTCCAAAATTTTTTGATGAATCTTGAACTGAAAATAGGTTTTTGTTATACCAACCGCCTAAAATCCTCGAATACTTTCGTTGATAGTCAATTTTATTTATTTCTACATCAATGCCATTTAGATTTTTATTTAACCTAAAAAAGTCAAGTGTATAGGAATTGACATTCAGATCAAGCTGAATTGAATTGTTCGTTGTCCATCTACCAAATAGTACTGGGTTTTCAGAATATTCATAGTTAGTATAAATATTTCCAAATTTAGGGAGTGTAGAATTGCGTTCAATTACAGAAATTTCAAGTTTAGAAACACCGGAATATCTATACGCCACCAACAATTTCTTACCGTTTGGCGACAATGCATAATGCTCAATGTGTGGAAGTGTATTTAACTTCTCAACTTGAACTTTGAATTCTATGCCATCTAAATAAAAAGAAGTAGTATCAATTGGAATATTTTCTTTAGCAAACGGACGAGGCTTAACTTCTAGAAGGAAAATATTCTTGTCGACCCACCCAATTGGGTAATATTTTGAATTGACTGGATCTGGTATATCAGGTATCAAAGTTTTATTCAAAACTCCCAGAGTATCAGATACATTCAGTAAAGCATTCCAAGAACGAGAAAAACCTAAAGCACCAATATCTAGATGATATGTATAAATTACTTTAGAGCTATCAGATGAAAAATATCTTTCAGTTACTATGACATCATCATCACTAAGTTTTATTTCTCTATCAACAATAGTACAGTTAAGTACAGAGATTGATGTCATGAAAATGAGAAGGTAAGCTTTCATATCACAACCCCAACAAATACCCAACCGGTAAAAAAGCCAGACTAATTACCAACAAGATCATTCTAAATCGGGTGGAAACCAGAACGGGAAAGAAAAACAATCCGTAGGTGAAAGAATGTTTGTGTAGCCAGTCGTAATAATGTTGGCGGTGAGCTGATCCCAGAGCCATGGTTACGTGTCCGTGCAGAATGGTGATCATAAAAGGTAGAGCGAACATAAATGCTCCTATGTATCTAAAGCTTTCATCCATACCAACGAGCATAGCAGCATAATAATACGGCCAGGCAAAAAGAACCATCATAGGCACGCTCAACAACCAGTTGATGATGACGATACGTTTATAATTGGATTCAGAAAGTTCGGACAAATCAGTTAAGAGTTATTAGTGATTAGTTTTGAGTGAGTTTTGTCATATCGAGCGGAGCGAGATATCTAAGAATCAACCTAAAGAGAATCCCTAGATTTCTCAGTCGGCGAGCTCCTTCGAAATGACAGATATTTATATTTTAGAAGCAATCAGCATTTCAATTTCACGGTAATCCATGTCAAACATTTTAGCCAGAGACTTTTTGGTAAGATGTTTTTTATACGAATATGTTCCGCTTCTTAAAGCAGTATTATCCCAAAGACATTCTTTCACGCCGCCGGCATCACCGATAGCCAAAATATAAGGCACTAACACATTATTTAGCGCATAAGTAGCAGTTCGGGCAACATCAGAAGGCATATTGGGAACGCAGTAATGAGTTACATCAAAAGCTTTATAAATTGGGTTTGAATGCGTAGTTGCACGACTTGTTGCAATACATCCGCCCTGATCAATAACCGTATCTACGATCACACTTCCGGGTTTCATTCCCATCACCATGTCTTCTGTAACCCAACACGGAGAGCGATCTCCTTCAGCCATTGCTGCACCAATAATTACATCAGCGAATTTTAACGCAGAACTTAAGTACTGCTCATTTGCTACAGCAGTAATTATTCTTCTGTCCAGAGCATTTTCGAGGCGTCGGAGCGCATTCAGGTTGGTATCCATAACAAAAACCTGAGCACCATATCCTAAAGCGGTACGTGCAGCATATTCACCGGTGATTCCTGCACCAAGAATTACAACTGTGGCCGGAGGAACTCCTGAAATACCTCCAAGCATAATTCCCTGACCGAGGCTCTGATTTTCTAAATAATGCGCAGCTTTTTGGACAGCGAGTGATCCGGTGATCTCGTGCATCATTCTGACAATCGGAAATTCTTTGTCGCTGTCACATATAAATTCGTATGCTATCCCAATCACAGATTTTTTGAGCAATTCCTCAAAGTAATTTTCTCTTTGAGTGCCAATATGCAAAGCAGAGATAATAGATTGATCCTGATCCAGATATTCCAATTCTTCATCGGAAAGAGGGGCGACCTTAAGAATCAATTCAGATTTCTTAAAGACATCCTCAGCAGTATAAGCGATCTCTGCTCCGGCATCGGCATAATCGCGATCAGAGAAATTAGCTTCTTCTCCGGCTCCTTTTTCTATAAAAACTTCATGCCCGTTTCCCCTTAATATGGATACTCCACCCGGAGTAAGCGAAACTCTGTGTTCATCATTAGACATTTCTTTAGGAAGTCCGATTCGAAGCGAGACCTCACTTTTAGAGCGAATGAGGTGTTTTTCGAGCGTTTTTAAACCAATCTGTTCAGTATCCAGAGGGTTGATTTCCATTAGCAGCAGAGTTTATTTTACATGAAATATACTAAAACGGGGCTGTCATTTCGAACGAATGTGAGAAATCCATAGATATTTTAAATGGATTTGCAGATTTCTCTGTCGGCAAGCTCCTTCGAAATGACAAAGTTGTCAGCCTCCATTGATCATCGACAAAAATAGTTCTTCATCCAAAATCTCTACACCTAGATCTTGTGCTTTAGTAAGTTTGCTTCCGGCAGATTCACCTGCTAAAACATAATCAGTGTTTTTACTTACGGATGAAGCGGTTTTACCTCCATTTTTTTCGATGAGTTCTTTTGCTTCATTTCTAGACAATTTCGGTAATGTTCCCGTCAACACAATTTTTTTCCCTTCAAGAATATTTGAAGCCAGTTCTTTTTCTTCAATTTCAAACTGTAGTCCGGCAGTCCGAAGTTTTGCCAGGATCTTTTGATTTATCTCATTGCTGAAAAACTCAATCACAGATTCCGCTATGCGTGGTCCGATCGAATCGACACCAAGGAGCTCTTCTTCGGTAGCAGATTGTAAATTTTCCAATGTTTTGAAGGCTTCAGCGAGATCTTTTGCCACTGTTTTGCCTACAAACCGAATTCCGAGTGCGTAAAGTACTTTTTCGAATGGTTGGTTTTTGCTTGATGCAATTCCGTTAATCAAATTCTGGGCACTTTTTTCAGCCATCCTTTCCAATGGGATGATCCGGTCAATAGTTAGATCATAAAGGTCGCCATAATTGGAGATCAAATTCTCTGACACCAATTGATCTACTACAGATTCTCCCAAACCTTCTACGTCAAGGGCGTCACGAGCGGCAAAGTGTTCAATTTTTATTCGCACTTGCGGTGGGCATTCAGGATTAATACATCTCCAGGCTACTTCTCCTTCGTATTTAATGAGTTTTGCATCACAGGCCGGACAAGTTTTGGGAAACTCAAATTCCTTCGAGCGATCTTTTCTATCCGGATTTACTACGCTTATTACCTGAGGAATGATCTCTCCGGCTTTTTCCACAACAACAGTATCTCCAATTCGGATATCTTTACGATGAATTTCGTCTTCATTGTGAAGAGAAGCGCGCTTTACTGTAGTTCCGGCCAATAAAACAGGTTCCAGTTCCGCTACGGGAGTGATGGTTCCCAATCGGCCAACCTGAAGAGTGATATCATTAATGACGGTGGTCGCTTGTTCTGCTTCAAATTTATAAGCTATAGCCCATCGGGGGAATTTAGAGGTGCTTCCAAGTTGATCTCTTAAATGAGTTTGATTTACTTTAATAACTACTCCGTCAGTTTCATACGGAAGTGTGTGACGGAGCTCATCCCATTCTTTAATTACTTCATGGACTTCAGAGATGGACTTACACACTTTTGGAAACTCATTAGCAGGCAACCCAAATTCTTTTATGAGTTCATTTATTTTGTCTTGAGTGAGTGAAGCATCTTCTTCATCAAACAACAGATCAAAAGCGAAAAAACGAATGGGTCTTTGAGAGACTGCTTTGGGATCCTGCATTTTCAGAGATCCTGCGGTAGAATTACGAGGGTTAGCAAAAGTGCTTAACCCTTCTTCCTCTCTTTTCTGATTTAACCTAGCAAAAGCTTCGCGTTCCATAAAAGCTTCGCCCCGAACTTCAACGACATCAGGGAAATTCCCACTAAGTTGGAGAGGAATATCACGAATGGTGCGTACATTTTTGGTGATATCATCGCCCTTTTGGCCATCACCCCGTGTAGCTCCTACAACGAGTTTGCCGTTTTCATATCGAAGTCTGAGAGAAGCTCCATCAAATTTTAATTCAACAAGATATTCATAATCAGAATGCTCCAGAATTTTCTGAACTCTTTTGTCAAAATCATTCAGCTCTTCTTCATTATAGGTATTGTCCAGACTCAGCAAAGGAACCGGATGTTGAACGCTCTCGAAAGTTGAGGAAGTTTCTCCACCTACTCTTTTTGTAGGTGAGTTAGGGTCATGAATATCAAATTCATTTTCCAGAGATTCTAATTCCTTAAGCTTTTCATCAAATTCTTTATCGCTCATAAAAGGCTGAGCGTCGTTGTAGTAAGCTTTATTAGCTTCCCGGAGCAGATCTTTCAGCTCCTTAACACGTTTCTGAGCCTGATCTTTATTCATGAAAAACTAAAATTGGATTCTGTAGATGATGCTGTCCGGAGCGGCTACCCCAAGGTTTGGAGGAAAGTTGTCTGTTGAGTTTTGCTGATACTCAGGAGCGCTTAAAATTTCTCTTGTGAGAACAATAGAATCAAAATCCGGATCAAAGTGATTTTGGCGAGGATTATTGATCACATTTCCATTATACATCAGTAAAAAGCGGGAGTATTGACCTCTGACTCTTAGACTGTCCGTAAAATCAAAATAGTAAGCTTCACCCTGGTCCATCCAAAAAGGATTAGTTCGATTATTAAAATCACTGGTTACACGAACAGGTTCAAGTTTGTCATAAGCCGCATATAGAACCACAGTTAAGGTTTCAGGAAGGACAAGGTTTTCGGATGTATTCAGGGAGTTGTTTTGAGAATTATCGTCTACAGTTGTTGAATCGTTTGGAACAGTAGTTACATCCTGGTTTGATGTAACAGGATCCTGTGCAGTTGTTGGGGGTTCTGAAACTTCTTCTGAAGAAAACATTCCAATAAGGTCTCCTCCGTAGAAATATCCTGCCGTGCCAAGACCACCAATTATCAGAATTAGAATTAATAACAAACCGATTTTAGAATTTGCAGGGGAAGCATATACTTTCTTGCTCATGTCTGCCCAGTTAATGGTATCAACTGTAGGTCGGGTAGTTTTTGGTTCTTCTTTAATTATTTTTTCATTACTGGAATCAATTTCCTTCTGATAAGTATCAGCTGAGAGCTCTTCCGGATTAATGCTTTTTTCATTATCTACTTCCACTTTGTCTTTCTTAAGACTATATGCTTCTGATAGGGTCTCGGGATTGATAAGCTTGATCAAGTCATGGTCATAAGTGCCATTTTCTGTAGCTTCCAACGCTTTTAGAATATTAGCATCGGTTATTTTCAGAGCTTTAGCATATGACCGAACAAAGCTACGTAAATAAGTTTTACTTTCGCTTGAACTCTTAAAAAGAGTGTCTTTTTCGATAGAATTTAAAGTATGTACCGGAATCTTCGTTACCTCAAAAATATCTTCGAGACTGAGGTTTTTTTCCTTCCGTATTGTTTCAAGATCACTGCCCAAAGACATAGTAAACGGCTTAATTAATTCCTTTTGTAATTGTTGAAGCAAACTAAGTAATTAAAGTAGACTGCAAAAGCAATTTTTGTTAATTAAAATGAAATTTATTGGAACAGGTAATTAACTATATAAGGAGTTCGATTTCGGAACTTATGTTTCCGAAAGTATGTGCTATTTGTGGCTTTTCTCTATCTAAAAGACAGAATTTTATATGTAATGATTGTTCCCAAAATAGATTTGAGCGCGCAGTTAGCGGAAGAGCAGATAAAATAAATTTACCTGAATCTGTAGCAGGTCGTTTCGCTTTATGGCAATTTGATAAAGGCGGATACTTACAGGATCTATTGCACAAATTGAAATATCATCGGTTAACAGGGGTAGGAGAGGACTTGGGTGTTATTTTGGGAAACACCATAAAAAATGAGCAAATACTGAATTCATTCAATGCTAATGAGACAAGAATTTTACCGGTGCCGCTTCATCGCAAAAAAAGAAAACTCAGAGGTTTTAATCAGGCTTTTTTTATAGCCAAAGGGTTTTCAAGTAAGATGGAGTACGATATACTGAAAAAAGGAGAGGTAGAGCGTGTCAAGAATACAAAAACTCAAACAGGATTTACGCTGAACAAGAGAAGAGAAAATATTGCAAATGCTTTTAGAGTTGCACAGGAAAAAGAAATATCAGGAAAAAACATAATAATTATTGATGACGTATTTACAACCGGAGCAACGGCCTTTGAATTGGTGACCGAGCTAGAAAGAGCTAAAGCAGGTAAAATTTTTATAGTAACTGTAGCTCAGGCATGAATTCGGTTATTGTTTAGGCTATATTTGAAAAATGAGTAGAAAAGTATCTAAATTTGAATGGAATATGGTGGAACTCCCAGATGGGATCACTACATCAAATGGGAACTGGTATCATACAACCAGTGAAGCTATTCAGCAGTATATTCCCGGATTGCTGAAAAAATATGAAATCGAGAAAATCATAAAGAATGCAGATCACTGGGTAAGCAGTTCAAACGGACTATCTCTCATCCTTTATTTGGTACTTGTACTTCTTGGTGCTGATGCTTTTATATCTGCGGGGATAGCTTTGTTATTTTTTTTGTTTTGGTATTATAACACAAGCGCATTTGTAACCCCTGTTTTAAATGCAGTGGCGAGGTTATTTCATTTTGATGGTTTCTTATATGTTGCTACAGCTGCTTCATTGATTTATTTATCAATGCAGGGAAATCAAACTCCAATGTGGGTTGGACTTGGATTGTTCTTTCTATTTAAAGTGGGGTTGCTAAAAATGTTTCTTACATGGATCTCATCAAAGAGAAGTGCGCAAAAAGCAGCTCGTCAGGACAGAATTCTTAATATGCTATTGGTGAGATATGGAATCAAAGAAGGGCTTTACTCCGGAAATATTCAAAATATGCAGGATTCGCTTTTCAAGACTATAAATTATCATAAAACAAGAAAGAAGAACAAGTGAGAAAGTTATTTTTTGCAGGACTCTGTTTATTTGTTCTTACCGGTTGTTCATCAACAGCATCTGTAGTCTCAAATAATACAAATGCCAGAACTGTATCTTTGAATGCATCTGAAGCTGATCTTGGTGATCCATCAAAGTGGTTTGCTGATGATGCACAAGAAAGTATTGTGGAACTCAATTTACCAGATGAGATTGGAAAACGAATTTTAGGTCAGGTGATAACAGGGTATAAAAACCAAACGGGGGATTTAAAGCAGGTAGAGAGTACAGAATCTCCAGATATTATTTTTGATATAAAAGAGATTACAGTAAAAAGAGGAAAGTTTACTTTTAATTTTTTGAAGCCGGGACCTGTTTATGTTATGAATTTGAAAGCTGATATTGTTATTGATGGTCAAATTGTATCATCTGAAGTTAAAAAAGCTGTAGTTAATATGGCTTCAGTCATTTTTCCTGAAGATCCGATCAAGTTTATGAAGCCAAGCGAAAAAAGAATTACAGAATATCAGGTAGAAACTTTCAGGTCGGGACTCAGAAAGCTGTACCAAAGTCTATATTTTGATGCATTTGATATCTCACTCCGTTTATGAAGCAACTGTATATAATTCGTCACGGGGAAACCAAATTCAACAAATCTCACCTGATGCAGGGAAGAGGGATCAATGCTTCATTAAATGATACAGGTCGTAAACAAGCCGACGCAATCAGCGTTTATTTGAAAGATAAGCCGGTTTCCAAAATTATAACCAGTAGTTTAAAAAGAGCTAAGGAATCCGCAGAACCTTTGTGCAGGTTATTCAACTTGAAACCGGAAGCATACACAGAGCTTGATGAAATGGATTTTGGAGATTTGGAAGGTAAATCATTTAATGAAGTTAAGTCAGACTTGGTTCATCTACATGAAAGTTGGAGTTCGGGAAAACTTGAGACCGTGCCTAAAAATGGAGAGACTCCGATTCAGGTTTTTAAACGAGCCAATTCAAAAGCAGAAGAGATCCTTAAATTGTCTGATGATGAATGTATTGTATTTATTCTTCACGGAAGGTTGATCAGAATCTTACTATCAGAATGGTTAGGATTGGGTTTAAAGAATATGCATCAAATTGAACATCAGAACGGGGCAATAAATTACATTACGTGGCAAGAAAATAAATATACAGCTGTGGAATTAAATATGATCTCACATCTGAAATAAAGATCATGTAACAGATCAAGCCTAAACCTCATCCAAAGGCTTTCTTTTTGAAGTGATTAGTTTTCTGAATTCAGTAGGAGTGAGACCTGTTTCGCTTTTAAACTGATTGGACAAATATTGCGTGCTGCTGTAACCCAATTCATGAGCGATCTCGCTTACTGTTTTCTCACCATAGATAAGCAACTCTTTCACTCGTTCTATTCGCTGCTGAATAGAGTATTTCTCTATGGTTCGTCCTTCATTTTTTGAGAAGAGTGTACTTAAACTGGAGTAACTTTTACCGATCTCTTTTTCCAGATAGTCGGTAAGGTTATGGAATGATTCCCCCGTCGTATGATGATGTATGTGATTGATCACAGAAATTTTGATTCTGGAGATAAGCCTGGAAGTTTCATCATCAATTAATTCAAATCCTTCTTCTTCCAATATTTTTGCAAGTGCTGTGTTATCGATTTCTACCGGGTTATCGAATTGCACTCTACCTAACTCTATCTGTTGAACTGGCAGATCTTGTTCTTCCAATTTTTGCCGAACCACTTTTATACAGCGGTCACACACCATGTTTTTTATTCGAATTTCAGAAATAGCACTCACAGGGGTAATTGTTTTAATTCTGCTAAATGTAACCAAATTCTAAGGAATAGAATTCAACCGATTCTTGCCTGCTCATCATTAATAAAAGTGTTATCTTTTAGAGAACTTAAAAACTTGATGAGACTATGAGCGATTTCAGAATTGAAAAAGATTCTATGGGAGAAGTTAAGGTGCCAAAAGACGCACTTTACGGAGCCCAAACCCAACGTGCACACGATAACTTTCCAATAAGCGGTATTCGTTTCAGCCGTGAATTTATTCAGGCATTGGGATATGTAAAGAAATCGGCAGCACATACCAATTCAGGATTGGATCTTTTAGACAAAGATATCGCTGATGCTATTTCTGAAGCAGCTCAGGAAGTAATTGACGGAAAGCACGATAAAGAGTTCGTTATCGATATTTTCCAGACCGGTTCAGGAACGTCATCAAATATGAATGCCAATGAGATGATCTCTCATCGGGCAAACGAGTTGAGCGAAGACCTTGGAATTCATCCGAATGACCATGTGAATTTTGGTCAAAGTTCCAATGATGTAATTCCTACTGCCATCAGAATATCCGCTGTTCTGGCAGTTACAAATAACCTGATTCCGGCGCTTGAGCATCTGCGTGATACGTTCATCAGCAAAGGAAAAGAATATGCTGATGTAGTAAAAACAGGGCGTACACACTTGATGGATGCTATGCCTGTAACTATTGAGCAGGAATTTGGTGGATATGCACGTCAGGTTGATCTGGGAATAGAGCGAGTTAAATCAGCACTAGTCAGAATGACGGAGTTACCACAAGGCGGTACAGCTGTAGGAACCGGAATTAACACACATGCTGATTTCGGTAAGAATTTTGCAGCAAAAGTTTCAGAACTTACTGGAATTGATTTCAAAGAAGCTGAAAACCATTTTGAAGCTCAGGCCACGGTTGACGCTCCGGTAGAACTTTCAGGACAGTTAAAAACAATTGCTGTTGGATTGATGAAGATAGGGAATGATCTGCGTTGGATGAACTCAGGTCCAAACGGTGGATTAGGAGAAGTTCAATTAGCAGCTCTTCAGCCGGGATCTTCCATTATGCCGGGTAAAGTAAATCCTGTGATCGAAGAATCTTTGACGATGGTATGTGCACAGGTTATCGGAAATGACAGTACCATAACTGTTGCAGGACAAGCAGGGAACTTTGAGCTGAATGTTATGCTTCCTGTGGTAGCGCATAATTTACTTCAGTCTGTTGAAATACTTGGAAATGCCGCAAGAAATCTGGCTGACCGTTCTGTTTCAAGACTGGAAGTAAGTAAAGATGTTATTGCTGATATGGTTGGAAGGAACCCGATCTTAGTGACGGCTTTGAACCCGATCATTGGTTATGACCTTGCAGCTAAGATCGCTAAAAAAGCGTTTGCCGAAAGCAGACCTTTGAAAGATGTAGCAAAAGAAATGACAGATCTGTCTGATGAGGAACTGGATAACGCTCTGGACCCCATCAAGATGACGAAAGGCGGATTTACAGAGTAAATCACAGCAAACAGTGTTTATTGGGTTAGTGTTAATCAGGCATTAAATAATGTTCTGTTTTTGTAAGAAAAGCGCTTTTCCCGTATTATTGAGACCCCAGATTCGGGCTCTATTCTATTTATTTTGAACGATATAATTTTTGAAGATGGCAGAAACAAAGACGAAGAAAAAGAAGTCAACTTTTAGCGCTGCTAAAAAGAAAGAAATTCTTTCTGATTATAAGCTGGGCTGGTTGAGCCGACATATGTCTTTGATCGGCAGGAAAGAAGTACTTACCGGAAAAGCGAAGTTTGGTATTTTCGGTGACGGTAAAGAAATGCCGCAGATTGCCATGTCGAAAGTGTTCAAGAATGGTGATTTCAGATCCGGCTATTATCGGGATCAAACTTTTATGCTTGCCATTGAAGGAGTTACACCGGTTCAGTTTTTCGCTCAGTTGTATGCTACTCCGGATACAGATTTGGAACCAAGTTCAGGTGGTCGCCAAATGAACGCTCACTTTGCTACACGTTTGTTGAATGAAGACGGTACCTGGAAAGATCAGACTAAAATGAAGAATACTTCGGCGGATATGTCACCGACTGCGGGACAAATGTCCAGATTGCTTGGATTGGCTCAGGCTTCCAAAGTGTACCGAAACGAAAAAGCACTGAAAGGAAAAGAGTGGAAGAAATTTTCGAACAAAGGAAATGAAATTGCATTCGGTACTATTGGTGATGCAAGCACATCAGAAGGTGTATTCTGGGAAACCATAAATGCAGCCGGAGTTTTACAGGTCCCGATGATAATGTCGGTTTGGGATGATGGCTGGGGAATTTCAGTTTCCAAGAAATATCAGACTACAAAAGAAAGTATTTCTGAAGTGCTCAGTGGTTTCCAAAGGACAAAAGATCAGGCGGGCTATGAAATTTTGACTGCAAAAGCATGGGATTATCCCGGATTGATGGAAGCCTATGAAAAAGCAGAGAAGATCGCGCGTGAAGAGCACGTTCCTGTTCTGGTTCATGTTCATGAAGTTACACAGCCACAGGGGCACTCTACTTCGGGTTCACATGAGCGCTACAAAGATGAAGAGCGTTTGAAGTTTGAGGAAGAATTTTGCTGTCTTCAGAAAACAAAAGACTGGATCTTAGACAATAAGATCGCCACTAAAAAGAAATTAGAAGAGCTGGAAGAAGAAGCTTCCAAAGAAGCCGCAGAAGCCAAAAAAGAAGCGTGGGATAATTACATCTCCCCAATCAAGGAAGATAAAAAGCAGATGTTGGAATGGCTGGCTTCTCTGAAAGATGAATCCGGTGCTGAAGGAATTGATGATCTCATTAAGAGATTGAAAATGGTTCAGAATCCATTTAGAAAAGATGTGCTTTCTGCCGGTAGAAAAGCATTATACGCAACAGCAGGAAAGACCAGCTCCACCAGAGAAACGATCAAGAACTGGGTAAACGAAAGTACAGAAGCAAATAAAGAGCGATTTAATTCTCACTTGCTCAGCGAGACAGAATTTTCTCCGCTTAAGATCGAGGAGATCAAGCCGAAGTATACAGATGATTCAAAAAGAGTTGATGGTAGGGTTGTTATCAGAGATAATTTCGATAAGGTCTTTGAAAAATATCCCAATACATTGGTTTTTGGTGAGGATGCCGGAAAGCTCGGTGACGTAAACAAAGGTCTGGAAGGTATGCAGGATAAGTACGGTGAAATTCGTGTTTCTGATACCGGAATTCGGGAGGCTACTATTCTTGGTCAGGGAATTGGGATGTCGTTACGTGGACTTCGTCCGATTGCAGATATACAGTATTTGGATTATGTGTTGTATTGTTTTCAGGGAATGAGTGATGATCTTGCTTCATTAAGATACCGAACTAAAGGCGGACAGGCGGCTCCGTTAATTGTAAGAACCCGTGGACATCGCCTGGAAGGAATCTGGCATTCAGGTTCGCCGATGGGTGTTTTGATCAATGGGCTAAGAGGTGTGCATATTTGTGTGCCAAGAAACTTAACTTCGGCGGCCGGATTTTATAACACGTTGATTCAGGGCGATGATCCTGCAATGGTTATCGAACCGTTGAACGGATACAGGTTGAAAGAAATACGACCTGAAAATTTAGGGGAATTTACTACTCCGCTCGGAATTCCCGAGATCGTTAAAGAAGGCGATGATATTACTATTGTCTCTTATGGTTCTACTTTCAATATTATTGAAGGAATGACTTCTCAGTTTGATGAAGCTGGAATTTCAGTTGAATTGATAGATGTAAGAACTCTGCTTCCTTTCGACAGAAACCACATGATCGTGGAATCGCTGAAAAAAACAAACCGGTTGTTAGTTGTAGATGAAGATGTTCCGGGTGGAGCGGCAGCATACATTATGGCACACATTGTGGAAGAGCAGGGCGGATATCGTTATCTGGATTCGCGACCTCATTGTTTAACAGCTCAGCCACATCGTCCGGCATATGCCACGGATGGAGATTACTTCAGCAAACCAAATGCAGAGGATATCTTTGAAGCGGTGTATGGAATTATGCAGGAATGTGAAAAAGACAGGTTTCCTGATATTTATTGAAGTGCGAAAATAAATTAGAAGTCTGTTGAAGTCTCTACTCAGATGATCATGATTAGTTTTGAAATAAACCCCATTTTTTTTCTTCTGAAATGCTATAAAAGAATAAACCACTAGTTGAACCAACGGCAATTAGTTCCTCTGAAGGTGAAAAGCGTAAATCAAGTACTTCTCCTGAAAAATGATGGCTTAATACGAGTGTTTTAGAATCCAGTTCGAAAAGTTTTAGCAATGAGTTATTACTTGTCACAAAATATTTGTCATTGAAACTAATAGAGATGTGTTCCGCACCTGTACTGAAGTATTTAGTTGAAGGATTTGTAGAATGAATTTCTGCTTTATCAAAATCGCTAACATTTGAGATGTATTTCCCACTTTTTGAGAAATCAACTTTCTGAGCAGTACTTCCATAATCTAAAACATGAGAAAATTCAATTTGTCTAAAAATGGAAGAATTGAGAAGTCTAAAAAAACCATCACTGTTATAGGCAATTGAATCACCTGTAGGACTTAGGGAGATATTTCGCAGAGAGCTTGTTGTACTAAATGGTGGTTTTCTGGATTTAAGAGATTTGTTAATGAGATCAATTTTGTAGACTTCATCTCTTGCTGAATTCGTATATACAAATTTGTTTTCCGGACCAAATTCAACATCAAACACATTTATACTAGCATTGTATTCTATAGCTTTTGTGTCAAAATTATAGATAGTCACTAGTTGATTTTCATATGACGCAAGGGCCATTAGATTATTCTCCTCATCTATATCTACACCGTTGATAGGCTTTCCTATTGGAGCGTCATTATATAGGGTGGAGTTGTTTTTAATGTCAAAAATACCAACTTTTTCCGTATCAGTATCACCTGAGAAGAACGCTTTTGAAACAATAATTAAATTACCGCTGTCACTGAACCTGATATTTCGAGAATTAGGGAATTGAAACACTTGCTCTTCAACTAAATAATTAGTGTGATTTAATACTACTCTGTTTGAATATTTTGATGTTTCAGTTTTTATTCGGAAATATGCCGGAGAATCTGTTGAAAAGCTGTTTTCAACAGATTTGGTTGTTCCTTTTTGAAACGTTTTATAATCATAGAAAGAATTACCGTTTGAGCTTGCTTGTAAAGTGAACTGACTTACCTTCTCAAAAGAGTTGGTGCTCCATTGTAATTCAAAAGAGTCTTCTGTTAGATTGGAAACAGAAAGAGTGATTTCGGGGGGTGTAAAATTCACTTCTGTTCCAAAAGATCCAGACTGTGTCTCATTTTTAAAAGCTTGAATGCCATAAAATGTTTTAACCTCACGCTCAATACCAGATCCATCTAAAGCAAAACCTGTTAAAGGATTTAGAGTATCGGTAAATGAGGTAATATTTGGATCGATTTCAGCAATTACTACGGGATCGATAGACCCGGTTCTATCAAAACTCTTACTTCTAAGAATTCTAAACCCGTCTTCAAAACTTGAATTATCCTCCCAATTGATTATTACTTTTCCTTCGTTAACAACTTCAATGCTAGTTATTTCCGGAGCGAATTCCATTCCTCCGTAATAACCACCAGCTATTCTGCCAACAACTTCATCCTCCTCTGTAGAAGTTAGATCAATCCTTGAAATCACAGAATAATATCGCTCAGCAAAATCCAGCTCAAAGGTTGGAGATTGATATATGCTTACTCCATTATATAAAGTGTCTACAGGAATATTGAAACTTTCATTATAAGAATAGACAATTGAAGTGTAAGGCCATAAGGTTTCAAATTCCCAGTCTACTATTACTGCATTTGAATCAGCGTTAAGTCCAGAAAAAAGATAATTAGTATCTCCAAAATCAATTTTAGTATAACTTGTATCAGATTCGTTTAATCCATTTTCATGTTCTATAATTTTGGATATTCCATAAAGTGTATTAAAAGAGATATTTTCAGACGTGTCTGTAAAATTAACATCACCAATCTCCAATGTATCCAAAATTTCCAAATCATTTATTGAGCCCGAAACTGATTTACGGATTACATACCCAGTTCCGTAATTGGCAGTATCTTTCCAACTGACTTGAATTAATCGATCTGCTAAGATTTCAGTTTCAAAATTTTCTACTACGTTAACGGTAAAATCTGGATTAAATGGATCATTAGGATTAACTCTTTCAATTGAGGTAGGTGTTTTAGAACAACCAGTGAAGATTGCAATCAAACAATAAATAAAAGAGAATATCAAAAGATTAGAGAATTTCATTTCAGACTAATTTTAATAGTTGCTTTTGGGATCAAATCTCTATCAAAATCGACATAGGGGTCAATATCAAATGGGGTATGTCTGAACCCTAATTTTGGCGGCTTTAAAGCATCAAAGATATTTAATCCATATACAGCTACGAAACTTAAAAGAGATAGATTCCTCTTTCTCTTATCCGACTCGATTTTGTCCCGTTTCATATCTGCTTTCTCTATTAAGGTCAAGATTTCGGCAGGATCTGTAGCAGTGGAATATCTTTGTTCAATAGTACGGTACTCATTAGTTCCACTTATGATTTGTATATTGTAGTAAACAAAAGCGGCACCAAGACCGGCTGAAACGGTTCCAAACAAATAACCTTTGAGCTTTTGCTGCTTTGTGATTTGAGCATATCCGGGTAAAAAAGAGCGCCTCAATACTAATGATCTGTCTGGGCGGTAATAATTACTAATGACTTGAAGTTCATCAGTAGCTGCAAAATTTAATTTTCTGGTAAAATCATCATTTACTATTGAGGCTTCTACAGTATTTGAAGGATCTGTTTTAAACCGAACCCCTGATTTATAATCTTGACCTTCAAAGGTTACTTTAGAATCTGAATCTGTGAGTATGATGATATTGGCATCCCAAAAGCAACGAGGATATGTACTGAGTTCTTTTTTGGCTGAATTCTCAGTAATAAATTTTTGATTAAAGGTTAATGGCTTTTCTTCATTTACATCCAGATTAACTCTTACCTGAGAATCCTCGAAGTCTTTAGTAACTAGTTTAAGTGTGCTTTTTCCGGCTGCTACAGACACCTTTTCATTGCGATTAAATGGAATACATTGGTTGTAATTATTATTCTGCACCAAAAAGCCATTTTCAGCAGAAACATTTACAGTAACAAATGCAGAGTCAACTTGAGCGATTATAAGATGGGAACAGCCAAACAAGACTATTGCCGATAGAATTATTTTTTTCATTAATAAAAAATATAAACTTCTATATTTAATAAATACTTAAAGTTTAAATTAAGCCTCTTGCCTTCAACTCTAAGTATTTATTGATCGCATTCACGGATAACTCTTTGGGGGGAGTTAGGATAGTGTGAATGCCTCGCTGGTTCAACGCTTTTACGATCTGTCGTTTTTCATAGCTGAATTTCTCAGCGATGGTTTTGGTGTATATATCTTCGATGGTTTTTGAGTCTTGTTCTATCAAAGATGTCATCTCTGTATTTTCAAAAAATACTACAACCAACAAATGATCCTTAGCCAGCCTTTGTAAATAGGGGAGTTGCCGTTCCATCCCTGAATAGGTTTCAAAGTTGGTGTACAGAAGGATCAAACTTCTTTGATTGAGATGCGTTCGCAGGCTTACCAACATTCTCTGAAAATCGGATTCCAGAAAATTTGTTTTCAGATTATAAAGAGCTTCCTGAATTTTCCGGATGTGTGTTCTTTTCTTCTCCGGTTTTACAACTACAGATCTGTTATTGGAAAAGGTGATCAAGCCGGCTTTATCTTCTTTGATCAATGAAATATTGGAGATCACCAGGCTCGTATTAATGGCGTATTCAAGCAAGCTTAATCCATCAAAAGGAAGTTTCATAACCCGCCCCATATCAATCACATTCACTACCTGTTGTGATCGTTCGTCCTGATATTGATTGATCATCAAAGAGTTGGCTCTTGCAGTTGCTTTCCAGTTTAAGGATCGGATGTCATCGCCTCGTACATATTCTTTTATCTGATCAAACTCCATAGTATGACCCAGTCTCCGGATCTTTTTAATTCCGATGTCAGTCAGTCGATTTGAGATAGCATACATCTCAAATTTTCTCATTTGTTTGAAAGATGGGAATACAGGCAGGATGGCTTTCTCAGAAAAAACAAATCGTCTGCTAAATAAGCCGATCTTTGTTTCAGCGTACAATTTAAGTGCTCCAAATTCGAATTCGCCTCTTTCAGTCGGTCTTAATAGATAGCTTAATTTTTTGGAGTCATCTGGATCGAGAGTTTTCCGGATCTTGAAATCTCTTACCTGAAACTGAATCGGAATTTCATCAATTATAGTCAGAGAAACCGGAAAATTATATTGGTTGGAGCATGAAATATAAATTTCATTATCATCACCATTAGACAACTTTTTAGGAAGAAGGCGTTCAGCTTTAATTCCATTTTTTGAATACAAAAGCAATAAATCTGCAATGGAAGAAATACCCAGAATAATTAATAAAATATCGCCAATAGCTTGAATTGAACTATAGAAATAGCCTAACACATAGCTGGAACTAACCAAAGCTATGGACAGAAAAAACCTATTATTAAAAAATAAGCTTTTAATGAAATTCACTATCTGGGGACCTCAACTTTATCTGCTAGTTGTTTAATGATCTGATCAGGAATTATGCCTTCCATTTCCTTTTCAGGGGTGAGCGTAATTCTGTGTCGGAGTGTCGGCACGATTATCTGTTTCACATCTTCAGGGGTGATAAAATCGCGACCTCTCATGGCGGCCCATGCCTGAGCTGCTTTTAAAATAAACACGGATGCTCTTGGAGATACTCCAATATAAATGGAACCGGAGTTTCTGGTTTGATGAACGATCTTAGCGATATATTCCATCAATTCTTTTTCAACGTGGATCTCTGAAATAACTTTTCTTTGAGCATTTAACTCTGCAGCATTTACAACAGCATTAAGTTGTTCAATTTCAGAAGCCAGTTTTCGGTTATAGCTTCCTTCAAGTATTTGAACTTCTTCTTCGATACTAGGATATCCCACATCGATCTTAAACAGAAAACGATCCATTTGCGCTTCAGGAAGTCGGTAGGTTCCTTCATGTTCGATCGGATTCTGTGTAGCCACAACCAGAAATGGAGCTTCCATCTTGTAAGTATTTCCATCCACGGTTATTTGCTTTTCCTGCATCACTTCAAAAAGTGCAGATTGAGTTTTTGCTGGTGACCGGTTTATCTCATCAATTAAGACCAGATTAGAAAAAATCGGACCTTTTTTAAATTCAAAGTCTGTGGTCTTTGTATTGAATACGCTGGTTCCTGTAATATCTGCAGGCATCAGGTCAGGAGTGAACTGAATTCTTGAGAAACCGGTATCAAGTGTTTTAGCAAATAAACGAGCTGTCAATGTTTTGGCTACTCCGGGAACACCTTCCACCAGAATATGTCCGTCAGCTAATAAAGCACAGATCATGAGATCGATCATATTATCTTGACCAACGATAATTTTTTTGATCTCTTTGCGGATATTAGAGATCATATTTTGAAGCTCAGTCAGATCTAAACGACTTTCAAATGGAACTTCAGAACTGGAAGAAGTTTCTTTGTTTTCAGCTTCCGGATTTTCATTGTTTGTTATTTCTTCACTCATCGTTGCGAATTTTTATAAAAATTATCGATTTGCTCGGTTATGGATTGGAGCTCTTTATCGGTTACAGCTTCTTTTGTTGAAAATAGTTCAACTCTATGGAAGAGTTCTTTGGTTTGTTCTTCCGGTATCCCGGATCTTTGAGATACTTTTTTAATAGTTTCTTCAGTCAGTTTGTTTGTATCTATATTCAGATTTGTTCGGAGATAGTCTAAGAAGAAGGAATACTTTTTTTCAAACAGATCTTTATGAGAGCCTTTATTTAGATGAAGGTTTCCAATAGTTCTGGCAAATTCAATGCTGGTATTGGAAAGTGGTTTAATCTCCGGTATGGCTCTTTGCATTCGTTTACTCTTGAATAACAAATATAATATCAAGCCTGTCAATGCCAAAAACCAGGCTCGTCTAAGATTAGGTTTTGAAACTATAAACCTGAACGGAGAAGAATAAGCGAGTTTGCCTACTTTGTAATATTCATCCCAGTAAGTATCAGTTTCCGGCAAATATGAAAGTGCCTTAAAAGCATAATCATATTTCTCGGGATTTTTCAGGAAGTAGTTGGTGAACAAAAAGGGACTTGTATGTAAAAAGAAAGCACCCTCACCATGCTCTATCTTTATAAAATTGATATTGTCACGATTATCGGAACCCAGAATGACGGTTCGTGAAGTATCAAACACAGAGAAATACACTTCATTTAGTGTAATTGGAAAATTCCATCCGTTTGGTTCTTTTAATTCCGGATTCACAAAATTGAGAGGCTTTTTAAGAAGAGAATCAAGCGAATTTGCCGAAGGATTTATTAAAGGAAGTTTTTGGTTAAGTTCAAATCCCAGAGAATCCGCAAAACTGTTTTCCATTTTCCGCGCAGATATAAAAACATGACTTCCATAATTTACTTCATCCATTAATAACTGCGTTTCAAATTGATCCAAACTGAATTCTGTGTTAATGAAGATCCAGTTTTTTTGATCATAGTTGAGAGGTGCTTCAAAAATGGGAAATTGGTTTTCATTGATCTCTTTATTTGGGAAGAGAACCGGGAGTTGCTCACTGAGGATATAAGCACCAAAAGGCTTTTTATCGGTTGATGAATAACTTTCGGACCAGTCCACGGGTGTAGGTTGCATCAACTGATACATTATGGCAATTAAAGTTAAACAGCCTAAAGTAAACAGGTACTTTTTTTCTTTCTTATTCATGAAGACAGTTCCTCCCTGAGTTTAGAAAAAAGACTGTCTACTTTGGAATATCCTGATCGGTCGATCTCGAAATCACCATATTCAACAAATTCATAAAAAGTAGTGAGCTTACTAAATAATGGATTAACAGGGTGATCTCCTAACTCTCTCTCATAATCGAGATTGGTTTTTTCGATCGTCCATTGGATGAGTTCCTTTTGATTCAACAGCTTTAAAGTCATCAGATATACATAGCGTGTTGCCGCATGAAAATCAGAGTTTCTCAATGCTTTTTCTTTAAGTTCCTCCAGATTCTTTTCTTCAATGTCCTCTTCGGATATCTGAAAAGAAATTGGTTTATCCGCACTTTTTCCTGTAAACACGGATGTGAGGTTTCCTTCCAGCAACTGATTCAGTAATAGAATAACCACTATTGCTATGGAAATGATCAATACAGCCTTGAAAATAAAATTACCGACAGGGTTCCCAATTATCGCAAAAAGAATACCGTATAATGCTGCTTTAATTCTGTCGAAAAGAGAAGTTGGATTTTCAAGTGCATCACCGTAAATAAAATCAGGATCGTTGTTATAGCTCTCAATGATTTCCGGGTGAGTTAAACGCACATCAACACCGGATGAATCGTAAACCACAGACTGAGGTTCCGATTGTCCGTAGCTTTGCTTAGTACTCAAAATAACTATGAACAGTAAGCACAGAACAGAAATAAATCTATATTTAGATACCGGTGTTTTAATCAGATAAGCCTTCAATTCTGGAGCGTAAATTTCCGCCTTCTTTTCGTTCATCTATATTATAAAAGTGAAGTGCAAAGGCAATGTGCATAGCAGCATAAAATCCGGTGGTTATGACGGAACCCAATGCTGTGAGTATGGAGATAATTGTTGAGAAAACTCCTGAGCTTGATTCCACTAATCCTCCATCAAAAGCGAAGGCATATATAAAGCCAATTGGAAGTCCAACGGCCAGACTTGCAAAATAGACCATGAAGTAGATCACGATCAATAGTGCAAAAGTGATCCACCAAAATCCTTTTGAAATTTCCCACGATCGTTTCATTGAATCAAAAATATCTTTTTTCTCAAGGATAAATATTGCAGGGGTAAAACTCAGCTTAATGGCTATATAAATCCCGGGAATTATAAACAGGAAAAATCCAATAGTAATACTCAGGTAGATTACAATAAACAATAGTCCCATCCATACTATCAATGGGAAGATTCCTGAAGTTATGTGTTCCAGATCATTCTCTTTTCCTGATGAAGTTAATTTAAAGTGCTTCAGAGTAATTACAGACAATGCTGAAACAGCAACCATGGAAAGTATCAGGTTTAAGAAATACTCCCATCCGAATAAACTGTTCAAAGAGGCGGAGGTAGTTCCGATTTCAGAGATCGAATCGAACAAACCGGATGAATATTCCTGAAGAATAAAAGCCTGAACCACATAAAAAGGAACTACAAAGTATAGAATAGGTTTGCCTAAGGAAATATAGTTCTGCCTTATATAAAGAAAAGTATCTGATAAGATTCCACCCAGATCTCTGGGTTTTTTGAAAATGAAATTACTCATATAGTTTTTTCCTTTTTATATAAATTTGGATCGGCAAGTAAAAATAATAACCAATAATAAAGGTGAAAGATGTAAGAATAATAAGCAAGCTTAAAGCTAAAGGTATTTCGGTATATCGGGTTACAAAACTTTCCAACAAGCCTGCTATTATAAATACTGGCACCAAACTTATAAGCATTTTCAATCCTTCTTTAGCGCCCTTTATAAAAGCAGTACTTCTTTTATATGTTCCCGGGAACACAAAGCTGTTTCCAAGAACAAAACCGGCGGCTCCTGCAATGGCTATTGCACTAAGTTCCAATGCGCCATGAATAAAAATAACGAGCATTGATTCGGAAAGAAGATCAAAACTGCTAAAAAAAGTAATAAATGTTCCGACCATTACACCGTTTTTCAGCAAATGATAGGCAGTTCCCAAAGCGGTAAAGATTCCAAAGGCAAAAACTATAAAAGAAACCCGAATATTATTAAAAGTGATTTGGAAGAACATATTAAGCTGGCTCTGCATCTTATAAATAGCAAGAGGATCCTGATTCTCAATATTTGTCATTGTAAGATTTATGTAACCGTCTCCGAGGATCAATCGGGCAAAAGAAGGGTCATTCATTTGTGAAATCACTCCAACAGCGCAGAAAAAAATAAAAACCGCAAAGGCTATGCTTAGCTCTTTCAGTTTATAGGAAAACAACTCAGGTATTTCCCGGGTCCAGAAAGTTATTACTCGTCCGGACTTTTCTTTTTTATTCTTATAGATCCTGTTATGAGCCTGAACAGAGAGGTCATTGAGATAAAGAGTAGTATTACTCTTTGGATAAAGGCTTTGTGCAAATGCAAGATCGTTATTCAACTCTATATACAGATCAGCCAGTTCATCAGAAGAGCTCTTGGTATTTTTTTTAAGCAACTCCTCGAAGTTCTTCCATTTTTCAGCATTTTTTCTCAGGAAAGTGACTTCGCGCATGAATTTTTTTTGGGATATTTCTATGGTGTGTTGAAATCGTGTATCTTCGCTAAAATACTATCTTTTTACTAACAATTAATAACGAATTTTTAATGAGCAAAGTTGGAATTGAAACATCTCAACATGTACAGTTAAATTATAAACCTGCGGAAGTTGGCGACAGAATCATAGCTCATTTTATAGACGGCTTCGTAATTATAGCATATTACTTTATAGCGTTTATGGCATTTGGTTATGTTAGTTCTTCCTTTCAGGGAACATCGGAACATTGGGGTAGTCAGGAATGGATATTGATTGCTGTTCTGGCCATTCCGGTATTCTTTTACCATCTGATTTTTGAGGTTGTATGGAATGGAAAATCGATCGGGAAATGGATGATGGGATTACAAGTAGTAATGTTAGATGGCAGCAGTCCGTCTTTTGGAAATTATTTAATTCGGTGGATGCTTAGGCTATTAGAAGTATCATTTACAAATGGAATTCTGGCATTTATTACGGTTTTAATTAATGGAAAAGGGCAGAGGCTTGGAGATATTGCTGCTAAGACGTGTGTTATAAAGACAAGGAAAAAAGTAAAGTTGAGTGACACCATTTACTCCGAGATTGAAGAAGATTATGAAGTTACTTTTGAACAAGTATTAACTCTTTCCGATGAAGATATTACGACAATAAGAGAAGTATTGGCTTCAAAAAAGGACTACGAATACAACACTTGGTTTGTGATGGTTCAAAGAACGGCTAACATCATTCAAACCAAATTAGGGATTCAAAAAGCTGACCTTAAAGCAGATGATTTTCTAAGAAAAATCATAGCGGACTACAATCATCTGCATGGTTCTTGATGAATATTAGACAGGAAATCAATTATGGGAACTAATGCACTTAAGGATTTTCAAGTTGTTGCTGTAAGTGATGTTAGTGGAAGAGATGGAATGGGAATTGAAGTATGGTCAAAGGAAAAAATATTGATTGAGATATTCAGAGATGATGAAAATGAAGACTTTAATATCACTCTTTTTGAGGAATCCCTACCTTTAAAACTAATTGAAGAAAGTATCGAATACTTCAAACGTGAAATTCCAAAGGAATTCGATAAATAAATGTTGCCCTAGGTCTATGTGTAAATGAAGAGGAAGATATAATCCATAATAGCGCACTTCAGCATTGAATACTCACTATTGGATATTCGCTATTGTACTTAAACTAATCTATCTATAAAAACCGCTACCCAAACAAGAGGAAGGTAAGCGATTGAAGCAAACATCAACTTGCGGGAATTTTCTTTAGTTCGTTCGCTCAGGAATTTAATGCTGTAGTAAAGAAATCCTGTAGCTAGTAGTAAACTCAGAACTAGAAATATCATTCCGGAAATTCCCATCACAAACAGAGCAATGGAAACCGGGTAAAGAAGAATAGTACAAACCAAAGACCAAAGAGCAGTTTTTCGTCCGGTCTTATCATTTTTTGGAAGCATTTTAAATCCGGCGCCAAAGTAATCATCTTTTAAACTCCAGGCGATCGCCATAACGTGCGGTACCTGCCACAGAAAAACGATTCCGAATAAAAGCCACATTCCAGTACTTTCAATAGTTCCCGAAGCTGCTGCCCAACCACCAACCGGAGGCAATGCACCGGGAACTGCGCCAATCACGATATTGAAAGCAGAAACCTGCTTCATGGGTGTATAGGCGATCAAATAAATAAAAGTGGTTGCAAAAGAAATGGCTCCGGCTAATGGATTAACCAATATGAACAGGTAAACGAGTCCCGAAAAAATTAAGATCAATGAAAAAAACATTCCGGAAGAAGCTGCAATACGATTGTCAGGAAGTGGGCGTTTTGCCGTACGCTTCATCAAGCCGTCCAGTCGACGCTCCATAAATTGGTTATACGCTCCTGTTCCGGCAGCTATCATATATGTACCGATGATAGCATGAATCATCAGTACAAAATTGAAAGCATTTCCGCTGCCTAGCACAAAGCCTACCAACATACTAGCCAAAACCGCCAGAGTAATACCTGGCTTGGTAAGTTGGTGATAATCAGAAATTACATCTGTGAACGAACGTTCGATCTGAATTTTTTCTTCAATAGAACTCATAGAAAAACAGAAAATCTTGAAATTTTTAGCAAGCAAAGTTAATCATTTTCAAGGAGTATTGTTACCTTTAAGTATGAAATTAAATTCCTTTCAAAAAACAGCCATCACTACCGTTTTTGCAACTCTTTTTCTGATACTTGTTGGAGGAATAGTAAGAAGCACAGGTTCAGGAATGGGATGTCCAGATTGGCCAAAATGTTTTGGAAGCTGGATACCACCCACTTCAGTTGATGAACTCCCAAGCAACTACAGAGAAGTATTCGTAGAACAACGAGTGGAAAAGAACGAAAAAATTGTAAGCTATCTTGAAGCATTAGGGTTTAATGAAGTTGCCCATCAAATTGAAAATGATCCTAACATTAAAAGGGAAGAAGAATTCAATGCTACCAAAACCTGGATCGAATATTTGAATAGATTAGTAGGTGCGGTAATCGGAATTCTTGTCTTTCTTACATTTTTACGATCTCTTAGTTATTGGCGCACGAAGAGATCTATAACTTTTTTATCTGCTTCCGCAGTTGTATTAACAGGTTTTCAGGGATGGTTGGGATCTATTGTTGTAAGTACAAACTTACTACCCGGTATGATCTCTCTGCATATGGTTTTAGCCATGGTGATAGTAACTCTACTGCTTTACTGTGCTTATAAAACAAGTGAAGATCTTGTCAAAATTAATATCGACAATTCGCTACGAAAGAAGCTCTACGTTACTACGTTGATCATTTTGGTGCTTTCAGTGCTGCAAATGATACTCGGAACTCAGGTAAGGGAAGAAATTGATGTGATAAAAAATAGCATGACAGATGTAGTGCCGCCTCGTTCAACCTGGATCGATTCACTCGGTCAGATCTTTGAAATACATCGAACATTTTCATGGCTGCTTGCAATTTCAGGTGGTTATCTGGGATTTATTTTGTGGAAAGAAGAGATTGGCGGTCAGCTTAAGAAAGTGGGAGTCACTAACGTGGCTTTGATCTTTGCACAGATTTTGATCGGGATAGGGTTAGCTTATCTGGATGTCCCGAGAGTTCTGCAGGTTCTTCATCTTGTGGGAATTGCACTTATGATCTGTTGTCAATTTTTGATGATTCTGATGACCGGAAAGCAAAATCAAACGAAATCAGTTTAAAGCTTTTCTAAGAGATCATTCAGGAATACTTTTACTTCATTCAGGTCTTTTCTTACGTCGGAAGGTATCTCTGTTGAAGAAACAGATTCCGGTTCTTTTTCCTTTTTGAGCACTTTCTTTACACCGGCTGAAGTATATTTCTTTTCCTCAAGCAACTCTTTGATCTTGAATATGAGCTCGACTTCTTCTTCTTTATAAGCTCTGTTTCCGGCGCTGTTTTTCTTGGGATTAAGTTCGGAATAATTTTTTTCCCAACTTCTTAAAACATGTGGAGCAAGTCCGGTAAGCTTACTAACTTCGCCCATCGAGTAATACAATTTTTTCATAGCGGGTATAAAGTGTATTTTGTCATCTTTAATTCACCAAAGAAAATCATTTCTGAACTATTTTAAAAGAAAGCATTTTGGAAAATTCAAAAGAAAGTCCTGAATTCGATATCAGTATTGTAGTTCCATTGTTTAATGAAGAAGAATCTTTAGCAGAATTAGTTCAGGCTATTGAAGAATCAATTTCAGGAACATACTCTTATGAGATTATTTTTGTAGATGACGGTTCAACCGATACTTCGTTTCAAGTAATAAAAGAACTTGCTTTAAAACACGGGGAAGTAAGAGGTATCAGTTTTGGTCATAATTATGGAAAAAGTGTAGCGCTACAGGCTGGTTTCGAGGAAGTGAGAGGGAGGTATGTTGTTACCATGGATGCCGACCTTCAGGATGATCCTAATGAAGTTCCCGAAATGATCCAGATGCTAAAAGGCGGTTTGGATATGGTGAGTGGGTGGAAAAAAGAACGTTTTGACCCAATCTCAAAAACAGTGCCCTCAAAGTTTTTCAATTATGTGACACGTAAAGCTGCAGGTATTCATCTGCATGATTTCAATTGTGGATTAAAAGCTTATAAACGAGAGGTTATCGATAATATTTATTTATACGGAGAGCTTCATCGATATATTCCGATGCTTGCCAAGAAAGAGGGCTTTACCAGAATCGGTGAAAAGATCGTAAAGCATCATCCACGAAAGTATGGTACTACCAAATTCGGATTATCTCGTTTTATAAATGGTTTTTTAGACCTTATTACAATTCTTTTTGTTCAACGCTATTTCCAAAAGCCGATGCATTTCTTTGGTACGTTTGGAATAGTTTTATTGTTATTCGGAACCGGGATCAACGCATATTTAGCAGTTCTTCGATTATTTTTCAATAAAGGAATTGGGGATCGACCATTACTATTCCTTGGTATTCTGTTGATGGTACTTGGTATTCAATTACTTTCTACCGGATTGATTGGTGAGTTGATCAATATCAATCATGTGAAAAAGCAAAAGCCTAAGATTCGGGAGACGGTATAACCGGAGCTTCAGAGCCAAATTTCGCATACCAGCTAATGTATAAGTAGCAAAGTATTGGAATGAAAAATGCTACTTGTAGCGTCCATATATCAGCAAAGAAACCAAACAGAGGTGGAATAAATGCTCCACCTACTATAGCTGTACATAAAATTCCGGATCCTTGTGCAGTATGTTTTCCAAGCTTTTTAATAGCAAGAGTGAATATGGTTGGAAACATAATGGAATTGAAAAGTCCGATACAAAGTACAGTCCATACAGCAAGTAACCCGGATGAATTCATTGTGATAAATAATAATCCGACATTAATTAAGCCATACAATGCAAGCAGTTTTGATGGTTTGATAATCAGTTGTAAACCCGATCCTATAAATCGACCAACCATGGCTCCACCCCAGTAAAGTGCTACAAAAGAACCTGCAAGTTGAGCCGGTGTTGCCTGATCGATTCCTGTTCCGGAAAGTAGTTCTGCAAGTCCGGGCATAAATCCGCTATTCCGTATTAATTCAACGATATCGAGCGTCAGGAAATAGTTCACCATATAGCTGCCAATGGTTACTTCGGCACCTACATATACAAATATACCTATAGCTCCCAGCATCAAATGACGTGTTTTTAAAGCAATTTTGTAGCTACCGTTTTTGTCTTCATCTCCTTCAAGAATTTTGGGAAGCTTTATAACTGCGAAAATTATGGCCAGTAAAATGATCACGCCGGCCAGAATCAAAAATGGGCTTTGTACAGCGGCAGCTTCTGCTACATAATAAGCTTCTTGCTCTGATGTAGATAGATTTGAGACTTCTTTGGAACTCAAAACACTACTGCTCAGTATAAAAGCCGCACTGACCAAGGGTGCTATAAATGTTCCGAGAGAGTTAAAAGCTTGAGACAAATTTAATCGACTTGAAGCAGAGCTTTCGGGACCCAGAGCTGCTACGTAAGGATTAGCCGCAACCTGTAAAATGGTAATGCCACCTGCCAGTACAAACATTGCTAAAAGAAAAACACCGAAAACTCTGAAATCAGCAGCGGGGTAAAACAAAAAACAACCCAATCCCATTGTAAGTAGTCCGATCACTACTCCTTTTTTGTATCCAATTTTGGAAATGATCTTTCCACCGGGAATCGAAAAAACAGCGTAGGCCGTAAAGAAAGCGAACTGTACTAAACCTGCTTCAAAATAACTAAGCTCAAAAACATCTTTTAATCTGGGAATAAGAGCATCAACTAAAACAGTGATAAATCCCCACATAAAAAAGAGGGAGGTAACAATGATAAATGCGGAGCGATTGGTTTTGTTGGTTGTACTCATCAGGTAATAGGCTCTTATTTCGGGTTTTTCAAGTTCCAGAAAGTACTCACTATAGTTATTTCAACAAAGTCATCTTTTTGATCATAATTTGACCGTTAAATTTCAATCTATAAAAATATACGCCACTTGATAAGGAAGAAGCATCAAACTGAATTGTATGTGTTCCTGCTGATTGTCTCTTACTAACTAAAGAGGCTAATTTTTGTCCCAATAAAGAATACACTTCAAGTGAGACATTACCTGCTTTTGGAAGATTATATGTAATATTCGTTTCAGGATTGAAAGGGTTTGGATAATTCTGAGATAAACTGAAATCCTGTGGTTTTTCATCAAAATCATCTATTGAAACAGGAGTATCTCCGGTTGCAGTATTCATGGACTTTGGTTGCACCATCATTGAAAAGCCGTCGGAGAAAGTAACCAATTGTTCTGCTGCAGATGGATTGTAAGCAACATAGGTGAGGAATCCTTCTTTATCCATAAAGACAGAATAAGACGGCGTGTCAGCAAAAACATTCATTACCGGAGTTCCCATTTTTTTCAGGTTGTATAGCCAATGCAAAGTATGCGCTCTGGATTCTCCGTCAAACGGTTTATAATTAGGATCAGCTAAATAGTAACTCAGTGCAAGATCGGGATCAGCCAGCGCCAGATATTCCCAGAACACATCTTTCCAAATAGTTGGTTGACCACCCCGTTCAGCAACAACCTCATTATAGTTTGCGATTACATAATCAGAATTTCTTCCCAAATACATGGAAGCACTGGTTATTGGGAGAATATTGATTCCGTGAATAAATTCGGGCTCTCCGCCAAACCATGTTCCGTGAACTCCTTTGCTTCCCCAAACGATTCCTAATGCTTTGTGGGAGTAATTCTGTGGAAACACTTCATCTTCAACATCAAACCAGTATTGATCGATGGCAGTTGCCTCGGTAGAATAAAGAAAAATTCCGAGTTCGCGAATCTCCTGCTGACCGGTAGCTTGCCCCCAAAGAAAAGCTGCAGCAGCAAAATTCATTGATTCAGAACTGGATTCCTGATTGTTGCCATCTCCGAAAGCTCCATGGCCTGAAGCCCAGGAGTGGCCTGCATAGATATCATGAGATCTTAAAAACGGGAATTGTGTATCGGTTCGATCCCAGTTGTTAGCGTCTTTAATAAGAAGATTAACCATTGCTCCCCAATTTTCCTGAGATGCCCAACTGCTGTCATATTGAGCAATAGTTGCAGCGCTCATAACTGCATAACTTGCATGAAAATGATGATCATTAATTTGATTGTCTGCTCCAAAACCGGATGGATATCCAGTTAGCACATCCCATTCTTCATTATAAGAATATTCCTGAGACCCCCCGGCAGTAAACCAATCTTCTAATCTGAATTTCAGCTGATCTAAAAAATAATCTCTTTCGGTTGTTGCTCCCAGTTGATCAGCTATATGAACCAAATGAGAAAAACGCCCCATGGCTTTTCCATTTTCATAAGTTGGGCCTACCGGCAATGATTCATTTGCCACTTGTTTTACATAAGTAAGTAATTGAGATCGGTCATAATCTCCCTGATCAGGAAGTGTCGGTAAAATCCCGGAAAAATTTAGCTCGGTCGAAAATACATTTCCTTGTTTAAGCTTCATTTCACCTCTTGGAGAAGTGTAAGAATAGCTTGTCAGTTCATCATCAGAATACTTCCATTGGTGGCGGTATAGGACGGTAAGAGTTTCATTTACGTTTCCATCAGCGCTGTCCACAAGTTCTGACTCATAAGTATATGTGCTGGTTAATTCGGAAGAAATTTCATCATAATTCCATTCTATCACACTATTAGTGACATGAGCGTATGCATGTTTTTGGAAAAATTCTATTGTTGCCGTTTGGGAATCAGGTAGTAGGGCGACAGTTAGATAATCTTTGCCATTTAGAGAAGACTGAAAAGTTGATGAGCCTGACCAAGTAGAGCCCGATGGAGCAAAAATTCCATAATGTTTGCCATCTATAGTCAAACCTAAAATTTCATTTTGTCTGTACCATATGAAAGGAGTTTGTTGAGAAGCAACAACAGCATCCCCTCCGGTTATTTTAAAAAACACAAAAGGTAAACCATGCCCCAGAGTAGCTTCCATAGATTTCGAGTTATTTTCCCAGCGAGCTGTAACAGTCCAGTCGCCATAGTCAGATGTTTTTGTTTCGGAAACGGCTAGTCCGTCAACGCCTACTCTGAGCTGAGGTGAAAATGGATAAATATAATCTCCCCCGGTTAAGAAAGAGTTTGTTGTATATCCTATCTGAAGTCCTGAGCTGATGGCCTTTGCATTTAAAGGATGTGCATATAGAACGCTGGAGTGGGCGTCATCAAAAAAAGGGAATATCAGGCTACTCCAAAAGTCGTTTGTTTGAATAGGTTTTGAAAAATCAGAACTTACTTTTGGCGAAATATTTTGACCATGTACATTTTGTGGCCCCACTGCTGCGGCAGGTAACGCAGTGCTGTAACTTCCTTTGCCGATGTTTACGGATTGAGCATTTACCATTGAGTTAATAATGGAAAAGGAAACTAGAAAAATCACAGTGTTAACTCGTGAGTTTTTAAAAAGCCTAAACCTGGAAGTGGAATGTGAATAGAAAGAAGACTTCATAAATTTTTATCCAATAATTAAGTGACTTTCTACCTCTTAAAACTTCATGACTTTTGTGGTAATACTAAAGAGATAAAATTCTGTCTTTGATAGTTAATGTCTCTAATAATTAAGCCAAATATTTGTGCACTTACCTTTATAAAGTATATACAACCAGTTTAAAATGAAGGATGCTTTAAAATGAACTTGGTTTAATAAATCCACTCTTATTAAGAATAAAACGCACTTTAAATAACAGAAAAGCGCTTTTTTAGTAGCTGTATATACATTGTAAATATTGGAAATCTGTTCTACTGATTTTACACTCCAATAAATAAATGAAATAGTTGTCGTAAAAAATCAGGAACTGCTAAAACGTAAGCGCTAAATCCAAACAGTTATGAATATGAAAAAACCCATCTTGATTTTAACAATTTTGCTAGGTGTTACTACTTCAGTAATTGGTCAAGCTGAACAGGTGGTTGTCCAAAATACGGATGAGGGTTGGGAGCTACATGTAAATGGCGAACCGAAGGTAATAAATGGAATGAATTGGGATTACTTTCCAATAGGTACAAACTTCAACTATAGTTTATGGAATCAAACTCCGGAATTTATAAAGCAAGCACTTGATGATGAGATGGCTTTGCTTCAAAATATGGGGGTTAATTCTATTCGTGTATACACGGGCATTCCTAAAGAATGGATCACTTACATCTATGAAACTTATGGTATCTATACCATGCTTAACCATTCTTTTGGTAGATACGGATTAACTATTGATGGAGTTTGGCAACCCAATACAGATTATTCTGATCCACGTGTGAAAGCGCTTTTAATTGATGAGGTCACAGAACTAGTTCAGGAATATAAAGATACGCCAGGGTTACTGTTATTTCTTTTAGGAAATGAAAATAACTACGGACTTTTCTGGGATGGGGCTGAAACAGAAGACATTCCGATAGAAGACCGCAGATCTACAGTAAGAGCACGAGCTATGTACAAATTGTTCAACGAAGCAATTGTAGAGATGAAGAGGATAGATACAGGACATCCGATTGCGATTTGTAACGGAGATTTATTATTCATGGATATTATTGCTGAAGAAGTACCTGATGCTGATATCTTTGGTACGAACGTTTACAGAGGGTTAACTTTTACCGATCTGTTTGACAGAGTAGCTGATGAATATGGAAAACCCGTTTTACTTACGGAGTTTGGCTCTGACGCCTTTAATGCAAGAACGGTACAGGAAGACCAAGCTGCCCAGGCCAGATATCAGCTTAACAACTGGAAAGCTATTTACGAAAATGTAGCAGGACTTGGTGGCGCAGACAACTCGCTAGGTGGATATACCTTTCAGTTCAGTGATGGATGGTGGAAATACGGACAAACAGTAAATTTGAGCATTCATGATGTAAATGCTTCTTGGGCAAATGGCGGATATCAGTTTGATTTTCAGGAAGGCGAAAACAATATGAATGAAGAATGGTTTGGAATTACAGCAAAAGGTACTACCAACTCCCAAGGGTTTTACGAATTGTTTCCAAGAGCAGCTTATTACGTTTTAAAAGAGGTTCATCAGTTTGATCCTTTTCAAGAAGGAGTAACCCAGAACAGGTTAAATCAATATTTCGGTGATATTTCACTCGGAGATGCACAACTGAAAGCCAGAGCCGATAAAGCAGCTTTGGAGGGAAAGTCAGGCGGAGCAATTAAACTCAGCAGATTTACAGCAGACTTCGAAACGTACAATACGGGTGGAACTTTAATCACTACTCCGAAAGATGCAGATGCCACAGAACAAGTGTATCCAAACGAGCAGGGTTTTGACCATATGCAGTCTATTTACTTTGGAATAGAAGCGAATCCTGCGCCTAACGTTAGAGCTAATGTAGATTTCAATGTATTAGGAAATGTTCCTCTGAATCCAATTGATGAGGTTTTTTATGAAAACAGAGGTCGGCCGGTTCAACTTGAAGGCAGAAATGGTCTAATTACAGATGAGTCCATGAACAGGGTAGCTATCTACAGCTCAAGTTTTAACTGGGATCAGGAGTATTTTAATCTTACCGGATTTTACAGAACAGGTCATTATCACTGGGCTTATGAAGGAGATTTCTTTGGCTTATATCCTGAAGCTAATTATGGACCTAATATAGATATATATAACGGAGCAGCTCCGGCCGGAGTTGAAGTAGAAGGAAAGAAACAGTTTGATGGATTGAAGTTAGCGTTCGGACCAGAACTTTGGTGGGGAGCCAATCCTGCTTTCTTGATAAAGTATTCAAAAACTTACGGGAAGACAGATTTCACAGGAATCTTCCACGAAGATCTTGAGCAGCAGGGAACAGATGTGAATAGTTCTTTTGCTATTCCACAGCCTAAGACCAGACGACTTTCACTTTATGCAGACAGAGAGTTTGGAAAAGTTGGCGTAGAAGTTGGAGGTTTATGGGCAGGTCAACCGCTAAACGGACGTGAATTCCAACTCATAAGAGATGAAGGCGATACCACCCGTGTGTATCAGGATGAGATCAAGCCAATGGATAATTTCGGTGGAAAGTTAAAGTTCACATATACCGGCGGTACTTTTAATTGGTATGCTCAATCTGCAATCATGGGTTTAGTTGCTAACGGTGGGGCAGATCCAACAATTACCTACACAGGCTGGAGGCTAAAAGACAGTGGAAGTGGTAACCAATATAATTTCCTGACAGGTTTTACTTATTCGATCGGCAACCTTCAGATAGCTCCTAATTTTTTGTGGCAAAAACCTATCGAAGGACCAATTCCAAGTGATGTTGGTGCTCCCGGACGCCCACGAAATATTTTGGCAGATCCTTTTATTGTAAGGTCAAACCGAGAGCAAATAGCCGGAGAGATTCTGTTTACCTATGATCAAACTCCGGGTTCATTCTTCTATGAGTGGAATAACGATATGATGGAGGAATCAAAGTTTTCTGCAAGTCTGGGTTTTGTCTATCGTCATCTGCCAACAACACAGGATGCTGCAATAGGTATTCTGCCTGATGGAAGAACATTGTTCCCATTTGATGGAGCTCCACCAGCAAGAGATCTCATAGAAGTTAATGCGAGAATTGTATCAAAACTAAACAGAGAAACGGGAATAATTGCTCTTTTATACGGTGGAAATGCACAAGCAAATGGAAGTGACCCAAGAATGTTGGAAAGATTTGGCGCTGATGTTCGAATGATAAGAAAAAAGCTGATGCTGAGTAGTTCAGTAAAAGTTAATGATTGGGGTCCATACGATTATCATAGAGATTTCAATCTTACATATCCACTTCAGTTGATGGCAGACTTGTCAATGAGCTTAGGTAAACCGGATTGGTTCAATGTTCCGCAAACTCGATTAGGTGTAAGAGGGACTTTCAGAACACTTAATGATTTTTCACCTCGCTATGCTCCAACCTACACTACAAATGATGCTGGGGAACGTGTTCCGGAGCCAACTGCACCAGGCTTTGATAATGGAACTGAGTGGCAAATCAGTACTTATATCCAAATCGACATAAGAAATTAATGAGAGGCAAAAAGATGAATACAAGCACTACAAAAATTATGACAAAGGTTATTTTTTCAGGCTTATTGCTAATTTTAATTACAACAGGTTGCGAACGATCAGTAGATGGACTAGAAGAAGCCGACCTGACAAATAATCCTAATGTTTTTGTTGACGGATTTAGTGGAGGGTTAGAATACGCAGTTTTTCAAGGAGCTGTTCTTAATGCTTTTCAAGTAGATACCGAAGTTACATCAGATGGAATAGGTTCTTCTATGAGGTTTGCAGTTCCTGATGTAAACGATCCAAGAGGTTCTTATGCCGGCGGTACATTTTTTACTACAAGCCCAAGAGATCTTTCCGAGTATAATGCATTGACATTCTATGCAAAAGCAACAGAATCAGTACCGCTAGGAGTTGTTGGCTTTGGGAATGATCTGGATCAGAATAAATTTACTGCTGAGGTTACTGATTTCAGAGCTAACACAAACTGGAAGAAATACGTTATCCCAATTCCTGATGCTTCTAAACTAACATCAGAAAAAGGAATGTTCTTCTACTCTTTTGGTCCAATAGAGGATAAAGGATATACGGTTTGGATTGACGAAGTAAAATTTGAATTTCTTGGTACGATTGGTCAACCACGCTTCGAAATGCTTGATGGAGAAGATGAGACAACAAGTACTTTTACAGGGGTTAGAACTTCGTTATCGGGCTTAAACTCGATCTATAATCTGGCAGATGGTACAGATCAATCCGTTAATTCAGCAGCAGCTTACTTTGAGTTTGCATCCAGCAATACTTCAACTGCCGAAGTTGACGAACTGGGAAATGTATTAGTAGGAGCTCAGGGATCGGCTGTAATTACGGCTTCTGTTGGAGGGATAGATGCAGATGGATCATTGACTGTAGAATCCCGTGGGACTTTTGTTTCAGCCCCCACTCCAACAAGAGATGCTGCAAATGTAATTTCTGTTTTTAGTGATGCATACGATAATGTAGATGTAGATTATTACAATGGTTTCTTTAATGGCGATGGACAAACTACACAAGGTGGTACAGGGTCAGGCGGCGCAGATCTTATCGTAGACGGAAATGGTGTAATAAACTATACACAACTAAATTTTGTAGGCATTGGCCTGTTCGATAGCGTTCCAAGTATTGACGCAACCGAAATGACTCATTTTCATGTAGACATAAAAGTTAATGAAGCCGTTCAATCAGGTGATTTTATCAGATTGCTATTACTTAACTCAGTTGGAGATGGTGAGACATCAGGTTCATTTACAATAAGCTCAAGCATATTGCTACAGGATTCATGGTTAGGATTAGATATACCGCTTAGCAGTTTCAACGGACTCAATGACCGTTCTGAGATCGGATTGATTTTCTTCGTTTCCGACAATACAGTTTCAAATATTTTTGTAGACAACATTTACTTCTTCAAAAATTGAGATTGGGGATCAGATAATTATGAAATCAATGCGATCACAAACAAAATTAAAGAGTTTAGCGATTCTGTTTTTACCACTACTCCTGTTTTTTAGATGTACTTCTACAGATGAAGGAACTGACTGGCAGTTGATTTGGAGTGATGAGTTTGATGGAGCAGCAGGCGCTACATTAGATCAATCAAAATGGAATTTTGAAATCGGAAGAGGGCAGAATGGTTGGGGAAATAACGAACTTCAATATTACACTGATCGAACAGAGAATGCAGCTTTAGATGGTGAAGGGAATCTTATAATTACGGCTCGGGAAGAAAGTTTTGATGGCGCAAATTATACATCATCCAGAATAACTACTCAGGATAAACTCGAGATAACATACGGGCGTATTGAAGCTCGAATTAAAACGCCGTTCGGACAAGGGTTGTGGCCTGCTTTTTGGTTACTCGGAACACCTAATGGTGATGAGATATGGCCACAGATAGGTGAGATTGATGTTATGGAACTCAGAGGGCAACAGCCAACCAAAATTGCCAGTACGGTTCATGGTCCGGGATACTCAGCAGGAAACGGTATCTCCGGTGACTACAATCTAACAAATAGTCGTTTTGACACTGAGTTTCATGTTTTTGCAGCCGAGTGGTTTACAGATAAAATAGATTTTTATGTAGATGGATTTCTTCATCACACAGTTACTAAAGAACAAATTGAAAACGCAGGAAATGAATGGGTTTATAATGATCCTTTCTTTCTGATACTGAATGTAGCTGTTGGGGGTAATTATGTAGGCTCACCTAATCAGGCAACCAGGTTTCCTCAAAGTATGACTATCGATTATGTCAGGGTTTACTCAGAATAATAGAGCCGTTTCACAAACAAAAATTTAAACTAGCTAACTACTTTAATTTCCGTGTCCACTTCCTTTGAAAAAATAAATGAAGAATCGTGGTTTAAAATATCAAACCATGATGCTATGCGGCCATTTTTTATGAGCATAGTGAGTGATTCTAACCATTGGATCTTTATTTCAAGCAATGGAGCACTTACAGCAGGACGAAAGAACTCCGAATACGCACTGTTTCCATACTATACCGATGATAAGATCACTGATCTAAAAGACATCACAGGGAGCAAAACTATATTCCAGATTGCTACTGACGGTGATATTAAGATCTGGGAGCCTTTTTCAGTTAGAAATGAGAGCAAGTTTAAAACGACCAGAAATTTATATAAGAATCGATTTGGCAATAAGATCATGTTTGAGGAGATCAACCATGACCTGGATTTAACTTTCCGATATCAATGGAATACCAGTAATCTGTACGGTTTTGTAAAAAAATCTAGTTTGACCAATTCCGGTTCAAAAAACAGAAAAGTTACTGTTTTAGATGGCTTGCAAAATATAATGCCATATGGCGTTAGCGCTGATCTGCAAACCAGAGCAAGTAATCTTGTTGATGCTTACAAAAGAAGTGAGCTAGTTAAAGATTCAGGCTTAGGTATTTTTGCTTTAAGTGCAATTATAGTTGATAAAGCAGAACCAAGTGAAGCTCTGAAAGCAAATGCGGTTTGGTCATATGGATTAGAGAACGCCAACTATCTGCTTTCCTCAAAACAATTAGATGAATTCAGAGCCGGCAAAAGAATTCAGCAAGAAACAGATATAAAAGGCGAGAAAGGCGCTTATTTTATTGAATCTGAAATCGATCTGTCCGGAAATTCTGAGAAGAAATGGTCTTTTGTTGCAAATGTAAATCTGGATCAAGCTCATGTGGTAAGGTTGAATCACGAAATCAAAAATGATTCAGGTTTAACCAAAGTGATAGATGAGGATATAGAACGAGGTACTCAAAAATTAAAGCAACTAGTAGCCGGCGCTGACGGGCTTCAACTTACCAGTGATGTCCTAAACGATACACGTCATTATTCGAATGTATTGTTCAATATAATGAGAGGTGGAACTTTTGATGAAAATTACAAGATCGAAAAAAAGGATTTTGTTACTTATCTAAGAAAAGCTAGTAAGCAAGTAGTTGACAGGAACTCTGATTTCATAAACTCATTAAAAGATTCCTTTGATAAAAAAGAGTTAAATCAATGGTTGGTAAACATTTTAGATGTTGATCTGATAAGACTTGCCAAAGAATACCTACCACTGAAATTCAGCAGACGTCACGGAGATCCGAGCAGACCTTGGAATCAGTTTTCCATCAATACGCACAGTGAAATTGATGGATCAAAGATCTTAGACTACGAAGGAAACTGGAGAGACATCTTTCAGAATTGGGAAGCACTGGTTTATTCATACCCGGATTTTTTAGAAGGGATGATCTTCAAGTTTTTAAACGCGACCACTTTTGACGGCTACAATCCTTATCGAGTTACTAAAGATGGTTTTGATTGGGAAACCATAGAACCGGATGATCCGTGGTCTTACATAGGATACTGGGGTGATCATCAGATCATCTATTTGTTGAAGTTCCTTGAGTTCTATGAGAAATATGATCCCAAAGCTTTAAGAACATTATTCGGAGAAGAAAGCTTTGTATACGCAAATGTTCCTTATCGTATTAAGTCTTATCAGGATATTGTAAGTGATCCAAAGGACACGATCGAATTTGATGAAGAATCAGATAAGTCAATTCGACAAAAAGTAGCAGAAAGAGGAGCCGACGGAGCCTTATTTGGTAGCGAAAAAGAAGAAATCCATCACGTTAATTTTTTAGAGAAGATCCTTGCTACTGTATTGGCAAAAATTTCCAACTTTATTCCTGAAGCAGGTATCTGGATGAATACTCAGCGTCCTGAGTGGAATGATGCAAACAACGCTTTAGTGGGTAATGGTGTGTCAATGGTTACTCTCTATTATCTGAGAAGATTTTTGAAGTTCATAGAACCTGTTTTGGCAGACGTTGAATCTAATTCATATTCAGTTTCTGAAGAGTTAGCAAAATTATTTAACTCCATTAATGATGTACTGGTGAACAATCAGACATTATTAAACAGCTCTATCAGTGATTCAGAACGAAAAAAGATCACTGACAAGCTTGGACTTGCCGGTAGCGAATACAGAAATCAAATTTATGATCACGGTTTTAGTGGTGAGTCGGTTAAAATCGAATTAGATCAGATCAAGGGTTTTGTAAGTACAGCGTTGGAATTTTTGGAGCATTCTATAGAAGCTAACCAAAGAGAAGATGATCTGTATCATGCCTATAACCTGATGAGTATCAATGTTGATCGGATTTCTATTTCTCATTTGGATGAAATGCTGGAAGGTCAGGTTGCAGTACTTAGTTCAGGATATCTTAGCCCGAAAGAAGAACTTAACGTTCTGGATGCACTCCGTGCTAGTGCGTTGTATCGTGATGATCAAAAGAGTTATATCCTGTACCCGAACAAAGAATTACCGGGTTTCCTCGATAAAAATACTATTCCCAAAGAAGAAATAAATAGATCAGAGCTTCTTAAAAAGCTTGAAGTGGATGGAAATCATCGAATCATAACAAAAGATGTTAATGGTGAATACCATTTTAATGGAAACTTTAGAAATGCCCGCGACCTCAAAAAGGGATTATCTGACTTATCAGATAAATACAAATCATTAGTAGAAAAGGAAGAACAACTAATTCTTGGAGTTTTTGAGAACGTATTTGATCACAAATCATTTACCGGCAGGTCAGGTACTTTCTTTGGATATGAAGGACTCGGGTCTATTTATTGGCACATGGTTTCTAAACTACACCTCGCTGTCTATGAAGTATGTGAGAGAGCTGATGAAGCCAATGTTGATAAAGATATTGCAAAAGAACTAGCCAAACACTTCGATGAAATAGGAGAGGGCATTGGTGTTCACAAATCACCGGAATTATACGGGGCTTTTTCTACTGATCCATACTCACATACACCGGCACATCGTGGAGCTCAGCAACCGGGAATGACGGGACAGGTTAAGGAAGATGTTTTGGTAAGAATCGGAGAACTGGGCATAGAGATCAAAGACGGAAGACTAAGTTTTGATCCTTCATTTCTGAAAAAAGAAGAGTTCTCAACAGAAAAGAAATCATTCGATCTGGTATCAGTAGATCAGAACGAATATAGGATCGAATTACCTGAAAATGCTTTAGGATTTACTTGCTGTCAGGTTCCCGTGATCTACCGGATTTCAGACAAAAGTAGATTAGATGTGGATCTAAGTGATGGATCTTCGAAAAGCTTTGAAACACCGGAGTTGGATGAAAATTTAGCGAGCGAAGTATTTGAAAGATCAGGAAGAGTAAAACAGATCACTGTTTCAATACAAGAAAAAGATCTTCGATAAACCACACTCAGAAATAATAACCGTAAACAAATGACAAAACTATTAACTGTAATTACACTTTTGGCTTCTACGCTTTTGATGGCTTGCGGTAATAGAACGGATAAAAAAATGAGTTCAAAAAACATTTCAGCAAAAGAGATTCTGAGAAATCCGGAATACCAGGCAATTTCATACAGTGGCTACAGAGAACTTTCCAGAGATATAGTTCCTGCAATAAAAGAATTAAAAGAGGATATGCTTTTGCTGGAAGCAATGGGCATCAAGATCGTTAGAACTTACAACGTATATCTGGATGCTGTTCCCAGATTGTTGGAGGCAATTTCTGAGCTGAAAAAAGAAGATCCCGAATTTGAAATGTATGTGATGATGGGAGCCTGGATCGATGCAAAAAATGCCTGGACTGAAAAACCTGATAGAATTCGTAATGAAGACAGCCCGAGAAATGTCAAAGAAATTGAAAGGGCTGTTAATTTAGCTGTTAAATATCCTGACATCGTTAAGATTATAGCAGTTGGGAATGAAGCAATGGTTCACTGGCAGGAAGAGTATTGGGTTGAACCGGGAATTATTTTGCACTGGGTAAGCCATCTTCAAAATTTAAAGAAAGAAGGAAAACTACCAAAAGATCTGTGGATCACAAGTTCAGATAATTTCGCTTCATGGGGCGGTGGCGGTGAAGAATACCATAAAGAAGATCTGAATGAGCTGATCAGATCAGTAGATTACATTTCCATGCACACTTATCCGATGCATGACACTCACTACAATCCGGATTTTTGGGGCGTGAGAGATAATGAACTAAATCTTTCTGATGAAGAAAAGATCGAAGCCGCAATGCAACGATCATTGAACTATGCCACATCTCAGTATCAAAGCGTAGTTGATTACATGGAAAGCATCGGAGTCAACAAACCTGTTCATATTGGAGAAACAGGATGGGCAACCATATCGAATGGTTTTTATGGAGATAACGGATCCAAAGCTACAGACGAATTTAAAATGGGCAGATATCACGATCTGATCAGAGATTGGTCAGAAGAGAATAAAGTTTCTGTGTTCTATTTCGAGGCTTTTGATGAGAAGTGGAAAGATGCTGAAAATCAACTAGGGTCAGAAAATCATTTTGGATTAATAAACCTCCAATCAGAAGCAAAGTATCCTCTTTGGGAAATGGTGGATGCAGGTGTTTTTGAAGGATTGACCAGAGACGGAAAGCCAGTCACAAAAACATTTGGTGGGGATGTCGAGGAGCTGATGAAAACTGTAAAAGTGCCGCGAACCAATGCAGAAATTCAAGCTAAGAAAAATCAGTAGAACTGAAATATGAAAGAAATAACACATTACATATTCCTGCTTTTTTTAATGATCACTTTAAGCTGCTCAAATACTGAAACTATGGACATTGAAGTATATGAAACATCGAAAGAAGGGAACAGCTTAACCAAGTTAGATAGTTTTCCTGAAGCAGATAAAGTTGTGAACATTTCTATCAATCCTGAACAAACATTTCAGAAGATCACGGGCTTCGGAGGTTCTTTCACAGAGGCTTCGGCCTATTTGTTAAATGAGTTAAGTCAGGAAAACAGAGATAAGATCATTGAAGCTTATTTCGGAGAATCCGGCGCAAAATATTCATTAACACGGACTCATATCAATTCGAGCGATTTCTCTTTGGGTAATTATTCTTATGCGCCTGTAAAGAATGATATGGAGCTGGAGAATTTTTCTATCGAAGAAGACCGGGATGATATCATTCCGATGATCAAAGATGCAATGGAAGTGTCAAAAGATGGATTTAAGATCATTTCATCGCCATGGACTGCTCCACCATGGATGAAAGACAATAACGACTGGAAAGGCGGAAAGCTGCTTCCAAAATATTATGATACATGGGCGCTGTTTTTCTCAAAATACTTAGATGCTTACAAACAGGAAGGAATTGACATCTGGGGAATTACCGTAGAAAATGAACCACTTGGCAACGACAGTAACTGGGAGAGTATGCATTTTTCTCCTGAGGAAATGAATGAGTTTGTTATCAACCATTTGGGGCCACAGTTAGAAAAAGATGCGCAAGACGTTGTTCTGTTGGGATACGATCAAAATCGTGATTCCGAAATGATCGAGTGGATCGATGCTATGTACGGAGATGAAGAAGCAAAAAAATATTTCGATGGAGCTGCGGTGCATTGGTATGGAAGTACATACGACGTTTTTCCGGAAGCTCTTCAATATGCACACAATGCCGCGCCGGATAAATATCTGATTCAAACCGAAGCAACCGCAGACGCCGAAGTTCCTGTATGGAAAGATGATAAATGGTACTGGAGCAAAGAAGCAACAGATTGGGGTTGGGACTGGGCTCCGGAAGACAAAAAATATTTACACCCGAAATATGTACCCGTTTACCGATATGCAAGAGATATGATCGGAACCTTGAATAATTGGGTAGATGGTTGGGTTGACTGGAATATGGTTCTGGACAGACAGGGTGGACCAAACTGGGCAAAGAACTGGTGTTTGGCTCCGGTTATAGTTGATCCTGAGCAAGACGAAGTTTACTTCACGCCTTTGTATTACACGATGTCTCACTTCAGCAGATACATAAGACCAGGCGCAATGAGAATAGGTCATTCTCACGACGATGAAGAGATTTTATTGACAGCAGTTGAAAACCCGGACAAGTCAATTGTAGTAGTAATTCTAAACCAGAGTGAAGAAGCAAAAAGCTTCCAGTTGGATTTGAAAGGAAAGAAAACAGAGTTCGCAATCAGTGGTAATGCAGTACAAACGGTAGTGATCAATTAAAAAAATGAGCAAAAGTTAATGGCTAATCAACAGGCATCAGTAAGAGGAAAAGTCCCTCTTTTACAAAAATCTGCATTTGGCGCAGGTCATTTGGTTCTCAATTTACTCCCTGGAGCGTTGGGAGTATTTATGTTTTTCTTGCTTACAGCATTTGGAATGAATCCTTTCTTGGCTGGTTTGTTAGGCGGGCTTCCTAGAATTTTTGATGCGCTTACAGATCCAATAATGGGTTTTATTTCTGATAACACTAAATCTGATTGGGGACGTAGAAGACCTTACATCTTTGTTGGTGCAATACTGAGTGGCCTGTTTTTCATCTTGCTCTGGCAGTTGGATGAAACCAATTCTCAAACTTACAATTTTTGGTATTTCCTGATCATGTCTATGGTGTTTTTGGTCGGGAATACCATGTTTGCAACTCCGTTGATTGGTCTCGGTTATGAAATGACATCTGACTATAACGAGAGAACGCGACTAATGGCTTTTTCTCAAACAGTAGGTCAAATAGCCTGGATGATAGTTCCATGGTTTTGGGTATTAATTGCTGATCCTGATTTATTTGAAAGCCAAGCAGTAGGAGTGAGACAACTATCAGTAGTTGTAGGAGTAATATGCTTGGCTTTAGGGTTATTACCCGCAATTTTCTGTAAGGGAATTGATGCTTCGAATATGGAGAACCGAAAGGACATCAACTTTAAGTCGGCGCTTTCTAACCTTAAAGATCTTTTTGCAAGTATTGTTGAAGTATCAAAAAACAAACCTTTTGTAAAGCTTTGCGTCGCAACATTTTTAGTGTTCAACGGGTTTCAGTTAGTCGCTTCATTTAGCTATTTCATTATAGTGTTTTATATGTTTAACGGGGATTACGGACTGGCAGGGAACTGGCCTGCTTGGTTCTCTACTATAACCGCAGTTGCTACTGCATTCCTGGTTATTCCTATAGTTTCCTGGATTTCAAATAAATTCGGAAAACGTAAAGCTTTCATAATCTCTACAGCACTTTCTATTGTAGGATATATTTTGAAATGGTGGGGATTCAGCCCCGAAAATCCATGGTTAATTTTTATGCCTATTCCATTTATGGCTTTTGGTCTTGGAGGGCTTTTCACACTCATGATGAGTATGACTGCTGACGTTTGTGATTTAGATGAACTCGAAAATGGAATGCCGAGAAAAGAAGGCACATTCGGAGCTATTTATTGGTGGATGGTAAAGCTTGGACAAGCCCTTGCATTAGTTCTAGGTGGGTTGGTTCTGGAATTGGTTGGGTTTGATCAGAATTCAGCAACACAAACTGTAGAAACATTGACGAACCTGAGAATAGCTGATATTGCAATACCTGCAATTACAGCTGGTTTAGCGATTTGGGTAATGTTGACCTATGACTTATCAGAAAAAAGGGCAAGAGAAATTCAGAATGAACTGGTAGAAAGACGCGGCGAGCTATAAAAATTAATCTAGAGTAAAAGAAACATGTCATTTAGAAAAGAAAAATATCTCAAGTTTAAAGAATCGGACAGCGTGGCAAAACTGGCTTATATCGATGAGCTTGCCGGTGACGAGACTGTACATCTATTCCATGAAGTTTTAAGCGACGGCATAAATGGGTTCTGCTTCAGTATGTATGAAGAAGGGCAGAAACCGGGAGATATCATATCAAAAGATCAGATTCACCGGAGAATGCTTAAGCTGGAACCGCATACACAGTCAATTCGGTCTTTTTCGTGTACCGAAGGAAATGAGCTTGTTCCTGTTGTGGCTAAAGAATTAGGGATGACTACTTTGGTTGGTGCCTGGCTGGGCAGTGATAAAGAGAAGAATAAAGAAGAGATTGATGGGCTGATCAAACTTGCGAAAGAGGGCTATGTAGATATAGCAGCAGTAGGAAATGAAGTACTTTACAGAGACGATCTGAATGAAGAAGAGCTTATTGAATACATTAAGTATGTCAAAAGTGAGTTGAAAGACATACCCGTTGGCTATGTAGACGCATATTACGAGTTCGTGGAAAGGCCGGCTATTACTGATCTGTGTGATGTGATTTTATGCAACTGCTATCCATACTGGGAAGGAACCAGTTTTCAAGATTCCTTTCAGCATATGAGACAAATGTACTATCAGGCAAAAGAAGCAGCCGGAGATGATAAGAGAATCATTATCACTGAAACCGGATGGCCAAGTCAAGGTGAAGGTTTAGGAGGGGCATTACCCGGAAAAGAACATGCTATGAAGTATTTCATTAACGCCAACCTCTGGTGTCATGATGAAGGCATTGAAATTTTTTACTTCTCGTCTTTCGATGAATCATGGAAAGTGAGTGACGAAGGTGAAGTTGGAGCTTATTGGGGCGTTTGGGATAAAAACGGAAAACTGAAATTTTGAACATGAACACATTTCATAAAATAGGTATTAAGCCGGGACAAGCAATTTGTTACTCAGGATTCAGAGATGGGCAACAACCGGGAAAGGTATCCCCAAGCTATGAGGAGATTAAAGAAGATTTAATTCTACTAGACGGTTATTGGAAATATCTTCGGCTTTATGATTGTGATCAACATGCAAAAACGGTTTTAGAAGTAATTAAAAATGAAAGCTTCGATTTTCAGGTAATGCTGGGAGCTTATATAGAGGCTGAGAAAAACAATTTTAATTGCCCTTGGGATGGTGGTGTTTATCCAAAACCGCGTTTAGAAAAAAATAAGATCAGTAATCAAAAGAAAATTGAAAAGCTGATAGAATTAGGAAATAAATTTCCGGAAATAATTTGTGCTCTATCAGTAGGAAATGAAGCCTGTGTAGATTGGACTGATCACTACGTCCCTGAGGACAAAGTTCTTAGCTATGTAAAGCAAGTTCAGGAAAGTGCATTTCAACCGGTGACTTTTTGTGAAAACTATGCTCCCTGGTTAACAAAATTAGAAGAGTTGGGTAATTCAGTCGATTTCATTTCGATTCATACTTATCCGGTTTGGGAATACAAGAATATTTATGAAGCGCTCGAATTCACTAAAGAGAACTACTACTCAGTAGCTAAAAAATATCCGAATAAACCTGTAGTAATTACCGAAGCAGGCTGGACTACTCATTCCAATGGAAATGGAATCGATCCGGCTAATGTGAATGAGATGTACCAGAAGATCTACTTCGAGAAATTAAATGAGTGGGCTATTCAGGAGAACATACTCACTTTCTATTTCGAAGCTTTTGACGAATCATGGAAGGGTTCGCCTGATCCACTTGAACCTGAAAAGCACTGGGGGCTTTTTAGGTCGGATAGGTCTTTGAAGCTCGCTTTACAAAGCAAGAATCTACAAACAAATATGGTCTTTAAAACAACAAATAACACAAGACAAAAAAAAAAAAACAAAACGATACAATCCTCAACAACAATTATAAAATTATGAAACATCTAACATTTTTAATCGCTTTCCTGTTTACTGCTGTAAGCAGTTTCGGACAAGCTCCATCAGATAATGCAACAGACCCGCCGGCTAGAGATTCAGAGAATGTGATCTCAATATTCAGCGGTGCATATACTGATGTATCAGGAAGCAACTATAATCCTAACTGGGGGCAATCCGGTTTTTCTACGGCAAACACCAGTTTTGACCCAGGAACCGGAAATATTGTATTGGCTTACCCAAATTTTAATTATCAAGGTAACGTATTAGGAACCGTTCAGGATATCTCATCAATGGAGTTTATGCATGTTGATATTTGGGTAAACAGTACTTTTAATCCAAACGTATTTGCAATAAGCTCTGGCGCTGAAATAGCTCATAGCATTACAAATACGGGGGCACGCACTTGGATAAGTGTAGATATTCCAGTTTCAGGAATTACAGGTGACCCAACTCAAGTTAAAGAATTGAAATTTGACGGCGGAAACGGTAGCACTGATTCTATTTATGTTGATAATATTTATTTCTGGAAAAATGCAACGACTCCTCAAAGTGACGCTACATTAAGCGATCTGAAAGTTGATGGGGAAACTATTGCTAACTTTAGTGCAGGCGTAGAAAGTTATAAATACGGATTAGTGGCAGGTACTACAACTATTCCACAAATCACAGCTGCAACGTCTACAAACGCAAATGCCACAGTAACAATTACACAAGCTTCAGCTATTCCGGGTGATGCTACAGTAAAAGTGATTTCCGAAGACGAAACTGATTCAACTACATATACTGTTTCATATGCGATCACTTCTCCTGCTATTGCTGCTCCGGCACCACCGGTTAGAGATTCTTCTAATGTAATTTCTATTTACAGTAATGCTTATTCCAGTATTGCTCTGGATGCACTATCTGCCGGTTTTGACGATTCAGATGTAACTGAAGTAATGATTGAAGGAAATTCAACGCTTGAGATAGACTTCACAAACTTTATTGGAATTGATTTTTCAAGTAACAAACAAGATGCATCTGCTATGACGCATTTCCATATGGATTTCTGGACGTCGAGTGATGATTTAGTAGGAAAAGTATTCAATTCTAAATTTTCTCAATGGGGTGGAACAGGAGGAGAGGTTTCAGCTTTTGAACTACCAATAAATACAGGAACTACACCTGCAATCGAATCAGGTCAATGGGTATCTATTGATGTCCCGATTTCAGATTGGACCAATGCTCCACAAACCAGAGATGATATTGCTCAGTTCTTGGTTACTTCAAATATGGACTTAGTATATGTAGACAATATCTATTTATACAAAGAGGGTGGAAGTTCTGTTGGAAACCAGCCGATGGTAGCTGCTCCGGCACCTCCGGTTAGAGATTCAGAAGATGTAATTTCTATTTATAGTGATGTATACTCAAATATTGCTCTGGATGCTTTGTCTGCAGGTTTTGATGACTCTGATGTTGCTGAAGTTATGATTGAAGGAAACTCAACGCTTGAGATAGACTTCACAAATTTTGTTGGAATTGATTTTTCAAGTAATAAGCAAGATGCATCTGCTATGACACATTTCCATATGGATTTCTGGACCTCCAGTTCTGATTTAACAGGAAAAGTATTCAATTCTAAATTCTCGCAATGGGGTGGAACAGGAGGAGAAGTTTCTGCTTTTGAACTGCCAATCAATACCGGAACATCACCTGCAATCGAATCAGGTAAATGGATTTCTATAGACGTACCGATTTCGGATTGGACCAATGCTCCACAAACAAGAGATGATATTGCTCAGTTTTTGATTACATCAAATTTAGATACAGTATATGTTGATAACGTTTATCTGTATAAAGAAGAAGCTGTAGTTGAGCCTGGTGGTGAACTGTTAACCAACGGTGATTTTGAATCAGGAGATGACGGTTCATGGTTTGGAAATGCATTAAACATCCAAACGGAAGGTGGAAACAGCTTTAATTTTGCAGATGTTGCTACTGCAGGAAATGCCTTTGATGTAAACCTGAGCCAAGGAGTTGCAATTACTCAAGGTGAGACTTACATCTTAACTTTTGATGCATCTACTTCTACAGGAAATACACGCTCTATACTTGCCGGGATTGGATTGAACGAAGGAGAATTTACTTCAGCTACAGAGACAGTGAATCTTACAGAAACAAACCAAACGTTTATGTTCGAGTTAACTGCTACCGGATTTGGCTCTGCAAATAGCCGTGTGTTATTTGATATGGGAGCTGAAACGGGTATTGTTGTAATTGACAATGTTTCTCTAACAGTAAAGAAAGATGAAGATCCTACCGAAGGGCTCTTAACCAATGGTGATTTCGAATTGGGAGATGATGGATCATGGTTTGGAAATGCTCTTAATATTCAAACGGAAGGCGGAAACAGTTTCAACTTTGCTGATGTAGCCACAGCAGGAAATGCGTTCGACGTAAACCTAAGTCAGGGTGTACCAATCATTCAGGGACAAACATACGTCTTAACTTTCGAAGCATCCACGTCCACAGGAAATACACGTTCTATACTTGCAGGTATTGGATTGAACGAGGGAGACTTTACTTCAGCTACAGAGACAGTGAATCTTACAGAAACAATTCAAACGTTCGTTCTTGAGCTTACAGCTACCGAGTTTGGTTCTGCAAATAGTCGTGTGTTATTTGATATGGGAGCAGAAACGGGTATAGTAGTAATCGATAATGTAACACTTGATGTAAAAGTGGATACAGGTGGCGAACTTCTCACCAATGGTGATTTTGAATTGGGAGACGATGGCTCTTGGTTCGGGAATGCATTCAACATCCAAACGGAAGGTGGAAACAGCTTCAATTTTGCCGATGTAGCCACAGCCGGAAATGCATTCGATGTAAATCTTAGCAACGGAGTAGCGATCACTCAAGATGAATCTTACATTCTGACCTTTGAAGCATCGACTTCACCTGGAAATACTCGTTCAATAATTGCTGGTATTGGATTAAATGAGGGAGATTTTACTGCTGCAATAGAAACGGTGAATCTTACAGAAACAACCCAAACATTTATTCTTGAACTTACAGCTACAGGGTTTGGTTCTGCAAATAGTCGTGTGTTGTTTGACATGGGAGCAGAAACAGGTATCGTTGTAATAGATAATGTTTCTCTTATTGTTGATGATGGAAGCACAGCAGACCCTGCACCAATGGTCGCAGCTCCGGCACCACCTCAAAGAAACGCAGAAGATGTTATCTCTTTATATAGTGATGCATATGCTGATATTGAGGTAGATACCTTATCTGCTACTTTTGATGACTCATTCGTTGAGCAGATTATGATAGAAGGAGACAATACACTGAAAATTGATTTCACAAATTTTGTAGGAGTTGACTTTTCAGGTGACAAGCAGGATGCTTCTGGTATGACCCATTTCCATTTAGATTTTTGGACAGCGGAAGAAGACCTGATTGGTAAAGTATTTAACCTGAAATTCTCTCAGTGGGGAGGGACTGACGGAGAAGTATCAGCGTTTGAATTGCCTCTAAACACAGGTACTACACCGGCAGTTGAATCCGGGAAGTGGATTTCTGTAGATGTACCAATTTCGGATTGGACAAATGCACCTCAAACCAGAGACGATATTGCTCAATTCTTAATTACATCCAATCTGGACGTGGTTTATGTTGATAATGTCTATTTGTATAAAGGTATGCCGGTAAGCATTGAAAACCCGAATGATGTGCCTGCAACATTTGCTCTGAATCAAAACTACCCTAACCCATTCAATCCTTCAACGAATATTTCATATAGTATTCCTGAAACTGGAAAGGTTTCACTTGAAGTTTATAACATTCAGGGACAGAAAGTGACTACTCTTGTGAATGAACAAAAAAGTGCAGGATCATACACTGTTACTTTTGATGCTTCTAATCTGGCTTCAGGGGTATATATGTACAGGTTGGTATCTAAAAACTCTGTGCAGGTAAGAAAGATGTTACTAATTAAATAATAACATCTGATGGTATTAATAAGCCGGTCCCATTTTTGGGATCGGCTTTTTTTTGTTCAGATAATGTATAAAAGTAGTTCAATATTTATTTCTTTGAAGTGTCTCTAAAAGGAATGTATATGTGGATAAATACATTTAATATTAGTATCTGATTTAACAGATGAATATCAGTACTTATAAAACTTATTTCTATTTGAAAAGAGCTCTTACATATATTTTGCTTCTTTTTGTAAGCATTTCAATAACTAATGCTCAGGATATCCCAACGAAAGGAGTTCCGGCACTTAGAAATTTTACACCCTCGGAATACAACAATAAAGGAAAGGTTTGGTCTATTGATACGGCCCCAAATGGAATTGTTTACTTTGCCTCTGATAAGGGATTATTGGAATATGATGGCAGAATTTGGAAAAGCTTTTCAGGAAGTGATGGAATTACCAGATCTGTTTATGTAGAAAGTGATTCAGTGATTTACACAGGTTCAGATCTTGATTTTGGAATTTGGACCAAAGATATATACCAAAATTTCGAATACACATCTTTATATCCGTTTAAGGAAGATCTGAATACACTCAATGAGGAGTTTTGGGATATTCATTCTATGAATGAAAGCATATTGTTTATTTCATCAAATAATATTTATGTCTATAAAGAAGAAAACCTTACTAAAATTCCGGCTCCAAACCATATCGTTAATAGTTTTAAAGTCGACGATGAAATTTACTTTGTAGATGAAAAAGAAGGCTTATATAAACTAAACAATCTTTCTCCAGAACACCTTTTTCATTTAAACGGGAAAATAAGTCTTGAAATTGCGGGGCTCTATAATGATAAAAAAGGGTTGGTAATTGTAACAAATAAGAACGGGTTATATAGGTTTTCTTCAAACACACTTATCCAGGTTCAATCACCAATATCTGAGAATTTAAAAGTAGCTAATGTATTTAGTCTGGAACAAATAGATAGCTCTTATATAGCATTTGGGACTATTCTTGAAGGATTGTTTATCACTGATATGAGTGGGAATATTGTACATCATATCAGTAAGAATAAGGGAATACAGAATAATACCATATTAAGTCTGAATTATAGCGAATCCGGCAGATTATGGCTAGGCATGGATTATGGGATTTCTTTTCTGGATCTAAATAGTGCTTTCACCTTTTTTTATGATTTTAGTGGAGAGTTCGGAACGGGTTATACCGCAGTAATTAAGGAAAACACATTTTATTTAGGTAGCAATCAAGGGCTTTATAAAATAAAATGGGAAGAATTAAATAACAGCGCTGAGTTTAATGATTTTGAATTGGTTTCCGAAACTGAAGGACAGGTGTGGACATTAGAGACTATAAATAACCAAACATGGATGGGACATGATAAGGGCTTGTTTGTTTTAAGTGACGATGGCATAAAAAGTGTCAGCAACGAGCCGGGTTATTGGGATGTACAACCTTATAAGGAATTTTTACTGGCAGGCACTTATAACGGTATTTTAATATTTAATAAAAGTGATGATGATTGGCAGTTTCTGAAACAAATGGATCTTTTTGTCGGGTCTTGTAATCAAGTAATTGTAGATGGAGAAAATACTCTTTGGGTCAATATTCCAAATTATGGAATAGTAAAAGCTGATTTAAATAAAGAATTATATCCTGAAGATCGGAAAATATTTTTTTCAGATGAATTTAAGGGAGATGATCATTTTTTGATTCAAAACGAAAATGGGATCCAAGTTCAAACAGGGACGCAAAGCTACTCTTACGATTCTGATGAAGGTAAATTTTTAGAAGACTTAAGCACGGAGACTAAGCCAAAATTTGAAAGTATACTACTCAGAAATGCACAGCCTGTACAATTAAATGATAACTTTGAATTCTATCCAGTTTACAATGGATTTGCATTAAAAGATTTGAGAATTGGGAATAGAAAAAGTAATTCATCTTATAATCTGGTACTCAGGAGTATAAAGGCGTTTAATAATGAAGATCATATCTCGGTTCATAACGGATTAGAAATTCCATACACACATAATAACCTGATAATTGAGAGTATTGTGCCAAATCAGGAGTTGGTACTTTATCAGTTTAAATTGGATGGTTCAGATATTTGGACTGAATGGACTCCTGAAAATGAATTTGAGTTAGTAGATCTTAGTCATGGAAGTCATGAATTGAATGTGAGGGCTAAATTGGATGGTATAATTACCCCAATAGAAAAATTCATATTCAGTGTTGCTACACCCTGGTACCTGACTGTATATGCTTTTTTAATGTATCTGGCAGCTCTGCTTATTTTACTCTATTCGTTTTATAAATGGCGCCAAGCATCTTTGAAAAAACTCAAAAAAAACCTTTTGGTACAGCAACAAAACACTCTTCGTGAACAAGCAGAACGTTATAATAGAAAACTTAAGCGTGTGGAGGATGAAAACCTGAGACTAGAGTTTGATCAGGTTAAAGCACAGCTAAAAAATAAAACCATTGAGCTTGCTACAAAAGCCAAAGAAAACGAAGAAATAAATAAGGTTTTGCAAGAGTTGAAAGTCAAATTCGAGAAATTAGAACAAAATCCCAACTCTTTGAAAAGCAGGACGAAAGAGATTCGAAATATAATTGAGTCTCACCTTAGTCTTGAAGACAATACCTTTGAAATTCAAATGGATGAACTTCATCAGCAATTTTTTGAGAATTTGAGAAATGGTTATCCTGAATTAACAAATTATGATCTTCGTTTGTGCGCATATATAAAACTTGGATTCAATTCTAAAGAGATTGCAAATATGTTAAATATAATGCCATCCAGTATATATATAAGCAGATCCAGATTAAGGAAGAAATTGGACCTGAGCTCAGATGCAGATCTAAATAGTTTCTTGAATTCTATATAGCATAAAAAAAGCACTAACTCTTTCGAATTAGTGCTTTGTGTACCGCGTACGGGATTTGAACCCGTGCTACCGCCGTGAAAGGGCGGCGTCCTGGACCCCTAGACGAACGCGGCATTTAAAATCAATATGTCAATAGTGCAAACATGTAAAGTGAGGCGACAGGCGGATTCGAACCGCCGTACGAGGTTTTGCAGACCTCTGCCTAGCCACTCGGCCATGTCGCCTTGTTAAAACTAGTATAGTACGCCCGTCAGGACTCGAACCTGAAACCTATTGCTTAGAAGGCAATTGCTCTATCCAGTTGAGCTACGGGCGCTCATTTCAATACGTCAATAATTGTCGGGGAGACAGGATTTGAACCTGCGACCCTTCGCTCCCAAAGCGAATGCGCTACCGGGCTGCGCCACTCCCCGATTTTCCAAAATTGGAAAGGCAACAAAGATAAGGTTTTCTCTGTACCATTACCACCTAAAATTGAACTTTATTTTGTAAATTTTTCAAGATGTTACTTAATCAGCCAGAATAGCCGTTACGTAATTATCCCAACTCATTTTTGAAGCAGATTTATACACGTTTTCTGATGGTAGTGGAAGCTCCAGGTACTTCAACATTTGTTCAGCCATGGAGTCAATATCTTCAGGTTCAGCTAAGTATCCGTTGAACCCATCCTGAATAGTTTCGGGAAAATGTCCTACCCGGGTTGCCAAGATCGGTAAACCGAAGTTGTAAGTTAGCGATTCTACTCCTGAAGGTGTGGCTGTTAAATAATAAAGTACACTGCAATCTGCTACCTGAAAGTATTTGTGAACATCTTCATTGGGAATAAATTCACTTTTGACCAGAGTGCTATCCTGTAGATCCAGCTCTTCAACAAGAGATAACGGACGATAATCCTGTTCACTTTCTTTATTCTTGAGGAATAATTTCTGAGCAATCCCAAACAAGCCACGCTTTATTTTGGTGGATAATTTAGAAGTATCCAAAGTAGCCCAGAATTCTTCACCACAGATTAAAAAGGAAACGTCATCTCTTTGTTCTGCTACTTTTTTAAATGCCCTTATCGCATTGTGTAAGCCTTTGTATTTCCTGATGAATCCGAAATAAAAAAATACATTTTCTTTGAGACCCAGATCCTGTTTAAACTTTTGAACATCAAATTGCGGATCAGGTTGATAAAGATCATATACAGGATGAAATAACTTAATTACTGTAGTTGAATTATCCTGAGATCTTTCACCGGTTTCATTGACTGAAAATTCTTTTTTAGGAAGCAATGCTTTTAACTCATCCACTGTTTTGTAAGCGTGAGCTATATAGGTATCCGAATGTTTGATTCCCATTTTAGTAAAACGCTCATCAATAGTGCTTCCTTCTTTCTGAACTACAAAATGTAGATCAAAAATGATCTCGGCATCAGAGTTTTTTTGCAACCATTTAGCGATCGATCCCATCGGTAAGCCCTGAATGGAAATTGCCCACTGAAAGATCACTTTGTCCGGATTAAGCGACTTGATATACTTCGCAGTTTTCTTCCAGCTTAGCGGGTTGTTGTAATTAGTGAGATACTCAATTTTGATATTCGTGCCTTCCATAAAGTCGGAACGGCTGGATTTATCAATGAACTCCCTGGGAATAATAGAAGGATACTGATTAGTCCAGGAGACAATATGCACCTCGTTATCAGGATCTTTATCGAAAGTCTTGGCTAGCGAAGTATTATAATTGGAAATCCCGCCCTTGAATTTAGGGCCCGGACCAAAGCAAACAATTACAGGCATTTCTTTTAAGTATATTTTTTAACGGCTACATCATACACCCGACGCATACCTTCTTCAAGAGATAATTTAGGCTCCCAGCCCAATCGTTCTTTTACATAATCCATTTTTCCATATCTGGAATGAACACCAACCGGTTTGTCGAGTAGTGTTTTGATCTCCGGTGAGTAATCAGCGAAAGAAGTAAACACTTCAATTAGTTCTAAGAATGTTGTAAGTCTTCCACTTCCTATGTTGATGGCGCTTCCATCAGTTATATGATCCATGGCGAGTAATGTACAGTCCATTACATCATCAATATGAACAAAATCTCGTCCTTGTTTTCCGGTTCCCCACACTTCAAAAGGATTTTCTTTTAGCGCTGCACGACGAGCAATAGCAGGAACAGGGTAGGAGAGGTCTTGGTCTTCTCCATAGCCACTGAAAGGTCTGATGCAGGTTACAGATACATCATAGTATTCCGCAGCAATGCTGGCCAGATATTCACCGGTTAACTTAGACCAACCGTAGGTCATATCCGGTTGACCCATTTTTTTGAAATTGATATCGCTTTCAGAAAGAGCGATTGCATCTGATTCCGTCTGAAGATCAACAGGGTAAGCAGCACTTGAGCTTGGATACAGAACACGAGTTGGTTTTTGTCGACAGACCCACAAAAAGAATTCTGCATCAATGGAAAGATCAAGAGCAACCATCATAGGATCGCCATCAATCTTTGCTCTGCCACCTACAATTGCTGCAAAATGAAATACATCTTCAAAAGCAGTAACGTCAAGCTTATATGTTTTCTTGATGTATTCCTGATCGTCCAGCATTTCACGGATAAAATATCGGGCGTCCTGTTTAAGAAATATCATTCTCTCATCTTCACCAAAAAACTCGAGTCCGTTCTCTGAGCGAGAAGGAGTTCCTTCAGGAAGCCATGTAGATGGATGGGTTCCAACAGAGAGATCATCAATAAAAAGTATAGTTTCGTTCGTAGTTGAGTGGAGGCGCTTAACAAAGTTTCTGCCTACAAAGCCGCATCCACCGGTAATAAGGTGATATTTCATGAATCAATTATTTTGAAGTTTCCTAAAGATAGACATTTTGCAAAAAAGGACGAGGAAAAGCAGAAATATTCTTTAAAAATCCCGTTCTTTGGTACGAATTAACTTCTGAAATATATATGAAAACTTTTTCACTCTTTTTTTTAGCGGGATTATTATCCACCTCACTCATTAGTCAATCGTTGAGCATATCGGACGGAGTCTCCGGTGCATCATATCTAAGTGGAAATATAAGTTCCAATATGATACAAATTATGGAGCCAAATGGTGCGGTTATTAATTCCGGTGAATATAAACCTATGAGTAATGATCCTTCGTTTAAGATCTATCCATTGCAAAACGGAGCGTATATTGTTCGTGAAAACATTGCTAATTTTGTGTTATTTGATTCTTTTGGAAGTGTAATTCGACCAATCTCTAACAATTCGAATAGTGAAGATGGCGAAAAGATTTCTGAACTGGCCACAGATCCAATGGGCAAAACCATTGTGCTATACAATCCACAGATCAGGAATGGAAATAAAAGAGGATCGCGAGCCAAAGTGATAGGCTTGGAAAATTCTGAGCGTGATATTTTCTTTAGAACTGATCAGGAAATCAGAGCAGTGAGAGTTTCTGAGTCAGGAGAGTTTATAGCTATTGCAGCAGGTACAGAAGGGAGTGATGATGAAATCACGGTTATGGATCGTTATGGAAATGAGATCAGAAAAATTGCTTTTGACAGAGAGATAAAAGGGCTGAATTTATATGGAAGCGGGTCTACTTTAACTGTTTTTTCAGAAGGAAGAGTAGCAGTTTATAATGTACAGAGCGGTGAGAGAATCGGGAGCAGTAGTTTCAGAAACGGGACACTCCAGTTTGCAAATTACAGTGCATCTGATCAAACTATCGTTGGTTTAACCGGAGATTTGAACGGAACCACTTTATCTGATATCGAAGTTAGAATTATCAATGTTGCTGCCAGAAAAATAGCCAGTCAAAAATATTCAGGTACGGTTCAAATTGCTGAATTGGATAATATCTCCATGAATAAAAACAGCAGATACAATTACACCATTACCGGTATGAGTAAAAACCTGAACCTGAAAGCAAGTTTCTAAAGAGAATAAAAAAAGCCTCATCAAGTGACGAGGCTTTTAATGATCAAGCTTCTTTTTTGGCTTCTTTAGAAGCGTCCTCTTCCTCAGAGGCTTTGGTTTCTTTTTCCTTAACCGTTTTGGGATCAGGTTTGGTCCAATCAAATTCTAATCCATCTCTGGATTTGTTCATTTTGATCTTAATGGTAGATCCTATTTCCCTCTTATTTTCCAGAAGCTCTTCGGCTAACGGATCTTCAATGTACTTTTGAATTGCACGCTTAAGAGGTCTGGCTCCATACTTAGGATCAAAACCTTTATCAGTGATAAATTCCTTGGCTCCTTTAGTAATATCAACGGTATATCCGATGTCTTTAATACGAGCAAATAAATCGTCAGAAATGATATCTATGATCTCAAAAATATCTTGTTTTTCAAGAGGCTTGAATGTGATCACATCATCAATTCTGTTCAGGAACTCAGGATTGAATACTTTCTTTAATGCATCCTGAATGGTAGACTTCATCTTAGCATAATCAAAAGTGCCTTCGTCCGGTCCGCCGAATCCGATTCCTTTTCCAAGGTTGCGGATATCACGCGCTCCGATATTAGAAGTCATAATAATGATCGTATTTCTGAAATCAACTCGTCTTCCTAAGCTATCAGTCAGAATCCCATCATCCAGAACTTGAAGCAAAATGTTAAATACATCAGGGTGTGCTTTCTCGATCTCATCAAGAAGAACTACACTATACGGCTTACGACGTACTTTCTCGGTAAGAATTCCGCCTTCTTCATATCCCACATAGCCCGGAGGCGCTCCAACCAATCTGGATACGGAGAACTTTTCCATATACTCACTCATGTCAACCCTGATCAAAGAATCTTCCTTATCAAAGAGATATTTGGCGAGTACTTTGGCAAGTTCTGTTTTACCAACACCGGTTGGCCCTAAGAATACGAATGAACCTATCGGTCTTGAAGGATCTTTCAATCCGGCACGGGTTCTTTGAATTGCTTTGGTAAGCTTAACAATAGCTTCGCTTTGTCCAACCACTTTTCCTGCAAGACTCTCCTTCATTTTCAGAAGTTTCTGTCCTTCATTCTGGCTGATCTTGTTCACAGGAACACCGCTCATCATTGCAATAACAGAAGCGACATCGTCTTCTTCTACATCAAATAAAATGCTTTCAGATTCTTTGTCCCATTCTTTTTGGGCAACTTCAAGATCTTCGATCAAGCGTTTTTCGGTGTCTCTTAAACGAGCAGCTTCTTCGAATCTTTGCTTTTTGACCATGCTGTTTTTGTCATGGCCGGTAGATTCTATTTGTTCTTCCAGATCAATGATATGCTTTGGAACAGTGATATTCGATAAGTGGACTCTTGCACCTGCTTCATCCAGAGCATCAATAGCTTTATCCGGTAAGAAGTGATCAGTTACATATCGATCGGTCAAAGAAACGCAAGCTTCAATGGCGTCATCTTTGTAACGAACACCATGATGCTTCTCATATTTTGGTTTAATCTGCTTTAAGATCTCAATGGTTTCTTCAGGAGTTGTTGGATCAACCATGATCTTCTGGAATCTACGTTCGAGTGCGCCATCTTTTTCAATAAACTGACGATACTCATTCAGCGTAGTTGCTCCGATGGCCTGTATGTCTCCACGAGCTAAAGCCGGCTTTAACATGTTTGAAGCATCCAGTGAGCCACTTGCTCCACCTGCTCCAACAATAGTATGTAACTCATCAATAAACAGAATTACATTATCTGTTTTCTCAAGTTCTGTCATGATCGCTTTCATACGTTCTTCAAACTGACCGCGGTATTTTGTTCCTGCAACCAATGCAGCCAGATCAAGAGCGATCACACGTTTGTCGTATAACACACGAGATACTTTTCTTTCTATAATTCTATCTGCCAGTCCTTCGGCAATAGCAGTTTTACCAACACCGGGTTCACCTATAAGAACCGGGTTATTTTTCTTACGACGGCTCAACACCTGAGCAACACGTTCAATTTCCTTGTCACGACCAATGATCGGATCTAATTTCCCATCAATAGCCATTTGAGTGAGGTCCCGACCAAAGTTATCGAGGACCGGTGTTTTTGATTTTTCCATTTTCTTTTCTCTAGAGCTTCCGGAACCTTGTGAACCTCCTGAAGGCGCAACGCTTGCAGAGAGGGAAGAAGAATCTAAATCTTCATCTCTGGTTTTTCCTGAGATAATAAGATCTAATTCTTCACGAACAGAATCATAAGAAACGCTGAATTGCTGCAAGATTTGGGCAGCTATGTTTTCATCGTCTCTTAAAAGTGACAGTAATAAATGCTCTGTGCCGATGGTGTCACTTTTATACAGTTTTGCTTCTAAATAAGTAATCCGTAATACTTTTTCAGCTTGCTTCGTGAGTGGAATATTTCCCACAGTAACGGAACCACCTGTTCCTCTTACTGTATCTTCAATAGTCTTTTTTAATTTGAAAAGATCGCAATCTAAATTTTTAAGAATCCGAATCGCAACTCCATCGCCTAATCGTACAATACCCAGAATGAGATGTTCAGTGCCAATGTAGTCGTGACCCAAACGCAGCGCTTCTTCTCTGCTGAATTGAATTACGTCCCTAACTTTACTTGAAAAATTGCCCTCCATAATGGTAGGTCCTTCTGTCTTTTATTATGTTTCTCTTATGTGTTACGCCTATGCAAAAAACGAGCCCGACATAACTTTAGTTCATTCTTTTTTGAATGTAGCAGGGCGTGTAGCTAATTGCAAAAAAAATGCAGACAGAATGGGATTAAAAAAGAGGAGTTCCCGACATTTCTTCAGGTTGATCGGTTTTCATGCACTTTAAAAGGGTAGGAGCTACGTCAGCAAGGATTCCCGGGTGCATTTCAGGTGAATCAGGGTGATTTACTAAAATAGCCGGAACAAGCGCTGTTGTATGTGCGGTATGAGGACTTCCGTCAGGTTTGATCATTTGATCTGCATTTCCGTGATCAGCAATGATTAAAGATGTATAACCGTGTGCATTTGCAGTATCAATTACCTTTTTTAATTCCTTATCGATGGCCTCAACGGCTTTGATTGCAGCTTCCATAACGCCTGTGTGTCCAACCATGTCGGGGTTGGCAAAATTCAGAATTACGAGATCATACTCTTCAGACTCTAGACGTTCACATAGAGCTTGGGTAACCTGATCGGCGTTCATTTCGGGTTGCAGATCGTAAGTAGCAACTTTCGGGCTAGGAATAACCAGTCTGTCTTCACCTTCATTGGGAATCTCAACGCCACCATTAAAGAAATAGGTTACGTGAGGGTATTTTTCGGTTTCAGCAATGCGGAATTGTTTTTTCCCTTGCTTACTTACCCACTCTCCTAATGTATTTTTTAATTCTTGTGGGGGATATGCTACGTGAGCAAACTCAAAAGTCTCATCGTAAGAAGTGAAGGTAGCGTAATGAAGATTCAAATCTTTGATTTCAAACTCATTGAACCCTTTCTCGTTCAGTGCTCTTGAAATTTCCCTGGCTCTGTCGCCTCTGATATTGTAGAAAATTACTGAGTCATCTTTTTGAATACGAGACTCATCTGAAGAATCGAGAAGTATAGGTTTGATGAACTCATCAGTTACTCCATCAGAGTAAGAAGAATCAAAAGCTTCATCAGAACTCTCAAAAATCTCTCCTTCACCATTAACTAAAAGATCATAAGCCAGTTGAACGCGTTCCCAGCGGTTATCTCTGTCCATCGCATAATATCGACCAATAACTGATGCTAATTTCCCAACGCCGATCTCTTCGGCTTTTCTATTGAATTCCTGTGCGTATTTTTTTCCGCCATTTGGAGCGGTGTCTCTTCCATCTGTGAAAGCATGTACGTATACATTTTCGATGCCTTCCTTTTTACAAAGTTCTAAAAGCGCGAACAAATGATCGTTGTAGCTGTGAACACCACCATCAGAAAACAGTCCGATAAGATGGATCTTGTTTTTTGGCTTAGCTTTTCGAATAGCTTCTAAAAGAACTTCGTTCCGGAAAAAATCACTTGATTTGATAGCCAGGTTAATTCTTGAGAGTTCCTGACGTACAATTCTTCCCGCACCAATATTAAGGTGACCTACTTCGGAATTACCAAATTGTCCTTCGGGTAATCCAACGTTATCTCCGCTCGCTGAGAGGTGAGTATTCGGATACGTTGCAAAAAGATGATCTAAGAAAGGCTTGTCAGCTTTATCTATAGCGCTGACAGTAGGATCTTCGGCCAACCCGTATCCATCTAAAATTACTAAAAGTGCTTTAGATCGGGAGCTGGCCATCAAATAAAGATCTTATAAACTGTTTACGTGCTTAGTAAGAGCGGCTTTCTTGCGTGCAGCATTGTTCTTGTGAACGATACCTTTCACACTCATTCTGTCAACGTAAGAAACAGCTTCTTTTAACAGCTTTTCTGCTTCTTTCTTATCAGTAGCGGTCATTACGTCCTTGATAAGCATTCTCATTTTTGATTTACGAGCGCGGTTGTGCTTCTTACTTTTTTCAGCTTGGCGAACTCGTTTAATCGCTTGTTTAGTTTGTGGCATGACTTATAGTCGAATTTGATGTAAAGTTTTTCAGTCACCAAAATTACGGGAATGTAAAACATTATTCAACATTTGATTGAATATTTCCGGGAATAAGTTTAATTTAGCCTTTCTATTATGATAGTGGTAATCGATGGGCCTGCAGGGTCGGGAAAAAGTTCAACAGCTAGGGCAATTGCCGAGCAACTTCAGATCCAATTTTTGGATTCCGGAGCGTTGTATCGAGTAGCAACCCTCGTCTATTTAGAATCACTTAATAATGGAACCTCGTTCTTTGATCGCCTGAAAGAAAGTGATATTTCATTTTATTTCAAAAATAAAAATTTCCATTCTTTTTTGAATGGGGAAGAAGTGTCTGATGAAATCAGAGAAATGAAAGTTTCTAATGCTGTAAGCAAAGTAGCATCCGATCCAATGGTAAGGTCTCACATAAATAAATTGATGAGAGCTGAAGTTGAAACCGGAGTGTATATTGCAGACGGCAGAGATCTGGGAACAGCAGTGTTTCCGGATGCAGAACTTAAATTTTTTATGGTTGCTGATCTCCATGAAAGAGCAAAGCGACGATTAGCTGAAATGGAAGCCCAGGGTTTGGATGCCTCGTTAGAGGAAATCAAATCAAACCTTGAATCCAGAGATAATGCTGATTCAAACAGAGCATCTGATCCGCTGAAACAAGCAGACGATGCCATCTTGATTAACACTTCGGAACTTAGTTTTGAAGAGCAGGTATCACAGATCGCAGAACGAGTACGGCAGAAAATGCCACCAAACAAACAATAACCTTATCCCACAGTTGAAAGCCAGTTGTGAGGTAAAACATTAACAAAACTTATAATGACCGAAGAATTAAATAAACAAGAAACCGAACAGGAAGAAACTACTACAACTGAAGCTGTTGAAGAAACAGAAACTGCAGTAGCAGAAGAAGAAACTACAGAAACTGAAGCTACAGCCGAAGAAACTGCTGAAACTTTAACTCACGTATTTACAGGTGAAGTTGAAGGCGATGTATACACTTACGACCAATTAGCTAGTCCATCAGATGAATATACTGATGACGAGTTCAATGAAATGATGGGAATGTATGAGAATACGCTCAATCAGATCGAAGAAAAAGAAATTATTACAGGTCGTGTAGCATCTGTTGATGACAAATATGTAGTTATCGACATCGGATTTAAATCAGAAGGAATCATTGCAGTAAATGAATTCCCTAATTCTGTACTTGAGAGCATGGCTCCAGGTGACGAAGTAGATGTATTCCTTGATCGCGTTGAAGATAAAGACGGTCAGTTAATCCTTTCCAGAAGAAAAGCAGATATCCTGCAAGCGTGGGAGAAAATCGAAGCTTCTCACGAATCAGCTACTATTATTGAAGGTTACATCAAGCGTAGAATTAAAGGTGGTATGGTTGTGGATGTATTCGGTATCGATGCGTTCCTTCCGGGATCACAAATTGATGTACGTCCAGTACGTGACTTTGATGCTTATGTAGGCAGAACCATGGAATTCCAGGTTGTGAAGCTTAACATGGCTGCAGAAAACGTAGTTGTATCTCACAGAGCTCTTATTGAAAGTGATCTTGAAGAGCAGAGAGAAGAAATTCTTGAAACGATCGAAGCAGGTCAGGTTCTTGAAGGTGCTGTTAAAAACATTACTGATTTCGGTGTATTCATCGATCTTGGTGGCGTTGACGGACTTCTTCACATCACTGACCTTTCATGGGGACGTGTTGACAATCCAAACGAGATCGTTCAATTGGATCAGAGATTAAACGTTGCTGTTATCGACTTTGATGAGAAGAGCAAGCGTGTTTCTCTTGGACTGAAGCAATTACAACCGCATCCGTGGGAAGAAATTCATGCTAAGTATCCAGAAGAAAACAAAGTACAAGGTCGTGTGGTTTCTATCGCAGATTACGGTGCTTTCGTTGAGCTTGAGAAAGGTGTTGAAGGTCTTATTCACATCAGTGAAATGTCATGGACACAGCATATCAAGCATCCATCTCAGTTAGTTCAGAAAGATGACGTTGTAGAATGTATCGTGTTGAACATCAACGAAGACGAGAAGAAAATTTCTCTTGGTGTTAAGCAATTGACTAACGATCCATGGGCTGATATCCTTGAAAGATTCCCTGTTGGTTCTAAGCATGACGGTGTGATCAGAAACCTTACTAACTTCGGTGTATTTGTTGAGCTGGAGCCAGGTATTGATGGTTTGATCCACGTTTCTGACTTAAGCTGGACTGAAAAAGTTGAGCATCCAAACGAGATCGTTAAGAAAGATCAGGAAATCGAAGTTGTGATTCTTGGTGTTGATTTCGATAACAGAAGAATTACACTGGGTCATAAGCAAGTTCAGGATAATCCTTGGACAAAATATGCTAAAGAATATGCTCCGGGCGTATCTGTAGAAGGTGAAGTAGTGAAAGCAACTGACAAAGGCGCTTTTGTGAAATTACCTCTTGGCGCTGAAGCATTCTTAAGCTACGGAAAAGCTGTTGAGCCTGAATTTAAAGAAGGCGACAAAGTAGAAGCATTTGTACTCGACTTTAACGAAGAGGCAAAAAGCATCAACTTGAGTCAGTTAGACAAAGACCAGAAGAAAGCAAAAGAAGCTAAGAAGAAGATCGAAGCTGCTGATGTTGAAACCGGTGCACCTACTTTAGGTGAGATGTCCGGACTGGCTGCTCTTAAAGACAAAATGGAAGCAGAAGAAAAAGAAGCTGCTGCTAAAAAGTCTACTAGCAAGAAGTCTAAGAAAAAAGACACTGACGAAGACTCTGCTGAATAATATTTAGCTGATTAGTCTCAGATTTTAGAAAGGCATCCAATTAAGTTTGGATGCCTTTTTTTGTGGGATATAGCCACGAAAGCACAAAATCACAAAAGAATACTAAATGCGTCTAAATTTCCTTTGAAGCTTGCCTGTCCGGTAGGCAGGGGAGATGATCATCCAAACAGTTACTTTGGATGATCCGACGGATGGGTGAAGTTTGCGAACTGTTAAACTACACAGCATTCTGTAAGGACATCCCTTTAAAATGGGGATTATCTTAACAAATATATAAGAGTTGCCAAATGTGCAATCTTTACATTTTAGGTAAGAGGAGAGGTAAATAATATGTTTTAATCGAAAAGTGAAATCCTAGATACAAAAGTATTTCTCCCTTTACTAAGTCCAAATTTTATTCCATTCAAGTTGCTTTTACCATCAACACCACCGGAAATAATAAACGAACCGTCATTTAACGTATCAACGTTTATTGCTCTACTACCATATTCAGAATTATCTGAAATTACCCTTTGATACTTTCCGTTACTGTCTATAACAGCGATGAAGATACCTCTCTTACCAACTTCTTCTGTAACTTTTCCCAGTGAAAATTCACCAAAATTAACTTGTTCAAAATAGTCACCGGCTACAACTAATTGATTATTATTGTTGACTAACATGTCCCAAATATAATCCGACCCTGAGCCACCTTTAGTAGTAAGGCCCCAAACATAATTAAAACTCGAATCGAGCTTTGTAAAATAAATAGTGTTGTTTTTGATTCTATAGCTTTCATTCTTATCACTATTCAAAATTATATTCCCCAACTGGATTTTTCCTTTATAGCTGCCTGTAATATATAAATTACTATTTTTGTCAAAAGTTATTCCACGCGTTGTATGACTTTTGTAATCATTACCGATTAATTTTAAGTCGAAAAATTTATCATTTTCTATTTTAGCAATAAAACCATTGCTATAACCTTTAAAGATTAATTGCTTACCATCAATGGCGATATTTCCTAAACACTCATCTTGATCAAAAGGAAATGTGAGTTTTTCAGGGCAATAGGCATTTCCAGATAAATATATTTTACCCTCTTTAGAAATTTCTATATCTGTAATTTCACCTAAGTAGTTACCATCTAAAATGTAATTTTTCTGAATTTTAGCATTTAAGTCAAACTTGAGAAATATGGCTTTGCCAGATAAAAAAGTTGGTCCGGAATCACTAAGTTTAGATATGAATTCATCCACTCTGTCTGAGCCCCCTCCCACATATAGATTTTCATTCCACACTTTGACGATATTAAACTTCGCATAATTATAGTTTGAAAGCTCTTGAACCCATTCAATTTTTCCAATTTTGGAAATCTTAACTATAAAAGGAGTCCTCCCATTACCCTTTATTGTAGAATTATTGAAGTTCATTTCACCTTCTTCTCCGGTTAAAGGTGATTTAGATAATTCAAGTAATGCATAAATATTTCCATGTTCATCAGTGTCAATATCTTGAATAGAAACTATTCCGTTTTGCCCAAACTTTACTGACCAAATCTGATCTCCAAATGAATCAAACTTTAAAAGAAAAGCGTTCATAGAACCATCCAAAGATAATGTTGTATTTCCAAATTGAGTTTCTACCCCAGTATAAGTTCCTCCAACGATGATATTTCCCTCTTTATCAATGGACTGAGCAACTATTTTAGTAAGAGAAGAGCCTCCAAATGTTTTGATCCAATTACCATTTTTATGGTTCGAGTCACACGATAATACTATCAGCAGGAAAGGAATGAATAGTTTGTGCATTTTTTTAATATCCGGAACTCGAAATTTATGGGAGATAAGTTAAGTCAATTTAAAATCATAATAATATTAATCATTTAAACTTACCCATAAAAAAAGCTCCGACGCAGAGCGTACGTAGGTAGTTAGAAGCTTATATAAAATCTCCCTTTGAAGGGAGATGATCATCCAAATAGTTACTTTGGATGATCCGAGGGATGCGTGAAGTTTGCGAACTGTTAAACTTCACAGCATTCTTTTAGGACATCCCCCGCAAAATCTTTGGACGAGATTATGCCTACATAAAAGGGGGATTATCTTAAAAAATTTACAAGAGTTGCCAATAGTGCAATCTTTAGTGAATGAATGAATCATAAAAAAAGCTCCGACGCGGAGCGTGCGGAGCTAGTATCAAGTGCCATAAATGTGATGAAAATTCTAAAATAAACTTATCACTTATCACTATTCACTTCATCACTAATCAAAAACCCTAAGGAACCTGCACACTTCCCATGATCTTCTCTACGATATCTTCCGGGCTGATGTCTTCCGCTTCTGCTTCAAAGGTTGGGATGATCCTGTGACGAAGCACATCCATTGCTATGGTGCGAACATCTTCCGGAGTGACATACGCTCTGTGTTCCATAAATGCCTGTGCTCTGGACGCTAAATTCAGATTTATGGTAGCTCGAGGCGATCCACCGAAGCTGATCAGGTCTTCGAGTTCTTTAAGTCCGTAGTTAGCCGGCTTTCTGGTAGCAAAAACCAGATCCACAATATACTTCTCAACTTTTTCATCCATGTAGATGTCGTTGATCACTGCTCTGGCATCCATGATCTTTTCAGTGGAAACTACCGTATCAAGCGTTGGCTTTGGACCTGTACGAGCCATACGTCGCATGATCTCCATTTCTTCTATTTCAGTCGGGTAACCGATCTTCAGTTTCAACATAAAACGATCCACCTGAGCTTCCGGCAACGGATACGTTCCTTCTTGTTCAACCGGGTTTTGCGTGGCTAGTACAAGGAAAGGTTCTTCCAGTTTGAAAGTGCTTTCGCCGATGGTCACTTGTTTTTCCTGCATAGCTTCCAAAAGTGCACTTTGAACTTTTGCCGGAGAACGGTTGATCTCATCAGCTAAAATGATATTCGCGAAAATGGGTCCTTTTTTAACGAGGAACTCAGCTTCTTTCTGATTGTAGATCAAGGTACCGATCAAATCTGCAGGTAAAAGATCAGGTGTAAACTGAATTCTTTGAAAATCTGTATTCAGCACCGTTGCAAGAGAAGAGACGGTTAAGGTTTTTGCCAAACCGGGAACACCTTCCAGTAAAACATGTCCGTTGGTGAGCAAACCAACCAGTAAACGGTCGATCATATAGTTCTGACCAATGATCACTTTGTCTAATTCTTTGCGTATATCTTCGATAAAAGCACTGCTCTTTTCAATTTTTTCACCGAGTGCTTTCATGTCTACAGCCATTTCGCTCATATTTCTTAATATTCCGTTATAATTTTCCTGATGATATGGTTAATTTCTCGCCTTCCAAAAAGCCATCAAATATAATACATGGACATTTTACAATCTTTTTTATTAGGACTGCTACAAGGACTCACCGAATTCCTTCCAATTAGTAGTTCAGGTCACCTTGCATTGGGTAAATATTTCCTCGGGGAAAATAACGAAGCTGGACTAACTTTTGAAATCGTAGTTCACTTTGGAACACTTTGCAGCATTTTAATTTACTATCGAGCACTGATTGGGGATATTTTGAAATCCGGAGTAAGCTTTTTAGCTGCTCCTAAAGAGAAGAAAGACGACCCGAATGTAAAAATGATCTTGTTTGTGCTGATCAGTATGATTCCGGCTTTTATTGTCGGCTTTACACTCAAAGACAGTGTGGAATCTATTTTCGATAGCCCATTTTTAGTTTCCATCATGCTGGTTGTTACAGGATTTATTCTTTTTCTAACCAAGTTCGCAAAAGAAAAAGATGGAGAAGTCACGCTTGGCAGAAGTTTTATTATTGGTCTTGCTCAGGCTTTTGCGATGATTCCAGGCATCAGTCGTTCGGGTTCCACTATTTCGGCGGCGCTGTATTTTGGAGTAAAAAGAGAAGACGCTGCGAATTTTTCTTTTCTGATGGTAATTCCCGTGATCGGTGGAGCAATGCTTCTTCAGATTCTGGATCTAGTCGAGGTTGGTATTGATGCAGTTCAGGTTACAAGCTTATTAGTAGGATTTTTTACTGCATTCATATCAGGATATTACGCTTTGAAGTATCTGATCGTGATCCTGAAGAAGAAAGGGTTTCATTATTTTGCCTACTATTGCTGGTTAGTTGGTGGAGCCGGACTAATTTATTTCTGGATTTAACGAATAATCACTGTTTTAGTCTTGAAGACGGAAGCAAATAGTGCTACATTTGCACTCCAATTTTATAGGATATTATGATCGTTTATCTATTTATACTATTAGCTGTTTTAGCCATCGGATCAGCACTTGCTATGGTGATCAACAAGAATGTGGTTAACAGTGCGCTTTTCCTTGTTATCAATATGGTTTCTCTAGCAGGAATTTATCTGCTTTTGAACGCACAATTTTTGGCAGTGATCCAGATTCTGGTTTATGCAGGTGCCATTATGGTGCTTTTCCTGTTTGTGATCATGTTGTTGAATGTAGAAGATGAAGAAAAGCTTTTCGATAAATTCAGAGTAAAGTACTTCTTAGCATTTATTCTGGGAGCGGCTGTTGTAGGACAGATCTTTTACAGTATTGCGGGAGTTACTGATATGCTTCCTGAAATTTCTTCCAACATGGCAGAGATCGGAACAGTTGAAGCAGCAGGAGATGTGCTTTACACAAAATATTTATTTCCATTTGAAATGACCGCGATCTTATTAACGGCAGCTGTTGTTGGTGCGTTGATGGTTGCTCAATACAAAATTAAGAAAGGGTAGAACAGATGTTAGAGATCGATTGGTTTTTAGGACTTAGTGCTATCATGTTTTCGATTGGTATTATCGGTGTATTAATTCGCCGTAATGCCGTTGTGATCTTTATGTGTGTGGAATTGATGTTGAATGCTGTAAACCTGACGTTGGTTTCATTCAGCAGTTTTCACGGAAACATAGACGGACAGATTTTTGTGTTTTTTGCACTTGCTGTAGCTGCAGCTGAAGCAGTGGTAGGACTTGCAATTATTATTGCTATCTTCAGGAATAACCTTACAGTTGATGTGACAGAGATCAATTTACTGCGCTGGTAAGAGTTAACCACAAAGAACACAGAGAAGTTATATTTTAACTTTGTGCCCTCTGTGGTTTAAGAGACTTTCAAAAGCATTCATTTCGAAAAGAGATGAAAGCTTTTTTTGTAAATGTGAGATTGATTACATTAGCAGAAATCAAAAAAACTAACTGCTATGTTTAAGAGATCTATCCTGTTTCTGTTTTCAATTGTATTGCTGATGGCTTGTGCATCTTCTGAAAAGTACTTGCAAAAAGGTCAATATGATAAAGCCATTGACAAATCTGTAAAAAAACTCCGTAAAGATCCCGGAAATGATAAGGAGTTGTATGTGTTGAAAGAGGCTTACGGCAAAGCTCAGGACTTCGATAAGGATCGTATCGACTTTCTGGAAAAGGAAGGCAGAGAGGAGAATTATGTAGAAATCTATGATCTGTATGTTCGGTTAGATCGGAGGCAAGATAAGATCAAAACATTGCCATCATCCGTATTAAGAGAGTTTACAATTGTGAATTATGATGATCGTTTGATAGCCTCCAAAGAACAAGCTGCGGAAACGTCATACGCATTGGGAATAGATTATCTGGAACGAGGAGGCAGGGAAAACGCGAGAAGAGCGTACAGAGAATTTGAGACGGTGAAATCCATTTATTCCAATTACAAAGATGTGGATGCGAAACTCAGTCAGGCAAGATACGAGGGAACCAATCAGGTTTTATTTGTGATCGAGAACAATTCTGAATCTGTACTCCCCGCACGTTTTGATCAGGAATTGCGGAAGATTGGTTTGGGTGATCTGAATGGCACATGGATCCAATACAGTGTGTATGAAGATGAAGAAGTGGATTACGATTATTTCGTTGTGTTGAATATCAAAGATATTATTGTGTCACCTGAGCAGGTCACCAAAGAAAAATATACAGATTCCAACGAAATTGAGGACGGAACAAAGTACGTGCTCGACGAAAACGGTAATGTGAAAAAAGATTCACTTGGGAATGATATGCGCGAACCCAACTTCATCACGGTTGAGGCGGAAGTAACGGAAACTCGTCAGTATAAAGAAGGAATTGTTGGCGGAACGATCGAATACATAAACATTGAAACTGACCAGCTGGTAAAAAGAGAAGACATTTCGGTAACTGCTTTCTTTGAGCATTTTTCAGCAAATTATAATGGAGATGAAAGGGCGCTCAGTAAAGAGTCTAAAGAGAGAGTCGAGGTAAATCAATTAGCTTTTCCAAGTAACGAATCGCTGTTGATGGATGCGGCCGAATTACTGAAAGACAGAACCAAAGATGTGATGTATAGAAATCGAGGATTGCTCAGCTCTGTGAATCAATGATCAATGTTTCAATTATCAATTAAGAATGTTTGGAATTGATAATTGAAACATTCTTAATTGGAGCCATTTATGGCGATCAGAACATATATCCCGCAGTAAAGTAAACCCCAACACCTTCTTCGGAAAAGCCCACATCGCATCTGAGTACAAAATCGGGGGTGAAAAAGGAACTTGTTCCTCCAAGTCCGTACGAATATTTCAGATCGTTGAATATATTATCAAAAGACTCACCGTTAGGATAAGTTCTTCCCATATCAAAGAACAAAGTCCCGCCAAATTCTCCTTTAATAGCTTCTATGTTGAACAGCCAGCTTCTTAGCTCTGTATTGAATAGAACAACGTTATCGTCTAAAAACCGGGTTGAGGGATAACCTCTGAGAGATTCTTCATCTCCCGCATAAGCCATTTTCCAATAAGGCACTTCTCCTGAAGTATTTTTAGTGTAAAATCGGTTCGCCCAGGTTATTTCTTTCAGTAAGAAGAAAGAAGAGTATTTCCGGATATCAGCCTGAAAAACGAATGTATTGTATGAACTTCCGAACCAGGTTTGTCCAACTTCTGCAGAGGTTTCTATGTAACTACCGTGAGTAGGTCTGAATTCGCTGTTTCTGCTTTCAAGAATAAAACCTGTTCCAAAGTGGAGTGTTTGTCCTCCGTCAACTCCGAGTGGTTGTTCCTGAGTTATTAGTCGATCGGGACCATTGTCAACCGGGGTTGAGTAATCAAAATTCAGAATAGCCAATACATTCAATGAAGATTTGTTCTTGATCCTGAGAGGAATTCTGAGTCTTGCATCAACGCCAAAGCCAAAAGACTGAAAGGAGTACAACTCGTTGTTAGAATTAAAGGAGTCTTCGATCTTTTGATAAGATCCAATTCCGTAGTAAGTATCCTGTAGAAACCGGGACGCATAAACCTGACTTATGAATCTGTTGTTAGAATTAAAAGCATAAGGTTTGTCATACTCAAACAATCCGGAAAGTAGTCCTTTGGTAGAGACAATAGCTGCAACCTGAGTAAAAGAGTGAAAGGGTTCTACATCTTTTTTGTAATGAAATCGATGAACCAAGCCCCCGAACAAAAACCCGAAATCACTGTTGAAGGATAAAGCAGGAAGAAATGCAGTTTCAATGGAATCTGTTACAACTACATTTTGGGGTTTCTGAGCAGAAAGTTCTGCAGAACAAAAAAGGAGCAGTAAAACTGCTCCTTTAAATAAATAATTAAGCTGTTTGATCACTTAAATGAATAAAAAGGTAACGATTAAATAGATCGGCACTAATATACCAAACGACCACAGCATATAAGCTCCGAACGACGGCATTTTTACGCCGCTTTGCTCTGCAATAGACTTAACCATGAAGTTAGGCGCATTACCAATATAAGTAAGCGCTCCAAAGAATACGGCACCACTGGAGATTGCTACAAGGGTTTGTGTCATTTGGTTCATTAGAACCTCAGCACTTCCGCCGGCAGCATTAAAGAATACCAAATAAGTTGGTGCATTATCCAAGAATGCAGACAGTAAACCCGTTATCCAGAAGAACATTTCGTTGACCGGGTCGCCATTTTCAGCAAATACAGCATTGTTTACGAACTGTAGAGCTCCTTGGCCATTGTTTGCAGCTTTCAGCATAGCAATCGGTGCGATAATGGTAATGAAAATACCCGCGAATAATTTTCCAACTTCCTGGATCGGGAACCAGTTAAAGCCATTTGCGGCTCGACTTTCTTTAGAAGTAAAGTGCCAGCTTGCCCATGCAAGAAAAAGAAGCGCCAGATCACGGATCAGGTTCTCATATGTTACATGAACATGATAAACTTCAAATTCTCCTAGGTGAACCAATCCGGAAAACAGCACCGCTACTACAACTCCTAAAAGCAGCAATAAATTAAATCCGCCTTCTATGCCTAATGGTTGATCGCCCGGATTCTGAGGCTGTTTATTTGTTTCTTTTTTATAAAGTGCTTTATCCCAGAAATAGTAAAGTGCTAGTAGTATGGCTGCTACAAATGCCATTTCCCAGAATAAATGTGTTGTAGTCCAGAAAAAATCTACTCCTTGTAAGAAACCCAAGAATAACGGTGGGTCACCCAGTGGAGTTAATGAACCACCTACGTTCGCTACTAAAAAGATAAAGAATACAACCATGTGCACTTTCTTCTCTCTCCAGGCATTAGCGCGCAGCATGGGACGGATAAGTAACATCGCAGCCCCTGTTGTTCCCATCCAACTTGCTAAGATCGTTCCTAAAAGTAATAATCCGGTATTTACTTCAGGTGTTCCTTGCAGATATCCTTTTATTCTAACCCCACCTGATACGGTAAAGAGAGCGAGTAATAAAATAATGAAAGGGAAATATTCCAGCAGATAAGCATGCAGTACTTCATATAATGCAGCATTAAAACCGAATGTAATTACCATTGGTATCAACAAAGAAAAAGCCCAAACTGCGGATATTTTTCCAAAATGATCGTGCCAGAAGTCTTCAGCGAAGAGAGGGAAGAGCGCGATTGAGAGCAGAATTCCCGCAAAAGGAATTACCCAATAGAGGCTTAAATTACTTCCGTCGATACCGTGTCCGGAGGTTTCAGCTGCAAAAGAAATGGTAGAAAGTAGCAAAACAAGGACAGGAGCAGCAATATACCGGACCGCGTTAGTTAGCTTTTTTAAATTCACGTATGGATATTTTTTTTTAAAATTTCTTTGTCTCAAAATAATAGATGAATAAACACTTCAAAAGTATAACCATTCCATTATTTAAAATTTCCTGTAAAAAAATTGTAAAGCCCGGAATTACTTACTCAATATTTTACCCGAAAATTGTCTTTACCTTCCTGTACTTTTTTGTATCTTTGCCAACCAATTTAAGCCGTCAGGTTTAGGTTTTTGGGTTTAATTCTAAAACAAGTTAAATGGAATCCGCTACGGCGCTGTTTTCTCTAATTATTGCTCTTCCCCTTTTGGGCTTCCTGATCAATGGATTGACAGGTTTATTTGTAGAGAGCTACAGAAATAAAAAACAATTAATTGGTAGTATTGCCAGTACGGCAGTATTTATACCTTTCGTAATCGCTGTTTATTTCTTCATAAACATGAATGCGGGCTCAGAAGCCCTCATCTATAAATTGTTCACATGGATGGATGTGGGCACTTTCAGTGTGGATGTTGCCTATCGTGTAGATCAATTATCTGTAATGATGACCATGGTTGTGACAGGAGTCGGTTTCCTGATCCATATCTATTCCATGGGCTATATGTCTCATGACGAAGGTTATTGGAAGTTCTTCGCTTATCTGAACTTGTTCATCTTTGCGATGTTAAACCTAGTTTTAGGTAATAACCTTCTTCTTTTATTCTTAGGATGGGAAGGTGTAGGTGTTTGTTCGTATCTGTTGATCGGTTTCTGGTACACCGACATGGCGAAATCTGACGCAGCCAAAAAAGCTTTTATTTATAACCGTATTGGTGATTTCGCATTTTTGATCGCGATGTTCATGGTCTTCCAAACTGTTGGAAGTTTAAATTTTGATGTGATCCTTGGTAACCTTGACAGCTTTACTGAAGGGTATATGGTAGCGATCGGGTTATTGATGTTTGTAGGTGCGACCGGAAAAAGTGCTCAGATTCCATTATTTGTTTGGTTACCCGATGCGATGGCAGGTCCAACTCCGGTTTCTGCATTAATCCATGCGGCTACGATGGTAACATCAGGTATATATCTGATCTCCAGAATGTCGCCAATGTACGCGATGATTCCTGAAGTGATGATCATTATCTCGGTAATAGGCGCATTGACTGCAATTGTAGCGGCAACTATTGCGATCACACAAAATGATATTAAGGGTGTACTGGCTTACTCAACGGTTTCTCAATTAGGATATATGTTTTTGGCACTTGGAGCTGGTGGATTTACAGCTGCAATGTTCCATGTTGTTACACACGCATTTTTTAAAGCATGTTTATTCCTTGGATCGGGTTCTGTGATTCATGCCATGGAGCATGTGGAACACGGATTGCACAAAGAAGGCAAAGACGTCCATTTCGATCCTCAGGATATGCGTTTTATGGGCGGACTTAAAAAATACATGCCATCTACATACAAGACTTTTTTAATTGCTACAGTAGCTATTGCAGGTATTCCTCCACTGGCTGGTTTCTTCTCAAAGGATGAAGTTCTTGCAATGACGATGAACGCAGGTTTCGTTGATGGCGGGAGTTGGGTGTACATGATGCTTTGGAGTGTTGGAATCATTACCGCATTCCTGACCGCATTCTATATGTTCCGATTAACACTGACCACTTTCCACGGTTCATTCAAACTTCCAACTAAGATCAAAGAAGCTGTTGGGTCAGAAAAATTCTTACATGAGAACCCTTGGACAATGACAACACCACTTTGGGTATTGGCTGTTCTTGCAGTATTTGGTGGATTTTTAGGAGTACCGAATTTTATTGTTGAGACTTTTACACATGAACCTGCTCACATCAATTTATTACATGACTGGCTGTATAAAGTAAATGCAGATTACAGCATTGTTATGAATCATGCGCTGGAATGGGGATTAATGGCAGTTTCAATACTAATTGCAATTTCCGGAGTTTGGTTGGCATTCAGAATGTATAATAACGATCAGCAGGAAGAGTCAGATGCTAAGATCGCTTCCAGATTCGGAGGATTGTACAGTGTTTGGAAAGACAAGTACAATTTGGACGACGTTTATGAAGGATTAATTGCTAATCCTACTGTGAAATTCTCTGATAAAGTACTTGCCGTATTCGACATGAAAGTTGTAGACGGTATTGTAAATGCTATTGCAGGAACGGTTCGATTGTTCGGTAGCTTATTCAGATACTTGCAAACCGGTGTGGTTTCAAGCTATGCTCTTGCTTTTGTAATCGGGGTGATTGTCATCCTGTATTTAATGATTTCGTAATTTCTTCAAACACTTGATGGAAACACTACTAAATATCACCATTTATCTTCCGCTTTTAGGAATCCCCCTTATTCTGCTTTCAAAGAATGAGAACATGAAAAAGTGGAGCGCACTTCTTGTAACTAGTGCTACGTTCTTAATTTCACTTCCATTGATGTTCAATTTTGATGTTGTGAATTCAGGAGCAGCTCAATATCTCACCGAAGGTGGAAGAATAAGCTCAACTCTGGATATCAAATATCTGGTTGGTCTTGACGGACTGAGTTTATTGCTCTTTATGCTTACAACCTTCATGGGGCCGATCGTAATTATCTCTTCATGGAATTCTGTAGGAAAGCATTTGAGTGGTTATCTGGCAATGTTGTTGTTGCTCCAAACTGCTTCTTTGGGAGTTTTCGCTTCTCTGGATCTGTTGGTATTTTATGTATTCTTTGAGCTTTCGCTAATTCCTATGTACTTCCTGATCGGGATCTGGGGTGGAAGCGACAGAATCCGTGCAACTTTAAAGTTCTTTATTTACACATTAGTTGGTTCGCTGATCATGTTAGTAGGTCTGATCTACGTTGGATACGATGCCGGTTCTGTAATGAGCGGAGTTAACTTTACATTAGATTGGAGATTCTTATCAAGTGATATCTACCAGATCGGATTGGTTGAGCAAACGTATTTATTCCTGGCTTTTGCACTTGCATTCTGTATCAAAGTGCCACTTTTCCCATTTCATACCTGGTTGCCTTACGCGCACACCGAAGCTCCGACAGCGGGTTCTGTTGTTCTTGCAGCTATTATGTTGAAGATGGGAACCTATGGTTTGATCAGAGTTTGTTTACCGCTTTTCCCGAATGCTTTCATGGAATTTGCACCATATATGGCAACGCTTGCAGTGATCGGAATTATCTACGGCGCATTGGTAGCGATGGTACAGAAAGATGTTAAGAAATTGGTTGCTTACTCATCAGTAAGTCACTTAGGATTTGTAGTTCTGGGAATTTTCGCATTGAACACAGTAGCTGTTCAGGGAGCAATTATCCAGATGGTAAACCACGGACTTTCAACCGGAGCGTTATTCCTTATTGTTGGAATGATCTACGATCGTCGTCACACAAGAATGATCAAAGACTTTGGCGGAATTGCTAAAAGGATGCCGATCTTCACAGTTATGTTTATGATCGCAACTTTGGCTTCCATCGGACTTCCGGGACTTAACGGTTTTGTAGGTGAATTTTTGATCCTGAACGGTTCTTTCTTCTCTGAACTATACGACAACAAAGTATTTGCAATATTAGCTGCTTCAGGAGTGATCTTAGCAGCAGTATATATGCTGTGGATGTTCCAAAGAGTAATGTTTGGTCCACTTGAAAACGAAGAGAATAAGAAATTGGTAGATCTGAATGCACGTGAGATCGGATTATTAGTACCGCTCGTGATCTTCATGTTCTGGATCGGTATTCACCCGGTTAATTTCACTAAGTATTCCGAGAATCAGGTTACTGAATTGATTATCACATCCAAAGAAAAGAGTCTTGCAGTACTGGAAACTTCAAAGACGGAAGATCTTCCGGAATGGGCTAATTCTTTTTACGGAGTAGACGAAGAAACGGAATCAGAATCTTTAATGGTCTCAACTAACTAAGGTAAGTATGGAACCACTTTCAGAACAAGAAATTCGAAATGCAGTTTCAAACCTCAATGGATGGGAACACGGCAATGACAAGATCAAAAAGAAATTTGAGTTCGGAGATTTTAAAGAAGCGTTGGCTTTTATAGTAAGAATTGGGCTTGAAGCAGAAAAATTAGGTCATCATCCCGGTTTGTTTAATGTGTACAATACGGTTAAAATTGAATTAAGTACACATGACGCAGGCGATAAAGTCACTCAAAAGGATATTGATTTAGCAACCGCTATAGAAGGTATTATTTAAACTACGAGAATGGATTATTTAGGCGATTTACAAGCATTTTTACCGGGTATAATTACAGCTGTAGCCGGTTTGGCAGTAATTACGATAGAAGCACTCAAAAGCGGGCACAAGTCGGCACACTGGGTTACTTCTTTTTCACTGATCGTAGCTCTGTTTTTTGGAATCCAGTCATTGGGAACTCCATTACAGGAAGCTTTTTCAGGAATGTTGGTTCACGGCGGAATTGCAGCTTTTGGTAATGTAATTATACTTCTTGGAACGCTTTTCTGTGTTTTCTTATCCAATGATTATCTGGAAGGAATTGATCACAACTACAATGAAGTTTATGGAATGATCCTTTTCGCAACTTCAGGAATGATCTGTCTTGCCGGAGCGAACGATCTTATTTCTCTTTTCTTAGGATTGGAAACTATGTCCATCTGTTTATATGTGATGGCAGGTTTGATCAAAAATGAGAAGCAAGGAGCGGAAGGAGCTCTTAAGTATTTCTTACTAGGTGCATTCTCTACAGGATTTTTATTGTACGGGGCAGCTCTTCTTTATGGCGCAACAGGAACTACTAGTATTCCCGGAATCGGCGCAGCTGCAAGCAGCGATCTTTTATTCTTAGCAGGAGCGGCTTTATTGTTAATCGGATTTTTATTCAAAGTGTCAGCAGTTCCTTTTCACATGTGGACGCCGGATGTGTATCAGGCTACACCAACTACTCTTACCGCTTACATGGCTACGGCTTCAAAAGCTGCGACTTTCATGGCTATGATCTTGGTTCTTTCAAGAGCGCTTCCATCGGTTGAAGGATTGGATTGGCAAGCAGTGCTTTCTGTTGTAGCGATCATCACGATGATCTTTGGTAACATCATTGCGCTTGTTCAGGATAACATCAAGAGAATGTTGGCTTACTCAAGTATCGCTCATGCAGGTTACGCACTCGTTGGATTATCAGCTGCAACACAGGAAGGTTACAGTGCTGTGGCGTTCTACTTATTTGCTTACACTATCATGAATGTTGGAGCATTTGGTGTGGTAGCTTATTACGAAAGAAATAAAGGACTTGATTTTTCTGATGTCAACAATCTTGCCGGACTTGGTTTCAAAAAGCCAATGATGGGAGTGATGATGTCACTTTTCTTATTCTCACTAGCAGGAATTCCTCCATTTGTAGGCTTTGTTGGTAAGTACTACGTATTTGCAGCAGCTATTAATGCAAACATGGTTCCACTCGCTATTGTTGGTGTGCTTGCCAGTGCTGCAAGTGTGTACTATTACTTACGAGTGATGGTGTACTTATACTTCCGCGAAGCGCACAAAGAAACAGAGATGATCGATGCTTCTTTCCTTTATAAAGGTGCGTTGGTAATTCTGGCAGTGCTCACTGTGTATTATGGCATTGAGCCTATCTTGCCTTTCGGTGGGTTGATGGAATTGATTACCGGTTTTTGATCGCTGATTTCGCTGATTTTTTCTGAATTTCGCTGATTTTTATTAATCGTATTACCCCTCGTTCCGTAGCTCCGCTGCGGAATGAAAGACTGAAGCTCCTGCTTCCAGTCACTTTTTGAAAAATTTAAATTAGTTAAAAATCAGAGACTTCTTATTTACGTTCAATGACAGTAGACGAATACATAAATTATTTGGAAGTTTTTTTAGAAGGTAGAGAAGGTTTTTTCTACGAGCTTAATGAAGAGGGTTTTTTTGATAAAGAAGACTTTCATAATTACACAAATGTAGTTTATGAACTAAGCCTCATTGATCTAACAGAAAAAGAAAAATATCTTTCTGCGATTTTAATTTGGGAAATCAGTCTAAAACTTGAAAGACTGCTTAGCTATTCCAAAGATTTGGATGATATTTTCCGGATTTCCAATCTTGAACCAGAAGATTTTATACAAGTTAGTGAGATATTGATATATACATCTAATTGGTTTTCATACAATAAACCGATGGAGAAAAAGAACTTAATTATCGGCTCTTGGTTTTAACCTCGTTCCGTATCTCCACTACGGAATGCTTGTTTAAGTTTCTTGAATGTAGATTTTTGAAGATTAAACAAGGAGGACGTTTACGTCCTGTTGGTTTGATGTCGATTCTTTAAAAGCATAAGAACTTAGTCACTCAGAGCGAGAGCGAAGAGTCTTCACAACTAAGAATCAGCAAGGAAAGAATTGTGCAAATCCATCGCTCCGCTCTGGATGACTTCTAATTTGTGACAATAATTCGGTCAGAAGATTTTGAGCCGTCTGACCGATTTCATTCTTTCATAATCTTATTCGAAGGTCTTAATTGGTTAAAAGCCTTAGGCTTTTTATTATATTCGATTTTAAACAATCAATAATAAATAGTGATCAGAAAATCGTTCAAAATTAACCATTATAGGAATGAAAGAGATCTTACAATCTCTGGAATAGTAAATTATATCCCTTTTATAATTTTGTGGGCAGTTCTAATTGTATTTTTTGATCAAATTGAGTCTGCTAAAGGAAAAGTTTTGTTAGTTTCAATGCTTTTAATGGCAACCTATTTTATGCCATATCTTAGGTTTTATAGAAATAGTCAGTTATTTATAGAATCGAATAGAATTTTAATAGAGATTCGAAATAAGGAGCGCTTTTATTTAGATTTTAATTCTATAAAAAGAGTTGAGATTTCAAAACAACCATTTAAGTTAGACTTTCTAAACAGTTTTTATTTATTCAATTTTGTTACAAATGAAAACCAAGTTTACCCTATCATTTTTGAATTTAGTTTTTTTTATAATCAAAGGATAAACGTGCATTTATTGATTAATTGTCTAAGAAAGCGAAATATTATAGAATCAGAAAAGGAAGTGGAGATTAAGATTGCTACCGAACGCTTGAGTAATCTCTATTTTAAAACATTCCCGAATAAATTAACCTATTAAGGTTAAGCCATTTTTAACCTCGTTCCGTAGCTCTGCTGCGGAATGACAATTGGAAGCTCCTGCTTCGCCTGTTCTAGATTTGAGCTATTTGTAACGCAATCCGCAGAACCTGAAGGATCTGCTTGTTTAAGTTTCCTGAATGTAGATGTGTGAAGATTAAACAAGGAGGACGTTTACGTCCGGCTGGTTTGATGTCGATCGCTCCGCTCTGGATGACTTCTATATAATCATTTGGGACAATAAATCGATCAGACGGCTTTGAGCCGTCCGACCGATGACACTGAACTGGTTAAACTTTCCTTAATACAGCCATTGTAATCAAATCAATAATGCTGTATATTTAAGGCTCTCTGTTGTTCGGACAAAGCGTCGGAATGACTGTCTTCACCTACGAGGACATCCAAAGACAAAACATACATACATGAGTACGAATTATTACGAATTCACTTATATCATCAATCCCGTTCTAGACGAGGATAAGTTTGCCGCTGTTGTTGATAAAGTGAACAAATTGATCGAAAAGCACGGCGGCGATGTTGATGAAGTTGAAGAGTGGGGCTTAAGAAAGTTTGCCTACGATATCGACAAAAAAAGCAACGGTTTCTATGTGAATATGTATTTCAACGCACCTGTTGATACAATTGCAAAAGTAGAACGTGCACTAAGAATTGATGACGATGTTCTTCGTTTTCTAACGCTTAAATATGATGCTAAGATGCTTCGCCATCGTGAGCTTCAAAAGAAAAACGCTGTTCCTGATGTATTTGCTGTAGAAGCAGAAGAGGAAGAAGCGAAGAAAAAAGAAGACTAAACCCTCATCAACTAAAGATATTTTATTATGATTAACAATCCTTCACATCCGAAGAAAAGTATCCGCAAAGTAAAGCAATGCAAGTTTACTCAGGCGGGATTAGAATACATCGACTACAAAGATGTTGATACGCTGCAACGTTTCACTAACGATCAGGGAAAAATTCTTCCTCGTCGTGTTACCGGAACAAGTGCTAAGCACCAACGTCAGCTTAACAGAGCTATCAAAAGAGCTCGTTTTTTAAGCTTGATGCCATACGTAGCAGAAAACCTTAGATAAGAAATTACAGAACCATGAAAGTTATCCTTAGAGAAGACGTAGAAAAATTAGGACAAGCCGGTGAGCTTGTTGATGTAAAAGACGGATACGGTCGTAATTACCTTATCCCGCAAGCAAAAGCTATTCTCGCTACAAAAAGTACTATCGCTGAGATGGAACTTAGAATGAGACAAGCAGCTGCACGTGCTGAGCTTACTGTTCAGGAAGCAAAAGATCTTGCTAAACTGTTAGAAGCTACTTCAGTAACAATTTCTGTTACAACCGGTGAAGACGACAAGATTCACGGTACCGTAACAAATGTTCAGATTGCTGATGCTCTTGCTGAAAGAGAGATCCTTGTTGACAGAAGAAACATTTCTATCGACGAAGATGTTAAAACTCTTGGCGAGTACACTGCTACGGTAAGTTTAGTTGGCGACTTAAACCCACAGATTAAATTCTGGGTTGTAAAAGCTGACTAATTGCTTTTGTGTTATTGAAACGTCTATGAAGACGTTAAACTTTTTTGATAACTAGAGACTTTTAAAAAGCCTACATTCACTATCAAATTAGCGAAACAATAAATACCCGAATGAAATTATCAAAATCGATATTAATGGGGATCATCTTCGCGATGTTATCCCCATTTTTTTTATACGCCCAGATTCCTGATCCGGTTAAGTACGAGGTTTCTGAAATTCCTGACACTGTAAAAGCAGGTGAAGTGTTCGAAATAACCGTAGAAGCTTCAATAGAAGGAAAATGGCATTTATACTCGGTTCTGAACGATCCGGATGCCGGACCTTATCCCACCGAATTTTCTGCAAAATCCCCGAATTTTGTATTAGCCGGAAAGACTTCGGAAACCAAAGCAGATATAGAATTCGACCCAAATTTTGAGGCAGAACTAGGTTGGCATACATCTTATGCCAGTTTTACTATTCCCGTGGCAGTAAAATCTGAGTTGCAGGGAAAACAGACCTTGGATATAGAAGTGTATTATCAGGTGTGTGATGATCGGGTTTGTTTACCACCAAAAAGAAAATCCATTATAGCGGGTGTTTTTGTTGATGGAGTCGCTGATGAAATTTATGAAGATGCCGTTGGCGGAGCTACCGTTTCGGACGGTGGCAGTTCATCAACCAAAAAAGGAAGTTTCTCCGATGATGGGATTTTTTCTTTTTTGTGGATCGCCATTGTAGCCGGATTTGCAGCATTACTTACTCCATGTGTATTCCCAATGATTCCGCTCACGGTTTCTTATTTCTCTAAACAGGAAGATGCCAAAAGAGGAATTAGTTCAGCGCTCATCTTCGGAGTAGCTATCGTAATTACATTTACGGTAATTGGTGCTGTGCTGGCTGCAGTTCTGGGAGCTTCCGGAGCACAGAATTTCGCTTCTAACCCAATTGTGAATTTATTCATTGCTCTGGTGCTGGTTGCGTTTGCACTCAGTTTATTGGGAATGTATGAGCTGCAGTTGCCGCATCAGCTTACAAACTTCTTAAACAGAAAAAGTAATGAGAGTTCTGGTCTTGCAGGAATCCTTTTCATGGCCATGACCATCAGTGCAGTTTCATTCTCTTGTACGGCTCCATTCGTTGGCGCTGTATTTACGGCAACCGTAGGCGGCGAATGGTTTTATCCGATCTTAGGAATGATCGGGTTTTCAGCGGCATTTGCAAGTCCTTTTGTGTTATTTGCCATGTTCCCGAAATGGCTTGAAGCACTCCCAAAAAGTGGTTCCTGGATGAACATTGTAAAAGTGCTTTTAGGTTTCATTGAACTGGCCGCTGCATTCAAGTTTTTATCAAATGCTGATCTTGTTTGGCAATGGGGAATCGTTTCGCGTCCTTTGACTATTGCATTCTGGATCGTCATCTTTTTGATCGCTGGATTTTATGTTCTCGGATTTATAACTCTGAAGCATGAATCAAAATCGGAACAAATTTCAACGGGGAGAATGCTCCTTGCAATGCCATTTTTGATGTTCAGTTTCTATTTAGTTCCGGGACTATTAGGTTCTTCATTGGGTTTTTGGGATGCTTTTCTTCCACCAAAACAACCAACAGATGTAAGTCTTGTCGCTTCAATCGGAGGAAGTGGAGGCGTAAGTTCAACCTCTGCCGATGAAGGCTGGAGCAAAGATTTTGAAGCTTCGATTGCATCAGCGAAAGAATTAGGAAAACCGGTTTTTATAGATTTTACGGGATATACGTGTACAAATTGCCGGGCTATGGAAAGCAATATATTTCCTCTGGAAGAAGTCCAGCAAGCATTTGCTGAAATGGTGTTGGTAAAATTGTATACAGATGGTGGCAAAGACGCCAAAGATAATCAATTGATACAGTTCGAGCTTACCGGAAATATCGCTCTGCCAACGTATGTTATCTACGACCCGGTCTCGGAAAGAGTGATCGATCAGGTGCTGGGATATACTAAAGAAGAAAAATTTACGTCATTTCTAACGGAAGGGCTGAACGAATTCAAATCAAGATAGAAGTTGACCCTGATCGGCGAAACCTTTAGCCTTAGATGACTTGAGTTCTATATAACAGAATTAATTATAAGTCATTCCTGCGAAGGAAGGAGTCTAAATTGTACTTTAAGAATAAGTTCGTACAATCTAAGTTCTATTTAGAGTCCAGGCATTGATCGTGGAATGATCCAGTTTTTTTGATTTGTCCGGTTTTTGAATTCAGGTACGGTAATAGTCACTAAATTTCGGCACACTGACGGCTTTACATTCAAAACAAAGAATCTACATCATATGTGCGATAGCAGGTATGATGTTGTTGTGTCCGGGAGTATCTAAAGCTCAGAATGTACTAGAAAGCCAAACTGTTATTGATTCGCTGAATGTTGATTTCGCATATTACATCGGAGAATGGGTCTTGGAGGAGTCCATTAAAATCTCATCTGATTCGATAGCTATTCCAACTCAAAATTGGTTATACGATCCCATTCGAGGAAACCTGATTTTCAGAGAAACAGATTCATTTTCTTTTCAGGGGATTTCTATCGTCACTGTTAGTTTTAAATACTATCCATACAGCCTGAGAAGGTTTTATAATGATAAAGCGGTTCAACCTCTGGATTCTTCCATTTTTGATAATGAGTCATCTAATAAGTTTTCGGGATTTAGTTCATCTAACCAAACAAACAGAAGCACAGAATCAGATCTTCAGCAAAGAGGAAGTCTGAGTCGTGGAATAATTGTGGGTACCAATCAGGATTTTGCCCTTGAAAGCGGTTTGGATTTCGAGCTTTCCGGAAAACTGACAGATGACGTAACCATTAGTGCAGTTCTCACAGATAAAAGTATTCCAATTCAACCGGATGGAACAACTCAGAATCTCAAAGAATTTGATAAAGTTTTTATTCAGGTTCAGGCTCCGAATACTACCATCGAGATGGGTGATGTGGACATAAGTTTAGAGAAAAGTACCTTTGCCAAGCTCAACCGAAGGTTACAGGGAGCTGCGGGATATAACACTACAAGTTTTACAGATCTGTCTGCTGCGGCTTCTGTGGTTCGGGGAGTTTTTAAAAGTGTAAGTTTACAAGGATTGGAAGGAGTTCAGGGACCGTACAGGCTTACAGGAAATGAGAATGAAGAATTTGTGATCATTTTGGCAGGAACTGAACGAGTTTATATCAATGGGCAACTTGTGCAAAGAGGTGAGGATGGTGAATATATCATCGATTATGGTTTGGGTGAGATCTACTTCACAAATAATCTGCTCATCAAAGATGAAACCAGAATTGTTGTTGAATATGAATACATCGATCAGAATTTTAACCGGACATTAGTAGCAGCGGAAGGAGAAGGAAATTTACTGAATAACAGATTTAAGATCGGAGCTACGGTAATTCGTCAGGCTGATGGAAATAATCTGCTTTCACAGCAAACACTTACAGAAAGTGATATCGATATTTTACGTCAGGCCGGAGATGACAGAAATGCAGCAAGAGTTTCCGGAGCTGAACGCATTGATCCTGACGAAGAAAATGGGAATGTGCTATATGCTCAGGTTGATACAGTTGTCAATAGCCAGACATTTACGATCTTCAAAAATATTCCCGGGTCTGATGAAACTGTTTTCAGAGTACGATTTTCGAATGTGGGGGAATTTCAGGGAAGTTACAGAAGAACAGGTACATCGGTAAACGGGTTATTGTTTGAATGGGTGGGACCGAATCAGGGAGAATATGAACCATTCAGGACTTTACCTGCTCCAATAGAGCAGCAAATGGCAGCATTGAACAGCTCTTATCAGATAAATAAAAATGTTCGCTTGTTTGGAGAATGGGCAGTAAGCGATTATGATCGAAACAGATTTTCGGATCTTGATGATGGAGATAATACAGATCATTCGTATCTGGGAGGCGTTCAAATAGATTCCTTAAAGACCGGAACAGGATTGTTCAGCTTGAAAGCAGAGAGAAGATATTCGGGATCGAATTTTGAATTCTTTGAGCGAACAAGAGATGTAGAGTTTGACCGGAAATGGAACCTGACCGGTTTTGAACAATCACAGGAAACAACAAATGAATTGGTAACACGATATGATTTTAATTCCAGTACTTCACTAAACGGGGAATATGGATTTATAGACAGGATCGGTTTTTCAGGTCAAAGACAAGCTTCGGCTTTTGCAACACAAAGCGAAAATGGTTTCCGGGTAAACTATGATCAAGAGTGGATACAAAGTGACGATGATCTGCAGATGATAAATGGAAAATGGTTCAGACAGCAGGGGAGGATTTCTAATCGATTCTCAAAAGAAAACCTGAATAAAAGTTTTACACCATATTTTAGTTTTGAGCATGAAGAAAGGATTCAGCGAGATCAGCAAAGTGATTCGTTAACTAATCAGTCATTAAGGTTTTATGAAGGCGCTCCGGGAGTGCGATATGAAGCAAGTAAATGGCTTCTGGATTATTCTGTGGCTTACAGAAATTCATTTCGGGTTTTTGAGAATCGATTGAGAGATGAGGCTACATCAATACAACATTCCGTTCAAATAAATTTATTTCCAAGTAATTATTTTACAACGCAGAATAATATTGCAGTCAGAAATAAGGAATTTACTTCTGATTTTAAAAGTGAAGGGAATACCGATAAGAGATCTTTGTTGATAAGATCCAATACTGATTATTCATCAATTTCGGAAAACTGGGAAGGGAATTTTTTGTATGAAGTAAATACTCAACGTCAGGCGTTGTTGCAGGAAACGTTTATAGAAGTTGGTCCCGAGATCGGTCAATATGTGTGGGATGACCTGAATGATGATGGTGTAGAGCAACTGGACGAGTTTTTTCTGGAACTCACTCCCAATGAAGGAACATATATAAGACAATTTCTTCCTTCTGATGAGCTTTTTCCTGTTATAGATCTTCGGGTCAGATTTAGAAATGAAATAAATCCTTTTGGCTTTCTTAAAAATGAAGATGGGTTCAGTGCCTTTTTAAATCAGATCATTTTCAGGTCCAGATTTGATATAGCAGAAAACTCCACCACAAATGATCTGTCTGATATTTATTTACTGAATATCAGCAGTTTCCGGGATTCAGCTACCACCATTCAGGGAAGGTTCGCATTTGAAAAAGAACTAGACGCGCTTCCTTCTTACGACAAATTCGATCTGAATATCAGATATAATCAATTGAGAAATTTGAATCGACGCAGTAGTGAACTTCAGACCATCTATCAGGATGCTTTTGCAGTTGATTTCAGATATAATATCACAAGCAGGATCCAAGGCGACTCGAAAATCTCTTTAGGTACGAACAGAACTTCCAGTAGCACAATTTCAAATCGAAATTTTAATATTAAATCTCAAACGATCGAACAAAGTTTTGGAGCAACAATAAACCGATCCTGGCGCACAGGTTTTTCGATTTCATTCAGTGATAAAAAAGATCGGATTAATGAAACCGACAATGTTGAAGCTCAGATTGTAAAACTTCGCAATACTAACAGATTCTTTTTATGGAGAAAAGTGCAGGCAAATTCTTCGGTGGAATACAGGAATGTGCAGTTGAATGGGGATACGAATGCAGTTGGAAATTTTGAGCTTACAGAAGGAGCAGGAAGAGGCGGTAACGTGATATGGTCGCTTAGCAGTAGTTATAGGGTGAGTAATCTCATAAGATTAAATTTAATGTATGATGGAAGAACTGTAGAAGACCGCCCAACTATACATACAGCTAAATTAACTTTAAAAGCTACATTCTAGTAAATTTCTCTTACTCAGAACTCTAATTAAAAGCAACCAAAAAAACTGTTTAAAGTTTGCTTAAAGTTAATTTTTCTATGCTCCAATACTTTGACATTTAGTATAAAATGAACTATTCTTTTGCCTCATTAAACTTAGACATTAACATTAAATATAAGCGGAGTGGACATGACATCGTCGATTGCTCTATTTTTTCTACAAGCCGATGCAGGCTTCTTTAACATCATCGTTGAGAAATTTAATCAAGGTAACGATGGTGGATGGATGTGGCCGGTATTGGTTACACTAATTCTTGGTTTGGCAATTTTTCTTGAAAGAATTATTACCCTGAACCTTGCAGATATTAACACACGAAAATTCATTGTAAATGTTCAGGAAGCTTTACAAGAAGGTGGTATTGAAGCTGCTGAAGAACTTTGTGCTCAAACTCGTGGGCCTGTTGCTTCTGTTTTTCAAGCTGGTTTAATGCGTTCAGATGAAGGTATTGACGCCGCTGAGAAAGCAATTGCAGCATACGGCTCTATTGAAATGAGTTTCCTTGAAAGAGGTCTTGTATGGTTGTCTCTTTTTATCGCTATTGCTCCACTCTTTGGATTCCTTGGAACGGTAATTGGTATGATCCAGGCATTCGATGATATTGAAGCAGCAGCAGATATCTCCCCAAGTATTGTAGCGGGTGGTATTAAAGTAGCCCTTCTTACAACAGCAGGTGGTTTGATTGCAGGTATTATCCTACAGATCGGATACAATTATTGTGTATCTAAAATTGACCGTTTGATTGCTGAAATGGAAGAAAGTTCAATTACTCTAATCGATTCTATCATTTTACTAAACGAAGGAAAGCCGTTGATTACTCCTTCTGTTGATGACAGCGCAGATTCAGAATAATAATCCCAATCAAAAAAAGTTAAACAGGAGATTATTATGAATATTGTAAGCTTAAGTGTTGGACTTGCCGGTTTAATGATTGTTGGTGGAGTTTTAGCCATGATCGTTTCTGGAATTCGAAGCCTCACACAAGGAAAACAAGATTTTAAAAGAATCGCTTTAATGCTGGTACCCGTAGTTGTTTTTGCAATTACATACTTTGCATTAGGTCAAGATTTTGCAAAAGCCGGTGTAATGACTGCCGGTGTAATGATGGTATTTATGATCGGAACGATCTTTCTTACCGGACTTCGTGGAACTTTTAAGTTTTAATTAGGCAATTATGCTATTAAAGAAACGTGAAAGAGAAAGTGCTGAAATAAATGGTTCGTCTATGGCGGATATTGCCTTTCTCTTACTCATCTTTTTCCTGGTTACAACTACAATTAACGTAGATACCGGAATTGGAATGGTTTTACCTCCGCCATTAGATCCTACTGAAGAACCACCACCCGTAAGGGAAAGGAATCTTATGAAGATTCTGGTGAATGAAACCGGTCTGATAATGATGGACGAAGAACCTACACCTATTACTGAGGTTCAGAGTAAACTTATTGAGTTTATTAAGAACCCTGAAGCCAGCGAGGAGCTTGCAATTAGCCCTCAGGCAGCAATTGTTTCGTTAAAAACAGTTCGACAAACACCTTATCGAATTTACATAGATATGTTAGATGAGGTAATTGGTGCATATGCTTTTTTAAGAAATGAAGCTGCTAATCAAAACTTCAGCAGAGATTATTCTCAACTTAATAAGGATCAAAAAGAAGTAGTGGATGATATTTATCCTAAGAAAATTTCAATCGCTGAACCAGATCCGGAGTAAATTCAATGGCACACTTTAAGAAAAAACAAGCAGGAACAAAACAGGAAGTACCTACATCGGCAATGCCTGATGTGGTATTTATGCTTCTTTTCTTCTTTATGGTTACCACTGTATTAAGAGAAGTGACTTTGAAAGTTAAAATTGATCTAACTAAAGCTACTAATATCGAAAAGATAGAAGAAAAGCGATTGGTTTCTTATATCTATATAGGTCCTGAGCGTCTCCCAAATAATAGATTGGGCAATGACAAAGTTCAGATCGACGATTCTATACAAGAAGATATCGGTGCAATCAGACAGATCATGTATGATAAGTTACTCGAAGAACAAAGAATGATCGTTTCACTTCGTGTGGATGAGAGTTCAGAATTTGGTCTTTTAACGGATGTACAGGAAGAATTGAAGAAAGCCCAAACTTTCAGAATTAATTATTCTACAAAAAGTGAGGCTACCAGAAACTAATTCTGGTTTACACAAATTTGAGGCATCCATGAAGTTCATGGTTGCCTTTTTTTATTTATTGGAGACGAGAAAAAATGGATCAGGAATTTAAGAGTATACAAAGTGTTGGCAGAGAAGGGTTGATCAAGCAGATCACAGATTATGATTCTCACACTAATCAGTCTACCATAAAAGGTATTGGCGATGATGCTGCAGTTTTGAAGACAGATGGTAAAACACATTCGTTGATTACATCTGATACTTTTGTTGAAGGAGTCCATTTTGACATAACTTATACTCCTCTTCATCATCTGGGCTATAAAGTTGTCAGCACTGCGATCAGTGATATATATGCAATGAACGGAAAACCAACTTCGGTTTTAATAAATATTGCAGTACCGAATCGCCAATCAACTCAAATGATAGATGATCTTTATAAAGGAATCTATTCCGCTGGTTTTGATTATGAGGTTGAAGTTGTTGGTGGTGATATTACTGCCAATCACTCAAATATGGTAATTACTGTTACGGCTTATGGAGAAGTTGATGGCAAAGTCGTTACCTATCGATCCGGAGCAAAACAAGGCGATGCCATTTGTGTGACCGGAGATCTGGGAGCAGCTATCGCAGGACTTAGAATTTTAATGCGTGAAAAGAAATTTTGGGAAGAACACGGTAATGAAGGCGCTCAGCCGGATCTTTCAGAGTATGAATTTGTTGTTAAGCGTCAATTGGTTCCGGCGGCAAGAAAAAACCTAATTGATTCACTTAATGAGCATGGCATTGTTCCCACTTCGATGATAGATGTTACACAAGGATTGGTTCATGAAGTAAGTCAGATTGCCAATGCGTCAGATTTAGGAGCTTACCTCTATCAAGCGGCGATCCCTGTTGCAGTAGAAACACGTCATGTTGCAGATGAAATGGAAGAAGATGTAGATCGATATGCGCTATTCGGGGGAGAAGATCTGGAAATAGTATTCACATTACCTGAAGAAGAAGTGGAAAAATTTGTAGAACAATTCAAGGACTTCTCTGTTGTCGGGCGAATGGTCCCCAAAGAAGATGGCATGAAAATGCAAACAGCAGAAGGAGATGTTATTTCTTTTGATGATTTGTCATAAAAAAACCTATGGCACGTTTTTTGACTTAACCTAGTTTAAATAAGCAGACCCCTCAAAGATATATTTAATGTGTATATTTGAGACTCACTAACATCAGTTTATATCATTTAGATGGCAGATAAAAAATCCGCTCCAAAAAAGAAAATTAAAGCACCTGAGAAAAATTCTGATTCAAAGGATAAGTCGAAAACTCCAAAGTTTCCGACATGGGGATTTCTTGTAATATTTTTAGTACTTCTTGTAGCTCAGTTCATTTATTCAGGAGTTCAGGTAACCAATAATATCAAATACAGTATTTTCCTGGAGCATGTGGAGAATGGGTATGTTGAAGAAATTCTCATCAAGAATGGTTCTTATATAGAGGGAAAGTATACCCAAAAAGCTCTTGCTGAAGGAATTGTAAATGCTCCTGCTCAAGAGGATGACAATAGCTTTAACCTGGGTGGAGAAGATGAATCTTACCTGAGATTCAGAACTACTATGTTGCGCGGCGATGATATCCGTCCCGTTCTGGATGCCAATGATGTAGAATATGAAGTAACTATTGAAGAAGATTGGTTCAGCGGTGTTTTTGTTTGGCTGATCATGATCGCTTTAGCAATCGGTTTTTGGGTGTTGATCCTGAGAAGAATGAATCCGGGACAACAGGTTCTGAACATCGGTAAAAACAAAGCTTCTCTTTACGACAAACAGACTGATACAAAAACAACATTCAAAGATGTGGCAGGACTTGATGAAGCGAAAGAAGAAGTAAAAGAAATTGTAGATTTTTTAAAGTCGCCAACTAAATACACAAAACTTGGTGGTAAGATTCCAAAAGGTGCACTTTTAGTTGGAGCTCCGGGAACCGGAAAAACATTACTTGCAAAGGCAGTGGCAGGCGAAGCCGAAGTTCCGTTTTTCTCACTTTCAGGTTCTGATTTTGTGGAGATGTTTGTGGGTGTAGGAGCTGCACGAGTCCGTGATCTTTTCAAACAAGCAAAAGAAAAAGCACCTTGTATTATTTTTATTGATGAGATTGATGCTATCGGTAGATCCAGAGGTAAAGGACAAATGCCGGGATCAAATGATGAAAGAGAAAACACTCTGAACTCATTACTGGTAGAAATGGATGGATTTGCAACGGATTCAGGTGTGATCATTCTTGCGGCTACCAACCGACCTGATGTTTTGGATAACGCATTATTGCGTCCGGGTAGATTTGACAGACAGATCAGTATTGACAAGCCCGATAAAAATGGAAGAGAAGCTATTTTTAAAGTTCACCTGAAACCTCTTAAGCTTAGTAAAGAAGTTGAGTCAAAGAAGCTTTCTGCACAAACACCGGGTTTTGCAGGTGCTGAAATCGCTAATGTTTGTAATGAAGCTGCTTTAATTGCCGCCAGAAAGGATAAAAAGGCGGTAGACATGGATGACTTCGAGAGCGCCATTGACAGAGTGATAGGCGGGCTTGAGAAAAAGAATAAGATCATTTCTCCGGAAGAGAAAAAAATCGTTGCATATCATGAAGCAGGTCATGCTGTTGCCGGTTGGTATCTGGAACATGCAAATCCGTTAGTAAAGGTATCTATAGTACCGAGAGGATTGGCTGCACTAGGTTATGCTCAGTATTTACCTAAAGAACAGTTCCTACATCAAACCGAACAGTTAATGGACGAAATGTGTATGACTTTAGGTGGTAGAGCGGCAGAAGAGATCGTTTTCGGAAAGATATCTACAGGAGCCTTAAGTGACCTGGAAAGAATTACAAAGATGGCTTACAGCATGGTTTCTGTGTATGGGCTGAATGATAAGATCGGAAACGTGTCTTTTTATGATTCCAAGCAAAGCGAATACAACTTCCAGAAGCCCTATTCTGAGTCTACAGCTCAGATTATTGATGAAGAGGTCAAGAAGATCATTGATGAAGCTTATCAACGAACAAAGAAACTTCTTCAGGGAAAAAAGAAAGAATTAGAGATCCTTGCTAAGGAATTGCTTGAAAAAGAAATGCTTTATCAATCTGATCTGGAGAAATTGATAGGAAAAAGACCTTTCGATACAAAGACCACTTATGAAGAGTACACTACTCCTGATGCGGAAGTGGTAGATGATGTAATTGAATCCGATTCTGAAGATAAAAAACAAGAAAACTCTTCAACAAACGGGACCGAGAAAACTTCGGATAAGAAAGACGATCCTGAGGAGAAATCCGAAAAGAGTGAACAATAAAGCAAATGAAGAAGGATTACTTGTTTTAAATTCCACTCCTTAACATTCCGGTAATATTGTAGTAACTAAACTATAAACTACACATAACAGTATAGCAAAGTGCTGTTGATATCTTTTGAACACCAAATAAAAGGTGATCAAAAATAAATATCAGCACACATGAAAACTTTAAACTCTTATCTGACTTTGCTACTCTGGTTATTCTCAGGTGTAGCATTTGCTCAAGGCACAGGCCAAATAACAGGAACCATTATTGACGCCGGAAATGGCGAAACAATAATAGGTGCAAGCGTTGGAATTTCAGGAACCACTAAAGGAGCAGCAAGCGACCTGGATGGTAATTTTACTATTCGCGGCCTGGAACCGGGTATCTACTCCGTAACCGTATCTTACATTTCTTATACAACACAAACAGTTACAGGAATTGTTGTAACCGAAAGTGAATCTGCAGTTCTGAATATTGCTTTGGAATCAAATGTAGCTGATCTGGATGAAGTTGTAGTAACAGCAGAGGCCATCAAAAGTGGTGAGGCTGGTCTACTTTCAATACAAAGAAAAGCTGTCGCAGTTCAGGATGGAATATCTTCCGAAGAGCTTTCACGTTCCACAGATGGAAATGTAGGTTCTGCGATGAAGCGTGTTTCTGGAGTTACTGTTGTTGGCGGAAAAGACGTTTATGTACGCGGGTTAGGAAACCGGTACAGTAATGTTCAGTTAAACGGATCTCCGATCCCATCAACTAATCCCAATAAAAAAGAAGCCCCTGTAGATATTTTATCCAGCGGTATAGTAGATAATATCGTAGTTCAGAAAACATATACTCCGGATCAATCAGGTGAATTTTCAGGAGGATCTGTTCAGATCGTTACCAAGGAATTTCCGAACAACCCGAATATTACTTTTTCATATACAACTGATGTTAATACAAACTCCACATTCAAAAACTATTTAGGATACAGTGGAGGAGGAACTGATTTTTTAGGGTATGATAATGGGTTCAGAAGCCTGCCTGAAGATGTTGAAGACAGCCAGATAACAAACACAGAAGAAGCCGGAAGAATAGTTAGCACTCTGAACAATTCGTGGGCATCAAAGAACATTCAGTCTCTCCCCGGTCAAAAATTCGGATTTAGCTATAGCAACCAGTTCAATCAAGACAAGATGCCAATTGGATTAGTTTCTAATTTGAGTTACAAATATGCTACTGAATCCAGAACTAACGAAAGCTTTCGGTACATAAACAATTTCAATGAAAATACAGGTGAGACTCTTCTTGGGTCTGATTATATCCGTAACTCAGGTGAGGAGAAAACCAGCCTGAACGGTATGTTGAATATATTTGCGAAACCTAATGAGCTTACAAAAATTGGGTTGAAGAATTTATATTCCAACTCTTCGAATAATCAATATTCAGCAATTGAAGGTTCATATTACAACTTCGATAATGACAACAGGCAAACGGTTGCAGAGTTTGATCGCAGAGCGATTTATTCATCTTCTTTGATTTTCGAAACTTATTTTCAGGATTTTATGGAGTCAAGCCTGGATGCATCCATAACTTATTCTAAAGCTGTTCGTGATCTTCCGGATCGCAGAACTACACAATATGTAAGAACAGATGCAGGAGATTTAGAAGTAATTTTACCATTCAGAGGCAACTCTCACTTCTTCTCTTACCAAAATGATAACAACTATTCAGCAAAACTGGATTATGACTTTAAGCCTGTCGAAAAACTTAATGTCAAAGTTGGTGGTTTCGCACTTTATAAAGACAGAGATTTTGAATCATACAAACTAATTTATGAGGAAAATCCATCAGCAAACGCCCCTGATATAGATAAATCTCTTTCGGCTGAAGAAATATTTACGGCAGAGAATATCCTTAATGAAAGCTTAATTCTTACAGAACGTACTAGTTCCAGAGATTCTTATAATGGAGAGCAGGAATTAGCTGCAGGATACTTTTCTTTAAATTGGTCTCCAACCAGTAGATGGAACTTTGTTTCCGGATTAAGAGCTGAAAATTCATCCCAATCTATAAATAGTGATGTTCTGGTAGATGAATTAGATCTTTTACCTGCGTTCAATGCTACATTCAGACCATCGGAAAAAACAAATCTTAGAGGAGCATTTTCGATTACGCTGGCTCGTCCCGAGTTCAGAGAGCTGTCTGAATTTAACTTTCAGGACTTTATAGGTGGAAGAACTGTTTTCGGTAACTCAGATCTGCAGAGAACCAAAATATATAACTATGATCTTAGACTCGAAACATTTCCAAATGTAGGAGAACTATTTGCGTTCAGTCTTTTCTACAAGAAGTTTGAGAATCCAATTGAAGTATTCTACCGAATTACCCAAAACAACGAGGTTCGTTACGATAATGTAGAATCTGCAAATTTATATGGAGTAGAAGTTGAAGGTAGAAAAGACATCACTGAAAAACTGAGATTAAGCAGCAACTTCTCGTATATCCTATCAGGTGTTGAATATGCTGATGGAGCCTCCGCAGGCCGTCAGGCAAATGCTGACAGACCTATGTTCGGTCAATCTCCTTATACACTGAATTTGAATGCATTTTACTTAATGCCTTCTATTGATTCTGAACTCACTCTTTCTTTCAACAAGTTCGGAGAGCGTATTTCTGCTGTTGGTAACAACGAACAACCGGATGATGAGTATGAGCAATCATTTAACAAATTAGACCTGAATTTCACTAAGAACTTCAGAAACGCGTCTATCAATGCCAGTATCGAAAATATTCTCGGTGATAATGTAGTGTATAAGCAAGGTGATATAATTACTAATCAATATGAGATCGGTACCAGTTTTTCAATCAGTTTTAGCTATTCATTTAATTAACACACAACAAAAAAAACAATACAAAATCATGAAATCTAATCTTAAGCTTCTAACTTTATTTGCTTTAGCGTTATCATTTTCATTCACATCATGTGATGATAATAACGGGAGTGATGAAGACACTGAGCTACCTGCAATCTACGCAGCTCTTCCGGGAACTGTAATTTCCGAAGACACAAGATGGTCAACAGATCAGGAATTAACCGGACAATACTACGTACTTCCGGGAGTAACTCTAACTATTGATGCAGGAATTGAAGTAAGCTTTACCTATCATAATAATGATGTAGATAAAGTAGGAGCGATCATAACGCTGCCTGCTGACGCTGAAAACTTTGAAACTCCGCAGCCTAGTGGAAGATTAGTTGCTGAAGGAACTGCAAACAATCCAATTGTATTTACTTCAGCTCGTGATAATAAATTACCTGGAGACTGGGGTGGCATCGTGCTGGCCGGAGAAGGGATCAATAACATCGACGGCGGAAAAGGAGAAGTTGAAGGTCTTCCGGATGCAATTCAGTATGGTGGTTTGAACAATAACGATGACAGCGGAATCCTGAAATATGTTCGAATTGAGTATGTAGGATTTTCGTTTGCTGAAGGTTCAGAGCTAAATGGTTTAAGCCTTTATTCAGTAGGCTCAGGCACTACTTTAGAGTACATTCAGGTATACAAATGTACTGATGATGGTTTTGAGTGGTTCGGAGGCTCAGTAAATGCAAAATATCTGATCTCTTCATTCAACGATGATGATTCATTTGATATGGATGAAGGTTGGAACGGAAATGGTCAATTCTGGTTGGGTGTTCAGGTTGCCGGAGCAGATAACGGTTTTGAGTCTGATGGTGTAAAGACATTGGGATCAGGTGGAGAGACTAACCCAACACTTTATAATGTTACTTTAGTTGGATTGAAGCAAGATGGTGCAACCAAAGATGCTGAAGATAAAAACTACGGGATGCGTTTAAGAGAAGAATTCAACGGAACTCTTGAAAACTTCATCATTACTGATTTTGATGGCTTGAATTTCAAACTTGAAGAAGATACAAGAGATCTTTTCCCGAACAGCCTTTCTATAGACAACACTATTGTCTGGAACAATGAAGGTTTTAACAATGCGGCTGATTCAACTGATTTCGGAGCAGTAACAATGGAACAGGCACCGGGATTCACAAATGCTGCTGCTTATGATTATACAGTTGCAAATCCGGTAACAGGTGCAACTCCTCCAAGTAACATTTTCTTCAACTCAAGTGCTACTTACGTAGGAGCATTTGGTTCCACAAACTGGGCAACAGGAAATTGGGTTCGTTGGAACGACAACTAAATTAGAGTTTGTAGCTAACTCTACATATTACGTCTCACAGAAATTGTGAGGTGTGCTGATCACATGAGAGTTCTGATGAAATCGGAACTCTCTTTTTTTTGTCATTACTTTTCTGATTCATCCTGTATTTTTCTTTTATTAGATATATAATTCGGGAACCGAAATTCTTACTATTCGGTTAAGTGAGTAAATCAAAAAAGGGTAAGTTTTGGTACTTGTAACAAGAAAAACACATTTTAACGCTGCACACCGATTACATAATCCATCCAAAAGTGATGAGTGGAACAAGAAGACTTTTGGAAAGTGCAATCATCCCAACTGGCATGGACATAATTACGTTATGGAAGTAACAGTAGCAGGAGAGCCAAGTCCGGAAACAGGTTTTATCATTGATCTTTCAGATTTAAAGCAGATCATTGAAGAAAAAATAGTAGAGCCTTGCGACCATAAAAATCTGAATCTGGATGTCCCGTTTTTGGAAGGAATCTTACCAAGTTCGGAAAATCTGGTAAAAGCGTTTTATAAAGAGCTAAAAGAAGAAGTAGAAGAAGCTTCTTCAGAAGGAGGAGTACTCTATAGCGTCAAACTCTACGAAACGGAAAGAAATATTGCGGAGTACTGTCCTTTTAAGAAGATTTAGTTTTTAAAACTTTACATCTAGTTCCGTAGCTTCGCTGCGGAATGCAATTTGGATGCTCCTGCTTCCTGTAATAATGTGCTTGTTGATGATTACGGATTTTGAAAGGCATGTCATAATTTAAAAATCATTGCCTGTAATGCAAGTTACAAACTTGCTGAGCTGCTACTCTTAAGTCACAGACTTAAGAGATCTTTGGGTTGGGAATGACTTGTTTGAAGCTCTGCCTCAATGGAAGCTGAGCTTCCAAATTAGCGTCACGCAGCAGAGCTACGTGACGAGGTAAAAGCGAGTTAATTTTACTGGTTTCTGATAGTTTCATTTGATAAAGTAATTAATGAACAGTTATTAATATCTATCACAAAATCCTTCTTTGGAAATTGAACAAGAACAATATCGTTATTGCTACGATCAGTAGTTATTTTAGGTAATGATGTTGAGGGAAGTCTTTGTTCAACTTCATAAACTTGTTCTGATTCAATTTGAATAAAACAAAGAGAGAAACACACATCTTTTCTCCATTTTGTTGGCATGTGACAACGAATGAAATAAATGCGCTTTGAATTCCTCTCCGTAAAAATGGTATCCATCATTACAGAATCAATTTTATGTAAATTTTTCCAATGAAGATTACCCATCCAAGGACCAGACATATGAAAGATTTCTCCCACATCTGAAAAAGTAATATCTTTGTTAAGACCTTTCATAGTTTGCGCCACATAACGACTCGGCGTTTAAACGGCTAGTCTGGTTTTGGTTATTAAATCTCCGAACACTAAACGAGTCCTTATTTTAAAGCTTTTTATGTGAACTTACCTTCAGGTTCAACCAATTTAAAATTCGGATTTAACCTAGGAATTGAATTGGATACTTCTTCAAAAGTATCGTGATCTAAATTGTCGATTTCTTCATTAGATAATTTAGAAAAGTGCCAAGCTTTATTAATGTGTTCCATTAAATGTGACAGATATACCTGAAAAGACAATTTGCCATTGTCATCATACTTACCTTTTGCTAAATCAGCAGTCAAAGTATCTATATGATTTTTAAGTTCATCAAGCTCTGAAATTGTCGCCAAAGAATTCATTATGTCTAGATGGTTAATTTTTTAAAGGTGCACATAACATACTATTGCTAAATATTTTAGCAATTAACTTATTTCTTCTTACCATTCTTTAAGGCAAGACTCGGCTCTGGGACATAATGCCCAAGTCCGCCGGCTCTCTTATCGTTAAAAGTAGTTGGGATGTCGTTATTGGCTGTTCTTTCAGCCCAGGTAACGTGCTCGGTGCCATCATCACGCTTTACCATGGTAATGCATTCTTCCACAGGACAAACCAAAGAACACAGATTACAACCCACACAATTATCCTCAATGATATATGGAACACGATTGTCAGGATCGTCCGACAAACCAATCGCCTGATGGGCTCCGTCTTCACATGAAATGTAGCAAAGTTCACAGCCTATACATTTATCGCCATCAATTTCGGCTACAACTTTATGCTTCAGGTTCAGGTCTTTCCATTCTTTCACATTCGGAAGTGCTTTGCCTTTAAAATCATAAATAGTTTCGTAGCCTTTGTCTTCCATAAACTGAACGAGTCCGGCTTCCATTTCTCTCACAATTCCAAAACCATAATGCATCACAGCAGTACATACCTGAACAGAACCACATCCGAGTAAAATATATTCGACAACATCGCGCCAGTTTTCAATTCCCCCAATTCCACTGATCGGAGTATCTTTGGTGATGGCATCCTGAGCAAGTTCCTTAACCATATTCAGTGCAATAGGTTTAACTGCAGGACCGCAATATCCACCATTTGAACCGGCTCCATCCACAACAGGGTAGGGCGCATACGAATCCAGGTCAATACCAACGATACTTTTGAAGGTATTTACCAGCGAAATAGCATCGGTTCCGCCTTCCACAGAAGCTCGGCCGGGATCGACAATATGACTGATATTCGGTGAAAGTTTAGTAATTACCGGAATATTTGCAGCTTCCATCACCCATTCCACAATGGTTTTCAGAACATCGGGCTCTTGCCCTACTGCAGAGCCCATTCCACGTTCACACATGCCATGCGGACAACCAAAGTTAAGTTCAATTCCATCAGCTCCGGCATTCTCACAATCTTTAATGATCTGTTCCCATTCCGCTCTGCTTTCCACCATCAGAGAAGCAATTACTGCATGATCCGGAAAGTACTTTTTTACTTCTTCAATTTCTTTGAGGTTGTCTGCCAATGGTCGGTCAGTGATCAATTCAATATTATTAAAACCAGCCATTCTTGTATCGCGGTAATCAACAGAACCATACCTACTGGAGACATTTACAACAGGTACACCAAGAGTTTTCCAAACGGCACCGCCCCAACCGGCTTCAAAAGCTTTCATTATCTGATATCCGGAATTTGTGGGAGGAGCAGAAGCCAGCCAAAAAGGATTCGGAGCTTTTATTCCTGCAAAATTGATTGATAAGTCAGCCATAATAAATTGATTAAAGGATATTCGTAATGTTTAAAATTCAGCTATCAGCTATCAGCTATCAGCTATCAGCTATCAGCTAGCCAGTTTTCAATTCCGAGTGCGGCTTGTTTTCCGTCATAAGCACCGTTAACTACTTCAGCTCCACCATTTACCGCATCGCC
>CAJXQC010000011.1 GCA_913058495.1 uncultured Balneola sp. | reverse complement strand
CCTCTCTATTCGTCGGCAGCGTCAGATGTGTATAAGAGACAGGTACTGATCAGCCGGGAGTAGGATTCAAGTTTGGTATAGATGGATACACCAATATTGATAAGGTTGTGTTTGAATCTTGTATGAGTAGAATACTTCCGGCAATCGAAGGAGCTTGTAGAGCAAACATGGAGATCCGGAATATTATCATTGGCACTAAAGAAATAGACAAAACAGATCAGCTCAATCTATTCTTTTCAGAAGAAGCCCGGGAACTGGAGAGATTCAAAGCCATTGATCAGATCAACAACCGGTATGGGAAAGGAACGCTTACAAAAGCTCATACCTTACTAAGAGTACAAGGAAATACACATTTCTTGGAAAGGAGTGGAAAATTATTAAATTAAAGAATGAATAAAGATTTCTCACATATCATCAAAGAAGATTTTAGTTTTGGTTTAATCCGTCTAAAAAAACCACGTTGTATTAAATGGTATGGTCCCGACTTACCTGGTACTTCTCATAAATTTGAATGGTTAGATGGAGCTAGTATCAAACAAAAAGAATTGATACTCCAAGAGATTGAGAGTACCGAACAAAAAATAGCAGAGTTTAGTGGTAAAGAAATTCCACTCTTAAACTTTGAAACATATATTAAGACTGCTATTTAACATATTTCTAATGAATTAATAACTCATGTTTGTTATGCACAGACTGATGATTATTGATTTTCACTTCTCCCAAACTTTAATCCTATTCTTCTTCATATATTCATGGACGTCATCAATATGATATCTGATTGTCCGGCCTTCTTGGTGAAATGTAATTCTACGATTATCTCTTAGATATTGAATATGTCGCCTGCTACAACTAAGCCGTTTCATAACCTCATCTGTAGTTAACCATTCTTTCTCTTTAGCCATGCGAATCGCTTGTGGCATCAATTGTTTGAATGTTCGTTCTACAGCATCATTAATGAGTTCCTTTAGTTCTTCTTGAGTTGTAACTATAACTTTCATTTTGCTTAATCTTTTGACTTAAAGAGTTTATTCATTTGAGACCAAATAATTTTAATAGAATGATTTTGTCAAGTCAAAGTTCGATTTCGGAAATAGAAAGAAACAGGATTCATTAGAAAACAAATCACTTGAGTTTTCTGGACTATATAGAAAATGTTATGGTATTAATAGGCAGGATTAGAAACAGTATCTTCGAGTACTAACTAAATTGACTAACAGGTAATTTTAAGATGGTATCTACGCACAGATTTTAAGGAGAGAAATATTAGAATATATGGGGTTTGTTCCACCTATGTTCTACCAAAAGAAAAAAAGCCTAGTAATATCAATGATTTACTAGGCTTTTTGTACCAAAGAGGGGAATCGAACCCCTACTCCGTGAGGAACACGAGTTTGAGTCGTGCGCGTCTACCAGTTCCGCCACTTTGGCTTAACAGATTCCAAAGATAAGTGTGTTTGAAATTCTTAACAACCGTTTTCTTAATTATATCCATTAGGATTTTCAGATTGCCATTTCCAGGCATCTTCACACATTTCTTTTATGCCTCGTTCTGCTTTCCAACCCAATTCATTTTCCGCTTTAGCAGGATCAGCATAACATGTAGCGATATCTCCTGAGCGTCTCGGACCTATTTTATAATCAACTACCTTACCGGAAGCATTTTCAAAAGCCTTAATCATATCAAGTACACTGGTTCCTTTTCCTGTTCCCAGGTTATAGACAACTAGTCCCGGAGCAGATCTGAGTTTATCAATAGCTTTCAGATGTCCGAGCGCAAGATCCACCACATGAATGTAGTCCCGAACACCGGTTCCGTCTGGGGTAGGATAGTCATCACCAAAAACAGACAATTGTTTTAACTTGCCAACTGCTACCTGAGAAACATAGGGCATTAGATTGTTAGGTATGTCGTTGGGATCTTCACCTATCAAACCACTTTTATGAGCGCCAACGGGATTGAAATATCTAAGCAGAGCTATATTCCAGCTATTATCTGACGTGTACAAATCTTTTAAAATATATTCTATAAAGAGTTTTGTTCGTCCGTAAGGATTTGTAGCAGACAAAGCTGATTCTTCCGTAATTGGTACGGACTCAGGATCACCATAAACAGTAGCCGAAGAACTGAAAACCAGATTTTTTACTTCGAATTTTTTCATGACTTCACAAAGAATCAACGTACTATTCAGATTATTCTGATAATACATCATAGGCTTTTGAACGGATTCACCAACGGCCTTATATCCTGCAAAATGAATCACTGAATCAATGTTATGACTCGAAAAGACGTTCTCCAAAGCAGCTTTGTCTAAGAGATCTTGTTCATAGAAGATCGGAGACTTTCCTGTTATAGATTCAACTCTGATCAACGATTTTTTACTGCTGTTCGAAAGGTTATCAACTACAATTACTTCATTTCCTAATTCAAGGAGCTCAAGTACGGTATGACTTCCTATGTAACCTGCACCTCCGGTAACTAATATTGCCATGTTTTGATTTGATTTAAATTTAATTCAGTTTATGATTTTGAATTTTTAAAACAAAACCGAATAGTAATTTAATAGCTCATTTGTGGAGAGAGTACAAAGGAGAAAGAAGTTCCTTTTCCGGAGCCGCTTTCAACAGAAAGCTTGGAACCATGGAGCTCAAGAATCTTTTGAGCTATTGATAAACCTAAACCGGCACCAGAACCAACTGTTCTACTCGGGTCTTCCTGATAAAAACGATCAAATATTCTCTGAATGTTTTCCTCAGCAATTCCTTTTCCAGTATCCGAAATGGTAAAGCTTACATTGTTATCGTCATTCTTTGATACTATAGAGACTGTTCCACCTTCCGGAGTATGTTTAAGAGCGTTGTCAATCAGATTCGAAATTGCTCTTTCCATAAGGGCAATATCTGCAAAGACAAGATTAGAAGGCTCATCAGAAAGAACAGCTTTGAGTGTGATACCCTTTTGTTCTGCAAGAGGTTTAAATTGCTGCACAAGATCCTGGGCAAGTTCAGCCATGGAAACCTGTTCCATGTCAGGCTGTACGTCCTGAGCATCAAATTTAGAGAGTTCAAAAAGCTCTTCTATTAATGTGCCTAATTTTTTAGTGTTTCGGAGAACGATTTCGTAATACTTTGATCTTTCCTCGGGTTTGATCGAAGGCTCTTTCTGAAGAATGGTTTCTAAATAACCCTGAATCGATGCAAGAGGGCTTCTGAGATCATGAGAAACATTTGCTACAAGTTCTCTTCGTAGTTTGTCGATTTGTTTAATCTCTTCCATGTTCGAAACAAGTGTGTCAGCCATTTGATTGAAGGATGACCCCAATAAGCCTACTTCATCTTTAGAATTAACACTAACTCTCTTCTCTAACTGACCTTGCTCAAATGACTTAACAGTTTCACTCACATGTCTTAAACGACTGGTTAACAATCTGAATACGATTAATCCCAGAATTAAAGTAACTAACAGGATCAGTCCCAATCCTATAAAAGTGTTCCTCAGGATATAACTATTCTGAACCATTCCTGCAGCTTCATCAAACTGTTGACCGGATAGAATCACATAAAGATAGCATCCCTGACTGCCCATAATTGAAATAGGAGCAACGGAGAAAGGTTTTTTAACTCCTTCATTTAAAGGATCATCACCATAGATTGGTAGTGTTTTGGCGGATAAGAATTCGTCAAGTGGTTTCGTATTAACTCTGGCAATTTGAACTTCAGCATCAGGGTCCTGACTTGGGTAAAACCATTTTATCATTCCACTGCTTTCTAACAAGTAGATATCGATCTCCGGATTTATTCCGTTCAGATACTTTATAACTGATATAATGCTATCACTTTCGATGGAATCCATTAAGTACGGCTGGAAATGAGAAGCCATATCAGCGGCTAGCATTTTGTTTACTTTTTGTCCTGTTTCGTCCACAAACATTAATGAGGATGATACTCCCAAATAAGCAAAGGAGATCCCTAACGCTAAAACAAGCACCAAAAAAGTAGTAGAGATCTTTGTATAAAAGCTCTGTTTAATTTTCATTGGATTCCTAATTCTTCCAGTTCGGCAAATTTGTAACCCATTCCCCAAACAGTAGTAATAAATTTAGGCTCAGAGGGATTTTTTTCAATTTTACTCCTCAATCTGTTGATATGAGAGTTTACAGTATGACTATATCCGCTGTATTGATAACCCCAAACCACATCAAGCAATTCTTGTCTGCTATACGCTCTACCCGGGTTCTTAGCAAACAGAAGAAGAAGCTCAAACTCTTTGGAAGTCAACTCTATGAGTTCATCTTGAAGCTGAACTGATCTTTTATTCGGATAAATAACCAGTTCACCAAAATCCATTTGGTCGAGTTTTGAACTGTCTTCGGTTTCAGAGGCAGAGGCTCTTCTTAAAAGAGCTTTAACTCTTGCTATGAGTTCTTTGATTGAGAAAGGTTTGGTTAAATAATCATCTGCTCCATATTCCAAACCCATTATTTTGTCCACTTCTTCAGCTTTAGCAGTAAGCATTAATATGGGAACCTGATGATTTTCTTTTCTTATTGATTTACATATTTCAAACCCGTCTACTTCAGGCAACATGATATCAAGTATGATCAATGAATACTTATTTTCGAGAGCTTTATTAAGAGCAATTCTTCCATTTAGTGCTTGCTCTACTTCGTAGTCATTATCTGTAAGTTGAATTTTAATTAATTCTGAAAGATCGGAATCATCTTCAACGATAAGAATGGGATAGGATGGTGAACTCATAAAAGTACTTTTAAAGATAAACTAAGCCATCAATAAAATAAAAGTATCACACAGAAATAACATTATTTGTCATCAGATAAGTTTTCGAGCTCATTAAGGACAGCAGTACAGATCTTCTCCATCTTGGTAATGGAAGCCTGAATCTCTGAGTCTTGTTTCTCATCCCAAATTAATTTTTTAGCATGCTCATATTCTTCAATAATACCATTAAGCCCCAGCATCTGAGCTACAGGCTTAATTTTATGTCCCGCTTTACGAAATGCATCCTCATTTCTGAGCTTTAGATATTTAGAGTAATTGGTTTTAAACTCGGAAAAGGAAATCACAGCTGCATCTGCAAACTCCTTTATATACCTTTCATCGCCATATAACATCTCATTCAGGGCAGTAAAGTCAATTAATTTTGCCATATTTATTCGTTTACTGCTTCTTTAATAAAGTGAGGGGAAGGTTTTCCAAACTCATCCAAATGAACAAATATTATTTCATCAATGGTGATAATGGTTTTCTTTTCAAATTTTGTTCTCACTTCACATTTAACTGTAATGGAAGTTGTTCCAAACCTAACCGTTTCCATACCTATTTCAATAACTTCACCTAAAGGTGCTGAATTAACGAAATTGATTTCAGACATATATTTAGTAACAATATTTCCCTTGCCCAATTGGCACAATACAAATATAGCTGCTTCTTCGTCAATCCAACTCAATACAGTTCCACCAAATAACGTTCCGTGAGCGTTAAGATCCTGTGGTTTAATGAGCTTTCTACTAAAAAATCGCATGACAATATTTTTTACTAAATGTACGATGTTTATTCACACTGAACCAAATAGGTTTGATCAATATGTAGATTCTAATACTTAAGATATTTTTAATCTAAACTTTAAAACTGAAATGTAACAATGAGTGCATCATAATCTCTATATGTATAGAAGAAATACTCAGAAGAAGGACAAAATTTTCTATACAGAATGAAAACTATTGCATTGACAAATCAAAAGGGTGGAGTTGGTAAAACAACTTCAACAATTAATATTGGCGCAGGGTTGGCTAAATTGGGGAAAAAGGTATTATTAATAGACTTGGATCCTCAGGCTAATCTCACCTATTCTTTAAAAATGCATTCTAATCGTGTAGAAAAGAATATTTATCATACGCTAAAAGGTAAAGCTACAGCTCATGAAGCAATAATCAAGCACAATGGATTTGATTTTATTCCATCTTCTTTGGAACTGTCAGGTGCAGAATTGGAACTTGCAAACGAGCCTGCCAGAGAAGGTCTGTTAAAGAACGTATTGGAACAAATTAAAGACGATGAATATGATTTTGTTCTGATCGATTGCCCGCCAAACTTAGGTCTTCTTACGCTGAATGCTTTTACAGCTGTTGAAGATATATTTATAGTTCTGCAATCAGAGTATCTGGCTTTACATGGATTATCAAAATTGCTTGATCTGATTAAAATTGTCCAGCAAAGATTAAATAACAGACTGGCGGTTGGTGGTATCATCTGTACATTATACGATAGCCGAAAGAATCTAAATAAAGAGGTCGTAGGACATATTCAGGATTATTTTGGCGAAAAAGTGTTTAGTACTATAATAAGGGATAACGTTGCATTGGCAGAAGCTCCCAGCCATCACAAAACTATATTTGAATATGACGGAAACAGTAACGGGGCTAAAGATTACTTTGCGCTTGCAAAAGAAATAAAGAATGGCCATTAGAAAATGTCTAAGAAAACAAGTCTGGGGCACAATCCGTTAGCATACAGCTTAAATAATCATGCCTCATTCGATTTTATTAAAAGCACTGATGGTAAACCGGTAAATGATAAAGAAGAGCCGGTTATCCAAAAGAAGGTGGCAAGCTACTATTTGGAAGAGTCTGTTATTAACGATGTCAAAGAGATAGCTGAGAGGGAAGAAAAGTCATACAGTTGTTTAGTAAATGAATTCCTGAAGGAGGGAGCTGAAAAACGAAATGAATCAGATTAATTCTGATTTGACCCGTCCAATTTTGTATACTTTTGCCAGATAAAATGGCATATGATTTTAGATTACAAATCAAACTCACTTACAAAGCTTTCCGGCAAATTTTTAGAGCTGCTCGCATCTGAATCTTCAAAAAATCCTTTCGAAAAGAATTGGATAATTATTCAAAACAAAGAAATGCAGCAGTGGATTACTTTGAAAGAAGCTGAAGTAAATTCTATCTCAGCAAATAATGAATTTATTTTCCCTTCCGAGTTTATTTGGAAGCTTTATAGATTCAAAAATCCAGAACTCGACAAATTCTTGCCATCAGACCGAATTCCATTACAATGGACTATTTTTGAAATCTTATCTCAAAAAAAAGATCTTTTAAAAAACATTACCGGTAAAGAATCTTTTGATCCAAAACAGTTAGTACAACTTTCCGAATCAATTTCAGATGCTTTCGATCTTTATCAGGTGTTTAGGCCGGGATTGATAAAAAAATGGGAGAACAACGATCTTCAGTATAATACAAAACATGAGAATTGGCAGGCTGATCTGTGGAGGGAGTTATCAAAAAAATGGTCGAACTCAGGTGAAAGAGTAACAAGGGTAGACGCTTACGAACAATTAGCTGAGTGGTTGAGAAATGATTCTTTTTTGGTTGATGAGATACCCGAAAATATTTGGGTTTTCAGTCTTCCACATTTATCTAAACCGTTTTCTGATATTCTGAGTTTACTATCAAAGCACAGAACTATTCACAACTTCGGTTATTCTTTTGGCAAGGAAAATGAAGTAATTGACTCATCCTATTCACAGAAACTTCTTAAAAGTCATTTTGATACCAATTATGTACTTGAAAAGAGTTCCGAAAGCTTTGAAGCCACTATTCAACGAATTGATTTGTTGTCTGAAGCTAAACCAAATACAAAACTTTCCAGTTTTCAAAAAATGATTCAGGGTAGTTTCAGTAGTTCTGTCATTACTCCGGATGATGATACTATTCAAATACATTCTTGTCACAACATCAGAAGAGAAGTTGAAACTTTAAAAGATCATCTGCTTCATGAATTAGAGAATAACCCTTCTTTAAAGCCTGAAGAATGCATGATCCTTGTGCCTGGCTTGGAAGAGTATAAGGATGTACTGAAAGATGAATTATCTGAATCCATAAATGATCCAAATCTACCATTGGGAAGAGGTTTTGATGACAATTCTAAATTAATTAAAAGTACTCTGAAAGAGCTATTGGCACTTTTAAACTCTGATTTCAAAGTTAATTCCGTATTAGATCTTATTGATAATCCTATTGTTTCAAAAAAATGGAAATTTACGGAATCAGATTTGAATCGTTTGAGAGAATGGGCTGTAGAACTTCACATTCACAGGGGGATAGGAGATTCAGTTTTTTCTTGGAAGTCAGCAATCGATAGTCTTTTTCTTGGTTATGCTATGGAAGGGGACAGGTTTGAACTTTTTGATAATAAATCTGTTTATTCAAAACCAATAAGCTCCGAGTCAACCGACTTAATGGCACGCCTTTCTAATTTTGTAAACTTATTAGAAGATCAGTCAAAGCTCTTACAAAATGACTTAACTGTTTCGAAATGGTTAGATCTTGTGATTAATATCACGGAACTGTTTCTGGATAGTAAGTACACAAAAGATTTAGGGGTAAGAAAATTAACTAATCAGCTTCAACAATTAAAGCAACAACTGGAACCTGTTAATACCTTTGAACTTATTTCTTGTGATCTTTTTCTACATTGGTTCAATAAGCAAATTTCTAAACCTGATTCCGGTTCAGTAAGCTTTGGACATGGAATTAATATAAGCGAGTATGTACCCAATCGTAATATTCCTTATAAGTTTGTTGCGCTACTTGGTTTAAATGAGAAAGTACTTACAGGTTCAGCTTTAAGGCCTGAATTTGACTTAATAAACCAATTCCCTAGTGCAGGAGATCGCATCGAGAAAGATGAGCAAAGATTTCTGTTTTTTGAAATGATCAATTCCGCGAAAGAAACATTATATATAAGCTATCTGGGACAAAACAGTCAATCAACTATTGAAACACTTCCTAGTGTGCTTCTGCAGGAAATGGTTGAAACATGTAAGCAAGTTGGTATTTCAATAAATACTCAAAAGCACAGACTACACGGATTTGAAGAGGAATATTTCAGTACAGATTCAGTTAAAAAACTTGGATTTTCAGAAGACAGGAAAAAAATGGCTGAACTGATATCAAAGAATAGTCCCGTTAATTCAGGTTTTATAAGCCGGGACGTAAAAGTAGCTGCAGATCAGGGTTCAAATTTAATTTCAATTAATGAGTTGGTTTCATTTTTTAGTCACCCGGTTAAATACTTTTGCAGAGAAATTCTCGAAATTTCTAATTACGATGAATTTCAGGAACCAGATGATAGGGAGTTATTTCAAACAAGAGAGCTTAATAAATACTTCTTAAAAGAATTTCTTCAGGATGCTTTTTTTCAAAACTTAGATGAAAAACAGATGAGGTCAGCCTGTAAAGCTTCGGGTTTAGTACCTGAAGGTTATCCGGGAGAATTGGATTTTAATTCAAACTTGAGCTTAATCAGACAGCTGAGTAAAGTTAAGGAAGCATTTGATTTGTCAAACAAGAGGAGACTTGAAATAGAGTTTTCTCTTGATCCATTTCAAATTCAGGGTACCATTGACAATGTTGTAACCGACCACAAGTTGGAAATCAGACTTGGGAGGTTAAAGGCCAAAAATATTATTAATCTTTGGTTAAATCATTTAATACTGAATATCGAATCAGATTATACAAGCCATTTATTCTACTTCGATACTAATGATGATTTAAAAAACCTGACTCTATCGCCGGAAATAATTAAAGAAGCTACTGAGCTGAAACGTATTATAAGCTGGTATCTAAATTCAGTAGAAAACCCACAGGGCAATATTTTTCCTCTTGAAACTTCTTATGAGTATGCAAAAACTCTCCTGGAATCAGGTTCGGAAGAAAAAGCTAAAAAAGCTGCTCATTCAAAGTGGGAATCATGGGGCGGTTTTTCAGAAAGTGATGATTACTACAACAGCCTTGTATACCAAAATGGAGATTTTATTGAAGATCAAAGTTTCATAAAGTCTTCAGAGACTCTTTGGTTTCCAATCCTGAAAGTTACAGGTGAACTCAAATGAAACCTCTGGATATTTTTAATATCGATTTCAAAGGTTTTAATCTTGTTGAGGCAAGTGCAGGAACCGGCAAAACCTATAACATTACCTCACTTTACATCAGGGCATTAATTGAGCAAAATATTTCACCTTCGGAAATTCTTGTACTTACTTTTACTGAAGATGCTACTTCCGAACTTAAGCAACGTATTCGTTCAAGAATACAGGAATGCATTCAAGTATTAGAAGGTAGTGATACAAAGAATGATTCTTTTCTGCAGGAAATAAAGACAGGAAATTCTGAGCATAAAACAGAGTGTTTAAAAAAGGCTTTGTTCTCTTTTGATGAAGCTGTTATTTCAACTATACATGGATTTTGTCAGAAATTGCTTCGGGAATATAGTATTGATTTGAATGTGCAGTCTGATTTTGAAATTGTTACTGACACCGGAGATCTGTTACAAGAAAGTGTAGACTCGTTTTGGAAAGCATTTATTTCAGAAGCTTCAACTTCAGAGGACGGGAGAAGTTTTATAAACTTTCTAATTTCGGCAGGCATAAATCCGGATAGTTTATCCCAACTTGCAGACAAAATTCTAAATAAATCATACGCTGTTCTCAAGCCTGATCAGCTCAGTGAAAAAGATATCCGAAATGTTTTTGAGAGTATAAAATCAGCCTTCACAAAAATTCAAGAAAGGTGGGAGGAAGATAAAGATCACTTAAATGAAATCATCTTTTCCGGTAAAATGCATGGTTCATGGTACAAACAAAGTGCCTTTCTGAATTACTTTAACGATTTCGAAAATTGGATCAAGCAATCGGTAATTCCTTTCACCGGATTCGAAAAGTTGAGTTCTTTTGGTACCGCTAAAATTAGAAAAGGAGCTAACAAAGGCTATGAACCTGATCTCCCTTTAATTTGCGAATACATAGATGATTATCTGTTAAAAGTAGAAACATTAGATCTTGTACGAGCTGATTTTCTAATAAAAGCTATCAGAGAGTTAGAAACCAAAATGCAGAAACAGAAGGACAGAGAAAATGTTCTCAGTTTTGATGATTTGCTCCAAACTGTTAATCAGAATCTAACTAAGGAACTTCAGACTAAAATTGCAGAAAAGTATCCAGTAGCATTGATTGATGAATTTCAGGATACAGATCCGGTGCAATACTCTATATTCAAAAAGATTTTTGAGAAATCTAAAGCATCGTTATTTATGATCGGCGATCCCAAGCAAGCAATTTACAGCTTCAGAGGTGCAGATCTGTTTACCTACTTCCAGGCAACTGAAGATGTCAGAGAAGATCGAAAATATTCTCTGAATTTTAATTACCGATCTACCGAAGGGATGATCTCTGCAGTTAACAAAGTTTTTGGTTCAAGTAAAAACCCGTTTGTTTATGAAGAACCGACATTCAGGGCTGCAGTATTTCCGGATACTAAAGAAGCTTCACAATTTCAATATTCCGGTAATCCGGTTACTTCTTTTTCATTCGTGGATTGTGAAATCAAAGCGAATAAGGATGAATGTACTGAGGCTGTTTGTAATTATGTTTCCGAACAGGTCTCAGAATTTTTGAATAAGGATTTTAAAATAGACGATCGTTTTGTGCAACCAAAAGATATAGCGGTGCTTGTGAGAAGAAAGAAGGAGGGAGAAGCTATTCAGAATGCACTAAGCAGTAAAGGGATAAAGAGCACACTTAAAACAAGACAACCTGTCTTTAAAACAAAAGAAAGTGAAGGTCTTTATATAATTTTAAAGGCGGCTACAGACAATTCTAATATCAGTTTAGTACGGGCAGCTTTAGCGACTTCATTTATTGGCTTTACAGCACATGATCTGTTGAAGCTTAAAGATGAAGAGGAAAAATGGACTCAAATTGTATCTGCTTTTATAAATTCTGATGAAGTGTACTCTACAAAAGGTTTATTAGCTTCATTTAAAATTCTCGACTCCTTTTTTGGAATAAGAGAAAACCTCGCAAAGCAGGATGATCCGGAAAGACGGTTAACAAACCTTGATCACCTTTTGGAGCTGTTATCAAAAAGGGAGCAAAAAGGAAAAAAACCTTTAAAAGCATTACTGAGATACCTTATAAAGAAATCAGGAGCTGAATCAGCACCATCTGATGAAGAATTGATAAGACTGGAAAGCGATTCAGATTTAGTAAATATTTCTACTCTACACTCAAGTAAAGGCCTTGAGTATCCTATTGTATTCGTTCCTTTTTTATGGGATAAGTTTGACAGTGCCAACTCAAAGGGTTTGAACTATACAGAATATCATGACGAGAACAACAGACTTTGTATTGATCTTTCTACAAATCCAAAGCCAGAGGTTTCAGAAAAAAGCCAGAATGAACTTCTTGCTGACAGTCTTCGCCTGAACTACGTAGCATTTACAAGAGCTAAATATGCATGTATTGTACCTTTTGCAGATTACAGTGGGCTTACAAAATCGGCACTATTTGCAACCTTAGCAGATTCGGAAACTTTATTCGATCAAAATCTAAAGGTTAAAGAAAAAGAAGAATTATTAAAGGAAGCACTTAAAAAATTCAATACGTATGAAAATTCTGAATATATAACTGCTTCAGAAAAACTGAATAAATCTTCAGTTGATTCTCTAACTTATAAGGTCGCAGGTAATCATACTAGTACTGATCTGAGTGTTCAAAAAACTAACCGACCAGATCTGTTTCAGTTTAAACGTATACTAAGTTTTTCTTCACTTTCCTCTTCACATGGTTCGTTCGCAGATAAAGACTACGATGAGTTTGAATTATCAGTAAGAGATGTAAAAATGGAAGATAATTCCGAATCAGCTAAATCCAGATTAACGTTTCCGAGAGGCGTTGAAACAGGGAACTTATTACACTACATATTTGAGGACATTTCTTTTTCTGATGATTTAGAAACTGAACAGATAGTTTTACAAAATATGAATGAAATTGGCATTGACGCCGAATGGAAAGATGTATTGCTGCATTGGGTTTACGAAACTTTAAATCACTCTTTGAAAGACGAAATCAAACTTAAAGATCTAGATGAGTCTTCTGTATTAAAGGAAATGGAATTTCATTTTCCGGTGAATAATGTATCAAATCACGATTTGTTGTCATCAATAAGAAATACAGTAAGTTTTAATAAAGAAACTGAATCCGTTTCCGGTTATATGAAAGGGTTTATTGATCTGATTTTTAAGCACAATGGTAAATATTACATACTAGATTATAAGAGCAATTTTCTGGGATATGAACTAGAAGATTATCACATAGACCAACTCAGAGAGGCAATTATATCATCGAACTACGATCTTCAATACCATATCTACACTCTGGCACTCGTCAAATTTCTTAAAATGAGAATACCAGATTTCAGTTACGAATCAGATTTTGGAGGTGTGTTTTACTTATTTATGAGGGGCATTGATCCAAAGATACCTGGATCGGGTGTGTATTTTGATAAACCTGATGAAGAGGTTGTAATGGTTTTTAACGATCTAATAGAGGGTACGCATTGAAGAAAAGTTTGATGACATATCTTCAATCTCTAAAAAAGGATGATGAAATTGGGGTTTTTGAATTAGAATTTATCAGATTCTTAAATAGGATTAAACCGGATGAATCAGAAACCGCTCTTCTTTGTGCACTGGTTGCAGTTCATGATCAGCTTAATGGAAACATTTGTACAGATTTAGAGAAACTAGAAGAGTCACTGCTTGCAAAAAAAATAGGCTTAACAGAGAAATCAACTTTAGTTTTGAAATCAGCTTTAGAATCGTCTGGTTTTGTTGGATCAGTAGGGGAATATAAACCGCTCATTTTGGAGGGTAATCGTTTATATATTCATAAATTATGGAGCTTTGAAGCAGAGTTGGTTACCTGGCTTAAAGCAAAAACTCAGCAAAGTATATCAGCTAAGAATTCAGTTATAGCTGAGGAGCTAAATAAGATTTTTCTAAACAGTACTGATAGAGATGATCTTCAAAAAATAGCGACTTGTTTGGCCCTTTTTAAACCTTTTTTAATTATCTCAGGTGGGCCCGGCACCGGAAAAACTTATACTGTTAAAAAGATATTGAGTGTACTGAAAAGTCAGAATCCGGAAGTGAAAATAGCATTAGCTGCTCCAACCGGTAAAGCCGCAGAGCGATTAAATGAATCAATCACAGATCTCAACGAAGAATTTGAGGTTTCAACTTTACACAAATTACTGGGATCAAGACGTAATGGAGAATTCAGGTTCAATGAAAAACAAAAACTGGTTTACGATATTGTTATAGTAGATGAAGCATCAATGTTGGATATCAGAATGTGGGTAAGCCTGACAAGAGCACTTAAGAACACTGCACGTCTAATTGTTCTTGGTGATAAAGACCAACTCGCCTCTGTAGAGGCAGGCTCAGTGCTGGGCGATATTTGTTGGACAGCTAATAATTCTTTTAATGAAAACACTGCATCAATTTTAAAACAATTTGAATTAACAGTTGAGGAATCAACGTCTTCAAACATAATTAATGATAACATTGTATTATTAACAAAAAGTTATCGCTCCAGCAGTAGTACTGGAATCCCCCAGCTGGCAGTATCGATTAATGAACAGGATTTTGAAGCTTTCATGGATATTGCTGAAAAATCGGATCATATAAAAATACAAGAACCCATTTCCAGAGACATTGAAGAACTTGTTCGGTCTTATTCTGAAGAAATAATAAACCTGGGATCTCGGACACAGTTTCTGTGCTCAAACAGAAAAGGCCGATTTGGCACCGAAAATTTAAACAAACTTGTAGAAAGTAATCTTAAAAGTATTTTAGGTATACCATTTAGTCAGGAATGGTATGAAGGAAGAAGAGTTCTTACTACAAAAAATAATGCAAGATTAGGCATCAGTAATGGAGAGATTGGAACTTGTATAAAACAAACAGATGGAGCTTTGGTTGTTCGGTTTGGGAATAGCAGGGATATACATACCGCAGAGTTATATGATTTTGATTCCGCGTATGCCATTACGATTCATAAAAGTCAGGGTTCTGAATTTGAAAACGTGTGTATATTTATTTCAGACAAGCTTAATCCGGTACTTTCTAAAGAATTATTGTATACAGGTGTAACAAGAGCCAAGGAAAGTGCTCTTGTAATAGGAAGAAGGGAAATAATAAAGCAAATGATCTTAAAAGAAATTAAAAGATCCAGCGCAATTCCTGAAAAAATTCAAAACTAGCTTAAAAAAAAAGCCACAACACATATGTGTTGCAGCTTTACGATTGTACCCCGAAAAAGCCAACGTATTCATAGGAAATTGGATGATATCCGATTTCCTATTTTAATATGCGATAATATTACCATTATTTCCCTTAAAAATTTCTAATTAGAGATAACATGTAAAAAATTAGGTATTAATTGATTACGTAAATAAACCATTATTGGTTGTTTAAAAAAACTTAATGTGATTGTCGGAACAATGATAGTTGAAGTCTGTTGAAGGTAGTAGTTAATCAAAACAAACCAACTAAATATGTTGACTGACAAATTTTATAAATATCCAATAATGATTCTGATGCTTGCAGTAATTGGCTTTGCATGCTCAGATAGTAATAATAATTCTGATTCAGCTACCGTGAATGGTAATGTTGAACAGTCCCAATCTAACGCCAAAGCACTACCTGAGGGCACAGTTGTCACAATGGCAACAGTAACCTCAAACGGTTCTATCAATACTATTGATGGAGCAGAAACTACTACTGATGCTAACGGAGATTTTTCTCTTACATTTAATGCAAATACGGCACAAAATTTTGTTGTAGTTGCAGAAAATAATGGATCAGAAGCAATGGGTTTCTTATCTGCTAATGTAGAAAACGGACAAACAATCCTGCTGAAACCTATTGATACAGAGTCTACTGCAGAAAGTAATGTTTTTGCAAGATTAGTAGCTCAAGGTGATGCTGATATTGTAACTAAGTCTGATATTGAGACAATAGTTACAGCATCAAATGAAAGTGAAGTAAGAAGCAACGCATCATTAGTTTCTCAATTCGCAGCTTCTTTAGCTAGTTCTGCCGAAGCAAGAGCAGACTTCTTTGCGAATGAAGTAGAAGAGAATGGTGAGGAAAAGCTTGAAGCAACACTTAGTATATTAGCTGATGCTCAAGCTCAACTGGAAGCGGATTTAACAGCTGCCAGTTCTACTCAAGCTGAAACTGAAGCATATGATTTATTCATAGAAACAACAGCAAGTGCTTTTGTAAGTGCTGGTGTTGAAGCGAATAAAGCTGCTCAGGCAATCGAAGTTTGGGGAAGAGTTATGATAAATAACATAAGTTCTGCTTCAGAAGACGTTGAAAATTCAGTAAGAACACAAACTTCTATTATGGCCGGTATCGCGATTGATGCTGCTGTAAGAGCTGAAGCTGAAGCTTCTGAAATGTCTGATGACTCTAAACAAGCTATTGTAGATGCAGGTGTAACTCTTAAAGCTGCTCTTAGAACAGCTGTAGGTGTAAAAGCTGACGTTGAAACTGCTTTTGAAGAGTATCAGGAAGATGTTCAAACAGCTATGGAAAGTGATTCTTCTGTAGAAGCTAACTTTGTGATCAGCGTAAATACTGAAATCAACTCTCAAACTGGTGCAAAAACAGTATTTGAGAACGCTATTTCAAGTACAACTTCAGCTGATTTAGCACTGAATATCTTTGCAACTTTCTTCAGTAATGTTGAATCAACTTCGGATGATAACGCAGGTTCTACTTCCATGAGTGAAGCAAATCTGGAAGCAGTAACTAGTATTATCATACTAACGAATCTAGCTTCGTAACAAGCTAATAAAGACAATAAAAAAGCCCGTGATTTCAAATCACGGGCTTTTTCTTTTATTAAGAAGTATTGTATTACTTAACTGTAATCAAGTCCACTTTAAAAATAAGAGTGCTGTTTGGTTTAATCGGACCACCTGGTCTTGGATTCTCTCCATAAGCTAAATCTGAAGGAATATAAAACATGTAAGTTGCTCCTTCTTTCATTAGCTGAAGCCCTTCAGTCCAGCCTCGGATTACACCATTAAGCGGGAATTCAATAGTTTCACCTCTATCGTAAGAGCTGTCAAACTTAGTACCGTCAATTAATGTTCCCTCATAATGTACCTCAACAGTGCTTTGCGCAGTTGGTGATTTTCCGGTTCCTTCATCAATAACTTTATATTGTAAGCCAGATTCAGTTTCAACTACACCTTCTTTAGTTTTATTCTCAGCTAAAAATGCCTCACCTTCAGCTTTGTTTTTTTCTTTAAGGGCAGTAGTTAACTCCATTCTGAAATCATTGATAAGTGAATTTCTGGTTGCTTGATCAAGTAAATCATTTTGTTCCAAACCATTTATAAATCCTGCAATGTATGCATCATAACTAAAGTCTGTTGCGCCTTCACGGGCAAAGAAATCTCCGTTCTGATATCCTAATGCAAAACTTATACTATCTTGAGAAGTAGAAAGAGAAGCTTCTTTACTTATAGATGGATCGTTTGAATTGTCACAAGCAAAACCTGTCAATAGAAGCAGAAAAACTGCTAATCTTGATGAATTTTTAAAAGTCATAGTATTTTTTTGATTGATAATTTAACTCAATTCTAAAAGTACAGGAAATTAGCACCAAAGTGGAATATATATTCCGTACTTTCTGTGTATATTTACATGATTTAGAACTTTTAAGAAATTTAGCACTTTGACATTTAAAGATTTTGAGCTCCATGAGTCTCTGCAAATGGGATTATCTGATATTGGTTATTCAGAACCAACTCCTATTCAAGAACAAAGTATTCCAGAGGCCTTAAACGGCAAAGATATTTTAGGAGCAGCGCAGACAGGAACAGGAAAAACAGGGGCTTTTGTAATCCCGATAATAGAATTAATTTTACGTAATCAATCTAGTGGTACTAGAGCATTAATTTTATCGCCAACAAGAGAATTAGCTCAACAAATTGATGAGCAAATTTTTGCATTGGGTTATCATTCCGGAATTAGTTCATCTACCATAATTGGAGGGGAAGATTTTTCAAGGCAAGCCAATGCACTAAGGGCTGGTGTTGATATCATCGTTGCAACTCCGGGAAGACTTATAGATCAAATGAAAGTTTTAGATGTTGATTTCAGTAATATTGATTTTCTGGTACTGGATGAAGCTGATAGAATGTTGGATATGGGATTTCTGCCGGATGTAAATCATATTATTGATAAGCTTCCGAAACAACGACACACTATGCTTTTTTCAGCTACGATGCCCAAAGAGCTTCAAAAGCTTATGAAAAGTGTGATGAAAGAGCCTGTTAAAATAGAGATCGAAGTTTCTACAACGTCAAAACAAGTAGATCAAAGAGCATATTTTGCACCTCCAAGAAAGAAGCTAGGCGCAGTTGAAGACCTTCTTGATGAACTTGATTGGTCTTCTTGTATAGTCTTTTCAGCAACTAAAAAAGGAACAAACGAATTAGAAAGAGCCCTGAAAAAAAAGGGCATTAATGCCGGAAGTATCCATGGAGACAGATCCCAGGAAGAAAGAACAGCTTCTTTAAGAGCATTTAAAAATGGAACTGTTCCTGTTATAGTTGCTACTGATGTTTTAGCCAGAGGAATTGATATCGATAACGTTTCTGTGATTATTAATTATGATGTGCCCAGAGCTGTAGAGGACTACATCCACAGATGTGGAAGAACCGGCCGATATGATAAGGAAGGAATTGCAATTACATTAGTTAGTAAAGCAGATGAAAAATACTTTGATCCTATAAAGAAAAAAGTAGGAGAAGATCTTAAGGTTCTGGATCTGCCGGGAGAAAAAAATTCCTCAGAAAAAGACTCATCTAAGGAAAAATCTAAAACTCCGATTGAGAAAAAACCTCAGACTAAGGCAAAGAACAAGAAACCTGATAGTTCAAAGCCAATAAATATTGAAAAAGAAACGGTTATTATTTCCACAAATAAAGAAGGGAAAGTAATAATAGAGCTAAAGAACAAAGCTCAGAAAACAGAAAAAATTGATAAAAAGCCTACTGAAACTAAAAAAGTTGAGAAGAAAAAAGTTGAGGTTAAGTTAAAGAAGAAAACAAAGCCCAAGAAAAAGGAAGACAAGAAGGAGAATAAAACACCCAAATTGTGGAATAAACAAGACCGGCCTGACCGAATTGAAAAAGCTACTGATAGAAAGCAAAAAGTTAGAAAGCCATCAAAAGGAATTTGGGGACTTATTAAATCTTTTATTCCTAAACTTCCTAAGTAGTTTATTTTCTATTAATCTAAACACATTAAATTCACATAAAAACACCAGAATAATGAGATTGAAAAGCATAACCTTAATTTTACTTTTTGGCTTAGCTTGTACAAAGAGTCAGGAAGTTGAAGTAATTAAAACAAGTACATCAAATACAGAACGCCTGCCACTTGTTGAAGATACTAAAATCAAGAATGTAATCTTGCTAATTGGAGACGGAACCGGATTAGCACAAATTTCTTCAGGTCAATTAAATTTAGTAGGTGATGACGGCTATTTAAATTTACAACGAATGCCTGTTACAGGTATAGTTAAAACTCAATCTTCCAGTTCATTAATTACTGATTCTGCTGCAGGAGCAACTGCATATTCTTGTGGTATGAAAACAGATAATGGTATGATCGCATTTCTTTCTGATGGATCTCATTGTAAAACACTTTTAGAGTTAGCAAAAGAGAAGGGGATGAGTACCGGTTTAGTTGCTACTTCTACAATTACGCATGCCACACCTGCTAGTTTTGCTTCTCATGTACGCTCCAGAGGAAGCCAAAATGAAATAGCTGAACAGTATGTTACGTCCGGTAATGATGTGTTCCTGGGTGGAGGAAGGGAGTTTTTTATCCCTCAGGATCAAGAAGGAAGCTCACGTAAAGATGACAGAAATATAATCGAGGAGTTTGAATCCAACGGATATGAATATGTTTCAACTGCAGAAGAGATGCAAAACTCTGAATCAGGAAAGGTTTTAGGACTGTTTGCTAACTCAGGAATCGAAAGTGAGAATAGGACTCCTACATTGCAAGAAATGACGAATACAGCTCTTTCAAAATTAGAATCAAATGAAAATGGATTCTTCCTGATGGTTGAAGGTAGTCAGATTGATTGGGGTGGTCATGGAAACGATGCAGAGTATGTAATTCGTGAAATGAAAGACTTTGATGATGCTGTTAAAGCCGCTTTAGATTTTGCAGAGAAAGATGGTGAAACTTTAGTAGTACTTACTGCAGATCATGAGACAGGTGGCATGACAATGATGACAGCCTCGGATGATCCGCATAAGTTAAGAGTTGAATGGGTTACAGATTATCACACCGGTGTACCAGTAGCTTTGATGGCTTATGGTCCCAATGCAATTCAATTCACCGGCTGGAATGATAATACTGATATTGGTATTAAAATTGCTGAATTAATGAACTTTGGTGAGTTTCCTCTTATTCTAGAATAGCCACTTTAACTTTAGAAGAATTCTGATCGCTAACATCAGCCCAGGCAGCTATAATTGTATTTTTATAGCTGCTTATTTGTGGGAACCCACTTTTTCTGCTTGACTCCATCAATGAGAGTTCAAATTCTTTTTGAATTTTTCCATCTGATGATATTCTTTTTGCTTTAAAATAAGCCTTTGACCGGTCTTCCATATTTCTTTCCACCCAGCTAACCAATACTTCGTTGTTCGAAATAAATTCAACATCGACTCTTCCTAGCGGATTACCGTTATCCAAAATTACAGGTGCTTCAAACGATTTCCCTTCATTTGAAGAAAAAGCCAGTTTTACCCGTGATATATCATTAGCACCGGTATACCATGCAACAGCCACTGTTTGTCCTTTAGCAGCTATAGAGGGACCGTTAACCGGGCATGCTGCTATATTCCAGTTATCATCATGAACTGATGCTGGTTTTTCCCATTTTCCATCGATATAGCGGGAAATGTATATGTCTCGAATTTCATTTTCGGTGCGGTTTCTGTATGCTGTGATAAATCCATTTTGTGTTTGTACAACTGCGGTACCACAACAATCGCATACACTTTCATCAATTAAAAAACTTTCTTCAATCTTTAAATCATTAGTAATGAATGCTGATCTTAGAGTCATTGCAGAAGAAAGACCTGAATCATGACTATCATGTCCACCGGAACCGGCAGTGTTTCTGCCATCCAGCCAGATACTTAAAAAGGTAGAATCAGAAGCCGGAGTCAAACTTACAAAGCCATGTTCTGTTGGTGTATTATCTTTATGAGGAGTTAAGACATTTTGCCATTCGTTTGTAGCACCGGCAATGTTAACATTATAGGCATAGGTGCCTCCGGGAATTTTTTGCAGCCAATGCGCGGCGATAGCTTTTCCATCTTTACCAATAATTGAAGGGAAATCCGCCCAGTTTACAAACCAGCTATCAGACTCACTGATCAATGTTGGATTAGTCCACTCATCATCAGAAAGAGAAGAATAAAAAAGGGAAGAAGTATCTCCCTTAGATTCTATCCAGCTAAGATAAACTGTGCCGGTATTATCAGTAAAAAGTCGTGGTAATGAAGCATTTTCTCCACTTGGAGAAGGGAATTCCTTAACCGAATATTCTATGTTAGAAGAACAGTTTAATGCTGTAATTAGAAAGATGCTAAGAATCAGAAGTCGCATTGTGAGTTTTATTAAGATTGTAAGTGTAATTTGCTGTAAATAAACCAAGTAAAGAGGTAATAGGAAAAGTCATTAAATACCATGTCGGTACTACTTTGATTGATGCCAAAGTTTCAAAAATTATCCAAAGTACGATCAAAGAGCTAATGACATAAAATGCTTTTTTTGAGTTTGGATCCGCCATACTAAGTGCTAACATGACTCCAAGCCATGTTGCCATAAATGATACGATATAAATAATAAGTATCCATGAAAAACCCGGTAAAGACTCTATTCCAAAAAAATAGAATTCTTGTTTATGAAAGAATGATATGATAATCCGGGAAAAGCCTTCAACAAATATACCAAATCCGAAACCAAAAACTGCAGAAAAAAAAGCTTTCAATACAAAGTATTTAAAAATTGACGTATCACTTAATATAGAATAATTAATAATCAAGGTTAACAATTGATAGCTTAATTAGTATTTTCATTTCAACAATTAATAAAGAATTTTATGAAAACATTATCCATACTTGTATTAACGATTCTTTTAGGATCGAGTGCCTTCGCTCAAGACACAAAAAAAGTAATTAAACTCTCTGAACCTGTCCGGGTTACGAACTATTTTGAGATTTATGGAGCAAATGTTGAAGACTTTGAGAACTCTAAATCACTTACAGAAGTTTTAACGAGTGATGACAAAGATTCTTCTTCAGTAGTAGTTACTACATCAATAACAGAAGTATGTGAAAAGAAAGGTTGCTTTTTTATAGCTCAGGAAGGAGATTACTCCGCTCGAATCACTTTTAAAGATTACGGTTTCTTTGTGCCAACTGATTCAGAAGGAAAAGAGGTCACTATTATCGGAGAGCTAAGCAAGAAAGTTTTATCTGAAGATAAAGCAAAGCATTATGCAGAAGATGCAGGAAAAAGCAGTAAGAATATACAAGGAGAGCAAATCGAATACTCAATAGTAGCATCAACAGTAATTATTCAAAAAGAAAGAAAAAATCAGGAATGAACGATAACGATTTATTGAAGCCGGTAGAAGTAACATCAAGTGATAAACAATTAATGGAATCTCCCGAAGTGGAGAAGATCGCTAAAGATGTAATTGAAAAAAACAATATGGAGTTTGGTCCCGCAGAGATCGGTTACTTTTTGGTGTACCCCAACATCTCAAAACAGAGAGCTGCAAAGTGTATGAAGGCAACCAGAGAAGTGAAGTACTATTCCGGTAACGATTATCTGATAGAGCTTTCAGGGGAATTATGGGATATGCTTGATACTAAAACCAAAGAGATGGTTCTTTACCATGAACTCATGCATATTGATCCTTCATTTAAATCCAAGACTCAGGAATGGAAGATGAATCTTCGAAAGCCTGATTTTGCAGATTTCTATACTATCAACGATAAGTATGGAAATGAATGGTATAAAACGGTTCAAGCTACTGCTTCTTCATTATACGATCTGGACCCAAGACAAGAAAGCAAGGTTTCGCTTTAGAAAGTAAAACCTTCTTTCTCAAGGAGGGGTTTTACGCGCTCAACATGGTTTCCTTGTATCTCAATCGTTTTACCTTTCACGGTTCCACCGGTTCCTAATTGCCCCTTTAATTTTTTGGCAATTTTTTCGATGTGTTGAGGATTATGTTGAATATTTTTGATGAGGGTTACTTCTTTGCCTCTGCGACCTGACCGGTCTAATGTGATTGTAACTTTCATTTAAACTTGTGTTGTTTTCCATTTACCACGTTTGAATAATATAAAGCCAATTATTCCCAATAAAGTTTCAGAAACAACTATTGAATAAAAAACGCCTTCTTCTGCCAGTCCTAAATGCATTGCTAAAAAATACGCCAGAGGAATTTCAACGATCCAAAAACAAACTAAATTGATAAGGGTAGGAGTGAAGGTGTCTCCGGCTCCATTAAAGGCCTGAATTATTACCATCCCAAAAGCATAGGCCAAATAACCATAGCTCATTATTCGTAAACACCTGGCTCCGACATCAATAATGGCTTCATCAGAAGTAAAAATTCCCATTAAAAGCTCCGCATTAGTAAAGAATATTAAGCCAACAATACCAAGAAAGACCATGTTTGCAAAAGCAGAGATCCAGGTTGACCTTTCAGCTCTTTCAGGCTGATTTGCTCCAAGATTCTGTCCTACTAAAGTTGCCGCAGCATTACTCATGCCCCAAGATGGTAAAATGGAGAAAATTAAAATTCGAACAGCAATGGTATAACCAGCCAACGAAACACTGCCAAACTCAGCAATAATCCTAACTAAACCGATCCAGCTGCTTGTTGCTATAATAAATTGGCCAATTCCACCAAGTGAAACTCTGATCAAATTAGACATGATATCCCATCTCAGAACAAGATGTTCTTTCAAAACATTAATTCTAGTCTTTCCATCAAAAAGCTTATAACACTGGTATCCAACTCCAATTCCACGCCCTATAGATGTTGCAACAGCTGCTCCGGCAATACCCATTTCCGGAAAGATCCATATCCCAAAAATCAACAAAGGATCTAAAAAAATGTTAATTCCGTTAGCTATGATTAAGGTACGCATAGCAATATTAGCGTCTCCGGCTCCTCTGTAAACCGAATTAATCACAAAGATCAGCATGATCACAAAGTTGGTGCTGAACATTATAGTTGTGTAGACAGAGAACTCAGATACAATTTGTCCGGTAGCACCCATCAAAACAAGTAATTCAGGGGCAAAGAGTCCACCAAAAACAGCAATAGGAGTTGATACCAAGATACCAGCTATTATAGCTTGAACGGCTGTTATTGATGCTTTATCGTAGTTTTTTTCTCCGAACCTTCGGGATACAACAGCGGTAGTAGCCATTGCAAAGCCTATAGCAATGGCGTAGATCAAAGTCATTAGTGATTCCGTAATCCCAACTGTTGCAATAGCTTCAGCTCCTAATTTAGAAACAAAGAAGATATCAACAACAGCAAATACTGACTCCATCAGCATCTCGAGGACCATGGGAATAGAAAGAACCAGAATTGCTTTTCCGATGCTTCCTTTAGTGAAGTCTTTGTCTGTTCCTGAAAGTGAGGCCTTTATTTCACTCCAAATTGAATCTTCTTCTAATTGGTTCTCCTCACTTGACTCCATTTAGTTAGATAGGGCGACGGGAGGGAAGGTTAGAGCCGTTTACTCTTACTTGGCTTAACCAGAAAAAAACCTTTTCAATTACTGAAGAAGGAACTCTAAATCTTACAATTGCATCAGCAACTCTTTCTATAGCTTTATCCAAATGGTTTTCGTTCTCAAATTCGATAATACAAGAGCAATTCAGCTCCTTTAATTTTTTAATAAAATATTTTTCCTGAGGGGTAGCATATTTAACTACAGAATAAGTGTGTCCTACATAAACCCCACATAATTGCTCTGCATCTTTAAAAATGACCAATGAGTTAATTGTTTTGAGCTCGTTAAAAAGGGCGTCAAGGTTTTTATAAGTGTCCTGTTCTGAAGCTGTTATATAGTCATTTAAAGAAATTTTCTTTGTCTCTCCCAAAACTTCAGTTTCAAACTGTGATAAAGCAAAGGTTCTGTTACCTGAAAAGTTTCCAGCGAATACAATAATCTTTTTTTGATCGGGATTATTTCTGAAATTTTTAAGGAATTGTTTGTATAAAGTACTGTTGTAATCGAACATTTTGTCTGTAATATTTCTAAAATTTATTTCTTGCCTTCTATAAAAATTTGTTCTGAATCTTTCGGATCGAACTTCCATCCACCTGATTTTGCGCGAGTACCTTGAATGGTTAAAGATGTAGTTGAACCTGTTCCCGCTGAAGTGACTGTGATTGTAATTGAGGTGCCAATTACATCTGAATTTTCATCATCGGTATCCGAAACAGTGAAACCAAATTCAGTACTACCAGCGCCCGGAGTTGTAAAGTCTCCTAATGAAAATCCTACATCCCCTGAAGCCTCCAAGCCAGTAGCTACACTTACACTTATCTCTGAACCTGCTGACATTGGGTTTCCATTTTCATCGGTAACAGTATAGGTAAAAGCTTGAGAACCGTTGGCAGGAATATTAACAGAATTAGGATTTATTGAAATCAAAGCCTGTGGAGTTGTGAACAAGAGCTTTAGTTCGCTTTCAACATAATCATTATTTTCGTCTACTGTTTTTGCTCTAACAGTAAAAAAACCAGTTCCCAGAGGATCTGATGTAGGACGACTACCATCAGGTCTGAGCCTTACTCTTGCTGTTCCAAAAGCATCTGTTAATGCTGAACCTTCGATAATTCCGGCTCCAATTGTTCTGAAGTCGACAGCTGTACCTTGTTTGACAGGATTACCAAACATATCTCCTACACTTGCAACAATGTCATATTCAAGTGATGAATTATTTCCGGAAATTAGTCCAAAACCTTCTAAATTTGTATTGGCAGAAGCAACAAAAAATCTATCCGGAGCAGGGAAACCTCCATTTATAGCTACTAGAATTGGATCGGAAATAATGGTTAAACCAATATCCGGTCGCTCTATTAACGCTCTTACTCTTACTACACCCGCTGAATCACCACTAAACAAGCTGGTTACTGCTTGCCCATTAGCATTCGTTGTTACACGATCAGGAATAACAGATTCTCCTCCATTTGGGCCTTTTATAATTGAAAACTGAACATCAACAGCTCCTTCAGTATTAATTGCTCTGCCGGCAGAGTCAACTACAGAAAAGGTAAATCTGGAACTAATGTTACCTCCGGTTTGTCTGATATTTATTGATTCGGAAGAAAGGGATTCTAGAATAATTGCAGCAGCTCCTTCAGGATCACCACTTACTTCATCACCACCGGAATCATCGGGTCCTTGGGAATCATTTGAGGTTAATTCAAAATCAATATTATTTAAAACATCAGAAGGAGCAGCTTTTAATGTTCGGGAAACATCTCCATAATTAGCAGAGGAAGCAGTAAGAGAGATATCAGTTACTTCATTTATGCTTATATCTGTAAATTCGAAATTACCTGAAGAGTTAGTTTTTACAAAATCAACCAATTCTTCAGGAGACACTATCTCTACGGTGGCACCTTCGATAGGGTCACCAGAATCAGCATCAGAAACCTGACCTGTTATAATAACGTCGTCATCAGTTGAACTGCATGAATTGATGGTTACAAATAGAAAGAGAACAAACAGACTTAGGAGATGATATTTTTTCATGACTTTTTCCTAAAGAGATAATTAAAAGAGAGTAAAGTTACATATTATTTTATCGTCTTGGAAAGTTAATTTCTTAAAAAGGTAAACATATACCTTAATCTAGTATCTTTAACTTATTCTACAATCGATGGTTCAGGTATGGGTGTTGATTTTAGTTTTGGTTCCGGTACAAATTTCCAAACCACGAAAGCCGTTATAAATATGGAAAATGCACCGAAATAAGTATTACTTGCATATCCATGCAATGAATAGAGTGGACCTGCAACTGTACCCCCCAGGCCATAACCAACTTGCCCTATCGCTACTAATAAACTCATCATAGTACCTCGGTTATTAGATTTAACTAACTCTGAGGATAGCGCTTGAAAAGGACTGATTCTCATTGCTATTAATATCATGGCAACCGGAAATAAAATAAAAGCAAAGGAGAGTTCATTAATAAAAAAAGTGGTACCTACCATTAAAACAGAAAGCCCCAAACATGATGTGATAATCATATTTTTGCGACCAATTTTATCCGATATCCATCCGGAACTAGGGCCTGCAATAACATTAGCAATACCACCGACAGCAAATATATATCCAATAGTAGTTAATGAAGAGTCAAAGGAGTCTTCCAACCATGTGGGAAAGTAAATTATAAAAACAGATAAACTTAAAAACATTAACAAATAGCAGAGAGCAACAAAACTCACATCTTTCCGCTTAAGTAGGTTCAGGTATTTAGTAAAAGTAGAAAGAATGGTAAGTTTATCAGTATGAAGTTCAACATTTGGCTGAGGAACTTTTAAATAGATCAGAATAAATGTAAGCGACATCACTATCCCAAAAACTAAGAAAGGAGATTTAAATCCGAATTGTTCGGCTAAAAAAGTTCCCAGTGGGATTCCGAGAATCTGTCCAACTGCTATTCCACTCATTACCCATCCATTTGCCCAACCTCTTTTTTCATATGGAAAATAATCTCCAACGTATGCAACCGCTGCACCACTTAAAACCCCGCCAGCCATGCCAGCCATAGCTCTGACTATTAAAAAACTTTTAAAATCCACGACAAGTGTATGGCAGAATAAAAATAAAGCCATTCCGCCTGTACCTATCAATAGTATTTTTCGTCGGCCAATTTTATCTGAAAAGGGCCCCATTATTATAGCAAAGATACCTACCATTACTGCATAAACAGTAATCAAGTTTCCGAGTAATTCTACGGGAGTATTCAGTGCGTTTCCTATTTCTGGAAGGATAGGAGCTATGATCATTATTTGACTACTGGCCGAAAAAACCAGTAACCACAATGAAAACAAAATAAAATAAGGCTTGGCTGAACTGTATTTCATATACATTATTTGAATTTTTAACATAAGGACTTAAAGTCCATCAAAAAAATGTCGATACTACATATACATCCAGGTTAACCAATTATTACAAAACTGTATCAAAAAATGAACTGAATATATTTTGTAATTTTTCATAAACTACACACTCTTGTGATTAGATAAGCTTAACACGGATAAACAATTTCTAATTTACTTTTAGAAATTGTTTTAAGAAATTGTTTTATAAATTATATTAACAACAAACAATCAACAATAAATAGGTATACCCAATGGGACAACAACAATTACTTCTAGTTATACTAGTAACAATAATCGTAGGTATTGCAACTGTAGTAGCTATCAACACTTTCTCAAGTGCTGCTGATTCTGCTAACTTAGATGCAGTTCGTCAGGATGTTGCAAACATCGCAGCTTCTGCTCAAGGTTATTACATGAAGCCTACTCAGTTAGGTGGTGGTGGTCAGACTTTTGCAAGTGTGACTTTTAACAACATTTCATTCGCATCTGATACTATTGCTCAAACAGGCTTCTTAAGCGCTGTTAATGCAAATGGTAAGTATGTAATTAGCGCTGCTGGTGCTACAAGCTTTACTATCACTGCACATCCTGCAAGTGATCCAGCTTATGATGCTTCAACTTTAGCAACTGCTATGGGTTCAACTGCTGATAATACAATGGCAGCTACAGCTACTAGAGATGATTTGACTTGGACTGATTCTAACTGATACAGTTAAGAAATCGTATATTTAAGGGCTCCATGCTTATGGAGTCCTTTTTTTTGCCTAACAAAATGTGACTTATGGGACAGCAACAACTTATAGTGATGATTCTTGTAACTGTTGTAGTTGGGATAATGACCGTTGTAGCAATAACTATGTTTCAAGAGGCTCAAAAGGAGTCTGAAAAAAGTGCAATAAGGCAAGATCTCTTAGATGGTTCTAGTATGGCTATAGCCTATTACAAAAAACCCAGAGAATTAGGAGGGGGAGGTGGAAGTTTTTTAAATATTACTTTCAATGAATTAGGATTAGATACTACCAGTTATAATGGCTATTATTTTAACATTATCGCAGAAAGTGATCAGTTTCAAATTTCTGCTGCAACATTAGATAGATCTGATACTCTCACAGCTGTTATTAATCAATTTGGTATAATCTGGAATTAAAACTCTAAAGAAATGGCGCAATTTCGTTTAAAAGCGGTTTCAAATGGTGGAAAAGTAATCCTTAAAGAGTTTGAAGCTGAGAACAAAAAGGATGCACAAATTAAAGTGGATCGGTTAACTAAGACTAATGGGTTAAATGTAAAGTCTTTAGAACAAAAATCTACTTTCTCTTATAAGGTAAAGCGTCCCGGCAAACCCAAGTTGACAGGTGAACAGGAAGCTTATAGTAAAGAGGAAGTTGAAAAGGCTCTTGTAAAGTTAGGGTATGAAATTGTTAGCATTAATAAAAAGCTCTTCGATTTTAAGGGTGGGGTACCTCATACTGAAGTTGTTACATTTATCAGCCTTTCCGCTGATCTTTTAAAACAACAACTTACATTTGATGAAATTTTAAATCTCTTGTATGAAGACACTGCTAACAAGAGAATGAAAGAAGTTATTAAAACCATTCAAAAAGATCTTAAGGACGGTAAAGAAGGATCTGAAGTTTATGGCAAGCACGAAGATATTTTTGGAAAATTTGCTGCTTATATGCTTAGCGTAGCCTCTACATCAGGTAACATGGCCTTAGTATTTGAAAGTACGGCCAAGTTTCTTGAGCGTGACGCTGAATTTAAAAAGAATCTGAAAAGATCGTTAATGATGCCTGCTGTAACAGTAATTGCTGTAATTGGTGTGGTACTTTTTTACGTAGGCTATATCTTCCCAGCTACTGCTGAACTATTTGTGGATATGGGAATTACGTTACCTCCAATGACAGCCGCAACACTTCAGTTAAGTTATTGGTTAGAAGCAAACTGGGTTATGCTGATATTGAGTATACTGGGGCCAATTGCAGGTCTTATTTATTATTTTAAAACTCCAAAAGGAAAGCTTTTTTTAGATAAGTATATAATTAAAATCCCTGTAATCGGAGATTTACTTCATAAAACAAGTATTGAGATTTTTTCAAGAGTATTTTATACCCTTTATAGTGGCTCCGGGCAAAACATCGAAGTGATCAAGGTTGCAAGCGAAGCATGTAGAAACACTTATATGGAAAAACGTATAAAGGAAGTTGCTATTAAAAAAATGCTTAAAGATGGAGCAGGATTAATTGAATCTATTGAAGAGACCGGTGTGTTTACCAGAACTGCGATTAGTAGATTCCGATTGGGTGCTGAATCTGGTTCATTGCGTGAGAATGCTAAACAACTCGCTGAATATTATGAAGTCCAAACCACTTACCGTATGCAATCCGTAATAGATACTATAAGTTTATTTGTGAATTTATTTATAATGATTGCATTAATCGGAATAACTGTAGTTTCTTCAGAATCAGCTGTAATTAAGCCAAATGCTTAATGGGTAAGATAAACATCCGAAGACATATCGGCGATATTCTTGTAAAAAAGAACGTAATAGCTTTAGAACAATTACAACAAGCTCTAGATATTTTAGAGCAAGAGCCGGAGAATAGTACCAGACGTTTAGGGCAGATTCTTTTTCAGGATCTGGACTTAAACCGGCATATTGTAATGAAAGAAATTGCCGAAATTTATGCCTTTAAAGAAGTTTTAGAAGATGCTGAATCAGTTTCAGAAGAAATAATTGAGCATATTAAAAAAAATGTTGAAGAGCTTAATAATGATGTAATTGACGAATTAGTTGTTCTGAAAGCTGTTCCTTTTCACAGAACACCTAATTCTATTACGGTAGCTGCTGCGGATCCATCTGATCCCAATATCCAAGGTGTAATTCAAAAGCTTAATTTCAAAAAAACAGAACTTGTTTACTGTAAATACGAATTTATAGAGGAAATTCTCTCAAACGTATATGAGCAGAAGAATGAATTCCTGGATCTTTTAGAAGAAATAGACTATGAGGAAACTCAGTTAGAGGCTGAGGAAGAAGAGTCTATTAATGAAGAAGAGATTGATGCAGAGATCAATCAAAGCATGCTTAACTCATTGGTAGAAGGTATGTTAGTAGAGTCAGTTAGGCAAGGAGTTAGTGATTTGCACATTGTCCCCAGTGGTCCAACTACTACTGATATTCGCTTTAGAACTGATGGAAAACTACAGCTATGGTATCAGCAGAAAAATGTTAAACCAGAAGCTATCTCTGCTGTAGTTAAGGATAAAACACGTAATGTAGACAGATTTGAAAGAGATGCCTCTCAGGATGGATTTATTCAACGGCAAATTGATGGGGTAGGTATTCGGTACAGGGTTTCTATTATGCCCATAGTCGGTAATCAATACGATAGAAAATTTGAGTCGATTGTAATTCGTGTTCTTGATGACAGAAAAGTAATCCGTGATCTCGATTTATTAGGTCTGCAAAAAATGGCAAAAGCCAATTTTGTAAAAGCAATAAGCCAACCTTCCGGAATTGTTATAATTACAGGACCTACAGGTAGTGGTAAATCAACCACTCTTGTTGCAGCTCTATATTCTGTTATTGACCCTACTAAGAATGTTCTTACAATTGAGGAACCTGTAGAGTATATAATTGAAGGAGCAAGGCAGCTGAAGATCAGTAATCATATGACATTTGATCAGTCAATACGTGGAATTCTCCGTCATGATCCTGATATTGTTTTGGTAGGTGAGATGAGGGATCTGAAAACAGCAGAAATTGCAATTAAATTAGCCAATACCGGTCACCTTACTTTTTCTACTTTACACACAAATGACGCCCCTAGTGCAGTTTCTCGTTTATTTAAAATGGGGGTTGAACCATTCTTGATCGCAAATGCAGTTAATCTGGTTATGGCACAGCGGTTGGTAAGACGTTTATGTAAGGATTGTAAAGAAGAGTTTAAACCACATGTAGAAGTTGCAAAAGGTATAGGTTTTACTGATGAGGAGTACGAGCAAACAACATTTTATAAAGCAGTAGGTTGCGAAATTTGTGGTCAATCTGGCTTTAAAGGTCGTTCAGCAATTCACGAAGCTTTATATTTCTCAAAAGAGATAAAAGAACTTGTTCTGGAATCAGGTGGAGATATAGATGAACAGGCTATAAAAGATTTAGCTATGTCTCAAGGTATGTTAACCCTTAGAGGTTCGGGGCGTGAACGTATTAAAGAAGGTATAACTACAATTGAAGAAATAATTGCAGGAACTTTAGAAGATTAATTTGAAATATTAGATAACTTATTAAATATTAGTTAATCATTTTAGCGATATTTAGTGTACGGGGAAGAAAACAAATGGATATGCAAGAAAAAAACCATGATAAAATGCCTGACTACTTAAAGAAGTTTCTTAAGGAACCTCCTTTATTGTTGCGTAATTTTCACTATGAAGACGTTTTGGAATTCTTACAAACCGGTGTTGAAGAACGCTATATGGCTGGCGATAACATTATTAACGAATCTGAAAATGTTAACTCTGCGTATCTAGTAGCGTCGGGTAAAGTAGCAATTTGGAAAGACGGAATTCAATTAGCAACATTATCTGAAAGTAATTTTCTAGGAGAAGCCTTTTTATTCAGTAAAAACAGTAGAATGGCTAAGGTAACTTCTGAAACAGATACAATATTATTAAGGTATGAACGGTATGATGCACTGAATTTTTTCAGGAAAAAACCAGAAAAATTGTTCAATATCTTTACAAAGAATATCATCGAAATACAGCAAAGAAAAATTAGTAACATGAACGTACAGTTACTAAACCTCAAAAAAAGATTACTTAATGATAATACCTGGTAAGATAAACTAACCAGATTAAGTATATTTATGTAACAATCTTGATGGGAAATCATCTATAACAGTGATTTCTTTATATGATTTTATATGCAAACGGCTAGCAAAGAACATATTCTAAATACGCTCACAGCGCCTTTAATTGAGCAAATTCCTTTCACTGCCAGAGGAGACGAGCTTTTTATAAAAATGAGCCAGATTCTGGATGATCAACCGGAAAAGCTTCGTATTGATCTAAAAGCTGTTCTAGATAGCTTTTTACTTAAAATGTTGAAGAACGAGGCTTCGGATATAGATTTAGGTGGGGCAGGATGTAGAGGTAAAATTTGGTATAGAATTTTTGGGGATAAATCACCAGATAACAGTCCTCAGAATTTTTCGGTAGAAGCTACCGATTTTTTACTCTTGAACATATTGGTAAACAGCCAAAGAAAATTGCTCTTAAGAGATCGAAACTTAGATTTTTCCTATGGAATTGAAATTGGAAGCGGTAAGAACCAACGATTTAGAGTAGATATTTACTTTGATTTAGAGCATTTAGCAATGAATATGAGACGAATTGATAATACAATCCGTCCTTTTAAAAGTTTAGGAGTTAATGCGGAAGTAGCTAAAGCGCTGAGTTTAAAATATTATAAATATGGATTAAGCTTAATTACAGGGATTACAGGATCGGGTAAGTCTTCTACTCTTGATACTATAATTGATGCTAATAACAGAACCGTAGATTCGCACATTGTTGTTATATCCTCTCCGGTTGAGTTAATACATAAGCCAATCAAGTCTGTGGTAAGACACAGAGAAGTTGGCAGAGATGTAGAATCTTTTAAGGCCGGAGCAATACAAGCTTTGCGTCAAGATCCTGATATTATAGTAATTGGTGAGCTTCGAGATCCTGAAACCATAATGACAGCTTTAGAAATTACTGATTCTGGTCATAAAACATTTAGTACTTTGCATACTTCTTCAGCAATGGATAGTATCGAAAGAATATTAGGAGAAGTGCCAACAGAGGAGCAGAATCGTGTTCGTGCTCGTTTAGCTGATGTTCTAACATGTGTTATTAGTCAAAAGCTGGTTCCGAGCTTAGATGGGAAGCGAGTGTTGGCTAAAGAGGTTCTCATAGCGAATTCCTCAGTAAAAGCAGCTATAAGAAACAATAACATTAGCGAAATTTACCAGATGTTAATGGAAGGAAGTGAGAAAGGCATGAATACTTTGGAGCAGGACCTGAAACGATTGTATACTGAAGGTAAAATTTCTAAGGAAAATGCAGTTAATTATTCCAACAATAAGTCGAAAATAGTACAACTATTAAGTGAGACAAGTTATTAATTAGATGGCTGGAACTAAACTATATACAGGATTTTCTTTAGAAGACGACTTTATTAAGATCGCAAGAATTAGTGTATCCAAAAAAATTGCAACGCTTGAAAAAATAGACAAGATCAAGCTTGTAAATGCTCTTCAAAAAGGGGGGATTTCTCAAGATCCAGAAGAGGAAATATTTGACGCTTTTGATGATATTGAAGATGAAAGCATATTTGGAATCGAAGATGATAGTAATTTCGATCTGCTTGATGAAGAGAAGGAATCTGATGTTGAAGATCAATCGGATGAATTAGACTTAGATCTGGATTTAGATGATTTTGAAGATGACGATTCTATCCTGAATGTAGATGATATGGCTGTTGAGGCCGATTCTGAGCTGGCAGGTAGCAATGAAGTTCTTATATATAATATTCTTAATGACTTAGACTCGTCAAAAGTTAAATTAAGCGTAAATATCCCTTCAGGAGCTACTATTTTTCAGATTTTGAGAGATATAGATTTTTCTTCTATAAAGAAAAAAGATCTTCAAATAATTGTAGATGATCGCTTAGAATCTCTCTATGGTTCTCCAAAAGGAAAAGATTTTTACTCAACTACAATTAGAGATGATGGTTCTCTACTGTTAGTTTCTATTGATGAAGCTCCACATGTTCTACAATTAATACACCAGTCGGAAAGTATTTATAGTGGTAAAGTTACTATAAATGAGGTATTACCGGATGAAGCGTTAATTGTAGGTTTATTTCGGGCTAATTACAATGTAGAGCTTGAAAGTATTACCGCTTTAGTTCAGTATAGTGAAGAAAGTTGTAGAGTTATTTTTCTGAAAGGTAAAGACCTCCTTAGCATTTCTCCTATTATAACTGAAGGTTCATCTTCAAAAAAATTCCTGAACACTGTATTCAGTAAAATTCTTTTTCAGTTAGATACTGGTGAGGTACCCAACCTGGATCGAATAATACTTTGTAACAACAGTCTGGACAACCATGCCATTGAGTTTTTTGAAGACAGATTTCCTGATATAGAAGTTTCTGAGTTTATATATGACGATGAGATCTTTGATACAAATGGTTTCGAACCCGGAGTAGTATCATCTTTCACATCGGCGATTTCATTAGCTTGGGCTGATGCAGGTTTTCAAAAGCAGTTTTATCCTGATATAAGTTTCTTACCTTCATATGTTAAAGACCGTCAGAAAATTTTTAAGCTGCAATGGCATGGCTTTTTACTTGTAGCTTTGATTATTTCTGTATTCCCTATCGCAAATTTCTTTTATCTTGCAAATTCTTCAGAAATCAATAGCCTAAGAGAAACTGTTTCAAGTCGAAAAGCAGAAATAAGAGTACTCGAAAATACAGTTCAGGAGTATAACAGGATCAATTCTGAGTTGGCAGGTATACAAACTAAGCTTGAATTATTAGATCAATTAAGTGAAGAAACTTTAAAATGGTCGGTCACTCTGGATTTAATAAATAAAGGTATTGATAATATCGATTCTATTTGGTTGACAAGCTTTTCTGAATCTAGTGAATCCGGAATAGACCTTAATGGTATTGCTATTTACAGAAACAGGATTCCTATGGTAGCAGATATGTTTAACAAAGCTGTTTTAAAAGATGTTCAGCGAATCTTAATAAGAGACAAAGAGGTTTTTTCTTTTACTTACAATGTTTCTGAAGTTGTGGCCGATCCTGAAAGATATACTCCGGAAAGTGCTCAGGGTTTAAAAGAAGTATTGGGAGGGAATCAATAATAATATGTCCTACGCCTTAAGAAATTCTTTAATTTTATTAGTTACTCTATTATTAATAGCAGGAACTGCTTTTACTTATATTAAATTTGTACAACAAGCAGAAATAAACGATTTAGCCACTGAGTTGGAATCACTAAACACCGATTATAATAATAAGACAATTATAAGAGACAAATATCCTCCTTTGTTAGAGCGATTCAATAAAGCTAAAGACATTGTTCAAAATTATGATAAAAAACTATATACATACAATAATCCTGACGATGTATATGACTATTTAAGTGAAATCAATGACGAAAATCTCGAACTATTCTATGATTTTACATATCAAGATTCTGTTGTGAATAATCAATATGGAATTCTACAGTCAAGAATAGTAGGTACAGGGATTTATTCTGATTTCGTAACATTTATCAATAAAATTGAGAACAGTCTTTATTTAAATAAGATTGAAAATGTGAATGTGACACCTGCTACTGGAGAAGCAACTCAAGATTATGTAGACTTTACATTGACATTAAACAGTTACTATCAAAAAATTATTTTTGAAACAGCTTCCGATATTCAACAAAAATTCAGAATTAACCCAACTATCTCTGTATTTAATCCCTTGAAGCCTCTTGTGCTCAATTCAGTACCCGCAAATGTTGATAACTTAACAAATATTGAGCAATCCAGATTAATTGGTTTAACAAGCACAAGAATATTTATTATTGATCAAACTGGTGAGACTAAAATTTTGAAACCAGGGGATAAAGTCTATTTAGGTTATCTAAGAGAAATTGATTCAGAAAACAAAGAAGCTATATTCAATCTGGACAAAGGCGGGATTCAAGAAATATTCACTTTAAAGGTGGAAAGATGAAATTATCTACAATGCAGATTACAAAAAAATTATTTGGCGTTTCCTTACTGTTAATCTTTTTTACACAGATTTTCAGTCACAATTTATATGCTCAAACAACCAATCCTTTCCGGGAGTATACTAACCCTGATGAGATTGTAACTTTTGACAGAAGTACAAGCTACACCGAAGCAATTGAAATATTTAATCAATTTGCTCAGGAATATGAGAACAAATTTATAGTTGATCTCTCAGGCTATTCCGGATCGATTGGCGTTAGTTTGCCTCCAATGTACTGGAAAGAAGCTTTGAATTATATAGTGAAAATTCAAAATCTACAGCTGGTTATAAAACCAGATTATTACGAAATAGTAGTTCCTGTAGAAACAACAGATAGAACTTCAGGGAATAATGCACAAAGTGGAGGAACTGCAGGAGGTGAATCAGGCGAGATTTTAGCGAATATAGACACGAGAGAAGTTAGAATAAACGCAACTTTTTTTGAAGGAAATAAAAGAGCACTTGCTGAAATTGGTATAGATTGGTCAACACTTACAAATAATGTTCCGGCTAATATTCAGGATTTTATAGGGGCTGATTCGGATGCTTCTATACCTCAAACTGCTTTTGCAGATCAATTTGTTTCCGTGAGTTCATCGAATGCTAACCAGGTTTCACAAAGTGTATTTAATGCTTTGGTTAATCTGGGAGAAATCGGCCCGGGAATTAGTGTTCAAGCACTTTTCAGTACATTTGAATCTAATAACTTGGGAAGTATCATAGCTACTCCTTCAATTAAAGTAGTAGACGGTGAAGAAGGGAAAATTCAAGACGGTCAGGATTTTTCTGTGAAGCAAAGAGATTTTGCTGGTAATGTTACTGATGAATTTTTCAGTACAGGTACAATACTTACAGTTACACCAACCATCATTGACTATAATGATAGCACTTTTATCCATCTTGATATTGCTGCTGAGCGATCGAATGCCCAACCTGATGCTGTTAGTACGGTTATCAGAAAGCAGGAAGTAACCACTAAAACTTTATTATTAGATGGCGAAGCAACTGCTGTAGCCGGTTTATATACAACTTCTGAAACACAGATAAGAAGAGGAGTTCCGATTCTGAAAGATCTGCCGGGATGGTTTTTTGGGCTAAAATATCTGTTTGGTTATAATTCAACTGATAAAATTGAAAATGAATTGGTCATTATCATTCAAGCAGAACTGGAAAAGACTTTATCCGAAAGAATGAATGATAAACTACAATCGAAGGGAACCATTCTAACTAACGCCAGAAACCGTTTCCGGAATGAAATGGATTATGTAATGGAAAAAGCTGATCCGGTTGTTCCTCCAGTCAGAGATGATGAACCAGATACTTCCACTGTTACTAGTGAAGAAATAAAAGGCATTGAGCTTCCAGAGGAAGAAGTTGAGGACAAAAAACCTTTGCAAGAAGAAGAGTTGACAGAGAATCAGAAGGAAGAACTTAAAAATCTTTCAATGCCGATTAAAGATCCTGAGTTAATGGTAGTTGTTCCTAAAGCTTTTGATTTAAATGAGTATTTAGCAAAAAGAGAAAATGGAGAAGTTCAGGAAGATAACTCTGATTTAAAATACTTTGTTGTCGGGGGCTCATTTATCGTGCCAAAGAATGCAACTAATTTTTCTAATACTTTAGATTCGCAAGGCTTTGAATCAAGAATTCTTTTTCATCCGGGTACCCGCTTTAATTATGTGGCTTATTATGCCTTTTCGGATTATGATGAGGCCGTTGAAACAACAAAAAGAATGAGAATAGAAGGTGATCCCGGAACCTGGCTGTTTACATTGCAGCCGGAAGTCGAATTTAAAGAAGAAAACTAAGCCCCGGAGTACTTTTTAAGAAAGTTTATAGAAACTTCATTAAAAATTTCCGGTTTTTCGACATTACAAACATGCCCGCAGTCTTCTATTATTTCAAGGTAGGCCAGTTTATGGTTTTTTACTATGTTTTTAACCGGGGGTAAAAACATATAATCTTCTTCTCCCATAACATAAAGCATGGGTGAACTGGTTTCTTTTTCTTTAAAGTATCTTAGAAGGGGATTTACCTCATTGGTCAGTTTGAACCATTTTATAAATTCCTTTTGAGCCAGCTTTTTTGCCTCTCCAATAAACAGGTTTCTGGATTTTTCATGCCGCTTTCTGGGCATAATTATCCATGCAAAGAATTTATAAAGCCACATATAAGGAACTATTCTTTTAAAAAGGTGACCAATAAAAACTAAAATCCGTGATCGAATATTCATTCTTGTGATTGCACCGCAAAGAATTGCTGAATTTACACGTTCAGGAGCAATTTCACTTAATGACCGAATAATAATTGAGCCTAATGATACCCCAACGAAATGGGCTTTTTTAATTTCCAGATGATCGATCACCTCTAGAATATCTCGGCTTATATTTTCAAAAGAATAATTTTCTTCATAATACTTCTGAAGGAGGTCTTTTGATTTACCATGACCTCGCAGATCTAGAAGGAGTACATTAAATTCCTTTCTGAAAGATTTGATTTGGCTGAACCATATACTTGAGCTGCCACCAGCACCATGCACAAAAACAACCCAATCGGCTTCTTTAGATTTTATATATTCTTTATAGTAGAGCATTGTTATCTAAGTTATCAAACCATTTTGATTTAAACAGCTATAATTTGTTAACATAAATGTGAAGCTTTCTTGATACTGTGTAGTTAGATTTAGGATATATTTAAGAAAAAACTCGTTATGAAATTCACTGATAAGAGAATACATAAAAAAAGCGATTGGGAAATTTCAAGTGGTAAATACTCAGTACGTTTAGCTAAGAATAGAGATGAAATAGAATCAGCTCTTCGTTTAAGGTTTTATGTTTTTAATGTTGAATTGGGAGAGGGGCTTCAGGAATCATATGATTCTAAAATGGATGAAGATAAATATGACCAGTATTGTGATCATCTGATAGTCATTGAAAACAAAACGAATCAGGTAATAGGTACTTACAGAGTACAGGATAATGAAAGCGCAGAAGAGGGTGAAGGTTTTTATACAGCAAATGAATTTAAAATTGATGCGCTTCCGAATAGCATACTTTCAGATGCTTTTGAATTAGGGCGGGCTTGTATAGACAAAGAACACAGAAATGGCCGGGTCTTATTTTTGTTATGGAGAGGACTTGCTAAATATATGATACTTTTAAATAAGAGATATCTTTTTGGATGTTGCTCTATCACAAGTCAAAATCCTGCTGAAGGTCTTGAGTATTATGATTATCTAAGAAAGGAAGGCTATTTTCATCAGAATTATCTAATTGAAGTAGAGCAAGAATATCTTTGTGAAGAATCTCCTGAAAGTAGTTTTTCCGGAGAGGTAAAAATCCCTCAACTCTTTCGATTATATCTTGACGTTGGTTGTAAGATTTGTAGCCCTCCGGCTCTGGATAAACAATTTAAAACAATCGACTTCTTAATTATTCTAGATCTGGAAACAATATCAGAACAAACCAGAGCATTATTTTTAAAATAGTTTCTTACATTTCTGTATGAGATTAATTATCGCTTTGTTAAAGCTGTGCATGATACTTATTGCGACAGTTTTTTTCTATCTGCTTATTATCGTGGGAATTCCAATATCTGTATTTGGAATAAATTCTAAGAGCTGGAGGGCCTATTTTTTAAGTAAATGGGGAGCAGCTATCTGTCGCATCATAGGATTAGAGGTAGAAGTATCAGGAAAACCGCCTGAACCTCCTTACTTTATGGTTTCTAATCATCTAAGCTATATTGATATTTTTATGTTTATTTCGAAAACTAAAAGCGTTTTTATAGCAAAAAGTGAGGTTCTAAGTTGGCCTATGTTTGGATTTATGTCAAAAACAGTGGGGATGTTGTTTGTAGACAGAAGCAAGAGAACCGATGTAAAAAGAGTAAATGAACTTATATCTGAAAGAATAAATGAATCCCAGGGTATTTTACTTTTTCCGGAAGGGACAACAACTTCAGGAGCAGAAGTTCTTCCTTTTAAAGCCTCGTTGCTAGCTTATCCTGCTGAACTGGGCTTGCCGGTTCATTATGCTACAATAAGTTATACTACATCTGAGGATGAAATTCATGCCTCTGAATCTGTTTGTTGGTGGAGAGATATAACTTTTGCATCACATTTCTTAGAATTATTGAAGCTTAGCAAAATTTACGGTACAATTACCTTTGGCGATGAACCTATTAGCAATAACGATCGTAAGGAATTAGCCAATGATCTTTACGAAAAATCAAAAGAACAATTTATTCCGCTAATTGAGAATTTTGAGTATGCAAAATAAAGTAGCTGTAGTTAAATCAAATATTTACTTCCTTGAACAAGGAATTTCACTTTTATCTTCCATAACAGATGATCAGTATTCTTTCAATAATGGAAAATATTTCAAAAGCGGTATCGGTAGACATTTTCGACATATTATTGAACATTATACTAGCTTAATTAACGGATATACCGAAAAGATCAACTATGATCTCAGGGACAGAGACCTTAAGCTGGAGACGAACAGGAAATTGGCAATTAGTAAACTCAGAAACATAATTGACTCTGTTGAGTTTTTTGAATCAAATTTTGAGCTCATCGATAAAAAGATTGAAGTTAAAAGTAATGAGGGTTCAGGAAAATTAGATACACCCTGGAGTGTTTCTACCGTCCGAAGAGAGCTTCAATTTTTAATTAGTCATACCGTACATCATTACGCTCTGATAGCTCTAATTCTTAAAACCATGGATGTTGTAGTTCCTGAAGAATTTGGTGTAGCTCCCTCTACATTAAAGTATGAATCTGAAAAAGAGACAGTAAAAGCTTCATAAACTTCATGAGAAGCCTCCAAAATTCGTTTCTGAGAGGGTGGAGGATATGGTTTCTACTTTACCTTACCCTGCTTGTTTCATCACTCTTATTTGAGCAATTTTCCCAAAATCATGATTTAAAGGCAGAGGTTGAAAAGAGCATAATTCAAGGTTCAGAAGTTATTCTTGTTTTTCCTGATTTGGAGCAGAATAATGAAAATTTTGATTCACTGGTTTCAGAACTAGCTATTACTAATTCAGTTTTCACATTAAATTACTTATCTCTTGCTGAACAATCAGACCAGCCTTCTGCTAAATCATTTGCGAAGCAGGTACAAATAATAATTAGTGATTATGAGGTAGACTCTCTTCATGTACTTGCAAATGGTTTTGGAACCATTGTGGCTTCTTATTTTATAAATTTTTCTGATTCTAAGGCTCGGTCACTTACATTATATGATCCTGAAGGAGTCTTAGAATTTGAGCTTTTAGGAGGGCATCATTTAAATCAGGGAGTTTATCAAATTAATGCTGCTTTTTCTTGGGCTATACAAAACCTGCTTCCAGATTTCGGTTATTTTGAAAAAACACAATTAGGCGGTCACTATTCTGGGACTCGTCTTAATACAGACCTTCGTAACACGCGGACTTTGTTTAATCAAATTCTGATACCTACTAGGATAATTAATTCAGCTGAAAGTAGTAAATCAGCAAAAAGGGTTTCTTCAGAACTCAACAGATTAATCACTACAAGTACTAGATTAAAAAACACTTCAGAAGTAGCTTCATCCTCTGAATTAATTCAAAAATTTATAAACAATCCTGAAATCGGATCTAAGGAAATTGCTGTTTCCAGAAAGATCAAAGCTCTAATTCCATTTTCTTATTCAAAAATTATTAGTGCAGAAGGTTGGATACTTACCGGTTTAATGCTCCTGATAATTTTCAGTACTTTTATTTCTGAGGATCTGGCTTGTATAGGAGCGGGTTTGATGGTATCAAGAGGTTTGATGGGATTCTTTCCAGCAGTAGCAGCCTGCTATATCGGAATTTTTGTTGGAGATATTCTGATCTATATTTCGGGTAGGTGGTTGGGAAAAAATGCTATTCATAAGTTTCCATTCAAGTGGTTCATAACTGAAAAAGATATTCAAAGATCGAATCAATGGTTTCAGGCAAAAGGACCTATTATAATTTTAATAAGCAGATTCATTCCGGGTACTCGATTCCCAACCTATTTTTCTGCAGGAATTATAGGAGCTAGTTTTTGGATGTTTATCTTTTATTTCGGAATAGCGTCGTTGTTATGGACACCTGCAATCGTAAGTCTTGCAATGGTTTTAGGTAATGAGCTTATATATTATTTCTCTGTTTATCAGGATTATGCTTTATGGGTTTTGATGGGAACAATACTGTTTGTTCTCTTTGTATTGAAGATCATAATTCCTCTATTCACTTTCAAAGGAAGGAGATTGCTTTATGGGAATTTCAATAGGTTGATTCGATGGGAGTTTTGGTCGATATATGTTTTATATACACCGATCGTATTATACTCATTAGTTCTTTGGGTAAGGTTTAAAAAGATCACCGTTGTAACTGCAGCTAATCCGGGAATAGAAGAGGGTGGGTTTAAAGGTGAATCTAAAAAAGATATTCTGGAGAAAATTGAATCAACAGAATCAGTAGCGAAGTTTCTTTTTTTGGATTCTGGAAGTAATTCAATAAATCTAATCGATGATGCTTTACAATTTATGGAAAATTATTCGTTGGGTTTTCCAATAGTTTTAAAGCCTGACAAAGGAGAGAGAGGAAAAGGAGTACAAATAATTAAAGATTTGGATGAGCTTAAATTCAACCTCAGCAACCTTTCTGAAGCTCATATTCTTCAGGAATTTATAGAAGGGAAAGAGTTCGGTGTTTTTTACTATCGCTATCCGGGAGATAAAAACGGTAATATTTTTTCTATAACCACAAAGCACAAATTATCAGTGTCAGGAGATGGTAAACATACTTTGGAGCACCTCATATTAAAAGACCCCAGAGCGGTTTACATGGCTGAGACGCATTTTGATAAACATATTAATGATCTTTATTCTATTCCTGATGAGGGAGAGAAAATACTTCTTACAGAGTTGGGTACCCATTCCCGCGGCTCTCTTTTTCTTGATGGTTCTGAGTTGATCTCAGAAGATTTGATTCAAAAGATCGATGAAATCAGTAAAAGCTTTAAAGAAGGTTTTTATTTTGGGAGATACGACTTGATCACAGATTCCGAAGAAGAATTAGCCAAAGGGAAGGGTATAAAGATAATTGAACTGAATGGTGTAACTTCCGAGTCCACAAATATTTATGATCCTGAACATAGTTTTATTTTCGCTGTAAAAACCCTAATGAGGCAGTGGAGAATTGCCTTTGAAATTGGAGCCCGGAATCACAAAAAGGGAGTTCAGCTCCCTTCATTGAAATATATGCTTTCACTGATATTTAATTCGTGATCAGCGTTTAGCTCCAAAAAAAGACTTTAACAAATATTCAGAATCCATTTCCAGAATACCCTGAATAACTTCGATCTGATGATTAAGGTTTTTATTTGCTGTGATATTAAAGAGCGATCCGGAACCACCGGAACCTGAATCCGAAGCACCATATACAATAGTATCTATTTTAGACCAAACCAAAGCGCCTGCACACATTGGGCAGGGCTCTAGTGTAACATATAAAGTACAACCTTTAAGATATTTATTACCCAAAGTCTCACAAGCTGCTGATATAGCTATCATTTCAGCATGGGCGGTAGGATCGCTCAGCTTTTCAACCTGATTATATCCTTTGCCAATAATCATATTATCTTTAACAACTATAGCACCCACAGGTATTTCTCCCTCTTCAAAAGCTTGTTCTGCGAGGAGTAAAGCTTTCGCCATGTGTTGTTGATGAGTATTCCAGAGCGGGGGATTATTTTCTTTCGTCAAAAGCGGAAAAAGTATTAGTTTCTATTTCAAATCAAGATAAAATAATGCTCTCAGAAGAAGAAAACATCAAAAAGTATCTGGAATCTGTTATCAGAACTATACCTGATTTTCCTAAACCGGGAATTCTGTTTAAAGACATAACTACACTCTTAAGCGATAAAAAGGCTTTGCAGCTTACAACACAGGCTTTATGCCAACCTTTTCATGATTCGAACTGTGATATAGTAGTAGGGCTGGAGTCAAGGGGATTTCTGTTCGGAACGAATATGGCCGAAATAATTAATGCTTCTTTTGTTCCGGTACGTAAGCCCGGTAAATTACCATCTGAAACTATAAGTGAAACTTATGAATTAGAGTATGGTACAGACTCATTAGAAATTCATAAAGACGCTGTTAAAGAAGGGGACAGAGTTATTATTCATGATGATCTGATAGCAACAGGTGGAACAGCTTTAGCAGCTTCGAATCTGGTCAAGAGACTTGGAGGAATAATAATCGGATATTCTTTTATTATTGAGTTAAGCTTTTTGAAAGGAAGAGAAAAGCTAGATCACGAGACCATAGAGAGTGTTTTAATTATGTAATCGGGAACTTAATTCTACAACTCTTATACAAATGATTGAATAACCATCAATTATAATACAAGGAGTTGGCAATGAAGTATCCAAAAGTTACCCTTTTTGTTTTTATGGCAGTTTTATTGTTTACATCTGCATGTAAAACGTTTGAAGTAAAAAATGTAAACTACGCTCAACAAGTTGAAAGTGTACTAATTCCTACAGAAAATGGAGATGTGTCGGATTCCAGATACGGCATCGCTTTTAACATTTTGCCTTTCCAATACGAAGAAATGAAAGACAGTTCATCGGTTTTAGTTGATGAAGTCAGACTGATTCGGAATCAAAATGGTTTTTACTTTATTACTGCCGATGGTTTTAATAATGTGTACGTGATGGAACCCATAAATAGCGGGTTAAAGCTGAAAGAGAAAATTAATGTTACGGAACAAGGTCTTATATCTCCTGCATTTAACCTGAGGTCTCCATTTGTTCAGCTTATTGATACAGAAACCTCAGAAGTATATACACTAAACGAAAAAGGAGTTAAAAAAGAGGAGAGCAAATCATGAAACGTTCATTTAAGTTATTAGTACTATTAATGGTTTTTGCAATAAATGGTACATCATTATTTGCACAACAATCAGATTATCAAATCAAGAAAGATTTTGAAAATCGACATGCAGAGTTATTGACTAACATTGAAATGGCTCAGAAAGTCAATGAAATTGATAGCCTTATTATGGTTATAGATGATTTCAGGTCAAATTTTTCAGACAATAGCGAAATGCTTGATTATGCACTTTATCCTGAATCTTTTGATTCTAAGATCGCAAATCTTAAGAGTGAAGCCAGATCATCAGAGCATAAATTACTTATCATAGAAAACCAAGCTGAGAGACTATCAGAACTTACAGAAGAAGTAACCAGATTTAAGTCGGAGTTATCGAGCTTAAATTCCAGAAGCGATTCATTGCGAAATGCTATTACAGAGTCTCAGGAAAGCGAGAAGAAACTTTCTCAGCTTGTTACTAGATACCGTAAAAGTGTAGAAGAGAGAGATGAATTTATCTTTGATATGGTTGATTCGTTGTTTGTTACCTACAATCAATTAGCACCCGGTACTATAGAAGAGCTTTCAAAGAAAGATGGATCAGGAACTATAAAATCAGGCGATAACCCACTGGTAATTATTGATTCTATTCTTGGAGAGAATATCGAAACACTGAAAGCAGGTTCAAATTCTTTTTCAACGGAAGATTATTTGAGAATCTATGCACTACAGACAAAAGTAAATGATGTATGGCAAAGTATAGGTGATAACCTTGTAGAGATTTACGGAGGGAATGATAAAGCGAAATGGAAGAAAACTATAGAAAGTGATCTTAAAGATTGGAAATCCAGCGCTTCTTTATCAATGTGGAATTCTCTGGATGGATATCTGGAGCAAAAGAATGTGGAATTAGGAGCTTTTGATAATAACTCCAGCTTCTTTATGGCTCTTGATAGTTTTGTCTCTAAAGCTTCCAAAAAAAGTGATGATGAGATAATCAGCAGCAGTACATATGAAGACTTTAAGACATTCAGTGAGTTCTGGACTACCAAAGTTATGGATGAGTGGAACAACTATTTAGTAGAATCAGATGTGTTAACTGCATCACAAATAGCTACTATAGATGGTAAGGTTGACAACTGGGGAGACAGCTCAGAACCTTTTCCAACAAGCTTATTGGTAATATTTGGGATAGGTATTTTAGCCATAATTGGACTAATTGTAGCATTAATAATGAAGTAAAAAGTTATCATAAAAATTAAAAAAGGTTAGTCAATAGACTAGCCTTTTTTTATACTGATTGAAAAAGCTCTCTATTATGAAAAAATTACTGTTCTTTTTCCTTTTTACTGTATTATCTCTTTCTGGTTTGAATGCTCAAAATCTATTAGGCACTTCAGATTCAGCTACTCTTATTTTCGTCAGACATGCTGAAAAAGCAGACGATGGAACAAGTAATCCTCCTTTAACAAAGGAAGGTGAAGCCAGAGCAGAGCGCATAAAGGTAATGCTGAAGAAAGCTTATTCAAAAGTAGATGCAGTTTATTCAACGGAATACAAAAGAACAGAATCCACAGCTCTTCCAACGTCAAAGGAATTTAACCTAGAAATTCAAAGTTACGATCCAAGGGCTCCAAAAGTATTTGTTAAAAAACTAATTAAGGATCATCAGGGAGAAGTAGTTCTTATTGTGGGACATTCCAATACAACTCCTTTTCTTGTTAATATGGTACTAGGTGAAGACAAGTTTGCACAATTAGATGAATCAGCTTACGATGATGTGTTTATTGTGGAATCAAAAGAAGTTGGTAAGGGAAAGGTTGAGCTAAAATCATCAGCTGCAAAAAAATAATTACGGAAGCGCAAATCGTTTTCTGCTTAGCCATTCAGCACCCAAAAGAAATAATACCAGAATGAACCAATAGATTGATTTTACAGGGAAAATATAATCTTCAATGATTTTATTTCTTTCAATCAATGTGCTATTTATATCATCTGAATTCCAAATTTCATCAGAAGAAGAGTGATCAAGAAAAACTCCGCCGGAATTTGAAGCTATATTAGCTAACAAGTCATCATTTCTTATCGTATTTGCTAATTCTATACTGGATTCAGAAACTAAAAATTCCCCGTTTTGAGAATCAATTTCTCTGTTTCCTTTCCTTGCTACCGCGGAAAACTCGTATTTACCATTTGGGAGATTTTGAACCTGTAGCTGGTAGTTTCCATTACCCAGGTTATCCATAGTATAATTTGCTGTATAATCATCACCGGTTATTGTTACTTCAATAACTCCTTTACTTTCTATACCTCCGTTTTCATTTAAAAGACTTGCGTTAATCAAAGGTAACTCACTTGTACTGTAGGCATTTTTGGAAGTCTTAATTTTAAGTAATCGATTATCCGGATTTGAAGAAGTCCAGTCTACAAGATTTAATACTAATTGTTCTATAAATTTCTTTTCTGACTTATTAGGGCTTAAGTACATTTTAAACCATCCGACAGCATTAAATTCGCTCCTCCTGAGATTCCCTTGTTCTAAAACTGATATCACTGGTGAATTAGTAGAAATATTTTGATAGCGGCTTACGAATAAAGAAAGTGCATCGGGATAGTTATTAAAAGCATTGATAGAGGATTGAACAGGTGCAAAGTTTAGCATGTTCACTTCATCTAATTCCAGGATAGGATGATCTGATTCTTTAGTGGACTGTTGCATTTGAACATCATAGAAAGCTGGTGAGTCGGAACTGATTAAATCATAGTTTTCAGATGAAAGAATAGATTCACGATTTGGTAACAAAACAAAAAGGGTAGGGGTATCCACATTAGACAGATCAAATTCTAATTCTGTATTCGAACTTGGCTTTCCATGAATAATTATCAAGTCATATGCATCAGTATCGTACAGATCCTTTATAGCAGGTCTTGATCCCAAATAAGTATAAGTACTTAGTTCAATATTCTCGTCAGTTCCCAGTATTGATCTAAGTGTTTTTACATCGGGGTGAATTGAAGATGCAATGTGCAAAATACTCTTCTTGCTATTTAAAACTTCAATTGAAAATGTAGAATTGTTGTTATCTGTAGACCACTCGGTTGGAGTTTCGCTCAATTCAATTTGAAATTGCTTTAGCCCCGGAGTTTCAAGTTCTGTTTCAAACTGAACATTATAAATTTCAATATCTTCATTTAGTTCCAGGCTTTTGGTATCAATTATTTGGCCATTTGATTTTAAATGAACTGAAACCGTACGATTATCAAATCCAAATTGCGAAACGGTAGCAGTAATCTGATGGACAGTATTTGTAAATCCGGTACCGTTTGTTGAAACATTCTGAACAGATACATCCTTTACTTTAGTTGTATCACCAATTCCGATAACATGAATGGGAAAAGGGGTATTTTGAGATAATATTACAGGATTTTTTCCTGATGTTATAATCCCGTCACTAACCAAAATTACAGTAGCATACTCAACATCCGAAGTTGATATATTTTCGATGGCATTGAAAATATTCGTTTTGGAATAGACTGAAGAAAAGTCATCAGGATTCGTGCGTTGAATTTGATCGCCAAAACTAAAAAACTCGAGATCATATGAAGAAGGTGCGTTTCTTAAGTTAGCTATTACTTCCGGATATGTAGCACTACCATTGTAATCGCCTTTATTTATTGAAACACTTTCTGAGGCATCTAAAACGACAGCAATTTTTGGCTTAACAGTTACTTCTCTTGATGTTTTAAAAAAAGGATTGAGAAAAAGAAACAGAAGAATTAGTAGAGCAAAAGTTCTTAAACTACTTAGTATAAGTTTCCAGGAGAACGAAATTGATGAATATCTCTTATAGGAATACCATGAAAGGAAGACAACTAATAAAACAAGGATTACTGTAAAAATATCCGGTAAACCAGTCTGTAATCCCTGAAATTCCACTTTATTTTAGGTTATCTATAATCATTTCAATTAGCTTAACAGTTGTGAAACCTTCCGCTTCAGCCGCATAATTATTTACAATTCTGTGCCTTAAAACAGGAACTGCCAAGGTATCAATATCTTCAATAGTAACATTAAACCTTCCTTCTGAAAGTGCTCTTGCTTTTCCACCAAGAATCAAATACTGAGATGCTCTTGGACCGGCTCCCCAACTCAGATATTTTTTAATAAAATCAGGAGATTGCGGTGAATCAGGTCTGGTACATCCAACTAATCTAACGGCATAATCTAGTACCGTTTCCGGAACAGGTACCTTTCTTACCAAATCCTGAAGCTCTTCAATCTTTTGTTTGTCAAGAATTGGAGAGAGCTTTATGTCTTTTGAGGAAGTCGTTTGACTAACGATTCTCTTTTCTTCATCAAAAGAAGGGTAATCAACCCAAATGTTAAACATAAAACGATCTAACTGAGCTTCTGGAAGTGGATAGGTTCCTTCCTGTTCAATTGGGTTTTGAGTGGCTAATACAAAAAACGGAGTATCAAGATGGTATGTTTGTCCGGCTGTAGTAACATTATATTCCTGCATCCCTTCAAGAAGAGCTGCCTGAGTTTTAGGTGGCGTTCTGTTTATCTCATCAGCCAGAACTATGTTTGCAAAAATCGGACCCTTAACAAATTTGAAAGCTTTCTTGCCGGATTCTTTTTCTTCTTCAATGATCTCAGTTCCCGTGATATCACCGGGCATTAAATCTGGCGTAAATTGAATTCTGTTAAAAGTTAAACCAAGTGTGTCAGCCAGTGTTCTGATTAATAGTGTTTTTGCGAGCCCGGGAACTCCAATCAGAACACAATGTCCTCGCGAGAATAAAGATATAAGAAGAAGATTAATAATCTCATCCTGTCCAATTATAACTTTATGAATCTCTTTTTTTATGTTTTCAAATGTTTCTGTAAATGCATTTGCAGCCTTAACTGAGTCTTTATTATCCGTCATTATTGAGCAACTCCACTTTCCATCTTAGGAATTCTGTATTCTATATAGATTTCTTCTCTGAGTTCTTGCAACCATTCCTGAAAAACCCGGGATTGTTTTTGCTGCAAGGCGATATTTTTTAAACGCTGATAGTCTATATCAAAATCAGCAATATGTTCAGGAATTTGTTTATCCAAGCGAACAATTCTGTATGCCTTTCCTGAATTAGCATTATTAGGATTAAATGGTTTAGGCTCAGATATTTGTCCTATTTCATCCATCAATAGAACAACACGGTATAAGGCAGGATCTAATCTGTTTAACGGAATTAATCGTTCTCCGGTTTGGGAGTCAACGATTTTTCCACCAGATTTTGAAGTAGAGGGGTCTTCACTGTTTCTAATTGCCATTCCAGAAAAAGTCAGATTTGAATTATTCATCAAGCTGTCTCTTATGGTATTTAATTTTGCAATTGCTGTATCATCGTCTAGTTGCGCAGCATCAATTCTTATAAGAATATGGCTTGTTTTAATTTTATCCCCAACTCTTTCATCAAGACGTATAACATGATATCCAAATTCAGTTTCTACAACTTCTGAAATCTGTCCCGGTTGTAATGCCGCAGCTGCAGCGGAATATTCTGATACCAGTTCATTAAGTCCCATCATTGGTAACTGACCTCCTCTGGCAGCAGATCCATCCATTCCATGCCTTTTAGCCAGGTCTTCTAACGGCACTCCTTCTTTTATTATGGAGTCTCTAAGAGATTGAGCAAACTGATAAGAAGCTTGCTTTGCATCAGTTTTAGGTTTAGGAAGTTTAACAATATGAGATACAGCGACTTGTTCTGGTATTGTAGGAAGTGAATCTTTAGGAATAGACTCAAAAAACTCCTTCACTTCAGGTCTTGTTATATTTATTTCATTAAATTTCAATTGACGTACCTGATTAGCAGTCATTTGTTCTCTGAATGTATTTCTAAAATCAGCTTTTAATTGTATAATTGATTTTCCAAAAGCTTGTTCAAGGGCTTGTTCACTTCCGGCTTGTTGAATCAATTGGTTTACACGGGCATCCATTTGCTGGTTTACCTGATCGTCAGATATGGTAACGGAGTCGATCTTCGCTTTTTCAAGCAATACTTTATTATCAATTTCCGATTCTAAAAAAGAATACCATAACTCTTTCGAAAATTCTATGTTTTGTTGGTTAAAGCTAGCTTGACGTATATAATCTGCAACACCTTGATCAATATCTGATTTAAGAATTATTTGATCATTAACTACAACAACAATTCTATCCGCAGAAGTAGGGGTGGATTGCTGTGCAAATACGGTAAGAGTTTGTACAATCGAAAAAAGTAATACTAAATTTAAATATCTCATTATTTATTTGAGTTCAATGTATCGGAAGTTGTTTCCTTATTAGTGTTGTTAGGGAGAACGTTGTAAGTACGTATTTCATTATTCGCTTCAGCTGCAAGATAAAGATTCTTTACATAGGTATTGTAAGCAATACGTTTTTTTTCGAGTATTAACCATTCCTTTATTTGCACTAACAACCATTCCAGATCAGGGTGTTCTCCAATAGCTTTTTCTTCGAGAAGTTGCACAAAATGATATTCGTTATCAATATTTTCAATAATTGAGATCTCAGAAATACCAATAAGTCTCAAATACCTGTTCAACGTATCGAATTCTTTTAAAGCGGAACTCTCTGCCCAAAAACGAGAAGCATTTTTTATTACCATATCTGATTGTAGCGAGTATTCAGAAGCGACTCTCTCCCATGTGTAACCTCTCATCAAGTCTCTTTTAGCATTTTGAGCATCTGCTAAACTTGATGCTATAAGATGCCGAAATCTTATATAACGTTCATCCAGAAGAAATTTATCCTTATTTTTCTGGTAATAAGTACGTGCTTCTTCATCTGAAACCTGAATTTCGTTTTCCAAAGTATTTAGTACAGCTTCCTGAAAAGAAATTAAAAGCATTTCCTGCTTAGCTCTTTCTACCTTTTTATATACATCAGGAGAATCTAAAAGCTTAAGTCTTTGAGTCTCCTGAAGGATAAGTTGCTTTTGAATCCAACTATCTTTGTATGTGTTATAAGCTGAAATACTATCAGTTAAAAATTCAGAATCAGGAATATTTTCCTTGGCATCTTTAGTAGTTAAAACAATTCCATTTACTTCTGCTAATACTCTGCCGTCAGATCTGCCGGAACTTTTACAGGCAGAAAAAAGGAGTACAAGTAAAACTAAATGAGAAAGTATTTTCATTTATAAAGCTTCATCTTTTTTGAAGGCCGATCTTAATTTTTTCAAATCCATTTTAATTTTGAATTCTTTTTTTAGCTGGTTTAGCCATTTTTCTTCTCTTTTTGGCTGATAATCTGCAAGCAGTCGGTTAAATGCTTCATCAAATGTCATTTTACGTGCAGGCAAGATGTCGTTTAAATAAAAAACTGCTGATCTGCGTTTATATTCAAATCTTTCAGAAAAATTACCCGGCTCCATGCTTTCAAGTTTATCAAAGGGCTCATCTGTAAATACGCCGGTTGAATCTTTAATAACCGATATTTTTGGATGATAGGTTCTTATACTATCCGGATGATTTCCTGATTCAACGAAGTTAATTCCTTTATCTAATGTGGTATCAGTTAGTGCACTTATTAAGTGGTAATAATGTCTTTGAGGATATGTGTAAACAGAACTGTTTTTTTCAAATAGTTCTACAAGTTTGGTAGTATCTACAGTAGCTGCGCTCCATAAATAAGTGTCATTCACCTGATATACTGCCAATCCTTTTTTATAGTTACCTAAAGTATTCTCAAATTCCGGAAATTCACTAATTGTCAGCTGAACTATTATGCTGTCAATAGCATAAGTCTTAAAGTCATCGAACCATTGATCTGAATAGGATTTTGCTGATGCATCAGGATGGGTTTGATCTATATAACTATGATAATCAGAATCAGTAAATGTGTATTTTTCAAAATTGAAAATAGGGACATCATTTTCAGGGAATTGGATGTTCTTGATCTTAAGTGTATCAGCCTGCTCAATTTTTGTTTTAAAGGTTTGCAACGTCTGTTGATCAACGGTGTTACTAAAGTTTTTCTTCAACCAGTTAATCACAAAAGAATTGCTTTTCCTGAAATTTGGTGAATCCAGGAATTCTTTCATATATGTACTTTTCTTTTCTTCTTCGCTTACAAACGATTGAACTGAATCAATTCGGAAAATATGATAACCATAAGTTGTTCTTATAGGTTTTGAATAATCAATTTCGGGATTCAATGTCATTATAGAATCCACAAAATCTGTACGGTAACGTCCGTAATTTATCCATCCTATTCTTCCTCTGTTTGAAGCAGATAGATTATCATCGCTGAATTCTATTGCTACTTCATTCCATGGATATCCTTCTTCGAGTTTTGAATATGCATTATCAATTTTTTCTTTAGATGTTTGAACACCTGCTCGTGTAAATATATGAGATACTTCACGCGATAAAGTTCTGGATCTTTTATCCTGAAGGTGGATGATATGATAACCGAATTGAGTACGGAATGGCATTGAAGTTTCTCCAACATCCAAACTAAATATTACATCTTCAAACTCTTTTACGGTAGTTCCAATGCTGAACCAGGGAAGGTCGCCTCCCATTGATCGTCCGGACTGTGTACTTGAGTATTGGCGATCGAGCTCTGAAAAGCTCGTACCATTCAAAAATTTATTACGTGCCTCAATAAGCTTCTGGTAAGCCGCTAAAGTATCAGAAGGAGAGGCGTCAGGCCCAACCGCAATTAAAATATGTTCACTCTTCAGTTCTGTTGAGGCGCGGTCATAGTATCGTTCAAATTCTGTCTCTTTAATTCTGTTTTCTAACCAGTGAGAGTAAGAAGCTTGTTTTGAGTATAGATCTAATTCTTTTAAGAGTTTATCATCATTGAGAATGCCATCTTTTTCGGCGAATTGAATTTTCGCTTTATACTCAAGGTAAATGGGTAGGAACTCCTCCAATTCTTTAAGAGTGGGGGAGCTGTCTGGTAATGTGCTAACATTAGCTTTAAGCTCACCGTAAGTAATCTTTTCTTTTCCAACAGTTCCAACAACTGTTTTATCATTTTTGGATTGGGAAAGAGTAATAGTAGAACAAATTGAAATAACTAAAAGGCATAAGCCTAGCTTTTTATCTAGTCCGTTCATTTAAAAAAGTATGTTTTTGATGTTAGTCTTTGTTGTTTTTAAAAAAGCATTCCTGCAATAGTTGCTGTCATCATTGTTGCCATAGTTCCGGCAAAAACAGCTTTGATTCCAAATTTAGCCAAATCAGATTTTCTTTCAGGTGCTATTCCTCCAATACCGCCAATCTGAATCGCAATTGAAGAAAAATTAGCAAAGCCGCATAACGCAAATGTTGCCATTGCAATAGTTTTAGGTGAAATATTTGCAGCAGAAACTTCATCAGCTAATTTGAGATACGCTACAAACTCATTCAATACGATTTTAGTACCTATTAAACTCCCCATAGTGGTTGCATCTGCCCATTCAACACCTATTACCCATGCGATAGGTGCCAGAAGCCAACCTAAAACCATTTCTATACTCAATGGAGCTCCAATTAAGCCAGTAAGTCCAGTCAGATCAGATACCCATCCAAAAAAACCATTGAACATAGCTAGTAATGCTATGAAGGCCAATAGCATAGCACCAACATTTAAAGCTAATTTTAAGCCTACGCTAGCACCTGTTGCAGCAGCGTCAATTCCGTTAGCATCTGTTTTTTCAACGCTAATTGATACATCACCGGCAGTAGCCGCTTCTTCGGTTTCAGGGTAGAGAATTTTAGCAATAACCAGAGCTGCCGGAGCAGCCATTAAACTTGCCCCTAATAAACGTTCTGCAAAAAGTTGTTGAGCTACCTGTATTTCCAAACCATTAGCTGCAGCAAACGAAGTTCCCAACATTGCTACGTAGGCAGCCATTACACCTCCGGCAATAGTAGCCATTCCACCAGTCATCACAGCGAGGAGTTCAGATTTTGTCATTTTGCTTATAAAAGGCTTAATGACAAGAGGGGCTTCCGTTTGTCCAACAAAAATATTAGAAATGACGGATAATGTTTCTGCTCCTGAAGTTCCTAATAATTTCTGCATTCCCTTAGAAAGAACTCTAACTATAAATTGAAGAACTCCATAGTGATAAAGTAAAGCAGTTAAGGACGCAAAAAAGATGATTGTTGGTAGAACCTGAAAAGCAAAAATAACACCTAAACTTTCCTGATATTCGGGGCCTTTTCCTAAAAAACTAAATAAGAAAGAAGCTCCTTCAGTTGTGTATTCTAATACGATTACAAAGAAGCTGGCTATTTGCCTAAATAGTAGTTTTGGCCATCCTAATGGGGAGAAGAAGGCCTCCAGCTGTTCAGATTTTAAAATAAAAACTGCCAGAATAAACTGAATCCCTAAACCTGTACCTACTAATCTCCAATTAATTCTTTTTTTATTATTTGAGAATAGAAAAGCAATTCCAATAATTGCTACCATTCCAAGTATCCCGCGTAATATATTTTCCATTAAGAGTTTTCTAAGTTTAAATTATCTTCTTCCTGAGGTACGACTTTCGGTTGTAAAAATGGTCTGATAGGTCTTCCGCGTCTTCTGTCCACCGAAGGACGGAAACAATGTCTGGCGCGTGGTTCATAAGCATCATATTCGCCAACTAATACTTTATTTGTGTCTTCTATTACCCGCTGTGAGAAATTTGCCATTGTGCCACTTTCAGCGCAAACAGCATGCAATTTAGTAACATATTCGGCAACAGCCAGTAAGTAGGGCATAGGACCAAATGGTTTTCCTTCAAAATCCATATCTAACCCTGCAACTATTACCCGCTTTCCATCATTAGCCAAAACGTTAACAATGTCTACAATTCTTTCATCAAAGAACTGAGCTTCATCGATGCAAACTACTTTAGCATTAGATGTTAAAAGAACAATTTGATCAGCAGTATCTACCAAAATGCTAGGCAATGCAGTTTCATTATGAGAAACAACTTCGGTATCACTGTATCTTTTATCGATAGCAGGCTTTACGACAACGACTTCCTGTCCGGCAATGTGAGCTCGTTTCGCTCTTCTAATAAGTTCTTCAGTTTTTCCACTAAACATTCCTCCGCAAACAACTTCAATCCATCCAAATTCTCTGGGAGCAAACGAGGGTTCATTAATCATCAATATTATCTTCTTTAAAGAGATTACTTATCATTGTAATATATTAGGGCGAGTAACAAAAGGAAAGGAAATCTGTTATTTAGATTTTAGATTTTATTTCATTCTTTCTTTACTCCAAAAAAAATCAAAATACCAATTGTTATGCCCGACAGAAACCAATCAATAGATCTCTTAAATGAATATATAGAAGGAGAGAGTCTGCTACTTCATTCAAAAATGGTTGCAAAAGCAATGGAAGCCTATGCTCATGAACTTGGAAAAGAAGAAACAGTAGTGGAGGAGTGGTGGACGGCAGGTTTGCTTCATGATCTTGATTGGGAAAAATTTCCTGATGAACACCCCAATAAAGCCATAAATGAAATTTTACCTGAGTTTGGTTATTCAGAAGGAGTCCTGAATGCTATTAAAGCTCATGCACCTGAAAGAACCGGTAAAAAACCTGAATCTGAAATCGAAAGATATCTTTTTGCTTGTGATGAGCTTTCCGGATTTATGCACGCTGTTTCATTGATGCGGCCAACCGGGTTTGATGGAATGAAAGTTAAATCCGTTACTAAAAAACTCAAAACACTTAAGTTTGCTGAGAGTGTTCCCAGAGAAGATATAAAAGAAGGAGCTAGTTTGATTAATAAAGAACTAAACGATCATATCTCATTTCTAATATCTGTATTCAATTGAGTAAAAGGCTCTCTTAAGTCCTTTTTATTATTAGAATTTCGATTGGGAGTTTGAAATATCATTGATTTTATTTTAATTATATCATCCTATAACTTAAGTAGAATTAGTTATGAAACAGATATTCCTACCCACTTGTCTTGTAATATTAATAATCAGCACTTCGGTTTCAGCCCAGGATAAATACAACAGGCACTATAATGATTATAATGGCAATCATTATAAGACTTTTTATCAATCCAATAGCTTAGCCTATGACCTTTTTGATGATTATGAGTTTGATAATAAATTTGGAGCGTACCGCTTTTTACCTACTTCTCAATCTATTCGATATAACAGAGTAGATGCTTTATTTGTGGGAGTTGGTTCTGATTTTGCAGACCCACATTCTGAGTTATTAAATATTAGTGGAGTAGATTTTGATGGCTTCATAGGATATTCCACCGGGCAAAAAGATTGGCAATACAGAGCTTCTGCTTCCAAAGCTTTTGGAGACTGGCTTTTATTCGGAGGAGAGCTATCCAACAGTACGGCAACCGACGACCACTGGAGAACAGGTTTATCAGAAAACTCTGTTACCTCACTTGTAGCAGGTTATGACTATCATGATTACTACAGAGCAGAAGGATATGGATTATTTTCTGAACTTAAACTAGGTCGATTAATAAGTTTGGGAGCCAGTTACAACTATACTACTTATAGTTCATTACAAACAAATACAGAATATTCCTTTTTTGGAGATGGCAATATTGGGAGAATAAATCCTTCTATTGACGGATCTGTCGACAGGATTTTACAGGAAAGTATTGGCATTCAGTTTTCATTAAATAAGCAAGGCTATACTCAGGGTATTATTACAAGTAAGCTTATAATTGATGCGGAACTTTCGGATATAGGTTTTTCAAACGATTTCAACTACAATAAGTTTGAAATCTCCTCACTTAATTATTTGAAACTAGATGATCATACTTTATTTAAGTTGAGATTAATGGCTGGTTCAATTACCGGGGAATCACCGGACTTCAAAAACTTCGCTTTAGGTGGAATAGGTACTCTCAGAGCTACCGGGTACAAATTCTACAGAGGGAATAGAATGTTAATGAGTAATGCTGAGGTTGTATTTGGCGATCTTTGGAATTTTGATGACGGAGAACTTGAAATAGACGGTCTCTACTTAACGGTTTTTCTGGATTCAGGTTGGACAGATTTTGTTAATAACAGTTCAGAATCAGCTCTATCAGGCTTTGATTCTTTTGGGTTTAAACAATTAACTCATAATATTGGAGCCGGAATTGGTACCGGGTTTGTGCGCCTCGAAGTAGCGACACCTTTAGCAGGTTCTGAAGGTTTTACATCGCTATGGGTTAGATTAAATCCAACTTTCTGATCTCAACACTAAACCTCTTTAAAGCTGGCTACTACGGTCAGCTTTTTTTATTTACTTCATTACATAATTTTTACATATAGTTTAAGTTTGCTATTTTGAAGTATGAAGAAGTTTATTTTAAAGAAAGAAGAGCCTAAAATACGTCCGGAAGACTATTCTATTCCTTATTCCGAATTGCTTAACAACGAGCAACTAAAAGCTGTTTTTTTTGATAAAGGTGCAGCTCTGGTTATTGCCGGAGCAGGTACGGGCAAAACAAGGACCTTAATTTATCGTGTGGCCAGGTTAGTTGAAAGTGGGGTAGATCCATCTGAGATCTTATTACTTACATTCACCAGAAGAGCGGCTACAGAAATGCTTAATCGCGCTAGCTCCGTTCTTGATGACAGATGCCAAAAAGTAAAAGGAGGGACCTTTCATTTTTATTGTAGTCACATTCTTCATCGTTTTGCTGATAAAATCGGATTTCCTGATAACTTTACTATTATAGATACTTCTGATTCTTTAGAAGTAATCCAGTTTGTACGAACTTCACTAAATCTGCATAAAAAGAACAAGCGTTTTCCAAACAAAAGCACATTGCTTAACATGATCAGCACATCTGTTAATAAGCATTTGGATCTACGTGTAGTTGTGATGGAAGAGTATCCTCAGTTTTATGAACAAATTGAAAACATTGAAGAAGTAGCAAAGGGTTATGCAGAATACAAAGAGAAAAACTTTGTAATGGACTTTGATGATTTACTTATAAAAACTAAGCAACTGCTTGAGCAACATAATGATATAAGAATCAAAGTAGCTACATCTCACAAGTTCGTAATGGTTGATGAGTACCAGGATACCAACCAACTTCAGGCAGATCTAACGCGCCTGTTCTCGAGTGTTCATAATAATATAATGGCTGTAGGTGATGACGCACAAAGTATATATTCATTTCGGGGTGCAGATCATCAAAATATAATGGCATTTCCCGGTTTGTTTGAACAAACCTATATCATTAAGCTGGAAGAAAATTATCGTTCTACTCCGCAGGTTTTAGTGGCGGCAAATAATTTACTCAAGCAAGCTTCTTTCAAATTTGATAAGGAGTTATTTTCTTCCAAAGAAGAAGGGGAGTTACCGGCTTTGGTTCAGGCTCCGAGTGAACACGATCAAAGCAGATTTATAACACAGGTCTTGCTTCAGCTCCGTGAACAAAATATAGAACTAAATGAAACAGCTGTATTATTCAGAAACGGAAGAGATTCCTATGATCTTGAAGTTGAATTAAACAGAAAAAATATTCCGTTTGTTAAATACGGAGGTCAAAAATTCACTGAAGCAGCACATATAAAGGATGTTCTTGCTCATGTCCGCGTTCTTGTGAATCCAATGGATACAATAGCATGGAATAGGGTTTTAATGTTAATTGATGGAATTGGACCAAAAACTGCTCAGGATCTGTTTGAATGGATCAGATTAGCTAAAAACCCATATGACCTTGGCATGGCTGATGTAGTTAGTAAGTCTTATATCAAACAAATGACAAGCCTGAGTATACTTCTTCAGTCTTTAAAGAAAAATGATCTGTCAGTATCTGAAATTATAGATGAGTTGGTAGGTTACTACAGAGTTTTTTGTGAGAAAAGATACGATGATTATCCAAAACGATTGAAAGACTTAGAGGCCTTCGTTAACATATCAACAGGGTTTAGTTCTTTGTCTAAAATGCTGGAAGAGCTCGCCTTAGATCCAATAGCTGCCACAGCTGTTGAAACTGAGGAAAAAGAGAAAGAGGAGGCTCCATTAATATTAAGTACGATACACTCTTCTAAAGGCTTGGAATGGAAACACGTTTTTATAATTCAATGCCTTGACGGAATAATACCATCGGCTTATTCAGTCGATGATCCTGAACAGCTGGATGAAGAATTAAGATTGCTTTATGTGGCCACTACAAGAGCAAAAGACATGCTTTATTACACATATCCTATGCTCGCACAATCTGTTTATGGAGACTATTTTACTAATCCGTCAAGGTTTTTAAAGCAGCTTGATGAAAATACAGCAGAAAAATGGCAATTAGAGGAAGAGCGTGTAGAATCAATCGGAGGCTCAGCAACAAATGAAAACTTATTAAACAGTTAAATCATTATTGTCTTTTTTAATGAATTTTCGTTGATGATACATTTCATAAAAAAGCCAAAAAACGGGGTAGACAGGTACAAATACAGCAAAAAAGATTTCCACTTTAGAGCCTCTGGGTTTGCCTCCATCAACAGGGAGAGTAATGCCGGCTATTCCGGCAACCCACAAAATAAACAATACAAATAAACCCAAAGCCAGTAACAAAGCTCCCAGAAATCCGATTTCAGTATAGAATGTTTTTAACATATAAGTTGGGCTATAATAGTTGTATATTTACTGTTCTAATTTATAAAGACAAATTCATAAATGCTCCCAGTAGTTTCCATTGTTGGTAGACCTAATGTAGGAAAATCAACTATATTTAACAGATTAATCGGTAAAAGAAAAGCAATTGTTCACGATGAGTACGGTGTAACCAGAGACAGGCATTATGGTCAGTCTTTTTGGAATGGTATTGATTTCAATGTAATAGATACCGGAGGTTACTTACCCGATGACATGAATGTAATGGTGGTAGGAATCCGTGAACAGGTACATATTGCTTTAGAAGAATCAGATGTTATTCTATTGGTTGTTGATGCTGAACACGGAATTAACACTCTCGATAAATCGGTTTCGCAGTTGCTGCGTCAACAGAAAAAACCGGTACTTTTAGTGGCTAACAAAGCTGATAATGAAGCCAGAAGAATGAACGCTTCTGAATTCTATGAACTCGGTTTCGAAGAGGTTTTTCCAATTTCTGCAATTAGTGGAATTGGAACCGGTGACCTTTTAGATAAAGTAACAGAATTACTCCCTGAAGCCATACAAGAAGAAGAAGATTCATCTCCTAAAATTGCTTTCATCGGTAGACCTAATGTAGGAAAAAGTAGTTTAGTCAATGCTTTATTGGATGATGAACGCTGTATAGTTACTGACATTGCAGGTACTACAAGAGATACCATCAACAGTAAGCTAAATTTCAACGGCAAAGAATATATTCTTGTAGATACAGCCGGGTTACGGAAACGAACTAAGGTTAAAGAGAATATAGAGTTTTTCAGCACAGTTAGAACTGCCAGAGCAATACAGGAATGTGATGTAGCGGTTTTGATTTTAGATGCAATGCGTGGTTTTGAAGATCAGGACAAACGGGTTCTCAGAGAAGCTGAAAAGTTTAATAAGGCTCTCATTATTTTATTGAATAAGTGGGATCTTGTTACTGAAAAAGACACACATACAGTTAAAGAATTCGAAGACTATATATATGAGTCAACTCCACAATTAAATTACGTTCCAATTCTAACCATCTCTGCTCTAAATAAGAAAAGGGTGCACAAAGTGATGGACTTGGCTGAAGAAGTTATTCAGGAAAGAAAGAAGCAAATAAGCACTTCTGACTTCAATAACTTTATCGAAGATATATTATCAATGAAGCCATTGCCAATGAAGAGGGGGCGGCAATTAAAAATACAGTATGGTACTCAGGTTAAATCAAATCCTCCGGTGTTTAAATTTTTCATGAATAGTCCACAGGATCTTCCTCCGAATTATCGAAGATTTATTGAAAATCAACTACGGGAACGCTATGGATTTAAAGGTGTACCGATTACAATGGTGTTTAGACAAAAATAATTATAAAAAAGCAGGAATAAACTTTGAAGCTGATGCTACAAAGGTTTATTTTTGAATACTAATTCGAACTATACTTCTGACCAATATAGATGGCTAAGAATCTCGAGAAACCTGTTTTAAATGCTTTAAGTAGCAATCAAAAAAATGAGCGTAAGCTTAATTTTCTAGAACGAATTTATCTCCCGGAGATATTCAAGGGACTTTGGTACACATTTAAGCAAATGTTTCAACCAAAATTTACTATGAATTATCCTGAAGAAAAATGGACTCCACCGGCTATTTTTCGAGGCCGACCTGTATTAGTTGAAGATCACGGTAAAGAACGCTGTGTAGCGTGTGGATTATGCGCACGAGCTTGCCCGCCTTTAGCTATTAGTATGCAAGCTTCAGAAACCGAAGATGAAAAAGAAAGATATCCTGACTTTTTCGAAATAAATATGCTAAGATGCATTTATTGCGGATATTGTGAAGAAGTTTGTCCGGAGGAAGCTATCGTTATGAGTAAAGATTACGATATAGTTTTTGAGTCCAGAGAAGATGCAGTTTATGATAAGGAAAGACTTCTGGTACCAAAAGAAGATCTTGAAGACAGACTTGAGTACCTGAAAACTTACAAGAATACTCAGTTTGGTAATTTTTGGGACTTCCAGGAAGAGAATAATATTCATTCTGTAAGAGACAGAGATACAGATTGGAATACAGGGCTTTCTTTAGTAGATATGATACAAACACAGGATAAAAATGATGCAGCACCGGCATCTAAAGTCTGGAAATAACTAATTAAAAATCCTTTTAAGTTTGAAAGAACAGCAACAACTCAATAATCTGATCAATGATGTTGAGTACCTGCAGCATGAAGCACATTTTTTAAGCAGTGTTATTGAATCTGTTCCTTATTCCGAAAAGCCCTTAGGCGGAGAATCCATTATAGAAAACTTGTTGTCTGTACATTCTGCACAGACAATTATTTTTGAAATAATCGAGAATCTGGCTGAAAAGGGTACGGAAATCGACATCCATAACTATTCTATATTTGATAGGATTGAATTAACAGAGCAGGAAACAAGCGATCAGGATATTAAAAACCTTATCAAAGAAATTGAAAATACAAGAACCGGCTTGGTATCAATAATTTCAGATAAACCACCTGCATATTTTACTCTGGAACTCAAAGATCAGAATTCTTCTGTAACAGTATTCGAAATTTTATCGGAAATGGTAATTAAAGAGCGTTCTTCATTAAAGGAAATAGCAAATCTTGTACTTACATATCAAAAAGACAGGCAGTTTCAAAGAGAGATTTCCGGGAAAAAATAAACCTAAAATATGGATATACTCAGCTGGTTAAGTATTCTGAATATACTTGTACTATTGTTTTCACTCTACCAGGTCAGTACAATTTTATCAGAAAGAAGATCTGCATATATAATTCTTATATGCATGGCCTTAGTATCTTATCTCATTTCTAATATTGTTTTTTTAGGAGATAATACTTTAAGCTCAACGATTCGTTTCGTTAACCTTACTGCTTTAGTCTGTATTTTAAGTGCTTTATTTAGCTTGATTAGAGAGTCGAAACCTATATTTGCCAGATTTCCGCCTATTTTAAGCTATTTACCATTCGTTACTTTACTCTTTATTCCTCTAGTTTTAGAAAATACAGTAATTTACAACTTGTTATTAGGAACTTTTCAGGGGGGGAGTATATTTGTAGCTACTATGATATTCATATTAAATAAGATGAATAAAAAAGAATCTAGATGGCAAATTTCAGGTTGTGTCCTTTTAATAATTTCCTTTGTTGTTTATTGGTTTAGTTCTCTCACTTTAGTCCAAGAACTCATAATAACAGAAGTATTACTTTTAATAGGAATTATATTTGTAATTATTGGTACTAAGAAATCTCAAAACAAATTTTAAATATGTCTGATTTAATTAACAAAAGGGCACCGAACTTTTCACTTCAAAATACTAAAGGAGAAAAAGTTGAATTATCAGCTTATGAAGGGGAGAAGAATGTAGTGCTACTTTTTTTCCCGTTAGCGTTCACAAGTACATGTACTGAAGAGCTTTGTCAAACAAGAGATAACTTAAAAATGTATAATTCTTTAGATGCTGAGGTACTTGGAATTAGTGTTGATACTTTTTTTACTCTCCGTGAATTTAAGTCAGCTCAGAATATAAATTTTCAACTTTTAAGTGACTTCAATAAAGAAGCATCAAAAGCTTTCGATGTTTTATACGAAGATTTTTATGGAATGAAAGGTGTGTCAAAAAGATCAGTCTTTGTAATTAATAAAGAGGGAATAGTGTTGCATTCAGAAATACTAGAGAATGCGGATGAATTGCCAAATTTTTCCAGGTTAGAAGAAGTGTTGTTGAGTTTGAACTAATGTAACTTTACATAATATATATTATACGACATATATTACTATAATTAAATCTAATCTATATAAATAAGGCTTAACAACAATTAAAGTGTTTTCATAATATCTTACTGTTATTAAAATTAATAAGGTTAAATGAACGTACTGATCATAGAAGACGATAAAGTATTAGCGCTATTGCTTAGAAAAATGGTCGAGAGATTAGAGTATCAAGTCATTGGAACTTATACCAAAGGATCAGAAGCCATAAAAAAAACCCGCGAGCTTATCCCCGATCTGGTTTTAATGGATATAATGCTTGAGGATGATATTGACGGCATTGAGGCTACTAAAGAGTTTCAAAAAACAAACAAAACGTCAAAAGTAATCTATATTACAGGCAATTCTGACTCTTACAACCGCGAACGCGCTAGTTTAACAGATCACATCGATTATTTAGTTAAGCCAATCAGCATCGACGATTTGAAAAAATCTATTTTAAAAATCAATTGAATTAGTCGTAATGCTTTACTGAAAAAGTATAATCACCTTTTTTGGAAGGTTTCAAGTCTATTTTATCTATAATTGCGTCTAGAGTAAGTTCTCCGAATAGTTTTATAATTGTAAAACCATCCTGTTTTTCAGTTTTTATAGAATCTTTAACTCTGAGCGGATCAATTACCACCAGTATCAGATCTTTATCTTTATGTATATCCAGGTTAATATACTTTTGAAGATCTTTTTCATCAATACATTTTATATAGCCTAGTTCGTCCAGGCTTACAGGATGAAATGTTCCCTGTGCAGCAATTTCTTTCCACTTTTGATCATTTATTAAAGTGAACAGTAAATCGTATTCCATAAATCAGTTATATGAATAATGTATAATTGCATCACCCTTATTTACTACAGGGCAATAATTTAAGCCAATAACCCGACCTTCTTTAGGAGCTAACACTCTTGAATGAAGTTCACCATAAGCACCATTAATATGGCCGAGCAATTGTTTCTTTTTGATCCTGTCTCCCAACTTAACAGATGGAGAAAAAAGTCCGGCATAACCAGACCTTATCCAGGTAGATCTACTATAAATTGTAGTTTCCTGAGCTTCTAATTTAGATTCTTTCATCCCTAAGAATTTCATCAATCTTAAGGTTCCCTTTATAGCCTCTTGAATCCCATATTCATCAAATCTGGATGATTCACCTGTTTCGTAGACTAAAATATTTTTTCCTTTTTTGAAAGAAGCACTCCTAAACGATTTGGGAATAGGTTTTGAGTTTACAATAATCGGAGGCTGAAAAGCTTTTGCTATTTCAAGCGCCTTTTCATTAGTAAGATCTACTCTTATTTGTGGAAAATTGGATCTGCTTGCCCCGCCGGTGTGAAAATCTATTCCATAATCAATGTGGGGTATGATATTCTTCATTAGTGTGTATGCAAGTAACTTGGCAAGAGATCCACCCTTTTTTATGCCCGGAAAACTTCTGTTAATATCTTTTCCGTCTGGTAATCCACGTGAATTTTGTATAAATCCATAAATATTTACAATCGGAATAGCGATAACGGTGCCAAATTCCGGAATTAAGTCTCCGGATTCTATCATTCTTCTAATTATTTCTACACCGTTCAGTTCATCACCGTGTAATCCACCCGTAAGCAATAAAACAGGTCCTTTGTGCTGGGATCTATAAACATGAACAGGCAGACTGATTGAAGTTCTTGTTGGCAAACTTGCAATATCAAAATTGATAACTTTGTGTTCGCCAAGACCAATCTTTTCCTTATTGATTGTAAGAAAATTATCAGGCATTGCTCTTTATTTTACGTCTTTTGGCAGGCTTACTTCTTTGAGATTCAACTGCAGAAGTTACATATCTGATAACACTTGCCGCAATATCTTTACCTGTTGATTTCTCAATTCCCTCCAAGCCCGGAGATGAGTTAACTTCCAAGATTAAGGGACCTCGCTCCGATTGAAGCATATCTACTCCAGCTATCGGCAAACCCATTGCTTGAGCTGCAGTTAGGGCAGCCTCTCTCTCCTTCTTGGAAAGCTTAATAAGCGAGCCTGAACCTCCCTGATGAAGGTTGGAACGGAATTCACCTTCTTTACCCTGGCGCTTCATTGCACCGGCAACTTTTCCATTTACTACAAAAGCCCTGATATCAGCACCTTTACTTTCTTGAATGAATTCCTGTACAATTACGCGAGCTTTCATACTATGAAATGCTTCAATCATAGATTGAGCTGCTTTTTTTGTAGGAGCTAAAACAACACCATAGCCTTGTGTTCCCTCAAGTAACTTTACAATAAGAGGAGCTCCACCAACTGAATCAATCAGTTTATTAACTTCTTTGGAATAATTAGTAAAAACTGTTTTTGGAAGCCCCACTCCTGCTTTTGCTAAAATTTGCAGACTTCTCAATTTATCTCTGGAACGAACAAGTGCTTGAGATTCAACAGCACTGAAAATATTCATCATCTCAAATTGTCTTACAACAGCTGTTCCATAGAAAGTCACTGAAGCACCAATTCTTGGTATAACAGCGTCCAAGCCCGACAAGTTTTCTCCCTTGTAGAATATAGTTGGTTTATCTTGTTCAATAACTATATCACATTTTAAATGATCGATTACCTGCGCTGTATGTCCTTTGGCTTCTATGGCTTCAACCAATCGTCTTGTTGAATAAAGGTTAGCGTTTCTTGATAGTATTCCAATTTTCATAATGCTTAGATTTATATAGTTTTAGATAGATTTTTTTTGGATACGTCTACAAGAAATTTTTTTCTTAAAAACTTACGTCCAATCAATAGTGGGTATTTCATTTCTGAACGATTAGTAAGAGAAAGCTCTATGGGATATTCAACTCCAAAGAAACTGATCTTTGTTTCAATAAAAACCCGTAATTCAGATTGACCATTTGAACTTTTAACCTCCCTTGAATCCAATACCGGCAAAGAAAATAAACGGTCATTATAAGATGGGTGATCAGGATCTAAAAGGTTAAACCGAACCCAGTTTGTATCATTTTTTTCAAACTCTTCTATATTGTGGCAGTGTAAACTCGAAGAGTATGCTCCGGTATCGATCTTAGCTTCTATCTCTTTAATATTCCATGTAGGCAGGTCTACAGTTTCTAATCTGCCAATAATTTCTTTCTTCATCTTTTTCATCACTCTAAAGGTAACGCTTATTTAGGTTATCTACACTTCAATGATGCTTTTTATAAAACCATTACATGTATACTTTGAAGGTGCTGGATATATTTTTAAAGGTTTGATGTATATTTGGTTCATTCTTAAATAAAATTTCTTTTCAAGTGATTACATCTCTATCCCTGATCTTAGATAAATCAAAGGTATACAACAATTTAAAAAGAATGGCTTTAAGGGCTTCACAATCGGGAATACAATTTCGCCCCCATTTTAAAACACATCAGTCCTTAGAAATTGGAAACTGGTTCAGAGAATTTCCTATCAACGGGATCACTGTTTCATCCCTTAAGATGGCTAAATACTTTGCTTCTGATGGTTGGAAAAGTATTACTGTTGCTATTCCTTTCAATGTACTTGAAGTAGAAGATATCAATAATTTGGCTTCAGAAATAGATCTACGAGTCTTAGTCGTGGATCCAAACTCGGTAGTGAAATTGGACCAAAGGTTAACTTCTAGGATATCCGTTTATATAGAAATCGACCCGGAGTATGGAAGAAGCGGGATTCTTTATGAAGATACTGAACAAATTGAAAAAGTGATTTCCGCTGTTAATGCTTCTGAGAAATTAACTCTTCATGGTTTCTATTCTCATGCCGGTCATTCATACAAGTGCAGATCATCAAATGAGATAGCGAAGTTCATACAACCAATTGTCGACCGTTTAAGTCAATTACGTATCAAATATGATTTACCAATTTGTTTCGGAGATACTCCCTCCTGTTCAGTGTTGAAAGATTTTGGAGAAATTGATGAGCTCAGCCCCGGCAACTTTGTGTTTTATGACTGGATTCAGACACAGATCGGTTCTTGTAATTATGAAGATATAGCTGTTGCTGTGAAATGTCCTGTGCTAGCTAAATATCCTTCCAGAAATGAATTGTTAATTCATGGAGGAGCTGTCCATTTTTCTAAGGATTTTGATGTACTCAAAAATGGAGAATCTTATTTTGGTCAAGTTGTGGAAACTAATGATCGTAACTGGGGTGATCCTGTTAAAGGTTGTTATTTAAAATCCATTTCTCAGGAACACGGAGTAATAAAATGTTCTGATGAGTTTTTTAATAAGACTGAACCCGGTGACATAGTTACAATCTTCCCTATTCATTCTTGTTTAACTGCTGATTTGATGGGGAATTATTTAACTATTGAAGGCGAAAAAATAACTCACCTATCCGAAAAAAAGATATAAAAGAGGCTCCAGAAGGAGCCTTTTAACAAATTATTTATTAGTTCCCGGTAAACCTAAACTATGAGGTTTTGGCTCATTCCAGCTGAAAGGTTTTGCTTTTACTTTTCTTGGGTAAACCTCGTTTAGATTATTGGCATCATATAGACGACCATTTTTCATTACATGAGTTACTGTATTGGTGTTTCTGAGATCATCAAGAGGATTACTTGAAAGAATAACTAAATCAGCAAGCTTGCCTTCTTCAATAGAACCCAGATCTCCATCAAGACCAATAGCTTCAGCACCAAGAATGGTAGCAACTCTGATAGCATCAATATTACTCATCCCTCCTGCTGCTACCGACCACAGTTCCCAGTGGTAACCAAGTCCTTCAAGCTGACCGTGGCTTCCTACACCTGCTAAACCACCTGCTTCTACAATCTTGGTCATTGTTTCTGCATGTTTCTGGAATACATGTTCATCATCTCTAAACCAACCCGGTCTACGTCTTGACTTGCTCGCCAATACTGAATAAGGAGTATATTTATTCAATTTGGGATCATCATAAGGATTTTCACGTGAGTAGTAAAAATTTTCTGCCCATGGACCGCCGTAAGAAACTAATAAAGTTGGTGTAACAGCCATTTTTGATTCGGCGATTACATCAACAACATCACTGTAGATCGGATAAATTGGCAATGAATGCTCATGTCCAGGATAACCGTCAATGAGTTGTGTCATATTTAATTTCCAATCCAGAGCTCCTTCAGTAGTTGGCATTATACTCTGCTCACGAGCAGCTTGAATGATCCATTGACGTTGCTCACGGTTACCTGCTAAATACATTTTGATAGTCTTTGTATCATAGTATTTGCTATACTGCTTCATAACATTTTGAGCTTCTTCTAAGCTTTTTACATTATACGACCAAAAACCAAAACCAGGTCCGGTTGAGTATACTCGAGGTCCAAGCATCCTTCCGGTTTCTACCATATCAGAATATGTAAGAACATCCGTAGTTGCTGTTTGAGGATCTCTGGTTGTTGTAACACCATAGGCAAGATTTGCAGCGTAATTAAAGATCTCTTCCTTATGGATGTCCCAGTTCGGCCACATATGCGCATGAGTATCGACAAATCCCGGAGTTATGGTTTTTCCGGTCATGTCCATTTCTTGAGCACCATTTTCTGAGAGGTTTTTCCCCACTTGAACTATTCTGTTATTTTTGATCAGAATATCTCCTCCTTCAATTACTTCATTACCATTTGCTGTAATAATTCTGGCGTTCTTCAGAAGTATAGACGATTCGGGAATATCTTTTTCTATGGTTACATCAATGGAAAGCTCAATGGGTTTAAAAGTGTCATCTTTCTTGTCTTCTTTTTTGTCAGTTGATTTTTCTTTTTCCTCCTCGGATTCTTTATCACCTTCATCCTTCCCCTCATCAGAATCTTCATCTTCTTTCTCAGCTTCTTCTTTCTTCTTTTCAGCTTCCAACTTTTTTGCTGCTTTCACACTATCTTCAAAAGCTTCTGCATCATCTAGGTTATAGATAAAATGTCCATTACCTATTGACCAGTGAACCTTTTTGGCATCAGCACTCCAGGTTGGAAACTGGCCTCCTATAGTCGTTAATTTTTTAGAAGGAAAAGGAGCCGAAGCTGCGTTTGCAACAGAGATAGACGGAGTACTTCCGCCTGTTACAGGTACGGTAACTACATAAATATCATTGTTAACCTGAGCCATGGCCTGATCGCCTTCCGGAGCCATTTGAATTAAAGCAGCTCTTGATGGAGGATTACTTTCTTTGGCATGATCATGATCTCCATCAGGATGAAGAATTTCTGCAGGTGTTTTCCAGGCTTCTGCTTCTTTTAAAGCAGTTTCAAGATTAAAAGGTGAATAAGTTGTAATGCCGGTAACAGTTACATGTTCTTTTTCATCCGTACCATCCCACCTGATTGAAACTAAAGTTCCGGCTCTGTTTAAATAGATTCGGTCGTCTGATTTTACGAAATGTGGGTTAGAACGTCCTTTCGCTCTGTCAATGACAGAAACTTCTCCACCACTTGAAGGCAGCCAAACTATATCTGTTAAAGAGCCTGAAAACCCAGGGCCGAAAGAATCGTCGTAAACCTGTTTATCAGTTCTATATGCAACGATCTTGCTTCCATCAGTTGAGAAAACAGGATTTGTATAAATACCAGTTTTATCAGTTAATTTAGTTGGACGGAATCTTCTTGCAAAAGGATCAACTGAAACTATTGCACCTCCTTCTTCAGCGTTCCACGTTACATAAGCCAGCTTCTTACCATCCGGAGACCAAGAAGGTTGTGCTTCTGTTGTACCAGAGTTTGTAAGTTGTTTAGGTTCTCCTTCAGGCAACTCCTGTATATACAGATCATTTAATACAGTGAATGCTAACCATTTTCCATCTGGTGAAGGGACTGCGTCTCTGATTTGAGTTGCAATCATTTCAGTTTCATCACTGATCGGATATTTAAATAGTACTTCAGGTCCCATTTCCAATTCAGTAGAAACACTAAAAGGTATTTCTTTTGAGGCTTCCCCATTAAGAGGAATGTTATGAATTTTACCGCCGTAGAAAGCAATTAAATTTTGATTATCGGGAGTAAATGACATAGCCGGAAGCACCCCAAGTGTTGCCTGAGATTCCATATCGTCTCTTTGAACCGGATAAGCCAGCCAATTTTCAGAGCCCGTATTCATGTCCCTGAGAACAAGACCGGTTTTGTCTTCAAATCTGCTTCCGTAAACCATCCATTTACCATCACTTGAAAGTACAGGCGTAAAAGCTGACCCATATCTTGAAGTTACAGAGGTTCGCTCACCTGTTTCTCGATCATATCTTCCAATTTGATATTGAGGAAATTGAGCATTGTAGTTCCAGGAACCATTTCTTTGAGAGAAATAGATATAACGCCCCTCATGACCAACAGCAGGGTCCGTTGTTTTTAAACCATTTGGTGATGAAATAAGAGCTGTTCCGCTTCCTCCATCTTTGTGATATATCCAAAGTTTAGGTGTTCCTTTGCCTTTAGCTCCAATTATATAGTTTCCATCCGGTGTCCATTCAGCTGATGCATATCCGTCACCTTTACCTTTGGTAAGCTGAGTAACATCTGATGTATCTTCTATGTTGATGTAATATAAATTGTCTGCTCCGTGTGCATCTGATACATACAGTAAATACTTTCCATCCGGACTGTATCTGGGATGAGAATCGAAAGCCATCCCATCTGTAAGTTGAACTGCTTCCCCACCGGTTGCAGGTATCTGATAGATGTCTCCCATGAAGTCGAAGGCGATCTTTGAACCGTCCGGACTCACATCCAAAGACATCCATGTTGCTTCATCAGATTCGATGGAAATTAATCTACCCGGATCTAGTGGTAAATTTGAAGATTTTTTTTCAATATTGTTTGTGTCTGAAGTATCAGAATAGAAACTCACAAAGTTTGAAGTACCAACATTTTGTGCTAATGTCAGAGTTGTAAAAGTACCCGTGATCAAAAATATAAATCCCGTTATTTTGCGATAGCTCTTTAGCTTGATCATGTATTCTAAGTTTTAATATAGTTAGCAGTGGAAATAAGTAAATTTCCGTGTAAAGTCTGAGTAAAATTTTGTCTACTTAACAGCAGAAGATAAAGTCTCGAACTTCATTTCTTCAGCGACCATCCTAGCACGGATACCAACCGGAATTGTTACATTAAGTTCTTCATGACTTATCATTGCTCCATAAAAAGCTGGTATATCTAACGGCTTAATTAAGTCGTTTAAAAGTTGTGGAAGAGTTAAGCTGTTAGATCCGGCATCACAGTTAGTACATTTCCCAAAGATAAAGCCTGAAATTTGATCCAGAATACCGTTTAGTTTCAATTGTGTTAACATCCTGTCCAATCTATAGACATCTTCTCCAACGTCTTCCAAAAAGAGAATAGCATTTTCAAAATTTGGTAAATAATCAGAACCTAACATAGCAACTAAAACTGAAAGATTACCGCCTAACAAAGGGCCTTCAGCAGTACCCGAGTTAATTGTAAAAGCATCGACCTGTAGTTCATCAAGTTCGTAGACTTCTCTTTTTTTGTTTATTAAAACTTGTTCAAAGCTTTTTTTGGTAAAGGTATTCCACTCGGATTTTCCAACCGGTCCGTGAAAGCTTACCAACCCTGTTTTAGAAAGAATTGCATTGTGTAAAGAAGTAATGTCACTGAAACCAATTAGTGGTTTAGGATTCTCTTTTATTACTTTATAATCTAGAAGATCGATAAGTCTGTTGCAGCCCCAGCCTCCTCTTACACATAGGATAGCATCCACTTCAGGGTCCTTAAACATACTCATTAAATCTTCCGCTCTGTCTTTGTCTGTTCCTGCAAGATATCCGTATTGGTCCTGAACATGTTTCCCAAGTTTGAGATTGAATCCAAGTTCTTTTAAATCAGATATCATCTCATCAAATTGAGAGGGATCATATATAGGGCTGGCGGGTGCCACCAAACCAAGGGTAGAATTCCAGTTTATAGCTTTTGGAAGAATCAACCCGGTAACACTGGTTTTTTCTGTTTCAAATGAGTTTTTGGATAGTCCAGCCAAACCAAGAGAAACAAGGCTTGTACTTTTTAGAAATTGTTTACGGGATAAAGACATACGAGATTTTTTAGTTCGCGGTAATTAGCGATATAAATTCTCTTTTTCAATAACTGAATAAACTGAATTCGGAAGATTGGATTTCAAGAATTCTTTGTCGTTAATATTTTCTTTAATGGTTGAAGAAGAAATGTCTATTGGATGATGGTCAACAAAAATAGTTTTAGATAGTATAATTTCATCCACTGATTTGTGATCAGAATTAGGTCTTTTGGCTACTAATAGTTCAGCTTCTTCCAGAATTTTTTCATAGTGTTTCCAGGTATGGAACTTTGAAAGGCTATCCTCGCCCAGACAAAAATAAAAAATATTATCAGGATGGTCTTTTTTTAAAGCCTGAATTGTTCTATAGGTATAGGAAGGCTTTGGAAGATCTTTTTCAACAGATAGTATTTTGCAGTCAAATTCCTTGAACGCCAACTTTAGCATTTGAAAGCGGGTATCATATGAGACATGTTTTTTCTCCAGCTTGTGCGGTGGAAACGGGGTAAGCAAAATCCAAAGTTCATCTATGCATCCCGAATTAATAAAGGAATCAGCTATCTCAATATGCCCGATATGAACCGGGTCAAATGTACCCCCAAAGAGACCAATTTTTTTCAAAATAATTTAGTTACTCTGATTTTCAGCCTGCCTTTCTGAAATTTCATCTTTGGCATCTTTAATGCCTTGCTCTGCTTGATCTCGTAAAGACTCTGCTTCCCCACGCCCATTACCCTGAGGGAATAGCTGTATGTATTTTTCATAGTTAGAGATCGCAAGCTCGTATCTTTCAATCTGTTTACTTAAAACACTATTAAAAGCATAGTCATTGTAGGTTTCAATTTGTTTGATAAGAGCAGTTTCTGCCCATTTCGATTCGGGATAACGATCAATAACCAGATCGTAATAAATAGTAGCAGCTTTATACTGGTCTGTTCTTGAATAAAATTGTGCAGATTCAAAATACTTTCTGGCAAGCTTTTCTCTTAACTCATTAATTTTATCTGCTGACTGAGTTACATATTCCGAATTAGGATAACGGCTATTAAACAATTGAAATTCATCGATTGCTCTTCTGGTTGCAGTTTGGTCTAGCCTGTATCTTGGACTTTGCTCATAAATGCTTATGGCCTTTTTGAAATCCACTTCTTCTCTTTTTGGATCTCGGGGATAAAAAGTGATAAATCTAAGATATTCCGACTCTGCGAGTATGTATCTTTTTTGATTAAAATAACTTTCTGCAAGATAATATTGAGCTTGTTGAGCGTATTCACTTCCTCTGCCAATCCTGGTTACAGTCTCGAAAATTTCTGCTGCATCAGAGTAGTTTCCTTCTTCAAAATTTGTAATCCCTTTTTGATAAGCTTCTTCTACTGAATCTCCGGGATTTACAAGTCTGGTGCTTTTACAGGCTGTAATTAAAAAAATACTGATTAATAAGAAATATGAAATTTTGTTCATTCGAAAATTATAATTAATGATCTCTGTTTTTTAGAAAGATAAGAAGATTTTTCAGCTGTTGTTTGTATTCTGACTCCTTAAAAAAATTCAGTGAGCTGATAGCTTTTTCATAATGTTGAGCAACTTCATTCTCTATATCCGAGATCACATTCAGATCATTCATTATGTTTAGCACTTCATCTACCGATTTCTTTGTGGGATCGGAATCAGCTAAGACTGTTTCAATAGTGTGTCTTTGTTGCTGATTCGAACGTTCTAACGCAAGTATAGTAAGATATGTTTTCTTTCCTTCATAAATATCTCCGCATACCCTCTTTCCAAACTTTTCGGGATCTGCTGTAACATCCAGTAAATCATCCTGAATTTGGAAAGCAATTCCCATTTCGATTCCTAAGTTGAAAAGGGAATTTACTTGTTCATTAGTAGCATGAGCAGCAATAGCTCCCATTTTCAGAGAGCAGGCAAGTAATGCTGAGGTTTTTCCTTTTATCATTTCTGTATATTCAAAATGATCCACATCAGTTCTGGATACGAAATCCATGTCCAGCGCCTGCCCCTCACAAACTGTTATAGTAGCTTCTGTGAATGTTTTGTGAATCTGGAAATATTCTTCTTTGGAAAAAGTTTCATCTCTGCCGTAGTACTCTAATTGCTTAAAAGCATCAGCAAACATTACATCTCCGGATAGTATGGCAGTGTTTTGATCCCACTTTTTAAAAACACTCGGCTTCCCGCGCCTTTTATCAGCGCTGTCCATTATGTCATCATGAACAAGTGTGAAGTTGTGCAAAACTTCAACTGCTAAAGCAGAAGGCAAAGCATCACTAATTTTGCCATCGCAAATTCCTGAACTCAGAAGAACTAAATAAGGACGAATTCTCTTCCCTCCAATATTCATTGTATAAGAATAAGGAGCATATAAAGATTCAGGAATTGTGGGAATCTCTAATTCCACAATTGCTTTTTCAATATAGCTGTAAAGTTTTTTTTGTAAGTCAGTATTTGCCAAGTCGTCTCTGAAAATGATTTGAAAGAATATAAGGATTCTTATGCACCTAAAAAGTCAGGATTTGAGTTTTAAATGTGAGCTTTTGAGATCATCAACAGATTGACAACCGAGTAGTGTAAGAATGGTTTTCAGATCTTTTTCCCACTTTAAAAATAGTTCTTCCGCTCCCTCTAAACCATTAACTGAAATTGCTTTGATAAATGGTTGTGCGCTTGCCGCAAAATCAGCTCCAAGACATAAAGATTTAACTATATCGAAAGCCGATCTTATTCCACCCGAAGAAATTAGTTCGAAATCTTGTGGTTGCTTGATTTTGCTTATATCAATTAAACAATGAGTAGTGCTGATTCCCCATTCATCGAAATCAATATTAGGCTCAAAGTTTGATTCACGAAGATTTTCCACTTTAGCCCAGCTGGTTCCTCCTGCTCCGGCTACATCAATAACAGAAACGCCGACATTCAACAGTTTTTTCGCAACTGATTGCGAAATTCCTGCTCCTGTTTCTTTTACGATCACTGGGATCGTGGTTTTTTTTATCAAATGCTCAATCCCATCCAGTACTCCTTTGAAGTTTCTATCTCCTTCAGGTTGCATAAGCTCCTGTAGCGGGTTCAAGTGAACAATGATAGCATCGGCTTCAATACTATCGATCATTCTCTTTATTGAGTCTTTTTGTAAACCTCCTATTAACTGAACGCCTCCAATATTTGAACAAATAAAAGCATTTGGAGCTTTCTTACGGACAATTGAGAAAGTATCAGTTAAGGAGTCATCTTCCAGCATCGCTCTTTGGCTCCCAACTCCGAAAGGAATATTTTTCTCCTGGCAAAACTCTGCGATTATAGCATTTACCTGCCCGGCTTCGGAGTAACCGCCTGTCATCGAAGAAATAAATAAAGGAAAAGAAAATGTGCGCCCAAGTAATACTTTCTCAGTTGAAACATCCTCGAAATCTATTTCAGGAAGAGCATTATGTACAAATTGATATCTTTGAAACCCTGTTGATTGACTATATTGAGCCTGTTCATCAACAGTAAATTTTATGTGATCTTTTTTGCGGTCTCCTATTTCACTCATATGTATTTTGGGAACTGTGAAAATTTTTGAAATTTATAGTACGCATAGCTTTCCTATATTGTAAAAGATAAAATGTAAGGATTTGAACAAAGAAGAAATTAAAACACTTATTAATCAACAAGAAAGTAACAGCATTAAGTTTGCCGTTACTGACATTGATGGAGTTCTCAGAGGAAAACTGATAAGTAAGGAGAAATTTTTAAAATCATTAGATGATGGTTTAGGGTTCTGTAATGTTGTTTTTGGGTGGGATATAAATGATTCGACCTATACGAATCCCGGAGTAAGCGGTTGGCAAACAGGCTTTCCCGATAGTCTTGCCACTATAGATACAAGTACATTGAGAAAAATTCCATGGGATGAAAACAAGCTTTTTTTTCTGGGTGATTTTGAGAATTCAGAAGATCTGAATGAAGTTTGTCCCCGAAGTTTATTGAAGCGTATTCAGAAGCAGTGCAATGATTTAGGCTATTTACCCAAGTTTAGTAATGAGTTTGAGTGGTTCACTTTTGTAGAATCACCGCATACCTTGCAACACAAAAATTATATGGATCCGGTACCCCTCACGCCCGGAATGTTTGGGTACTCGATTTTAAGATCATCTCAACACAGCCATTTTGTGAATTCGATCTTTGATTCCTTACATGATTTTGATATTCCAGTTGAAGGATTGCATACTGAAACTGGCCCCGGTGTTTATGAAGCTTGTATTAAGTACGATAATATTCTGTCTGCAGCCGACAAAGCTGTACTTTTCAAATCATCGGTAAAAGAAATTGCTTATCAGGAAGGCGTAATGGCTAGTTTTATGGCGAAATGGAACAAGGAATTGCCAGGTTGCAGTGGTCATATTCATCAAAGTCTTTGGGATATTGAAAGCAAAAAGAACTTATTCTTTGACAAATCATCAGCTAGTAAGATGAGCCCATTAATGGAATCTTATATAGCAGGTCAGCTTCATTGCTTGCCTTTTATCTTGCCGATGTTTGCCCCAACAGTAAATAGCTATAAACGATTTGTAGAAGGTTCCTGGGCTCCCACAACTGTAAGCTTTGGCATTGATAACAGAACAACGGCATTGAGAGTGATAAAAAGCTCTATGGAAGCAATAAGAGTTGAAAACCGAGTGCCAGGATCGGATGCAAATCCTTATTTGAGTATGTCAGCAAGTCTCGCTTCGGGTTTGTATGGCATTAAAAATAAATTAAAGCTTGGTCTGCCGGCTACTAAAGGAAATGAGTACGAAAACAGAGCTACGGAACCATTAGCAACAAATCTTCATAAAGCAACTAAGGCAATGAAAGAATCAGATATTGCAAATGAGCTCTTTGGAGAAGTATTTACAGATCATTTTATAAAAACGCGGGAATGGGAATGGAAGCAATATGATCCTCAGCAAGCTAATTGGGAATTAAAAAGATATTTCGAGATCGTATAATGGCATTCATAGACTTTGATACAATAATTCGCGAGGCATGGAACAGCTACGATAGTTCCAGAGAAATTGCAAACATCGTGGATATTAGCGCGAAAGTTTCCACTAATCATGTGTATAGGATTTCGCTTAAAGACAAAAACTTTATAGTAGCTAAACTTTCCTATTTCGGTAAGTTTGAACACTTTGTTGAAGATCACAGCATTATAAATACCCTTTCCAATAACCTGCCCTCTCCTTTTGAGAACTTTCTCGCCAGATCATTAATGAAAGGTAACAAGCTGTTTGTTCATCGCTATAAAAGTGAAGTTATTGATGCCTGGGTTGTTTTTTACAGACCCATCCATATCAAAAATAAACTTCCTAAACGACTGAATAAGAATCAAATAGTAAAATTAGCTCAGCAAACGGCTCACTTTCATAAAGCTTGTGATACTGTGAAAGCTACACTACCAAGGTCATCTAAAACAATGCAGGATGATGTACATGATCTGCTCGAGATTCTGGATGATAAATCCACCAAATATGAATACCCTGTTCACAGATCTTTGATCAGAGATCACTGTCATCTTTTTTTAGACAACTATACATCTTTAGGAGGAGATGAACTGGAAACCATTCCTGTGTTCGTAGACTGGAATATTGGTAACTTCTCTGTTACTCCAAACTTTAAGCTTTTTTCAAGATGGGATTACGACTGGTTCAGGATGAGCACCAGAATGCTTGATTTCTATTTCTTTAGTCGCGTAGCTTCTGATGTTGGGGATAAAACAGTGTTTAGCTACAATGTGGATGTTATGATGGAAGAACGCTTTATCATCTTTCTTAAAGCATATCATAAAATATTTCCACTTTCAGAACTTGAGATTCGATTTCTGAAGGAATCATATCGGTTTTTTATTCTCAATTATGTAATCAAATATGGCAGATTCTTTTTTCATGATATATTCGCTACTAAACTTCAAAAAGAAGCCTTAGAAATTCATCTACCAACTCTGGATGAAAAATTTGATTCGGAACCCCTACTTAACGCTTTAGATCTATAATTAATGAGCTACCCCTCCTTTTTCGATATTGCAAAACAATTTAAAGTAATTATGCTCGACTCGTACGGCGTAGTTAAAAATCACAATGGTTTAATTAAAGGGGCTGATAAAACTCTCGATTTTATTCGGAATGAGGAAAAACTATTCAGGATTCTTACAAATGATGCGTCCCGAAGTCCACAGCAACAGGTTGATAAATATGTGGAATTAGGTCTGCCGGGTATTCAGCTTCATGAAATGATCACTTCAGGGATGATGGCAAAGCATTTTCTTGAGCAGAAGATCACTAGTGGTAAAATCGCTTATTTGGGGACTGAAAACTCTGCGGATTATATCTTACAAGCAGGTTTGGAGCATATTGCGGTAGCCGATGTTGATCTGAACAATATTGATGATATATCAGCTTGTGTGTTCTTAGATGATGAAGGCTTCGACTGGAATGTGGATATCAACAAAGTAGTAAACCTCCTTAGAAAGAAAAATATGCCGGTTATTTTGGCTAATTCTGATTATTACTACCCTGTTTCACATAACGATATCGCCATAGCTACCGGTGGTGTGGCAAAGCTGGTTGAAAATATGTTAGGAAAAAAATTCATCCATTTCGGAAAGCCGGATTCTCAAATGTTTATGCATGCTTATGAACAGCTGATCCAGGATGAGTATATCAACAAAAACGATATCCTTATGGTTGGAGATACATTGCGGACTGATATCCTTGGTGGCAATAAGTTTGGAGTTAAAACAATGCTGGTTCTTTCGGGAAATACTCGTGAAGATAATTACGAATCGCAGATTCGATCTACGGGTATTATTCCTGATTTCGTCTGTAAATCTATTATGGAATGAAATACAATTACAACGACCGTGATTTCGATATTAAACGGTATCCATCAACAACGAACAGATCTCTTCAGCCATGGAATGCAGCTGATGAATTGATCCTTGAGTACATAGGCGACTTGAATGATGAGCCTGAGTCTTCAGTATTGATAAACGATCGCTTTGGTTTTCTTGCCACTACCCTCTTTAAGTTGCAGCCCCTTTCAGTGGTAAACCATAAGAGTCATCAAAAAGCGATTGAAAGAAATTATGTTTCCAACTCTTTGGTGTTGAAATCACGTACAATTAAAACTCCTTTAGTAAACTTACCTGATATTGATCTGGGAGTGATAAAGATTCCGAAATCTTTAGAGGCTTTTGAATTTTATCTGCAGAAATTACACCGATCATTAAAAGAAAATGGTGTCATCGTATGTGGATTTATGACCAAATACTTCACACCACAATTACTTGAAATCAGCAGTAAATATTTTGAAGATAATGAGCAATCAAAAGCTAAGAAAAAGGCCAGATTACTCATTCTTAAAAATAAAAAAGGGATTGAGCACCAAACAGTTACGATTGACATCGAATTTGGTGATAAGGTGTACAAACAGTACCCGGGAGTATTTTCCTCCGATCATATTGACTATGCTACTCAATTCCTTTTAGAACATCTTACAGTCAAAGAATCAGAAATTAATATCCTTGATCTGGCTTCAGGCAATGGCGTGATTGCTGATCATATCTTACATCAAAAACCAAATTCTGAAGTTTATTTAGTGGACGATTCTCTCCTTGCGGTCGAATCCTCAAAAATGAATGTACATGAAAGCGCGCATTTCCATTGGAATGATTCTATGGAAGACTTTGAAGATGGATCTCTTGATCTGGTAGTATCCAATCCTCCCTTCCATTTTGAATACGAAACCAATATAGAAGTTACAATTGGTCTGTTTACTCAGGTTCAAAGATGTTTAAAAGCATCCGGAAGATTTGTTTTGGTAGCCAATAAACATCTGAACTATAAAACTCATTTAGAAAAATTGTTTAAAACTTGCTCTATTACTGCAGAGAATGATAAGTTTGAAGTTTATGAATGCTTGAAATAGATAATTGAGGAATAATGATCAGACCATACATCTTAGCTGAAACTAACTGGAAGCATTTAAAAGATGCGGACATTGAACTTGCTGTATTGCCATGGGGAGCTACGGAAGCTCATAATTACCATCTACCCTATGCTACTGATAACATTGAAGGCAAAGCAATTGCTGAAGAATCAGCCAGGATTGCCTGGGAAAATGATGCGAATGTAATTGTACTGCCGAATATTCCATTCGGTGTAAATACCGGCCAATCGGATATTTATCTGGATATTAATCTAAATCCAAGTACTCAGTTTCAAATACTAAAAGACATCATTGAAGTGCTGAACAGGCAGGGTATTCGGAAGTTTATGATCCTTAACAGTCATGGCGGTAACGACTTTAAGTCCATGGTTCGGGAACTTGGACTTTTGTATCCGGACATGTTTATCTGCGTGACTTTCTGGCCTAAAATGCTGGATAGACATAAGTATTTTACCGATCCCGGTGATCATGCCGACGAAATGGAAACGAGTTTAGTCCTTCATCTGGAACCACACTTAGTATTACCGGAAAAAGAATGGGGCGACGGAGCTGAAAGAAAAAACAAAATAGCTGCTTTTAATGAAGACTGGGCTTGGAGTGAACGTCCGTGGTCAAAGGTTTCAAAAGATACCGGAATTGGCGATCCAAAAGCTGCCACTAAGGAAAAAGGTGAGAAATTCTTTAATGCGGTTTGTAATAAAATGGCTCAGCTTTTCATAGATCTATGCAAGGCAGATATTGATGAGTTATATTAATGCATGCTTGAAATAGATAATAAGGCGGTTTAAAATGATAAAACCTAAATATTACAAACTAACAGAACTTTGGGCTCCAAAAATTTTGATTGTTTGGCATATCGCAATGCTTTTAATAGGGTTAATTTTTATAAGGACTTCTGATGGTATAATTTTTCCAATTTTAGGTGTTGTCTTTTCTTATGCTATCTTTTATGGAGTCAGGAAAGTTTTAGAATTTCAGCATAAAAATAAAGGTCATATGAGTAGAGAACTTTATGACTCAGCTGTATTCTTCTTTTGGGCTTTTACTATTCTTTATTTTCTTGTCTTCTTAGTTGCTCTATTAATTCCAATTATTGAAGGCGATTTCATAATTGTCGATTCTGGTATTTTTTTACTCTCTTTTTTCCCTTCTTCACTTGGAGGAGCATTAGGAGCTTGCAAAGCCTGGGAAATGAGAGAAGTTTTTGAATCTAAATATAATTAAGAGCTACTCAATTTAACCCTTTAGTGGTTTCGTGTTTTTGTGACAAAACAAGGTCACCTTTTTCTAATAACATTCACTCCATCTCTTACTGGAAGTAATACTTGCTCTACCCTTTTATCCTCAGCAACAAGTTTGTTGAATGCAGCAATAGCTTCTGCTTTTTTGTCTTCCGGATCGAGTACGGTTCCATCCCAAAGTACATTATCAGCAATAATGAGACCACCGAAATTAAGTAATGGCATTACCTGATCAAAATAAAACGAGTATCTCAATTTATCTCCATCCAGATAAACCAGATCGAATGTGCCGGTTAGCTCTTTAATTGTGTTCTGAGCGTTTCCACAGATCATTGTAACCTTATGCCCCGCTTCACTTTTATCAAAATGATTCTGAGCTATTTTCTGGTACTTCAGGTTCATTTCCAAGGTGATCACTTCTCCATCTTCCGGTAAAGCTTCTGCCATCATTACTGCTGAATAACCTGTAAAAGTTCCGATCTCAAGTATTCGCTTTGCACCTGATATCTTTACCAGCATTTTAAGAAGTTGCCCAACCACTCTCCCACTCAGCATGTCTATGTATTGGAGCTCTTCATCGCTGGAGTTGATCAGATTTTGAATATCCTTACTTTCGGGACTCGTATGAACTTCCGAATATTTATCAATTTCAGGATTCGTAATTTGAACGATTGGTTTGTCTCTGTGCTTCTTCATAATTGAAAGATAAGGCAGAACACCCTATCATCACCAAAAAGAATTGAATTGAATTTTATCCCTGCTAAAGAATCCCGTTTTCTGATCTGGTTTTTTGATTGGTATACCCGTTGGTTACTTAGACGTCGTTTTAAGAATATCTTTATTAAGCAAGATTATAAGCCTGGAGCTGATACAAAGACTGTTTATTACATAAACCACAATTTGTGGTGGGATGGCTTACTTCCACTTTTTTTAAGTAGAAATGTGTTTCATCAAACAGCACGGGCTTTTATGGAGGATAAGCAGATGCATAAACATCAGTTTTTTTCCAAAATTGGAGCATTTTCCATAAACCTTTCTGATCCCCGATCCACTTTAAGATCACTCAGATTCGCTATTGATAGTTTGAATAAGCCGAGTTCAAGTTTATACATTTATCCCGAAGGAGAAATCACTCCTGTTTCAGCTTCAAAACCAGAATTTAAGAAAGGAATGGCTTGGTTGTATCAAAATGCGGATACAGAAATCGATTTTGTACCCATAGCTTTTTATTCTCACACATTCCGTGACAGCAAGCCGGAACTGTATATCAATATTGGTGCAGCACTGACCATTGATCGTTCACTTTCAAAATCAGAATTAACTACTGAATTCGAGAAGAAAGTTCATGAATTGCTCAAAGAAACCAGAAAAGTTGCGGGTTTTACTGATGAGCGGTTTGAGAAAAGCTAACAGCTAACAGCAAATAGCTGTTAGCTTTATATCACCAAGTCCATTCATAGAACACCTTAAACCTTTGAACCCAATGAGTTTTTTTGCCCGCAAATCTAAGACGCATTTTTACAGCCGGCCAAAACTTTTTGGAATAAATATTTTCGGGGTAGATGTATTCTGAAATTCCTTCAGCAACAGAAACCTTGCCATCTTTATGCATTATAGCCTGACCTAAAAACCGTTGGTAAAAAGGTCCGTCATCCAGAGGTAATGCCGCCTGTACAGTAACTTCGCTGTCCTTCGACTTCAAGATTAATTTTCTGGCTGATCGTAAACCAAACATATTTCTGAGAAACCCTTCTGTCTCAACAGAAGAAAATTCATCTATTACTTCCCCATTTTCATTTGAAATCAACCAAGCTTTATACTGCTTTTCATTTGTTCTGTTCATCACGTAATAGATCAGAGTAGAATTCTCAAAATGATATCTTCCCCAGTACCAATCTTTAAAATCTGCTTTCATAGGTTCTAAACCAACATTATGATCGTGATAACCGGAACCATTAAAAGCTATCTTTTGAAAACCAGACTTCCCATTTATCTCAATTGAACCTGATACTTCAGCTTTGGGCTGAATCAAATTCCAGAAATGATGCTCGTTCGGATTTTTTGAATCGATTGATGGTTCAGCAATTATAGAACTGTTGAATTCGAGCACTGCTTTAATTGAATGACCGGATGCTAAAACATCATTCAACACGAGCGAATAAACCAACTTTGAATCGTTTTCAGATTTTGAAAAGCTGTGAGGACCTACCGAACACGAGTCTGAATCCTTATTCCAGTTAAAATCATCAGATGAATATTCCACAAAACTATAGAACTCTGTTTTATTTCTGTTGTAGATTGAGATACTGACTGCAGGAAATTCATCCGGATCGGTAGAATTTTTTTCGATATTTCGAATGTATTCCGGAGAAAAAGGATTTCCCTGATAGAAAATGACAACAAATGACCAATTACCATCTTTGCTCAATGCATCAAAATACCACCACTCGTATCCTCCGGATGGCTTATTTGGAAAAGGGTTTTCGTCTAAATGATCTGTAGAAATATTCATACGGAATGATCAGAATCTTTTGAGTGAACTACAACCTCAGCTTCATTAACTTCCATCACTAAATGATGTTCCTTTTATACATATCAGTAGGCTTTTTAATTTATACGAGTTTTATACTTGGTATGAATTTGATTGATTTTAAAGGTTTAAAGAACACAATCGTTCCCGATTCCTCTGAAAAACCAAAAGTCAGTATTTGTATTCCGGCAAGAAATGAAGCTTCGGTAATAGAGCGCTGTGTGACTTCGGCTCTAAAACAAAACTATCCCAATTTTGAAGTTCTGGTTCTGGATGATCAATCTACGGATGGCACAGGAGAAATTTTAAATAAGCTTTCGGGAATCATTAATAACCTGATACACATCAAAGGAAAAGAAAAACCAAATGAATGGCTGGGGAAACCATGGGCTTGCCATCAGTTAAGTGAAGCTGCTTCCGGCGAGATATTAATTTTCATCGATGCAGATGTTTGGTTAGCCGAGGATGCAATTCCTAAAGCAGTTTCAGAGCTTTCTACTGTAGATGCAATAACAGTATGGCCGGAACAGATCGTTGAATCTTTTTGGGAAAAACAAGTTATCCCTTTGGTCTATTTTGCATTGTATACACTACTTCCGTCCAGATATGTGGAAGAAGCTCCAAAATGGCTTCCCTCCTTTTTAAGAAAGCAATTAGCTCCAAAATTCGCTGCAGCCTGTGGACAGTTTATAGCTTTTAATAAAAAAGCCTATTCAAAAATAAATGGTCATGAATCTGTAAAAGATCAAATCATTGAAGATGTTGAACTGGCTAAAACCATCAAGAGTAGTGGATTAACATTGAAGATGCTTCATGGTGTTGATTCAGTTTTTTGCAGGATGTATTCGAATGACAGTGAATTATGGAATGGACTCAGAAAAAACTTTTTTGTGGGCTTTGGTAAAAACGCTGTTCTCTTTTTATTGATGTCTGTTTTACATCTAATTGTATTTGTAGCTCCTTTTTTTACTTTTATATATGGTTTTCAAGTCAATTCTGTGGAGCTGCTTATTTGGTCTTCATTCTCACTAATACTGTTATTTTCGCAACGAGCGATACTTAATTTTATATTCAAGTGGGATATCTATTCCTCTTTCACACATGCTGTTGGAGTACTTTGGTTTCAGGTTCTTGGAATACAGTGTCTGATAGATCATTTTACCGGAAAATCAGTTAGCTGGAAAGGAAGAAATTTAGACTAGAATTTTCTTCACATTATTTTCATAAAAGTTTTCTTTTTTGATGTCGGATATACATATTCCATCAATGAAAGTGATCATCGAGAAATACCTCAAATACCTGGCTGTTGAGAAGAATGCTTCACCTCACACCATCACTTCATATGGCAATGACCTTACATCTTTTTTAGAATTTTGTGCACAACAAGAAGATTCAGATCCTGAAAAAATTTCTGTTCACTCTATAACACGATTAACAATCCGGCTTTGGCTAGGTGAACTTTCAGAAAAAGGAATGGCAAAGAGTTCGATTGCCCGTAAAGTTGCTACTCTCAGATCTTTTTTTAAGTATTGTTTTAAGCGAGACCACATCGACAAAAATCCTGCACAATTATTAGTGGTCCCGAAAAAAGACAGAACGCTGCCTAAAACGGTAAACTCGGCCGATATTGAACGAATGATGGATTCAATAAATACCGATACTCCTTCCGGAAGACAAGATAAAGCGTTGCTTGAATTATTTTACGGAACCGGAATTCGTTTAAGCGAGTTAATAAATTTAAACCGTGAACAATTAGATCTGAGAAATAATCAAATTAATGTTACCGGAAAAGGTAATAAACAGCGCATTATTCCATTAGGTACTAAAGCTGTTACGGCGTTAAAAGAACATCTTGAAACAAAGGAGAAATTATTTGGAAGCCAAACAGACGGAGATGCTGTAAAAGGATTATTTCATTCTGCACACGGGCAACGGATGTATGCAAGAAACGCTCAACGAATAGTCGAGAAATATTTAACTAAAACTAGCGAGGTAACACAAAAGAGCCCTCACGTATTAAGGCATAGTTTTGCAACACACATGCTTGATAACGGGGCGGATATCAGAATAATTAAAGAGTTTTTGGGTCACGCCAATTTAGCAGCAACCCAGATCTACACTCATACCAGTGTAGAGAGACTCAAAAATGTGTATGAGAATGCACATCCAAGAGCTAAAACGTAAAACTAATAGGAGAACAAATGAATATTTCATTCACCTCAAGACATTTTGATGCAAGCGAAAATCTTAAAGAATTTAGTAAAGGAAGTGTTGAGAAATTAGAACACTTTTACGATCGTATAGTATCTTGCGATATTGTTCTGGAGCCTACTTCTGATCCCAAATATCCTCAAAAAGCAGAACTTATAATTAAAGTACCCAGAAAAGTTATTGCCGTGAATGAAAAAGCTGAGTCTTACGAAAAAGCAGTGGCCGTTGCAGTGGATGTAGCAACGCGTCAGCTAAAACGATATAAACAAAAACTACAAGAAGTCTATTAATGCCATTTACCGCCAGCGAGCCTATTCCTCGTAAAGAAAAGATCAGCGTTTCTTATTTGGTTCAAAAACTAAGAGAACGAGTTCAGCTTAATCTAACCGCATGCACTTCCGGTGATTGCTCTGAATATAAATTCGTTTATGAAGTTGATCTTCACAGACCGGGGATGGCTCTTGCCGGCTACACCGATCTTTTTACTTTTAAGAGAATTCAGATCATAGGCAATACTGAAACTCAATTTCTGGATCATCTGCCAAATGCAGAACAGATTAAAGCATTTAAGAATATTACCGGTTTCGAACTCCCGGTGATCTTTTTAACGGATGGTAACAAGCTTTCAGATGATTTAATTAAAATTGCTGAGAAAGCTTCCATTCCTATCTACACTACCCCTGTAGAAACAACCCGCTTTATGTTTTTACTTCGGGATTTTCTGGAAGATCAATTTGCTACCCAAACAATGGTTCATGGTGCAATGGTAGATGTTTATGGGATCGGAATTCTTATTGCCGGTAAGTCCGGTATTGGTAAAAGTGAAGTAGCACTTGATCTTATTGAACGCGGGCATCGTTTGGTGGCTGATGATGTGGTTATGCTTACAAAGAAGAGTAACGTACTTATGTCTTCTGCCACGGAAATGAGTAAACACTTTATGGAGATCCGCGGACTTGGTATTGTGGATGTGATGTCGATGTTTGGTATCCGTTCAATTCGATATCAAAAAAGACTGGAGGTTGTATTAGAACTTACTCTTTGGGACGAAACACGAGATGTTGAACGAACTGGGCTAAATCATGACTCTGTCTCTATATTAGGTCTGGATATTCCTTTAATTCACCTTCCTATCACTCCCGGTAAAAATATAACTGTAATCGCCGAAGTGATTGCCATGAATTATTTATTGAAACATTATGGCTACGATCCCGCAAAAGCATTCCAGGACAGGATCCAGTCAAAAATAGCAAGCAAAACCGGGGATTTCGATCCGACTCCTAGAAGAGCGATCGAATATTTTGAAGGAGATGTTGAGTAACATTAGAATGTTTAGTTACTCTTTGACTAGGAAACTACTAGTGCGTAAATTTGTTGGGTTTTTAAAATAGGATATGTCATTACATAATCATTATTACTACGACGAGGAAAGCTGCGAATTTATACCAATGGAGTATAATAAAGCAGAACAAATCATCTATAACTTATCTATCTGGATATTAACCGGTGTGTTTTTATCGGGACTGGGTATTATTTTTCTTTCCAGCTATGTAGGTACACCTGCTGAGCTAGCTCTTAAAGCTGAAAATGAAATTCTCTATAAGCAGCTTGAAACCACCAAAAAATCAATTTTAGATATTGACAGCCAGCTCAAAGAAATTGCAGAAGCAGACAATGAAGTTTATCGATCTGTATTAGGTCTGGAGGAAATTTCAACTGATGAGCGGGAAGCAGGCTCAGGTGGAGGTGCACCTAACCCGGAATTCGACGTTTATAATCAATCCACAGCAGATCTTTTGAGATGGACATCTTCAAAAATTGACAATCTTGAGCGACGCATCAGTATTCAAAAGCTTAGTTTTGAAGAACTCAAGCAATCTTACAATACCAATAAGGATAAATTACAACACTTACCTGCTATAAAGCCAACGGCTGGTATTTTGCTGAGTAGTTTTGGAATGAGAGAGCATCCTGTTTTAGGTTATACAAGAACACACGGAGGCGCTGATTTTCGTGCTGATATCGGAAGTTCTGTTTATTCTACCGCAAATGGAAAGATTAAGTATGTCGGACTCAGAGGAACTCTTGGTCGTATAATTGTTATTGATCATGGATATGGATATGAAACACTTTATGCTCACCTTTCCAGTGTTCCAAAAGACATTAAGCGTGGAACTGAAGTAAGCAGAGGTCAACTAATCGGTTATTCCGGAAACTCAGGGTTAACGGAAGGTCCTCATCTTCACTACGAGATTCATTTTAACAAACAGAAAGTGAATCCTATCAATTATCTTTTTGCCGATATCTCACCTGAAGAATATCTCCTCTTTCAGGAAATAGCCAGAAAGAACACTAAATCTATGGACTGATTGCACATTATTTTGCAATTCCAATAAGCATAAGTCCTCCCTTTTCTTTTTCTTGAATCAAATTTCAAATCTCAATTTGTATTCATGAATCCGAACAAATTCTACTTTATCCTATTTGCTTTATTTTTAGCTATTCCAGGAGTAAGTCAGCCTCTGGTTAAGCAAAACATCAAAGAAACATCCGATAAACTCATTAAATCAGCACTGGCTAATAACCTGGGTTTTGAAAGATTAGCTCATTTAACAGACTATTATGGTCCCAGATTAAGTGGTTCTGAAGTTCTTGAACAAGGAATTGATTGGGTAGTTCAGGAAATGGAAAAAGACGGTTTTGACAGAGTTTGGACTCAACCTGTGACTGTACCTCATTGGGTTCGTGGAAAGGAATCTGCTACACTTGACGCACCAATTAAAAAAGAACTACCGATGGCTAGTCTGGGTGGAAGTGTTGGAACTCCGGAGGAAGGAATTACGGCTGAAGTTATGTTGGTTAAGAGTTTTGAGGATCTTGAAGAAAGAGGATCTGAGGCAAAAGGAAAGATTGTACTCTTCAATGTTCCCTTTACCACTTATGGACAAACTGTTCAATATAGAGTTAACGGTGCTTCTGCGGCTGCTAAGCACGGAGCTGTAGCAAGTGCACTGGCATCAGTGGCCTCTTATTCTATGCAAACTCCACATACAGGAACAATGAGCTATGAAGATGGAGTGAAAAAAATTCCTCATGCTGCAATTACTGTTGAAGATGCCAATCTGATTGAGCGATTTATCAAACGAGGTGAGACCGTTACTCTTACTTTAAAGATGGAAGCTGAAAATTTACCGGATGCCCAGTCCAGAAATGTGATTGCTGAAATAAAGGGAAGTGAGTTTCCAGAGGAGATCATTGTTATGGGCGGACATATTGACGCCTGGGATAATGGACACGGAGCTATGGATGATGGTGGTGGTTGTGTAGCTGCATGGGAAGCTTTAAGATTGATCAAAGAAACAGGAGTCCGACCTAAAAGAACCATTCGCGTTGTCTTGTGGACAAATGAAGAAAATGGATTGAGAGGCGCAAATGAATATTTAAGATGGGTAAAAGAAGATGAGAAATCATTAGATAATCATATTCTGGCTATGGAATCGGATGCCGGCGTTTTTGATCCGATTGGTTTCGGATTTAGCGGAAGTGATGATGCTTATAAAATACTAAGCTCTATCGGTGAACTACTTAAGCCTGCTGATTCCGGAGAAGTAAGAAAAGGTGGTGGTGGAGCTGATATTGGTCCGCTAATGAGAAATGGTGTTCCCGGAATGGGCTTGAATGTTGATGGCAGTAAATACTTTTGGTTTCACCATACAGCAGTTGATACGATCGATAAGCTAAATATTGATGATTTTAACGAGTGTGTAGCAACTATGGCCGTATTTGCATACGCGGTTGCAGATCTGGATGTAAGATTACCCCGTTAAGAAATATTTTCAGCTAACCACTTTTCTGCCAGTTGATCTCCTGCTTTGATGGATTTTTTTACCCACTCAAGCAGGAGCTCCTCCCTCCTGTTTTCAGACAATGCCCAGTCAGATTTTGGAAGCGATCTGCGTAATCTGGTTGAAGTATCATACAAACAAATTGCTGCACTCACGGATATGTTAAAACTCTCGCTAAAACCGGACATCGGTATTTTTACAAAAGCATCGGCTTGTTCCATAACCTGATCAGTAACGCCATCCAGTTCAGTACCAAAAACCAAAGCAGTTGGTTTTGAAATATCCAATTCATCTAAATTGTGATCGTTTTCATGTGGAGTTGTAGCTACAATTTGGTATCCCTTTTCTCTTAAAATTTCGAAACAATGCTCAACATTATCGGAACCAGGGTTTTTATAGCGATGTAATGAAAGCCATTGATCAGCTCCGATAGTAACTTCCGATGATGCATCAAAAACATTATTATTTTCAATTACATGAACGTCCTGTATTCCAAAACCGTCGCAACTTCTTAATACAGCACTAGCATTATGCGGTTGATAAATATCTTCCAAAACGACAGTGATGTGTTCTGTTCTGTTATCTAGAACATCATTGATACGTTCCCATCTGGCTTCAGAAATAAACTCCTTCAGATACTCAATTAATTGTTTGTTCATGTGTATAATTTAAATAAAAAAAGCCGTCTCTTATTCAGAAACGGCTTTAGTAAAATCAATTTTATCAGTTACAACGAAAAGTAAATCCTTTCTTTCGGATCGTTTCGATATAATCAGTTTCGGTATATTCACGAATTTTCTTTCTCAGATAGCTGATGTAAACGTTTATATAATTGGTTTGTGTATCGAAGTGAATATCCCACACTTTTTCAGCAAGCTCTTCCTGTGTGATTATTCTATTTTTATTCTTTATAAAATATACAAGCAGATTAAACTCATTATTGGTGAGTTGGAGCTTGTTATCGTTTACAGTGCATTCTCTTTTCAATAAATGAACATTAATTTCACCGCAGGTAAGAGTTTGATCTCCTGAAGATTCTGTTCTACGTTGAATGGCTTCCATCCTTGCCAGTAACTCTTCAGTATTAAAAGGTTTGGTCAGATAATCATCTGCTCCAACCTTAAGACACTTTACTTTAACATCTGTTTCCTGCTCACCCGAAAGAATTAGTACCGGAGTAACTACCCCTTCGTCTCTGATCTGCTTACATACTTCGTAACCGTCACCATCAGGTAATCCAAGATCAAGAACAATCATTTCAAATTTTTCACCGGTTGCTAAAGCCTGACCATCCTTAGCTGTTTCCGCTGTAATTACTGTATTGTCGTTATGTTCCAAAACTGCTTTTACAAGCGTTCTAACTGAAGGATCGTCTTCAACAACAAGAATTTTCATATGCTATTTATATTAGTTGACTGATCAGGTTACTCTTTAATGTTAGTTAGAAAAAATTAACAAACATTAGAAAGAAAACCTAACCACTGTTCAAAAATTATTAGAAATTAGTATCCCTTTTCCTTAAGCCAGAGCATACTTTCCTCTATAAATGGTTGCGAGAGCTTATGTTGCGCTTTTATTGATTTAAACTGAGCGTTAAATCCTTGCTTTTTTAATTTTTCGATTTCTTTCTGTTGCGGCTCGGGCAAAACGCTCTTATCCTCGGATCCATGCAAGGCCAAAACATTAATATGTTTCGCTTCCTGCAGCCTGTCTGTAAAAACCTCGGTTTTTATTCTGGCCCCAATTATAATTGCTTCATTTACATGCTTCCATCTCGAAAGCATAAAATAGCCCGCCAGATATCCGCCCATAGAATACCCAAATAAAGATATTCGATTCACTTCTATGTTTGGCAATAATCCATCGATGATCTCCTGAACGAATTCAGATGACAACTCCATAGACTTAACAAATTGTTGCTGCTCTCCGTCATATAAATACCAGCTCCTTCCCCAGTCTTCCACTTTTTTAGTGCGAGTCTCATCATAGATGGGATATGGCGCCTGAATAAATAAATGATAAGCCTTCAACTCAGTTAATGGATTCACTATTTTCTCAAAGCGATCAATATTTTGATTATATCCGTGCAAATAGACAATCAAAGGTTTTTTGCCTTTCTCACCCGTCTCATACAATTTATACGGAACTTCTATTTTGAAGGATGCCTTACCGGAAATCAAAACTTCTTTCATATAATTTTTAGTCTTACGATAGCACTTTTATTCCTTTTAATAAATGAAATTATGGATTGGCATTTGAGGCGATACCTCTTACTTTTGGATGAGTAAATCATCATCAGAAAAAACATATTATGTCAGTGATTCGCAACGATTGGACCGAAGAAGAAATCTCAGAGATCTACAACACTCCGCTGATGGAGTTAATATACAGAGCTGCTACAGTCCATCGCGAATATCATGAAACAGGCGAAGTTCAAGTTTGTACCCTTCTCTCAATAAAAACGGGTGGTTGTTCTGAAGACTGTGCGTACTGTCCTCAATCTGCGCGTTACGACACCGGTGTTGATTCAGAGAAGCTGATGCCTAAGGAAATGATCCTGGCTTCGGCTGAGCGAGCTAAAGAAGCAGGAAGTACTCGATTTTGCATGGGAGCAGCCTGGAGAAGTGCTCGACGAAACAAAGATTTTGATGAAGTTCTGGATGTGGTTTCTTCTGTAGCTGATATGGGACTTGAAGTGTGCGCTACATTGGGAATGTTAAATGATGAACAAGCTGCTCAACTTAAAGAAGCCGGATTGTATGCTTATAACCACAATCTGGATTCCAGTGAAGACTTTTATAAAAAGATCATCACTACCCGTTCTTATGATGATCGCTTAGACACCATCAAAAAAGTTCAGGACAACAATATTTCAGTCTGCTCCGGTGGAATTATCGGAATGGGCGAAACACATGAAGACAGAATCGGTTTACTTTACACGTTATCTAACTTAGATCAGCATCCGGAATCTGTTCCTGTGAATGCTTTGATCGCGGTTAAAGGAACTCCGATGGAAAATCAGCCTAAAGTTCCTAGTTGGGATATGGCTCGAATGATCGCCACTGCCAGAATTTTGATGCCACAATCTATGGTTCGCCTTTCTGCAGGACGTGTTAGAATGAATTTCGAAGAACAAGCACTTTGCTTTATGGCGGGAGCTAATTCCATCTTTACCGGAGAGAAATTACTTACCACCGACAACAACGAATTAGACGAAGACATGCATATGTTTGAGTTGTTTGGATTGAAACCACGTCCTTCTTACAAGAATGCAAAACCTGAGCATATTCCAGTACAGGCATAATAACTGTAAACATTTACAAACTCTTTCTTAGCAGTACTTGTAAATCTTAGATAAGAAGGTGACTTTCAATTAACTCAAAAATGACTCGATGAAATCACTTTCTTTAATTCTACTCGCTCTTTTCACAGCTGTATCCTGTACAACAGAAAAAAAGCAGCGCATCACAGCCGATTTTGAAACCGTTCAGGATTCAACCTCCATCCTCTTTTCTGTAGAAGGACTCAGCCAACCCGAAGCCGTTCGTTATGATGAAACCCAAAATGTGTATTTCATTTCGAATTTCAATGGTGGAGGAAATGATCTCGACTCTAACGGATTTATTACCAAAGTAGACGCAGAAGGAAATGTTGTAGAGATGCAATTCATGACCGGAACAGATGAATTTCCATTTCATGCTCCACGAGGGATGTTTATCGAAAATGGTTCGCTTTGGGTGGCAGATGTCGCCGGTGTTCATGTTTTTGATACTAAAACTGGTACTCAACAAAAATTTATAGATTTCTCCTCTTTTGAGCCGGGATTTCTGAATGATGTTTCAGGAGATGGATCGGGAACGGTTTATATCACTGACACCGGAAAACCAATTGTCTATAAAATAGAAAATGATACACCCTCTGTGTTTCTGGATTCTCTGGCTATTTATCCAAATGGAGTGACCTATGATTCAGAGAATGAATTATTCGTCCTTGCTCCATGGAGACAAGACACTACGTTCTATTCTTTCAATTCAGCCGGAGAAGTTAAGAGTCATTATACTTTTCAAGGCGGTAACTTTGATGGCTTAGAATTTGATGAAGGATTGCTTTTAGTTGCCAGTCAGGTTGACCAAAGCATTCGTGTTCATGACGGAAATACAAACAAGATTTTGATCAACACCATTGGCAGACCGGCAGATATTGGCATCGACAGAACCAATAAAATTATTGCTGTTCCTTATATAGCATTAGACCGGGTTGATTTCTGGAGCTATTCCAAAAACTAGATATCTGTATAATTACCCAACTCCAACGTCCAGTCGTATTCCAGAAATGAAACGGAAGGATCGGCGTCCTGAGGAATGATCTTGTACTTCTTCAGCATTTCTACTGCTCCGTCCTTTCCGCCAAAGTCGGCTCTGAACCAACTCATTAGCGCATTAACTTTAACTTTATCTTTTTCTGCATCGTAAACTGTGGTCTTTTCTAAATACTGCTTGGAAATTATATCTAACTGCTCTTCTACCCTTTCAGGATCAAAAACAGCAATGTATGGACATGATTTTGCACCGCAGTTTAATGCCAGATGAATTCGGGGATCTACCTCGTCCCAACGAAACATTTTTTCGAAATCACTTGGAAACCATTTATCCCAATATCCCATAGAAAGTTTGATCTTTGAATGACGAATAATTCCATGCTCAATAGTATCAAAACTCAATTCTTTTCCGGCTATGGTGACCTGTGGTGATGAAAAGAAATTATATCCGAAAAATGAGTTTCGGTCTTCAAAGAGTTCCGGTTTATCCAGCAACAAGATCTGCACGTAGGCATTGTAGATATTCAACCAAAAAGCTTTTTTCTCAGATTCTGTATTCAGATCTGCATTTAATTCCTCTGGTGAAACTTCAGCGAGCTTACTTTCAATCTGCTTAGTTGGTTTTCCGTCCCGAACGTTTTGCAACAGGATCATAGACAGCTCGGCAAAAGAGGTATCCGTATTCAGGCTATCCATTTCCTGAGCCTGAATATTTTTTACAGTAAAAAGCACAAAAATGGTTAAAAAAAGGATGTAAATCGGTTTCATATTTAAGGTGTTCATTAATTGAAATCTGTTGCGCTAATAACTTCGTAATTTAATATCATCCAATGTGCATTTAATATCATCACAAAATTATAAATAAGTTAATGGCGATAAGTATCATTATCCCAACATATAACGAAGAAAAAACAATCCCGGATTTATTGGCTCATCTTTCTGCCGGAATTACCCACTTGAAAGACGCCGAAATTTTGGTGATCGATGGCGGAAGTACCGATAAAACTGTTGAACTTGTTTCCGAATTGGGATTCACATGCATCCGTTCCGAACGAAAAGGCCGTGCTGCACAGATGAATGTTGGTGCAGAGCTTTCAAAGAATCAGGTCTTGTATTTTGTTCATGCCGATTCCATCCCTCCTGCTTCTTTTGCTGATGATATTTCAGAATCTTTGGAAATGGGATTTCAATCAGGATGTTATCGCTACAAATTCGATCACTATTACACTCCATTACTTCGTATAAACGCCTATTGCACTCGTTTTGATCGAATTATGGCTCGTGGTGGCGACCAAACTTTATTTATCACCAGAAGTTTATTCGATGAACTCAGAGGCTTCAGAGAAGATTACAGAATCATGGAAGATTACGATCTGATCGAAAAGATCCGGAAATCAGCAAAATTCCGAATCATTCAAAAAGATGCGATCGTCTCATCTCGAAAATATGAAGCTAACGGTTACTTCAGAGTTCAGATCGCAAATCTCACCGTTTTTATGATGTACTTTGCCGGAGCATCCCAGGACATGATGTGCCATGCGTATTCAAATATGTTGAACTATAGATAGATAGATGGTTTTTTGCCACGGAAACACGAAGACACAAAAGCAGAGCTAACCTTGTGGATGCCTGCTAATTCATTGACAGTTTAGTATTGATAGTGCTAAAAATTCGCCCTTAGTATTTAAGACGGAAAAGTGAGCATGATCCGGATGCGCCTGCGAAGCAGGAATAATCCTTTCTGGTGAAGAGTGTACTAACTTTCTCAGAATGGACGAAGACCTTTAGGATTATTCAGCGCGGGATCAGTGAACCCGTCTTAAATACTTCGGCTTGATCTTTTGTCCCGTACGAACGGGATATCAAGACAAAAGTAGGTACCCGTATTCTAAGATAAATGTGCTTATAGGGTTCAGCTACTTTGTTCTATGTACTTTTGTACCGACAAAAGTACCAAAAGCTCCCGACAAGAATTATTGGCGCGAACTCCATTACATCGACTAATCATTACAAAAGGTCTTCGTTCGTATGATGCATATCCAAGAATCATCCTGAGTGTAATGATTGCTCCTTCGGAGCCGTCGATTTCATTGCGTTCTTGGCTCGCCAATAATTCTAAGTTCGGTGTAATTGGAGACTTTTAAAAAAGTCAGGTTTATAAACAGAGCAAATTTTCCAAAACTGTCACCGAATTACCTGACATCTACAATTTCGAAGGAGCTTGTCGACTGAGAAATCTACAGATCGATTTAAAGTACATCTTTAGATTTCTCACATCCGCTCTAAATAACATAAAAGAAACAAATCTCCCTTCGAAGGGAGACCGATCGAACACTTGTGTGAGATCAGAGGGATGTTGTGGGGTTTCTGAGTTAATAAACCGCACAACATCCCTCAGTCCACCTCCTTCAAAGGAGGATTTTTTTTATTTATTAATCAAAAGCTAAGGAAGGAGGTTAAGGTGTCTTTTAAACAAGTAGAGCCTTTAGGCTCGGCGGGTAGAAGAGACTAATTCCCATCTCCATAAGCACGAATCACATCGGTATAACTCATATCAACGAGGAGGCTTCTGCTGTCCAGTTCCTGTATGAAACTTACAGGTACATCTGAGTTGTATAAACCAATGATTCCTGAATAAGAAAAGGTGTTTAGAAAACCGGCTTCTTTTAATTGAATAATGTAATCGGTAGTAACGCCCGAGCTTTGGAGTCCGATTATGGCAGAGTAAGAAAAATCGTTCAGGAGTTCTGCTGCGTTTAACCTGTCCAGATACTCAACACTAACACCGCCACTGTATAAGCCTATCAATCCGGAGTAAGAAAATTCGTCCAGGTAACCGCCGGCTTCCATTCGGGCAAGAAACTCATTTGGTACGCCGCCGCTATACAAACCGATAACTCCTGAGTAGGAGAAATCATCTAAATAACCACCAACATTCAGTTGATCCAGGTAAGAAGTGGGAACACCTCCGTTGTAAAGTCCAATGATTCCTGAATAGGAAAAGTCATCCATATATCCTGCTTCGTTCATCATCGTTAAATATTCCATCGGTACACCACCGTTATACAATCCAATAATTCCGGAGTAAGAAAAATCATCAAGAAAACCGGCTTGATTCATTTGCTCTAAATATGAAAGAGGAACACCGCTATCGTACAGTGCCCGTATTCCGGTAGAATTGATTTGATTGGTATATCCGGCCTCGGTCGCAGCTTGTAAATAATCCAGATATACGCTAGTTACTCCTTCGGTTGTTGAAATTCTGGGAGGCAGCGGTGCAGCAGGAGGCAAAGGGGCTTGTACTACATTTTGTCCCTGCGAAACAGTTGTTTGGTTGCCGTTATCAAAGTTAAAAACAGAAATCGGACTGCTTGTTAAAAACCATACAGCCGGTATCACAGCAAACAGTAATATTGCGATGATGTTTCTTTTAGTGGATGTTGGCGGTTCAACAAATTCCTGATCAAGCTTTTCTGTACCGGTGGCATTGGCTTGCTCGTCTATGTAAGAATCCAGATCAAAATCGGGATCATCCTGATTGCCACGCAGTTCATTTTTAAATCTTTGATTTGCCATAGTATTAATTTCCTTGATTCTTATATCCCTCGATCAGCGATGAAATATCGAATGAATCTAACAGATCATTGTCATTCAATGTTTTTAATACAGGAACCGGAACTTTGGCGTCGAAAAGTTCAGCTACCGTTTCTGTATCAAATTTATCTGAAAGCCCTGCTTCATTTAATTTTGTGTTATAATCTTCTAGAGTAGCAGGAAATTCAGTGGAATTATTTTCTACTTGAATAAAAGATGGATTTTCAAGATTCGAAAGTGCCTTAAGTCCTTCAAGTGCTGAAAGTTTTGCCAACTCTTCTAAACCCTCTAGTCCTTCCAGATTTTCCAGTTCAGCTAAACCTTCGAGGCTTTCTAATGCTTCCAGAGCCTCTAAACGAGCCAGGTTTTCAAGTCCTTGTGTAACAACAATATCATTAGTTCCTGCCAGATCACTGTCAGTTATAACTACATCGGGTTCTGAATTCCGGGTGACAGGAATTACCGGCTCAGGTGCTACAGAATGTTCTTGATATTCCTCTACTCCGAAAATATTACCGTAAACAAGCTTAGGACTCCAGTCGTTAAAATAAAGCAAAGCAAAAATGGCAAGCCCTACAATGAGAAAGGTGTTTTTTAGAAAGGAGGAACCTTTGGAAGGATCATTAGCGTGATCTTCAAATTGCTCGTCAGGATGAGATTGTTCTTGTAAATAGGCATCCAGATCAAAATCGGGATCATCCTGACCACCACGGAGTTCGTTTTTAAATCGTTGAGAGCTCATTGTATTTATTGTCCTTCAAGTTGATAAGCAGTTACTACGGATTCGGATGACATATCATCCAATAATCCTTTTTCGTCAAGAGTTTTCAAAAAACTAACGGGAACCTGATTTTGGTGTAGTCGTACGATTGATGTACTCCCAAAATTATTCAAATATCCGTTTGTTGCTATTTCAGAAATATATTCTGTGGGTACACCATTCTGATATAATCTTGAGATGGATGTACTACCGAAATCTTCCAGTACATTCGCTTCTTTAAATTTTATGATATATTCGAAAGGAATCTGGTTTTGGTATAATCTGGAGATAGAAGTACTTCCAAAATTGTTCAATAATCCTGCGTCAGCCATATTTTGGATGTAATCAAAAGGAACTTGGTTTTGATACAATCTTGAGATAGACGTACTCCCGAAATTATTTAGAACTCCTGCTTTTCCGAATTGATCGATGTATTCAACAGGAACATTGTTTTGGTATAAACGCGTAGATGCACTTCCTCCAAAATCATCCAGATAACCATATTCTTTAAGTTCAGCAAGATAATCAGTATAACTCATTCCAAGGTCTGCAACAGTATTTCCGGGCTCAAAACTAAAATTAGATCCCTGAAGAGGGACGGGAGCAGGAGGTGCTGTAATTATCCTTACATTAGGTTCAGGTCTCTCTACTACAATGGTTTGACCAGCCTGAGAAGAGGTAAAGTTTGAGCTATCAGAGAAAACTGAAAATGGATCACTTAAGAAGAACCATATTGCCGGAATTAATATAACCGAAAGAGCCAACAGATTTCTTTTTGTTGTTGGATGTGAATTGAATTCCTGTTCAAAGTTCTGATCGCCGGCGTTTGCTTGCTCATCTATATATGCATCCAGATCAAAATCGGGATCATCGGTATTGTGTAAATCGTATCGAAACTTCTGCTTGCTCATTTTAATCCTAATTATTCTCGTCTTTAAACATTTCTACCACATCCACAAAGCTTAGATCCTCATACAATCCTTTTGCTTTCAGATCGTCTAAAAAGGCCGTGGTAACTCCAGCTTTATAATATTCTGTGATGTATACAAAGCTTAGATCGTCAAGATAACCGGCTTGGTCCAGAGTTCTTAGGTAATCCATAGACACATTGTTTTTGTAGAATTCGCTTATTCCGATAAAATTCACTTTATCTAAAAAGCCTGCTTCTTCAAATTCAGAAATATAGCTAAGTGGGATATCGTTGTTATAGAATTCAGAGATTGCCACAAAGTTTAACACATCCAGAAAACCTGCATTATCAACTTCCTGAATATAGGAAACGGGAACACCTGCCGAATGTAGTTGGCGGGCTTGAAAGGCACTAAGTTTGTCGTCTTCCAGTAAACCCAGCTCTTTTAGCTCTACTAAATAATCAGTAACAGAAGGAAGATCTTCACTTGCTGAAGCTCTGGCTAGCTCGCGCTCTATGGCTCGTTCGATCTCCCGTGTTTCCGGAATAGTAATTTCCGGGATCCTGATCTCAGGGATGTCAATAATAATCTGATTCCCGGCCTGACCTGTTGCTACAACAGTGGCTTCATCACTTCCGAAAATACTAGCATAAGCTTGCTTTGGGCTCCAATCATGATACCACAGGAAAGCAGTGAATACCAGAGCAAGACCCAAGCCCGCGTTTTTTATAAAAGAAGTTTCGTGCTCATCCTCAATTTGCTGAGTTGGTTCTGAGGTTTTATGAGCTTGTTCATCGAGGTAGGAATCTAAGTCGAAATCGTCGTCGTTGTTGGATCTTTTAAATCTGCCCTGTTGTGTCATGGTGGTACAATTTTTTCTGTAAGACGAAAAAGAAGCTCCCATTGTTTCAAATAAGAAATTTTCTCTTAAAGTTTCTTAGATTAGACGAAACCATAAATTAATTCCTTTAAGATGAAAAGAAGTATAGTTGGAGCAGTATTTTTAATGATGTGTTTTTTGTCTACAGCAGTATTGGCGCAGTTACCGGTATCCTTAACTCTTCCACAGGCTAGCCCAAAGGAAACGCGAAGTATTACCATAGGATTTACAACCATGAGTTTTGAATACAACTCAGTAGGAATTAAAGGGCGTGAAATTTGGGGCGGACTTGTTCCTTATGGTGAAGTGTGGAGAACAGGAGCAAATAAGAATACTCTTTTCACAGTAACTGATGATGTGCTTGTAAATGGGCAAAAACTAAAAGCGGGTTCTTATGGAATGCATACTATTCCGGGAGAAGAGGAATGGGTGATCATTTTTTCAAACTTCAGTGAAGCCTGGGGAAGTTATTTTTATGATGAAAGTGAAGATGCACTTCGGATTAAAGTAACTCCTGAAGAAATGGACAGTAAATATGAATGGATGAAATTTTCATTCAGTGACTATACAAATACTTCTGTGGATATTTCGTTGAAATGGGCTCATTTGAAAGTTCCATTTAAAGTTGAGATACCAATGGAAACAACTTTTGCTCATATTGAAAATCAGTTTAGAACACTTCCGGCATTTTCGTGGCAAGGTTGGGTTCAGGGAGCAACATATCTGCAAAATAATGATTACAAACTGGATGTAGCTTTAGAATGGGCAGCAAGAGCTTTACAAATTGACCGAAGTGTTCAAACATTAGGATTACATGCAAAGTTACTGGTCTTAAACGAACAGAAAGAAAAGGGGTTAGAACAAGCCGCTGAGATGAGAAAAGAATGGTCAAGCGACTGGAGAGCTCATTATTCAGCAGCAGAGGTGTATGAAGAAGCAGAAGAACTTAAAAAGGCTGAAGAGGCGTACAAACAAGCAAAAGAGTTGGCTTCTGACGATAGAACAAAACAGGTGCTTCAGAGAAGAATTGATTCTTTGAAAGAAAAGTAATTGAAGATTTAAACCAATAACTAATAATCTAAAACTTTTTGTTAATGGTTATTAGTTAATTGATTTGGTTTAAAACTAATTTTTAGCTTCACCTTTATAAAGTAGCTCAGCAAGCTCCACGATCTTTATAAACTCAGCACGATATCCATTTTCATCAACACCTTTTGATTCTTTGGCTAATTGCTGAACCATTTGGAACGAGCTGTTTCCTTTGAATTTTGAATCCCGGAGTAACATACCGAAAGAAGCTACCGATGATGCAAACTTGAGATTTTCATTAAGATCTGTGGCTTCTGAATTATAAATTATTTCTGTTATTAAACTGCTTTTATCCTTATTCGGATTTTTATATCGCAGTTTAACGGTCAATAATTCGTTGCCGTACTTACTTTGTGCTTCAGAAATCTGGTCCTGATATTTTAAAGGATCAACCGGTAGTAAGTTATTTGAAATAGTCACTCCTTCAGGTATAACCTCATATAAAGCAGTAACGGTATGTCCGGCCCCAAGTTCTCCGGCATCTTTTTCATCGTTGTTGAAGTCTTCATCAGCTAGCAAGCGGTTTTCATACCCTATCAATCGGTATGCTTTTACGTTCTGTGGATTGAACTCAACCTGAATTTTCACATCTTTTGCAATAGTGTGTAGTGTGCCGCCCATTTCAGAGACCAACACCTTCTTTGCTTCCAGTAAATTATCGATGTAATTATAGTTTCCGTTACCATTATTGGCGATCTGCTCCATTTTAGAATCCTTCAGATTTCCTGTGCCAAAACCTAAGATTGACAAATCAATTCCTTGCTCTCTTTTTTCTTCAATAAGTTTAACAAGTTCGGATGTGGATGAAACTCCAACATTAAAATCACCATCTGTGGCAAGTATAACTCTGTTATTTCCTTCTTTTTTATAATTTTTAAGAGCTACTTTATACGCTTGTTTAATTCCATCCCCTCCGGCTGTAGATCCTTGGGCGTTTAGATCATCAAGAGCAGAGATTATTTTCTCTTTTTGATCCCCTGAAGTGGGAGGGAGTACTAAGCCTGAGCTTCCGGCATAAACAACAATGGATACAAGGTCTTGCTCTCTTAATTGATTAACTAATAGTTTGAAGCCCTTTACTAGTAATGGAAGTTTATCTCTTGAGCCCATAGAACCGGAAACATCAAGCAAAAAAACGAGATTGCTGGGTGGTAAATCGTCAGCCTGTATTTCTTTGCCCTTTATACCAATTTGTACAAGTTGATGTTCTAGATTCCAGGGAGAAGGTCCAATATCTGTGTGCACTGAAAATGGCTCTTCATTTCTTGGCTGTTTATAATTATAGCTGAAATAATTTATCATTTCTTCAACCCTCACAGCATCTTTTACAGGAAGGCGACCGTCCATGATCATTCGACGAACATTAGAATAAGCAGCTCCATCTACATCAATAGCAAAAGTGGAAAGTGGATATTCAGTTGGAGTGAGAAAAGTATTTTCAGTTATAGTTTCGTATTCCTCACCGGGTTGCAAATTCGGTTGAGGCGGATGATAAATGCTCGAGTAATAACTGCCGGTACACGAAATGAATAAAACAAATGAAGCGACAATAGTAAAAATTTTCATAGCGAGAGATTTAGTTGATACAAAAATTACTTCTTGCTTTAAAAAAAGTTCCCGTTTACGAATTCACTTAGTTATCGATATTTATTCAATAACCAATATTGAATAACCAATGTCCAATTTCCAAGTCTCTTAACTAACTTGGAAATTGGTTGTTGTCAGATGTTATTGGATGTTGAAATTAATTTTTAGCCTCACCTTTATAAAGTAACTCGGCAAGCTCCACGATCTTTATGAACTCAGCCCGATATCCGTTGTCATCAATGCCTTTTGATTCTTTGGCTAATTGCTGAACCATTTCGAACGAGCTGTTTCCTTTGAATTTTGAATCCCGGAGTAACATACCGAAAGAAGCTACCGATGATGCAAACTTGAGGTTTTCTGATAATTCAGATCTATCCGATCTTTTTATTACTTGAGTAAGAAGTTGGCTTTTATCGCCATCAGGCTGTTTGTACCGGAGTTTTACAGTCATTAATTCATCATTGAAACCATTTACAGGTGTAGTTGGTGTTTGATACTTAAGTGGGTCGATATCACTTAAAGATGAATCTATATCCACTCCGTGTGGGATCACTTCATACAAAGCAGTAACAGTATGACCGGATCCAAGTTCTCCTGCATCTTTTTCGTCATTATTGAAATCCTCATCAGCTAACAAACGGTTTTCATAACCTATCAACCTATATGCTTTTACATTCTGCGGATTGAACTCAACCTGTATCTTAACATCTTTGGCAATAGTATGAAGTGTGCCGCCCATTTCAGAAACAAGCACTTTTTTGGCTTCCAACAGGTTGTCGATGTAATAATAGTTACCGTTTCCATTATTGGCGATCTGCTCCATTTTTGAATCTTTCAGATTTCCGGAACCGAATCCCAATACAGAAAGGAAAATGCCCTCGTCTCTTTTTTGTTCTATCAGATTCACAAGTTCGCTGTTGCTCGAAACACCTACATTGAAATCACCATCAGTAGCAAGAATGACTCTGTTATTTCCATTTTTTCTGAAATGTTCTTTGGCAACTTGGTAAGCTTGCTTTATTCCCGCGGCCCCGGCGGTTGAGCCTCCTGCATTTAGTTTATTCAATGCTTCCAGAATAGTTTCTTTATTAGCCCCTGAAGTAGGAGGCAGAACTAATCCGGAACTGCCGGCATATACTACAATTGATACATAATCCTCTTCTCTTAGTTGATTTGTAAGTAGTTTAAATCCTTTTTTAAGAAGAGGAAGTTTGTCATGAGAACTCATGGAGCCTGAAACATCCAGCAAAAAAACTAAGTTACTTGGTGGAAGATTATCTGCTTCAACTTTTTCTCCCTGAATACCAATTTGAACCAGCTGATGATCCGGATTCCAGGGAGCTTTTCCAACCTCGGTATTCACAGAAAAAGGATGTTCTCCTACAGGATTTTCGTAATCGTAATTGAAATAGTTAATGAGTTCTTCTACACGAACCGCATCTTTTACAGGCAGGCGTCCGTCCATAATCATTCGACGAACATTGGAATAGGAAGCACCATCCACATCAATAGAAAAAGTAGAAAGGGGAGTTTTGGTAGCCCATTTGAAGGTGTTTTCTGAGATCTCAGCGTATTCTTCGGTGTTATAATCTCTTAAGCGTGGGGGAGGAAGAATTGCATAGCTTGTAGCAACATTGCTTTGTTTTTGCATAGCTGCTCTTCCCGACATTACAACTTCATCTAATGCTGTAACTTCAGGATCTAATGAAATAACAAGATTACTTAGCCCCTTTTTTGGAACTGTTACTTCCGAAGAGTACTTCTTAAACCCAACGTATAGAACCTCAATTAAATAAGTGCCCGGGTCAGTATAAAATTCAAAGTTTCCGTTAGCGTCAGAAGTTTCACCAATGGACGTGGCTTTAATTTGGATGGTAGCCCCAACTAATGGTTGCTGAGTATCTGCATCAATGACCGTTCCCTGAACTTTAACTTTATCGTGTAAAAATAGTGGATTTGGAATGTCAATTACTTCCGGTAGGACAAGAAGCAACAGGCTTGCGATGAATGTCTTCATAGTATTTCCCTAAATTTATTGAAGATTGTGATTCAACCTAACCGATTGTAAACCGATGTTAAATCACATAAGGATGTTATAAAGACGAGCAAGCATTAGAGAAGGTTGAACCGAAGAACGATGAACCTTGAAAACTGTTATTTGTAATTTGAAAATTGGTGTTTACTCTACCACGGTAGGTTATCCAAGTCTACATTCCCGCCGGTGATGATAATCCCGATTTTTTTACCGGCAAATCTATCCTGATTATTGAACAAAGTTGCAACCGGAACGGCACAAGATGGTTCAATGATCATATTCATCCGTTCCCAGATAAACCGCATTGCAGAAATGATAGATTCTTCATCAACGGTAAGAATATCATCTACATGTTTTTTGATGATCTGAAAAGGGAGTTCTCCAAGAGAGGTTCGGAGCCCATCAGCAATAGTATTGGTGCTATAAGCCGGAATTAATTTTCCTGCTTTGAACGAACGATAGGCGTCATCAGCTTCAATCGGTTCCGTACCTATTACTTCGATATCAGGATTAATAGATTTAATTGCCAATGCTGTTCCACTCAATAATCCACCTCCACCGATGGGTGTCATAACAATATCTAGAAAAGGACATTCTTCTAGCAATTCAACAGCCGCTGTACCTTGTCCGGCTACAATTCTTGAGTCGTTGTAAGGATGAATGGTTGTCGCCCCGGTTCTTTTAACAACTTCGGCTAACGTTCCTTCTCTGGCATCCAAGCTTGCCTCACAGAAAGTAACTTCTGCGCCGTAGTTTTTAACTGCTTCCACTTTTACTTTCGGGGCGTTTTCCGGCATAACCACAAAAGCTCTAATACCACGTATCCGGGCTGCTAAAGCGAGTGCCTGAGCATGATTTCCGGATGAATGTGTAGCCACTCCTTGTTCAGCATCTTTATCCGACAGAGTTAGAACTGCATTACATGCTCCGCGAAATTTGAAGGCTCCTACTTTCTGAAAATTTTCACATTTAAAGAAAACAGAAGCTTTGGAGCGGATATTCACCTTTGCACTGGTCAGAACAGGAGTTCGATGAGCATATGGATCGATTATCCTGTGTGCAGCTTTAATGTCTGAAATGGTTGGAATAGAAAGAGTGTCAATCATTGATTATCAAATAGTTTTGCCAAAATAAGGAGAATAGGGGATTATGTCTTGGTAATTGTCTAATTAATATAAATAACTAAGAAATTCGGAGTTAATACTTGCATAGATTCGTTCTTTTAGGCTTAATCATATTCTTATCTGCTAAAAATATCTATGGACAAGAGACCATTAAATTAGTTCGAACTACCTCTCCGATCATAGTAGATGGTATTCCTGATGAAGCTGCCTGGGAAGCAGTAGAACCATTCCCAATGGTACAATATGAACCCGTTTTTAAAGGTTCTTTAAGTGAAAAAACAGACATCCGGGTTACTTATGACGACGAGTATTTGTATGTAGCTGCAAAGATGTTCACTGAAGATCCATCCACTATCGCTGCAAATAGTTTATACAGAGACAGTTATAGCGGGGATGATGTTTTTGCAATTATTCTGGACCCGTTCAATGACGACCAAAATGCTCTGAGATTTTTTACTACTCCGGCGGGTGTAAGATTTGATCAATCAATTTCAAATGACGCAAATTCTGTGGCGGGATCAAATGCTGTAAATGGAAGCTGGAACACATTTTGGGATGCGTCAAGTACCATCCAAGAGGACGGGTGGTATTCAGAAATGAGGATTCCTTTTTCCAGTATTGGATTTCAAAGCAGTGATGGAATTGCAGAAATGGGTTTGATCGTCTACCGATGGCTTACACACCATAATGAAAGGCATATCTATCCGGCTATTCCGCCATTGTGGGAAGATGGAAACATAAAACCTTCTCAAGCTCAGGATGTAATTATTACAGGTGCAGATTCAAAAAAGCCGGTTTATTTCACCCCTTATGTTTTGGGGGGATTTACACGATTAAATGAACTTGGAAGTGATTCGCTTGACTATTTTTACGATGATGAAGTTAAAGCTGAAGTCGGTTTTGATCTTAAATACAATATTACCTCTAATCTTACTTTGGATGTTACTTTAAACACCGATTTCGCACAGGTAGAAGCCGATGATCAGCAACTTAATTTGACCCGGTTTTCACTCAGTTTCCCTGAAAAGCGACAGTTTTTTCAACAAAGATCAGGATTGTTCGATTTTAATTTTGGAAATACTAGAGTGTTTTACAGCCGGAGAATTGGTTTAGATAGTAGCGGAAATCAGGTAAGGATATTGGGAGGTGCACGACTGACAGGAAAGATCAATGATCTGGACATTGGATTTATTAACCTGCAAACCGGTCAAAGTGATGAAATCGATTCCGAGAACTTTAATGTATTGAGAGTTAAGAAAAATGTATTAAATACTTCTTCTTATGTAGGAGGTATTTTCACCAGCCGTTTAGGAGTAAATGGGAGTTCCAATATTGCGATGGGATTGGATGGGGATTTCAATATTTTTGGAGACGATTTTATAGAAGTACGAGTAAGTCAGACCATAGATAATTCGGTGTCTGAAGAGAATCGTTTCGATTTTGAGGACAACAGCATTTTCAGAATAACCTGGCAAAGAAGAGCTTCTATTGGGTGGTTCTACAGATTCTTTGTTAACAGAACAGGAGCAGAATTCAATCCCGGTATTGGTTTTTTCAGAACTGTGAATACATCAGACTATTTTTATCGTTTAGGATATGGGTGGTTAGGAGAGGAAGAGTCTATTTACAGACAGCATTCAGTTAATATCGGGAGTTATAATATCTTTCAAAATGACACTTATGACTTGAGAAGCAGGTTTATTTCTTTAGAGTGGAATACCGATTTCAAGACATTAGGATCGGCTGAAGCTCAGATAAGATATAATCAGGAACACTTACTTCCGGACGAAGATTTTAATCTTGTGGGCAAGATCTATATTCCGGTTGATGATTACGATTTCTTTGAAAGTAATTTTTCTTACAGATCGCCCAATAGCAAAAAACTCAGAATTAACACTACTTTTGAATACGGTAAATTATTTGACGGGAGAAGAGTTCAATTGGAAGTTGAAACGGAGTTAGTTGCAAATATTCATTGGGAAATAGGCGGGAGTTATCAGATAACTGATTTAGATTTTCCAGAAACTCAGGGAAGAGACAAAGAAAAGTTTACTGCACACCTTGGACAGATAAGAGCTCAATACGCTTTAAATAAAAAACTTTCCACCAGTGCTTTCATTCAATATAGTAATATCGAAGAGTTGGCCGGCGTAAATTTCAGGTTCAGATATAACTTCAGTGAAGGAAGAGACCTTTGGTTTGTGATAAATGAGCAATTTTATACTGTAAAAGATCAAAGAAATATGGGATTACCAAGGTTACCTGCCTTACAAAGTGGTTCTATTTTGATAAAATATAATCACACTTTTATTTACTGATCACACACCTATCAGTAGAAAATTATTTAACTCCATTTTACGGCTTTTTTTGTTAGTCTGATTACAACAAAAAATTAACTACGCTATGAAAAAAATTACGCTACTTCTTATAACTGCATTTCTTTCAATTTCTGCCTCAGCTCAATTTCAGGATGCAGTAGAAAGATTTCAGTTCGATCCTTCTATCAGCTACGATAATTCCATTCCTTCACCAACAGAATATTTGGGTTATGAGCTAGGTACTGAATACACCTTCCATCATCAGGTGATGAATTATTTTGAAAAACTTGCCGAGTTATCTGATAAGATCACTTTTCATGAGTATGCGCGAACTTATGAAAACCGCTCTGTGAACTATGCGGTCATTACTTCAGCGGATAATCATAACAATCTTGATGAAATAAGAGCGCAGAATTTAAAGGTTGCAAATGCCCCCAACTCGGTATCTGTAAATGAAGAGCCGGTTGTAGTTTGGATGAGTTATAACGTTCACGGAAATGAGCCTTCCAGCAGTGAAGCGGCCATGCAAACGGCATATCGATTAGTAGCTTCTACAGATTCAGAAACACAAAACTGGTTAGACAACGCTGTAGTTATTATAGACCCAATGATCAATCCTGATGGACGAGACAGATATGTGTATTGGTACAAGTCCAGTCAGGCAAATGTTCTGAATGTAAATGCAGAGGATTTGGAGCATGACGAGATCTGGCCGGGAGGAAGAACGAATCACTATTGGTTTGATCTGAACCGCGACTGGACATGGTTGGTGCATCCTGAATCGAGAGGAAGAATAAATGTGTATCAACAATGGATGCCACAGGTTCATATCGATTTTCATGAGCAGGGTTTTAACAACAATTATTTTACCATGCCGGGAACTACTCCAAGGAATCATGAGCTGCCGGCAGATTATGAAACATGGGCAGATGTATTTGGTCGTGGAGCAATAGAAGAATTTGATAAAGCTCAGGTTAACTTTGAAACTCGGGAACGTTTCGATTTCTTTTATCCTGGTTATGGATCTTCTTACCCAAGTATTATGGGTGGAATTGGAATGTTGGCAGAGCAGGGTGGACACAGCAGGGGCGGACGCGCTGTAGAAACCAATGATGGTTATGTGCTTACACTTCGCCAAAGAGTTTTTGATCACTATAAAAATGGAGTTTCCATTGTTAAAACTTCAGTTGAAAACAGAAAGGCATTAGTCGAATATTTCCAAGATGCTCGTTCTCAAAACACTCAAAAAGGAAATACAAAAGCGTATATACTTCCCAATAATTCCAACGATTACACTTACGATGTTGTGAATTTGATGTTGAAACAAGGCGTGCAGGTTGAACAAGCAAACGATGATTTCAATATCAGAAATGCTTTCAGTTACTGGGATGGAAACGCTTCATCAAGGTCGTTCAAAGCCGGAGATTTCATTATCAAAACGGATCAACCGGCGCATCTTTTCATAAATACATTGATGAGAAGACAGCTGGAGATCAAAGACTCAGTAATGTATGACATGAGTACATGGTCGGCGCCATTGGCTTATAATCTGGATGCAGCCTGGACTACATCAAATATCAGAGTAAACACTTCTCAAATCGACGAGGAAGTAGTTCATCCGAATGGACTTACAAACGGAAATGCTCAGTATGCTTATGTGATCGACTGGAATCAAAGAAATGCACCAAAAGCATTGGCACAGTTATGGAAGCACGGTTATAAAGTGCGTTCTTCTGAGAAAGGATTTGGCAAGGATGGAGCGGAATATTCCCGAGGAAGTTTGGTGGTGCTTTTGGGAAGAAACCTTCATAAAGGAGATGCTATTCATCAGGATATGAAAACCGTTGCGGATTATGCAGATGTTAAAGTAGCCGGATTTAATACCGGAAGAATGGATACAGGTAGCGATCTGGGATCTCCGAGCATGAGACCTGTTGAAAAACCAAGAGTGGGTTTAATGATGGATTCAGGATTTAATTCCTATACTGCCGGACAGATCTGGTTCCTTTTTGATCAGTGGACCGAATTTGGAATCGACAGAATCCGATCCGGTAGTTTTGAAGGACTAGATCTGAACGATTATGACGTTCTCATTATGCCCGGAGGGTTTGGGTTAAATGGGACATTTAATGAAAACTCAAGAGAGCGATTAGAAGACTGGGTCCGTGATGGCGGAACATTGGTTGCAACTGAAGGAGCTACAAGCTGGTTGACAAAAGAGGAATCAGGAATTACATCTGCAGAATTATTTAAAGAAAAAGAAGAGGATGAAGACGAAGATAAAATAGATCCGGCATCTTACACCAAATATAAAGATCAGGAAGACTCCAGTGGACTTAGAAGAATACCGGGTTCTGCATTTAAAGCTATGATCGACAACTCTCATCCATTGGCTTTTGGAATGAAGGATAAATTGTATTCTTTGAAATTCAGTACTAATGCGTTAAAGCCTGATCCTGATTTCAGTACAGTTGGCTATTATGTGAAAGATGCAGATGAAGTATTGGCTTCTGGTTATGCGTCAGAAGAAAATAAAGAAAAAGCAGCCGGTAAAACATTCGCTGCTGTTCAGGGAATGGGAAGTGGAAATGTAGTTTTCTTAATGGATAACACTCAATACAGAATGTTTTGGGTTGGTCCTGCCAGAATGATACAAAATGCTGTTATGCTCGTTCCGGGATTTTAAATATGGCTTATCGGTCAGACGGCTTGGAGCCGTCCGACCGATCCATATAAGTGATTTTTTTTCAAAAATAACTTTCTTCAAACCGCTCAAAGTGGCAGGTATATCCTTTGGGATGTTTAACTAAATAGTCCTGATGTTCAGGTTCAGCCGGCCAAAAAGTAGTATATGGCTCTAAAGTAGTAACTACTTCACTATCCCATCTGTTGGAATCATTTACAACTTTAATAACTTCTTCAGCTATTTCTTTTTCTTCTTCATTTTGAAAAAAGATGGCAGAGCGATAACTGCTACCCCGATCATTCCCTTGTTGATCGACCGTAGTGGGATTATGAATTCTGTAGAAGTAGTCTAATAAATCTTTAAAAGAAGTCTCGTTTGGATCATAGGTGATTTCAATGCCTTCTGCGTGACCGGGATGATTTCTGTAAGTGGGGTTTTCATTTTCTCCGCCGATGTAACCAACTTCTGTATCCTTTACGCCGGGACGAACTCTGAACAAGTCTTCCATTCCCCAAAAACATCCACCGGCTATATAAGCTTTCTTCAAATTTTCCATCTTAGTTTCTTTCTATTAGTCTAATGTGATTTGTATTGCTTCAGGTTTGATTAACAGATATGATAGCAGAAAAGTTGCTTGTGTAAAATTAAAAAATTGGGTCATCTTTGTAGATCTTAAGTAATCCGTTGATGATTTAGTATTAGTATGTCTATAAAAATTCGCCCTTAGTATTTAAGACGGAGAAGAGAACATGATCCGGATGCGTCTGCGA
>CAJXQC010000010.1 GCA_913058495.1 uncultured Balneola sp. | reverse complement strand
TTACATGCGGCTTGGTGCGTTGAAAGGTCTCTTTTGCCATGTCTTTGTCTTGTTTTTATTAAATTTCTTTATGATTGACTTTCGATAATTTCCTGAGCAATCTTTTCAGGAACAGCAGTGTACTCTTCGAATTCCATTGAGTAAACCGCACGACCTTGAGTCAAAGATCTAACGTCAGTTGAGTATCCGAACATTTCTGAAAGAGGAACATGTGCTTTCACAACAGAACCGTCATTTCGATTGTCCATACTCTGAATGATACCACGACGACTATTAAGGTCACCGATAACATCACCCATATATTCTTCCGGAGTAGTTACTTCTACTTTCATAACCGGCTCAAGTAGTTGAGGCTTCGCTTTTTTAGCTGAATTTCTAAATCCTAGCTTAGCTGCAAGCTCAAAACTCAATTGATCAGAATCCACATCGTGATAAGAACCATCAAAAAGTCTTACACCAATGTTTTGTACAGCGTAGTTAGCTTGAATACCATTTTCTAACGCTGCTTTGAATCCTTTTTGAACTGAAGGGATAAATTCTCTAGGAATATTACCACCTACAATCTCATTGATGAACATAAATCCATCTTCTTCTGAAATACGATCTTTTTTACCATCGTAATCAGCAAAATAATCGATTGGAGCAATTTCAAACTGGATGTCGGCAAATTTACCACGTCCACCAGACTGCTTTTTGTAAAGCTCTCTGTGCTCAACTGCTTTAGAGATTGTTTCTCTGTAAGATACCTGAGGAGCACCAACGTTTGCTTCAACTTTGAATTCACGCTTAAGACGATCAACAATGATCTCCAAATGCAACTCACCCATTCCGGCGATAGTAGTCTGACCAGTTTCATCGTCAGTTCTAACCTGGAATGTCGGATCTTCTTCTGCAAGTTTTTGAAGTCCTGCAGAAAGCTTTTCACTGTCAGCTTTAGTTTTTGGCTCAACAGCAAGCTTGATCACTGGCTCAGGGAATGTAATTTGCTCCAGGATAACCGGATCATCAAGATCACAAAGGGTATCACCGGTGTAAACTTCTTTAACACCAACTACAGCAACAATATCTCCAGCTTGAGCTATTTCAATATCTTTCTTAGAGTTTGCGTGCATTTCAAGCAGACGCCCAACTCTTTCTTTTTTACCTGTTGAAGAATTCAATACATATGACCCCTTTTCCAATGTACCTGAGTACACTCTGGCAAAAGTTAACTTACCAACGTAAGGATCAGTCATGATTTTGAATGCAAGAGCAGAAAAAGGAGCGTTTACATCTGCTTCTCTGATCACTTCATCTTCAGTATGAGGTTTAACACCTTTTACAGCCTGAACATCTAATGGAGAAGGCATGAATGAAATAACTCTATCCAACATTGCCTGCACACCTTTGTTCTTCAGTGCAGTTCCACACATTACAGGAGTAATATCTTTTGCAATAGTTGCTTTTCTGATAGCTGCAAGAATTTCATCTTCTGAAATCTCTTCTTCCATCAAATACTTTTCCATCAAAGACTCATCATGATCAGCAATAGCTTCGATCAACTGAACTCTGTAATCTGCAGCTTTTGTTGCAAGATCTTCAGGAATATCAACTTCGTCGTACTTAGCACCCAAAGAAGCGTCATCCCAAACAATTCCTCTCATGTTGATCAGATCAACAACACCTTTGAAGTTCTCTTCAGAACCAATAGGAATTTGAATTGGAATCGGGTTAGCATTTAATTTCTCATCAAGTTGGCTAACTACATTATAAAAGTCAGCTCCGGTACGGTCCATTTTGTTAACAAATGCCATACAAGGAACTTTGTACTTATTAGCCTGACGCCAAACAGTCTCAGATTGAGGCTGAACAGCACCTACAGAACAAAGCACAAAAACAGCTCCATCAAGAACACGCAATGAACGCTCTACTTCTACAGTAAAGTCAACGTGACCGGGAGTGTCAATAATATTAATACGGTGATCTTTCCAGATACAGTGAGTAGCAGCAGAAGTAATAGTAATACCTCTCTCTTGCTCTTGCTCCATCCAGTCCATAGTTGCAGCACCATCGTGCACTTCACCAATACGGTGACTACGACCGGTGTAAAAAAGAATACGCTCAGTAACTGTGGTTTTTCCGGCATCGATATGAGCCATAATACCAATGTTACGCGTTCTGCGCATCTTGTCGATAACTTGTGGGTCTTGTTGTTTTACTTCTGCCATGATAATCTTGAAATACTATTAAAATCTAAAATGAGCGAATGCTTTGTTTGCTTCAGCCATACGGTGAACTTCGTCTTTCTTACGAACTGCTCCACCTTCATTGTTTGAAGCATCCATCAATTCACGAGACAACCTCAGTGACATTGACTTGTCGTTTCTGGAACGAGCAGACCTTATCAACCATCTCATTCCTAATGCAGTACCACGCTCCTGACGAACTTCCATAGGAACCTGATACGTCGCTCCACCAACTCTGCGAGACTTAACTTCCACAACTGGAGTTGCATTCTGCATTGCTGATTTAAAAATGTCTATACCGGTTTCGCCGGTTTTCTCTTCAATAATTTCAAATGCCTGATAAACAATTTTTCGAGCAACGTTCTTTTTACCGTCTCTCATCAAGTTGTTTACAAAACGTGTAATTAGCTTATCCTCAAAAATTGGATCCGGCTGTACATCTCGTTTTTCTGCTGTCTTTCTACGCATCGTCGGTCAATCTAAAATTCTGGTTTTACCCTCTTGGGCGTTTAGTTCCGTACAAACTACGGCTTTGAGTTCTTCCATCTACACCTGCAGTATCAAGTGTACCACGGATTATATGGTAACGTACACCAGGTAAATCCTTCACACGCCCACCACGGATAAGCACAATACTGTGCTCCTGCAGGTTGTGACCTTCACCAGGAATGTATGCTGAAACTTCAATTCCATTAGTTAAGCGAACACGAGCTACTTTACGAAGAGCTGAGTTCGGCTTTTTAGGGGTAGTTGTGTAAACACGAGTACAAACGCCACGCTTTTGAGGGCATCCCTGCATTGCAGGAGCAGTTGTCTTTCGAGTCTTGCTTTTTCTACCTTTTCGAATAAGTTGTTGTATAGTTGGCACGGTTCAAATTGTTTGGTTATTGCCATCAAATCTAGAGCTTGCAAATATATAGCTTTTTTCTGTACTTCTAAAAATAATTCTAAACATTATTTCTTAAATATTTCAGAATACCTCGTGAAACATCAAATTAATGGATTCTCTTTTCTATACAGCTTCAATTATTTATTAACTGATACATAACTTTATATCAATTGTCTATTTCAAAACTCTCCGGATTAAGTACCAAGCGACTCGATGCTCTCGCCACGGAAGGCGTGCGGACCGAACGTGATCTACTCAACTTTTTCCCCCGTCGCTATCTGGACAGAAGTAATGTGCAGAAGATAAATCATCTGATGGGTTCCGGAGAAGAAGTTACTGTTGTTGGTAAAGTGGTAAATCTTCAGGAAGTCGGTTTTAAGAGAAGTAAGAGATTGGAAATAGCCATCAATGATGGAACCGGAATTGTTAAAGGAGTTTGGTTCAGAGGTGCGTCCTACTTTAAGAAAATATTTAAAGAAGGCGATCTAGTTGCTTTTTTTGGTCCGGCTAAACGATACGGTAAGTCTATTACAATCGCTCACCCTGAAGTTGACAAACTATCTGAAGAAGGCGATGTCAGTAACTTCTCTAAGATCGTACCTATATATCCCAGCAATAAAGAGTTCAGCAAAACCCGTCTGACCAATAAAATTGTAGCAGGTTGGATTGAGACACTTCTTAATCAGATTACTATTAATGAATTTCTGCCCCAAAATCTTGTAGAAGAAATGAGATTTCCACCCAGGGCTGAAGCTTACAGAATGATCCACTTTCCGGAAGATCACTCAGAGCACAAAAGAGCTTTGAACCGATTTAAGTTTGAAGAACTCTTTCTTTTTGAAATGAGTATGGAAAAAATTCATCACACCGTAGAAGAAAGAAAATCGGGGCATGTTTTCTCGGAAACCGGTAATTATATTTCAAAATACTTTAATGAGCTTCTTCCTTTTCAGCTAACTGAAGGACAAGTTTCCTCTTTGGCTGATATTAAAAAAGATGTTCGCTCCGGAAAGCAAATGAACAGACTTATTCAAGGCGATGTGGGCGCCGGAAAAACTATTGTAGCAATCGGAGCTTTACTCATGGCATTGGATAATGGATTTCAAGCTGCTTTTTTAGCACCGACTGAAATTCTGGCTGAACAGCATTACCGAACACTTGCTGAACATTTAAAAGGATTGGATATTAATGTTCGCCTTTTAGTGGGTGGACAAAAATCGAAACTGCGAATGGATGTACTCACTGACCTTGAAGGTGGTGGATGTCAGATAGTGGTTGGAACGCATGCTATCATTCAGCATGATGTAAGATTTCATAAGCTCGGACTTGCCGTTATTGACGAACAACATCGTTTTGGGGTGAAGCAAAGAGCCGAGCTTTTAAACAAAGGATCCCATCCCCATATATTAGTAATGAGTGCAACTCCAATTCCCCGCTCTCTCGCCATGACGGTTTATGCTGATTTAGATATTTCTATCATCAAGGGATTACCAGCGGGAAGAAAGCCAATCAAAACCGCTATCCGCGGAAACAAAAAAAGAGAAGGTGTCTGGGACTTTGTTCAAACCGAAGTTAGTGATGGCGGTCAGGTTTATGTGATCTATCCATTGGTGGAAGAATCAGAAGCTTTGGATTTAAAAGATGCCACAGCGGGATACGAAAAGATCAAATCTCAATTACCAAATTTCAAAGTTGGTTTGTTACACGGAAGAATGAAATCAAACGAGAAAGATGCTGTCATGAAAGCCTTTATCAGTAATGAGATTCAAATTTTAGTTTCTACAACTGTAATCGAAGTAGGTGTAGATGTGCCAAATGCTTCTGTGATGATCATCGAACATGCTGAACGGTTCGGATTATCACAACTTCATCAGCTCAGAGGAAGAATTGGCCGGGGCGAGCGACAAAGTTATTGCATTCTCATGCCTGATGTGAAAGTAAGCAAATCCGGAGCATTTCGACTTAAAACCATGGAAGAAACTAATGATGGTTTTAAGATTGCTGAAGCTGATCTAAAGCTCCGAGGACCGGGCGATTTCCTCGGAACCAAACAAAGCGGGCTACCTGATTTTAAAGTTGCCGATATAGTAGAAGATCAATTCATTCTGGCTCAAGCAAAAGAAAAAGCTAAACAGCTGATCCAAAAAGATGCGGATCTTGAATTATCTGAGAATCAATCACTCAGAAAGATCTTCGAGCCCTACCACAAAGAAAAAGCTGAGTTTTACGGGATGGGGTGAATGTATCCAACATTCGATGTCCGATTAAGAAGAATAGTTAGTTTTTCTCAAGGTTCTTGCTCAAATATTCCTGAGGAGATTTACCAGAAAAAATATATAAAAACATTTTAAGCTTACTTTAGTGAAAGGAATACCAGATCCTATCTCTACAAATAATCTACATTCAGCAAATGTTTAATTTTTTTTCTTGAGATTGTGCGTTCAATTAATAAATTATAATGTTATAATCAGTATAGATGTTCTTACGCAAACAATCTAAAGAAAGGACAGAATAGTGGAATTTCGGGACACCAAAGAGAAATCAGCTCAGTACTGTGGTATGTGTGGTACCAAGGACGGAGAAGAGCGCCCTGTTGGTAAAATTATTGTTCAATTAAAGCCTACTATTTACAAAGGTAAACAAGATTATCTATGTCAAACTTGTTTCGTCTTAAACAACAGTGAAATAACCCGCAAAGAAGGTCACCTAGCAGCAAAAAAGCAATTGAAATGGTATCAAAGGCTTTTGAAAATAGGATTTATATCCAAAAAATCTAATGAATAACGAATCATTAGATTTTCATTCAATAAGTCAAGCCTCCTTAAACCCCCGCTTTTTTCTTCTCTTCTCTCTTACGTTCGTTGTGATCTAAATATTTCTTACGAATTCTCAGGCTTTCCGGTGTTACTTCAAGTAATTCATCGTTGGCAATAAATTCTATACACTCTTCCAAACTCATCTTTTTAGCTTGTGATATTTTCACTGAATCTGCAGTTTGTGTAGCACGGTGGTTAGTTAAGTTCTTTTTCTTAACAACATTTACCACCATATCATCAGTCCTGTTGTTTAAACCTATAACCATTCCCATATAAGCTTTATCACCCGGTTCTACGAAAAAGTTACCTCTGTCCTGAATTCCTTCCAAAGCATAACCAGTCACATCACCCTTTTCTAAAGCAATCAAAGCTCCACGATTTCTTCCCGGAATCTCACCAGCATATGGCTCATAAGCATCAAATTGCTGATGCATAATACCAGTACCTCGGGTTTCAGTTAACATCTCTCCACGAAAACCAATTAAACCTCTGGATGGAACTCTGAATTCAATTCGATTATTCTCTCCTTCCTGGCTCATTCCCTGCATAATACCTTTACGCTGTTGGAGGTTATCAATCACACGATTACTGTAATCAGTATGAACATCCACAACTACTTCTTCAACCGGCTCGTGAATTACTCCATCAATTTCCTGCATCAAAACTTCAGGTCTAGAAACAGAAAACTCAAAACCTTCTCTTCTCATTGTCTCAATAAGAATTGCCATTTGCAGTTCTCCACGTCCGGAAACTTTAAAAACATCAGGACTGTCCGTTGCTTCAACACGCATTGCCACATTAGTACGAACTTCTCTTTCAAGACGATCTTTAATTTGATTTGAAGTCACATACTTTCCTTCAAGCCCGGCAAATGGTGAGTTATTCACACGAAAATACATTGCAATAGTTGGCTTATCTAAATCAACGTACTCGAGTGGAGTAGGATCAGATGCCGCTGTTAAAGTGTCACCGATATTAACTGAGTCGTAACCAGCTAAAGCAACAATATCACCCGCGAATGCTTCTTCAACAGGCTCTCTGTTCAGACCATTAAAAGTAAATAGTTTTGTAGCGCGACCCTTCATTTTCTGATCACCTTTTCCACTTACAAGAGCAACTTCTTGGTTAAGTTTTATAGTCCCTTGCTCCACTCTTCCAACCGCTATTCGGCCTACATAATCATTCCAATCAATACTACTTACAAGCATTTTAAACGTTTCATCAACTGGCTGTGCCGGAGAAGGAACATGCTCAACAATCGTATCCATTAAAGGAGCTAAACTGTCACTTTCCTCTTCTAATTCTAATTTTGCAATACCATCTCTTGCAACAGCATAAAGCACAGGAAAGTCTAACTGATCGTTCGTTGCATCTAACATCACAAAAAGATCAAATATCTCATCTAGAACCGCATCCGGGCGAGCATCTTTTCTATCGATCTTATTGATCAGTACAATGGGCTTATATCCCAGACTTAATGATTTTCTTAGTACAAATTTAGTTTGAGGTAATGGACCTTCAGCAGCGTCAACTAAAAGAATTACTCCATTTACCATTTTCAGAATTCGCTCAACTTCCCCACCAAAATCTGCGTGACCGGGAGTGTCCACTATATTGATCTTAGTTCCTTTCCAATTAACAGCTGTGTTTTTGGAACTGATTGTAATTCCGCGCTCTCTTTCAAGATCACCTGAATCCATTACCCTATCTTCAACTTCCTGATTCTCTCTGAATGTTCCACTCTGTTTTAAAATCTGATCTACGAGTGTGGTTTTGCCATGATCTACGTGGGCAATGATTGCGATATTTCTTAAGTCTTGTGACATTGTTACGGTAAAGTGATAATTAAAAGCCGCTCAGGTTATTTCCCGAAACCCGGCAAGCCTTAAAGATACAGCTATTTTTGACAAATAATGATTATGAAATATTTATTTCTTCAGACTATTTGGATTTGTTTATCAACTCCCATTTGAACTACATTGTTAAAATTATGATGAGTATCTGTTCCAGTTTAATCTAGCTACCTTACTTAATGTCTATATTCAGCCATATTTCTGTATTTATTTCCCTTATTCTGGGACTTGCCGTCGTACATCTACTTAGCGGTTTTTCATTAATTCTTGATACCAGAAAAGAATCCAAAACCTATTGGGTACATTTACTTTGGACTTTCAATATGCTTTTGACTGTTGTTCTTGTATGGTTAAGCAGCTTTGTTCTTTCTCCTTTAACAGAAATAAGCGTTCTTCATTTTTTAAATCTCTTAGCATATTCTATTGTTACTTATCTTATGAGTGGGTTGTTGTACCCTGTGCAAGGCGAAGAAGTAACCAACTTCCATGAGCATTTTGATGATAACTATAAGCGCTTCTCTTTTTTAGGAATTCTCTTTGTATTAGTAGATGCTACCGACGGCATGTTAGAACATCTTGAAACTAATCTCCCTTTAGATATCGGGCAGTTTGCAACTCTTGGTGTTTGGCTCATTCTCTTTACTTGCTCTCTGTTTATTGAAAACAGAATCTTCAAAGCTTTTGTATCAATAATTTATACGATCGGATTGCTTGGCTGGCTTCACAGCCTTATTGATACCGGAGTTTTATCCTGGTGATCAACTAGGCTAGTCATTACAAATTAATCAAATGTCGGAGTTAAACATCATTAAATGATATTTTCATATTTAATGATGTTTAATTTATACATTATAATAACATCACCAAATAAATTTAGAACTCATTAATAGCACATTTGTTGGATTATTCATACATTACATTATAATTATGTAATTAATGATGGATATATACAACAATAATTGGCAATCTTTAAGTGACTCTGCTATTATAGACTCTCTAGGTGCATTCATTAAGCATCATCGCTTAGAACAAAATATTACGCAATCAGACCTGGCTGAAAAAGCGAATATCAATCGATCCACATTAAGCGAGTTTGAAAGAGGCACCCGGGTAAATATGATCACGTTCATCCAGTTGCTTAGAGCTTTGGATCTTCTTCATACTCTGGAAGCCTTTACGGTACAAAAACGAGTAAGTCCTTTGGAACTTGCGAAGAAAAATAAAGATAGCCGACAACGAGCATCAAGATCTTCAGATCAAGTTGAGGAACCCGGAGTAGATTGGTAATGATTACGACTGCTTATATAAATATTTGGGGCAAAAGAATCGGAGCTATTGCATGGGATCAAACCACCAGACTTGGAACTTTCGAATATGAGCCTTCTTTTCTTTCTGAAAATATAGACTTGTCTCCAATCAAATTACCAATTAGGAATGCAAAGAAGAGGATTTTTAGTTTTCCGGAATTAAGAGACAACGAAACCTTTAAAGGTTTGCCGGGTTTACTGGCTGACATCCTGCCGGATCATTATGGAAATGCACTGATCAACACCTGGCTAACTACCCAAGGCAGACCAACTGATAGTCTAAATCCTGTTGAGACACTTTGTTTTATCGGTAAAAGAGGCATGGGCGCTCTGGAAATAGAACCTGCTCAGGGAGGATCCGGTAGTGTATCTAAGAATCTTGAGATCGACAGCCTGATTGAAGTTGCTGAAAAGATCCTGAGTAAAAGGAAAAATTTTAATCTTTCTACTAATCGGGAAGAAAAACGTGCGTTTTATGATATTCTTAAAATAGGAACATCTGCCGGTGGAGCCAGAGCTAAAGCGGTAATTGCTTTCAATGAGGATACAGAAGAGATCCGAAGCGGACAGTATTTTGCCCCTGAAGGCTTCGAGCATTGGTTGATCAAGTTTGACGGAGTGATGGATAAGCAATTTGGTGCTTCGAATGGCTATGGCCGAGTTGAAATGGCTTATTATTTAATGGCTAAAGATGCCGGCATTGAAATGATGGAATCCCGTTTGCTTGAAGAAAATGACCGAGCTCACTTCATGACCAAGCGTTTTGACAGAACTACGAATGGAGACAAAGTTCATGTTCAAACATTCTGTGCGCTTCGCCATTTCGATTTCAATAATGTACTTCAATACAGTTATGAGCAATTATTCGAAACTATGAGAATGCTTCGTCTGTCGTACCCTCAGGCAGAGCAAATGTACAGACGCATGGTGTTTAATGTAATGAGCCGTAATTGTGATGATCATACTAAGAACTTTGCTTTTATGATGGAGAAAGACGGAGAATGGAAGCTGGCACCGGCTTACGATATTTGTCATGCTTATCGTCCGGGGAGCCAGTGGGTAAGCCAGCATTCATTAAGCATAAATGGAAAACGATCTGATATTACCCGACAAGACCTTCTGCATGTTGCCTATCAAATGAATGTGAAAAAAGCACCAAAGATCCTGGATGAGATCAACAATATTGTTTCGGAATGGAATAGTTATGCTGAAAAGTTCTCCGTTCATTCTGATTTAAAAGAAGCGATAAATAAAACTTTAGTAGTGGTTTAAATTTGGATAATACTATAAGTCCTGTTATTCTTATTATGATAATTAATTAAATATCTATGCCTTATCTAAAGCTTCAATCTCTTAAACTTGGTATACCGTTACTAGTTCTACTTTTTTTAAATAGTTGTTCATTAACTTCAGACGCTGAGAAAGATCAAACTTTAGATGTAGAATTATTAAAACAACACTGGGTACATTCTCTTGAAGAAAACGTGGATGAAAATGGTTATATCCATCCTGTGAATGGAATTTATCGCCCTTCTGACTACAAAGAATTCCCTTTTGCCTGGTTCAGGATGCAATATAAATTTTTTGAAGATGGTGATGCTGAGTTTTACTATCTGGCTCCAAACGATGGTCACTATTTTAAACCCGCTAAATGGGAAGTTGACACAGAAAACCGATTCCTGATCATAACTGATACATCAACCCAAGTATCCGATAATCCGAACTTTATGATAAAAGAATTAACTGAAAATAAGTTGGTTCTTGAGCAGATTGAAGAGATTAGATGATGCCGTTTATATTCTTTTATGTTTGACAGAATAGAGCAAGCTCCGCCCAAAAAACTGATAGGTATGAGTATTGATACTTCAATAGTAGATTATGGGGCTCCGGGACTCTGGCAGAGATTTATGCCTCAGGTAAAGTCCATCGAAAACAAAGTTGGCAGAGAAAAATACTCGATTCAAATATATGATCACCTGTTCAGCTATTCAGATTTTCATCCCAAACTGATTTTTAAATACTGGGCTGCAACTGAAGTACAAAGCTTTGAATCTGTTCCAAATGTAATGGAAACTCTGGAATTACCGGGTGGAAAATATGCCGTGTTTATTCACAGTGGTACAATGGCTGACTTTCAGAAAACCTTGGACTTCATTCACCTGAAATGGCTTCCTGATTCAGAATTTGAATTGGATCACCGCCCTCATTTTGAAGTACTTGACGAGAGATATCTTGGCCCTCAAAACCCGGAATCGGTGGAAGAAGTTTGGGTACCAATAAAATAATCAGCTGTTTTCGCTTTCTAACTCTGCATTTTCTGAGGTTTTAATTCCCCCTTGCAATTCTTCAGAGTATACAGCTGTATATTGAGCTCCGAACAACACGATCATGGAAGAATAAAATATCCAGGTAAGAAGGATCACTAATGAACCCGCTGCGCCATATACGCTGCCGAAGGAGCTAACTCCCAAATAGAAGCCTATCATATATTTCCCGATACCAAACAGTACTGTTGTGATAAGTGCACCCATCCATACATTCTTCCATTTTACATCTGCATCGGGAATAATTTTGAATAAGCAGGCAAATACTGATGTTGTTACAATCACAGAAAAGCTAAAACTAATAGTGTTGGCTATATAGAATTCTGACTCAGAGAAAACCTCTATAACTTTTGAGTCAAAGAAATTCAATGAAGCTTCTATTACCAATGAAACCAGAAGCAAAAACCCAACACTTACAGCCATTGCTAAAGAAAGTAATCTGTTCTTAAAAACTCTGTACAGGTTGCTGTCCGGTTTTGCAACAATTCCCCATACTTTATTGATCCCATCCTGTAGCGACACAAAAACTGTGGTAGCACTTATGATCAATGTTAAAAAACCAATGATTCGATTTATCACTGAGTCGCTTGCTTCGTTCACATTTCTAAGGATCTTATCGATTGCCTCCGCGCTCTGCTGTCCAAAAAAATTATTAAACTGTTCAAGAAGACTATCCCTCACAATTTGGTCTTCATAGAAAGAACCCGCAATGTAAATAGTGATGATAAGAATTGCGGGCAATGAAAAGATAAGATAGAACGCTATTGAGGAGCTGTAATTCATAGCATCCTGAACACCATATTCCGATAACGTCTTCTTGAATATTTTCCAGTACTTCATCACTTAATATACAAATGAAGCAGTTTAATCATTCAAAACTTACTACAATTAAATCTTATCTACAGCCAGTTTATACTTCGGGTCTTCCAATACATTCACATCGATAATGGCTTCTGCATTTTCAAGTAGTGCGATGCAATCTTTGCTTAAATGCTGAAGATGCACTTTCTTGCCGACTTTAGAATATCGTTCTGTAATCTTGTTCAAAGCCTCTATTGCAGACATATCAACAACCCTGCTTTCAGCAAAGTCTATGATGATTTCATCAGGATCGTTAAGTACATCGAATTTTTCGTTAAACACCGTAACCGAGCCAAAGAAAAGAGGGCCGTATATCTCGTAATGCTTTACTCCATCTTCATCAATTCTTTTTCTGGCTCGAATTCTTTTTGCGTTATCCCAGGCAAATACAAGCGCTGCAATAATTACACCTACAATTACAGCCAGAGCTAAATTATGAAGAAATACTGTAACCAGAGTTACTAAAACCATTACAAAAATATCAGAATTAGGCATTCTGTTAATTGTACTGAAACTAGCCCATTCAAAAGTTCCTATCGAAACCATAATCATTAAACCGGTAAGTGCTGCCATCGGTAACCTTTCGATCAAACCTGATCCAAACATAATGAAAACCAAAAGCATCACCGCGGCTACAATTCCTGATAAACGAGCTCTTGCCCCTGCCGAAGTGTTGATCAAACTTTGACCGATCATTGCACAACCACCCATGCCTGAGAAAAATCCTGACAAAATATTTGCTGCACCCTGGGCTACAGCTTCTTTATTTCCATGACCTCTGGTTTCTGTGATCTCATCTACAATATTCAGTGTTAACAAACTTTCGATCAAACCAACGCCCGCCATAATTAACGCATAAGGAAAAATCAGTTTTAAAGTTTCCAGCGAAAAAGGGATTTCAGGTATGTGAAATGGAGGAAAACCACCTTTTATGGATGCAATATCACCCACTGTTTTTGTGTCGATATTAAAGGTTACTACCACACCAAAAATCACTAAAATTGCAATTAATGAAGCTGGTAATGCTTTACTTAATTTGGGCAATCCCCAAATGATCAGCATAGTTAGTACTACCAATCCAAGTAACATATATAACGCATCTCCGGTCATCCAGTCACCTGCGGGTGTTTTAAACTGAGCTAATTGAGACATAAAAATGATCACAGCCAATCCATTAACGAAACCGAAAATTACAGGATGTGGAACTAATCTCATCAACTTACCAAGTTTAAGCATCCCTGCTGTTACCTGAATCAGACCTGCTAGTACCACAGTTGCGAATATATACTCTACTCCATGGGATTGTGCCAAAGTAACCAACACAACTGCAACAGCTCCGGTAGCACCTGAGATCATTCCCGGACGTCCACCAAATATAGATGTCACAAGCCCCATCACAAACGCAGCGTATAATCCTGTAAGTGGAGACAGTCCTGCTATCAAAGCAAATGCCACTGCTTCCGGAACCAGCGCCAGAGACACGGTTACACCCGATAAAATTTCTGTTTTATAATTTACCGGTTCCGTGAAATCGAACCGATAGAGGTTAAGTAGTCTTTTCATTCCTGATGTTAATAGGCGAGTAATTCCGTGGCTTTATTTTAGTGTTCGTGCCGGAATTCTCGTTGATGAATCGTTTCTTTTTGAGCTTTATAAGTTAAGGACTTTCCAAATCAGGTATGAGAAATAAGTAATAATTAATACTTAATATAATTTTAGTATTGGAAGCGGTTTTGTGGACAGATAGCCGAGAAATCAATTAAAAAAACCAAACCTGGCTAATCAATTTCAGCTTATAAATCCCTTAGTTTTATAAATCCCTGTGCGGGTTTCTTTTTCTATCTTTTCGAAGCATGAAGGGAAGAATTCTGATTTAGCTATTTTATACAAATGGCTCCATGTTCCATCGCATAGAAAAACGATTCTACATCTGTTATCTTACCAACAAAAAATGACTGTATTTCAAAAAGAATTTTCTTTGAAGCCCAGAAACCGCGGATTTCATCTTATCACCCGGGAAGTGCTGCAGCAAGTACCGGAGATCCCAAAGATAAACGCCGGCATTATGCAGGTTTTTATACAACACACGAGCGCCGGCTTAACTATTAATGAAAATGCCGACCCTACCGTCCGTACGGACTTTGAAACATTTTTCAACAGAACTGTTCCTGAAGATATAAGCCTTTACGAACATACTTTAGAAGGCACTGATGACATGACTTCACACATCAAAAGTTCATTACTAGGATCTTCTGTAAGTATTCCCATCACTAATGGTGAATTGAACCTTGGAACATGGCAAGGAATTTACCTTTGTGAGCACCGTAATCATGGAGGCCCACGTAAGATTATAGTAACTCTGATAGGAGCTTAGATCTTATCTCCTTAAAAGATCAGATCAGGCGTATCTAAAAATAGCTGCCATACCGGACGTTGCAGGTACTTCGGCTTCGTTAAGTGAATAAACATTCCCACCCTTTTTAAGAGTATATATAGCTGCTGCATTCAGCAAGTCTCTTTTATATTCGCCGTTCTCAGAATCCATCATGCTGAATTGATTTTCTTCAGCTTTATAACTACCCCATACAGCTTTACCCGTAGGAATAAAGAGCGTATCTACTTTTCCGAAGTAAGACGCTTCTATAATTTCATGTAAATCTCCGGAATATTTATCCGTTTCTGATGCGTTTCCTAATCTTTCCAAATCATCATACATGCCTTTCAAAAAGTAAGACTGTATCAGTTCCCAACCTTTATCTCTGAGCTCCTTATCGTTCAGAAGGTCAGGATTTTCAATGATTGCCTCTTCCATTATCCTATGATAATGATTCCCTTTTCGATAATGAGCCACAGCCTTATCCACTCCTGCAAGAATCAGGGGATCCTCTTTTTTACGCAAAATTGATGTGACTTCATTTTCGATGGTTCTCAAATATTCCTCCACCACTTTAGTATCATCATCTCCACCACCGTGACCATGAAAAATTGCTCCTCCTCTGCTTTCTCCGGAATGTTGCTGAACACTTTTTTGGTAAACATCGAATTTTCTGAATTCTTCCATGTTAGAAGGTGCTTCTTCTAATTCTATTTCTTCTACGGTTTCACTGGTGCATTTTAATAGCCGAACATTTTTTTGGCTTACAGATAAAATGCAAAAAGTACCCTCCAGTGTCATCATTCTAATCAATGGGGTAACCAAAAAGTGATTATCAATCAGTATTCTCTCATCGGTTTTGAAAGGCAATCGATAATATCTAAAAAAGTCCTTTGTAATAAACAAAGCCAGACCTTCATCATTATACCGCCAGAATTCTGAATCGTTTTGTAATCTATCTGCTTCTGATAACAACTCGTCAATGTTCTTATCATCTACTCCCTTTTCGGATAGTTCAATTCTCAGATCTTTTAGAATGTTTTTAAATCGCAAAGAATCCTGCCCGGCTTCCGGCTCTGATCTATTGGTTCTCATGTATACTGAAATACTAGTTTTTCCCGCAATCTCATTTAGTTCCAGTATGGTGTCTCTGTTAATCATTACAATTCCCTTTTCTTAAAATTTATATCTCTAACACTAATTTATTTCGTTTAATTCAATGTTATCAGATGCTTTGATGAGGTTTTTCAATTACAGGCTTTATGAAACATCAACAAAAACTTATCACCTCCCGGAAACCTTACCTCCCTCCCGATAGAAACCCCTCCTCATTACTAACGATTACCAAAATTGCTTTGAAATAAAAAAAGCCTTCCCGGATTGGAAAGGCTTTTAGATTATCCATTAAACTATCTGATCACAAATCCCTGTCACTCATTTTATCGATCATTCTGGCTGCCCATTCTTTTCCCCCTAAACCGAAGGCCAATCCAAGAGCAAGACAAACCGATCCAAATAATAATAAGAAAGCATTTGAAACGAGTTCATCACCAATATTAAGTTGGGAAAGTGAAAGTGAAACTACAAAGAATATAATAGCATATTTAGCAACTGCGCCTACAACAGATGCGTTTTCCACACCCACATTAGATAAATAAGTGGTTACGATCTGAGCAATAAATCCGGCCAGGAAAACCCCAAAAATAAGTGCCAAAACTGCTACGATAACATTAGGAATGTACAGTATTATCTGATTTACAAGTTCAGATGCTACACCTAATCCTAAAGTATTAAGCCCCGCTAAGATCACGATCAGCATTATTAACCAGTAAATAATACCTCCTAAAATATCTATGGCTGATTTATCACTTCCCCCATCTTTCAAAAATTGATCGATCTTGGCCTTTTCAGTCACTACATCCAAACGGATTAATTTGAGTAATCTTACCGCTGCTGTTTTTACCAGTTTTGCTATTATCCAACCAATTATCAGAATTAACAATGCCCCAATAATATTGGGGAGAAAGGAAGCTAATTCATTGAAAAAAGTCTCATAAGATTGCACCAAGACCTCTTTGATTTCATCAAACATGTTCTGTACCTCGTAAGTGTTAGTTTTTGGTTGCCTTCTTATTACTCAATAAGATTGTAAAAAACTAATTAGAAGAGTTTCAGAGGTCTTCACTTATTAAATATAGGAGCTATTAGAGCTCAACTAAATCACAAGGCAAATCCATGTCTAGATTCCTTTTCGCAGACCCAGCAGTCTATTGGTAGCTCCACGGTCTGAATCAAGTTTATTCAGATCTAAGGAAGAGTTTGCGTATGTAACATCTTCAGATGAATAAAACGCACCAGGGTCATTTTTTTCTATTATAGAAACAACTTCATTCCAGCGCTTTCTCTTGAGTACTGTAAAAATAATATTCACCGGACCAAATCCTCCCTCGGCAGCAATACTCGTTATTGTAAAGCCTGCTTCTTTCAAACTTTCTATTAGTTCTTCTCTCTTGTTTTGGGTAATAATTCGTACAATGATGGTACCTACTTTTACTTTACTTTCAATGTACATACCAACAAAAGTTCCTACAGAAAATCCTCCGGCATAAGCTACGTAATTAACCCAATTGTTAAGGTTCTTCAGTAATTCTGCAACAACAAAAGCCCAGATCAGCACTTCAAAAAATCCTAATAAAGCGGCTTTGTATTTATACCCTCGTGATACCATTACAATACGAAGAGTACCCAGGCTCACATCCACGATGCGGGCAAAAAATATAATTATAGGAATAAGAATTGGAGGGATCAGGCTGAACATGATAGATAAATAAAAACCCCACACATAAATTATGTGTGGGGTTACTTTACATTGGCTTGCGGAGAGGGAGGGATTCGAACCCTCGTTACATGTTTCCATATAAACTCCCTTAGCAGGGGAGCGCTTTCAGCCACTCAGCCACCTCTCCTTTACAAGGGCAACAAATATACGTTAGTTAATACCTCTAATCAATCTAAGATTTAACTTTCCTGCTCTGAATCCAGAACATAAATCTGAGCTAAGTTTCTACCTTCCTGAGCAAAGTCCAAACCATAGCCCAAAACGAACTTTGTAGGTATCTCAAAACCCACATAGTCAATTTGCACATCATATTTTGTAGCGTCTTTTTTATGAAGAAGTGTAATCACAGAAACAGAAGCTGGATCATAACTATTCATTCTTTCAACTATGTATTTCATAGAAAGCCCGGTATCAACTATATCTTCAACCAAAACCACATGTCTTCCTTTAACTTTGGCGTCAATTTCTTTCAATTCTGTTACCTGACCCGAAGAAACTTTTTCATCACCGTAACTGGAAAGCTTCATGAAATCAACCTCACAAGGTATGGAAACACTGCGCATGATATCCGCTAGAAAAATAAAAGCTCCATTCAAAATTCCGATAAATATCGGACGTTTGCCTTCAAAATCTTTGTCTAACTTTTTTCCTAACAGAGAGACCCTTGCTTCAATCTCCTCTTTGGTAATAAAAACTTTAAATGTATCGCCGTTGCAATCAACGGTTTCCGGTAAGTAATAACTCATGCCTGCTTTTTTGTTGTTATCAAAAGATAACGTTTTGTTGAATCGGTTGCTTTACAAAGCTCGGAAATTGTTCCCGAGCCCGGATCGTTTCCTTTAAAAATAATTGCGTAAATAGTACCATCTGAATCGCTCAATACCAAAGATTTTTCTCTGTTTACTGTCGAAACTTTCCTGTTCGTCAAGTGATCAGATATTTTTTGAGTACCTGTCATCCCAAGCGGCTGAATTTTATCCCCGTTTTGCCATCGTCTGAGAGTTAATGGGAATGACACTTTTCTCATATCCAAGTATAAGTCCGAATCAACCTGATTAGATAACCGAAGTTCAACACCCTGCTCTAAAAATACTTCCTCAATATCTTTCTCTGTGATTATGACCTTAGTAAACTCTGCTTCTTTTTGTAAAGCGATAGAATCTCTGTCTTTTACAAGAATAACAGATTCCGATATTTTTAATTCTGATCCTGTTTGAGCAGAAAGTAAAGCATATGTTTCACCTATAATTCCCCTTGATGCGACTGGAATAAATTGCTCTAAAAATCTTTTGATCAGAGATCCGGCTAAAACCTTGTCCATTTTTTTTAATGGCGCCAACTTTAGTCTTTCTTTTTCTAGATAAATTTCTGAGAGTTCATCCAGCATTTGTTCATTTAACATTCCAAAATCGGAAAGTCCCAGTACATTTTGTCTCCACCCGGGAAACAGGTTATTCATTTTTTTGGAAAACTCACCCCGTAAAAAATTCCTTGAATATTTCGGGTCAGTATTACTCTCATCGTCTCTATAAGGAATGGATTTTTCATCGCAATAAGTCAGAATCTCTTGTTTGCTAAATTCTAACATCGGACGAAATAGTGGAGCATCCCATTCCCTCATTCCTGTCCAAGACTCCGGGCTACTTCCTCTGAATAACTTTTGAATGATTGTCTCTATTTGGTCATCCTGATGATGAGCAATTGCAATGGCGTCTGCTTCTACTTCCTCAGCTAAATCCTTGAAGATCTTATATCGCTCTTTTCTTGCCCAATTTTGGAAATTACCGGATTGCATTTCCTCCGTATTCAACCTCACAGAGCAGCATTCAAACCCCCATTCAAAAGACATTTGCTCTACTAATTCCTGATCTTTATCAGACTCAACTCCTCTTAATCCATAGTTGATATGTACAACAACACAGGAAACCTCTAACTGCTTGAACGCATACAACAGCGCCATAGAATCCGCGCCACCGCTTACTCCTATAACAAGCTTTGGTGTTCCGGAAAAATATCTGCTTAGCTTATTTGAAATTCCTTGTTCAATCAACAAGTACTCTGATTTGCTCATAGGAGAAGGTATCCACTCCAAGTTCTTTATTCAACACCTGAAGAGAACCAAGTTCGTTCATCCCTAAAAATTTATTTTTATCTGATAATGGTTTTCCGTTTACCTCTAAAGTGATCCAATCGCCATAACCTTGCAGTTTTGGGTTGATCTCTTTTATAAGATCTATACTGCTATTTACCCATCTCTGATAATTATACTCTATGCGTACGAGCAGATCACAAAGTAATTTTTCCCGCGATTCTTCCTTTCCTGAAATAGCTTTCATAGCTGTAGCTGTGTCGCTCAACTCTCCTTCAAACTTTTCCTGATTAACATTCAGTCCGATCCCAACTATAACTCTGTCTATCTTATTTCCGTTATGAATAACCTCTGTGAGTAGTCCTGATATTTTTTTTCCATCACAAATTACATCGTTGGGCCACTTCAGGTCTATTGAACAATCATCAAAATACTTACAAACTACATCTTCAATTGCTGAAGCACATGCCAATGTCAAAAGTGAGATTCTGTCAGCTTTTGTAGGTGTAAAGACAATACTAAAGGTAAGATTTTTCCCTGGCTCTGAAGTCCAGATTTTTTTGTATTGACCTTTACCCGTTATTTGATCCTCAGCCAGGATTACGGTACCCGGAACAGCTTTTTCTATTTTTTTTGCATAATTATTTGTTGAATCAATTTCTTCGAGAAGTATTAATTCCTGACCTAACCAAGTAGTGGTAAGGTCTTGTTGAAATAATTTATTATCAAACAAAGCTAGGATTTTAAATATTATTAAACTTCTGCAAGTTTACTTTTCAGGATATCTATTTTTGCTATTGGAGTTGGATCAATTTCATTTAACAATGCTAAATACATACTTACCCAATCTGCCAGTTGCACTAAAGAAAACATTCTTTCCAATCTACTGTTTCCTATGGTTGAAATTTCAATAACGGATAAAGCCTGATCCATAACCAACTCTTTTACTATTTCCATCCTCTTAGTAACCCTTGGATTGTCATCCTGATCTTTCAGCATTACTACTGTAAGTCTACCTGCCAGATGAGCAATATGTTCCCAACCTACAATTTCATTATGATTCATTTCCGGAATAAGGTTTCCGTACACTAGCATTTTGGAATTCTCTTCAATCTGTCCTCTCCAACGCAAGTTAACCGGCTCCATCAATAAAGCATCGCTGTAAATTATAGGAAGTGATTCATTAAGCTCACGAGCTAAAGCCAACGCATCGTTATCATCAACATCTGTAAACTTCGAGACACCGTCTCTCAATAAATTATAATTATCATCCAAAACACTGTTTGGTTCATCCAGAAATCCCAATGTCTGAAATACTCTAAAGAGAGGTACAAAGCTATAGGCCAACGCTGCTCTTGGAGGCATACCGCCAGGAATTTGTATGTAATCAAATTCGTGTTCTATGGCTTGTTTTTTTAATGTACCTCCGGAAGTAACTCCTACAACCTGTGCTCCTTTTTCCAGTGCTGATGAAAGAGCTGTTAAAGTTTCTTCAGTATTTCCTGAAAAACTACAAGCTATGAACAGTGTTTCTTCATTTATGTAATTTGGGACTTCATAATGTCTGTTTACCTGAACCGGATGAGGACATGACTTTAAAGAATATGCCCTGATGAGATCTGCGCCAATGGCAGAACCTCCCATGCCGGCAAAACAAATATTTCTGATTTTTGCACTATCAATATTGAGTGTAATATCTTCAGTGAGCTTCATCACTTCATTCCAATGATTTGGAAAGCTTGATATCAATCCCCACATATTTCCGGAGTCTACTTTATTTATTAGTTCTTTACTGATCTTCATTTAATGAACTCTCCAGTCTTCGAATTTTTCTTTTATTTGTTTTGTGTTTGATGCCGCCAAAAAGGATTCGGCAAGTTCTTTAAACTCCGAATCGTTATGACTTATAAGTTCTTCTTTTACTTTTGGTATAGCATTTGAGATCATGCTTAAATTTCTGATTCCCAACCCAATCAATCCACAAGCTCCGAGCACATTTCCTGACAATTCTCCACATACTGCAATTTCAGTATTTGTTTTAGCTGATGCATCAGCTGTAATCTTAATGAGCTTCCAAAGTGAAGGATGTTGTTGCTGATATAGCGAACATATTTTTTCATTGCCTCTATCCACGGCCATGGTATATTGAGTAAGATCGTTTGTTCCTATACTCATAAAATCCAGGTGTTCTGTAAGCTTTTCTGCATTTAACGCAGCGCTTGGAACTTCTATCATAGCACCTAAAGCTACTTTATTATCAATTTTATGCCCTGAATTGGATAGATCCTGTTGTAGCTTTGTGATTATTTTTTTGAGCTGAAGTATTTCTTCTTCAACCGAGACCATCGGTATTAAAATCTTTACGCGACCTTTATTTTTGCCTGCACAAATCAATAGTGCTTTAAGTTGGGTTTCCAATAGATCTTTTTCATCTAAAAGCATTCTAATGCCTCTCCAACCCAAAAAGGGATTAGCTTCTTCAGGAATTTTAGCATTTAATTTATCCCCACCTACATCAAACAGCCTAAATGTAACACTACCCTCTGTGGAGGATAATACTGATTCATAAAATCTTATCTGATCATCGAACTCAGTTTTATTACTGAAAAGCAACCCTTCCGTTCTGAGCAGACCAATATTTGTAGCATTATATTTTTTCAATTGATTCAGCTCTGACTCAAATTCTATATTTGCAGAAAGAAAAAATTCTGTTCCCGATTTAGTTAGAGAAGGCTCATTGATGTTATCAAGTAATCTTTTCTGGGTTTTTTTTAGCTTTTTAAGTTTAGTTTTATAACTATCCAGCATCTCCTTTTCCGGCTCCAGAATCAGAAGCCCTTCCCTTCCATCTAATATTCCCTTTGTGTTAAATGCTTTAGATGTAGCATTTTTTGCGCTAACTATACATGGAATTTCAAGTGATTGAGCAATTAAGGCCGCATGAGATGTAATCCCCCCTTTTTCCATTACTAACCCTGATAAACCGTCGGCGTGAAGGGTCACTAATTCTGCCGGACTGAGCTCTTTAGTTACAAGAATAGTCCCTTTTTTAATTGAAAAGCTTTTTTCATCGTCACAAATCACATCAATAAAGCGGTCTCTAAGATTCTCCAGATCTACTATTCGTTGTCGAAAAAGCTCAGATCCACTTTCTTTTAATCTTTCAATGAAATCACAAAAAGTTTTGTAAACTGCGAAATCGCTGGAGAGCAGCTCATCTTTTATCATAGACTCCACTCTTTTTTCTACTTCGGAGTCCAAAACAATTTGCTTTTGGGTCTCAATAATCGAACCTGATTGTGCATCCAGATATTCTAACATATCAGATAGCTCAGCTACTAAAGCCGTTCTTCCATCTTTAAAATTATTTAGATGAAAATCTATTTCCGAAACAGAAATGGATTTTGGAAGCACTTTTCGTCTCTTATTGTTGATACAGACAATATTACCAATGGCAATTCCCGAGTTTCCTGGTATTCCACTAATAATTTTATGATCTACACTCTCAATTTCACTCATCCTTAAGGCCAAATTTATTATCAATCAGCTCAGTAATCGTTTTCATAGCCTCTTTCTCATCACTCCCTTCAAATTCAAGTTCTAGTTCTGCTCCGTGTTCAGCAGCTAAGGTCATAACACCTAAAATACTTTTCCCATTAACCTTATAACCATAAAAATGAATAAAAAAATCCGAAGTAAACTTACTCGCAGTTTTTACTAATGCAGCGGATGGTCTGGCATGCAAACCCGATGAATTTTTAATTGTTATTTTCTTCTTTATCATTCTTAATGAATTAGCTGATCGAAAATGGGTATAATTTCAATAATTTCCCAAGCATTAGGTCTTTTTTTGAATATAGAATTAACCTTTCACTTAATCTTTCTTAAATTCACCCTCATTTAAATTAATAATAAATACTATATGTCTGTATCAGAAAAAGATGTTCATTATATAGCTAACCTTGCCAGACTTCAGGTAACTGATGAAGAGGCTAAGTCCTATGCTAAGGATATGAGCAGTATTTTAGAATACATGGAGCTTTTAAATGAAGTAGATACTTCCAATGTTGCTCCTTTGGAACATGTAATCGACCTTGATAGCCGGTTTAGAAAAGATGAAGCAAAAGAGCCGCTTTCACATGAAGACGCTCTCAAGAATGCTCCTGATGCTGATTCAGATTACTTCCGAGTACCAAAGGTAATTGAATAATATTATGAAAGATTCTGATACTCAAGACACGAATGAAGGGTTTTTCTACAATCTTTCGGAAGTAAAACAGCACCTGATTGCCCTGTCTTTTCTTTTTTTGGTGCCATTTATTCTGTTTACCGCAACTACGATTGGAGGTAAAGAATTTCAACGCCACGACATTACTCAATGGAGAGCCGGGGCAGAATCAGTAATAGATTACAGAGAAAAATATGGAGAAGAGCCTCTGTGGGTTGAAAACATGTATATGGGTATGCCCGCATATGTTGTTTCTATAGTAAAGTCTGTACCACATTTAGACAACCTTTATAAATTATTTTATTCTATTTATCCAGCATTTCCTTACTGGATAATGTTATCAGGCATGTACTTTTTGCTGATATTAATGGGCTTTAAGCCTCTTACAGCAGTTTTAGGGAGTTTGCTTTATTCTTTAACCACCTATTTCCCGATTATTATTGGCGCGGGTCATACTTCAAAATTTGCAGCGCTCGCCTATGCACCATGGATATTAGCCGGTTATTGGAAGCTTATTCATTCAAAAAATAAATTAGCCGGCCTACTTTTATTCTCAGTAGCTTTGGCTTTAGAAGTTCGTGCAGGACATCCTCAGATAACATATTACTTTATGTATTTAATAGGTTTTCTTTGGATATCGGATTCTTGGAAATTGATAAAAGAAAAAGATCTTAAACAATTTGGCTTTATCACTGCTTTATTATTCGTTGGTGGAATAATTGGGATAATGGGCCATGCGAGAAGTTTTCTAACACTTCAGGAATACTCTCAATTTAGCATAAGAGGTGGTTCCGCACTTGATGGTTCTTCCGGTTTGTCCACAAGCTATGCTTTTGCCTGGTCTCAGGGAATTAAAGAATCATTGACACTATTTGTCCCTGAAATTTTTGGAGGAGCTTCGCCAACATATTTCGGTCCTAAGTCTGTGACTTCTGGCCCTCATTATCTTGGAGCTATAACTCTGCCTTTCCTTTTGATGGCATTATTCAAACAAAAGGGAAAGACAATGTTCGTTTTCTTTGGTGCCGGCACTTTGGCTCTTATTTTTTCCTGGGGAGAAAACTTTGCGCTCATCAACGAACTGGCATTTAATATCATCCCATTCTTTGACAAATTCAGAGCCCCTGAAACCTGGCTTGTTCTCACCGCTTTTTGTTATTCCGTTGTAGCTATATATGGTCTTTCCTGGTTTTTTGAATTTTTAAAAAATAAATCTGTTTCATTAAAGGAATTATATGTACCACTAGGTGTAACTCTATTTATATTCGCTTTTGTATTGATCCAGGTAAAAACCATGGACTTTACTAAGCCGGGAGAGGTCGAAAATATTGCTAATCAAATAGCTCAACAAAATAACGTTAACCCGAATAATCCTCAGGTTAGACAAAGAGCTATCAGTTACGTTGATCAAAATTTTGTACCTGACAGGAAAGACGGAGCAAATAAAGACCTGTTTAGGTTTGGATTATTTTTAGTCTTTTCATGTGCAATAATTTGGTTGACTCTAAAACAAAAGATCTCAATTGCCATTGCATCCATTGGATTAATAATTGTAACCGGTTTCGACATGATAAGTGTAGGAAAGCGTTATGTGCCTGAGCAAGTTATCGTAAGTGCGAATGTTAGTCCTGAGCGTTATTTAGAATCTCAGAAAAGAGATACTGATCAATATATTATGGATAACATTTATTCTGATAATGGTGAATACGAATACAGAGTATTTCCGTTGATGGATGGAGCCTTCAGTAATGCAGTTCCTTCTTACTTTTACCCAACTATTGGGGGTTATACAGGTGCAAAACTTAGTATTGTTGCTGACCTTCAGGCAAATGGCGGACCACTGTTCAAAGGCAATGCCGGTTTAAATCTTGACCTTTTGGGTGCTTTAAATATCAAATATATAACCTATCAACAGGGTTTAAATATTCCTGGCCTCACACCTGTTTTCAATAGCACAGGAGGTACTGTTTATAAAAATGAGAAATTATTACCCAAAGCCTTTTTTGTAGATTCATTAGTAACCGCTGCAACTCCAAATGAAGCTTATGATTTTGTTGAACAACCAAATGTTGATTATTCTTCGATTGCAGTTGTCGAGACTACAGAGACACTTTCAACATCACCTGATAGTACATCTAAAGTAGAGGTAACAGAATATACAGGTGCAGAAATGACACTAGCCTTAAAAAGAGGTAAGCCCGGCTTTTTAGTTCTAAGTGAGATCTATTATCCAGCTGGGTGGGTTGCAACATTGAATGGAAATGAAATCCCTATCTATAAAACTAATTTTGTTTTACGGGGATTTGAAATACCTGAAGGTGAGCATACCTTAAAGTTAGAATTCAAGCCTAAATCTTACTCAATTGGTGTAACATTATCTTGGGTTAGTCTGGGATTTCAAATTTTGATCGCTCTATTATTCGGGCTGAATTATTTTAAAAGAAAGAAATTAGGTGAGTCGTAAAAAGATACTCATCATATCTTATTACTGGTATCCTTTTGCAGGAGTAGGAGCTTACCGTATTTCCAGATTTGTAAAATACCTTTTAAGAAATGATTGGGAAGTAGTAATACTTACTACTAAGAAATCAGCTTCGGGAATTATTCAAGAAGCTGATCACCCAATTTTTGAAAAATGTAAGGTATACAGATCAAATATTATCGAGCCTGTCGGGCTTCTTAGTTCCGGTCATAAGAAAAAAGAGAAGACTAGTAATCCATCTATATTTTATAGAAAAAACACTAGCTGGATATCAAAACTTGCTGTTTGGGCTCGCCTCAATCTTATGGTTCCCGATGCAAAATTTACATGGAAATGGTTTGCTGTTCCACTTGGGAAAAAAATTATTCGTCAAGAAAATCCTGATATTATTCTGTCAACTTCTCCGCCACCTACAACCAATTTAGTTGCCAAGAAATTAGCTGACTGGAGTAAGCTTCCATGGGTTGCTGACTTTCGGGATCCCTGGACGAACATATATTATTATGATGATAACCCTCAGAGTAAACGAGCAAAAAAGAAGAATCGGAAGCTTGAAGCTGCTGTACTGGATAAAGCAGATCATATTACTGTAGTTAATAATGGGTTTTTTCCTGAAAATAACATCCAAGATAAAGTTACCCGGATCACAAATGGCTTTGATCCTGATCATATTATCGATAATACAGAGCAGATAGTAGCAAACTCAAAATTTACGATTAGATATTTCGGTAGCATGAAGATCAATCAAAAACCAGACAGCCTTATACATGCTCTTAAGAAGATTGAAGAATCAAATCCTGAAATAGCAAACAATATCGCCTTTGAATTTTATGGCAATATTGACCCTGATATTCAGATCCAATTAAAAAAGACCTCCTCTAAAATTAAGTTTAGCTTTAGTAATTACATTTCACATGAAGAAATGATAAACTTGGCCGTTCAATCAGATTTATTGTTGCTAACTATAGGCAAATCAAAGAATAGTAAATTTGCATTATCTACCAAAGTATTTGAGTATATGATTTCGCGTAAACCAGTTCTTGGAATTGGACCAATTGATGGCGCCGCATCAGATCTTGTACAAAAAACTAATATTGGGGAATTTTTTGACCACAATGATGATGAAGGTGTTTATCGATTTATCCAAAGAGTATACGATGCTTCTCAAAACGGAGAGATTCTTTTTGAACAGGATCAAGATGAAGTCGAAAAGTATAGTTTTAATAATTTATCTGCCCGACTTACCGAAATATTAGAGGACCAAATAGAGCAAAGAAAATAGTCCGGAGTTTTTCACTTCAACTTATCTCTTTGCTTTTTACCTGAAGATGTATGAGGGATCCTGGAAATAAAAATTATTTCACTTGGGATTTTAAAAGGCTCCAGCTTTTCTCTTAAAAAGTTCATCAACTCTTTTAAATCAAGCTTTTCTTTGTTTTCAGGCACAACAAACGCTTTGATCATTTCACCTGTTATCACTCCACTTTCTTTCACTGATATGCATGCCGAATCTTTAACAAGAATATGTTGATTAATTATCTCCTCAATTTCTCCTGGGAAAACTTTTTTCCCTCCAATATTCATGACATCATCCTTTCTGCCACTCAAAAATATGTAGCCTTCTTCATCAGCAAACCCAAGATCTCCCGTCTTGAACCAACCATTTATAAAGGAATCATTAGTAAGCTCAGGCTTCTTCCAATATCCAGGGGTTTGAACCGCTCCTTTTACTACAATCTCTCCAACTTCCTTAGTAGGTTGTTCTATTCCGGCATCACTAACGATCTTAACCAAAGTATTCGGACTCGGTTTTCCTAAGGCATTCAATTTTGAATCGTCATCATGAAACTCAATAAAAATATTTGCCGCTACTTCTGTTAACCCATAATGCATACAAATTCTTGTGTCAGGGAGAGCTTCAGCCAGATCCTTTTTCTCAGAGTTTTCCATCGAAGAACTACCAAATTCTATATACTTTAATTTTTTAAAGTAATCGATATAGGTTCTTTTCATAAGCTTCTTCACAATTGAGAATCCTGCAGGAACCATACATATTCCGTTAGCTCCGTAATTTTCCATTGCATCAAAAAAGAGCTTAGGAAAAATAAAACCATCTACCAGTACTACCGTAGCTCCAAGAAGCATATTTGTTCTTAATCTTCGCAACCCAAATGCATGATGCAATGGCAAAGGTATGATCTCAGTATCAGAAGAATTGTTACCAATAAATATATTAGAATTCTCAGCTCCCGCTAAAATATTATGGTGTGTTAACTTCACTCCCTTCGAGCTTCCGGTAGTTCCTGTAGTAAAAAGTATATCCGCTGTCAAATCCTTATCAGGAAACTCGAAACTCTTAAGTGGCTCAGCATCTAATAGATTCTTATCAAACGGAAGTTGTTTAAAAGAATGGCTGATATCAGTAGGGTGAAGTAGTATATGTGGCTCTGTCTGAGAAATTAAATCGGCCAGTCTTTCATCAGGTAATTTTATATCGAGAGGAACTGCAACCGCATTGATCAAATGTGTTGCAAAATATGTATATAAAAATAAAGGGCTTTTTTCACCATAAAATGCGACCCTATCCCCTTCAGAAACCCCTTGATTTTTCAGGAAACCTGCTACTTTTAAAATACATTCAGAAACCTCTTCATAAGAAATCTTTTCGTTTCCCCATATTAATGCAGTTTTATCGGGAGTCTTTTCTGAATTATAAAAAAAGCCTTCAACTATTGAGTTAACTTTCATTACTCTGTTATGGCACCTTTTTTGATCAATATTTTTTTAATTTCAGTAATAGAGTTTATTTCTCCAATCTCTTCGGGTGAAATTTCAATATCATATTCATCTTCTATAGCTGTGATGATATTCACATGCCCCAAAGAGTCCCAAGCTTCCAGCTGTCCGGGACCAATGTCATCTGAAAGCTCTGTTGTTTCATCTATGTAAAGAACTTCTCTGATAATGTCTTCTACTTTCATAAAATTCTAAATCTATATCATCCTTTCGGTAAAATCTTTCTGCCTAATGCCTGAAAATTGTCTTTTATATCCTGTGTAACGGTTGCTCCAACTGAAATGAAAACATTATTTCCAATTTTTAATTTATTAAGCAATGTAGCATTTGGACTGATCCATACATTATCCCCAATGGTTGTAGATCCTGCTATTGCAACGCAACCCGTAATCAAACAATCCTTACCAATTTGAACATTATGCGAAATATGTACCGACTTGGATATCTTCGTACCTGCACCAATTATGGTGTTATCTAATGTTCCTCTGTCTATAGTGGTTGCTGCTCCAACTTCTACGTGATCATGGATTTCTAATCCTCCAATGTGAGGCAACCTCTCCCATTTTCCGTCATCAGTTTTTGCCATTCCAAAACCCTCAGCTCCTAAAATTGCTCCTGCCTCAATAACCACTTCATCTCCAATAGTGGTGTTATCGTATACATAATTATTTCCTTGCAGAACCGTGTTTTTTCCAATCTTGCACTTTCCTACGTATGTATTAGGACCAACGTATGCTGAAGATGCAATTTCGGCATCAGGATGAATAGTCGCTGATTTATGAACACCTGTTTCTGAAATAACGGGAAAAACATTTCGCATCAATCTGGTAAACGCCAGCTTCGGATTTTCAACTATTATAAATCCTTTTTCCTCAAGCAAAGATTCGTTCAGTTGTACAGTATTATCACAAATAATTAACTTTGCCGCTGTTTGGCTTATAAGTTCTAGCTTATTTTCTTTATCAGGACTGCACCAAACAATTGAGTGTTCATCAGCATCTAATATGCTCTTGAAATTATCTACATATTCAAGTTCATTATTTCCTTTGAATTTGAAACTAACAGATAATTTTTCTTTTATATCTTCCAGAGAAAGTTTTTCCATAAAAATATATTTTTCAGACCTTCAGGCGAACAACTTCAAAAGCCTCAGCATATGGTTCTCCAATTTGAACCCCTCTTACTCTTGCTAAGCCTTCCATAAATTCTTTAGTGAAGTATGGTCGCTGTTTTATAAACTGGGACTCATACACCTGCATCATTTCCCATTTTTTATCTAAGTGTGGCTGGCTAAGCTTGACAAAAGCTTGTGTTGAAAAACTTACATGATTCCAAGGTAATTCATAACCCCAAATACTAACATCTTTAAAAGCTCGTAATCCTTCATTGTAAACCACTTCGTGATCTTGATGAAGATCGCTTCCCGAAGGTACCAAAACCAAATCGGGAAGTATTGATTTTTTTAGTTTCACCATCTCTTCTAACACTTCCTGTCTGTGATAAGATAGCATTCGAACCTGATAGTCATAAACATGCAGATTTGATGCCGGGAGCCCCAATATCCTCATGGAAGCTAAAAACTCTTTTTTTAGCATGTCCGGATCAGAGCCTTCAGGCAGAGAAGCTCTGGCAGTAGAAAACGCCGCTACGTAAATATCAATTCCTTCTTCAAAAAAGCGAGCCATAGTTCCACCACAACCCAATTCTGCATCGTCAGTATGTGGTGCTAATATTAAAACTCTTTTGATCCCTTTTATACTCATATTTATTATTTCATTCTTTTATTTGGGATGAAGGTAAAGAAGCTATTTACTAAAAAGAAAAACAATACAATAAGTAATTTTCTTATTCACTAAAAATATTCCCTAATTTGAAAACTAAAGAGACGCAAACTAAATAATAGGCTTTATCTTAGGCGATTAATTCAATTACATTAAACTAATATGTTCTTTAAAACTTTTTAGTACCCTATTTTAATATATATACAATGAGATTTAAATATCTGCATCTAATAATCAACTCAAATATAAGATATAACCTAAAGAATCTGATAGGCAATTCTAATGATCACAAGATAGTAGTGGTTGGAAATGACTATAAAGATATTGATTTGAACGGCATTAATGATTCTGTTTTTGAAAGCTTTGTGGACAATGCAAAAGTGATTTTTGTTCATTTCTTAAACGAAAGAAATGCAAAAATTATTAATAGATTGAAATCAAAAAAGAAAATTATCTGGTTCTGCTGGGGAGCTGACTTATACTATTTGGGAGGATTTGAAAATCAATTCTTACTCAAAAAAACTCGTCTTGTTAGGTTTAAAATCGGATTAAAAAGTTATAAGGGTTTCAAAGACTTACTAAAATCTATTCTAGGCAGGTTTTCAGACTATATCCCTCCTAATAAACATGTTTTAAAAGCTTTTAATAAAATCGACTTGATAATCCCGGTAGTCCAACAAGATTATGAAATGCTTTTGAAAAACTATAATGTCAAAGCAGGTTCGTTTAATATTAATTACTTAAATAACGTCTTTTTCCAGAAGCCAGAGGTTCAGGAAGGCTTACCTCGAAAAAATATTATGCTAGGCAACTCTGCTTCTTTTTCGAATAATCATGTAGAACTTATCGATCATTTATCTAGGTTTGACTTAAAAGACCGCAAAGTCTTCATTCCTTTAAGCTATGGAAATAGAAACTATGCAGAGTACGTGCAGGAGTATGCTAAAAAACATCTTGGTAAACCAGCAACTATATTAAATAATTATTTGCCTTTTGAACAGTATATTCAAATTCTGAACAGTTGTGAATCAGTAATAATGAACCACTGTAGGCAACAAGCTTTAGGGAATATTATATTAGCACTTTGGTTTGAAAGCAATGTATTTCTTAATTCAAAATCCGGTTTATATGACCATTTAATTGAAAAAGGATTCCATATTTTAAAAACTGAAAACTATGCCCCTAAAACCTCAATAAACAAAGCTGAAAAAAAGGAAAATAAAGAATTACTTTTAAAAAATTTTGGACCTGTTTATTCCAAAAAAAGATTTGAAGATCTTCTCTGCACAATTGAAAATTTATAGAAAAGAAAATTGGGAATTATAGTTAATCAAAGTATTAAAAATGCTCTTATTTCATATATAGGGGTGGTTATAGGTTTTGTATCTACTATTTTTCTATTCCCAAATATTATTGGAGCAGAAGGTTTTGGCCTTACAAGATCAATGATAGCTATCATGACAGTAAGTGTTCAGCTTGTAAACCTTGGTGTGCCTAATTCTATTATTAAATTTTTTCCTTATTTATCCCAAAAATCAGATAATCCTCAGGGGCTCTTTTGGGTGTTTGTTATACCACCATTAATAGGCCTATTTGTTTTTAGCTTTCTTTTTATTGGATTCGAAGATAGGTTTTTAGAGTTATATTCTGATAGTTCTTTACTGGTAGATTATTTCTATTTATTAATTCCCCTTATTTTCTCTCTTGCTTCGTTTGGACTTCTAAATGCATTTATTAAAGCATCGTTCAATACAGTATTCGCTTCCTTTCTTCAAGAAGTGTTACTTCGGTTAATAGTAATTTTGGACTTGGTTCTATTCTATTATGATCTCATTTCATTTGATCATTTTATTCTCATTTTTGTTTTCAATTATACTCTTCAATACATCATATTATTATTCTATGCTATAAAGAAAGGATACTTAAGATTTAAAGTTTCGTTCAAACCCTTTGATAAGCTAACTCGAAAAAATATTTCTCAATACAGTTTCTTTTCATTTTTTAGCGGCTTTACAATGATACTTGTTGGCAACATAGATATTATAATGGTAGATATTTTTGAGGGGCTTGAGAAGACAGGTATCTATGCAATTGCCCTTTACGTTGGTGCTGTAATTTCAATACCAAGAAGATCAATATCAAAAATTTCATTCCCAGTGATTTCTAAATCTTTTAAGGATAAAGATCTTTCAAACATTGAAAATATCTATAAACAATCTTCTTTAAACCAATTGCTTGCCGGTTTATTAATTTACATCGGTGTAATTGCAAATATTGATAACCTATACAGCCTTCTTCCAGACGCTTTTGCTGAAGGAAGTATAGTCATTTTTATCATTGGTTTAGCCAACCTTTTCGATATTGCAACTGGTGCAAATGGTCAAATAATAATCTCTTCTAAATATTATAGGTACGATTTTATTTTCTCTGGTTTTCTTATGCTAAATTCAATAATATTAAACTTTTTACTAATACCAACTTATGGTTTGGTAGGTGCGGCAATTGCAACAGCTTCTTCTATTTTTCTCTATAATTTAATTAAAATGGTATTTGTGTGGGTAAAATTTAAAATGCAACCTTTCCGCTGGGAAACTTTGGGTATTTTAGTGGTGGGTGTATTGTCTTTTTTGATGTCAGAAATGATCCCTCAGATTTTTAATACATATTTTGATATTATCCTACGATCTCTATTTATTACAGTCCTCTTTCTTGGAAGTGTCTGGTTTTTTAAACTTTCAGCTGAAGTAAATAAAATCTTAAAAAAAGTATTTTCAAGATTAACTAACTAGTTTGATTTATCATTACCTCTTTCTAAAAAACTTAGCCGGATTTCCGTACCATACTTCGTTATCACTGACATTGGATCTGACTTGAGAGCAGGCACCTATTATTGCCATTGAACCAATGCTAAAACCAGGCATTAATGTTACATTTGCACCAATGAGCGTTCCATCTCCTACACTCCCAACAACTTTAACACTTCCTTCTTCAAGGTCGGGTGTATCTGTTAATACAAAACCATATTTAATGCTAACATTTGACCCAATCTTTGCATTCGCAGAGATGGTACACCTGCTTCCAAATGTAGTGCCACTTCCAATGGTTACATTGTCCCTAATTTCACAATAAGCTGTAAATTTGCAATCTTTTCCAATTTTTGCCCCATTTCTTACAATACAAAATGGACCAATATGGGTATTGTCTCCAATTTCAACGTCATCCTCTATTAATGCTAAAGGGTGAATAAATACATTAGATCCTACAGATATTTTTTTTGAAATCATCTAATTATTTTTTTTGTTTTGGCATGGCGCTTGGTTTTTTCGAAACCTCACTTTCTTTGGCCGGCACTCCCATAAGCATCATACCTTGATTTTTAGAATTCTTTACAACAACAGCTCCGGCCCCTACAACTGTATTATTTAATATTTTTACTTTTGGTCTAATAACAGCTCCTGAGCCCACAAAACAATTATCATCAATAATCACATTACCTCCCAAAGTAACACTATTAGAGAAATGAACGAAACCTCCAATTTTGCTTCCATGACCTATTCTACAACCAGGCGCCATAATTGTATCTCTGCCTATGCTAGTTTTTTCATTTAAAGAACCTCTTACCACTATAGTATTTGCACCTAAAAAACAGTTTTTCCCTACTTTTACTCCTCCCAATTGTGGCTGTCTTATTCTTTTAGATTCATCTGAATTCCATATCCAAGCAACTCCTTCAGCACCAATAATACAACCCGCCTCAAGAACACAATTCTCTGATATTTGGACACCATCGTGTATTTTTGTGTTACTTCGAATGATTGTATTTTCACCGATCTCACAATTACCAATAACGCAAAAATCTTCTATTAATACGTTTTTACCAATTACAGCTCCTCTCGATATAATTGATCTTTCAGAAATAGAAGCGTTTGGTTTTTTTACTATTACATTTAAAAACTCATAGAAAGCTAATTGTGGATCATAGTTAGTTAATTTAACTAAGCTATTAGAAGCATTACCACTCTTACATCTATTACTAACTACGAGTAGAGAGTCTTCTATTTCAAGTGGAATTGTATCTCCAGCAAAAAAATAAAAACCTTTTTTAATCGGTTCAAAAATAGATGCTACGGTAAAGGAACCTTGGGTTGATATACTATGATCAAACTCTATCTCTTTAAAGGACAGAAAATCTAAGAATTGTTTAGTCGAAATCTTCATTTTTTACAAACAATTTTTTATGGTTCTAACAATAACCTCTTGATCCTGAATTTGAAGATCATGATATAGTGGCAGGCATAATATTCTGGATGAGATATCTTCCGAGATCTTAGCTTCGCCATTTAAGTAGCCTAATTTATTTAAAGACGGGTAAAAGTACCTTCTGGGAACTATATCTTTCTTTTTCAGTTGCTCTAACACTTTTAATAATAAGCTTTCTTTATCAAATAGAACTGGAAAATAAGAGAAGTTTGTTTCACACTGATCTTTAACTTTCTGAAAATGTAAATCTAATCCTTTAAGCGAATTAGCATAGAAAAAATACTGTTCTTTTCTTTTCTCAAGAATTTCATCAATATATTTCAGATTCAGAATTCCCATCGCAGCATGTAGTTCTGAATTTTTTCCATTAATTCCAACTCCATTAAATTTACCGGGACCATCATGTCCAAAGTTTCTCATGTAACTGGCTTTCTTGATAATATCCGGATTTTGTGAAACTAGTGCTCCTCCTTCAACTGTATGAAATATTTTTGTTGCATGAAAACTAGCAGTTGAAATATCTCCCCATTTGAAAATTGATTCGCCTTTATACTTAGAACCAAAACAATGAGCTGCATCATAAATTACTTTCAACTCATTTTCTGAGGCTATTTTCTGAATAACTTCCACATCGCATGGATTTCCGAAAACGTGAGTTGCAAGTATTGCCGTAGTATTTGGAGTGATTTTTTCTTCTATTTTTTTAGGATCTATATTGAAAGTACTTTTATCTATATCCGCAAAAACAGGAGTACAATTTTCCCAAAAAATACTACTACTTGTTGCTACATAGCTAAATGGAGTAGTAATAATTTCTTTTTCTAGGTTCAGAGTCTTTATTGCGATCTGCAATGCAATAGTACCATTTCCGACAAATAATAAAGATGGTACATCTAAATATTTTTTTAAACTCTTCTCAAGTTTAAGCACAAAGGGTCCATTATTTGTGATCCAACCACTTGTCCATATTTTTTTCAAAAGTTCTTCATACTCGTCAAAAGGAGGGAAAAAAGGCTTTGTTATGAGTATCATAAATTAGAGTATAAATATTGCATTGTGAAAAGCTTTATTAAGGTAGCTATAATTGAGAAATTCATCCACACGAACCTTATCTTTGACCCGAATTAGATTTCTTACAATAATACAAATGGCCAAAGCAAAGTATACAACACACCTTGGAATGGTAGATATCCTTCCTGTTGAATCCCCGAAATGGAGAGCGCTGGAAAATATCATTCATGAAGAAGCAGCAAAGTTTAATTTTGAAGAGATCAGAACTCCAATTATGGAGCAAACTGAACTAATTAAACGAGGCATTGGCCAGCTTACTGATATTGTAACGAAAGAGATCTTTGCATTTACCAAAGGGGAAAGTAATTATGTGCTACGCCCTGAGTTGACAGCTCCTGTTGTCAGAGCATATGTTCAACATCATCTGGATCAAAGGGGTGGTTCTCAAAAGTTGTATTACATTGGGCCTATGTTCCGCGCTGAACGGCCTCAAAAAGGAAGACAACGACAATTCCATCAATTCGGTGTTGAGGTTATAGGAACCGATAACCCTGTAGCAGATGTAGAATGTATTGCTTTTATGATGCGTATTTATCATAGAATTGGAATCAAAAATTTTGATCTGAAACTTAATTCTGTTGGTGACCCTGAAAGCAGAGAAAACTATAAATCTGTTTTAAAAGAATACCTCAAGCCTCATTTTGATGAGCTAAGTGAACTCTCTCAAAAGAGACTTGAAAAAAATCCAATGAGAATACTGGATTCTAAAGAGCCGGAAGATCAGCAATTCATTAAGAACGCTCCTGTTATAAGTGATCATTTGAATGAAGAATCAAAAGCTCACTTTGATCAGGTCTGTGAAATGCTTTCTTCATTAAATATCGAATATACACTCGACCCTCTTTTAGTTCGTGGTATGGATTATTACACAAGAACCGCTTTTGAGTTAACAAGTCCTGATCTGGGTTCGCAGGATGCACTGGCTGGCGGTGGACGCTATGATTTATTAGTAGAAGAAATTGGTGGTAAACCCACTCCTGCCGTTGGATTTGCAGCCGGAATGGAAAGACTTTTTATAGCCTGTGAAGAACTTGATATATCTCTGGCTAATGAGAAAAAAGTTGATGTATTTATTGTCAGCCTTGGGGATGATGCTCGCAGGTGGGCTTTGAAAACACTTCCGGTTCTTCGTGAAAATGGGATTTCAGCTACAATGGATTATCTTGATCGCTCAATGAGGGCTCAAATGAAAGATGCTAATAGAGAAAATGCTTCATTTGCATTGATCGTTGGTGACAATGAATTACAAGAAAAGAAGTTCACTCTCAGAAATATGAAAGAAAGTGACGAAGCTCAACTAACGATCGATGAAATTATATCCAAACTGGCTCAATAAAAAACAAACGCTCTGTTAGCAAAAAGAGTTATTCCGACTTATACTCCAAAAGGATAATTAAACTAACTTTAATTTATGTCTGAATATATAGCTGTTGGTCTTGCAAGTGTATTGGCGTTGGGAATTTCTGCTCAATGGCTTGCTTGGAGAACAAAACTACCTGCAATTTTACTTTTATTAGGTTTCGGAATTATTGCCGGACCTGTCACCGGGTTACTTGATCCCGATAAACTCATGGGCGATTTGCTTAGTCCATTTGTTTCTATTTCCGTTGCCATAATTCTTTTTGAAGGTGGGCTCAGTTTAAAAATGTCTGAGTTCCGTAAAATTGGTGGTACGGTAATTAAGCTTATAACCATTGGGGTAATTGTTACATGGACATTAGCTTCTCTGGCCGCTCTCTATATTCTAGATCTGGGATTAGAATTATCCGTTTTGTTTGGAGCGATACTTATAGTAACCGGACCAACCGTTATTGTGCCTTTGCTCAGGCAAGTACGCCCTACGGAAACCGCGGGTTCTGTAGTAAAATGGGAAGGAATTGTAAACGATCCGATCGGGGCAATGATGGCAGTTCTTGTTTTCGAAGTCATCATATCAGGTGGCTTTTCAAATATGGATGGTCACGCTGGTTTAGTAATTATACAAACTCTGGCTTACGGAACATTCTTTGGTGCAATTGGTGCTGGAATTATGTACTTCACCCTCAAGAAGCACTGGATTCCGGATTATCTGCAAAACCCGGTTACTCTGATGATTGTTGTTGGAGTGTTTGTGATTTCGAATCATCTACAGCATGAGTCCGGTCTATTAACCGTAACTGTGATGGGTATCATACTTGCTAATCAGAAATCTGCCCGCATTAAACACATCATAGAATTCAAAGAGAACCTGCAGGTACTTTTGATTTCTGCTCTTTTTATTCTTCTGGCATCAAGATTGGAAGTTTCAGCTCTTGAATTCTTTAATTGGGGAGCCGCATTATTTTTAGTAGTTCTTATTTTAGTTATACGTCCTGCTGCAATTTTCTTTTCAACACTTGGCTCTAATCTTAATTGGAGAGAAAAGGCCTTTGTAGCTTGGATGGCTCCCAGAGGAATCGTAGCCGCTGCAATATCTGCGGTTTTTGCTCTCCGATTAGAACAGGAAGGTTATGCTGACGCAGAACAATTGGTTCCATATACCTTTATTGTAATTATTGCTACCGTAACCATTTATGGATTATCAGCGAGCCCTGTTGCAAAACTCTTAGGAGTTGCCAAAGCTGCTCCTAAAGGCGTGGTTATTGTTGGGGCTCACAACTGGGCCAGGATGATCGCCCATGCAATCAAAGAATTTGGATTTAAAGTATTAGTTGCTGATTCTAACTGGGAAAACATAACCAAAGCCAGAAAGTCCGGTCTGGATACTTATTACGGAAATATTCTTTCCGAGTATGCTATGGACGAAATTGATCTGGATGGAATTGGAAAAACTTTAGCCTTGACTCCTAACGATGAAGTGAATTCATTAACAGCTATTCAGTTTGCAGAGATCTTTGGCAATTCTTCGGTATTCCAATTGCCTCCACTTTCAACCGCCAGTAAAAAGGAATTAGAATCAAATGATTCCCTTGGTGGTCGAACGCTGTTCTCAAAAGAGATGAACTTTGATAAGATCTCAGAATTTTTGAGGTCAGGAGCAGGTATCCGAAAAACCCCTATTACTCCTGAATTTTCTTTTGAAAATTATGAAAAAAAATATGGTGATAAAGCACTACCTTTATTTGTGGTTTCAAGTTCAAATACAATAGAGCCTTTTTCGCTGGATAATCCTCCTTCACCTCAGGCAGGAGATACAATCATAGGTCTTGTCTCAGAAGATGCTGATTCAAAGAATCCATCAGATAATGAAACGGATCAAAAACCAGATCCAAAATTGCCGCACTGATGTTTTCTAACTACCAACTCGACTCTTTCAAAGACCGAACCACTCCATTTTATTTTTATGACCTGAATCTGTTCAGAAAAACTCTGGATCAGATAAACGAGCATGGCGTTTCTAAAGGCTATCATATTCACTACGCATTGAAAGCCAATTCTCACCCTCGGATTTTGGATGAAGTCATTAAGGCCGGGTTATCTGCAGACTGTGTAAGCGGAGGCGAGGTAGAAAGAGCTATAGATTGTGGTTTCTCTCCTGATAAAATTGCTTTTGCAGGTGTAGGAAAACGAGATATTGAGATCGAGATCGGTCTGGAAAATAATATTCTATGCTTTAATGTAGAATCGGTTCAGGAACTGGAAGTAATCAACGAATTAGCTTCTCAGAACAACCGGGTTGCAAAGGTTGCACTAAGGATCAATCCTAATGTTGATGCCAACACTCATAAGTATATTACTACCGGTTTAAAAGAAAATAAATTCGGTATCAACGAAAAAGATCTTCCTGATATTTTCGAATTACTTCCATCTTTAAAGCATATAAAACTAATTGGAATTCATTTCCATATTGGTTCCCAAATTGAAGAACTCAAACCCTTTAAAGAACTTTGCCTGAGAGCAAACGAACTAAACGAAGCTTTTGAAAATAAAGGGTATAAACTTACGATCATTAATGTTGGAGGTGGATTCGGGATAAATTATTCCAGTCCGGATAATAGTGGAATCCCTGATTTCAAGAAATTCTTCGAAACTTTTGAAAATCACCTGCAACTTAAGTCTCACCAGCAATTACACTTTGAATTGGGGCGTTCCGTTGTAGGTCAATCAGGAAGCCTTATTACCCGTGTACTTTATACCAAAACAGGGATCGAGAAAAACTTTGCCATAATTGATGCAGGCATGACCGAGCTTATCCGTCCGGCTTTGTATCAGGCGAAACATGAAATCCAAATCATTTCAGATCGAACCGGAAGAGCCAACAAGCAATACGATATCGTGGGTCCGATTTGCGAAAGTTCAGACGTATTCAGAACGGATTACGAAATTCCTGAGTTAAAACGAGGTGATATTCTTGCCATCAGGAGTTGTGGTGCTTATGGTGAAGTAATGAAGAGCAGGTATAACTTACGTCACGAGATCGGGACTGCTTTCTCGGATGAGATTGAGTGATTTTAAATACCTCATAGGTATTTTTATCTCAGCTTCCCTGCTATAAACCCCGTTGTCCATGCAGCCTGAAAGTTAAATCCACCGGTTACTCCATCTATATCTAAAACTTCGCCGGCGAAATAGAGATTTGGCACTTTCTTACTCTGCATGGTCTTTATATCAATATCCTGAAGACTTATCCCACCACAGGTTACAAACTCTTCTTTAAAAGTGGTTTTTCCACTTACTGAATATTCGTCGTTCATCAAAACATGAACCAATCTGTTGATATTCTTCTTCCCCATATTTTGCCAGATCATATTCTCACCTACTTCTACTTTTTCGATCAGAAACTCCCAAAGTCGGCCAGGCAATTCGAATGGATTCACATTATGGATCCTTTTTTTGCCATGCGCTTCCACAACTCCCTTTAAAACCTCCCGGATTTCCTGTTCTGACAATTCTCCTGTCCAATTAATAAGAGCCTTAAATTCATAATTCATTTCATTCAACTCTCTGGCTCCAAAAGAAGAAAGCTTTAAGATCGCCGGACCGCTCATTCCCCAGTGTGTGATCAACAATGGTCCTTCACTTTTAAGTTTTGAACCCATTATCTTTACAGACACAGGGTCAGCAACTACGCCCATCAACTTTGTAATAGATTCGTCAGGCATATTAAAGGTAAACAAAGAAGGAACGGGTTCTTCGATATTATGCTCCAGTTCACGAAGCCAGTTAAAACCCTCCGTTCGGGGGCTTCCTCCGGTAGCAACGACAACTCTTTCTACTTCTTTGGTTTCTCCATTTTTAAAACCAAGAATCAAACCGTTTTTGCTTTCATTCAAAGTCTTGATTGCAGACTTCGTTTTAATTCCAATTCCCAAATTATGCACTTCCTTCATTAAGCAATCAATGATCGTTTGGGAAGAATCGCTTACCGGAAACATTCTTCCGTCTGCCTCGGTTTTTAGCTCAACGCCTCGTTCATTAAACCAGGAAATAGTATCTGTTGGGGAAAATATCCCGAATGCCTTTTTAAGCGGCTTCTCTCCTCGCGGATAAAATTTTACCAGTTCGTGGATCTTAAAACAATGATGTGTGACATTGCATCTACCCCCGCCAGAAATGCGAACTTTCGAAAGTAGCTTGTCAGATCTTTCATAGATCGTTACCTGTGCTTCAGGATTATGTGTTTTAGCAGAAATAGCACTAAAAAAACCGGCAGCTCCACCACCAATAACAGCAACTTTCATCTTTTTAAGTACAAGATAACAGTTCTTTAAGTCATCATTTTATTTTATGGAACTTAATCCTGTTTTAAGAATGCAATCCGATTCAATAACCCTTATTTTCATCGCTTAATAAATATCGGAATGGATCTACACGTACTAAAATTTGGCGGCACCTCAATGAATGATCACAAAACCTGGAAGCAGGTTTTAGAGATCATCAAAAATTATGAATATCCCATCGTTGTGGTTTCTGCAACTGCAAAAACTACACGTCAGCTTATAGAAGCCGGGAAACTCGCTGCTGATAATAAGTTAGACGAAGCTTTGGAATTGGGCGAGTCTATCAAACTTCGTCATCTGGAAATTATCCGGAATTTTCTTGAGGAAAATCCACATACAAAAAAAGCACTCATTGAAGAAAGTTGTGAGAAAAAGCTGAATGAGAAAATCGGATTACTGAGCAAATTCTTAACCTATACTCACAAGGTAGGAGAGCTTACTCCCGCTATGAAAGATGCCATTGCATCTATCGGTGAACAAATATCCTCTTACCTGCTTGCACAATGTGGTTTGGCAACCGACCAACTTACCCAGTTTGTTGACGCCAAAAAGATCATCAAAACAGACAACAGTTACGGAAATGCTTATCCAAATTTTGGGTTGATCAATCAAAAAATCGGTTCTCTCGAAACTATTCTTGATGGCGGCTTTACACCTGTTATAGGTGGTTTTTATGGTGAGGCTCCCGACGGAACAACGACTACTCTGGGCTTTGAAGGTTCTGATTATTCGGCCAGCCTGATCGGCGGGGCTCTTCATGCTAAAAGAATAGAGATCTGGACAGATGTGAGTGGAGTATTTACAAGCGATCCAAGATTCATAAAAGACGCGAAACCAATACCTGAGCTCAGTTATTTTGATGCTACAGAAATGGCTTACTTTGGTTCAAAAGTATTGCATCCATCCACGCTGAAACCTGCTCAGGAACGTAATATTCCCGTTCTTGTTAAAAACATGTTTGCTCCTGACGAAACAGGAACAAGAATCATCAGAGAAAGCGCACAGTCTCAAAAAGCTTTGGCAGTTTCATTCAAACAAGATATGGCGCTCTTAACGGTGAGTGCTTACGAAACGGTTATGGGATATAACTTTCTTACCCGTGTTTTTAAAGTCCTTGAAGATTACCGATTAGCTGTTGATGCGGTCAATACAACTGAAGCTTCTGTTACCATTGCTCTTTCTGATTCAGAAAAGCTGGATGTAATTGCTAAAAGCCTTATCGAGATCGGCACCGTTGACCTTGAAAGAGAAAAAGGATTGATCAGTATTATTGGCTATCAATCTTCTGAGACAACAGAACTTTGCAATGATATTTTTAATGCAATACAACCTGTTTCTTTAGACATGATCTCCTTCACAAAGCAAAAAAGAATTCTGAATTTAGCAGTTGACCAAAAAATCATGGTTGAAACAGCTCAGAAAATTCACTCTTCTTTGTTTTGAGTATTTTCTTTATCTGATTTAACTGGCTGAATTTTTGAAGATGCTTTAGGCATTACGATACCAAGCGATTTAGCACGGGTTCTCCATTTTTCCCGTGCAAGTTTCTGCATGTCTTCAATGGCATCGATCTCGTCTACTATTTCCATTCCAAGCAGAGTTTCGACTACATCTTCCATGGTAACGACTCCCACCAGTCCTCCATATTCATCAACCACTACTGCAATATGTTCTTGGTTTTCCAATAGTTTTTCGAGTACATTTTTCAACGAAATCACTTCGGGAATGATCAAGACTTCTCTTCGAATATCTTTTAATTTTATATCTCCCTTCCCTTCCGATTGGTTCAGAAATAAATCGTTCTTCAGAACATAGCCGGTAATATCTTCTTCATTTTCTCCAAAAACCGGCATCCTTGAAACTCTGAGTTCCTCTTTATTTTCAAGAACCTGATCGATGGTCATATCTTCCTGGAATTTAACTACCACAATTCTTGGAGTCATGATATCTTGAACTTTAAGAGAGCTAAACCGAATCAGATTTTTAAAAATATTGGACTCCCCTTCCTCAAATACTCCTTCTTCAAAACCAAGCTCTGCCATTGCTCCGATCTCTTCCCGACTTATAGACGGTTGGTTTTCTTCTTTGGACAACCATCTTGTAATCCATCTTGACAATACTACAAGCGGATAAGTAATCACAATAAGCACACCTGTTACTCTTGCTGATGGAACAGCTAAAGTTTTCCAATAAGTGGCTCCTAAAGTCTTTGGAATAATTTCAGAAAGCACCAAAATCAATAAGGTGAGTACCGCTGAGGTAATGCTAACGTATGCATTGCCAAATACAACCTGAGCTTGAGCACCAACTCCGGCTGCACCAACTGTATGAGCAACTGTATTCAAACTCAGGATTGCAGATAGTGGCTGATCAATATCTTGTTTTAATTTGCGAAGCATTTTACCTGAACTCGCATTTTTATTCTCTAACACAGCAACGTAAGATGGAGTAATTGACAATAAAACCGCCTCCAGAATTGAACACATGAAAGAAACACCTATTGCCAGTATCAAATAAAATATCAGTAAAGTCATTTATTGGTTTTTAATTCAATTTTATGCTGGGTTGAGAAAATACAACTCTCATTACACAATGGTCATTCCACAGCGTATGCCCGGAATCTTGATTTATGTCAGGCAAAGTAATTCAGTTTCAAAGTATAATTCCGATTCCTGCCTTCGCAGGAATAACTATCAACGCTTTTTCTTCATCTTAAGATTACCAGAGTTAAACACTCATCCTAAAACAATGTATAAAAAATTATCAAGCTTTAGTGTTAAAGGCTTCATTTTATGGCTATTTTAGAAGTCTTTGAATAAAATGACTAAATGCTCCAATTAGAAAAAATATCTCTTGCCCTAGGTGACAGGGATTTACTTGACGAAATTTCAACTTTGATAAATCCGGGTGAACGAATTGGTTTGGTTGGCCCTAACGGTGCCGGGAAATCGACTTTACTGAAAATTATCATGGGTATTCAGGAAAAAGATGCGGGCTCCATTGTTCTCTCCAATGAAGAAACTCTTGGCTATCTCCCTCAGGATGGTGTTGATCCTGATTTTGAACTTACTGTTATCGAAGAAGTTGAAACTGCTTTTTCTGAGATCTTTGATCTCGAAGAAGAAGTAAATGAACTTCAACAAAAACTGGCAGAAACAGATCCTGAATCTGAAGAGCATGAAAGATTACTCGAAAGATATGGTCTCTTGCAAACCAAACTGGAAGCTTCCGGTCTTTATACATTACGTTCTGACGTTGAAAAGATCCTGATGGGTCTTGGATTTAAAGAATCAGATTTTTCCAGAAATACCACCGAATTCAGTGGTGGTTGGTTAATGAGAATTGCTTTGGCTAAGCTTCTTCTAAAAAAACCTACTTACCTTCTTCTGGATGAGCCTACAAACCACTTGGATATTGAATCTCTGCAATGGATGGAGAACTTCCTGAATTCCTATGAAGGTGCTGTGATTGTAGTTTCGCACGACAGGGCATTTTTGGATACCATCACTAACAGAACACTTGCTCTTCGAAAAGGAAAAATGAGCGACTATTCAGGAAATTACTCCTTTTACGAAAGGAAATGGGAAGAAGAACGTGAGCTTTTGATCAATGCACAGAAAAATCAGGCTAAAGAACTCAAAGAAACGGAAGAGTTCATTGAGCGCTTCCGATATAAAGCATCTAAAGCTCGTCAGGTTCAAAGTCGCGTTAAACAACTTGAGAAAATAGATCGCATCGAAGTTGAAGATGAGCTGGCTAATGTGTCATTCAGCTTCCCGGAACCTGAAAGAAGTGGTCAGGTTGTGATGAGATTGGAAAACATCAAGAAAAGCTATGGAGATAATGTAGTTTTTGATGGACTGGATTATGAGATCGAACGCGGTAATAAAATTGCAGTGGTTGGACCAAATGGCGCAGGAAAGTCGACCATGATCCGAATTCTTGCCGGAATTGAATCCATTCAGGGCGGAGAACGAAACGAAGGACATAAAGTTACCACAAATTACTTTGCTCAACATCAGGCAGAAGATCTGGATCTTAAAAAAGATGCGCTAGAAGTTATGATGAGTGCCGGCTCTAACGAGAAAGAAAGCCGATTGCGTTCTATCTTGGGAAGTTTCCTTTTCCGTGGCGATGATGTCTTCAAAAAAGTGAAAGTTCTTTCCGGTGGAGAGAAAAGCCGGTTAGCACTGGCAAAAATGTTACTCTCTCCTGCCAACTTTCTAATCTTTGATGAGCCTACAAACCATCTGGATATGAGTAGTAAAAACATCCTGCAACAAGCTCTTCAACAATATGAAGGAACTTGTGTAATTGTATCTCACGATCGTGCTTTTTTAGATCCTATTGTTGATAAGGTTTTAGAAGTCCAAACAAACAGAGTTCGTACTTACCTTGGTAATGTCTCTTACTTCCTTGATAAGAAAAAAGAAGAAGCTGAGGCTCAAAAAAATTCAAGTGTATCAGAACAAACTAAATCAGCATCTTCAGATGACGGCTCTCTTTCCAGGAAAGAACAACGTCGTATAGAAGCCGAGCGAAGAAATAAGATAAGTAAAGAAGTAAATCCCATTAAAAAGAAACTAGAAAAAGTTGAAAAGGAGATAGAACAAGCTGAAAGCAGAAAAAATGAAATTGAAGCTTTAATGGCAGAAGTTGATTTCTACGATGATGCTGACAGAGTTAAAAAAACCTCATTAGAATATGAGAATATAAAAATGGATCTTACGGATAAGTATTCAAAATGGGAAGAATATGCCAATCGAATTGAAGCTATAGAGAAGGAGATTGTATAATGAAACGAATATTATTCTTTTTAAGCGTCGGATTATTAGTATTAAATCTGTCTGCTTGTAAAACTTCAGAGGTTCCTGCTCAACCTGAAACAGAGATCGCTGAACAACAAAAGAACGAAGATATACCAAATCAAGAAGCAGAAGACCAAAACCCTGCTAAAGAAATTGTTTTAGTTGTTAATGGAATTGTGAAATATAATTTCGTTAAAACTGACACGAATTGGACCGGAGAAGTTACTCAATTCAGTTCAGTAGATCCTGAAAAACAAGAAGTTATCAAAGTTTTAGAAATTGAACCAACTCTGGGTTGGGAAGATTTTGAAGAGTTCGTCAACTACTTAAGAGTATACGACATTCCCGACCAATCAGAGATCAAAAACAGAAATTCTGGAAGTATTTCAAATATTTCCCGGGCATACCAATTTTTTACTTTTGATGGTGAGAACTCCAGATCTTTTTCTTATTACAATCCTGAAGGCGAACTCAATGAACACTGGCAATCAAGAAATGTAGTTACTTTTGGAACATATTTGATCAGCGAAATGAAGGTTGTAGAAAATTAGACCTTTCTCCACGTTGATACTGAAATGCTTAATTTCGTAAAACGGTCTACTTAGCAAAAATCTGGCTTTTATCTCCGAATGCCTTGAACTCTAACGCATTTCCGCTAGGGTCCAGAAAGAACATGGTTGCCTGTTCTCCCGGTTCTCCCTTAAAACGGATATAAGGTTCTATGATGAATTTTATTCCTGCCTCCTCTACTCTTTTAGACAGTGCTTGCCATTTATCCATTTCCAGAATAACTCCAAAATGTCGGACCGGAACCCCTTTTCCATCAACAGCTCCTTTCGCTGATTCTTTGGCTTCATCAGGACTTAGATGAGCTACGACCTGATGTCCCCACATATTAAAATCGATCCAGTGATCGGAACTTCGACCGGTACTGCAACCCAGGATTTCAGTATAAAATGTGTGTGTTTCTTCCAGATCTTTGACCGGAAATGCCAGATGAAAAGGGGGAATGTTTTTACTCATATCTTATGTTTTATGAAGCCACGGAACCACTAAATAATTACTTTTAAGATTTTGGCTTACCGACGTTAACTTGATTGCCCTAACTTAAAAAATTTGGACTAATTATTTTTTGTGATTCTGAGTTTTAGTGACATTTTTAATATTCATAACCCTTAATTAGAAAGCATGGAATCCAAGAAAATAGAGTTTACAGGATCAACTGGGGAGAATTTATCCGCAAAAATTGATCTACCTGATGGAGAAACTAAAGCCTGCGCCTTATTTGCTCATTGCTTTACCTGTTCAAAAGATCTGAAAGCAGTGGGTAATATCACAAAAGCATTAGCGGAAATTGGAATTGCTACTTTTCGCTTCGATTTTACAGGACTTGGACAAAGTGAAGGAGATTTTGCTGATACTAACTTCTCAAGCAATGTTGATGATCTGGTTAAGGCTTATGAATATATGGATAAAGAGTTTTCTGCTCCTTCCATATTGATCGGACATTCCTTAGGTGGAGCCGCAGTACTTCAGGCTTCTCATAAAATGGAATCAGTAAAAGCAGTTGCAACCATTGCCGCACCAGCGGAACCGGCACATGTTAAAGAGAACTTTGAAATGAGTCTTGATGAGATCAACGAAAAAGGAGAAGCAAAAGTAAGCTTAGCCGGACGTCCGTTCACCATCAAAAAGCAGTTCATTGATGATCTTGAAGAAACCCGCATGAAAAAATTTATTCATAACCTTGGTAAGGCTCTGATCGTATTTCATTCTCCTATCGACAATACAGTAGGAATTGATAATGCTTCAAAAATTTTCATTGCAGCCAAACATCCGAAGAGTTTTATATCCCTCGATAAAGCAGATCACCTGTTATCTGAAAAAGCAGACAGCGTGTATATAGGAAAAGTTTTAGGAACCTGGGCCGAGAAGTATATTTGAAAAAAATCTCCCTTCGAAGGGAGACGATTCAATCGAAAGTTCTCGATTGAATCCGAGGGATGTGTGATGTTTACTAACTCATTAACCTCACACATCCTCCGTCCGCCAACTGGCGGACACCTCCTTCAAAGGAGGATTTTTCTATTCACTCATCCAATTCTTTTAGTTTTATTTCTGAAAGCTCGAGATTTACTTTAGAAGAAATATTAGCAGCAACCTCTCTGTTCTTTTTCTTCACCTTCAATGTTCTTGAAGTAAGCTCATCTCCCGGAAGTTCAGTAAGAGCTCTAGCGTTTTTTCCATGAATGATCAATTTCGATGAAAAGAATCCCTTTTTGAATTCCATCATATCAATTTCTGAAAATGGAATTTCAATGGTAGCTAAATCAGATTTATAAGCGCCCATTACGGCATCTTTTTTCTGGAATTCGATGAACAACTTTTGGCCTTTCACGCTCAGAATTCCTTCTACTAACATGAACCCACCGTTCAACTGATCGATTATAAATGGTAAACTACGCATATTTTTACTGTTTTTCATTGACTTAACTGTCGAAAAAAATTTCTCTAAAAAGGTACAAAAAATCTGTAAGGACTTCCTCATGAAACTGTCTAACTATACGGTTGAGAGAAACATTACTAATCATACATTTGAGGGCCCAACCCTCAATGTCCTTCCAGGGGTGAAAGATGGAATATTCTTTTACCCTATTTTTTTGAGCCTTCTTTAAAGCATTTTTTTTGCTTTTGTTGATTAAGTGCTTTCACTCTGCTATTCTCTGGATATGAGAGGTCTCATCATTGTAATTCTTATATTTATCCCGTCTCTGATTATTGCTCAATCAGCAAATTTTCAGGATGACTTTACCGATCAGGATATTTCTGACTGGACCGGAGATAATGTGGACTTCACTTTTGTAACTGAATCCGGCAACGTGTTACTTCAACAGGATGCTGTTTCTGCAGGCTCTTCTCAGTTGAGCATTCCATCAACAAACGTAGTAGGATTCTGGGAGTTATTTATTCGTTTAGATGGATTCAATCCTTCAAATGGAAACAAATCTGAGATATACCTGATGAGTGACTCCGCTAACTTCGATCAGGCTATAGATGGATATATGCTCCAGGCCGGAGAAGATGGTTCCGGAGATGTTTTCAGGCTATTCCGAATCACTGCCGGAGCCAAAGACGGAGAAGTACTTACCGGAACAACTGATATATCAGGTGGTGGCAACTTCAGAGTTCGTGTAAACAGAGACGCTTCAGGAAACTGGGCACTTTCTGTGGCAAATTCATATTCCGGTGTAACTGAAGAAGAAGCAACGGGCACGGATAACACTTACAATTCTACTTCTTTTTTTGGATTCAAAAATACATACACAGCAACCAGAGCTGATAAATTTTTCTTCGATTTTAAAATTGATATACCTCCTATACAAGTTGCTGATGCATCTTTACTGAACGCAAGCACCATTAATGTAACCTTCAGCAAAGATTACGATCCTGCTACCATTCAAAACTCCAATTTTACGATTTCGCCCGGCAACTTAAATCCGACATCTATTGATCAGCCTTCTGGTTCTTCTGTTGAATTGGTGTTTGGCAGTAGCTTACCAAGTGGCTCTTTTGATCTTGATATTACTTTAATAGAAGATTCCAACAACCAAACCACTCTGGCTGATACCACCATCACCTTATTCAGATTTGAAGAATATCAAACTGGTGATATCATCATAAATGAATTTTTAAAAGATCCACCCGGAGCACTCGAAGAATATGTGGAATTGAAAAACACTTCATCTCGTTTATTCAATTTAAAAGATTGGGAGTTGGGTGATAATGGTTCTCTAAGCACTATTTCCGATCAGGATTTTGCCATTTTTCCTGATAGTTTTGTGGTTATTACTTCTGATACTGCCGCTCTGAAAAGTGTTTTCGGAAATGTGTATGCTATACAGGTTTCTCTTCCGGCATTCAATAATACAACAGATCAGATACGTCTTTACGATGAGAATGGTACTATCATTGATTCTTTAGAATACACACCCGATTGGGGCGGCGATAATGTGGCACTGGAACGCAGAAGCCCGACTGCTCCATCTGTTTTTATGGAAAACTGGGACGATTCACCCAATCCAAATTCAGGAACAGCCGGAATAGAAAATGAAGTTGAACAAGATAATACACCACCAAATCTGGAAACGTTGAGCATTGTTAATGATTCTACAATTATCCTCACCTTCACTGAACGCATAAATCCCGATTCAGCTGCGAACCCTGACAACTATGCCATTAATATTCCTCTGAAAAGTACCGGAGAGAACGAATTTTTCATAGTAACTTACTTAGAGCCTGATTCGGTAAGGCTTATTACTAAATTTAGTATTCCAGAGAATGGTTCTCTTGAAATTAGAAATCAATCTGATATTTTTGATAATATTAATCCTTCTATTTCCAGAACTTTCGAATTTATACAAACTGAAATCGCTCAACCGGGCGACGTATTTATCAACGAGTTTGTATATGATCCTCCGGGATCGCTTACCGAGTTTGTAGAGATTTATAATCCAACAGATAAAGCATTTAACCTGAAAGGCTGGACTTTAAGTGACAACTCCGGCAATGAAGTGGTTTTAACAAACGAAGATTTCTTCTTCAGAAAAACAGAACCTACTTCCGGCTTTCCTGATAATCCGTATATAATTTTAACTCCGGACAGTTCAATTAGTGTTGGTCAACCAAACCGAAGAGTAGTAATGGGAAGCCGTTTTCCAACTTTGAATAATACTACTGATGCTATCGTCTTAAAAAATGCCGACGGGATTACTCTGGACTCACTAACATACAATCAAGACTGGGGAGGCGATGAAGTTTCTTTGGAGCGACGATCTGTTTCTGTAACCGGACAGTTTCAGGAAAACTGGGGTGATAGCCCTTCTGCTGAATTTGCCACGCCATCTGAGCCCAACCTTGTGAGCCGGGATAACACAGCGCCGAAATTAGAAAATGCTTTTGCTCTTAATAACACTTCTATTGTGCTTATTTATGACGAACGTCTGGAACAAAGTGCTGCACAAAATGTCTCAAATTATTCATTTTCACCTTCTTTGTCTGTTTCTTCGATCTCCCAGAATAGAAATCAGATAAACCTGATCTTTAATGAGACATTGAAAAATGAAACTACATATTCCATTACGATAAACGATCAGCAGGATATATTCGGGAATACGAATGCACAAATTTCCATCTCGATAAGATATCTGGAATTTTCCCCTCCCGAGCCTTCAGACATTGTCATCAATGAGATTCTCTATCAAAAAGAGAATGAAAACTCTCCGGAATTTATCGAGCTGCTCAACAGAACTGACAACAATTTCGATTTGAGCAACTGGACCATTTCTGATGCTGCTAATAATTCTGCCACACTGCCTGAAGGAACTTCTCTTGAAGCCGGAAATTATGTGGTTTTAACAGATCGACAGAGTTTTGCAAACTCACTCTCCAACGGAATTTTCCTTTCAGGTTTTCCTTCGCTCAACGATTCCGGCGATGGCATTATCATTAAAAATGAATCCGGAGTTACCATAGACAGCTTGTTTTACACTGAACGTTTTGGTGGAAATCAGAATGGAATTTCTGCTGAAAAAAAAGATCCTGATGGTGCTTCTAATGATCCCAACAATTGGAACAGTAACACTTCCGAATCCGGAAACAGTGCCGGTGTCGAAAATTCAGTTTTTCAGTTAGATACTATTTCTCCTGAGATCATTTTTGCTAAGCTTCAGGAAAGCGGAAATGTAACTATTGCTTTTTCGGAGTTTGTGGACCTTTCAGGGAGCACGATAAGTGCTGGCGGACAACAACGTTCTGTATTAAATTTCTCATCAACGGAAGCAAATAAAGTAACGGTGGATGGCTCGGGGTTGTCGACGAATGAGCACATTGAAGTTTCAATTACGGATCTTGCGGATGTAGTCGGGAATGTAAATTCATCTGCTTCCGGACAGATTTCTCAAAAAATTACACCCGGCTCTGTGGTCATCAATGAGATCTTGTATGATCCGCTTTCTGACGACGAAGACAATTTACCCGATCAAACCGAGTACATTGAATTATACAATACCCAGGATTACGCCATTTCGTTGGAAGAGATCTTTCTGAACGATGCTCCGGATGAGGATAATGAAGTTAATCGACTTGATCCGGTTTCTTCTCAATTCAAATGGATTCAGCCTAAAGGGTATTTTCTGATCTATGCTGAAGATCAAACCTTTGATTTTTCTGAAAGTCAACTCGCCGAATATTTTGGTCTGGAATCTCAACAGGATCAGTTTACTATGCAGGTAGATCGTTCCAGTTTGAGCTTATCCGCTTCGGGAGATGCGATTTTCATTTCTGACAGTTCAGGAACTACTATTGATTCAGTTTTTTATGATGAGAGCTGGCAAAATCCGAATCGTGTAAGCGTTGACGGTGTGGCTCTGGAAAAGATCAATCCAGCCGGACCAAGTAACGATGAAAGCAACTGGAGTTCCAGTACAGAAGTAAGCGGAGGAACGCCAAACCAACAGAATTCCATTTTTCAGGAGCCCGGTTCTGCTCCCGATAACTCAGGAATTACGTTTACTCCCAATCCTTTTTCTCCCGATGATGATGGATTTGAGGATTTCTTATCTATCAATTACACACTGGATGAAGCGGATTATTTACTCCGGGTCAGAATTTATGATCGGTATGGACGAGAAGTACGTGAATTAGCAGACGGCAAACCTGCAGGATTTTCAGGTAGTTTAATTTGGGATGGATTAACAGATGCCGGCAACAAGAACAGAGTGGGAATTTATATTGTACTGTTCGAAGCCTACAACAGCGCCGCCGGAAGAGATCGTACCTTTAAAGAAACCGTAGTTATTGCGAGGAAGTTTTAGTTCAATTAAGAATGCTTCAATTAACAATTAAGAAATCATTTTCACATTCTTAATTGTTAATTGAGTAATTGACCTTAATTCCCCCAAACCAATTAATTCCCGGAGCCGGTTGATAAAATCGGTTTCCAAAAGCATTTATATCGTAGCCCAAGCTGTATTGTTGATCTAGCAGATTATCGCCACCGGCGTAAATATCCAGATTGAATTTCTCTCCCAAGACTTGTTTAAAACCAATTCTTCCTTTCATTAAATGATAAGAATCTGAGTATACTGTATTTCCATCGGTCAATGGAATTTCATCTGTGAAATTGTATGAAATTTGTCCATATAAACCGGCCTTGGTTTCCGCTAACAAAGAAGTAAAAATAGTATGTGGAGCTACCCCGGGTAGCTTGTTGCCGGAAAAGTCTACCCCTTCTCTCACATAATCATCGTATTTGAAATAATGAAAAGTGTAGGAGCTTTGAATTTCCAGAAGGCTCAGAAACTTATTCTGATTACTGATAGCTATCCAATTTGTCGAAACTTCAAGTCCGCTTTGATTTGTACTCCCGGCGTTTCTAAATACGAAAGTAGATGCTCTTGTTGTATCATCAGATGGTTGTTGTACAATACTCTCCGTCAATCGAAAGTAAAAAGCAGTAATATCGTAGCTGAAGAACCCTTTTTTTGTGTTCCCACGAATCCCAACCTCATAATTAATGCCTTTTTCAGGTTCTAAATTAAGGTTTATATCTCCATCATTAGTTCGAAATTCTTCTAACGTTGGGGGAGAAAAGCCTGCGCTTACGCTTGCATGAACGGCAGTAAGATTATTCAATCTCTTAGCAACTGCTATTCTTGGTAAAATAGCCGTTTCAAAGTTCTTGGAAACCAGATTTGGGTCAACTCCCCCCTCTTTTGTCGCCACTCTATTTATATGATAACTAACTTTATTAACGCTTATTCCGGCATTAATAAAAATCTCACCCGGAAGATCAATTTCACCGGTCAAATACAAACTTCTGTTTTTGATCTCGATCTCATCTTCAAAATTCAACGTATCTCTCACTCCACCGTCATTTTGATAATTTTTGGCATAGTTAAATCCAAAATGATTCTCTGCTCCCAATTTCAGTTTAAGATCACTGTCCCCAAATCTATTTTTGTACTGCACCCACGGGCGACTTCCCCAGCTTTTTCTGCTCTCACTTTTATAATCCCGATTAAATGGATTTTCAAACTTACTGAGGTTCGCAAATAAGTTAGTACCACCTGACCATTGCTCTGTCCATTCACTTTCTACATTTACACCAATAATAAAATCTTCCTGATCGATAGATGCGTTTTTTTCTACACTCCCTGATCTGGTTTGAGTTGGATCATCCTGAAATTGTTCAAGTGTTAACCCTCCCGGTATTCCATAATTCAGATTTGAGTATAACGTCGAAACACTCACCAATACATTTGAAGGAGTAAATACTTTTACTCCGGTTTCAAAAGTTCTGCGCTCAAAAAAGGATTGATCTCTGTACCCATCAGAAACCTGAGAAGCATACTTATACTGAGTGATCATATACTCATTTTTGGTATTGTATTCTGCTCCGTATTTGAATAAACCATAATCACCAACTGAAGCATCAACAATTCTTTCTGTTTGCGGGTTTTTCGGGAAGCTGTTGATCAGCAAAACACCTCCCGTTCCCGCTCCATAGATACTTCCTGCCGGGCCTTTTATCACCTCAACTTGCTTTATGTTCTGATTATTCAACAAATTAAGAGGTGTACTTCCTGATGGCAGCGTAAGCGGAAAGTCATTCCAGTACACTTTCACATTTCTGACTCCAAACGGCGAACGGATTGCACTTCCTCTGATGGCAATTCTATAACTTCCGGGAGCGCGCTCATCCATCTTTACTCCGGCAACCGTATTGAGGCCATATACTAATGATTGACCACTGAGACCATTAATCCGCTGATTGTCTAAATAAGAAATAGAACCTGGAGTTTCCATAATGCTTCTGTTCCCGCTAAAACCAACAACGGTAATTTCATCCAGTTTAGCCTTCAGGGTATCCGGTTTATCCTGTGCAGCAATTTCAGCTCCAAAGGAAGTAATAAAAGCTGCTAATAAAATTTGTAGATGAATTTTTCTAATCAAAAAAATAAGATTCTATATTAGGGAACAACTTTGCCTGAAGTTGATCTATGAAGTATTCAGTGTCAAGTACGATAATCATACTAAGATAGATGGAGTTCCGGCAAAACTCTATTACATTTCCATTACATTCAGTAATAACTTATAAAACAACAAGTGAGCACCGACAAGAACGCACCCATTGGAATTTTTGATTCAGGAATCGGAGGATTAACCGTTGCAAAAGCAGTAGCTAAAGCTTTACCGACCGAAGATATCATCTATTTCGGAGATACGGCTCGTGTTCCTTATGGAATAAAGTCTGAAGAAACCGTTCGTGAATATGCACTCCAGATCACCGATTTTTTACTTTCCAAAGGTGTTAAAATGATACTTATTGCCTGTAATACGGTATCAGCTTCAGCAAAAAATGAAATAAAAGAAAAAACCGGTTCTCTTCCTGTTTTAGATGTAATTACATCAGGAACTGAAATGGCACTTAAACAAACACCAAATAATCATATTGGTGTGATCGGTACTTTGGCAACGGTAAATTCAAAAGCCTATGAAAAATCCATTCACGCTATAAATTCTGAAATCAAAGTAACACAGCAAGCCTGTCCGTTGTTGGTTCCACTTGCTGAAGAAGGCTGGATTGATAACGAAGTTGCCACAAAAACTCTGGAAAACTACCTCTCTGTCTTTGATAAATCAGATATCAATTCATTGATCTTAGGGTGTACACATTATCCGTTATTTAAGAAAGCAATTCCTTCTGTATTGAAATCGCAAAACATTAAAATAATAGACTCCGCAGATTCTATAGCCCTCACAGCGAAGAACACTTTGAGTACTCTTGAACTCTTGAATAGTAAAGGTGGTGATTTTCAATGTTTCGTAAGTGATCGCCCTCAACGCTTCCAGGAATTGGCAGAACGTTTTTTGGGACGAAAGATCTCTGATGTTGTAGTAACTCATCTTTGATTATTCAATATGTCATTTATGTAGGAACGTAAAATCTCACGTTCCTACATAAACAGGAATTCTTGCAAAAACCATTTACTCAATTTGACGGCAACTTAATTCAGAAGCCTTATATTTAAACACAAATTTTCTGCGTTACTTTCTGCAGATCAATATTAAACTTAATCCTCTTATGAAAAGATTAATAAATTCATTTTTTACGCTACTTATACTGGCATTTTTATCCGGTGGAGCTTTTGCTCAAACCGGTCTGGAACTTTATGCACAAATGGGCGAGCGTGGCTTCGTCAGCTTTGACGGCTCCAGCTTGAACTGGCTTCCCGGAGATATGGGATATATGGAAACAGAAAAAGACGATGATGGTAATACTGTTTTCTATAAAGTAGATCCAAAAACAGAAAAAAGGACCTTACTTTTTGACAAATCAACTTCGGAAGCGCTGATTAGCCAATACAATGCCACTTCAGACGCCAATATTTCTGCATTGCCTTTCGATCGTTTTGAATTTGTAATGGATGATAAAGCTATTTTCTTTACTCAGGACAATGTTGATTATGTATTTAATCTGAAGAAAAAAGAACTCAGAAAACTTTATAAACCCGAAGTTGAGCGTCCTCTTTATACCGATGAACTGATGAGAGGAATGGAAAGAAGCCAGCTTTGGAATGGTACTTATTCTCATGAATATACCAAGTTCGCTTATATCAAGGAATACGACATCTACGTAGTTGACACCAAAACTAAAGAAGAAAAGCGACTCACTTACGGAAGTGAAGAGAAAATGAACGGTCGTCCTAGTTGGGTATATCCTGAAGAATTTGGACAACGTGACGCTTATTGGTTCTCTCCTGATAATTCAAAGATTTCATACCTCCAGTATCAGGAAAAAGACGTGCACCAATTTCCAATTGTTCATGAATTAACATTTGAAGCCGGACTTGAGCAAATGAGATATCCGAAAGCCGGAGAAACTAATCCTACTGTAAACCTATTTATCGTTGATATTAAATCCGGTGAAATTGAACAAGTTCCCACAAATAGCGACCCGGATACATACATTGTTCGACCAATCTGGAGAAATGATGGTAGTGAATTAACATTCCGTCGTTTGAACAGAAAACAAGATCACCTCGAACTTCTTGCTTATGATATCAAGACCAAAGAAGTCCGTACCATTCTGGAAGAAAGAGAAGATGCGTATATAAATCTTCATGATAATTTCTTTCAGTTGGATGATAACAAAACATTTATCTGGACTTCTGAAGTAAGTGGATACAATCATATTTATCATTACGATTTTAGCGGAAAACTGATCAATCAGATCACTAAAGGAGATTTCCCGGTTGGAAACATTGAGAATATTGATCAGAAAAATAAAAAGATCTATTTCACTGCTTACCAAAACATGGGACTAGACAGTTATTTCTATTCTGTAAATATGAACGGAAAGAATATGAAAAAACTCTCTGATGGTGATGGTCGCCATAGTGTAAGCATGAATGAAGCCGGAGAATATTATGTATGTAATCACTCTTCTTTCGACTCTCCTTACGAAGCTAATCTTTACAATAAAGATGGTAAGATGATCCGCAATGTTATGAAAGCCGACATCAGCAATGTGGAAGAAGCGGGCTTGGAAAAACCTGAATTTACTACAATGATGGCTGCTGATGGCGAAACAGAACTTCCTGTTTTAGTTTACAAACCTAAAGGTTTTGATCCTTCAAAAAAGTATCCGGTTTTACTTCCACTTTATGGTGGTCCGGGATATCAGGATGTGACCAACACCTACAAAACCTATGATGGCTATCAAAGAATGGCTCAACTTGGATTTATTGTTGTTCGTGCTAATTACAGAGGTTCGGGCAATCGCGGAAAGGAGTTTCAAACCTTGCACTATGGGAAGTTAGGAACTCTTGAAATTGATGACTACGCAGCAGTAATTGAACAGGTTACCGAGCGTGATTATGCTGATGAAGATCGTGTTGGAGTTTATGGACATTCTTATGGCGGCTATGCGACTGCGTTACTTATGCTTCGTTACCCTGACATCTTCCATGTAGGCGTTTCAGGCGCTCCTGTAACTGATTGGAGAAGTTATGACACTATATATACAGAGCGTTACATGAATACTCCTCAGGCCAATAAAGAAGGTTATGACGTAGGTTCTGCTATGACCTATGCCGATCAATTGAAAGGAAAGCTCTTACTTATTCACGGCTCAGTTGATAACAACGTTCATCCTGCTAATACAACCATGTTGGTTGATGCACTAATCAAAGCAGATAAGAATTTTGACTTAATGATGTATCCGGGAAATCGTCACGGAATCCGTGGAGCTCATGGTCGTCATTACAACAAATTAAGATTGCAACATTTAATCACTAATCTTGATCCTGAAATTAAAAGTCAGGACGAAGTCGATTTCGATCTTATATGGACGAATGATTAATTGAATAACTTACGAGGATATTAAATTTGGTGTCCTCGTTTACTATTCTTTTGATTTGGCAAAGTATATAGTTTCTAAAAGAGAAAAAGGCAGTAGGGACAATTCATGAATTGTCCCTATTGCCTTTTTAATATGTATAATAAAAAACCCCCGATCATTTCTGATCGGGGGTTTTACATCAATATTCAAAACTCAAAATTGAATATTCTTTAAAAAAGCTTAGTCCATATCCACCGTTTTGAATTCTTTGAATGGACTGAAGTCAGCATTTTCCATTGTCTGCTGGTATGCCGGCCAGTCTTCTGTAAAGAACGTATTGATCTTAGTGATTGCTTCCTCAACTTCCTCTTCAGCTAAACGAAGAAGGTTTGCTTCCGTTGTTCCCGGACCGTCATAATCGTTACCTAAGTAACGGAAAGGACCAAAGATTGCCTGCATGGTTGTTGGTTCAGGATTTCTCGTAATACCTTGACGATCATCAGGTGTTCCGAATACCATATTCATGAGATCTTCGATTTTCTTCTTGATCTCTTTATTGGCTTCATTAATTTCCTTCAACTCTTTTTTATCACGAGTATCAGCTTTTGCAAGAGCTTCATGTGTTTCCACAATCTCTTCTGCATCAATTAATTGATTTGTAGCTTTTCCTAAAGTAGCACTTAATTGAGCAACCTGATCTCTTAATTCAACAGCTTTTCTGAGAGCTGCCATGGAAACTTCTATTCTCGGATCACTCATTACTTTTACAGTTGTAGAGTCAGAGAATTCACCATAAGTAAACTTAACTTTGTACGTTCCGGGTAATACATCTCCACCTGAAGGTTCAGGAGCGTTTGGTCTCGATTTACGTCTGCTTGCGCCGCGAATCCCTGCTTTATCCATTCCCCAAGATGTTCTGTTTATACCGTCGTGCTCCGGAGTGCGTTCAAAAGTTCGGATCTTTTCACCCGACATATTGAAAACCTCTACTTTAACTTTCTCTTTTTTATCTGATGACTTCATTTCCTTTTCATCACCATCTTTTTTCAGCATTTCGCTGTTTACAGAATAAGTTAAACGAGCTCCACCTGATCTGTTTTCCCCTGAAAAAACACCATCTGCTGAGAAACGCATTCCTCTGGCTTGTCTCCAGTCTGCTTGATATGCATCCGGAGCTGCATAAACTCTGATAGCTTTATCCAGTTCATCAGCACCATTTTTTGCAAGATCTCTTAGTGGTCGGATGTCATCCAGAACCCAAAAAGCGCGTCCAAATGTTCCAATTACTAAATCATGCTCGCGTGGGTGAATTACCATATCGTAAGTTGATACGGTTGGGTAGCCGTTTGTCCATTTGGTCCAGGCTTTTCCTCCATCAATACTTACATAAAGTCCAAGCTCAGTACCTACAAACATAAGGTTCGGCTCAACAGGATCTTGCACAAAAGAAAGTGCGTAACCTTCCATGCCTTTGTCTTTGGCAATATTTGTCCATTTTTTACCATAGTCTTTAGTGTGCATTACATAGGTTCCCCAATCATCGCGACGATAATTGTTGATCACTGCTACAGCTTCTCCTGCATTGAATTTGGAAGCTTTAACCTGAGCAACCCAGCTTCCTGACGGAATTCCTTTTATGTTCTTAGTGAGGTCAGTCCAGTTCTCTCCGCCATCTCTGGTGATATGAACTTTCCCATCATCTGTACCTACCCAGATTAATCCTTGTTCAAGAGAACTAGGTTCGATTGCCAGAATAGTGGTGAAATTTTCAGCTCCTGTAGCATCCATGGTGATACCACCACTTTCATGCTGCTTTTGCTTTGTGGTATCGTTTGTAGTCAGATCCGGAGAAATAATTGTCCAGGATTCACCACGATCGTTACTTTTATGAACATACTGAGATCCGAAATAAATGGTTTCATCATTAAAAGGATCGAAATTAACTGCTGAATTCCAGTTGAATCGCAGTTCATCTCCGTCCGGATGTGTTGGCCGGACAAAGCGTCCTGATCCGGTTTCCAGATCAACTCTACCTATATTTCCTTGCTGTGACATTGCAAAAACATAGCGCTCATCACTTTGATCCATGATCACATCAAAACCATCTCCGAAAAAAAGCTCTTCCCAATACGCATTTCTGATTCCGCCTGAACGCCACACGTAAGCGGGACCTTGCCAGGAACCATTGTCCTGCATGCCGCCATAAATGTTGTATGGAATTCTGTTATCAACATTTACATGGTAGAATTGACCAACCGGAATATTATTTATAAATCTCCAGCTATCTCCGCCATCATATGTAATGTTCAAACCACCATCATTACCATCAATCATAAATCCGGGATTATCTTTGCTTAACCAAAAAGCGTGGTGATCCGGGTGCACCCAATTGTAATAAGGATACAAACTTTCAAAAGAACGAGCACCGTCTGTACTTTTTGAGATGTATGTATAAATGCTATACACCGTATTTTCATTAAATGGATCTACATAAATTTCTGCGTAATAAAATGGTCTGTTTCCAACCTCTCCATCCTTTTCAACGGTTTGGCGAAGTTCCCAGGTGTAACCGCCATCATCAGATCTGTAAATTGCATTCTTTTTTGACTCAACATGCGCATAAACCACATCTGTATTACCGGGAGCTATTGCAATTCCCATTCTTCCCAGTTCTCCTTCCGGAAAACCATCATCAGAAGTCACTTCTTCCCAGCTATCGCCACCATCTAAGGTCATATAAAGTCCTGAACCTTCTCCTCCGGATTTAAAGAACCATGGCCATCTTCTGAATTCCCACATCGCTGCGAAAATTTTGTTCGGATTTGATGGATCCATTACCATATCACCGATACCTGTTCTGGTATTTACATAAAGAATTTTTTCCCAGGTTTTTCCACCATCAGTAGTTTTAAAAACACCACGATCTTCACTATCACCCCAGGCTGATCCTTGCGCACCAATATAAACTACATCAGGGTTTTCAGGATGAACGATAACACGATGAATATTTCTGGTTCCTTCCAATCCCATCAATTCAAAAGAACGTCCCCCATCTATACTTTTATAAACTCCTGCGCCACTACTTTGGCTGTTTCTCGGGTTTCCTTCTCCGGTTCCAACCCAAATTATGCTGGGATTTTTCTGATGAATATCGATAGCCCCGATTGAAGCTGCTCCGTAATCATCAAAAATAGGTTCCCATTTAATTCCTCCACTTTCTGACTTCCAAACACCGCCGGAAGCAGATCCTACGTACATAATATCGTTATTGGACTCAACAACATCGATGGCAGTTATTCTACCACTCATCCCCGCAGGCCCAACATTTCTAGGCTCCATCCCTTTTAAGAGTTCCATATCCAATTGCTGAGCATTTAACCCAACATTGCTCACCATAAGTGAGAGAACCATTGCAAAACTGATCGTTAATAATTTTTTCATGTTCTATTTATTTGTGTTTATAAAAAAGGGTAGCACATGCTACCCTTTAATTTGAAAATATATTTTTAGTCGTTTCCGTCCAGAATATCATCTATACGGGCTCGTGCATCTTCAAAATGATTCTTAGTATCTCTGTTCAAAGATCTACCGGCTAACGCACTATTGATATCTCTTTTTAAGATTTCAAGTTCATTTCTAACAACCGGACGAATATCAGACTGGCTTACATCAACTGAGCGTGCAAAAAATCCTGATGGTTCTTCGTTTAACAGGTTGCCCATTACTTCAATATATGCCCGCTGCAAATGACGTCTGTGAATTCCGGTATTTTGCTTTGCTCTTGCTTCAGCCCAAATGCCGTTTCTAGTCGCATCCATCATTTCAGTAAGAGTGTAAGTATCACCATCAGCTCTTGCTTCAGCTTCTACTAATCTTGCAAGCCTGTCCGGCCTCATTAGATTGTTTAAAACCCCAACTTGAGCTCCGCGGAATGTTTCCACAGCACCTGATTGGTCAATTCTATTCAATATATCTTTATTGAAAGCCCATGTTGGTGTAGAAAATGCATGTGTATTCAAGAAATCCATTGCTCTGCGCTGATCTGACTCAGAAACCAACTCATACACCTCGCCTTCCTGATCATATGTCTTGTAGGTTTGATAAACACCCCCTACATAAGTAGTAACATGTCCCATATAGCGTCTCCACTGACCAAGAACATTTGAATATAACTCTTCGAGATCTGAAAACTCTTCACCATCACGCTCTGTCCACGAGATAAGATTATCCGTTATAACCTGAAGGTTTGCCAATCCAAGCTCACTTGCTTTCATAGCGTCATCACCAATCGCTTCTGTTTGCGAACGCGGGTCAGCTCCGTTTGAATAACCGAACCAGTATAAAGGATCATCGCCATTAGCAACTATCCACTCATTCAGAGTTTCATTTTCATCATCCGGCTTTTCGATATCCGGAAACCATGTATAACCCCATTTGATAGACCATTTATCATATTCACCAATTTGAGGATAGTAGTGAGTAACTCCATCACCCGGCTGTGCGATATAGTTGAAACGAGCATAATCCATAATAGAAGGTGCTGTACCATGAGTTGAAGTAAACTCCGGGTCACGTAATTGTTCTACAGTGTATCCGGGACTTGATCCCATGTTATGTGGTAGCCCAAGTGTGTGGCCAACTTCGTGAGCCATTACAAAACGGAGCATGTCTCCCATGATCTCGTCTGACATTTTCACGTTTCTTGCATCCGGATTGGACGCAGCAGTTTGAATGAAATACCAGTTTCTTAATAAGTTCTGAATATTATGATACCAAAGAATATCACTTTCCAGAATTTGTCCTGTTCTTGGATCATGAACATGAGGACCTTGTGCATTCTGAATTGGGTTTGTGATATATCGCATTACAGAATAGCGTACATCTTCAGGAGAAAACTCAGGATCTTCTTCAGGTGTTGGCGCTTCTTTACCAATAATTGCATTTTTAAAACCGGCTTCTTCAAAAGCAACCTGCCAGTCTTCAATACCCTTGATCAAATAACTTCTCCATTTTTCAGGAGTTGCCGGATCTAAATAATAAACGATCGGCTCAACCGGCTCAACCAATTCTCCTCTCAAATAAGCTTCTTTGTCTTTAGGCACTAACTGATAACGAGTAATAAATCGGTTCGTAGCTGCTTTATGCTCTTCAGAACTATAGTCATACTGTCCGATAGAAAAATAACCTACACGCCTGTCCCAGTTTCTTGGCTGAGCGGGTTCTTCCGGCAGCAAAATCATAGATTGGTTCATTTCCAATGAGATGGTATTGGTAGATCCATTATCCGGAGGACTACTGGCATCATAAGTTAGTACATGACGAACTTCTATATTTTCCGGGTAGCTGGACATTTTCTCTACAAAAGAACGACTTCCGTCCAATCTTCTTACCTGAAAATTCCTTCTTTGGAAACCGCTTAATCCACTTATTAAAGCAACATCTGAAGTATAAAGGCTTGTAACATCAACTACTATACCCGTTGTGTCCTCATTATTTGCTTCAATTTTGAAAGAGTAAACAACAGGCTCAAAGTTATTATTCTTTACGGATTTATAGATTGGGTCATCTTCATTTGCAACACTTGAATATGAAACATGGCGAAGCAAAATATTGTTGTCTTTTCTTTGCCATCTAACTACTTGTTGTCCACGAGCTTTTTGACCTGCGCCACCAAAACTTAGATTTTGCACAGAACCAGCAACTCTGCTGACAAGTAACATTTCTCTTTCCAACATTTCGTTTGGAATCTCAAAGTAATACTTGTCGTCCACTTTGTGCACATTAAACAAACCTTCGTCTGTTTTGGCGTCTTTAGTAATTACTTCACTGAATTTTTTGAGATCACCTTTTTTGGCAGGTGGCTTTTTTGTTGCTGCTGAGGAGCTCCCTGATTTTGTAGCCGCACCGGAAGACTTACAACCGGAAACAACAAGCACAAAACAAAGAGAAAGGACGAAAAACCGACCCATTAACTTAATACCGTAGTTCATTTCTTACTTATTTATTTAAAATTTCAAAAGTAAGATAAAGTGAGACTATGCTATGAGGTAATCAAGTTTATTGTTTAAGTAAGGTGTAAAAAGTTTAAAAGGAATCTACCTCAAATACTGCCTGAACCAAGCTCCGGTCAGATCTACCAATTCTTTAAACTGAGGCGGAAAGAATTCCTCTTCAAACGGATGGGAAGCACCAAATGTGTGACCGGCTTTTGCGATAAGCCTCAACTCTTTTTCTTTTGAACCACATGCTATTTCTAACTCTTCAGAATTGGATTGAGCTACATCCTCATCTTCTCTTCCGTGAATGAATAAACTTGGTATTACTAGTTCTTTGACTCTACGGAGCGCTATTAATCGATCAGCATTTTCCTTAGTGTCTTCATACCAGGTCTTATCCACTTTCATGTCCTGTCCGGTTCGGCTGTTTTTATAGATCGTATAGCCTTTATCATTCCAGTCAGATATTTCTTTTTCACTAAAACGATCTAAGTAATCCGCAACAGCTGCCCATGTTACCAAACATTTAACAGATTCATATTCTGCAGCCGCTGCAATTGCTGTATGTCCGCCTCTGGAATGCCCTACAATTCCGATTGAGTCTGTATTCAAATTGGAATGTGAATCATCTATTTCACCCGTTTGAAGAGCTCTGATCACTAAACCAATCTCGTCCAGATCTTTGGAAAGCGTGGATTTTTGAAATAAGTCTAATCGCTCATATTCTGTTCTGCCGTTACCTATTCCATTGTGAGAAAAGTTGATTGCCAGTACTCCGAAACCATTTCTTGCCATATCTTCACATGCATCCGGGAATGGACCCCAGTCTTTAAATCCTTTAAAGCCATGCAGAAATATAATAACAGGAAAATCTTTTCTCGTGCCACTGATTGGTGAATACAGATCATATTTTATGGGCAGTTCTTCATCTGTAAGAATTTGTCCCGACGAGATTGATAAGTTATCATATTCCATTACAGCTGGTTATTTTTTAAAATCTAAAGTTTCTAATTTTACGAGCTCACGGATGTTGTTCACTTCTTTTTGCCTGAGGTAGCGCCACCTACCCATTTTAACTCCTTTTAAATTAAGGCCCGCATATTCTATACGCTTAAGCTTAGTAACTTCTGTCCCAAAATGTTCCACCATTCTACGAATAAGCCTGTTTCGCCCCTCAAACACAGAAAGCTGAAAAATTTTCGGAGCATCCATGAACCGTTTTACATTATGTCCTTTTGCGTCCCCATCTTCCAATGGTATTCCTGTTTTGAACATACTTAACTCCTCATCCGTCAAAATTCGTTCCGTCTCCACTTCGTAAGTCTTTCTGACACTGTAACTTGGGTGCATTAAACGGTGAGCCAGATCTCCATCATTCGTTAAAATAAGCAGCCCGGTTGTGTTTCTGTCTAATCTTCCAACGGGATATACTCTTGCTCCGGTTGCATTTTCAACTTCATCCAAAACGGTATTTCTGCCTTTTTCATCATCCGTTGTTGTGATGGTATTTTTGGGTTTATTCAACAGCAGATACACAAATGGTTCAAGCTGAATTTTTTGACCGTTTACCTCAATCACATCCTGACGCCGAACCTTGGTTCCCATTTCGGTGACCGTTTTACCATTCACTTTCACTAAACCATCGGCAATATATTGATCCGCTTCTCTTCGGCTGCACAAACCTGCATGTGCAATAAATTTATTAATCCGAATTTCTTCGTCCTGTGAGTAATTCTGATCTACGCGATTTGGTGAAGTCCCCGATTTTTTCTTTTTCGTGTCTTTTTTTCCTTTGGCGGGCCCTCGTCCTGACTTCTTATTCATTATTCCTCTTCATTTTTTGAGTCATCATCTTTTTCATTTTCATAATTATCCTCTTCCACATCTCCCTCTTCGGGGTCTTCTTTTATTTCTATCGAGCCATCTTCTTCCTCTTCCATGATCATGGACTGTTCCAATAGTAGCTGACGATGCTCTGCCATATCATCATCTTTAAGTATTTCTTCAATTTCTCTTGGCTTCGGAAGTTCATCAACAGAATTGATACCAAAGTGTCTCAGAAAATGTGAAGTGGTAGTATAAAGGAGCGGTTTCCCCGGGCTGTCAGATCTTCCGGAAACTTCAATCAGTGCTTTTTCCATTAACTGTCGGAGAATATACCCTGAATCTACTCCACGGATTTGATCTACTTCCGGCTTTGTAATAGGTTGCTTGTATGCTACGATGGCAAGACTCTCAATCGCTGACTGAGAAAGTTTTCGATAGGCATTTTCATGTTGAAAGATACTTAACCAATAATGGAATTTTTTCTGGGTTACAAAAGTATACCCTTTGGCAATACGTTCGATCCTGAAACTTAAACCATTTTCATCATAGCGGGTGTTCAGTTTACCAACAAAGTCGCTAACTGTATCTTCAGAAATTTCTATTTGTTCTTCATTTTCAACAATAATGGATTTGATTTTCTGCCCCGAAATAGGTTCTTCACTGGCAAAGATCAGTGCTTCTATAACTGAAGATAATCGTGTTCCATCTACAAATTGATAATCGTTTTTCATTTAATTAACCACAAAGTTCACAAAGATTAATTTATAATTCTTTTGATTCCGTGTTTCAAATATTTGACATTAAAATTTAACAGCAAACCTAATCTGAAATTACTCATTTTAAGATAACTCATAACTTGAGCAATATGAATATTATTCAATTCTTCTACAGCCTTTAACTCTACTACTAATTCCCTCTCCACTAACAAATCGATTCTGTAGCCACAGTCTAATTCAACATTTTTATATTTGATTGGCATTGGTTTCTCTTTTTCCACATTTAAGCCCTTTTCAGTTAGAGAATAAAACAAACAAGCTTGATATGCCGATTCTAAAAGACCTGGTCCCAGCTCTTTATGAACCTCTATTGCCTCACCAATGACAACCTTAGACAATTTGTTTAATTTCTCCATTTCTAACATATTAAACCTTTGTGCCCTCTGTGGTTCAACCCAGATCTTTAACAATAAAGAACCCATCATTTCCCTGTTCCTGATACAGTGGCATTAAGATATACCCTCCAGCCTGTGCTTCAATTCTGCCTAATTTATCATTGGCGAGCCAATCACCTTTTTTAATCTTATCAAAGTTTTTGAAGCCCGGTCTCATTACAAAATCATCGTCCTCTTCAATAATATGTTTATATATAAACTCTACTTTTTTAGGGAGACCGGCTGTTTGCTGAGCTAAAAACTCATGATATGGTTCGTAATCCGGAATATATGAAAGATCCAGACATCCTGACGCATTCAGAAGTGCATAAATCCCTGCAGTAGCATTGAATTCCGCACTTTCGCTAAAATGCATCCCTGCTTCAAATGCGAAACCGATATTCCCTGTACTTTGAATGTATTTCAATGCAGTTCCGTGCAGAGCTTTTTCAATGCCAAATATCAAAGGCACATTCAATTTACTCAACAGGTCTACATTCTTTTTTTCTCTGGAACTGATGGCAAATAAACCCGTTGCTGCTGAAAAAGTATGCAGATCCGCAAAGATCACAGGTTCTTTCTTATTCTCGTTAAGGATAATCGGATCTATAATTTCTAAAACTGCTTTGGTTTCTCTCCGTTCGGCAGTAAGCACTTCATCAAATGGAGTTCTCCTTACTTTGTCTAGTATGGATGTAAACCAAATACGATTCATGTCTTCATCTATGAAACGTTCGCCTTTACTCAGTGCTTCAAGGTTTCCTCTTATACCAATAAAATTGCCGCAGAACTTGTCTTCAAGACCTTTGATCTTTTCGAGCACATGTTCTACTGCTTTTATACTTGTTGGTTCATTTCCATGAACTCCTGCAAGAGCAATAATTGTTGGCCCAGGGTTGTTCCCTTCAAGTTTCCCGATTATTCGGTCTTTGTATGAAACTGAATTTGTATTCTTTTCTTTTTTTTCAGCCAATATTTCCAATCAGTTTTCCTTCTTACTTTTGTTTTCTTTTGCCAATGCTTTGATCAGTCTTCTGCTGATATTTAAAAAATTATCTTCTGTAATAATACCAACTAACCGGCTGTTCTTCACTACCGGTAAACATCCAATTTGCTGATCCTGCATAATTTCCATCGCTTCAATGATCGAAGCTTCCGGATGTATGGTTATCGGATTGCTGATCATAATATCTTCTATCGCATGACTTTTATATTCACCTTCTTCATTTGCGGCCTTGGAATATTCTCTCAACACCATCCGCATCGAAACCAATCCCACTAAATGTTTTTGATCATCCTCAATGGGTATATATCTGATCCTCCGCCAGTCCAATAAATTTGAAGCGAACTCAATCAGATCGTCTTTACGCGCTGTAAAAAGGTCAGTAGTCATAAATTCTTCCACCAGTAAAGTAGAAGGCTTCCATAATGCTACATCTTCCACTCGTGCCAAACCCCACTTATGAACCGGCTCACCTTTTTGTTGATTTTTGGCCATTGCTCCGGTTATCGTCGAAAGTGTTTGTTCTCTGTTATTCTCTTTTATGAGCTTTCCATAAGATTTAACCACCCAATATGATCCTGTTTGTGCACTTTCTACTCTGTCTTCAATTACACCTAAATAAGTGTCGATATCAGATTCCAGAATATTCACTTTTTCAAGACCGGCTCTGGCGATCGGTAAAAGTTCTTCTTTGATCAGGTCGCGAGCAGTTACTTTCCTGTCATCAGTCCAGATAAACTTTGTATCCAGTCCCATTTTAGAAGCTGCGAAAAAGTTCAACCGAGCATTATCAAAATCCAACACTTTGGTAATATCAGAATATGCATCCTCCATACCATTCATCAATCCTAACCAGAACGCAGTATTTGCAATTTCATCCACAACTGTTGGCCCTGATGGTAGTACTCTGTTTTCGATCCTCAAATGAGGCTTCCCTCCTCCTATTCCATAACAAGGTCTATTCCATCTGTAAACGGTTCCGTTATGAACATTCAACGCCATCAGTTTTGGCGGTATTCCGTTCTTTAAAAGTTCGTCCACATTCTCTTCCAGATTTGAACTTAAAAGCACTCGATACCTTGAAATATCTTCTTTATAAATATCCAGAATACTTCCTCGAAGCCAATCGGAGCCAAAAGTAACTCTTGGCAGTGAATCTCTTAAATGATCACCTACTCCACGGGTATCTACCGATTGATGAAAAAGAGCAATTCGGGTTTCTGCCCATAATCTTTTGCCTAGCAGAATAGGAGAATTAACCGCACTTGCTAACACAGGGGCCGTAATTGCCTGGGCGATATTGTATTTAGAAACAAACTCATCAGGTTTAATTTGCAGATGGATCTGATATCCGGTGTTGCACCCTTCCAGAAGCGGAGTATCGAATTTCATGAGTAATTCGTCCATTCCCTGAATACGAATTTCATATTCTTTCCCCCGCATATTATCTATAGCATCACAGAGAGCTTTGTAGCGTGGGAGCGGTGTCAGGTTTTCAATCGCTACATCCGATTTTCGGATAGAAGGAAGAATTCCGGTCAATAAAATATCCCCACCTAATTCCTGAACTTTTTCTCGGACATAGGCAACCTCACGCTGAAGATTTTCTTCCATCTGAGAAAGACAATTGTCTTTAAACTCCAGCGGTTCCAGGTTTATTTCGATGTTGAATTTAGCGATCTCAGTTGTGTAGTTCCCATCGCCCAGCGCATCCATTACTTCCATGGCATTAGGCATCGCTTTACCATGCTCGTCGATCAGACACAACTCCTGTTCCGCCCCGATCCGAATTACATCTGTTTCAAACCAATCCTCTTCCAACATTCTTTCAAGAGCACGTGCGTCTTTCAGAACGTTTTTCATGAACTTCTGAACATCTTCATTACTCTTTGCAAGTTTTACCCTTTCTTCGCCCATCTGTTTTCAATTGCGTTTAAAGCAGGTCATAAATACTAACTTTATATGGCGGAATGCAAGTTTAAAAACTGATTTCCAAAAATGGTGATCCAAATAATTCTGACTTTTTAAGTTTAATCCTGACAGGTTAGTTAATTGCGTCTTTGTAGTTAAACTTTACCATTCAAAACCTGTCAGGATTTAAATAATTACCGAATTGCTTCCACATTGATGTTTACACGCACAATATTTGTACTGATTTCCGATTCGTATTCGTATACTTCCATTACTTTATCTAATAACCTTTCGATGAAATTTCCTCCTTTATCTGTCGGGAGCTTCACCATTACTTCCCACAAGTAATATTGGTTCATCCAGGCGATTGCCGCGGGGGAAGGCCCCAGAGAATCAAAATCAGGAACCAATCTTTCCAGTACCGACTTAAGTTTAAATGCAGAGACCCGAACCTGACTTTCACTTTTTCCTTTCAGAACAAATTTTACCAATCTTGAGTACGGTGGATAGTTCAAAGCTTTTCTGAAATCAAGTTCTGATTCCGCAAAACCGTCGTAATCATGTTTCTGAGCAAATTTAAGTGCTTCATTATCCGGTTGACGAGTTTGAATAAATACTTTTCCCGGCTTAGTTCCTCGCCCTGACCTTCCTGCAACCTGGCTCAGTAATTGAAACATTCTCTCCGAAGATTGAAAAGATGGAAATGCTAATTCAGTATCTGCGTCTGTTACTCCTACGACTGTCACATTCGGGAAGTCCAAACCTTTGGCCACTAATTGAGTTCCAACCAGAATATCAGCTTCTCCTGCTCCGAATGAATCGAGTATTTTTTCATGCGCTCCTTTTCTTGAAGTCGAATCCCGATCAAACCTAAGAACTCTGGCATCCGGAAATAGCTCTTCAAGCTGTTCTTCAATTTTTTGGGTTCCCGATCCTTGCTCTGAAAGAAATTCTGATCCGCATTTTTCGCAATTGGTATCTGCTTTTCTTGAATACCCTGAATAGTGACAGATCAACTGATTTTTTCTTTTATGGTAAGTCAGGCTTACCGAACATTCCGGACTTTGTGGAATATGTCCACAAGTTTCGCATTGTAAGTAATTGGCAAATCCACGTCGGTTGTAAAGCAGAATCACTTGTTCTTTTTTCTCCAGAGCCTCTTTCATCGCTAAGTGCAACGGAACCGCCAGTTCCCCTTTCATAGCTCCTGTGTATTGCTTGAGATCTAAAATCTCAACTTCCGGAAGCTTTGCGGATTCGTGCCGTTTTGTAAGTTCAAGCAGATCTGCCTTCCCTTTATTGGTCATTTCCAGAGCTTGCATACTTGGAGTAGCAGATCCCATAATAACTACTGAGTCCGTCATATTTGCCCGCATAATTGCCACTTCCCTGGCATGATATCTTGGCCCTGGATCGATCTGTTTATAGGAATTATCATGTTCCTCATCCAAAATAATGATCCCAAGATCCTGAACGGGAGAAAATATTGCAGACCTAGGACCAATGGCGATTTTCTTTTCTCCGGATCGGAGTTTTCTCCATGAATCAAGCCGCTCTCTTTCATTCATTCGGCTGTGAAGCACCGCAATATCTTCACCGAAGATCCTGTAAAAACGGGAAACAGTTTGTGGAGTAAGCGCAATTTCAGGAACTAAAACAATTCCGCCTCTTCCACTTTCCAATACTTGTTTTAGTGCTTGAATGTATACTTCTGTTTTACCACTTCCGGTTATTCCTTTCAACAAAAAGTTATTGAACTCCTTTTCTCTGATCGACTTTTCGATGGAACTAAAAACCAAACTTTGCTCTTCGTTCAGCTCTTTGATCAAATCCGGATCGAACTCTAAATCTAATGTATCCGGTACAACTTCTAATTCTATCGGCCGGATCCAATTCTCATCTTTCAGTTTTTTGATCGAGTAATTGTTGATTCCCAATTCATCAGTATCAGAATTTCGAATGGGAACTTCTTCAGAAGCAAAAACCTCCAGAGCTTCCATCCATTTAAAACTCCTATCCTGTGATTCCAAAAACTCAATAGCGGATTTTCTGCTTTTCCCTTCCTTCCAATCCCATGCTCTTTCGGTTTTTACTGTGACTTTGATATCCGGTTCTTCCCATATCTCAAGAACGCCTGATTTCAATAATTTTTTAAAGACTTTATTTAATGAAGTGCCCTTATATCTCTTTTTTGCAATATCCAGAGTTATAAATTCATCGTTTTGGATATCGTCTATAATTTCCTTTTCTGCTTCTGTTCTGAGGTCAAGTCCATCTTCACTTCCGACCTTAAGCCTTTTTTTGGATACGAAGTTTAATCCCGCAGGTAGCGCAGCCTGAATGACTTCTCCCCAGCTACAAAAATAGAACCTGTGAATCCATTCTGTGAGTTTGAGTAATTCTTCTGTTAAGATCGGCTCCGAATCCAGAACCTTTTTTATTTCTTTTGTCTTGAACTCAGGTTTATTGTCATGTATTCCAACAACTACCCCGATCGCAAAATGAGAACGAAACGGAACCCAGACACGTACACCTACTTCTATTTTCTTTCGAAATTGGGTTGGTACTTCATAAGTAAAGGTTTGTCGAACAGCGGTTGGAAATGCTATTTCTGCAAAAGATGACAAGAGTTCAGCACTTAATTTTAATTATTAAAAGGGCTGAAAGCTTATCCAATTAATTAACTGAAATCAACTGTTAGATCGTCAACAAGAAATAAAGAATAATAATAAGAACAGGCAGTGCGAATACAAGCCCACTTTTTGAATAAGTATATCTTTCACTTTTCATAACTGCCTCCTTTCTCATACCTGTTTACCTTGTTACACATTGAGTTGTTATTACCCTTAACCTTTAAATAATTAATTTGTTTCATCAAACGCACCGCATAAACATGCGAACTATTTCATTGTCCATCAATCAACATTCAATTACCAACAACCAGTTATTTTGACTTTATAAAATTTGCTTTAGCAGTTCTGATACTTGAATAAAAAATTGCGACTAGTTCATCACATTCCTTTAAGGTATTCTGAACTTTTACCTCTGATGGCAAGAATTTTCTGCTTATAATTTCAAGATTGACTTTCGTTTCTCTTAACTCTTTTATCCCAATCTTTAATTTGTGGATGAAATCCTTGTTAGATTCTGCACTTTGTGCTTCTGCTTGTTGAAAAGCAGGAGATGTACCTGATCTAATCAATTGTTTCGAAAAGTGTTGCCCTACATAATTTTTTGGGAGCTTTTCACTCACTTCAATAATTGAAATTGAAAATTCAATCAGCCTGTTCTGCAAGTTATATTGTCTCGCTTTCATAAATCAATGGTTGTTGAATGTTGGAAATTTGATGTTGTTATTTGGGTTTTGATATTTGTGATTTAACTAGCCAAGCCATCCTTCTCTGTCTAAGCTTCGATATTGAATCGCTTCCGCAATATGGTTTGGTTTTATATTCTCTGAGTGATCCAGATCAGCAATGGTTCTGGAGACTTTTAGGATTCTGTCGTAAGCCCGGGCTGAAAGTCCTAATGAAGTAATTGCTTTCTTTAGGATTTCTGAGCCTGCATCATCCAACTTGCACACCTTACGAACCATCCTGGTATTCATTTGTGCATTGGAATACACCGACTTCAATCCGAAAAAACGTTTGGTTTGAACTTCTCTCGCATTAACAACTCGTTCTCTTATTTCCTGGGATGATTCCCCTTTTGCTTTCCCTGAAAGTTCATCATAACTCACTTTGTTCACTTCTATATGAAGATCGATTCGATCTAAAAGCGGTCCACTGATCTTACCCAAATACCGTTGCATCGCCAATGAAGAAGCCCCATTCATATCCTGAGCATCATACCAATCTCCGGATGGAGAGGGATTCATCGAAGCCACTAACATCACACGACTTGGATAGGTTACACTCATTCTTGCTCTTGAAATAGACACAAATCCATCCTCCAGTGGTTGACGCATAACTTCTAACGCGCTTCGTTTGAATTCAGGAAGCTCATCCAAAAACAAAACTCCGTTATGCGACATTGAAATCTCTCCCGGCATTGGAATGCTTCCACCACCAACTAAAGCAACATCCGAAACCGTGTGATGCGGAGCTCGAAATGGTCTTGATGTTATAAGTGCTTTTCCTCCATCTAAAATCCCTGACACAGAATGGATCTTTGTCGTTTCCAAAGCTTCTTCTAAAGAAAGCGGAGGTAAAATCGTCGGGATTCTCCGCGCCATCATTGTTTTCCCTGAACCGGGTGGACCGACCATGATGGCATTATGTCCACCGGCTGCTGCAATTTCCAAACCTCGCTTCACATTTTCCTGTCCTCGTACATCACAGAAATCTAAGATCTTTGACTGACCGTTTTTATTGAAAAAGGATTTCACGTCTACTTCCAGCGGATCCATCGACCCACGATTTTCAAGCCAATCTTTAACCTGATTAATATGATCAAAAGCAAAGATCTCTATTCCTTCCACCACTGCTGCTTCAGCTCCATTTTCTTTCGGAACAACCAAATATTGAAATCCCTGCTTTTTTGCTTCAACCGCAACCGGAAGAACTCCTTTTATAGGTCGGATCTTTCCATCCAGTGATAATTCACCGAGCATCACTGTTTCTTCCAGTTTCTCGGTATAGATCTGTCCTGACATCCGTAACAAACCGATTGCTATCGGCAGATCAAAAGCATTTCCCTCTTTCGGAAGATCAGCAGGAGCAAGATTTACGGTTATCCTACCCAACGGATAATAAGATCCTGTGTTTCTGATGGCAGCTTCCACCCTGTCTCTGGATTCACTCACGGCACGGTCCGGCAATCCCACCAAAAAGAATTTTGGCATTCCGTTTGTGTGATGAGTTTCTACGTCTATGATGCGCGCATCAACACCTACAGTGGATGCGCAAAATACTCTGGCTAGCATATTATTATTCTGTATCTTTTTTTATTGTTCTGCGTAGTAAGACAAGTTCGGAAGCTATTCCTTACAAAAATTTTCATAAATCACACATATCATGAAGAAAGAAGAAGTAAAATCCAAGGCTAAACGTGTCTACGAAGAGATACAGGGCGGAGTGAACGAAGTGATTAGTTCTATCCGTGAATTGATAAAGGAAGGAAGTGCCCGAAAACTTATCATCAAGAATAAAGAAGGCGAAGTTGTCTTTCAGACTCAGTTGGCATTTGGTGTTGGTGGCGCCGCACTAGTTGGGGCAATGGCTCCGGTTATTTCTGCTATCGGGATGTTTGCCATGTTCATCAACGACTACCAGATCTTAGTTGAAAAAGAAGTTGATCCAGAAGAAGATGACTATTCTGTGGATGCGGAAGTGATCGAGATCACCGAAGACGAAGATGAGGATGAAGAAAATACAGAAGAAGCTAAAGCTGAAGAAACAGAAGAGAAGGAAGAAAAAACCGTAGGCAAGAAAAAGAAGAAATAACTTCAGATAGCTGATACGTGATTGGAATACTTATAATTTTAGGAGCCTCTTGGCTCCTTTTATTTTTATTTGAAAAAAAGAATTTATCTGTATTAGGATTTACTCCTGTTTCCAAAAGATCAATCCAGTTCTTATTGGGTTTTGTATTTATAAGTATTGTTCAAAGCATTTTAATTCTGACCGAAACATATGTTTTATCTACTGAGTGGGAATTAAAAACCAACATCAGTTTATCTCATATTTTTGGTTCTCTGTGGTATCATCTCAAATCAGCTTTAACCGAAGATCTTCTATTTCGAGGGGCCGCACTTTATATTCTTGCCAGTAGGTTTAATAATAAAGCAGCCATCTTAAGTTCAGCAATTCTATTCGGGGTGTATCACTGGTTTTCTTATGGTATGTTTGGAGCCGGGCTGGTTCCGATGGTTTATGTCTTCGTTATTACTGGTGCATCAGGAGCAGTTTGGGCTTATTCATATTTTAAAACCAACTCTATTTTCCTTGCGTTAGGATTCCATGTTGGTTGGAATTTTATATCTACTCTTTTTCTGGATAATCAGCCTTTTGGTGAACTTCTCTTTCAACAGATTTCTTTGGTTCCGATTTCAAATGATTGGCTTAACTTTATTTTTCAGTTTACTAAAGGATTAGCTCCGAGCATTATTACCTACTTCTTTGTTCGATACTTATACAATGAGAATAAAAATGAAGAATAGGTTTTATCATATTCTTTTTGGCTAGTGATTCAGATCCAGCGTCTTACCTTTTTCTGATAATCTTTGTACTCATCTCCAAATAGTTCAATCATCATCTCTTCTTCTGGTTTGATCTGGAATGAATTCATGTACCAAATGAATACCGGAAGCATCAGAAATACGAGTCCATCTCCCAGAAACAGTCCATAGAACACAAGTAATATCAACATTCCGAGATACATTGGATTTCTACTAATACTATAGATTCCGGAACTAACCAGAGAAGTTGAGTCCTCCGGTTTATGGGGATTTACTGTTGTCTTCTTTACAGAAAACTGAATAACTCCCAACACAATACAGGCTATACCAAGTAGTGAGGTCAAAATAATGATCCATTTCGGAGCATTAAATGCAAGAAATTCCATCGACAGGTATTTATCAATAACCCACATTAAAAATACGGTGATTGCAACTACTATAACGGGTGGGACTTTGAGCTTCATTATTTGTCTGTCTTCTTAAATGGCATCCAGAACAATCCCTTTACCTTTTGATCCTCCTCTGAGTCGAATTCATCCAAACCGATATGAATGGAATGAGGATTTTCATTCAGATTGAACGTTTTACAGATCCTATCCCAGAACGAAAATAACGAACTGTAGTTAGAGTCCGTTTCTGATTGCTTCCTGGAGTGATGAACCTTGTGCATGGCCGGAGTTACGATAAACATTCTTAGAAATTTATCCAGTTTTTCGGGTACTCCGATATTTGCATGATGAAATTGAACTACGATGATGAGCAGAATTTCATACACCAGTAGTTCCCAGATATGTAATCCGATCAATACAATAATTCCGGTTCTAAAAATAGATGAGAAGATGATCTCCCCGGTATGAAATCGATTTGCAGTGGTCACATCCATATTCGGATCAGAGTGATGTACTCTGTGAAATTTCCAAAAGAATGGGATTCGATGATTCATCACATGCCAGAAATACGTCCATGTATCCATCAGCAAAACAGCACCAATTACATGAGCCCAAGACGGCAAAGCAAACCAATTCAAAATTCCGAAGTTGTTTGTATTTGCCCAATTCGAAGCCCATAACCAAATCCCAACAAAAACCAGCGACGTTACTGCTGCATTAACCAAACCCAAAGATGCGTTTCTGAGTAGGTGCTTCCATCTTAGTTTTCCTTTATCCTTAAAAAAGTCAAAAAATGGATGCGCGTGTTCATAAAGCAGAAGCACCACCAATCCTATTACAGCTACTGCGGTTTGAGTTTGGTTTAGCAGATCCATTAATGCTTGCATATAAAATAATTGAGGTTAATTCTTTTCGTAGCCGGCTTCTAGCAAATCATTATAGCCGCCAAGATTGTGCACGTTCTCAAAACCGTTCTCCTTCATTATCTCGGCTGCTTTCCCACTTCGGTTCCCTGAAGCACAATACAGATAATAGGTTTTACTCTTATCTAACGAATCCAGTTTTTCTTCAAATTCTCCGGAAGTTAAGTTGTAACCTACAAGAGCTCCTTTTAAACTTCCATTTTCATACTCCCGCTCAGATCTTACGTCTATTATGACTCCCTCAACCTGAGCTTTATTTTCTATTGCTTGCTCAGGAGAAATGGCATGTAACTCGCGCTCTTTTTGAAAATAGATCAGTGCATATGCTGCAGCTAAAACCAATCCAATAAGTATAATCAGTACAGATTTTTTCATGTCTTAAATAAATAATTAATTCAGATTAAACGTTCATATATATTATATAAGCTCCCATAAAAAGAAGAAATATCGCAAAACCTTTCTTCAGTTTTTCACCGCTTATTTTAGATCCAACAAATTTCCGACGATACTTCCCACTGCACCGATCAATCTAATAATCAAATCCAATTCCAGTTAACATGTTGGTTTAGCATATCCTTTAATGCATGCACATAGAATGAATGAGATTACTTCTTTTCGAAACCAGCTTCTACCAGCCCATTATATCCGCCAATATTATGGACATCCTCAAATCCTTTTTCTTTCATTAACTGGGCTGCTTTTCCACTTCTATTACCAGACCTACAATACAAATAGTACGTCTTATCTTTATCTAAAAAATCGAGCTTTGTCTCAAACTCTCCGGATGAATAATCAAACTCAGTCAATGCTTCTTTTATGCTTCCTTCTTCATATTCACCTTCGGTCCGTACATCAATAATAATTCCCGGATTTTCCTGAACAAACTCAACAATATTACCTGTTTTGGGTGAATGAACCTTTTGTCCTTTTTTAAAAATATTAAACATATAAATACCTGCTACTGTAAAAATTAGAATTACAATTGGGATAATTTTTTTTCATTTGTACTTAGGTGTTAAATATTCATGTAAATAATATACGCACCCATAAATAATAAAAAGATTGCAAATCCCCTTTTAAGTTTTTCACCTGAAATTTTGGAACCGATTGTTTTTCCTACAAAGCTACCAACTGCTCCAATAAGGCTAAAAATCAATACTAACTCCCAATTTACAGAGAGATCCAGTTCTTCGAGCACATCTAAGTATTTAAAAAATCCACTAAAACTTTTAAGTGCTATTATTATCAAACTCGTTCCTATTGCAAGATGCATAGAGAGACCTCCTAATAATACCAAAGCCGGGACAATTAAAAATCCACCACCTACACCAACTAATCCTGTTAGAACACCAACAATAAGTCCTTCAATTGCAATAAGCCACCATTGTTGATTTTTTTCCTGTTCATCATTTTCAGCATCTACTTTTTTATTTCTGAACATTAAACCTGCTGCTAAAAGCATTACTACAGCAAAAAGCATAAGTTGAAAAGTACCGGAAACAAACCCGGCGATGATCGCGCCACCATAAGTACCCATCATTCCCGGAAGTCCAAATAAGATGACACTCCTCCAATGAACCTGTTTTTTAAATGCGTATGGTATAGATCCTATAAGGCTGATTGCACCAACTATACCCAAGGATTCGGCAATAGCTACTTTTTCCTGTTCACCCGCAAGGTAAATTAACACAGGAACCGTAAGAATTGATCCTCCGGAACCCATCAAACCTAATGAAAGTCCGACCAATAAAGCTCCAATCCAGGATAGAATCATTATGCTTTTACCTCAGGTTTCCAGTTTTTAAACAGATCATCCACCCATATTACATCAAATCCTTTACTTTTCAATAGAGAAATGGAGTATGAAGCTCTTTGTCCGCTCCCACAATGTACGGCTATCGTTTTATCCTGAGGAATTTTATCCAGATTTGCAGCTAATCGTGTGTGTGCAATATTAATGGATCCGGGAATATGTCCGGCTGAATACTCCGTAGCCTTTCTTACGTCCAGCACTTGAATATTACCATTATTGATCTGCTTTGATAATCCTTCAAAATCTGTTGAATTGGTAGATTCTATTTCACCGTTCCAACCTTCAAGGTCTTTATACGTTGCAAAGCCTTTGCATTTATTTAATCCTACATTAGCCAGATCATTGACAGCTTCCTGAAGATTATCCTGATCGATGATGAGGTAGAATTCATCTTCTCCATCCAGAAAAGATCCGGCTATGGTGTTAAAATTCTTATCAAAGGAAGCCATTATCGAGCCATCAAGATGAGAACTTGCAAAATCGTGCTTATTCCTTGTATCAATTATAGTGATGTCGTTACCAACCATTTCCTGAATACTTACTTTTTTCGGAAGTTCGATTGGCGACCCAAGTACAGAAGGACCTACTTTATTCAGCTTTTTCATTCTCGCAAAATAAAGAGGCGGTTCCGGCTGTCCATCCAGAATAAAATCCACAAATGATTCTTCATCTTTAGCAGCTTTAAATGCGGGACTGAAACGAGTTTCATATCCAACAGTAGATTCGGGGACTGCTCCCAACGCTTTACCGCAGGCACTTCCTGATCCATGAGCGGGCCACACTTGTAAGTATTCCGGAAGCTCTTTGAATTTTTCAACCGACTTATACAGTGTTTGTGCAGACGGTTTCATATTACCTTTTTCACCGGCTGCAGTTTCTAAAAGATCCGGGCGACCAACATCACCAACAAAAACAAAATCACCGGTTAAAATGCCCATTGGCTCGTCAGTAAGAGCGCCATCTGTTACCAGAAAACTGATTGATTCCGGTGTATGTCCCGGAGTATGAATAGCATCAAATTTAATGTTTCCAATACCGAATGAATCTCTGTCTTTAACGAGCTCATAATTATAATCACTTCCGTTCAGCCATTCGTATTTCCAGTCTTTATCACCTTCATCAGAGGCTATAACTTTTACTCCTTTTTCAGCGAATTCTCTTAAACCGGAAACATAGTCTGCATGAATGTGAGTATCAGCAGCATGAGTGATCTTCAGTCCTTCCGAAGATGCAATTTCCTGATACTGATCTATATCTCTCATCGGATCAATTACAATCGCTTCTCCATTCTTCTGGCATCCGATTATATATGCATATTGTGCTAACTTTTTGTCAAATACTTGTTTGAAATACATGTTTCTATATTGTTTTTATGAAAATTAATTAGTGAGGGAGTGAAGGCCTGAGCTTTCCATACACCCAAGTACCAACTAAAGCACTTAAAATTGGAACGATAATTATACTATACCCGGCACCTGCAAGTGTAAACAAAGGTCCGGGACAAGCTCCCGTCAGCGCCCATCCAAATCCGAACAGAGTACCTCCAACAATATATCGGGTAACTTGTTTTGGATCTTTTGGAGGAATCGTAATAGCATTCCCTTCCATATCTTTGATATTCTTCCTCTTTATAATTTGGATGGAGATCATAGCTACTACAACTCCCAATCCGATTATGCCGTACATGTGGAATGAGTCAAACCGAAACATTTCCTGAATTCTGAACCAGGACACCACTTCAGATTTGATCAATACGATTCCAAAGAAAATTCCTGCTAGTAAATATTTTATATAATTCTTCATGTCTTAGTTCGATTAAAATATAAATGGATAGATGACATAGGTGATAAACAATCCTCCAGCGAAAAAACCTATTACAGCCAATAATGATGCTAACTGCAGATCGGCCAGTCCCGATATTGCATGACCTGATGTACAGCCACCGGCGTAACGGGCTCCGAATCCCACTAAAAAACCACCGACTACCATCAAAATAATACCCTGAATGCTTGCTACATTTTCCCAGTTAAATACATCCGATGGCAGCATTCCTGAAAAATCTGAAATACCTAATGCTTTTAAATCTGCAATGGTTTGTGCGGAAATATTGATCGGATCAGGATTGTTTAATAACCAACCCCCAATAAAACCACCCGAGATTGTTCCTACTACAAATACCAGATTCCATTTTCCTGATTTTTTCCAATCATATTTGAAAAACTCGATATCTCCGGGTACACAAGCGGCGCAGGCATGTCTTAGGTTTGCTGACACACCAAACATTTTACCTCCTGCTATTAATAATAATGGCACGATTAACCCGATCAAAGGTCCGGCCACATACCAGGGCCAAGGTTGTCTTAAAAATTCTATCATAATTTTTTATTTTCTAAACCAATTTGTGTTTTATTCATCGAGAAATGCCTTCAGCATCCAACGGTCTTGTTCTTGCATGTCAATCAGATCATCCAGCAAGTTTAGCGTTGCCTCATCCCCTTCTGCCACTTCATGATATTTGTTTTCTTGAGAAATTAAGGCATTAAGATCCTCAATAATTGCTTCAACCATTTTTTTGGCTTTAAGATGGTCGGGCGTTTCATCAAAATCTGAATTCTTTAGAAACTCTCTATATGTAGAAAAAGGACGCTCCCCGAGTGCTAAAACCCGTTCTGCAATACTATCAACATTCAAAGCTGCCTGCGTGTACATATCCTCGAATGTTTGGTGCAACGTGTAGAATAATGGACCCTTTATGTTCCAGTGAAAGTTTCTTAAACGCTGATAATGAATAGCATGATTTGCGAGCAACTTATTTAAAGCTTCTACTTTTTCCATGATTATACCTCTTAATTTAAATTTGATTTAAAATCGTTTGTATCTAACTTTTAGAAGAAGATGTATTCACTCCAAAAGCTGCCCAGATCGGGCAAAAATTTATAAGTGCAGTAAGACCCAAGATTAAACCCACGATTAGGATTACTAACCCCCACGTTCCTGTTACGGTATCAGTGAAATAAATCCCGATTCCTGCAACAGCTAAAAGTAGTCTTACAATTTTATCAGCACTTCCAATATTTTTTTTCATAGTATCTCCATTTGTTAAAACAAAAATGCCATTAATTATTTCCAAAAAGTGTAACTAAGGTTACATAAGGAAAATCAAACTTCTTCTCCTTTCAACATCTTATTCCAGTACAAATAGGGAAGCCCATATTTTTTCAACATCCAAAGTCTCCAATGTTCTTTACTACTATCAAATACAAGCATTCTTTTTAGCTTTGGATCAGGAATAAAGTTTTTGTCATAATCGAATTCAGCCAACACCATCTTGCCAAAACCTGTTACCAATGGACATGAAGAATATCCATTGTACGATTTAGAGCTAATTTTATCATGTTCGATCATTAATCTTATACTTTCAGCAACCATCGGTACTTGTTTTCTAATAGCAGCACCGGTTTTAGCAGTGGGTAATCCTGCAACATCGCCAAGCCCAAAGATATTCGCGTGCTTGTTGTGCTGGAGTGTATGATGATCTACGTCCAACCATCCGGCATCATTTGCTAATTCGGACTCTCTTACAAATTTAGGAGCAGCTTGTGGAGGAGCTAAATGAAGCATATCGAATGGAATTTGAATCTTAGAATTTCCAGTTAGTATTTCTCCAATGCTATCATCTTCATTTATCACACAGTTATTTTCATCTGGCTCAACGTAACTGAATGTTGCTACTCTGTTTTCACCATCAATTTTCACCGGGGCATAAAACGGACGAAAATGCATACCATAATTATTAATAACCTTCATCAAAGTATTTGCAATTTCTTTCACTCCAAATATTACTGATCCGGGTGTTGCAAAAATCACATTTGATTTAGATTCTAATCCATTTTTACGCAAATAATCAGCAGTTAAATAGGCTATTTTTTGAGGTGCCCCACCACACTTAATAGGAGTTGTCGGTTGAGTGAATAAAGCATTTCCGCCTTTAAAATTTTTAAGTGCTTCAAATGTATGCTCAGGGTCAGTATAATTACTACATACAACTCCTTTGCCTAATGATTCTTGCAATCCCTCAATCATGGAAGGTTCCATTACCAAGCCCGGATTAACAACCAGATAATCGTAGGTGATAGAACCTGATTCCTTAGTATGAACTTCATTTCCGGAAGCATTAAAACCACTTGCATAGTCTTTGATCCAATCCACTCCGGATGGCATGACTTCAGCCATTGGCTTACCCGTTTTCTTATAATCATATGTACCTGCGCCAACTAAAGTCCAAGCTGGTTGATAGTAATGAGTATCTGCAGGCTCAATAAGACCGATGTCAAGACTTCTGTCTTTTTTTAAAAGATTTGCGGATAGCATGATACCGGCAGTTCCACCGCCAATGATCAAAATCTGATAATGCGTCTTCATAAATTTACTCCTTTTTGTTATTTAAGAAGTAAACTAAATCTAAAAGTGGCAGTCTGTAACAAATGTTACTTATCAAAGAATTTCAATTCTGTTCCTATGCTGTTCGATTTTCCCTTCTCTCTCTAATTGTTTGAGTAATCGTGATATTACTACACGAGAAGTATTCATTTGATTAGCTATTTCCTGATGAGACATATTAACCTCATACGACCTTGTTGCTTCTTTTTTATCCAGAAGAAATTTATATAAACGATCCTGCAATTTCAGAAAAGTAATGCTGTCTATAGTTTCTAATAGTTCATCGAACCGAACTTGATAAGAACTAAATATATATTTCCGAAATGATTTATATTTCTGAATCCAACCATCCAAATAATTCATCGGAATCATCCAAAGCACGGATTCATCTTCTGCTGTTACTTTGAAATCATTTCTTTTACCTTCAATACAACACGCCAGAGACATCGCACAAGTTTCTCCTCCTTCTAAATAATAGAGGAGTATCTCGTTTGCATCTTCGTCTTGCCTGACCACACTTAGTAATCCTTCAAGTACAATTGGCATATGCATGGAAGTACTTCCGGGAGTAATGATCAGTTCTCCGGAGCGGGCTGTTTTAGGAAAACCCACGTTTTGGATTTCCTGAATCAGTTCATCCTCTATTCCCGCTTCAGATAATATTGATTTAAGACTTTCCTGCACAGAGTTATTTACTTCCAATGCTCTTCTGCAATAGCTTCTTTGCTGAGTTCATTACTTAAATAATGTTCTGCATCTAAGGCAGCTTTACATCCTGTGCCTGCAGCAGTTACTGCTTGGCGATAGAATGAATCCATAGCGTCACCGCAAGCAAAAATTCCCGGAAGATCTGTTTTGGTTGATTGTCCTTTGGTTTGGATATATCCAACATCATCCATAGTTAGAACATCTTTAAAAAGGTCTGTATTTGGTTTGTGACCGATCGCAATAAATACACCTGTTACATCATCTAGTGTAGTAATTTCACCGGTATTTCTGTTTTTGATGTTCACACCTTCCACAACCTGTTCGCCAAGAACTTTCTCTACTTCACTATCCCACATGAACTCGATCTTCTCATTTTCGAAAGCTCGGGTTTGCATAGCTTTTGAAGCACGTAGTTCATCTCTTCTGTGAACAACGGTTACTTTGCTCGCAAATTTGGTAAGGAAAGTAGCTTCTTCCATGGCTGTATCTCCACCACCTACAATAATTACATGCTGATTTCTGAAAAAAGCACCATCACAAGTAGCACACGCAGAAACACCCTTTCCTCTTAGGCGAGTTTCGCTTTCCAGCCCCAGCCACATTGCAGAAGCTCCGGTTGAAATAATAATTGTATGAGCTTTTATTTCTGTCTTTTCATCAACTACCATTTTGTAAGGTCGGGACTCAAAGTCGATATCCGTTACATATCCGTAACGACAATCAGCTCCGAATTTAGTAGCCTGTTGACGAAAATCATCCATCATTTGAGGTCCCATCACTCCATCAGGATATCCCGGAAAATTTTCTACATCAGTAGTGGTCATCAGCTGTCCGCCCGGTTCCGGTCCTTCAAATACTAATGGGCTTAGATCTGCTCTTGCAGCATAAAGCGCTGCTGTTAATCCTGCCGGTCCGCTACCAACTATAACTACTTGAAATGTTTTACCTGCGATGTCTTCCATAAAAAATACCTGATTTATTGTTCTTTATTAAAGTACAAAAAATCAGGCTTCAATATATTTGAATGTGTCTATGACTTTAATAGTCATTCAGTAAATCAATATCTAAGAAAAGGTATTGATTTATTCTGCGTACTTAGTCTTTTAGCTAAATTACCCGGACATAATGGAGAAAGGTCACTTACAGAATCTCCGGTATCTGTGTGGCTAAAGGGTTCGCTTTCTTCAGAATCATCAATTATCAGCTTCCCATTATTTATAGTTATTTCTGCTTCAAATCTTTCTGTGCCATCCGGATCTTCTACTTCTATTGTATAGATATCTCCTTCAAAAGAAATTAATGTAGCTTCCTCAGAAACAAAATAACACTCATCACCCTGATCAAAATCATCTCCATCATAATCCCAGAAACCAATTTTAGTATCTGTAAAATAAATACCTATTTCATCGCCATCAGATGTATACTCGTCATCTTGCCAGACTTTTTGGAATTCAGAAGGGAATTCAGTTCCAATTTCAGAGTCTTCTGATTTATCTTTACAGGATATACTTAAAAGTATTAGTAGTGATAGTAAACTTAATTTTTTTGCTGAAATTTTCATCTAATTATGGGTTTATCCAGTTTGCAGTTATTAAAATTTTATATCTGATAGAAAGTTACATCTTATTTTAATTCAGTCACTACATAAACAGGTAGTTCTTTGTTAAATACAGATCTGCTTATCTCTGGCTTTTCTTTACTTTTGAAATTGTCTGTACAAATAGGTTCGAATGAGCTTCTTGAACTATCTGACTTAACGTAAATTTCTTTGGTTTCGAAGGTTCTCACTCCGCTTGCCCATAGTGTCCCATCTACTATTTTAAGATATACTGAGTATGTCGAGTTATCTTCGAAATCCGTTTCCCGAAATGTGTATCTTTCTCCATCCCGAGAAATCAGGTTATCGGTATATCTATACATGCACTCAAAGCCTGCATCTTCATATATTACGAGGCTTTCTTCTTCAAAAAATAAATAATAGCCATCACCAGATTCGTTTTCATCGAATTCCCACATTCTTTGGAATTCTTCCGGTATCAAGCCGTCATCAGAATCATTGTTATTTTTGCAGGAAATAAATCCCAAAATCAATATTGAGTATACTAAAAGAGTAATTATTGAATACTTCATTGAGAGAATATTTGATTATTTAAAGTTGCTACTTTAAAACCCTCACATGGAGGCATAAGATCTTCATTACTTAATGTTGGTCTTCTATTCCAGCGATCTTTATCGTCTTCAGCGAAAACCCATTCCATTATGTTTCCATCTATACGAATAGTTAGCTCCCCTAAAGGCTCCTCCTCTTCATCGATGCCAATTGCTTTTAATGTGAATAAATCACCTTCAAACTCTACTATTTCAAAAAGTGGGCTTGTAAAATAGCAAGCGGAAGGATCATCAGCGTCGCCTATTCTCCCGTAATATGTTACCGTGTCTTTTTTAAAATGAGTAAATATTCCTTCGTTATCAGGATCCTGTGTTTGATCTGCCTCCCAAACTCCTAAAAACTCTTGCGGAAATTCAGTTCCTCTCTCCGGGTCACTTTTATTCTTACAAGAAATAATAATAGATATGCTTACCAGAATGAACAGGATTCTTACCTTACTCATAACCCATTACTTTTATTTTAATTGATAATAAGATGGATTATTTTTTGAATTATTCAACCCTTTTTTTATTTATTTTCTCCTAAAGTTCCATTTCGTATGTTACCTGCGATCGAAAACATTAGCGGAGGTTAGATTTGATCTTAGCGGTATTAAAGGAAACTGCAAAACATGAGAAAAGGGTTGCTCTATCCCCGGAAGTTGTTCGTAAACTTAATAATGACCACCTTCAAATTTGGATTGAAAAAGACGCCGGACTGGCTTCTAACTTTCCGGACAGTTTCTACCAAGAAGAAGGAGCTTCCATTAGTGCTTCTAAAGATGAACTTCTTGCAAAAGCAGATATACTACTTTCAGTACAGACGCCCTCAGATGAAGACCTGAATAAACTTAAAAGTGGAGCTGTTTTAATCAGTTTTATCTGGGGACTACAAAATCCGGATCTTGTCTCATTTCTAAAAGAGCATAAAATTTCATCACTAGGCATGGATGCAATTCCAAGGATTTCCAGAGCTCAGAATATGGATGCACTTTCTTCTATGAGTTCAATTGCAGGATATAAAGCTTCATTGATCGCTGCTAATGAGCTCGACAAATATTTCCCGATGATGATGACTGCGGCTGGAACCATCCCTCCATCCAAAGCTCTGATACTTGGAGCCGGAGTTGCAGGATTACAAGCTATTGCAACCTGCAGAAAACTTGGTGCCGTTGTTGAAGCCTTTGACGTTCGCCCTGCCGTAAAAGAACAGGTAGAAAGTTTAGGTGCAAAATTTATTGAAGTAGAATTATCTGATGAAGAAACAGAAACTAAAGGCGGGTATGCGAAAGAACTTACCCAAGATGACAAGCTCAAACAGCGTGAACTGATCCATCAGCATGCAAAAAAATCGGATATCATTATAACTACGGCATTGATTCCCGGCCGACCTGCTCCGCTTTTAATTACCAAAGAAATGGTAGCTGAAATGAAACCCGGTTCAGTGATTGTTGATCTAGCCGCTGAAAATGGAGGAAACTGTGAACTTACTGAAGCAGGAACTACGCAAGTTGTGAATGAAGTGAAGATCGTTGGACCTGTTAATCTTCCCAGTCAACTGGCAAACCACGCAAGTACGCTTTACTCAAAAAATATATTGGCTCTTTTGAATCTGCTGTTAAAAGATGGAAAGCCAAATTTCGATTTTGAAGATGAAATTCTACTAAACACAACTATTACCCATAACGGCGAGATTATTTCACCAATGCTCAAGTAACATCAAACATAGAGTAAGGAAGTTCGACTTTCATTATTCCTTGTTCGTTATTCAATATTCTTACTATGTCCATACTCATATTTTCTCTATTCATTTTCGTTCTCGCCTGTTTTATTGGGTTTGAGCTGATTTCCAAAGTACCGCCCACTTTGCACACACCACTGATGTCGGGAGCTAATGCAATTTCGGGAATTACCATAGTTGGAGCGCTTATTGTAACCGGCGGTGAAGGAGGGTTGCTTACTCAGATTCTTGGTGTAGCAGCAATTATTTTTGCTACAATAAATGTGGTTGGTGGATTTATGGTAACCGACCGGATGCTGGAGATGTTTAAGAAAAAGGGAGACGACAAATGAGTCAGTTTCTTCCGGATTATATTGTCAACTATTTGCCCGATGCTATTCAGCTAATTTATCTGATCGCTACCGCTTTCTTTATTCGCGGTTTGAAATTACTCGGATCCCCGGCAACCGCCCGAAAAGGAAATCAGCTTGCAGCAACAGGAATGCTGATCGGAATCATCGTCACTCTGTTTGATCAACAAATTGTTTCTTTTGAATGGATCATTATCGGGGTACTGATAGGTAGTTTGATAGGAATAATTCTGGCTAAAAAAGTTGCCATGACGGCCATGCCGGAACTGGTTGCAGTTTTTAATGGATTTGGTGGTGGTGCTTCGGCTTTGGTGGCGTGGGGAGAACTCAGTAAATATGCTGATCCTTCTGTGATGGAAGCTTCTGGTCTGGTTACTACAGGTCTTAGTATTTTTATCGGAGCGCTAACTTTGACAGGAAGTTTTGTTGCGTTTGGAAAGCTGAAAGGCTTCATATCAGGAAAATCGATTACTTTTCCCGGGTTCAACTTCATCAACATTGCTTCTATGATTGGAGTTGTAGTCTTGATCGGTGTTTTTACTTATGATCCTGCAAATCAAACTATTTTTTGGATCATACTTGGTCTGTCTCTTTTAATAGGAATTACATCGGTCTTGCCAATTGGCGGAGCTGATATGCCGGTGGTAATTTCTTTACTGAACTCCTATTCGGGACTTGCCGCTTCTATGGCTGGCTTTGTGATCGGAAATAACTTACTCATAGTTTCAGGTGCTCTAGTAGGCGCTGCCGGTTTAATTCTTACTCAGGTCATGTGTAAAGCAATGAATCGTTCACTCTTCAATGTTGTATTCGGAAGTTTTGGCGGAGGTTCATCTTCAGAAAAAGACTCAGGGTCTGATGGTGACAAAACAGTTAGAGAAACTTCAGCTGCGGATCTTGCCATTCAGGTTGCTTATGCATCCAAAGTTGTGATTGTACCCGGTTATGGATTGGCTGTAGCTCAGGCTCAACACATCATCAAAGAAGTAGCTACTAAACTGGAAGAACGCGGAGTACAGGTGAAGTATGGAATTCATCCGGTTGCTGGAAGAATGCCGGGTCATATGAATGTATTATTAGCTGAAGCTGATGTTCCTTATGATCAATTGTATGATATGGATCAGATCAATCCAGAATTTGCATCTACGGATGTTGTGTTGGTGATCGGAGCAAATGATGTTGTAAATCCCATGGCAAAAACCTCGCCGGGAAGTCCCATCTATGGAATGCCCATTCTGAATGTGGACGAAGCCAAGCGAACGATCGTCTTTAAGCGAAGTTTGAGTTTTGGTTATGCAGGTATTGATAACCCATTATTTTATACAGAAAAAAACCAAATGTTCTTCGGAGATGCTAAAAAGAGCTTGCAAGCTTTGAATGAGGCGTTGAGCGAAGTATAATAACCTTTATCATTGTTCTACAAACCTTCTTAATTTCAGTACAAAATTTCACTTTACTTCATGATCTTTAAAAAAGCTCTGATACTACCTCTGCTTTCGATAATTCTGGTTCCGAATACCTGCATTAAAAAAAATATTTGTGATGGTTCCATCGATCTTAAAACTGATCAAAGCACACTTGAAACTGACATTGAAATTATTGACGAGTATTTATCTGAAAACAATATAGACGCTCAAACTGACAGCACAGGTATTCGTTATATAATTAATAAAAAAGGAACAGGAAAACCTGTAAATCCCTGTAGCAGAGTTTCGATTACTTATCTGGGAAAACTTCTTAGCGGCAAAGTAATCGATTTAAAAAAAGAACCTGTTTCGTATTCTTTGGATGAACTCATTGTTGGATGGCAGATAGGCATCCCAAAAATTAATGAAGGAGGGGCGATTACGTTATTTGTGCCGTCAGGATATGCGTATGGTAAAAATGGGGCTGAAGGAATTCCTCCTTATAGCAACATCATCTTTCAGATCAATCTTTTGTCTACCGAATAAATATTCAGCTGTTCAATTTTAAGTAGATTATGAACTCAATCTCGCATTTGAAAGACTTGTTTAATAACTGAAACAGCCTTTGTTAAACCTTATCTTCTGCAAAACTTTTCATAGCCTTCAGAAAGGAAAGTGTAGCAAGTATTCCGCATACAAGAAATACCGAGAACATAGCCTGAGAAGGACCTTTTGCTCCGGTAAAAATATGATCCATCAACCAACCCGTTACCGGTGGACCAATCCCAAACCCGACAATACTTACCACAAACAGATAAATAGATCCGGCAACTCCTCGCATTTTTGAACCCACAAAATCCTGAATTAATGCTGCAGCAACACCATTGTAGGATGACGAAATTACATTCGCTATTCCTATCAGTATCAATCCCATTAGAGCAGTTTCAGCAAATAACCCAAAATAATAAAATGGCAACCCTCCGAGCGCTGCTACTATTCCGGATATAAATCTCTTTTCCTCACCGAACTTCAATGCCAGTTTATCAGCCATCCAACCTGAAAGATTAACACTGACTCCGGTAGCAAACATAAACCAACCATAGCTACTGATCAGGTTAGAGGAATCGAATACATCCGTTAATATGGTTCCGATAAAAGCCAAAATAGAATATCCGCTTAGCGCCAACAATGAAAATCCAATCAGGTGATATCTAACGGTTGGCTTTTTTAGAATAAATGATAGTACTTCAATAAAGCTTTGATCCAGAGTTTCCCCTTTTTCCGACTTTTCTCTGGATGGTTCTTTCAATAAAAAATATCCGAGAACTGCTAAACCAACTCCGGGTAAACCAACTGATTTTAATGCGATCCGCCAGTCGTAGTTTTCAGCAATAGTTCCTCCTATCAAAAAAGAAAGTCCAACACCGATGAAGATTCCCGAAGCGTACACCGAAAAAACTCGTGCTCTGTGTTTTGGCTTAAAATAATCTGCTAATAGTGAATACACCGACGGACTTAATGCAGACTGACTAACTCCAATTGCAAATCTTGCAGAAACAAGGAAAGCAAAGGAGTTCGCAAAACCGCTCGCAAAGGTCATCATACTCCAGATCAACAAACCGGACAGGATTATATATTTTCTTGAAAAGCGGTCCGCCATTCTTCCCATAAAGATTCCACAGAAAGCGTATACCAGAGAAAAAGCAGGTCCGTAAAGAATACCCACTTGAGTATTCGAAAAATTCAGATCTACTCTTATCTGTGATGCAAGCACTGCAATGATCTGTCTGTCTACAAAACTACAAATATAGATCAGCATCAAAGTAAGCAGAGCTATTAATGCATAAATATCAGGGCGGTTATTTTTACCGGAATAATTCATGGCGGGAATTTAGAAACTATATTTCACATAAGTTCCTTATCTATGGTACAATCTTTATGTTTAGAACCTGAAATTGAATTAGAATGAAATTCAAAGTCATTCCGCGGCGTATGCCCGGAATCCAGATTTGTATTAAAAGCTAGATCCGGATTCCTACCTTCACAGGGATTGTAGATGTTAGCTAATTCGATGACAGTTTTTGAACGGTAAAATATATAGGGTCATCCCGAACTTGTTTCGGGATCTTTGTAAGGAATTGCTCTTGAAACAGTCTTACTTACTATGAATAAAGGCTATATGTACTTTCTTACTAACTATCGAAGAACTACGATTTATATCGGAGTTGCCAGTAACATTCATTCAAGAGTGTGGAAACATACATTGGGAGAAACAACTAAAGAATTGGCATAAACAGTGGAAATGGAATCTGGAAAAGCAAAACAATCCAACGTTAGAGGATTGGTATGACACCTTAAGAGGATGGTAAACAAGAACAGACTAAAAGCCTTTACGTAAGATCCCGAAATAAATTCGGGATGACCTGCTTACAATATTGAGGTTGGTATAAAGAAATTTTGTCATCAAATTACCTAACATATACAGGAATGACCTAATATTGTATTCTGGTTGAAATCTGAATTGAACTAAGCTTTAAAGAAATTTATACATGTCGAAGCAAAAACTTCCAAGAAAAACAAAGAAGCAAAAAGAACGAGCTCAAAAGATCTTACATGAACTCTATACTTATTACCCTGATCCGGAGTGTGAATTAGATCACCGAAATCCTTTTGAGCTGTTGATCGCTACTATTTTAAGTGCACAATGCACCGACGTTCGGGTAAATAAAGTAACTCCTGAATTATTTGAGCTCTATCCAACTCCGGAATTAATGAAAGATGCACCCATTGAAGATCTGGAAGAATTGGTAAGAACAACCGGTTTCTTCAGAAATAAAGCGAAATCATTAAAAGAAACCTCCACAATTTTAGCGGAAGAGTTTGATGGCAAGGTTCCACAGAATATGGATGATCTTTTAAAACTCCGTGGAGCTGCTCGTAAAACAGCTAATGTTGTACTGGGTAATGCATTTGGAATTAATGCAGGTGTGGTAGTTGATACGCACGTTAAACGCTTTTCTAACAGGTTTGGATTGACGAAGCACAAATCAAATACAGACAAGATCGAACGTGATCTGATGGCATTAATCCCTCAGGAAAACTGGACTGATCTCTCACACCTTATGATCCACCACGGCCGGGGACCTTGTAAAGCAAGGATTTCGTCAGCTCCTGATCATCCACTTTGTGAGGAATATGGAATCAACTGTGAGTGCCAGAAGATGAGAGCGGAGGAAAAAGAATCTTAGGAAATATAGATTTCAGATTACTATCAGAAATTTTCATCTGATGGATATGCCGTTGATGGAAATCCTTCGTGCCATAAACGGGTTTCGATCCGTCGGACTCAAGCCGTCAGACCGATATTTCAGGCAAATCCCCCAATCTTTAGCTTGCTAAAACATCAGACATAAAAAAAGCCTTTTAGAAAATTCTAAAAGGCTTTAAATGAGCGAGAAACGAGACTTCCCGAAACTTCGGGACGTCCCCAACCTTGGCAAGGTTGTGCTCTACCAACTGAGCTACTGAATAAATTCATTCTCATCAGATTCGATGAGTTTTTCAATAAATTTTCTGCTTTTTTGTTTTTTAATAAAGCGTTCCCATTTTATAGCTTCAGATTTTGAACCAAAACTTTTTACATATTTCAATATCCAAGGAATTCCTGATCTAGTCGATACTGTCCAGGCTTTATTATGTCTTTCCACTCTTAAGCCTGTACCAACAGAAGTTGAACCAATATAATATTTGTCTTTAGTTTCGCTAAAAATGATATAGGTTTGATGGGACTTCATTCTATAAAATAAAAAAAGCCTTTTAGAATTTTCTAAAAGGCTTTAAATGAGCGAGAAACGAGACTCGAACTCGCGACCCCAACCTTGGCAAGGTTGTGCTCTACCAACTGAGCTATTCTCGCTTTTGAAGGACTGCAAATATAAGGCTCCTTCGCTCTCTAATTCAACTTTAATTTGAACTAATTGCAATAAAAAAGATTCGCTCCAACGGAGACCATCTGAGAGAGAATTTAATTTTTTCCTTATCAGTAATCCATCACCCCACTTTTGGCAAAATGGATTTAAACTCATTCAATTTATGGGAATGAATTAAAGTCATTTTTTTCACTGTAGTTCAACTTTAATTTTACCGTGTTCATAAATTTTTTTAAAGCCTTAATCATGAAACCTGCTTCCAGTTAGCTTTTTGATTCATTTGAAAGGTTCACTGTAAATATTCAACACTGAAAACAGCATATACTACATATTTGGGTAGTTCTATGCTTCATTTTTAAGCTTAGGTTCAATCAAACTAAATTTTATTTTTTAGCATGATTAAGTTTCTTTCCATTCTTTGCATTGGTGTATTTCAACCTTTAATTGGTTTATCTCAAGATTCTCTGCAGCTTGATTTGGTTCGCCACTTTACGACTCAACAAGGGCATACCAATGATGTACCAACGGTTCAAATATTTCACTTCCCATATTTATATGCTTTTGAACAACCAGATGATTTTGACGGAACAGTTCAGGCTTATGCTGTTTATAATTATGAAGATATACCGATAGAAGGAGTACCTGAGTGGGAAGGGATTCAGGATTGGAAGCTGGAGGATAATCCTTCTTCCATTAATCACGAATATATATCGTTTCGATCTTTTGCGATAGGCACCGATCTTTGGTTTGCCTATTATATAGCTGAGGATCCTGAATCAGGAAGCGCAAAGTTCTTTGGAAGACTCTATAAATTGGAGGAACCCGGCGATGGGCCTAACGACAAAGTTTATCCTTCTTATTCATTACTAAATGATGTCGAATACGAAGACTATCAAACTTCTGAAGGTATTTCTCCACCGGGCATTTTTAATAATAATGGGTTGAAGTGGATATCAAGAGGTCTTAATATCATTCCTTTCAGTTCTGCCCGGGATGCAAATCGGGAAGAATGGGTAAATCTAGTTGGCTATAATATAGAAACTGGTGACATCGAGGATGGTGATCCTGCTACCTTTTTGAATAGCATTAACCCCAATCAACTTACTTTTGTAAATGGCGACACGGTGATTGTAACCAAAGATGGAAAAGCCGCTTCTTTTAGTGTAGCAAATCCTGCAAAACCCGAGCTTGTCACCCAAATCGAATACCCTCAATACAAAAACACTACTATTATAGGAAAAGGAGATAACTATATTTATTTCAGAGCTTCCAGAAGCAACAACGAAGGCGAAATGGAGGCTAAAGTTTTAATGATTCACAAAACATCGCTCGTCTTGGTTAATGAATCGGATCTGAATTTCGGCTACCAAGCTGTTAAAATCACTAATACCGGAACTACTTCTAATGAAGGTGTAATTGAGAAAAATCGAGATGTACTTACTTTCTATAATGCTAACTATAGTAGTTTTAATGCTTATAGGATGAAAGAACGTTCCAGTTTTACAAACAGTAGCATAGATTCGCTGGTTTTAGTAGCCAAAGGCTCTGATTTGATTCCATTTACTCTTGGCTTTGCTGAAAAAATTGTTTTTAATCATGGACAAATTATATTATCGATGATCTTTAACCGAGGTGATGAATATCCTGTTGGATATGGAATTTATACTATTTCTCAATCTGAGAGAACCCCAGTTTCTAATGAACAAGATCATCTTGATCTTCCGGCATCAATCCAATTATCTCAAAATTACCCAAACCCTTTCAACCCAACAACTCAAATAAGCTATATACTTCCGAAAGCAGCCAATGTTCAGCTAACGATAACTAATACTCTTGGTCAGCGAGTAGCTACTTTAGTTAACCAACGCAAAAGTGCAGGAAAGTACACAGTGAATTTTGATGCTTCAGCACTTTCAAGTGGTGTATATTTTTACACAGTTAAAGCTGACAATTTCATTAAAACAAAGAAAATGCTTTTAATAAAATAGATTCTCGTTCAGAGTTAACGAGTACGTTCTAACTTGGCTCTATCTATCGGGTAATCTCTTTTTAGAAATGAAATCTTCCATAAAAAACGCTCCGACGGAGACCATCGGAGCGAGTATCAACTCGGATTAAATTACTTCAAATCAAATCGATCTAAGTTCATCACTTTATCCCAGGCTTTTACGAAGTCGTTTACAAACTTCTCTTCTGAGTCACTTGTACCGTACACTTCTGCAATTGCTCTGAGCTCTGAATTAGAACCAAAGATCAGATCTGCTCTGGAAGCAGACCATTTTACATCTCCGGTCTTTCGATCGCTTCCTACAAATACATTTTGTTCATCTGTAGTTGCTTGCCATGTTGTATTCATATCCAACAGGTTCACGAAGAAATCATTGGAAAGTGTTCCCGGATTGTCCGTAAACACCCCTTTCTTTGATCCGTCAAAATTGGTTTCCAGAACTCTCATTCCACCAACCAATACGGTCATTTCCGGAGAAGTTAAAGTCATAAGTTGAGCTTTATCCACCAACATTTCCTCCGCAGTAGTTTTATGCTTTGGTGCAAAATAATTACGGAATCCATCTGCTGCAGGCTCTAACCACGCAAATGATTCTACATCTGTTTGCTCAGCAGTTGCATCTGCTCTGCCTGGCGTGAATGGTACTGAAATATCACGCCCCGCTTCTTTTGCGGCTTTTTCAATTCCTGCACATCCACCTAAAACGATCAGGTCAGCCATGGAAACTTCTTTTGAGAAATCACTTTGAATTCCTTCGTAAACTTTCAACACTTTAGCTAGTTGATCGGGGTTATTTACTTCCCAATCTTTCTGAGGAGCTAAACGAACTCTTGCACCATTTGCTCCACCTCTTTTGTCAGAGTTTCTATAAGTAGATGCAGAAGCCCAAGCAGTTGATACTAGTTCTGAAACTGATAATCCAGAATCCAGAATTTCCGCTTTCAAACCGTCAATATCTTTTTCGTTGATTAGAGCGTGCTCCACTTCCGGTATCGGGTCCTGCCATAGCAATTCTTCTTCCGGAACTTCAGATCCAAGCAACAACGATTTTGGTCCCATATCACGATGAACCAGCTTATACCAAGCACGTGCAAAAGCATCCGCAAATTCATCAGGGTTTTCATAAAATCTTCTTGAGATCTTCTCGTATGCAGGATCTGCTTTTAAAGAAAGATCAGTCGTCAACATAAACGGTGCATGCTTCTTATCCGAATCGTGTGCATCAGGAACTGTTCCTTCTCCACCACCATCAACCGGTCTCCATTGCCATGCGCCTGCAGGGCTCTTATACTTTTCCCACTCGTACTTAAATAGATTATCGAAATATAAGTTACTCCATTCAGTTGGTTTTTGAGTCCACGCTCCTTCTAATCCACTGGTAATAGTATCAGCACCTTTTCCGGTTCCGTGAGCATTTTTCCAGCCTAATCCCATTTCCTCAATGGTTGCAGATTCCGGTTCTGTTCCAAGATTGGATTCAGGTGCAGCACCGTGCGTTTTCCCAAAAGTATGTCCACCCGCTATTAATGCTACGGTTTCTTCATCATTCATTGCCATTCGGGCAAAAGTCTGTCGGATGAAAGCCGCCGCTTTTAAAGGATCAGGTTCTCCATCAGGTCCTTCAGGATTTACATATATCAATCCCATGTGGTCCGCACCGAGAGGTTTTTCCAAGTCTCCTTCTTCATTGTGGCGTTTATTTCCCAGCCATTCACCTTCTGCTCCCCAGTATACATCTTCTTCCGGCTCCCAGAGATCTTCACGTCCGCCGCCAAAACCGAAAGTCTCAAAGCCCATAGATTCCAGCGCTACGTTTCCGGCAAGTATCATCAGATCTGCCCACGAAAGCTTCCTTCCATACTTTTGTTTGATGGGCCAAAGTAAAAGTCGTGCTTTATCAAGATTTACGTTATCGGGCCAGCTGTTTAGCGGAGCAAAACGTTGCATTCCGGTTCCTCCACCGCCACGTCCATCGGTTACTCTGTAGGTTCCGGCACTATGCCAAGCCATGCGGATCATCAGTGGACCGTAATGTCCAAAGTCTGCCGGCCACCAGTCCTGAGAGTCCGTCATTAATTCTGTCAGATCTTTTTTAACAGCTTTCAGATCCAGTTTTTTAAATTCTTCTGCATAATCAAAATCCTCTCCCATAGGATCTGACTTAGACGAATGTTGGCGTAGAATATTCAAGTTCAGTTTATTGGGCCACCAATCTTTATTTCTGGTTCCGCCTCCGGCATCTTTGCTCATTGAGCCATTATGAAATGGGCACTTACTAATATCATTTGCGTTATAGGTTCCCGAGCTTTCTTTTTCTTTATCTGACATAATCCTTTTTCTTTACAGTTTTAATCCATCAACAACATAAAAAATCATTTCATTCTAATTGATAGATATTCATTATCAAGGCGTTAAAATCAATCTTACTATTTGGGTATATTTTAAATGGATTCTTCCTTTTCTTCTTCTATGCAAATTAACACGTCCATCCCCAAACATATTCTTCCTGTAATTGTATTCTCACAATTTGCGGGAACTTCTCTTTGGTTTGCCGGAAATGCCGTTGTTCCTGAACTCATCGAAGAACTTAATTTGCTGGAGATGTTTGTGGGATTCATCACGATGGCTGTACAATCGGGATTTATCATTGGAACTTTAGTATTTGCAGTCTTAAGTGTTGCGGATAGATTTTCTCCAGTAAAAGTATTTTTAGTGTGTTCTGTTTTGGGAGCGCTGGCAAATATTCTGACCATTTACAGTTCAAATTTTACAGAAGTAATGTTCGCTCGATTATTTACCGGGTTTTTTCTTGCCGGAATTTATCCTGTTGGAATGAAAATAGCTTCCGACTGGCATAAAGAAGGTCTTGGAAAAGCACTAGGATATTTGGTGGGAGCACTTGTGTTAGGAACCGCTTTCCCGCACTTTCTTAAATATCTAGGTGGCGACTTACCATGGAGATTTGTGATCGCAGGAACTTCTGTTCTATCTGTTATCGGAGGCTTAATGCTTTTCTTTTCTGTTGCTGATGGTCCTTATCGTGTAAGAAGAAATTCTTTCAATCCTTCTATGTTTCTTACTCTGTTTAAAAACTCAAACTTTCGGTCTGCTGCTTTCGGATACTTCGGACACATGTGGGAATTGTACACGTTCTGGGCTTTCATTCCTACTTTACTTGCTTTCTACGCGCTATCGAACCACGACTTCGTAATAAATATCCCTTTGTGGTCGTCCATTATTATTGGTATTGGAGGAATAAGTTGCGCTGTTGGTGGATATATTTCTCTTAAAAAAGGAAGTAAACTAGTTTCTCAGATTTCGCTTTTAATCTCCGGATTGTGCTCTGTATTAATTCCTTTCTTGTTTAATGCACCGGCCTGGGTATTTCTGGGGCTTCTATTGATTTGGGGAATATTTGTGATTCCGGACTCTCCTCAATTTTCCACACTTGTAGCTCAATCAACAGAAAGTTCCTACATCGCCACAGGGCTTACCATTGTTAACAGTATTGGTTTTGCAATAACGATTGTAAGTATCCAGCTTGTAAATTTAATGTGGGCACATTTTCAAAGTCCGTTGGTATTTTTGGTGATTTTTACCGGACCATTGATTGGATTTTTATCCATCTCCATGTTTAGCAGAGAGTAACGCAGGTAGTCATCATTTTTAGTTATATAATTGATATTTATAAGCTTCTTTTCTATAATAGCTTATTATATAACTAATGATAGTACCATGATTAAAAAACTTAACTTTATTGCCTTTCTTTCTTTAATCTTTATTGGGTTTGTAGCTTGTTCTGATAATAGTATTGCACCAGTCGATGCCGATCCCGAAATACCGGAATTAGAATTAATTTCAACTTTACAAACTCAAATTGGTACTGAGCGTACAGATGTGATTGACGCCGAACTGGCTTCTAACGGAGTCGTTATACTTGGTGCTTATAAAGACCTTGATAGCTCATGCATTGGTATGAAGTTGTTCTTAGCAAAAGTTAGTTTTGACGGTAAAGAACTATGGAAAAGAAAATACTCTGATATTGATGCGTCCAAATGTGATCGTTTAGATTTAGTTATTACAGATGCGGATGAAGTTGTTGTTTTTGGAGCTACCCGTGTTGTTGAAACAGGTGATTATGATTATCACGTTTATAAGTTTACTACAGTAGGTGATCTTATGTGGCAACAAACTATTGATTACGCCAGATTAGATATTATTATTAGTGGAACACATAAAGCAAATGGTGAAATAGTTGCATATCCATATGAAACCAGTTCTTCTACATTTAGAAAAGTAACCTTGGACACCAACGGAAATATTCTGGAGGATATTAAAAACCCTATTTTTCCAGGTGAAGAGTTTAGCATTTTCAACACCCCATCAAGAAAGAAAATTTACTCTTCCCTTAACGAAAGTAGTACCGATTTAAAAGTGTATGACAAAAATCTACAGAATATTTTAGATACCACTCTACCTTATATTGCGTATATAAATGGGACTATAGATCCTCAGGATGGGTATTTTGGTTACAAATACTCGGAAAGCAGTTTTATAAAACTTAATTCTAACTTTGAAGTTGAATGGCAATATAAATACGATTTCGATATTGCATCTGTTCCAATCCAAATAGAACAGAATAGATATGCAAACATAAGCTCACGATCCTATTCTCCCGGAAATGGGGAGTCCCCCGTAATATCTGTTATAGAAGATGGTGGACAACTGCTATCGAGATCTGTTATTACAGCTGCTGATGGATCATATCCCGATACAAAGAAAGCGCTAACAAGTGGTAATAATGATATAATATTTGTTTACCAAAATGAGTTAAACTTCGGAGTAAACGTTTATAGAAATAATTTTTGATTAAACTACTTTTCCGTAAACAACCACTTCATGGTTTTCTTTGTCAAGCAGTTATTTAGAGAGCAGAGTTACAAAATCCTATGGTATTTTTAGTGATTTTTACCGGACCATTATTGGATTTTTATCCATCTCCATGTTTAGCAGAGAGTAACGCAGGTAGTCATCATTTTTAGTTATATAATTGATATTTATAAGCTTCTTTTCTATAATGGCTTATTATATAACTAATGATAGTACCATGATTAAAAAGCTTAACTTTATTGCCTTTCTTTCTTTAATCTTTATTGGGTTTGCAGCTTGCTCGGATAGCGGAACATCACCTGAAGTAGTAGAAGAACAAGAATATCCTGCTCTTGAAAGTATCAATTTTGAAACCGAAATCGGTACTGAACGAACTAATGTAATTGACGCCGAACTGGCTTCTAACGGAGTAGTTATACTTGGTGCTTATAAAGACCTTAACAGCTCATGCCTGGGGATGAAGCTCTTCCTGTTAAAGGTTAGTTTTGATGGCGAAGAACTATGGAAAAGAAAATACTCAGATATAAATGTATCAAAATGTGACGAGTTGGATCTGGTAACTACCGACGCGGATGAAGTTGTGATTTTTGCTGCCGCAAGAGATGCAGAAAACATTTCAAAGTTTGATTACCACGTCTATAAGTTTACTACTGCCGGAGATCTTATGTGGGAACAAACTATTGATTACTCCGATTATGATATATTTATATCGGGAACACATAAAGCAAATGGAGAAATAGTCGCATATCCGTATGAATTCGGTTCTGACACATTTAGAAAAGTAACTTTGGATACCAACGGAAATATTCTGGAGGATATTGAAAGCCCTAGTTTCACATATAATCATTTTAACATTATCCACACCCCTTCAAGAAAGAAGATTTATACTTCCCCAAATGATGGCGGTACAGATCTGAAAGTTTATGACAGAAACCTGCAACTCCTTTCGGAATTAAATATCCCTTTAGCAGTAAGTTATCTGAATGAAGCTCAAGGTTCAGAAAACGGTTACTTTGCTTACTCCGGGGACTTATTGAAATTAGATTCAAATTTTGAAACAGAATGGAGTTACACCCCGGAATACTCACATAGCCATATAAGCCCTGCCTCAATAGCAGAACACAAATATGCAATAATTGAAGAAAGATCATTTTCTCCCGGTAGTTATACTGCTTATGTGATTTCAGTAATAGGAACCGGAGGACAAATCCTGTCGAGAAATATCATAGAACATAATGGAAACTACCCCACTGTTCGTAAGGTTCTTTCTCGTGGAAATAATGATGCTATAGTAGTATACCACCTTGGTTTAAATGCCGGTATAAATATTTATCAGCAGCAATAATTTAGGTGTAGCTAACAAAATTTATTTTACTCTTAAAATCTATCTCAGAATTATGACATCGAAAAATAGTATACCTTCACATCAATACTGGTATTTTTTAGTGATTTTAATAGCGATCACTTCTTGTAAAAATGGGTTTGATTTCGAACCGTCCTTAGAAGCGATCACCGTCGAAAAAATGGTTGATGCCAGTCTCCTTTATCCCGATGAAAATGGAGACTCTTCATGCGAATCTCTTATGGCAACCAAAAAAGGGTTCATGTGTCTGGGCTATTATTACGATTCTCAGAATAATGAATACATTAATACCATTACAACCTGGGATAACGAAGGAAATGCACTTAACATTAATGAATTCAGCAGCCCAAAAAGTAGCAGCTCTTATGTTTTAAGTTCTGTTGACAAATATATTAACACTTCAGACGGTTCAATAGTCGCATTAGGATTGGCTTCCAATATGTATACAGCATTCAAATTTAATTCGGATGGAGAGATGTTATGGGAGAAAGAAATACTGAGTTTTACCGATTACAAAAGATATTCAATTTCCCTTTTTGAAGGCGACGACAACTATTTTCTATTAGCCTCTGATGATGAACTACAAACCAAACATTCCACATTTGAAATATCTAAAGATGGATCTGAAATAAATGAAGAAGTTACAGAATCTGAATTTAGAAGGTTTACAGTTCGCAAAATCTCTAATGATAAAGCCATCTTTGTGGGTGCAAATACAAATAGTTTAAGTGGTGTCGTCAAAATTGCCGACATTAACGGAAAGACTATTAAGGAAAAAGATTACCCTACTCTTCCTCTTTCTTTCGGTGTATTTCTGGATAAAAGCAGATCTTATTTACTTGTTGATAATAGAGGTCGGGGATACAAAACAGATAAGAACTTAAATATTGAGTGGGATACTTCATTAAGCGGTTTTAGTTTTACCAGATCAGAAATTATTGAAACTGAGGCCGGTAATTTTTTATATAACACGCGAGAAGAAGTCTATCTGTACAGTATTGAAGGAGATCTGCTGGACGAATATCTCATCCCTCCTGAAAGTTATGGTTTTAGAAATCCGATTAAACTCACTAACGGAAATATAGTTATTTCTACATATGGTGGAGCATCAAGCCAGCTTATATTTTTTAACACTAGTGAATAATCCGGAATTGGAATTTCTTAGTACAGCTTACTGTTTGGTATAGTGAAAAAAAACCAAAACATTTTACCAGAGGTATATTATGCCAATTAAAAAAGCGTCAGCCGTTTGGAACGGAAACTTGAAGGAAGGAAACGGATCTATTAATTCTGAAAGCGGGGTATTGTCAGAAGCTGCCTTTACTTTTGCATCCAGATTTGAAGATGAAGGCAAATCTAATCCCGAAGAACTTATTGGTGCGGCACATGCCGGCTGTTATTCAATGGCATTATCTAATGAATTACACAGCGCCGGTCATGACTCCAAAAGTGTCTCAACTTATGCCGATGTATCTTTAGAAATGGTAGACGGCACACCTACAATCACGAAAATTAAATTAACAACCAAAGCTGATGTTCCCGGACTAAGCGACAGTGAATTCCAAAAAATTGCATCGGCTACAAAAGAAGCATGTCCGGTTTCCCGTGCTCTTGAAAGTGTGGATATCGAATTAGAGGCTTCTCTGGCCTGACTTTATTTTTACTTAAATTTTCACATATAAAGCCATTCCAATGTGAATGGCTTTTTTTTTGGCCCTAAGAATGCTATAATCAGCTAATTATTTTCTATCGTGGCTAAAAAAATACGGGTTTCAAAACTACTTCTATTACTTGGAATTTGGTTAGTATTGTCTGCTAACTCATACAGCAATGTATTTACAGTTTTTCAAACGTTCCAAAGTGATACCAATCAAGTTAAGTCAATGTTTTCGGACATTGAACACTTAATGGATATAGGTAACTTTACAAAGGCTTATCAAAAACTAGATTCCGTAGATTTCCTGTCTGAACAATTTGATTATGAATACGGATTAGCTTTTTCAGGTGTAAAACGGGCAGAAATATTACTGATTAAGAAACAAATCGATTCTGCTCTTACTTCCATAAATAAAGTTATTGATCAATTTCCTGACAGCAAATTACGTTTCAATTTTTATAATACACAGGCTGCGGCTTACAATTATAAAGGACAGTCTAAACTGGCAATTGAATCTTTCAGAAAAGGCTTAAACTATATTGAGTTCCTCCCTCCTGATAAAAAGTCCCGATCTATTGCAGCCATTCATGTAAACATGGCGGGTGCTTATCACAAACTTGGCGACAGGTCCAATACTATAAAAAACTATCTTGAAGGATTACAGTTTGCAGAATCAACAAAAGATTCTTCTTTTTTGACGATCACATTGAATAACCTGGGAGATACATATAATTCTTATTCGCAATATGAACGCGCTGAGTATTATTTAAAAAGAGCGGAAACTATAGCATTAAAAAATAGTTATACCCCGGATCTGCTCAGAATCTATTTAAATCTGGGTAATACTTATAGCAATAGTGAGAAATACGACGAAGCTTTAAAGTATTACGAACAGGCTTTAGCTTTAAATAAAGAAGTAAGACCAGATACACCTCCTTTTCAGATCGTCTATAATCTGGGAGTTCTTTACAGCAACAAAAGGCAGTTTACAAAAGCTAAAGACGCCTTTGAAGAATCTCTGCAGTACTGCATCGATCTTAAAATTCCTCAGGGATTGTATTTTAATTACAAAGGATTAGGAGATCTGTATGAAAAATTCTCTCAGCCTTATTCCGCAATTAACTGGTATCAAAAAGCACTTGATGTAGCAACTGATCTGGATCAAAACCTCTATATAGTTCAACTTCATGAAAAACTTTATTTAACCAACAAAAAAGCCGGAGAAACCGCTCAGGCACTGAAAGCACTCGAGAATTTTAAAGCTCTTTCAGATAGTATTGCGAAGCAAGAATCAGATGCCGCTCTTTCAGAACTGGAGAGTGAAGTTGAGCTGAACAGACAAACAGAAATCAACCGCCTTCTGGAAGAAAAACAGGTAATTCAGGAACGACAATTAGTTCTGACAAGAAATCTTAATATCGCAGCAGTAGTAGTTATAGTAATCATATTAGTTCTATTGTATGTTGTTTTCAGATCGGGAGCTGATCGCAAAAAAGTAAATCTGGTTCTGAATAATCAGAAAAAAGAACTCGAAGAGCTTAATCAGACAAAAGATAAACTTTTCGCTATTGTAGCACATGACCTTCGTTCGCCAATGGCATCGCTGCAAGGTATTTTATATATGATCAACAGCAGTGAGCTATCCCTTCAGGAGGTTAAAGATCTGGTGATTAGTTTGGAACCAACACTTCAAAAAAATATAAACACTCTGGATGACCTGCTTGCTTGGGCCAGAAAACAAATGTCGGGTATCACTATAAATCCTCAGGACATTGATACCAAGCCTGTTATTGATGATGTAATTTCTAAACAACTATTTGAGATAGATGCTAAAAAGCTGACTATTTCGAATAAAGTCCCTGAGCAAACAATTGCTTTTGTGGACCTGAACGCTTTCAAACTCATTATTAGAAATCTTCTTTCTAACAGTATTAAATTCACTCAATCAAGTGGTTCAATAGAATTTGATTGCACTGAAGATAATGGCTCTGTTACCTTCACTATCAAGGATACCGGAATTGGGATTCCCGCAAATCTACGTGACTCGATCTTTAAAGATAAGTCAAAAACACGCCTGGGCACTAATATGGAGTTGGGTAATGGTTTTGGTTTAAGCTTATGCAAAGAATTCGTACTCAGAATGAATGGTGAAATTTATTTTGAAAGTGAAGAAAATGTCGGCACAACCTTTTTCTTAACTCTTCCTAAAAAAGGATAAATAAAGAGCGATATTTAAAAGAAATAAAAAGCCACATCCTAATTCAACATTAAGCTTTTCATTTCTTATCTTTAGACTTCTCAAGAATCATCCAAATTCGGAGTTTTTAATGAGCGACAAACCTCGCGAGTATTGTGGAATTTTTGGCATCTTTGATCATGAAGAAGCTGCACTAACCACATATTACGGCCTGCATTCACTTCAACACCGCGGCCAGGAATCAGCCGGAATTGTTACCAGTCATTACGACAAAGAAAAAGAACGCATGGTTATGCCTTCTTATAAAGATTTTGGTTTGGTGCTTAGTGTTTTCGACAAACCAAAGATCATGAATAAGATCTTAAAGGGGCGTTCAGCTATCGGGCATAATAGATATTCAACTTCCGGGTCTTCTAAAAACCCGGCAAACATCCAGCCTTTCAGAGTTCATTACAGAAACGGAAATCTGGCCATCGGTCACAATGGGAATCTCTCTAACGCAAAACAGATTCGTTCGAGATTCAGAAAAGAAGGTGTTTTATTTCAAAGTACTTCCGATACCGAATTGATCCTTCATCTGATTTCACACAGCTTGAAGCAGGATCAAATGGGGCAAATAATGGACGCTCTGCATCAAATTGAAGGAGCATATTGTCTGGTAATACTGACTGATGATAAATTGATCGGTGTAAGAGATCCTAACGGCTTCAGACCTTTAGCACTTGGGAAAAAAGACGGGAAATTCTGTCTTGCCAGCGAAACTTGTGCTTTCGATATCAATAACGCGGAATACATTCGTGATGTTGAACCAGGCGAAGTTGTGGTAATTGATCAAGAAGCTTCTGATTCCGGAGAAGTCAAGTCATACTTCATTGAACCAAAGGAAGGCACTAAAACAAGCCAGTGTATTTTTGAATATGTTTATTTTTCCCGTCCGGATAGTATGATCTTCGGTGAAATGGTTGACAAGATCAGAAGAAATTTAGGGCAAGCTTTAGCAAAAGAACATCCTATTGATGAAGTAGTTACCATTAAAGACTCTTCCAAAAAGCCTGTCATCATTTCAGTTCCTGATTCCAGTAATACTGCGGCAATCGGATATGCTAATGAGAATCAGAAAATGGGCCACGAATGCAAATATGACATTGGCTTGATCCGTAATCACTATGTAGGTAGAACGTTTATTTCTCCCGGACAAAAATCAAGAGAGCAAAAAGTTCGAACGAAATTCAACCCGGTTCGTGGCGTCATTGAAGGACGATCCGTTATTATTGTTGATGATTCTATCGTAAGAGGCACAACTTCCCGTTTATTGGTTGATATGATTCGTGCTTGTAATCCTGCAGAAATTCACTTTTTGGTTAGTTCTCCTCCAATTATCAGTCCGTGTTATTACGGAATGGATTTCCCAAGTCCTGAAGAACTTATCGCCAATAAATTTGAACGAAATGTAGATAAGATCGCTGAAGAAATAGGCGTGGACAGTTTAAGATATTTATCCGCTGATGGATTGGTAAATGCAGTTAAGGAAGCGAACCCTTCGGGTCACGATTATTGTACTGCTTGCTTTACGAGCAACTATCCTGTCCCTGTAAATTTTGGTGTTGAAAAGGAAGAGAATGAACTTGTTTAACGGTAAAGCTAAATTCATAACCAGCGCTACCAAAATTGAAGAATGCCCACCGGATGAATTTCCGGAAGTTTGTTTTGCGGGTCGCTCCAATGTTGGAAAGTCTTCGTTGATAAACGCAATTGTAAATCGTAAGAACATTGCACGTACTTCCAATGTGCCCGGTAAAACCCAGCAAATGAATTATTACCAAATCGGAGATGATTGCTTTTTTGTAGATCTTCCCGGTTATGGTTTTGCAAAGGTTCCGAAAAAAGAACGTGAGCGCTGGGGACGAAGCATTCGAAAGTATCTTTCTGAAAGAGAAAGTTTGAGGCTTATTCTATCTGTGATAGATGCACGCCATGAACCTTCTGCCCTTGATCAGGATTTCTTCTATTGGCTAGCATCTAACGAAATGCCCTTTTGTGTGTTGATGTCTAAAGCAGATAAGCTTTCGAATAACAAATTCGCTCAATCAAAAAAAGCAGTTAAAAATATTCTTGCAGAAATGAATATTGAAGTCCCTATTCTGGGCTACTCAGCCAGTTCGCGAAAGGGAATCCCTGAAATTCAGGAGTTGATTCAGGATTTTATCAGAGAATAACTTTCACCCCACTTAATATAAAATGTCATTCAAAGTACTTTTACTCGACAGCGTAGACCCAGTTTGTGCACAGGTTTTTAAATCAAGAGATATTCAAGCAGATCAACCCGGAAAACTTACTGAAGAAGAACTCTTTGACCGGATTGGGGATTATGATGGGATGGTTGTCAGAAGTGCTACTACTGTAACTCCCGAATTGCTTGAAAAAGCATCCAATATGAAAGTGATCGGACGTGCCGGCGTGGGAGTTGATAATATTGACATCAAAGCGGCAACTACAAAAGGAGTTCTGGTAATGAATACTCCTGATGGAAATACAATTTCTACTGCCGAACATACTTGTGGAATGATCATCGCTTTGGCAAGAAATATCCCCACAGCAGTTTCTACGGTAAAAAGCGGAGGATGGGATCGGAAAAAATATATGGGTACTGAAGTTCACGGAAAAAAACTGGGAATTGTTGGACTTGGAAAGATAGGATCGGAGGTAGCGCTTAGAATGCAGGCTTTTGGAATGGAAGTTCTGGCTTATGACCCGTTCGCTACTAAAGAACATGCTACTGAAATGGGAATTCAATTAGTTGATATAGATAGCCTTTTAGGAACTGTTGATTTTCTTTCTGTTCATACTCCACTCACTGAAAAAACAAAAGGATTGGTTTCTCTGAAAAATGCAGATAAACTCAATAAAGGAATCCGTTTAGTGAACTGTGCACGTGGTGGAATTTATGAAGAATCAGATTTGCCTGAATTACTGGATTCCGGTGTTGTTGGTGGAATTGCACTGGATGTGTATTCTCAGGAACCACCAACTGAAGAACTCTATAAAGTGCTGGAACATCCCGGAATTATTTGTACTCCACATTTGGGAGCTTCAACTGAAGAAGCACAGGAAAAAGTAGCTGAACAAATAGCTGCTCAAATGTCGGATGCGCTGGAAAACAAAAACTATAAAGGAAGTTTGAATGGCAAGTCAATTTCGCTGTTAACGAATGCAGAAGTACAACCTTATCTGCAACTGGCAGAAAAGCTTGGCGCAATGGCTGTTCAGCTTTCTCCCGAACATGCCAGCAGCTTAGAATTTGAATATTCCGGAGATTGTGCAAAGTTCGCAGATGTATTAACCGACGGTATTCTCAAGGGAATGCTCACTAATTATGTAGAAGATTCCGTAAATCTGATCAATGCACGTCATTTTGCAGATGAGCGCGGATTTTCTATCAAAGAAATTCTTTCCTCCAAAGGAAAAACTTTTAATGATGTAGTTACGATTAAGTTTGCAGAAGGAGCAGAATACCGAAGCATCTCAGCATCCGTTTTTGGCGATAATGATTACAGGATCGTTCAAATTGATAAATACGGAATTGAACTTCGTTTAGAAGGAGATATCATTATTTATCAAAACCAAGATGTTCCGGGCATGTTAGCTTCTGTAAGCGGAGCCTTGGCTAAGCAAAGCATTAATATCGGTGCTCTTGGATTAGGAAGAACTGAAAAAGGCTCAAATGCCATTACCGCTTTAACTATAGATAAAAAGCTTGAAGATGATGAACTGAAAACCATTAATGAACTAAATGGAATTCAGCATATCCGATATGTAAGTTTTTCTTGAAAGAGGTTTCTTTATATAATTTTGTCTCTGTCATATCGAACGGATGTGAGATATCTATAAATTTTTGTTACTAATAGAGTTTTTAGACTTCTCATATTCATTCGAAGTGACAAAAAATTGAAGTAATTAATCAGCGATCAAAGTCTCCATTATTGAATCGCTCGATAAGTCGTTCTTCGTTTATCCTTTTAAAATCGGTCAGATTATTTTCAGATAGAGAAGCAATTGTCATTTCTCTCTTACCCAGCGCACCTCTCGCTTTTGCAAGCTTCCATCCTGCTACTGCCATCGCTGCCCTCGCTTTTGAAGCTGCGCAATATGTGCTTAGCATTGCTTCAGCATGTGCAAGCGATTTAAGTTTTTGGAATGATTCCGGACTCCATAATTCTTCATTCACTTCAGGAGAAAAGGCGTCGTGGAAAAAGAAATCAGCTTGTACTACCTCGCCTTCAAAATCCTCGAACTTCCCAATAAAAAGGAACAGAGTCACGTCAACATCAGGCAACGGTTTTATGATATTCATCCCCTTTTTAAGGTCTGTGAAGATATTTTTCAAAACCGGTTCCAGTTCTGCAAAATCCGAAAAAGAAGCGTAATTGAGTTTACCTGCTTCATCAGCTGAAATTGGAAAAGCTTCCACACTGTGAAATTCAACTTTAGAAGTGCACTTCCCTGAGAGATAATAATCCAGCAGTAAAAGGAAGTTTAATCCGGTTCCGAATCCGGTTTCGAAAATTGTAACTTTCTCGTTCTGGACTAAAGCATCCGGTACATCGGACGTTTCAAAAAAAACGTACTTACTTTCGGAAACAGATCCGTTTGGATTGTGAAAATACTGATTATAAGTATTGGAATAGAGTGTGGAGGAACCGTCTTTTGTTATGTGATAATCAGGGCGTTCACTCATTCTTATTGATCGATACCGTTCCGTATCCTGTTTTGGCTACAACTTCTACTCCACCTTTACCAATTTTTCCTATGATCTGGCTTTTCTTTTTGCTTCCATTGAAAGGAAAGGCTTCATCGATCTCTACTTTTGTGCCGTTTACGTTCAGATCAATATTAACATCAGCAGGGAGAAAAAGATCGATCTGTCCGGCTCCGTTTCTGGCTTGTATATCTCCGCCAATACTCAGGAAACTCAGTTTGATATTTCCTCCGCTTGAAAATGCATTCGTACTTCCTGAAAGGTCTTTACCGGATACATTTCCACCGGATGTACTCATTTCCAGATCACCTTCAAAATTAACAGCTGATAGATGTCCACCCAAAGATTTCAACGAAGCATCTCCTTTTGAATCTGACATTTTTATATGTCCACCTTCCGTAAATGCAGTTATGTCACCGGAAAGGTCCTTCAAAGTTATATGTCCACCTGAAGTTTTGCATTCTACATCGCCCTGAAAGTTTGTTGCTTCAATATGTCCGCCACTTGTAAAAGAAGTTATATCCATTGATGATGGGATATAAATAGTGGTTTGAACCTGAATATTTGAATCGTTGCTTTTAGTATTAACCACTCTGAGTTCTGCAGAAGAACCGTTCTTTTTTGTAGATACCGACACCATTTCTTTCAATGATTCTTTTGTAGCTATCTCTCCTGAAGCTTTTACAGTTATAGATGCTTTAGTGTTATCGGAACCAACCAATACAATTGAACCTGATGTTAACTGAACAGAAATATCATCCAATCCTGTTGCATCAAATTCCTCAGTAAATGCATACACTCCCGGCGACACATTGCTCCATTCACCCGGTGTTACTTTATACTCTTTTTTAAGCATCAACAGACCTTCAGCCAGATCAATGTTGATGGAAAAGCTGTCATCTTCAAGTTCTTTTAAAGCAGCGTCTAGTTCGGTCATCATCTCCTGCTTAGCTTCTTCAGGAATTAGTGCCGCTAAGCTTTTTAATTTCTCAAGTCCATCCAGAGATTTCAGTTCTTCCAGCTCTTTAAGTTCTTCCATCTTCGCAAGTTCTTCAACATCAATAACCGTTACACTTCTGGTAGAGGCTCTTGATCTTTCTGAAGATGTAGCCGTTGCCGTTGTCCTTGCCTTATTCTCTTCTTCATCATGTGAATGATTATTATCATCAGCCTTTGAAGTGATAATAATAGCCACCAGTAATAAGAACAGGCCTGCAACAATTATTTCCCAGGATCTATTTTTCATATTTTTCTATTTGAATGCACAAACATTCCTTACGCTCGCTTTAATCTAAAGTTACAGATTTGATAGCTAAGTATATATATTATTCCTTCATCTAATTTTATCCATAAAAAGCATGAATCTTCACAACAAAATAAAAGACCTCACTAAGAATTTTCATCAGGAAATGATCGAAACCAGACGTTATCTGCATCAACATCCTGAAGTAAGTTATAAGGAATTTGAAACAACGAAGTTCATCAAATCTAAGCTTGATGAACTCGGAATTCCTTATGAAAGTCCTTTGGAAACAGGTTGTGTAGGGATTATTGAAGGAAATAAGAAATCAGATCGTGTTATAGCGCTACGTGCCGACATCGATGCTCTGGCAATGACTGAAGAAGGAGATTTCAAAAAAGATTTCTTCTCAAAAAATGAAGGCGCTGCTCATTGCTGTGGACATGATGCTCATACTTCTAATTTGTTAGGTGTTGCCCGTATTTTGATGGAATTGAAAGACGAAATTGAAGGAACCGTTCTTTTAGTATTTCAGCCGGGAGAAGAAAAACTTCCCGGTGGAGGAAAACTCTTATGTGATACAGGATTTCTTCAATCAAAAAATGTTGATGCTATTTATGGTCTTCATACTTCTCCAAGCCATAAACCCGGAAAAGCAGCGATCAGAGTTGGGGAATTCATGGCCAGCCCCGATGAAATTGACATTGTGATTACCGGAAAAGGCGGTCATGCCGCTCGTGCTCATGAAGCAGTAGATCCCGTTGTTATAGCGTCGCAGTTCATCACAGCAGCACAAACTATAGTCAGTCGTTCTGTTGATCCAACTGAATCAGCTGTGGTTACCATCGGTAAAATAGAAGGTGGAACTGCTCATAATATCATCCCCGAAAAGATCCGCTTGTATGGGACTGTACGAACTTTCAGCAAGGACACTAAAGATTTGATCGAGCAAAGACTTCATGCTCTGTTAAAAGGAATTACTGAAGCTCATGGAGGAGGTTATTCATTGGATTATCGCAGAGGCTACCCCGCTGTTATAAATTCTGAAGCTGAGACCATGAATGTTCTTGAAACAACACAGGAATTATTCGGGAATGAAGCTGCAATTGAAGTTGAACGCCCCAGTATGGCAGGAGAGGATTTTGGGTTTTATCAGGAGATTTTTCCGGGAGCATTCTTTTTTGTCGGAAGTGGAAGTGAAGAGTCGGAGTCTACTTACGTGTGGCATCACCCTAAATATAATGTGGATGATCGATTCTTTTTAACTGCAGCTCCGTTAATGGCAGCATTAGTGTTGAAGAAATAATCATGCCTGAACCAAAAAGATCATACTGGGAAGAAGAACTCTATAATCAGAAACACGACCTGATAGTAGTAGGTGCCGGGTTAACCGGACTTTCTTCCGCTTATTTTTTTAAGAAAAAAAATCCTGATGCAAGAGTATTAGTGATTGATCGGGGATTTTATCCCATTGGTGCAAGTACCCGAAATGCCGGGTTTGCATGCATTGGAAGTGTTGGTGAACTGGTTTCAGATCTTGAATTAGAAACCGAAGAAGTTATAAAACAACGAATTCAGGATCGTTATAATGGATTGCTTTTGCTGCGTGAAACTCTTGGAGATGAAAACATTGATTATGATTCCTGTGGAGGATGGGAAATATTCACAGATTCGGATGAATACGCAAGGCTAACAGACTACGTACCCCGACTGAATTCTATTATGGAAGAAATGATCGGTGAAAAAGAAGTTTTTAAAGCCGGGACTTATTTATCATTTCGCTCTTTCTACAATCGTGTGGAAGGGATGCTGCATCCGGGTAAGATGATCCGGACTTTATATGAAAAATGCATTCGATCCGGAATAGAGTTCAGATGGAACACGAACATCGATCACATTGATACTGAAACAAATCTTATTTCCTCTCAATCTCTCATCCGCTTTCAGGCAGACAGCTTGATCATCGCGACCAATGCATTTACAGATAAAATTTTTCCTCAAATCAATATAAAACCCGGAAGAGGTTATGTATTTATTACCAAAGAAATAGACCAACTAAAGTGGAAAGGCACCTTTCATTACAATAAAGGATATGTCTATTTCAGAAATGTAGGAGATAACAGAATTCTGATAGGCGGGGGACGAAATGTAAATTACGATGCCGAAACAACTTCTGAGTTTGGAGTAAATGAAGAGATCAAAAAATACCTTGTCAGCTTTGCCAATGATGTATTGGAATTACCCGGAGGCTGGGAAATAGAGCAAGAATGGTCAGGAATTATGGGCTTTACAGAATCCAAATCATATATCTTAGAAAATATTGACAGGAACTGTGTACTCGCAGCCGGACTTAGTGGCATGGGCGTGGCTTTGGGAATGAACTTAGGTAAAAAAGCTTCTGAGTTGGTTTGAATTATATGTCATGTCGAACAAATGCGTAAAATCTAAAAAGCCTCCAACTACACCGACCTTTAGAATTATTGGCGAGCCAAGAACGCAATGGAATCGACGACTCCGAAGGAGTAATCATTACACTCTGGCTGATTCGTGAATATATATCATACGAACGAAGACCTTTTGTAATGATTAGTCGGTGTAATGGAGTTCGCGCCAATAATTCTTGTCGGGAGTTTTTGGTACTTTTGTCGG
>CAJXQC010000009.1 GCA_913058495.1 uncultured Balneola sp. | reverse complement strand
AGTATTTAAGACGGGCTCACTGATCCTACGCTGAATAATCCTAAAGGTCTTCGTTCATTCTGAGGTAATTAGTACACTCTTCACCAGAAAGGATTATTCCTGCTTCGCAGACGCATCCGGATCATGTTCACTATTCCGTCTTAAATACTAAGGGCGAATTTTTCTACGATTATAAATATTAAACTGTCAACGAATTATCTAACATCCACAGGGATGACGAGTTCATTTCCGTGCCTTTGTGTTTCCGTGGCTAGCAAAAAGCTACACCAAGTAACTACCCGAGTTAATATGAAAAGTCTGTCCTGTGGCGTGTGTTAGCTTTCCGGAAGCTAGTAACAGCACCATTTCTGCGATTTGCTCGGGTGGAGCGATGGAATCTAATGCAAGACCTTTGGTAAGATATTCCTCTCCGTACACTTCTATTGAGCCTTGAGCCATATCGGTATTCACAAAACCGGGAGCGATGGAGTAAGCGGTAATTCCGTCATTGCCAAAACTTCGTGCAATGCTCTTGGTGAAAGCGATCATTCCGGCTTTACTGGCTGCATAAGCGGCGTATTCGCCTGTATCTCCACGAACTCCGGCACGACTAGCAATATTGATAATCCTCCCTTCTATTCCTCTTTCTTTCCACGCATTGATCGCCCATTTTGAGATCAAAGCCATAGATCGAAGATTTACTTGTTGGGTTCTATCCCATTTATCCATCCAATCATCATCAGAATCCTCAAACTGAGCTTCCATGAATATTCCGGCATTGTTAATTATTACCTCGGGGATTTCGTCTTCGGTGAATAAGTGCTTTAGCTTTTGAACTTCTTGCTCTTCTGACAGATCACAAGCTATATGAGTATAGTTATTAGTTGAGCGGTTAATGGCTGAACGGGAAGTACCAATCACCTCATAACCATTATCCAGCAACAAATCAGCGATCGATTTACCTATTCCGCGGGAAGAGCCTGTCAGGAGTGTTTTCATTTATGTTAATAAGTTTGTAGAAAAGTTGTTCGAAAGTTTAATTGCTTTATAGGTAAACCTATGTTAAAATGACATTAAACCAAATTTGTACATTAACTATTAAAATACTATGGCTAAAAAAGATGACAATGGAAAAATAAAAGTATTGTTATTTGAACTTGAAGGTAACAATGAGACATTAAAAGAAGGTATCAAAACAATAGCTGATACACTATCTGATAAAAAAATCAATATTCTTAAAGTAGAATCAAAAGAAGTAATTGATAATCTTCTTGAAGAAGCAGAAGTAATTGAAGAATTGGATTTAGAAAGTAATTCAGAGAATAATATCGAGGAAAAGAATTCTAATTCTACAAGAAAAACAAAACGAACCTATTCTACGCCTGATGTAATTGAGTTAGACTTAAAGAAAGGCTCACCAAATTTTGAAGAGTTTGTTAAGAATACTAATCCAACAAGTAACTCAAAGAAATATTTAGTTATTGCTTATTGGTTAAAAGAGAAGTTAGGTATTAAAGAAATATCAAAGGAGCACATATATACATGTTTTAAGTTTATGAAGTGGTCTGTACCTGCAGATATATTACAGCCGTTAAGAAGCCTTAAATCTACAAATGGAGCTTTTAATAATGGAGAAGCTACAGGCGCATATGCTATCAACCATGTTGGTGAGAATCTAGTCAACGATATGACTACACCGTCGTAATGATTGATGATTTAAAAAAGTTAATTGATTCAATAAGAGATTTTGAATCTTGGAATACTGTTAAAAAGATAAAATTCTTCTTATGGTACAAAGAGGCTACTTCAAATCGTGATAATTTTAGTTCATCTGAGATTAATAAATGTTTTGAATTAGCAAGGCTTACTAAACCTTCAAATACTAACTCATTTATTAATGGTCTTATAAAAAAGAGACCTCCAGAAGTTATAAAAAAGAGAAAGGGTTTTTATCAACTTACTGGAATTCAGTATGATTATTTTAACGATAAGTTCGGAAAAAAAGCTTCTACACTTGAAGTGCTAAAAATATTGAAGGATTTAGAATCTAAAATTCCTGATCAAAGTGATAAAGTATTTTTTGAGGAAGCTTTAAGATGTTATACAGTTGAAGCATATAGAGCTACGGTAATAATGATATGGAACATGAGCTACTATCATTTAGAAGTGTATATTTTTAAGAATAAGCTTATTGAATTTAATGACCAGCTCCCTAAAACCTATCCAAAGGCCAAGGTTTCTTCAATAAAAGACTTCGATGACTTTTCGATTCTTAAAGAATCAGAACTTATTCAAGTAGCCAAATCTGCCGGAATTATTACGAACGATGTTTACAAAATACTAAATCAAAAATTAGGAAGAAGAAATAGTGCTGCTCATCCTTCTACAATAATTATATCTAGACTTCAAACTGAAGAATTCATACATGACTTAATTACTAATGTCGTTCTTAAATACACATAATCTTCCCCAACCTAGCGCAAGCGTCGCGCTTGTGCGGGATTAATATACTGCCCTTAATACAAAAATAGTCCAAGCGAGATGCTTGAACTATTAACTAATATCCAATAACTAAAAAATCAACCCTTCCAAACTGGAACGAATGAGCAAGCTTCGCCGTACATGATCTTCTTGGCTGTTCCCATTAACTTATTGGTAGCCAGTAAATAGATGGAATCAGGCACGTGAATATCTCCGCAACCTTTTAAGAGTACGAATTTGTCTTGGTAGGCGCTCCAATCAAAAGCTTCTACCCTTCTTCGGTAGAGTTCGTGGGTGACTTCTTTTGGAGTAAGATGAAATACTTCTTCAGCAAATTGATTGGCATAACTTGTGATCAACATCCAGGCCCATGGAGCAATTATGGCATCGGTAGAACAGTACACAGATAAGTACTTTCCTTCAAACATTGACCAATCAAAATCTTTTAAATGCTGACGAAAATCTTTTTCCTTCAACAACATTTCCATATGCAGAAATTGCTTGATGTCCAGCTCCGCAATTGGAGTGGAATCATAGAATAACTTAGCAAGGTCTAAAGTTTTGAGCTTTGAATTAGCCTTAACCTTATTTACGATTTGATCTTTCATACTACTTCGAAATAATTCAAAATTAAGAATTCAAAATTTTGAACTTTGAATTATATAGAAAAACTCTCTCCACAAGAGCAGGTTCTGGAGGCATTGGGATTATGAAAATGGAATCCCTCTCCTTCTAAACCGTCGGTGTAATCAAGCTCGGTTCCGGCCAGATACAGAAAACTTCTCATATCCACCAGAACTTTCATTCCGTTTAACTCAAAAACTTTGTCATTTTCCTGAGGTTCAACATCGCTGTCAAAATCAAGATCATAGGTTAAGCCGGAGCAACCTCCGCTAACCACACCAACTTTCAGAAACGCATCTTTCGGTACGTTTTGCTCGGTGCGAATCTGATCGATTCTTTCTATAGCTCTGTCGCTTATGGAAATATCCATGATGTTGCCTTCTAAACTGAAATTACCTGAATCTCGGGATCAACACGTCTTACCATACTTTCGATGGCGTATAACGTCCCTGTGGTTGCTGTTGGACAAGTTCCGCAAGCTCCCTGATAATGAACCTTTAAACGGTTTTCTTCCAGTCCGAGAACTTTCAGTCCACCACCATCAGCTAACAGATACGGTCGAACTTGTTCATCCAACATCTTATTGATCTCGATCAAACGTGGATCATCAGATTCCTGAGCTTCTTTACTTACGTGAACTTCAGAATCGTCTTCCACACCCATTTGCGGTTCAGCTTCGCGGATCGGAGGAGCCAATTTTCTGAGTAATTCAGACCAAACAGCTTTACCGTCCTGCGTAACCGTCACGTATTTATCAACATAATACACATTGATAACGCTGTCGATAGCAAACAAAGCAGACGCAAGGTCGTCGCCTTCTGCTTCCACGCTGCTCTCGAACGAACGGGTTGTTCCGTTTGTAAGCGGTTCATCCAATACAAAACGCATTGCATCAGGATTAGGAGTACGTTCTATTTCTTTAATTTTAGCCATAATGTTTACTTATTTATCCAAAAAATTCTTTAACTAATTCAATTCCTTCTACCAATCTGTCGATGTCCTCTTCGTTATTATAAAACGAAAGGGAAGCTCTTAACGTGCCCGGAATGTCATAATGCTGCATGATCGGTTGGGCACAATGATGTCCTGTTCTAACAGCTATTCCCTGCTGATCAAGAATAGTACCGGCATCAGTTGGGTGAATTCCATCCAACAAAAATGAGATCACAGAAGCTTTTTTATCAGCAGTACCTAAAATTTTCAAGCCTTCGATCTGATTTAGTTTCACAGTAGCATATTCGAGCAATTCGTGCTCTCTTTCAGCAATAGCTTCCATTCCGAACTGATTCAGAAAATCAATTCCTGCACCCAATCCAATTCCAGCTGAGATCGGAGGAGTTCCTGCTTCAAATTTATGCGGAAGATCATTCCAGGTTGTTTTTCCAAACGTAACCTTGTCGATCATATCGCCACCACCTCTGTACGGAGGCATTGCGTTTAGCAGATCTTTCTTGCCGTATAAAATTCCAAAACCTGTTGGTCCACACATTTTATGAGCCGAGAATGCGTAGAAATCGGCATCCAGAGCCTGAACATCCACTTTTGAATGAGGAACAGCTTGTGCTCCGTCGATCAGTACAGGGACATTTCGTTTATGAGCTGCTGCTATAATTTCTTCAACAGGATTGATCGATCCTAATGCATTCGAAACATGAACAACAGCTACCATTTTGGTTTTATCAGAAAACAATTCATAGAACTTGTCCATGATGAGCTCGCCTTTGTCGTTCATTGGAATGACTTTCAGCTTCGCTCCTGTTTCTTCAGCGATCATTTGCCAAGGCACGATATTCGCGTGATGTTCCATTTCTGAAACAAGAATCTCGTCACCGGCTTTAAAATTCTTACGTCCGTAGCTTTGGGCTACCAGATTGATAGAATCGGTAGTTCCGGTTGTGTAGATGATCTCTTCCAAGCTTCCGGCGTTGATGAAATCACGAACTTTACTTCTTGTTGCCTCAAAAGCATCCGTAGCTTTCTGGCTCAGAGAATGAATTCCTCTGTGCACATTAGCATGCTCATTTTTGTGATAAGCATCAATACGATCACTCACCGACTTCGGCATCTGACTTGAAGCGCCATTATCCAGATACACCAATTTCTTACCGTTCACTTCTTGCTGAAGCACGGGAAACTGAGCTCTTATTTCTTCCCAGTTTATTTTAGTTGGTATGTCGGTTGTAGGGTTGTTCATCTACATTTTTATCTGTCATTTCGAGCGGATGCGAGAAATCTAAAAACTTACTTCGAAAGCTATTTCCAGATTTCTCCCTCTCGTCGAAATGACAAAGATCTATTTATTGTCTCTATTCGTGTATTCAATAACTTCGCTCAGTAAAAGCTTCTCTACTGATTCCACTTCCATACTTTCAACGCTTTCTAACGCAAATGCGTACACCAAAAGCTCACGTGATTTCTGCTCTGTCAACCCACGACTTTGAAGGTAAAATACTTCTTCGTCCTGAAGCTGACCGATGGTAGCACCGTGCGAACACAATACGTCATCAGCAAAAATTTCAAGCTGTGGCTTTGTGTTTACTTTACCATTCTCAGAAAGCAATAAATTTCTGTTTTCCTGGAAAGAATCGATCTTCTGAGCATCTTTAGCTACAAAGATCTTTCCGTTGAACACTGAATGCGCACTGTCATTTACCACTACTTTATGTAGCTGATGACTTCCTGCATGAGCAAATCTGTGATCCATAATTGAATGCGTATCTGCAATCTGGTTGCCATCGATCAATACCAATCCATCAACAGTAAAGTTCACTTCTTCAGCATTCTGAATTACTCTTGGATCGTTTCGGAATAATTTCGCTCCCAAACAGATCGTGTATGAGTGGTATTCTGCGTTCTTGTCCAGTATTGCAATCGGACGAGAAACATGAGAAGCATTTTTGCTGTCTCTTTGAATTCTAGCATGATGTACATTTGATCCTGTAAACATCTTGAATTCAGTAACAGGAACATTCAAATACTGATTATCAGCTAAGCCGATATGCTCTTCAATGATCGTAGACTTAGAGAACATTTCACCAACGTATAACAAACGAGGAGTTGCGTAAAAAGCTTTTTCAGCATCTGTAAACACATTCAGAATATGAATCGGAGTTCTTACTACAGTCTCTTCAGGAACATAAATGAAAGCTCCGTCTGTAAAAGCAGCATCGTTAAATGGAGCAAATACATCGTCATCGTAATTTGTGATGGTTCCCAAGTGCTCTTTAACTGAATTGTTATCAGCGTTAGCAGCAAGGTTTCCTACAATAACATTGTTCGGAAGATCTTCAACAGAAGATAATTCTTCGTTATAAACACCATTTACAAAGACCAAACGGCAATTCATTGCCTCCGGCAGATAATGCTCAGAAATATCTCCTACATCAGCTGCATTCGCTTCTTCAAGCTTACAAAACTGACTTTTCGTAATAGATTTCAGATCAACAAATCTCCAGTCTTCGTCTTTACGAGTTGGAAACGGAGTTTTTTCGAGATCTTCTCTTCCTCTTTCGTTAATTGCACGAATCGCCACACTTTCAGCACTGCTTTCCACAGAGCCTGTTATGTACGATAACATCGTGTCTCTTTGGATAACTTCACTCATTATTGAGCCTCGCCGTTTAATACTAATTCTTTTTCCAGTGCATCGTAGCCGTTTGCTTCAAGCTCTTCAGCTAATTCAAATCCACCGGACTTGATCAACTTACCCGCCATCATCACATGTACATGATCCGGCTTGATATAATTTAGCAATCTTTGATAATGAGTGATCATTACAATAGCATTCTCACTGTTAGCAATTTTATTTACGCCATCAGAAACAACTTTAAGTGCATCGATATCTAATCCTGAATCGGTTTCATCTAAGAAAGATAGAACCGGATTCAATACCGCCATCTGGAAGATCTCATTCTTCTTTTTCTCACCACCGGAAAAACCAGTATTGATAGAGCGGCTTAAAAACTGATCCTTCATTTCGATCACGTCAAGCTTTTCAGTGATGTAATCTTCAAATTCCAACGGATCTAATTCTTCGCGGTCGTTTGCGCGAGCAATAGTGTTATAAGCTTCTCTGAGCAACGTCTTGTTAGTAATGCCCGGAACTTCAACAGGATATTGAAAAGCCAGAAACAAACCCATGTGAGCTCTTTCGTCAGCATCCAGTTCAGTAATGTCTTCACCGTTGAATAGAATTTCTCCCTGGGTTACTTCATACTCCGGATGACCTGAAACAACTTTAGCCAGCGTACTTTTACCGCTTCCGTTAGGTCCCATGATCGCATGGATTTCACCGGCATTAACTTTCAGGTTAACACCCTTTAAAATTTCAATGTCTTCGCCTTCAACTGAGGCGTGTAAGTTTTTAATTTCTAACACTATTTCTGCTTTTTACTTTTGTTTGTTTATTTAATTTCTTTTCAAGTTCGTCATCCTGAACTTGTTTCAGGATCTGTGGGGTATCTAAATTTTGAACCTACACAGATTCCGGGTCAAGCCCGGAATGACCTAACATCTCTACCCTACACTACCTTCCAGTTTCACATCAAGCAACTTGTTTGCTTCAACTGCGAATTCAAGAGGTAGTTCTTTCAATACATCTTTAACAAATCCATTGATGATCATGGAAATGGCATCCTGCTCACTGATTCCGCGCTGCATCAGATAAAAGATCTGCTCTTCACCTACTCTGGATGTTGTAGCTTCATGCTCAACACTACTGGAAGGATTTTCTGATGAGATATACGGGAAAGTATGAGCTCCACATTCTTGTCCGATCAACATAGAATCACAAACTGAGTAATTCTTCGATCCGGTAGCATTCTTGGAGATTTTCACTTCTCCACGGTAACTGTTATTAGACTGTCCTGCCGAAATACCTTTAGAGATGATCGTACTCTTGGTGTTCTTACCAAGATGGATCATTTTTGTACCGGTATCAGCTTGTTGCTTTTTTGTAGTTACAGCTACAGAGTAAAATTCTCCAACTGAGTTATCACCTTTCAAGATCACAGATGGATATTTCAGCGTTACTGCTGAACCTGTTTCTAGCTGAGTCCATGAAATGTGAGAATTCTTTCCTTTGCAGATACCACGCTTTGTCACAAAGTTATAAATACCACCTTTACCGTTTTCATCACCGGAATACCAGTTCTGAATGGTTGAGTATTTAATATCGGCATCATCTAAAGCCACAAGTTCCACAACCGCAGCATGTAATTGGTTTTCGTCGTACATCGGAGCAGTACAGCCCTCTAAATAGCTTACACTTGCTCCTTCTTCTGCTACGATCAATGTTCTTTCAAACTGACCAGATTCCATATTGTTGATACGGAAATAGGTTGAAAGCTCCATTGGGCATTTTGTATTCTTCGGGATGTAGCAAAACGATCCGTCAGAAAATACAGCTGAGTTCAATGCTGAGTAAAAGTTATCTCTTACAGGAACTACAGAAGCCATGTATTTCTTAACCAATTCCGGATGCTCTTTAATTGCTTCAGACATTGAGCAAAAGATCACTCCTGCTTCTGCTAACTTTTCTTTGAAGGAAGTAAAGATAGAAACACTGTCAAATACCGCATCTACAGCAACTCCGGAAAGCATCTTTTGTTCTTCTAACGGAATTCCAAGCTTTTCATAAGTCTCGCGGATATTTGGATCTACATCATCCATACTATCCAATTGAGGCTTTTTCTTTGGTGCTGAATAATACAGCATGTTTTCAAAGTCTGGTTTTTTGTATGTAGCATTAAACCATGTTGGCTCTTCCATTTCTTTCCAGGCATGATAAGCCTTAACACGGAATTCAGTCATCCATTCCGGCTCTTCTTTTACTCTTGAAAGCTCACGAACGATTTCTTCGCTGATTCCTTTTGGAAAATCTTCATATTCAACATCGGTAGTAAATCCATACTTATACTCTTCGCCGATCATCGACTCAAGCTCTTTTACACCGTCACTTAATTCTTCACTCATGTGCGTCTATAATTTTATCTTGATTAACGTTGATTTAACCATCTTTAACAGTCGTTCATTCAACGTTTTATATGCTTATTTAGATTCTGTCCAAAGATACAAAATATCCGATTCAGAACTAAATTAGATGTGATTGAGAAAGTTTATTGATGAGATAGATACCGCTGGAATGTTGAATCACGAATATTCAATGTTGAAGTGTGGAAATTGAGATTTGATTTATTCCGAAAAAAAAGAACGAAATTTATTAACAGATAAAGAAATCCAAGGACTGAAGTCCTTTCTAGCTTATGTTCTTTGTGATAACTTCGTATAAAAGCTAGCATGGGATTCATCCCTGCGAGTTAAAAAGTTCAAACATCAATTACCCATCAAACTACAAACACAAGCCGTATTCACAATATCATCCCATTCACAACCGCGGGAAAGATCCATCATCGGTTTTGCAAGTCCTTGAATGATTGGCCCGGTTGCTGCAGCTCCGGCTAGACGTTCAGTGATCTTGTAGGCAATATTTCCTGCATCCAGATTCGGAAAAATATATACATTTGCATTACCGGCTACTTCTGAGTTTGGAGCTTTTCGCTTTCCTACTGATTCTACAAAAGCAGCATCGAATTGAAGCTCTCCGTCTACAGCGAAATTTATATTGTACTCTTTCAATTTCTCGAAAGCTTGTTGAACCAGCTCCACCCTTTCGTGTTGAGCACTTCCCTTTGTACTGAATGAAAGCATCGCAACTTTAGGTTCTTCTCCGGTTATCAATTTGTGTGAGACAGCAGAATCAAAAGCTATGGTAGCTAATTGATCTGAAGTCGGATAAGGAACAACCGCACAATCACCATAGGAAAACACTTTGCCATCCGGAAAGCTCATCAGGAAAATACTGGAAACTACATTCGAGCCTTTTTTGAGTCCGATGGTTTGAATGGCGGCTTTCAGAACATCACCTGTGGTTGAAACCGAACCGGCAACACAACCGTCGGCATATCCTGCTGAAACCAAAGAAGCTCCAAAAAATAATGGATCTTTTACTATCTCTAAAGCTTGCTCTTCGGTGATTCCTTTGTGTTTTCTTTTCTGATAAAAAGCTTCTGCAAATTCCTGTAATTTAATATCAGTTTCAGGATCAAGAACTTCACTATTCTGAGTTTCAACCTTGGAATCTTTATTGCTGAGAAGAATTACATCAGCTAAACCTTCATTCTGAAGAAATTGAGCTGCTTTAATCACACGCTCATCGGATGATCGCGGGAGTACAATCTTCTTTTTCTTTGATGCGGCTTTTTCTCTAATAGACTCAATGATACTCATATCAGGCAACCAGTAAAAAAATTGATATTGAAGCTAATGCCAACCCGATCCATTGTCTTTTATCAGGTCGGTCTTTCCAGAAGATAACACCTATAAAAGTTCCTGCAAAAACAATGCTTAAGTTCACCAAAGGGAATACGATCGATCCCGGGATTTCCTTCAAAGCTAATAAAATAAAATAGGAAGAATACAGGTTCACAACTCCCAGTAAAACTCCATAGATCAACTCTTTCATTTTGAAATTAAATTGACCTCGAACTAAAAGAACTACAGATCCGGTTAGAAATGCGAAAAAGAAGAGTGCTGATAAAAACTGAGATTCATCAAAAAACAATGAAAATTCTCGTTCAAAAACCTTTAACCCCGAATCAGTGATCCCTGAAATAAAGAAAAGCAGAACAGGTAATACTGCGAATTTGAGTTGTACTCTACGATCTTTTTTTAGTGAAGGAACCAGCAATATTAAAGATACGAAAGAGAGTATTATCCCCAGGATCAGCCCTGTCGTTACATCTTCATTATAGATCATCAAGCTTAAAAGAATTGGAAACACTAATGACATTCTCATCGCGGCGATACTGATTCCCATCCCATTTTTATCGATACTCTTGCTGTAGATCATGAAATTGGCAATGAACAAAAACCCTAGAATGGCTGAATGGATAAGAATTGGAATTAAGCCTGTCGGCTCTTCAAATCCATTCCAGTCTGTTGAGAAAACACTGATTATAACAGCAACCAGATAATTGATAACCAGCACATTTAATACACGCAAGGAGCGCACTTCAACTAACTTTAAAACCTGAGCAACAGAAAGGGAGAAAACAGCACTCAGTGTAAGAAAAAGAAACCCCATCAGTCGGTAAGGCTTAAGGTATCACTACCGAAAAAGCGAATATCCTGAGCGGCATTAAAAATACTGCGGGAAGTAAATGATACATTCCTTTCCAAATACTTTCTTATTTCAGTCCAATTTGTATTTCTTTTTTTGATAGCATCAGCCAAAAAGTATGTAAAAATGGAGTGTCTTTTTTGAACTCCGTTTGGTTCGGCATAAATATAAGACCTTTGGTCAGTATTCGACGAAAATACAACTGTTGAATTTGGAACTTGTGTTGTAATTGTTGCAGCCAGAAGATCTAATGAATTTCTCTTTGATGAACCTTTTATAAAATCAATATCAGCGATAATTGATAATTTCTGTACAGGAAGGTTAGCAAATCCATCGAGCAAAGAATTCAAATCAATTCGAGAAGCAACACTATCAGATGATGTACCCAGAAAATAGACCTTATCTGTTTGAGGGTCTATTTCTGCATATCCGTTAAGATAAACAGTTAGATCAACTTCTCGATTATTTATTCTGGATACCAAACGATTAAATCCATTAACAGCTGTTTGATTCCCCGAAATATCCTGGAATTTTATTGTTTGAGTTGGAACTATTCCCAGCGCATTATTAAAATATTTTTCAATTAGTTGGCCATCTCTATATGCGTATGCTTTCTCGGGTAAATCTCCGCTGTAACCCTGATTGGTAATTATAAATCCCCAACGCCGTCTGTCATCCTCAGCTAATCTAGGGATATCCCTTTCAACGTCCACACTACCAAAAGGGACATTAGGGATTGCCACAACAGAAAGTTCACGGGAAAATTGAGAGGGTCTCCAAATAATATCCACATCGTTGGCTGAAACCCAATTTTCAGAAATACCATAGAGTACTTTTACCCAATCTCCTTGTGTCTCAACCAGTCTTAATTGACTGCCTTGAGCCAGGTCTGTTAAAATGTTTTGAGAATTTGAGCGAGCTTCATTCCTTAAGGCAGTAACCGTGGTGCTTACAACAACAAATGGATCAAAAATTGATCTTATAGGAATTTCATAGCTGTATAAACTGTCATTGAACGTTATATCAAGATCAATTGAAATATCCTCTTCACCGGGAAATATATCCGGATTTAACTCCTCCAGAAAATTGATCGATAAATTATTTCCAGTGATTTTTGTATCTGTGTTTTCTAATAAAACCCGGTCCCTGTACCTAATAGAATAGGAAGCAAGCTGTTCAGAGTTAATGGTAGCATCAAGGGTATCGGTATCTACAAATACCCCGGTTCTTCTTAACAATCTAGTTTCACCTGTTGGCTGAGGCTCGCCTATTGGTTTCATATTCAAAAAAGAAGCCCCAAGTAAAGCTGCACTCGCACCAAAAAGCGCAATTTGCTGACCTTGTTTATTGGATTCTGAGAATTCAAGTGCTGAATAGGTGCCCAAAGAAGCGGAAGCCATTCCTAATGCCAAGAAGCCCCATCTTGGACGATATTTTTGAATATATCGGTCCGTTTTAATTCGTTGAGCATATTCAAAAGTATTTGCTGCTTTAAGTCGGAATTGAGCTACAGGTAGCTCAGGAGTGACTTTACCTACTTTTTGAAGAAATAATTTTGAATTCAGTAGTTTATAATCTCCTCTGTCAACTTCTTCCTGGCTTTCTACGATCCAGGTTGTGGTGGAACATGCCATCAAAAAGACTACCGGAAAAAGAAGTATAATTCTGATAATATTTTTCATCAGGCCCACGGGGTTTGCTTTGAAGTAATTGCAATCTTTGCTGCGTCAATAGCGATTACAAGTTCTTCATTTGTTGGAATAACATATACTCCCACTTTAGAATCTTCAGAACTGATCAATGGTTTCTCTCCGGATAATTTATTTTTACTCTCGTCTATTTCTATACCAAACGAATCCATATCCGAAAGTATTTTAGACCTTATTAAGGAAGAGTTTTCACCAATCCCCCCGGTAAAGATAATAGCATCCACTCCATTCATACTTGCTATATATGAACCTATATATTTCTTAGCCCGGTAACAAAAAACATCAATTGCTTCCTGAGATCGTTTGTCACCATCTTCCGCTTCTTCAATCAAGTCTCTCATATCTGCGGCATAACCACTTAGACCTAGCAAACCACTGTGCTTGTTTAAAAGAGCATGAACATTCGCCAAAGATAATTCCTCTTTCTCTATGAGGTAGAATAAGATAGAAGGATCAATATCACCGGAACGTGTTCCCATCACCAAGCCTTCTAGCGGAGTAAAACCCATGCTTGTATCGATAGATTCGCCATCATTAATGGCTGTGATGGAAGCTCCATTTCCTAAATGACAGGTAATAATTTTGGACCCCTTCTTTTTTACATCAGCTAATTTGTAATACTTTCGGCTTACATAATAATGAGAGGTTCCGTGAAAACCGTATCTACGAATCTTATATCTGCGATAAAGTCGGTTTGGAATACCATACAAATACGCTTTTGAAGGCAACGTCTGATGAAAAGCTGTATCAAAAACGGCTACATGCGGAACGTCAGGCAGATGCTCTTTGGCAGCTTTTATTCCCTGCAAATTAGGAGGGTTATGCAAGGGCGCAATGTCAAAAGCTTCCTGTATAGCTTCTTCTACATCTTCATCAATAAGTACTGAATCTTTGAATGTCTCGCCGCCATGAACAACGCGATGCCCTACAGCCTCAATTTCATCCAATGATGACAGATAATCATTATCCGCACCAACAAGTAGCTCCATCACCGTCTTTAGAGCAATTGTATGATTGTCCAGGGCCAGCGATTTCTTTACCGGCTTCTCTCCTTTCCATTCCTGTCTTATAATGGATGTAACTGCTCCGATTCGTTCCACCAAGCCTTTGCAAAGCGTTTCTCTGTCTTCAGTATGTATCAATTGATACTTTATAGAAGAACTACCACAATTTATAACCAGTACTTTCATATCAAAGTGAGATTACAGCTCCAAAACCGATCAAATTTCTAAACTCAAAGCTTGACTTGCCGGCATCAGGTTCCGATATCCAGAAAGGTATTTCATATCTGAGGGCAAATCCTCTGGGCTTACCCAGAAAATCAGGAATATTTATCGAAAACTGAAGTCCAACTCCTGCATCAAGTAATACAGGATTATCTTCAAATACAGTACCCACATCAGCAAAAACATAGCTTTTCAAAAACACGAATTCACCTATCATTCCATTCTTCAAAGAACTATTGATCGGATTCGGAAATTCAAATTCGGTATTAAGAGCTACAATGGAGTTAAAACCGGCAACACTCAGATCTGAATATTGAGTATCAGTATAACCTCTGAGGTTCCCGCTACCTGAAATTTGGGCTAGACCATTATCAAGCCAGCTTGTTGGTAGCGTTCCTTTGGCTCTGCTGATACCGTTTCCAAGCCAGTTGATCGGTTGTGCATAACTTGCAGTATACAGAAATTCAGGAGCTGTATTATCAGAAGTAAATCCGCCAAATACTCGTAATGCTAAGCCAAAATGCTCATTTAAAGACAGCTTATTCCATATTTCAGCATTTAGAACAGAAAATGAAGGGCTTTCAGGATTGAGATTCTGCTGAAAATCCAGATTTAATTCAAAAGTCTTCTCATCAGATTCGTTGTGCAACATAAACTCAATACCTGCCAGTGATTTCCAACCGGAAGACCATTGTATTGGATACGGTCGGTACGCAACATCGTACATCTTTTGTTGAGAAAATGAAGCAGAAACTTCTTTGTATCTGAGTTCATTAAATCCGTCTTGCCAGCGTTTATTCAGTGAAAGAGAATGGCTTGAAAATCCCGTTCTTATACTGGAAACAGCCTGAACACTTCCCTCTTCACCAAAATCTGATATTGACCTAACAGGCTCAGTAAAACTTAGATAGTAAGAAATCGGGTTGTCGGGGAAATTTGTCCCCACCCATAAACCTGCATCAAGACGATGCGGACCATCTTTAAAAGAACCTTCGTGTTCACCTAAAACTCTGATCCCTAAACGAACTCCGTCAACAGAATTATACCACACATCAGGAGCCGGTGTGAACGTATATTTTCCATAATTATCCTGAGAAAGCAGTGAACTGCAGGTTATCAACCAAACAAAAATGAAAGAAAATAATTTAGTTATTTCAGATCTATGATCCACTCTGGTAGGATTTGTTGGTTGATTAGGATATCGTTTATCAGTCGTATCAATCTTTTTTGTTCCGGCCAATGAATATACTCATTGATTTGGTCAGCTTTAACCCATAAATATCCGGTATGTTCGTCGTCCAGTTCAATACGTTCATCAGTCCATTCTATTTTCGCTGCAAATGCCGGAATTTGATGAATGGTATCTGATTTGTGTTCATAAAAAGAGTTTACCGATGGAACCGTCCAGAAACTAGAAGGCTTTTCTGAAATTTCTTCTTTCAGTTCACGAATAGCAGCTTGCCAATAGGTTTCCCCTTCTACAACTTTACCGCCTACCATCCGCCATTGATTGGCATATATTTTTTTGGAAGAACGCTTTAAGATCAAAAACTCAACGTTCTTGCCGTTTATTCTGTAAGGATATACGTCAATGAGCTTTTTTTCCAAAGCCTGGCCTATTTAGATTTCGATTTTCTTGATCTCTAATTCGAGCTCGCCTGCAGGAACGGTTACTGTTACTACATCACCAACTGCTTTTCCTACTAATGCCTGACCGATCGGAGATTCAATAGAAATTTTACCGGCTTTAAAGTCAGCTTCATTCGGAGAAACTAAAGTATATTGCATCTCCTTGTTCATCTTTTTATTCAGAATAGTGACTTTTGTTAAAACACGTACCTGTGACAGATCAAGTTCTGTCGCATCTAACACACGAGCGTTTGCCAGAATGTCCTCGAGTTTTGTAATACGATCTTCCATGTGTCCTTGTGCCTCTTTAGCGGCATCGTATTCTGCATTCTCACTTAAATCACCTTTTGCACGTGCTTCAGCGATATCTTCAGCAACTTCTTTACGACCTCTTGTTTTAAGGTCTTTTAATTCTGCATCTAGTTTATCGTACCCTTCCTGCGATAAATATTGGATCTTACTCATGATCTTTCTTGTATTCGGTTTCTGAAATAAAAAGAAGAGCTCACCTTTCGGCTGCCCTTCAACTCTCTGAAAATAAGAGTTATTAGAGTGTTTTTCTAATAATTAATAGAATTTCTGCCTATGCCTCAACTGGGTTCTTCGTGCTGAGAATACGAATGGCAAATATAAGCGCTCCTAAAACCAGAATTGCACCCATAAAAAATGGTGCTCCTGAAAACTGAAAAGGTGCCGCATCTGAAGTAAAATATCCGAACAAACCGGTCATCATGGGCGGACCAAATATTGATGTAAAACTAACCAGACTGGTTAAGGCTCCCTGAAGTTCGCCTTGCTGGTTTTGCGGAACTTGATTAGACACAATTCCCTGTAACGATGGTCCTGCAAATCCTCCCAAACAATATGGAACTATCATTGCCATCATAATGGCTCCTGTGGGCGAAAAAGCAAAACCTATGAATCCAAGACAGGAAATCGTCAGACCGAAATAAACGGATTTTACTTCTCCTATTTTCGGAATTACAATTCGTGTTAATCCTCCTTGCACGATAGCGACACAAAGCCCAACAACACCCAGTGAAATACCTACCATCTTCTCATCCCAGGCAAATTTCTCCATTGTGTAATAAGTCCACGTACTTTGAGTGGCGTGACTCGCGAGATATATCAATCCAAAAACGATCACTAGTCCTGAAATCCCAGGAAATGATTTCAGTTGCTTTAGTGAGCCCATTGGGTTAGCTCTTTTAAGTTCAAACTTACGTCGGTTTTCTTTGGGAAGTGATTCAGGAAGAATAAAATATCCATAAGCTACATTCAGTAACGTAAGTCCGGCGGCTGCAAAAAACGGGACTCTGGTTCCGTATTGCCCCAACAGTCCACCGATCACAGGACCGATTATAAATCCTAAGCCAAATGCAGCTCCGATCAACCCAAAATTTTGTGAACGTTTTTCCGGAGAACTGATATCAGCAATGTAGGCACTAGCCGTAGTTATGCTCGCTCCTGTCAATCCTGAAATAAACCGGGCTATAAACAGCCAGAAAATATTTGGAGCAAAACCGATCAGTATGTAATCGATTCCAAATCCGAACAGCGATAACAAAAGAACGGGGCGGCGACCAAATCGGTCACTGAGAGCTCCGATCAAAGGAGCACATATAAACTGAGTGAATGCATACACAAACATCAGCCAACCGCCGTACAGAGCTGCTTTTGATAGTCCTTCTCCGGTAAGCTCTACAATAAGTGCGGGAATGATCGGGATTATAATTCCAAGTCCGATCACATCAATTAAAACGGTAATAAAAATAAAAGCCAGTGCGGCTTTGCGTGGTTCTTTGGACATGGTATGAATTTGTGTCCAATGATAGGCTTTTGATTTCCTAATTGGAAGCAGGAATCTAATGTAAAAGAAGCGGTTTACGTGATCTGATTGTTCTGCTATAGATGTAGATGCTAGATAAATCGTCTTTAGTATTTAAGACGGCAAAGCTCCTTTTTTGCCTATTAATATCAACCGCAGGACTCAAGACCTTGCTTGTTTATGTACGAGTTTAAGGCAAAGAACAAAAATCTCCCTTAGAAGGGAGACCGATCGAACACTTGTGTGAGATCAGAGGGATGTTGTGCAGTTTCTGAGCTCAGAAACTGCACAACATCCTCCGTCCGCCAGCTGGCGGACACCTCCTTCAAAGGAGGATTTGAAGAAAAGAAGGCAGGAATCTGGATTTCCATCTCGGTTGTATCCCAATATAGAAATCAAGATCTCGGGCATACGCCACGAGATAGCCTAACAATCTATTCCTAAAACCCTTCAAAGAATCCGTACAAAAGTATGTATTAGTTTCTATTTTAGGACAAATAAAAGTGAAGATGCCTAAAAAACTAACTACAAAAGAAATACTTGAAGAGAATCTGTCTCAAAAGCCACCGGCTAAATTAGCTGAGGTAAAAGTGATCCTTCATAATATTAGAAGTCTCCATAATGTGGGCTCTGTTTTTCGTTCTTCAGATGCATTTGGAATTTCTGAATTGATTCTTACCGGTTACACTCCTACTCCTCCCCGACCTGAGATCAACAAAACAGCCATTGGTGCAGAAGAATTTGTTCAATGGAGGCATTTTGAAACGGCTACTGAGATCATTCAATCACTTAAAAAAGATGGGTATTCCATTTTAGGGATGGAGCAAACTACGGGAAGTATTTCCCTCAACAACCTTGATGTTAATGATTACGAAAAGATCTGTCTGGTAATGGGAAATGAAGTTACCGGTATAGATTCTGAAATTCTCGAATTGATGGATGAATTCGTAGCCATCCCACAGTTTGGTCAAAAGCATTCACTTAACGTTTCGGTTGCTGCAGCGGTGATGTTATATGCGTTATTAGAAAAACTGAGCTGATTGAATTACAACCCTGACAGGATTCTAAACTCGAGAAACTTAACCTAGCTCTTTTTCACATTTTAAGTTTTTGAACCGCGGATTAATCAGATAGCCGGATTAGCACTGATTATTGTCCTAAATATCCGTGTTATCCTTTAATCCATTAAATCTTTGGTTCAAAATTGATAATGAGTTACTTATTTATTTAGCAAATGCCATTCAATAACAAAAAAGCATTAAAATCCGAAACTGATTCCCCTATTTACTTGTTAGACAAATAGAACAAAGAAAATTTAATCTAATAACGAAACATGAGTTTGAAAGAAAAGACTATCAGTGAAGTAGAAAACAGAATCGAAAAAATTGAAAGAGCTATAGCTAAAAACGGCGTTGGTTCAAGTTACCTGTCTAAAGCAGAACGTGTACAAAGAGATGTAAATATTGGATTAGCTTTAAGTGGACTTGCTCTGATTGCAGGTGCAACAGCCTGGGCCTTGTTTTCAGGTAAAGATGATTGATCTTTTGAAAGAGCAATTCAAATATTTCTTCCTTTTACTTTTTATTGTCGGGATTTTGAGCAGCACTCAATTATTGAATGCCTAGCAAAAGGGAGATAATTTCGGAATTGGAGTCATGCTTGGAGAACCAAGTGGACTTACCATTAAGAAATGGTTATATGATAATTCCGCATTTGATGTCGGAGCAGCTTGGTCTTTATCTGATATAACAGAAGCGCTTCATCTTCATTCTGATTTTCTTTTTCATAGTTGGTTTGAAGACAATCCTAATTTAGCTTTTTACTACGGTATCGGAGTAAGAACTATTTTGGATAGTAATGCTAAACTTGGAGTTCGAATACCCTTTGGTCTTAATTACGTTTTCGAAAATATCCCATTTGATGCATTTGATGCATTTGTTGAAGCAGTTCCAATTGTCGATATAGCTCCGGATACAAGATTAGCTGGAAATGGTGCCATAGGCTTAAGGTTTTACTTATAATAGCATTTTAAAACCGATCCGGATTCATCAATCTTAGATCCAGATCGATTTTCTTATTTAAAATAATTTGAGAAACTATTTTTCCGGTTGCAGGACCAAGGCTCATTCCCATCATGGCGTGCCCTGTAGCTATCGTTAGGTTGTCAAATTTATGCGATTTACCCAAATAAGGTAAACCGTCGGGCGTGCAAGGTCTGAATCCATGCCAAACTTTATCAAGCTCAGATTTCTGTATTTCGAAATCGGGGAAATATCTCGGAACGCTTTCAACTATTCCTTGTAGCCGGTTTTGATTTATTCGTGGATTAAAATTACTAATCTCTAGCGTTCCTCCTACCCTGAGATCATTTCCCATTGGGGTCATAGCAACTTTTCCTTCTGAAAGAATCGTTGGATAAGTGGGTTTCATCTTAGGATCAGCAAGTGTCAGAGAATAGCCTTTTCCGTCTTGCAATAATATTTTAATACCAATTTTCTTCAAGAGTTTGGCCGACCAACTTCCGGCTGCTATCACCAATTGATCTATCTTTTCGATATCACCATTTTGAAGTAAGAGAGATTCTACTTTGCCATTTGATGTATTGAAGTCAACAACTTCTTTTTGAGTTATAAATCTTACATCCGTTTTTTTGAGATGATTAACCATCTCTGCTATAAATTTATTAGGATATAAGTGAGTATCTCCTTTGTAAAAGACTCCTCCTGCAACATCCGTTTTTAATTTATTCTCTTTTAGCTGAACTTCTTCTTTGTTCAATATCTCAACCTCAAGTCCAAGCTCTTTCGCTTGTTCTGCTATCTGTATCTCTTCTTCGCCGGTATGAGAATCTTTAAAAAGCATGAGCAAGCCGTTTTCTTCAAAACAGAACTCGAAACCTTCCTTTTCAGCAAAATTTTTATATAAAGCTTTACTCTGCTCATTAAAATCCTTTAGCAGAGCCACAGAATTCTCAACATTATTTACAGTACAAGATCTGTAAAATTTCCAGAGCCACTGAGTTAACTCACTATTCAATCTTGGCTTGACAAAAAAAGGACTTTTAGAATTGAACATCCATTTTATTCCTTTAGATACTACACCCGGCGAAGCTAAAGGCACGAAATGACTAGGAACTATCATTCCTGCATTTCCATGAGACGCACCGTCAGAAAGATCTGTTCTATCAATAACAGTGACTTCAAAGCCCTCTTTTTGCAGGAACCAAGCAGAGCTTAATCCGATAATTCCACCGCCTATGATGTGTACTTTTTTCATATAACCATGTTATAAAACCTGAAATCCTTGAGCATAAGGATCGTCTTCATCATCAATGATAATGGTATTATATCCTGTTATTTTCGCCCATCCTTCAATACTTGGCACAATAGCCTTTTTTCCATTCAGTTCAGTTTCTTCTTCTATTCTTCCAACAAACTTACTTCCGATGATGCTTTCGTGAATGAACTCATCCCCTTTATTAAGTTTTCCTTGAGCATACCACTGAGCCATTCTTGCTGATGTACCTGTACCACATGGCGAACGATCTATTGCTTTATCACCATAGAAAACAGCATTTCTTGCCGTAGAATTTTCGTTGATGGTTTTTCCCGACCATAAAATATGACTCAACCCATTAATGGTAGGATCTTCAGGATGAATAAAAGAATGCTCTTCATTTACCTTACTTCTTATTTCTCTACTCCAACCAATTAATTGATTCGCAGAATAATCCTGAAGTCCGTTGAAATTTTCCTGTTCGTCAATGATCGCATAAAAATTTCCGCCATAACTAACATCCACGGTTAAAATTCCCAGATCAGAGCATTCTACTTCTATTGCTTCTTTGGCTAAATAGGATTTTATATTCTTGAGTCGTACGGATTGTACTTTCCCGGATGCTTCTGTGTATCGAATGTTCACCAATCCGGCTGGAGTTTCTAAGCGAAGTTGACCAGGTATTTTGGGTTTTACCAATCCTTCCTGGATCATGATGGTAACTGTTCCAATAGTACCATGTCCACACATGGGCAAACATCCGCTTGTTTCGATGAAAAGCACGCCAATATCATTTTCAGGATCTGAGGGTGGGTACAAAATACTCCCGCTCATCATATCATGACCACGGGGCTCAAACATTAATCCTTTCCTGATCCAGTCAAACTCTCTGAGAAAATGAGCTCTTTTTTCACTCATTGAGTTTCCTAAAAGCTCGGGACCACCTTCAGCAACCAATCTCACGGGATTTCCACATGTGTGTGCATCAATGCACTTGAACTCAGCTCTCATTTTCTTGACGCTTTTCCGTTAACCAATCGTTCGATCCCCAATGGATTCCCATCCTGAAGTTCGGGTGGTAATGACTCATTCGGCCAGTCCTGATAAGCAAAAGGTCGCACCCATCGAGCTATCGCATGTGTACCAACTGCCGTATATCTGCTGTCGCTGGAAGCCGGATAAGGTCCGCCGTGCATCATCGAAGGACAAACTTCCACACCTGTAGGCACACCGTTAAAAATGATTCGCCCTACTCTGTTTTGTAACGCATCAATAATGCTTGAATAATCTTTGACCTCTTTATCGCTTCCTAATACGGTTCCGGTTAGTTGTCCTTCCAGGTTCTTGATGATATCTAATAATTCAGATTCATCTTTGCATTGCACGATCATAGAAAAAGGCCCGAATATTTCTCTGTGTAGATTTTTGTTTTTCAGAAAAGAACTTCCCTTTACCGAAACCAGCTTCTGATCAGCAAAATTAGGTTTTGAGTCTCCATCATTTTCAGCAACAACCAGAACTTCATCTTGATCTGAGATCTGGTCACTTCCTTTTTGATACGAAGAATGAATATTCGGATGAAGCATGCTTCCCTGATCAAGAGAAGTTAATTGTGAACCAAGTTTTTGGGTAAAGTCGCTTAACTCATTGCTTTCTATTCCCAGAATTAGCCCGGGATTCGTACAAAACTGTCCTACTCCCAAATTGATAGAGCCCGCATACTGAGTCGCCCATTCATCTGATTTCTCTTTTAAAGCAGATGGCAGGATAACTACCGGATTAATACTTCCCATTTCTGCAAAAACGGGAATCGGTTCTTCTCGTTTTGCTGCCAGATCAAACAGTGCTCGACCACCTTTTATACTTCCGGTAAACCCCACGGCTTTTATTTTAGGATGAGATACTAATAGTTGACCAACTTCAATTCCGCTGCTGTTCAAGTTTGAGAATACTCCTTCCGGCATTCCTGCTTTGTTCGCAGCTTTTATAATTGCCGATGCCACCATTTCACTTGTTCCTGAATGCATCGGATGAGCTTTCACTATCACCGGACAACCGGCCGCCAATGCTGAAGCGGTATCTCCGCCGGCTGTAGAAAATGCGAATGGAAAATTACTTGATCCGAAAACGACCACCGGTCCGAGCGGAATATTCATTTTTCGAATATCTGATTTAGGTAGCGGAGTTCGGTCAGGAATTGCCGTATCAATACTTGCTTCCACCCACGATCCTTCTTCAACCAGATCCGCAAAAGCCAGGAGTTGATTTATAGTTCGACCTCGTTCCCCTTCTGCCCGACCTTGTGGCAAACCGGATTCCATGCAATACATTTGAACAAGATCATCACCTAAAGCTGATATCTCTTTGGTGATCGCCCTGAGAAATTCCGCTTTATCTTTCCCGGAGGCATTTCTGTACTCTTCAAAAGCCGAGCTTGCCAATTCAACCGCTCGATCAATTTCTTCAGAACTGGCTTCCCAAAACTCCTGAGGATTTTCCTCGTTCTTTATTGGGTTAAAGGTTTTGTAACTCTTGCTTCCTTTTGCTGAAAGTGAATTTCCGATAATATTCTTTCCGGTAATCATTTATACCTCTATGCTTAAATAGTCAGGAAGATCAGGGCGATCTTTAATCCCTTCTTCTATAATTCCAATGACTCGTTTGCGCTCGTCACCGATGAGCTTCTTTCTTGGAGCTCTTACATGTTCAGTTCCCAACTCGGTATAAACCTGAGCTAATTTGATATTCTGTACCAGTTGTGGATTGATATCCAATTCCAGGATCGGCAAAAACCATCGGTAGATATCTAAAGCTTCATCTATTCTGCCCGCCTTTACTAATCTGTAAATAGCAACGGTTTCGGCAGGGAACGCATCCACCAGCCCTGCAACCCAGCCATCGGCTCCCATCAATAATTCTTCCATTGCCAGCGTATCCACGCCGCAAAGGATCTTGAAGCGATCACCGAATCGATTTTTTAATCGGGTTACGTTGGAAATATCTCGCGTGCTTTCTTTAACTGCTTGAATGTTTTTGTAGGGCAAGAACTTCTCAAACATATCCATGGTGATCTCGATCTTATAATCCACCGGGTTGTTGTAAAGCAGGATCGGAAGTGAAGTACTTTCAGCCACAGCTACAAAATGAGCAACCGTTTCTTCATCCGTTGGTTTATACATCATCGGCGGCAGAACCATCAATCCGTCTGCTCCTTCTTTCTCGGATCGCAAAGCCAATTCGATAGCTGTTCTCGTTGATCCCTCCGCAATGTTAACTAATGTCGGAACCCTCCCTTTTGATTGCTCAATACTGGCTTTAAGAAGTTCTATTCGTTCATCGTGCGTTAGCGTACTGGATTCTCCCAACGAACCACCAATGATAATTCCATCTACTCCCGCATTGATCTGGGCTTCGATATTGTGTTGAAAGGTTTTGAGATCAAGTTCTTCGTTTTCAAAAAAAGGAGTTGTTACTGCAGGATAAACTCCGTTCCAATTAATAGTCATCAATAATTACATTCGGTTTGAATTTAGATGAATGTAACAGAATTAATTGAATGGCTAAAGTGTGATATCATTTAAAATCCGACCTTAGAATTATTGGCGGATGGGTAATCGGAGCAGGAGCTCCTAACAGGCATTCCGGACCAGAGGTACGGAACGAGGTTAAAAGGGACGATAACATAATTATCGTCCCTATTTCGTTCTAAATTATTATTGAATTGATAGATTTTATCATTCTTTTGGCCATCGTTTCCTCTTCTGTATAGGCTAAATTCTTCTTCATCTTATAAATTTCCAGATCTACAGGTTTTGTATTCGCATATGGAAATTGAAGCCTTAAATAGGCTGTGTACTTGTATTCTGAAGTCTCCTCTTCAACTTCATGTATATACAATCTGCATTTTGTACACTGGGTTAAATCATAAGAATCTTCAACAAAATTGGTCTTGTCATTTTTGATATAGATCAATGTTTTTAGTTTGGTATCTAAACCAAGAGCGTATTCCTGTTGAAAAACCTCAGATTTGTCAATGTTTAGCTTCTGTTTGAAAGCATATGACCTTAACTCTTTTAAAGTCTTTGCTGCTTTTCTTTTATTTATTTGATCGATACTTACAGGAATAACAAATGCTAACAGTGCGATTACTGTTATAATTAATGAACTTAAATCGAATTTCATATTTGATATAATTATAGATAATAGTGACATACCGACACACTAATCTTTTGGATTCATCGGTATTAATTAAAAAAGTTTGGTTGAACGATGTGTTCAGGTTGTCACTCTTCTACAAAAAGGAATGGAAAGGATAAATCAGTTTTTTAACGGATAAACCGACATCAATCTGACTAGTGGAAACTATGAATGACTCGGTGTTATTTGGATGGGAAGTCCTGTTTTGGGCTTCTTTTGAAAATCGGTCCTGTAATTTCTCCGAAACTTCCGGCTGTGGAATTCTAACTGAAAAAGAAAAATTAGCCTCTGCACTAAAAAGCAAAAATGGATCGTAAATTCCATTCGCAGGAACTCCGGTATTGGAAGTGGCTGTCGCTATTTGAACAGGCTTATATTGATCTGCTTTAGAAGCTGTAAAGTCCGATTGTACCAGAGATGGTAATGCAACCAGAACGGCCAGAAAGAATATTTTTGCTAAATTTTTCACAACAGAAAGATACAGCTTGAAAAGATCGGAATTAGTTTAAATCTGTTAAAAGGCTTTAGAAATACATAAAATAAACCATCAAGATCGCTGTCATATTATACACTCCATGAGCGACAATAGAAGCTGTTAATCTGCCTGTAGCTACAAAAAGAATAGTGTATGCAATCGTTGGAACTAAGATATCAAGCCAACCGAGTGCGTCGGCCGGGAGATGTCCCAAGCAAAAAAATAGAATAGAAACAATGGAAGCAATCCAAAGTCCGGTTTTAGGATTTTGGAACATGCTTTTCATTTCGGTGATGAAATATCCTCTGTTATAGATCTCTTCGGTAATACCTCCGCCAATTACTCCCAGTGCGATGTATGAGATCAATCCAATAATGGTTCCGTCCATCATGGAAATCATGTGAGTTACATCCGATCGATCTGCTCCACCGGTTGCCGGGATGATCCATAAGAATTGCAATACTAACCAGCTTAATCCTACTACTAACCCAAGTATGGAATCCTTTTTCCACTTGGAGAAATCCCAGCCGATATCTTTAAAGCTCTTCCCTGTTTTCTTTAACGAGAATTTGATGAACAACGAAACAGTGATCACCTGAAACAATGCCATGAACAGAAGATTGATCCCGATCTTCCCTCCATTGATCTTGGTAACCCCAAAGAACACATCCGGAATGACAAACAGGGCAAAACCAAAAATGATGGTAAATATGAAAAGGGAGATTTGTTTGGGTCGGCTTAGACGAGATTCGCTCACTAGGTAAATATTGATTTATTTAGATTTGGAGCTGACTACGAAAGGAAGTGGATTGAGTTTCGGAGCAGATATGTAATTCTTTCAATTCATTGAACCAAGATTCTTGTGGGATTATATGATTAGCAGAATTATTTCTCAGCTAATTTTCAATCCTGCTCATTTGTAAATCCTTTGCAATCTTGGGACAAAAGCGGATTGAGATAGAATTTTAACCTGATTATTTGGAGCAGGAGCTAAATTTCAACATAGCGAATGACCGTTCCTTCTTCTGTTGGGGATAAGGTATATACACCTCCATTACCATCAACTACAAAATTTGTGGGTACGTGATCTAATTCAAAAGCCTCAACCAAATTTAGATCCCAGTCTAATTTGTGAATCTTGTTTAAACTCATTTGCTCAAATAGATCTCCGCCTCCTTCCTTAAAAGATGAACGCTTCATTCCGGAATAAAAGCCATACAAATATTTATTGTCACTATCTAAGCCTTCGTAAGCCATAACTCCTCCGTTATCGACCGGCCAACCGGATTCATTTAAATCCATTTCAGGAATCGGATTTTCTTTTCCCTTTATAGTTTTTAAGAGTTCTCCTTCTGAACTATACATTTCAATTCGATTAGCATTGGCTGAAAACAAATACACTAGATCTCCTGCCGGATCAACCGCTCCAAATGATCGCCATGCAAGTACGTTATCTCTTTTGGTAAAACTCTCATTTATGGGAATGATTTCTCCAAACTGACCTGAAATCTCTCCTGCCGAATCATAAGTTTGAAACCGATCATCAAAAAACAGTCCAACTGCTAAGAACTTATCCGGAGTTAAAGAATAGAATGAACTAGCCATTCCTAAGGTATTCAGGCTAATTTCTTCATCAGGTAAAGTATTCAGATCAAGATCATAGCCCACTAACTTTAACTGTGCACCATCATAGACGTAAATGATCGAGTCTGCATCAATAAAATCCATTAGACGTGTAAATTCGCCTAGACCTCGTCCCGTTCTTCCAATTCCTTTCAAATAAGTAATTGAGTTATCAGGATGAATTTCTAAAACATGAAAAGCTGATTCGCCTCCATTATCTGACATCAATAATTTATCCCCGATCACTTTTATTACTTGTGGTCGGTAAATGTTATCGAAAATAAAAGTCTGTTCTGTGGATACTTCTTTGTAATTGATCTCAGTATCGAAGAAAGATGTGCGGTTTTGTGATGAATCGATACAGGAATTAAGAATGAGAAATCCCAACACTAATAATTTACTTCTCATAGAAGATCAGTTAACTCTTTTAATTTTTATATGAATAAGAATAAATTACTTACTTACTAACTGCTAGTATGCATCTATGAATCCTGCGTATCCAGTACGTCTTCTTTAATCCTGATAAATAGTAATGTAGTTATAGATTAGCCTTTAAAAGAGTATTCGGAGCAGGAGCTCCTGCTTAGCATTCCGAAGCAGAGCTACGGAACGAGGTTAAACGTCCTAATTGCGTAAGTCTCCATCCAAATTGAGAATTACACAAGAAGAGCCTTTAGGCTCGCATAACATGCTATAAATTTCCTTTAGGATCATCCCGCTACGGGATTGAGATAAAACTAAGAGGTTGTAACGGAAGTCAGGAGACTTCCTGAGCTAGTACTTTTAAGTCACCGCTATCGCTAAAGACTTAAAAGATCTTGGGTTAGGCGAACTTTTTGATACGTTGGTTTAGTTTGAATTTTAAATTCTTGAGATCAATTTCTTCCAAAGCTTGTTTAATTTTATTATCTATAAAAAAATGATCAGAACCTTCTGGTTTAAAAAGTTGATGATCCTTTACTGTTGAAACATCTGCATACGAATACCAAAGTTCATCAGAAATAATGAGAAGATTAGAAGGGTCAATTCCATTTTGTCGACAGTAGACCTTTAAATCTGGTTTCTCTAAACTACTTTCACAGCGTATAGTTGGTACAATAAACTTTGGTTCAATGTAATAGTATTTTTTTTTGAAGTCCGGAGTTGTTTTAATCTGATATTTCAAAAATTGATCAGCACAATTTGTTTCTAAAACCTGAACAAAGTTTTCTGAAAAGAATTGAAGTGAGGTTGTACTTCCAAGAACATCAGCTTCTGTTGTACCAGTTGATTTTTTAAAGACTATAGTTCCACTTTTGACATGGTCAGAAAATATCCGGTCATTATACTCGTATTCCTCTACATCCAACCAGATATATTTATTAGCCCAGCCATGTTTCGGTGTGAAGATATGCATAGAAGTATAAGCTGTTTCGCCTAACGACCCGGCGTTTAAGCGGCGAGTCTGGTTTTAATTATTAAAGTTTCGAACCCTAATCGAGTCCGTTTGAAACGCTTGTTAGCTTTCTAATTTATTTTTAATTCTTTTCGAGAAATCCATTTGGCTTCGTTTGGTTTGATTACTAATACATCAATAGGACCGCCAATAGTTTTTGCACGAGGGAAAAATTTAATAGCCTCAATAGTTGATCGAACGGCAAATACCGAAAAATCTACAGCGTCTTGTAAAGTAAAAAACTGCCAAGGAATACTGAAATGAGGCAATGCTTGATAATTGTTATTGTTGACTTTGATAAATACTGGTTGAATTAATCTTGTTAAAATATCTGATTCACCATCCCAAGTAGCACCTTGAACAGGCTTCCCTTCGTTACTCTGAGTATTAATTTCCTGTACTCTATTTTGATTAATAAACACTCTAAAAACTTTCTGTTTCACTTCACCTTCTACACTTTGGTATCCAGCTACATGAAATCCAGTATTAATTTTATCATCAATTTCCCGAAAGTAGTTTAGTAATCTGGTACAGAAACCCTCTATGTCATTATTATCTTCATTCTCACTCTCCTTAATAAAAGTTTCGATATATCCAGCAAGAGGAGTTCCATTTATGTCAGCGTTTCCAAATGTTGAAATACCGATCTTATCGTATGCTAAAAAAGTCTTGTAATTTGAATCGGTTGATGCAACTGCAACATTCACAGTAGTATTCTCATCTTGCTTATTAGTTGTATTAAGAGTCAACCTGCTATCTGAAGCAAGTACAATGCCTTCTCTTACATGAAGTGTTATTACAAATGACATATCTAAAAATATTTAGTTAATGAATTAAGCTTATAGACAGCTAACATATTAATGATGAATATTTCATCCCCACTAAAATAAACAAAATCAGATAAGAAACACCTAATCCCTTAAACCAGTTTAACGATTTATCCATCTGTCGGGCTTTGCACGGCTGATGGAGTTTAGCTAAGAGGAAAGAAATTTAGCTTGATAATGAAATCAGAACGTTGTTCAAGTCTCCATCACCCCGCTTTCAGCGAAATGATGGAATGAGATAGAATTTACCGAACTAAACCAACTCCCCGATCTTCTCATAGATCATATCCAACTCCTCTTCGGTTACACAGTACGGAGGCATCAGGTACAACACATTGCCAAGTGGACGAAGTAACAATCCATGGTCCACGCATTCTTTTTTAATGCGGGATGCTACGGAATTCAGATATCCGCCCTCTTCCTCGTTGATGATATCCATGGCAGCAATGGTTCCTTTTACTCTGAATTTTTCTAAGCGAGGATGATCGGCAAGCTTTTCCAGATGTTTGGTGTGAATGGCTTCCATTCCTTTGAATACCAAAGCATTTTCTTTCAATAACTTCCAGGAAGCAATTCCGGCAGCACAACCCAATGGATTTCCGGTATAACTGTGTCCGTGCCAAAAGGTTTTTATCGGATCTGAAGAATTGAAGCTTTCGTAGATCTCATCACTACTCACCGTAACCGAAAGTGGCATGAATCCACCCGTAATTCCTTTACTCAGGCAAATGATGTCTGGTTGTACTTGAGCTCGTTTACAAGCAAAATAGTCGCCCGTGCGACCAAATCCCGTCATCACTTCATCAAACAGCAGCAAAGTATCAAACTGACGATTGCTCCAGTGCACTTTTTGTAGGAACTCTTCCGAACACATTCGCATCCCTCCTGCGCCCTGAACCAACGGCTCCATCAAAATTCCGGCGTATTTTTCGGGATATTTAGTGAGCAAACCTTCTAATTCTTCAATGACTGCATCTTCTTTATTCGCCCGATTCTCATCACCTATCCATGTTTCAGGATACGGGATCACTTCCACATCAAACATCCAGTCTTTGAATACGTCGGTGAAAATAGAACGCTCTCCGGCCGACATCGCTCCTAACGTATCTCCGTGATAAGCTCCTTCAAAACAAATGAAGGTCTTCCGCTCCTGACCAATATTCTTCCAGTATTGATAAGCGATCTTCATTCCTACTTCAACAGCGGTTGATCCGTTATCAGAAAAAAATACTTTATTCAAATTCTTAGGCAATTCCTGAGTGATCAACTCTGAAAGTTGCTCCGCAGGATCATGCGTAAATCCTGCAAAGATCACGTGTTCAAGCGTTTTAGCCTGCTCATAAATGGCTTTAGCGATATCAGGATGGGAATGTCCGTGCATATTCACCCACCAGCTGGAAATACAATCCAGAACCTCTCTTCCGTCTTCTAAGGTGAGATAAGCTCCCTTTCCGCTCTTTACCTTAAGAGGCTCAGGTGCATCTTTGATGATCGTAAATGGATGCCAAACGTTGTTCATAGAATTAAGAATTATTCAATTAAGAATTAAGAATTATTTTTCTGTCATTTCGAATGATAATGAGAAATCTAAAGATCTCATTGATAGCATTTTTTAGATATCTCGCTCCGCTCGATATGACAGAAAAATAATTCTTAATTCTTAATTCTTAATTGAAAGTTTTGATTAAAAGCTTTTTTCAGTGATTCAGAGTCAATATTTTGAAGAGTCTCGATCTCGAATACATCAATCTTTCCAAATCTTTCAATCGTTTCTTTATTTGATGGATGTTTTTCTCCGTTTAAAACTACTGCAAAGACTTCAATTCCGCGATCTTTGAGTGCTTTTAGTGATAATAATGTGTGATTCAGCGTTCCCAGACTGCTTCTTGCTACCAATAAAACGGGAAGTTTCAAGCGCTCGATCATATCTAAAACAGTGTGTTCCCAGTTAATCGGCACGATCAATCCACCGGCTCCTTCCACGATCAAATGCTTTGTGTCATATTCAGGTAATTCAAAATCGTTCAGGGAGATCTTAACTCCATCGATGTCTGCAGCGGCATGTGGACTCATCGGCGTTTCCAATCGGTATCTTTCCGGGATTATCATTGATGAATCAGCTTCTGAAACTCTTTGTACAAATTCAGTATCGGTTTCTTCATCCAGTCCGGCTTGGATGGGTTTCCAGTAAGTTGCATCCAAGGCTGACATCAGCATGCCTGAAACTAATGTTTTACCAATTCCGGTGTCGGTACCGGTTATAAAAAATTCTTTCGGAAATTCCATCACATATCTTTTTTAGCAGCTAAATAGACCACGTGCCATTTTACTTTAACTTCATTGGAAACTTTTTCATCCCAAAACTCAGTTAATAGCTTTAATTGCTTAGCAGTTAATTGTTTACCTGTTTTAGATTTACGAGCTCCAATCTCTTTCAAGTGCCTGAAAAAATCCATAGAACGATCAAATTCCTGGAACAGATCGTTCTCGTAATAGTCTACCTGAACCGGATTCATGGATAGCTTTATCACTACCTCCTCCACATCAGGAAATGCATTAGCCGTAAAAGGCAGCCCCAGTTCCAAACAGTTAGAATACCATTCTTCAAAAGTATGATTTCCCGGGAATGTGCAGAGCAGAAGTCCGCCCGGAACAAGCAATTCACTTAGTTTTTCTAAACCCATGGAAGTGTCTTTAAACCACTGGGCGGCAAAATTACTTACGATGAGACTGTATTTGGGTTCTGTATCAGAGATCTCATCCACATTCAATGTTTGAAAAGAGACCGAATCATTTATCAAACCATTCTCACCTAACTGATTCTTACAAAATGAAAGCATTCCGGGAGCCAGATCAGTTATTAATTTCTTACGATCCGGAAATTCTTTAATAATCTGTTCCGATAAAAATCCTGTTCCACAGCCCACTTCCAGAATATCTCCGGCAGGAAGTGTGTCTTTCCAGGGCAAGAGCGATGAAATGAGTCCATCAGCTACTTTTTGCTGGATCTCAGCCTTCTGATGATACTGTTCAGCAGCTTCAGAGAACGTTTCGGCAATACTTTTTGATGAAATAGTTTGTTCAGCGGTTATTTTCATAGCGCTCAAAAATAGGAATGATTGAGCACAGATACGACCAACAATCTTTCGGATTTATGAATGGCAACGCATGACCTTCATTCTCAAAGATCTTAACGAATTTCTTGTTGTAGTGACCCTCAAGCATGTTTTCTCCCCTTGGCTCTAAAAGGATCTTGTCTTCTGCACTGTCGATGGCAACCATGGTGGAACCAAAATCCAGATCGATAAGCGGAAAACGAGTGCTTCTGAGTGCCTTTAAATCTTCTAAGAGCAGTTCTTTATTCAGTTCAGATGGTATCTCCGCTTTGTATTCAGAAGGATGAAAACAGTTTTTATAAAATTTACTCAGAACCTGTTCGGAATTAGCTTCAAAGCCTTTGATCATGGATTCCAGCCCTTTTTCAGAGACAGACTTAAGCTTTTCATCACTTGGATGGAAATCACCAAAACCGTTAAATATCACCAGCAGATCAGCTTTACTAAGTACAGCCGAGTTACTCCAGTGCAGTCCGTATGAATGCGTGAAAACCACTCTGAATTTTGTATCCGCATCAAACCTTGGATAAAATGGTTTTCCGAAATAACCCCGGTTAGCGGCTTTTAAAGGAATGTTATCCGGAATTACAGAAGCTAAGTTATTCCAAAAATCAGCATTAATTCCCCAACCGTGATAGGCCAATATTTCTACTTTCTTTTCCAATCAGCCAGTTCTTTTAAAAGTTTATCCAGATGTTCTTTTGTGTGCTTTACAGAAAGTGTGATCCGAAGTCTTGAGGCATCTTTTTCCACCGTAGGTGGACGAATAGATGAAACCCATAATCCTTTTTCTTTCAATTGATTAGACAATTCAACTGTTTCTTGTCCATCCCCAATAATGACCGGAATAATTTGACTATCTGAAGCAGAAGTATCGAAACCAAGTTTTTGAATTTCAGTTCTTACATACTCTACATTATTCATCAACTCAGTTCTTTCCTGATCCATTTCGGGAATCAGATCCAGAGCAGCATCAATAGCTCCAATCACATTTGGCGGAAGTGAAGTTGAGTAGATAAATCCACCTGCAAAATTGATCAGATAGTCTTTCATTTCTTTTGAACAAAGAGCAAAAGCACCAAAGGAACCAAAAGCTTTTCCAAAAGTGCCCAGAGAAATATCTATTCCCTCCTTTCCATAATTCAAGCCCAGCCCTCTTTCTCCAAGAACCCCAACCGCATGAGCATCATCAGAATACAAAAGAGCATTATACTTTTCAGAAAGCTCAATCAGTCGATCGATATCATTTCGATCTCCATCCATACTGAAAACCGTTTCCGAAACGATCCAGATTCGATTGTAACGATCGCTGCCTGCACTCTTGAGTAATTCCTCAAGATGATCGTAGTTATTGTGCTCAAAGCGTTTAAAAGTGGCTCTGCTGAGCAAAGCGCCCTGAATCAAACTGTTGTGGATCTTTTTATCAGCGAGGATTAAAGAATTTCTGTCTGCTAATGCGGGCAGGATACTCGTATTAGCCTGAAAGCCTGAATTGAAAAGAATTGCAGCTTCGCTTTGGAATATCCTGGCCAGTTTTTCTTCAAGCTCTGTGTGAAGGTTAAAATTACCCGTGACTAATCTGGAAGCCCCCGAACCAACCCCGAATTTGACAGCAAAATCGTTCGATCTTTTAATTAACTCCGGATGAGCACTTAGTCCCAAATAATCATTAGAGGAGAAGTTTATGTACTCAACACCATCATTCTTGATAATGTGAGCACCTCCCTGATTCTCTAGGGGCTTTAGAGTACGAAACTGATGCTCTTGCTTACGTTTCTCAAGAGCATCGTTTATAAAAGAAAGTTTGTCTTTTTTATCACTCAATTAACTGGATCGTTGATTCCAGGTTGAATCGCTTTCAAAGGTTCTTCCCATAGCTCTGAACTGACGAATAAAAGGAAGTTTTTTTCGTACCGAAGGAGCAAACTGAGAATATTCGATCATAAATAATCTGCTTGTAGCTGGATCGTAATAAGTGAAATTTACAAACGGTCCGCCCATAGCAGCATTTTCCATTGTCCACCAACCCTGTGTTTCATAAGCCAGATATCGACCTTTCTGAAAACTGTTCATTCTCATCTGAATTCGGTCGTTGTATTCTGTAGTTACAAACTTATTCTCTGTACTCCCTTTTATGTATAGTTGATTGAGTGAATCTCTGGTTGCATTGATCCAGTCCGAATCAAGGAAATTAATATCGGTTACATCGTCTTTCCACCAAACCCAGAACCAACGATCGTTGATTTCCAGATTTCTACGGAAAGAAAGAAAGTCTGAAGTGTCTATTCTGGCTATATAATCGTGTTGAACTCTCACTTTAAATCCGTGATTCACCCACATTGAATCCGAATATTGAGTTTGTTCTTTCTTCTCGTACACATCATATGTCCATCTGCTTAATTCTCTTTCCAGGATATCTGACATTAATGAACGCTCTGAGTTGACGATCTTTTCTGCAAGAGCTGAATCGGAAGTCGAGCTTAATATCAATGCATATTGATCTTTATACCACTGATCCTTGATTGGGAAAGCAAAACTTTCACCACTTCTCACTCTTTCTTCAACTCCGGCATCTAAAAACCCACGGATCGCTCCGGAAACATCTGTAGTATCATCCAAAACACCGGCAAAGATCACATTTCTCATTCCCTTTAAGCGATCTAATTGCGAATTTGAGCGGATATCAGTGAATGAAAGATTATAATTTTCCTCAGGATTCAGCATATGAAACTGATATTTCCCGTAAGTAGCACGGATAGCTTCTGCTGTTTTACTGTCGAAATGTGCAGAATCCATTACCACAATTACTTCATTAATAGATCCTTGCGCTCTGGATCTGAAATCTCCATCACAAGCAGAAAGTATGGTTGCGGCTATACATGTAAATAGAAAAGCTGTTTTTCTTAAAGACATAGTCAATTTTTTAGTTTCCGAATTTTAATGAGTAAACCAAAGAATAAAGTTCTTGTTTCCATTCAGGTTTAGGATACGAATTTTTGATGGTATTAATTAACGCACTTCCAACTATGAATCCATCGGCATTTGATGCGATACGCCTGGCATCTTCATGAGACTTAATTCCGAAGCCTACCATCACCGGATTTCCGATAATATTTTCTCGAACCCGTTCTATAAACATATCCACAGAGTCAGATACTTCTTTTCCGTCTCTGGCTCCTGTAACGCCTGTTACTGATACACAGTATACAAAGCCGGATGATTTGGAATCGGCTAGCTTCATGCGGATATCTGAGCTGTTGGGAGCAACTAAATGGATCAGCGGCAAATTGTTTGCTTCTGCATACTCACGGATTATCTCATCTTCATCTACAGGAATATCCGGTAAAATCAAACCATCTACGCCTGATCTTGATGCTTTATCACAGAATTCCTGAACTCCGTATCGCAGAACAGGATTCATATATCCCATCAGGATGATTGGTATTTCAGACTTCTTCCTGATCTCGACTACCATTTCAAAGATCTTATCAATAGTAATTCCTTTTTTAATGGCGATATCACTGGAATACTGAATGGTTGGACCATCAGCTAAAGGATCGCTGAAAGGCATTCCCAGCTCGATCATGTCCGCTCCGTTTTCTTCCATTCCTAAAACGATCTCTACGGTTGATTCCAGATCAGGATATCCGGCTGTAATGAATAAGCTCATAAGCTTTTCATCAGCTGCTTTTTCTTTAAACTTTTGTGTAATTCTGTTCATTTACTGCTTTTGATGCCAGCGAAAACCTCAAGGATTTCGCTTGTTTAAATTTTTTTGATTGGTCATTCAGAGCGATAGCGATGAATCTGCACAGTTAACTGTGCAGATCCTTCTACCGAAGTTTCGGGATCAGGATGGCTTTTTTTATAATTTTGTTAATGCTTTTGTGTAATTAAGTTCAGCTAAAGTTAAGTTTTGTCATTTCGAACGGATGTGAGAAATCTGAACATCTTTTTAAAGGAAATCTTTAGATATCTCTCCCGAATTCTCGGGATCGATATGACAGCAAATTGTTACAAATTCTCTGATATTGTTCCCATATCCTTATCGCCTCTGCCCGAACAGTTTACGATAACTACCTGATTTTCTGTTGTGGTTGACATCAGGTTTTCTAACCATGCAAAAGCATGAGCCGTTTCCAGTGCCGGGATAATCCCTTCTTTCTTGGACAGCAACTTCACTGCTTCCATTGCTTCATCATCAGTTACAGCATGATAATCAACTCTCTTCGTATCATGTAAATGAGAATGCTCAGGTCCAATTCCCGGATAATCCAAGCCTGCACTTATGGAATGAGCCAGTTCGATCTGACCGTTTATATCATGGAGCAAATAACTCATGGAACCATGCAGAATTCCCGGCGTTCCTTTTGTAAGTGTTGCGGCTGTCTTGCCGGAATCCACTCCGAATCCTGCAGCTTCTATCCCTATAATATTCACAGATTCATCTTCTATAAACGGATAAAAGAATCCCATGGCGTTCGAACCTCCGCCCACACAAGCAATCAAGTAATCCGGAAGCTTCCCTTCTGCTTCCATGATCTGTCGCTTTGTTTCGTCGCCAATAACACGGTGAAAGTTTCTAACCATCATCGGGTAAGGATGCGGCCCCACCACAGATCCAATGATATAAAACGTGTCTTCTACATTGGTTACCCAATCCCGGATCGCTTCATTTGTTGCATCTTTAAGCGTTTTAGAACCACTTTCCACACTTCTGACCTCCGCCCCAAGTAAATGCATTCGGTCTACATTCAACTTTTGACGAACCATGTCTTCAGCGCCCATATAAACCACGCATTCCAGACCAAACTTCGCGCAGGCAGTCGCTGTTGCAACGCCATGTTGACCGGCACCTGTTTCAGCAATAATTCTCTTTTTACCCATTCTCTGAGCTAAAAGCACTTGTCCGATCGCATTGTTGATCTTATGAGCTCCCGTATGACAAAGATCTTCTCTTTTCATATAGATCCGGGCTTTTCCATAATGCTCCGTTAACCTGTTTGCAAAAGTTAGCTTCGTAGGTCTGCCCACGTATTCATCGAGCAACTCATTTAATTGTGAATTAAACGAAGGGTCTTTGCTCGCACGCTCATATTCTTCTTCTAAAGCTCTTACAGCAGGAATAAGTATTTCCGGCACAAACTTACCGCCGTATTGCCCGAAATAGCCTCTTGCGTTCGGTTGTTGGTATTTTGTAATGACTTCTTGCATGTTTAATAAATTAAGTCCCCTCTTGAGAGGGGATTTAGGGGTGTGTTAATTGGATGCTAAAAACATCATACTAAAGTTCCGAAATCTGCACAAATAAGTACATGTGCAGATCCTTCGGAAGTATCCTCAGGATGACTTAAATATAATTCCGTTTCAAAATTCATTTTTCCGGACTAAATTAGCTCAACAGGTTTAACCGTATTCACAAAGATTTCCATTTTCTCCAGATCTTTTAAACCCGGTTCTTCTTCAATACTACTTGAAATGTCTACTGCATAGGGATTCAGAGTACCTATAGCTTCTTTCACATTATCAGAATTCAATCCACCTGATAAGAAAAATGGTTTTGAAGTTAGGTCTTTGACAATATCCCAATCAAAAGTCTTGCCGGTTCCACCCCAATGATCTCCGACTTTGGTATCAAACAAAAAGAAATCGGCTATGTCGTTATACTGATCAATCTTTTCCTGCAAAGATTTCTTTGTAGAATCCAGAGTAATATGAATGGCTTTGATGATCGGCTTTTCGATCAACTCACAATATTCCGGAGTTTCATTTCCATGTAGCTGAACGAAATCCAATCCTGTTTCTTTGGCTGTAGCGTTTACTTCATCAAGCGGTTGGTTGACAAACACTCCAACTTTCTCAGGTCCTTCCAGCCAATTGATAATAGCTCCTGCTTTAGCAGGTTCGATATACCGTGGACTCTTCTCATAAAAAATGAATCCCAGATAGTCCACAAACAACCCGGAAGCAAACCTACCGTCTTCAAGATTGGTGATTCCACATATTTTAATTTTTGTTGATTTACTCATTGATCAAATTCTTTTCAAAAACTTTATTTCCTGACTCAATTAATTCTCTTACAGCATCTCCGGGATCATTCTGTCTCATAAAATATTCACCGATCAAAGCGGAATGAATTCCTTCTTTTTTCAATAGAGCCATATCTTCTCCTGATGACAAACCACTTTCTGAAACCAAAATCGTTCCTTCCGGTGCTTGCTGAAGTATGCTGATCCCGCGATGCACATCTACTTCAAAATTCTTTAAGTCTCTATTATTAACGCCCAGTATCTCTACTTGGTTAAAGTCTAACCTGTCAAAGTCTACCTGATCATAACATTCAACCAAAGCTGATAATTCGAATTCTTTAGCAGCTGCAAGCAATTCATTCAATTGACTTCCGTCTGTAATTGCTACTATGATCAAAACGGCATCAGCTCCATAAGCTCGGGCTTCTTTGATCTGAAACGGATCAATAATAAAATCCTTTCTCAGCAATGAAAGTTGAACTCTTTTTGAAATAGCATTCAAATATTCCAGATCTCCCATAAAAAACGGTTTATCCGTTAATACAGAAATCGCTGAAGCTCCGCCTTCTTCGTATCTGAGAGCAACCTCTAAAGGATCAAAGTTTTCTCTGATCACTCCTTTTGATGGTGAGCCTTTCTTTACTTCAGCAATAATAGAAACTTCATCTTTTTTCTGTAATGCAGTTTTAAAATCGATGCGTTTCTTTTCGAATCCTTCCAGAGAATGAAGATCATTAAAACTGATCTCTTTCTTCCTTTTGATAAGATCTTCAGTGGTTTGAACTACTATTTTATCCAGAATAGTTGACATCAGTACTTAAATACTCCCATTGCGTCGTTTGTTGCATCAATAAAGTTATTAAATACTTTTCGTGCATTTCCTGATTCTAAACTATCAACTGCTTTCTCTTTAGCTTCTTCCAAAGAACTCACCAACCCTGATGCTTTGATTGCAAAAGTAGCATTTATCAACACGATATCTTTCTGGGCATCAGTGCATTTATTAGCCAGAATCTTTTTTAGGATCGATGAATTTTTTTCAGCGTCACCGCCCATCAGTTGTTCCATTTCATAGGTTTTAAAGCCCAATGATGTTGGCTCAAATCTGTACGATTCGGATACTTTTTTATCTTCAAGTTCAAAAACAGTGGAGCTCCCGGTAATACTAACTTCATCCAAACCATCATCTGCATTAAAAGTATATGCAAACTCAGTATTCAGATTTGAAAGTATTGAAATCATTTTGCCGGCTACTTCTTCGCTGAATGCACCGATCACATACTTCTGTACACCGGCAGGATTTGCCATTGGTCCCAGAATATTGAAGAATGTTCGGAATCCCAGCTGTCGTCGTGTAGGCATTACATATTTCATAGCCGGATGAAACATCGGAGCAAACATAAAAGCCATGCCAACTTCTGAATAAACTTGTTCAACACCCTCTTTACCAAGTTCAATTGCAGCTCCTAAATGTTCTAACACATCTGCACTACCGCATTTACTGGATGCACTTCGGTTTCCGTGCTTGATAACGGGAACTCCCGCTCCTGCAACTACAAAACTGGCTGCTGTTGAAATATTGAACGTACCTGATTTATCTCCACCGGTTCCGACAAGATCGATCGCATTTGTGACATCCACATCTACTTTGACCGACTTGTCACGCATTACTTTAACAAAAGCGGTTAGCTCGTCAACAGTTTCTCCTTTCATTCTCATTGCGGTGAGAAAAGAAGCAATTTGTTCTTCGGGAACTTCACCTTCCATGATCTGAGTTAGTGCCCAACCTGCCTCGATCAGCGTCAGATCTTCTGAAAATGATAGTTTATTTAAAATACTTTTGAATGTCATGATTGGGTTAACCAGTTGGTTATCATTTTAGGTCCTTCGGTAGTTAGTATGCTTTCCGGATGAAATTGGATGCCTTCTATCGGATATTCTTTATGTCGAACACCCATAATTACATCTTCAGATCTTGCAGTTATTTCCAGAACTTCCGGAATAGAATCGGGTGCTAAAACCAGCGAGTGATAACGAGTTGCAGTACAGTTCTGAGTTATATCTTTGAAGATATTTTTACCATTATGCTCAACCTGTGAAACTTTGCCGTGCATAAGTTTAGGAGCGTAATCTACTTTCGCTCCGAATACCTCACCGATGGCTTGATGCCCTAAGCAAACTCCTAAGATCGGAGTGGTCTTACCAAGCTCCTGAATAAGTTGTTTACTGACTCCGGCGTTCTCCGGTCTTCCCGGACCCGGCGAGATCAAAACCTTTGAAGGATTCAGTTCTTTGATCTGATCAAGAGTAAGTTCATCATTGCGAATTACTTTATAATCATCAGTTACGGCCGCTACAAGATGGACGAGGTTGTACGTAAATGAATCGTAGTTGTCTATAATTAAGATCACTGGATAGTTCCGTTAATTTTACCTTTACGACACACCCCTTTATCCCCTCTCGAGAGGGGACTTTTTAATAATCTATATGAATAATCCTTTATCATCTTAAAAACTCCTGATGATTCCGGTTGCTTCACGAATGGGTTCCATAACAGATTCCGCTCTTTCTCTGGCTTTTTTTCCACCTTCACGAAGAACATCTTTCACATAATCCAGATCCTTTTCCAGTTCTTTACGCTTTTCGCGGGCAGCACCGAAATAGTTTTCTATCATTTCAAGAAGCTCCAATTTAGCATGACCATAGCCAAATCCTCCGGCTCTATACTTATCCGCTATTTCTTCTTGCTTTGCTTTATCACCAAACAGCTTGATCAGTGCAAAAACGTTATCTGTGTCCGGATCTTTTGGTTCTTCCAGCCCTTTGGAATCCGTTTCAATCGACATAACAACCTTTTTAAGAGCTTTTCCTTCAGCAAATAATGGAATGGTGTTGTTATAACTTTTGCTCATTTTTCGTCCATCAGTTCCGGGAACAACGGCTACTGATTTGAGAATGTGATCTTCCGGTATTTTTAAAAATTCAGAATCATATGCTCTATTCAATTTTCCGGCTAGATCTCTAGCTATTTCGATATTTTGCTTTTGATCTTCTCCAACAGGCACAACATCGGAATGATAAATAAGAATATCCGCAGCTTGTAAGATCGGATAAGTAAACAAGCCAATATTGGGGCTTAATCCCGCAGCGATCTTATCCTTATAAGAAACTCCCTTTTCCATCAAACTAACCGGACAAAGTGTACCTAATATCCATGCAAGTTCTGTAACCTGAGGAACATCGGACTGTGCAAAAAATGTTGCTTTCTCAGGATCTAAACCCAAAGCCAGATAATCTAAGGTAACGTCGATTGTATTTTGGTATAGCTCCTTTCCATCATTAAGTGAGGTCAAAGAATGATAATTGGCAATAAAGTAGAAAGCTTCTCCTTCTTCCTGCATGGCTATATGTTGCCTCATTGCTCCGAAATAATTTCCAATATGAAGTTTTCCCGAAGGTTGTATTCCTGATAAAATTGTTTTTTTACTCATTCGATATCTAATGCTACGCTAAGAGCCTGAACTAATGCCCCGGCTTTGTTTTGTGTTTCTTCAAATTCTTTAGTGGGATCGCTGTCTGCTACTATTCCCGCTCCGGCTTGAATATAAACTTTGTTCTTGGTAACAACCATCGTTCTTATCGCAATACAAGTGTCCATATTTCCGGAGAAGTCAAAGTAACCAACTGCTCCTGCATAAATACCTCTTTTGGTTGGTTCCAACTCATCAATGATCTGCATGGCTCTGATTTTGGGAGCTCCGCTTACGGTTCCTGCAGGAAAGCACTGCATCAATGCATCTACAGAAGATCTGTCCTCTGAAATTTCACCCACAACATCACTGACAATATGCATTACATGAGAATATCGCTCAATAACCTGATTTCGTTCCATTATAACTGTTCCCGGTTTTGAAACTCTGGACAGATCATTTCTTCCCAGATCCACCAGCATAATATGTTCAGCTACTTCTTTGGGATCATTTTTCAAGTCTTCTTCCATCTCAAGATCTTCCTGATGTGTACTTCCTCTTGGTCTTGTTCCTGCGATAGGCAAAACTCTGACTTCTTTATCCTGAACCCGAACCAAAACTTCCGGGGATGATCCTACGATCTGGAAATCATCAAAATCCAAAAAAAACAGATACGGTGATGGATTTACCATTCTCAGTGCCCGATAAAGCATGAAAGAATCGCCACTCATATCAGCTTCAAACCTTTGGGATAATACTACCTGAAAAATATCACCCTCGTAAATATGATCTTTCGCAGTATTGACCATATTTTTGAATTGATCTCTTTCAATATTACTGACAAGAGATTCAGGATCTATGGTAAACTCGCGTCTTTTATAATTTCCTGACATTGCAGCACTTTCCATCTCTTCAAGAGATTCCAATGCTGATTTGTATTGCTCTTCAGGATCAGACGATTCGTCTATAAAAACGGTTTTAATAAGAATAACCTGGTGCTTCACGTGATCGAAAGCATAGATCTCATCGTAAAAACACCAAACAGCCTCAGGCAAATTAAGATCATCATCCGGCACATCCGGAAGGTCTTCAACCAATCTGAACGTATCGTAAGCAGAAAAACCTACTGCTCCTCCAGTTAATCGTGGCAATTCAGGTATCTTCGGCTCGGTATACTTGGTTGTTTGATGTTTAAGTTCTTCAAAATAAGGACGGTCTATTTCAACACTACCGTCTATATTTTTTAAAGAAGTAAGCGATCCATCAAAATGAAGTGTCTGATAGGGATTTCTTCCAATAAAAGAATACCGGGCTAGTTGTTCTCCGCCTTCAACTGATTCCAGTAAAAACGGATTCCGAGCTCCTTCCCTGATATTCATAAACAATGAAACAGGAGTAAGTACATCTGCCAATAACCTTTTATAAACGGGTATAGCTGAATAGCCTTTACTAAGTTCTAAAAATTGGTTCTTATTCATGTATTTATTGAAGCCACGAAAACTCCAAAACACTAAGTTTGTGTTTTTGTGCTTTAGTGGCAAAACTAAAGGTCAAAAAAAAACCCACTCTTCCATAGGAACAGTGGGTGTATGTAATTTCTTAGTTAATCTGTTTACGCAACAATCCCACTGCCTGTATAAGCGTTGGGCCACCACCATGTGTTATTATGTTGCTTGATTAACATGGTTGAAAATATAGCAGGGTATAAATTTAATAGCAACGGTATTTCAAAGAAATAAACTTTCAATATTTAAGTTGCTATCTAATCAATGAATTCCTAATATTTAAGCGAACCCAAAAAAACATCGCCTATTTAGCATCGTTACAATTACTATTCAATCAATTAAACGCGATTTTTTTGTCTTTTAAATTCTATTCTCTGGTTCTTATTACTTTGATTTGGGCTACTTTCATCTCTTGCGATGACTCGCTTACTCCAAAAGATTTCGATGAAGAACAACCTTATGTTCAAAATTTGGTAGTTAGTCCCTCCTCTATTTCCTTTGATCCTCAGGATGGACAAAAGGACACTACTCTTAGTTTAAACATCACCGTAGATGGATTTAATTTTGAAGCAGATTCAGTTCCGTATTATTCCTTGTTTTTGGGAGAAAATGACGAACCGTTTCTTCAAGCTAAGTTTCCTGTAAATTTCAGTCCCATAACTACCTTTCAAACAAGTATTCCTATTTCAACCAATACTACTGAGTTTGAGACTTACACATTATTGATCACACCTTCTCTGAATGGAAATACGAATAATTTTGCACAAGCAATTATTCGTCAGACCGGAGTCCCTACTAATCCACCGGAAATTCTTGAAGTAAATAATCCCGAAGAAGTTGAAATTCCTTCCGGAAACAATACTGTTGCTGTATTATTTACCGCAAAAGTTCAGGATATTGACGGCCAATCTAATATTGATAAAGTACTTCTAAATTTCAGAAATGAAGATGGTTCACTATTGAGAGAAACTCCGTTTGAGCTGCTTGATGATGGCAGTAATTCCAGTGGAGATATCGCTTCTTCTGATTCAGTTTATACAACTACCTTTACCATTAACAGTAGTAATACTCCAAATAACAGAACAGCATTTTACTGGGCGATTGATAAATCTGGGTTGAGTTCTGATACATTAGAAACTCCTTTTAATTTAGTAGATAATGAATAGATTCTCAGCACTATTAATTTGGGTCCTGTTTTTCTCTTCAGGTCTCATTGCTCAATCAGTTTACCCTGTAACCTCACCGTTTAACAGTATACGCCAAAATGGTGTCTCTAATATTCTTGGATCAGGCGACACTTTATGGATCAGCCCATCTTTGAATTTTAATGTAGCTAACAGTATTGACTGGTTTCAACCATCCGGAATCGACAGTATTACAAATGGAGAAGGCAGGATATTTTCTATGGATATTTCCGGATCAGATTTTGCTTCTGGTTTAGGATTTAATATTGATCTGGATGGTCAACCCATAACTTCCGGATTCGGATTCTATATTTCTTCCGATAATGGAGAGAATTGGAAATTCAGGGATTTCCCGCTAGACAGCCAACCTGCTGACAATTGTGACGACGACTCAGTTCCATATACCGGTGATTGTGATATCGTGTTTACCTATGGAGGAACTCAATATTTCAGAATCAGAAACACAGTACGACAACAATCCCCTCCTTTTGATATTCAAATACAGTCGGATACCATTTTTACAGCTGTCTGGGGTTCAGGTTTATTAAAAAGTACAAACAGAGGATCAACTTGGGAAAAAGTGATCCTGCCTCCATCCGATGTAAGTTCATTAACTCCTGAAAATTCTTATTCATGGTCTTCCAATTACCAAAACACAACAATAAACCGATATGATGCCCGGTCAGATTTAAATTTACTTGGCTTTGGCTTACATCTTGATTCGGCTAATAATGTTTGGTTCGGTTCTGCTAATGGGGTTAATTTTTCCGCTGACGCTTATACAACATCAACGGACAGTATCTCCTGGAAGCATGTAAATTTTGATAACAGCAGTGATGGCTTGCTGGGAAACTGGGTAATAGAAATTGAAGAAGATCCTGTAAACGGCTCTATTTGGATGACAAACTGGGTAATTGATGCTTCCTCCGGTGAACAATTTGGGATCGTGTCTACAACTGATAATGCTGAAACATTTACACAGCATCTTATCGGAGAAAAGATCAACAGCATCGGGTTCAATAACGGAGCAGTATTTGCTGCAGGAGAAAACGGACTTTTTGTGTCTATAAATAATGGAAACAGTTGGAGTAAGTTCCCTCAGATCCGAAGTGCCAATACATTTCTTAAAGAGAACACTGAATTTCTTTCTGTCAGTTCAACAACAAACAGAGTTTGGATAGGAACAAATGATGGTTTGGCTTCATCAGACGATCTTGGTGAAACCTGGGAAATAACGAGAGTCAACTTTCCACTTAACGGAGGTAATGCTTTTGAGCCTGATGCAAAAACCGTTAAAACATACGCCTACCCTAATCCCTTTTCTCCTACTCTGCATGAGCTTGTTCGTATCAAATATGAGCTTAAAGAAAGTGGAACTGTTAATATCAGAGTGTTTGATTTTGGAATGAATTTGGTACGTGAAATCGAAAACGATACTTTTTCTGCAGGTACTTATGAAGCTGTTTGGGATGGAGTTGATAATTCGGGAAGAAAGGTAGCTAATGCGCCTTATATTTATATAATAGAAATGCCGGACAGAACCATAGAAGGTAAAATTCTGGTAATTGAATAACATGAAATCAGCTTATATAATATTTATAATTTTTATCAGTACAGGATCTGTTTTTTCACAATCAGGTGGATTTGCCGGTGCCCCACAAAGAATTGGTCATGGTTCGGTAGCATTAGGAATGGGAAATGCAATGACAGCCGTTACTTCAAACGGAGCCATCGCACAATACAACCCTGCTCATTCAGCACTGTTTTCAGATTATATTCCATTAGATATATCGGTGTCTTCACTTTCGTACGATCGAATTCACCAAACTTTTGGAGCAGCTTTCCAGTTGCCTCCTTCAGCAGGAATAACAGTTAGTTTATTGCGAACAGGAATCAATGATTTTGACAGCAGGACTGTAAGTGGTTATCCTAACGGAAGTTTTGATGTATCAGAATATCAACTATTCACATCTTTTGGAATTCGTTTAAGTGAGAAGATTAATGCAGGTTTTGGCTTTAAGCTGAATTACGCAGATTACCATGATGAACTGGATGCTGAAACAAGTGTTGGTATCGATCTGGGATTTCTTTATAAAATTAACAGTCACCTCAACTTTGGTTTTGCTATACAGGATATGTTTGCAGAATACAGATGGAATTCAGCTGAACTTTACAATCAAAATGAATCCCGTAATGTGATCAACAAATTCCCAACACGCTTTAAATGGGGATTTGCCTATCAGAGAGAAAACTATACTGTTTCTGCAGATTATGAAGTACAAACTTTATCTTCTGAAGTCACAGAAGAAGAAATCTTCATCACTGATGGTCGGCCCATTTTGATTTCGTCTATTACAGAACTTAATACAAATGTTCAGCAGTTTAGGCTTGGAGGTTCCTGGAAAGCTCATGAAAGATTTACATTGCGAGGAGGTTACAATTTACCGGACCTTACAAACATGGATAGTTGGGGAGCAAGTAGTGGGTTTTCGCTTTATCTTCCTTTTGATAAACTTTCACCTTCTATAGGTTATGCATTTGTAATTGAACCTAACAGAGTTTCAAATATGCACGTTTTCTCTTTAAGCTTAAAACTATGAGACTTTTTTTCACTTTTATATTTTTCATGATAGGTACAGGAGTTTATGCTCAGGATACAAGTACAGGTTTTCCAATGCTTGAAAATGCTCCGACACCTTCCGGTTTAGCCATTAGTGAATCTGGAACTGCGATTCCAATGGGCTCAGCTTCTGCTTACATAAACCCTGCATTGCTTGTATTTAATGCTTCATCAACTATTGATCTTGGTTATTCAAGCTGGATCGATGAAAGTAATTACCTTTTTGGTGGAGTTAATTTTTTAAATGAAAACAGAGCCATTTCGATCGGTATTTACAGCTCAAGCGTAGGTGGGATCGAACAACGGGATCGCCCCGGAAACCCGAATGGTGAATTCTCTCTTTCTTATCTTTCTTTAAGCGCTGGGTTAGCCTATAAATTTGATTATTTGTCGTTAGGTGTTACAGGGCAATTTTTAAATGAAGAAAATGCTCAGTATCAATCATCAGGATATGCGTTTAATTTTGGAGCAGCCGGCAGTTTTCTGGATTCCAGATTAAACACCGGGGTTTCAGTTCTGAACATTGGAAAGCTCGATGACCTCAACAATCAGCCTACAGAACTTCCTGAATTATTTAGAGCGGGTGTTGCTTTGGACGTGATAGAGTTCACACATCCAAAAAACCCTGATCTTCCTATACTTGTAAGCATTGCTACAGATTTTGTTAAACCATTGAATGCAAGAGAATCTTTGGGATCAGAGGAAAAAGAAAACAGTAGCTATTTAAATCTGGGTTTAATACTGAATATTGCTGAAGTACTCGAAATTTCAGGTGGTTATAAAACAGGGGAAAACACTGTTAAACCGATCTCATTTGGGGTTGGATTTATCACAGATCTTATAAAAGTAGATTACGCGCTTGTTCCATATAAAACAGGTTTTGGAACACTACATTCTATCGGCTTACAATATAAATTTTAGAATACTTCTTTATGGAGAAGCAGTCACTAAGTGATATATATTCGTCTTTGGGCTCACAGTACTCCTATGTATTCGTTGTGCCAAAAATAAGGTCCGACTACCCTATCTCAGATTATCTCTACCTTCTTTATAAGCCGCTGTTAGCCGAAGCTAAGTACAACATTGAAAGTGTATCTGTTTTCGGGCACTATAAATTTGTTTTCAAAGCGCTGTTCTCAAAAAAAGTTATTCTTCATTATCATTGGTTGGAATTTCAGGATACGAAATCGTTGATCGGTATGCCCTGGAAGTTACTTTGTATTTACTTTTTCAAGCTATTTGGTGGTAAAATCGTCTGGACTATTCATAATCTGGAGCCTCACAGTCGAAAACTGTTGAAATTACATCTCAGGCTTCATGCCCGAATGGCTAAAATTGCCGACAAAGTTCATATACATTCTGAAACAGCAGCAAACCTTGTTCAGGAAAAATTTAGTATAGCTAAGGAGAAATTGTGCTTACTTCCACATCCTGAGTTTCCGTCTCAGGTTATTGAAAGAGAACAGTCAATACGTTATTTAAATGACGAATTCCGGTGGTCGCTGAATCCTTCCCGACCAATTGCATTAATTTGGGGTAATATTGCTGAATACAAAAAGATTGATGAGCTTTTAGAGATAATTGAAAAGCATAGGTTAGATGTACAAGTGATTATTTCCGGCCCAATAAAAAAGGGACAGCTATTACTGGCTGAGAAACTAACAATCATTGCTGATCGTAATCCTGATTTTTATTTGAGATCTGAATTTATACAAGAAAAGCATATCCCCTATTTTTTTTGCGCTACTGATTTTTGCTTATTTAATTTTGATCAAATTCTTACATCAGGCTCAGTAGAAATGGCTATCAGTTATAAAAAAGATATTATTGCTCCACGTTTTGGTGCACTTACAGAACTTGATGAAGCTTTTCTGTTTTCAAATGAAAAGGAATTGGTCACATTAATCAGGTCTTCAATCTTTACCTTCCATAATGAGTAAATTCAAAGAAAAAGCTTTTTGGATTGCGTTCGGTGATTTCGGAGGTCGGGGACTCGCTTTTATAACAACTATCTATCTGGCAAGAACGCTCGGTGTTGAATTCTACGGACTCATTACAGTTGCAATTTCTATTCTTGGATATGCAACCTGGGGAGCTGACATGGGAATGCTGAATATTGGCGTGAGGGAAATGGCTAAAGAGCCGGAGTTAAGAAAATTCAGAGCAAAAGAGATATTCAATCTGAAAATAGCATTAGCTGTTTTAGTACTTCTTGGATCTACTCTGGTTCTTTCTTTTATTTCCATTGGTTCTTTACAAAAACAGGTTATACTTGGTTATCTGTATGCATTAATTCCCTACGCTCTTCTTCTGGAGTGGTTTTATAGCGGCAAACAGAAGTTCGGAAAACTGGCCGTTTCCAGAATTGTTAATGGCATTGTTTATTTCGCACTAGTATACTGGCTGGTCGTCGATCCTGATGATATTACACTAGTTCCTGTTCTCTATACTGTTGGTGTAACCTCCGCAGTTGCTGTGCTGGCAACTTTTTCAATATCAGATAAACCTTTTACTTTACCTGCCAGAAAGCTTAAAAACTATATTGAACTTCTAACAAGCGGATCATTAATTGGCCTAGGAGAGTTTTTTGCTAAAATTGTACAGCTACTACCCCCAATTCTAATCGGCGTTTTCTTAAGTTTAAAAGACGCAGGTATATATGGTGCTGCTTTTCGAATTATCCTTGTTGCGATGATGCTGGATCGAATCTTTGTTAATTTACTGTTGCCGAATTTAACTTCTCTATGGAGTACAAATAAAGAAGCTGCAATTCAAAAAATATCTATGGTGTTAAGACTGGTTCTGGTAGGCGGCTCCTTAGTCTCAATTCTTACAGCCCTAAATGCCGAACAAATAATTACTCTTTTATATGGTTCAGAATTTATAGACAGCATAGAAATACTTCAGATACTATCGGTATTTATTCTGCTGACTTTTATTAACAGCCTTTTTTCATTTGGTCTTATAGCTACCAATAACGATCGGAAATACTTTATGGCTACAAGTATTGGCGGATCTGTGTCGGCAATTATTATCGTATTCTTTTCTAATTTTGAAAACCCTCACTTAGTTGCCGTTTCTGTAGTTATTGCTGAATTCATTCTTACTTTCTCCTCTTATTTCTGGTTCAGAACAATTGTTCCTTCAAAGATTTTGCGCCCACTTCTTATTGTTACTATAGTTGCAGGATTAATGTTCATGGCTTTCCAAAAGTTTGATGTTCATTATTTAATTGCTTCGTTGATCTCCATAATCCTGATTCCCCTGATTAGCTGGAATGCTAAGGTTATCAGGATCGGAGAGCTAAATTGGCTAAAGGAGAAACTTTTAAAATGAACAGAAGACTTTGTACAGGATTGATTTCTCCCTCCTCTTATCTAATTTCAGTATTGGATAGCATAGGTATCTGGTATGAAGAAATAGATTTTAAAAAAGATATTTTCCTAAACTATTCAACTCTGATCTATGAAGGCAGTATTTTAGAATCAGACAAAAAGAAGAAAATATTTGATTTCTTAAACTCAGGGGGTGGCTTACTGGAAATTTCCTTAAATCCTGATTTCTGTACTACTGGAATTTCAAAATCATTTTCAAAGACCGTATTTAATTCTGCTTCTCAATCAGAATTTGATCGAATATCCCATTTAGATATCTATTCCGAATGGGCGTCTTCAGATGGCTCAGATCTTTTTTCAGGTTTAATAGATTTTGAGAGCCATAAATCAGATTCTTTGAATGTCGGTTTTATAGGATTTGATCTAAGCTCATTTCCTGCTGCTTCAAATTTTACCAGAAAGCGATTTTTAAGTACTACAAAGGATTTTCCTGACGAGATAGTAAATAAGATATCCAGAGATCCTTTGAACGATATTATAGAGCTTAGCTTACAGAGGCTCCATCACGAACAAAAGCTCCCTTTTATAAAAAAATGGACTTCTCCTCAACTTAATCCTGTATTTGGTTTTAGAATTGACAGCGACTATGGAAGTAAAGAAGCTCTTACAGAAATTTACCAACTTCTGAATTCCAATAATATTCAAGCTACCTGGTTTTTACATGTTCAGGAGCATGAGCTGTATCTGGACTATTTCAAATCCTTTAAAAATCAGGAGCTTGCTTTACATGGTTATAAGCATGGATATAGCTCCTCTGTACCCAAAATTGAAGAAAATATTCAAATTGGTTTAACAAAGCTGAAACAGGCAGATATTCATCCAAATGGATTTTGTACTCCTTATGGAATCTGGAATTCTGGTTTAGAGAAAGTTTTGTCAGGCTATGATTTTAATTACACTTCCGAATTTACAGCCGGTTATGATTGTGCTCCATTCTTAATACCGGATTCAGAACATCTGCAAATAGCTGTACATCCCATTTGTACCGGAAGTTTAAGCAGAAAACGCTATTCTGAAGATCAGATGAAAGAATACTTTTTAGAGATCTATGAACAGCGAAAAAGCTTATTCAAGCCCATTTTCTTCTATCATCATCCAATGCAGAAAGGATTAGGTCTTTTTCAGGATGTTTTTGAAAGAGTGCATTCTGATGGGCTTACAAATATTACTTTCCATGAATATGCCAATTTCTGGAAAGATCGGGATAATTTAGAGTTTTCAGCCGGTTTTAATGAAGGCAAACTCCAAATCGAGTCAAATAACCCAAATCAGTATCTCTACATAACAACTTCTGCAAATGAATTTGACCTGATTCCTTCAAAAGATCAATGCATTGATAAAACTTCATATTCATCTTTTAAATACGCATCTCCTTCTCTACCTTCTTTCGTGGAGTTAGAGAAACTTCATAGCAACCCACTGAAGCTGGTAAAAACAAATTTTCTGGACTGGAAAAACAGACAACGATTATGAAAGTTGGTTTTATAGCACCTCAAAGTATTTCCCTCGTAAATGGAGGCGTTAGAACACAAGCGCTTATGACTGCCAGGGCGCTAACTGATTTGGGTGCAGAAGTTAAATTTTTATCTCCTTGGGATGATATTTCAGAAACGGACATAGACCTGTTTCATGTTTTCACTGCCGGTTATGAAACTATTGGGATTGTATCCAGACTTCATGAACAAAAAAGTAAGGTAGTTCTTTCTCCTGTTCTCTTTTCAAACAGAAGCTACAAAACTATTCGTAGGGCAATTAATGTTGAGGAAAAGCTGACATCCGTAAGTGCCGGTATAAGATCTGAGTTCGGAATTAAAAAAGATGTTTGTAAAAAATCTGACCTTATTCTTCCAAATACTTCATCAGAAGCTAAACTCATCACCAAAGCATTTGAACTGGAGAAATCTAAGATCAAAATTGTTCCCAATGGGGTTGAACTCAGATTTAAAGATTCCGATCCCGAACTCTTTATAGCTCAAAAAAAGCTTAAGGATTTTGTTCTTTTTACAGGACAGGCATCCGCACCACGCAAAAATATACTGTCACTCATTAAAGCTATGCATAATATTGATGCTGATCTGGTGATCATTGGTAGTTTTAATGATTCTGAGTACAGTAAAGTATGCTTAAAGTTTGCTCAAGAGAATCCAAGGATTCATTTATTGGAAACTATGGATCATAATTCGGATTTACTTCGTTCCGCTTATGCTGCTTCTAAAGTATTTGTATTGGCATCTCAGTTTGAAACCCCGGGTATAGCTGCCATGGAAGCCGCTTTAGCCGGAGCTAATATCGTAATAACTGAAGCCGGAGGAACTAAAGATTACTTCAAGGAATTTGCTCACTACATTACTCATAGTTCAATAGAATCCATTCAACACGGTATCATAGAAGCTCTGTCTAAACCAAAGTCTACAGAACTTGTTAACCATATTTCTGAAAACTATTCCTGGTCAAAAGTTGGTGAACTAACTATGAAAAACTATCAGGAATTACTGGCATGAAGAAGATTGTTGTAGCATTCGGTACAAGGCCTGAGATAATAAAACTGGCACCACTTATACATGAATTAGAATCTGTTGGAAAATTTAATGTAGTAAAAGTTCATACAGGACAGCACGATGACCTGGCAGTTGATATGCTGAATGTGTTTGGGATTACTCCCGATCACAATTTAAAAAGTATGGCTTCAACTTCCGATCTTTTTGAACTAACACAGTTTCTACTGCCGAAATTAAACCAATTGTTTACAGCTGAAGAACCTGATGCTGTTATAGTTCAGGGTGATACGACATCATCTTATTTAAGTGCACTGGCTGCTTTTTATTTACAGATCCCCGTTTATCATGTAGAAGCAGGTTTGAGATCTTTTGATAATTACAATCCATTTCCTGAAGAAATGAACAGAAAGCAAATAAGTACAATTGCTTCAATTCATTTTGCACCCACAGATATAGCCGTTCAGAATTTGATTGCTGAAGGAATTCAAGAGTCTTCAGTTTTTAATACCGGAAACACCGTTATTGATGCGATTCATCAGATCAGAAAAACAGACTTATTTACTACCTCAAAACCAGATCTTCTGAATGAAATTGATTCTTCTCAGAAGCTTATTCTGGTTACCACTCATCGCCGTGAAAACCTTGGGAAACCATTGAATTCGATAATGAAAGGATTAGTTGAAATTCTCGATGCAGAGCAGTCAAGAATTATCCTTTTGCCCGGACATCCGAATCCAAAAGTTCAGGAAATTTTACGGTCAGATGAATTCCGACACGAAAGGCTCAAAATTATAAAACCTATTGATTATTTAACTTTTCAACACATACTTGACAGATCTGATCTTGTTCTTACAGATTCAGGCGGTATTCAGGAAGAAGCTGCTGCATTAGGCAAAAAACTTCTGGTTCTTCGCAAAACCACCGAGCGACAGGAGCTCATTGAAAGTGGATATACTAATTTAGTGGGTTCAGACAGTGTATTCATTTCAAAAGAAGCGGATAAAAAACTGAAAGATTCGGATTCTGATCTAGCCTATAATCCCTATGGAAGTGGTGATGCGTCCAGAAAGATAACGGAAATTATCCAGTCCAGTCTATAAGAGGATCTTTACTTAATTCCAGATCTGTCAGCTAAAATCCTGAAATACTTCTTCGCCTTCTTCCTCGTAATCTCCAAAGTAATGTATTGCTCCGATGATCAGTCCTTTGAAGATAAAAATGGTGAACACAGCCATTAGTCCGTATTCTTTTAAAGTCACGATCAAGATCAAATACAATAAAAGTAATCCCAGTTTTCCTCTGTTTTCTCTTATTGAACGGCGATCAAATCGTGGGATCTTATCAAATTTGATAGTACTTACCATTAGGAATGAAATCACAATTACTACAGGGATCAGAACAGAATTTATTCCTTGTTCGAATCCTGTAAACAGATCCAATTCATTTCTGAAAGTAAGGAAAAAAGAACCGATCATAATAGCCTGAGCCGGTATTGGGAGTCCAATAAAGTGCTCATTGGTTGGAGACAATCTCGCATTTACATTAAATCTGGCTAAACGAACTGCTCCACATAATGGTGGAATAGCGCTTATGATCATTCCCAAAACACCAAGTTCATTTAAACTGAACGTATAGATCAAAAAACCGGGGGCTACTCCAAAAGAAACCATATCGCTGAGCGAATCCAGTTCTATTCCAAAATCGCTGGTAGCGTTTGCCAATCTTGCCATTAAACCGTCCATGACATCAAACATCCCGGCAATTGCTATTAACCACGCTCCCCAGAACAGATTCCCGTCTGCGATGCTTATGATTGCCAGAAAACCGCTGAAAAGATTCATAAGGGTAAAGAAGCTAGGCACAGCAATGCGTCGGTTTACAGGTGGTTTCTCCTGCTTTATACGCTTTCTTTTTTCTCGGAACGAACCATATTTCTTCTGGATCGGATACTTCACGATTTGATCTCTCCGATTATGGATTCTCCGGCAACCGTACGGTCTCCTTCTTTCACTTTGATCTCTACATTAGAAGGTACGATAACATCCATTCTGGACCCGAATTTCATCATCCCGAAACGATCTCCTGCAGTTAACTCATCGCCTTCTTTAATGTGATATACAATTCTTCTTGCCAGAAATCCGGTTATTTGCTTAAAAAAGAATTTAGTCCCTGAAGAGTGAAGAACACCGAAATCTGCCCTTTCATTTAGATCAGATGCGTGTTCGTTCCAGGCCATCAAATATTTACCCGGATGATATTTCAAATATTCCAGTTTTCCTGAAATAGGATTTCTGTTTACATGAACATCCAAAGGCGAAAGGAAAATACTGATCTGAGTAGTTTTATCTTTTATGTACACATCTTCCTGATACTCTTTTACAAGCACTACGACTCCATCCGCAGGAGAAATGACTAGGTTTTCATTAGAAGGTGTTTCTCTTTCCGGATCACGGAAAAAATAAATGATAATACCACAACATACACCTACTACAATGTAGATCGGATAAGCGATCCAGTGCGAAATATAAAGTGCAGTAAGAGTGAAAACAATTGCTGTAAAAACAACAGCAACTGTCATTGTGAAGTAGCCTTCCCTTGCAAACATAAATTAAAAGAGCTTTATAACATCATTAAATACTACGAAGATCATCAGTGTGACCAATACAAAGAAACCAATATTCTGTGCGATAATCCTTACTTTCTCAGTTGGCTCCTTTCTTGTTATACCTTCATAGATCAGAAAAACTAAATGCCCGCCATCTAAAGCAGGAATAGGCAAAATATTCATAATTGCCAGTGTAATACTCAGTAAAGCAGTGATCGTCCAAAAACCGATCCAACCATTGGAATCTGTAGCCTGTTTGGTCATTTCGGCAATGGCAATCGGACCACCTAAATTCTGACGAACGGAAATATCGCCTTTGATCATTCTGGCAAAACCTTGGAGAATTCCTGTGGTTTGATCACCTGTTTCATTCCAACCAGCTGCAATGGATTCCAGAAAGCCATATTCAATTCTTGTACCATACTGATAAGTCTCAGGGCCTCTAACTCCAATCTTATTATCTTCATTTGGGATTATACTAAATGACAATGCCTCCCCACCACGATCAATAGTAAGATCAATTGGTACTCCGTCTTCATTCTCTCCAACTATATCAAAGAAAGCTAACCAGGTTGTTACTTCCTCACCGTTCAATGCAGTAACCTTATCGCCAACCTCCAGACCGGCTTCTGCTGCGGGGGAACCTCTTTCTATTTGAGAAAAGATACTTGGAGCAATACTGTTTCCATCAATAAAGCCCCGCGTTTGAATGCTGTCTAAAAATGAAGAAGCTACAGGAATAGTGATTTCTTCGCCGTTTCTTAGTATCTGATAATTCAGATTCTCTGAAGTCAATGCCGATGCAGAGACAAGATCATTGAAATAAGGAACTTCTTCGCCATTTACTCCGATAATTTTATCATTTTTTCGAAATCCTATTTCATGCAAAATAGATTCCTCGGGAACATATAGTCCATCAATATTTTCTACCGGTACAACCAGTTTACCATTGGTCATTATCATCCCTGAAAAGATCACAAAAGCCAGGATCATATTGAAAATAACTCCGGCGGTAATCACAACCATTCTTTGCCAAACGGGTTTACTTCTGTATTCCCACGGCTGAGGTTCCTGCTCAAGGAATTCGTTGTCCATGCTTTCATCCACCATTCCGGAGATTTTCACATAACCGCCTAATGGAGTGGCTCCGATACAATAATCGGTATCACCTTTCTTAAATCCCCATACTCGAGGAGGAAAACCGACCGAGAAGCGTTCTACACGCATTCCAAATAATTTTGCGGCCAAAAAATGTCCCAGTTCATGTATAAAAACCAGGATCATTAAAGCACCCATAAAGATGCCTATTGTCGATAAAATTTCTATAAACGTCATATTACTTAATCTGCGCTGCTAAGTCGCGCGTCTCTTTATTGATTTCAATTAGTGAGTCAATGTTTACTTCATAACTCGACCCGATTTTTTCAAGACATTCCTCTACAATTTTCGGGATGTCAATATACTTAATTTCTTTATCCAAAAAGCGTTTAACTGCTACTTCGTTCGCTGCATTTAAAACCGCCGGAGCAACCCCTCCTGTTTCTATAGATTCGATTGCGAGTTTCAGACAAGGAAACTTCCCGTAATCAACGGGCGAAAAGGTGAGTTCTTGTGCCTGAGTCCAGTCCATTCTCGGAGTTTCTAACTTTAGCCTGTCGGGATAAGTTAATGCATAGATAATCGGTACTTTCATATCCGGTGGACCAAGTTGTGCTTTGCTGGAACCATCCGTAAAAGTAACAATAGAATGAATTATGCTTTGCGGATGGATGACCGGCTCTATTTTGGAAACCGGAATATCAAACAGCCATTTTGCTTCTATGATCTCGAGTCCTTTATTCATCATGGTCGCAGAATCCACAGTAATTTTAGCGCCCATATCCCAATTTGGATGATCTAGGGCCTGAACTAACGTTACATTTTGCATCTGCTCTTTGTTCAGATCTCTGAACGGACCACCACTTGCTGTGATAATTATTTTCTCGATGTTTTCGTGCTTCTCTCCTACAATAGATTGAAGCATTGCACTGTGTTCTGAATCCACAGGAACTAAAGTGCCCGAATATTCATCCAGAATATTTCTGATGATCTGGCCGCCAACCACTAAGGACTCTTTATTTGCCAGAGCTACTTTCTTTCCGGCTTTCAAGGCTTCGATCGTTGGGACAAATCCTGCGAAACCGACCAAACTGTTTAATACGGTATCACAATTTTCATGAGTTGCGATCTCAACCAAATTATGAATCCCCGAAAGAAGATTTGTATCGGTATTAACAGCTAGTTTCAGATCTGAATAGTGATCTTCATTACATATCAAGCCAACTTCAGGAGCGAATTCATTGATCTGTTCAGCCAGCAACTTCCAGTTACCATTGGCTGTGAGCGCCACAATTTCAAACTTGTCCGGATGTTGTCGGACTACTTCCAACACTTGTGTCCCGATAGATCCCGTAGACCCTAAAATAGCCAGTTTTTGTTTATTCAATACTTGATGTGTCTTTGATTTTCAGAGCTGAAATATAGAGCACAATGAGCTTAATTAGAAACTTAAATAAAAAAACTACAGATTCAATTTATTACCAAAACAAGCTGTTTCTGACTAAAAAACGTCCGTTAAATTTTATGGGAATAACTTTACCTTCCTTTTCTGCGTGAATGTGTAAGTGAGGTTCTGAAGTATTCCCTGAATTACCAACTTTACCCAGTAAGTCACCAACTTTTACAGCATCCAAACTATCTACAACGATACTGTTTTCCTTCATATGAGCCAGAGTTACTTCAGCATTTCGGCATTCAATAATTACATGGTTTCCGGCCGGATGTCCATCTCCTCTTTGAGGCGGAATCATATCCTGATATCCTTTATCTACTTTTAAAACTGTTCCATCACAAGGACTGTAAAGATTATCCTCATAAATTGCATAACGCTCTAACTGTTTCGGGTACATTCCCCACGTCCGTATCCCAATGAAATTCAATTTCAAAATATCTAAAGCATACGTTTGGCTTTCACTTACATTATGATAATTAATAATAGGATTACTCCCGCCATGACCAACAATATATAAACCGTCTTGTAAGGGATAAGTCAGGTTTACTGCTGAATTATCGTCCTCAATAAAATAGCCGGAGATTCCATAAATACTCAAAGGCAGGAATAGTACAGTTAACAGTATTTGTACTATCACGGATGAAATTTGCTTCCAATTATCACCAAGCTTAAATGACCATGTTTTCGGGAGCTCTTGAATCTTTTTTATAGAAACAACTAGAAATGTTATCCCAATGATGTATCCCAGGAAAATACTAGTCCATGATTGAGATCCTATAACCAAAGCAAATAAAACAAAAGAGCCTGTAAATAGAAATTGAAGAATGAAGTTGGAACGGCTTTTTACTTCTGAGTGGTGGAATAAAACTGTAAATGTTAACGGCAGTATAACCTGATTTAAAAGAAGTAAGAAAAAAGTCATTTTGTAAAAAAGTAAAGGTCGTTTTTAGATTCTAAAGATTCTTAAACTAATCAATATTTAAGTTCTTTGGCTACTTAGTACATTTGCAAATGAGCAATTACCTTTTATTCTAAAGTTGAAGCACAAACATATTCCTACCCCAGTACTATTCTATTACTTTCATGTTGCAAACTTCCTCTACTTGCACTTTCTAAGTCGCAGACTTAAGAGAGGTAGGACACAATGGGCTTAATTAGAAATCTAATTGGAAAGTATTATTTAATCAAAGTAATCCTTTGAGATTTTAGTACATCTCCAAGCTTACCTATCAGAATATACGTTCCACTTGAAAGATCGGAAGCATCAAGTTCCACAGTGTGTTCACCTGCAATCTTTGATTCATTTATTATTTCTTTCACAAGCCGACCGGTGATATCGTATAGTTTTAATTGTACTGTTCCGGGCTTGGTCATCGTGTACTTAATCGTCGTAGAAGGATTAAATGGGTTTGGGTAATTTCCGATGTAGTTGAATTCACTAGGAATTTTTTGATCATAAAAATTAGAAGTAGGAATTGAAAAAGTAGTATCACCAAAAACCTCACCTTGTAATGTACCTCCTTTAATAGACGTACCAACTCCAAATTCGCTACTTGCACTTCCAACTATCCCAAAAGATTCAACTATATCATAGTGGAAAGGTTCTAAACCAAGCTGTTGATAGTTTGATGAAGTATCTGGTGAGACATTAAAGCCAAATACGTTTATTTGAATGTTATCGAATTGAAAAAAGTTAAGTGAATCTTTAACCTCTAAGAAATTGATATTATATAAAGAGTCTTTTTCCAAAAAACCACCTACCCAATAATCATCTATTGAACTGATTTTGGTGTCCAGAATCAATAATTCCTCATCTAAAAAGTAGTTAGTTGATATACTACCATCTGAAAAAATTTTGAAAAGCACTGTATCGACAGAATTGGGGTTACTGTAGTATTCTTTGTAAGCTGTGAAAACTCTTACACTATCAGTATTAATTGAATCGCTAACAATTCTATACTTTATTATATCTGTGACTTCTCCTGTATTGTTAATTTTTTCATAGAGCATTAAATCTTCAAGCTGATAATTAAAAAATCTTGTATCAGGAGTATCTTGCGAAAACCCGGAAAAGGGTATAAAAAATATATAAGCAAAAATAACTATTCGCATAAATTTTTATTTAAAAATAAATATGTGATAATTCTATTTAAAAACCCAACTCTTTAGCCACCTCAAACATCTGAGCATGAGCAATTACAGTTTGTTCGAGTGTGGGTGCATAGCCACCGGAAAGTAATAAAACTAACGGCAATTCTTTTTGATTGATCATCTCTATTACAATACGATCCCGCTCTCTCAGTCCCTTTAAAGTTAGGGACAATCTCCCGAAATGATCTGTTTCCAGCGGATCTATCCCTCCCAAATAAAAAACGATGTCCGGCTTAAATGAACTAAGTACCGAATCCAGTGACTCGATCAGATTTCTGTGATATTCTTTGTCACCCGTTTTGTCAGGTAATCCAACATCTAAATTTGAGGGTGGCTTTTTGAACGGGTAATTCTTTTCGCCATGAATTGAATAGGTAAAAACGGTGTCGTCATCTTTGAATATTTCAGCCGTTCCATTGCCCTGATGTACATCACAATCGATCACCAGAGCTTTGTTTATCCACATGGATTGCTGCAATACTTTTATGGCAACTGCAACATCATTAAATACACAAAACCCTTCTCCCCAATCAGCCATAGCGTGATGGGTTCCTCCTGCAAGATTTCCGGCAATTCCATCCTGAAGTGCCATTATTCCGGCATTCAGTGTGCCCTGAACAGCTAACCTGGATCGAATAGCCAGACTTTTTGTCCAAGGTAAACCCATTCTTCTCACTTCTTTTTTATCGAGTGTTCCGTTCCAGACACCGTAAGCATATCGGGATGTATGAGCGGTCATCAAGTTTATGAAATCGATCATTTTAGGTTCAATGATCTCAAATTCAGAAAGGATTTCTTTTTCCAGCAAATAGCGATGCAATCCCTGAAATTTCCCCATCGGGAAAATATGCTCGTTCGGAATAGTAGCGTAATACCCGGGACTATAACTTACTCTCAAACCGTGTCATTGAGTTTTATGATGCCCATCATTCGACCCGATCTTTTTCCATCTCTTCTGTAAGAATAATAATCTGAATCAGAAAATGTACAACTGCTGTGAATTTCAATATTCTCTTCAAGTATGCCTGCACTCAAAAGCTGAGACTCTATGAATTTTTTGATGTCGATATGTGGCTTTGAATAGCTTTTTCGGTCTACAAATTCATCCGGGAATTTTTCAGCTACTTCGTCTCCGACTTCAAATTGTTTTTGAGAGATACACGGACTGATAAACACTTTTATATTTTTAGGATCGGCATTCAAACTCACCATTTTTTGGATAGCTTTGGGTACAATGTTAGCTTCGGCTCCTCTCCATCCTGCGTGTACAGCACTGATAACTCCTGCTTTTGATTCGCCAAATAAAACTGCTGCGCAATCTGCAACCTGAATTGCCAGAGCTAATTCTTTTTCTGTGGTTATAAAACCATCAATGTCTTCATAGATGCCACCTTTTTGAACTTCAACGATCTCATTTCCATGAACCTGATCAGCAAAGGCTATATCAGCTATGGGTGTAGAAATAAAATTGGCTAAAAAGTTTCTGTTTCCTTTTACTATTTCTTCATTTTCTTCTGTATTAAATCCAAGATTCAATCCTCTGATCTTAAAATTGTCCTGAACAGACTCTCCCTTCTTTGTGAACCAGGAAGAAATGGTATCTGGATCAAATACGGATGGTTTTATAAAATCAGGTTGGTAAGACTTCATCTAACTTTGATTTAATTTTCTCAATTGGGAATTCAAACCCCGTCCACAAATTAAACGATTTTGCTCCCTGATATATCAACATATCCAAACCACCAACAGGTGTTCCGCCTGCCTGTATGGCCTGTTTCAGAAATTTCGTTTGTCTGGGATTATATACAATGTCATAACAGATCTTTTCATTCAGAATTTCAATATCCTGATCCGGTACGGGTGAACTTTCTGTGTTCGGTGTCATTCCCAGTGGAGTGGCATTCACGATCATGGCTGCATCGTCTGCATAAGCGATCCAGTTGTCGTAGCTGCAACGGATAATATTTTCTAAGCCATTGCTTTCATACATTTCCGGTCTTCTCGATACCAATACGATCTGTTCGACACCAAGATCCTGAAGAGCAAAAACAATCGCTTTTGTTGCGCCACCTGATCCAAAGATGATCACTCTTTCACCATGCAGATCATCTATATAATTCTCTATTGGTTTTATGAAGCCATATGCATCGGTATTATGCCCGATCAATTTACCTTCCTGCTTTACCAAAGTATTGATGGCTCCGATCTCTTTGGCTTCATCGGTTAATTCATCCACCATATCCAGAAATAATTCTTTATGCGGAATAGTGATATTTGCTCCCAGAAATGAATCATTAGTACAATGTGCCAGAACCATATTCACATCTCTGGAAGAAACTGAAACCGAAATGTACTCCCCTCCTATTTTATTATGCTTTAAAGCAAGGTTATGCATCGCAGGAGATAAACTGTGCATTACAGGATTTCCTATCAGCAAATAATGGGAAAGCTGACTTTTTTCGGATTCTATGAACTCTGAAAATTTCAAAATTATCTGGCTTGGATTATGGACAAAAAAAATGCGCACCTGATAGGGTGCGCATTAAAATACTAAATAATTTTAGAGTAACTATGCTGTTACTTCTTCAGTTTCTTCAGCTGGTTTTAATTCAGTCTCTTTGAATGTACCAGATTCAGCAAGTTTCTTAAACGTTTCTAAATCTTTTGCCAATTGAGCGGCTGACTCTTCAATAAATTTAGCAACTTCTTCGCTAGGCTCGCCAAAAAATGTACGATAGTCTAAAGAAAACTCAACACGTGTGCGCTCGCCATTATCTAATGGAGTAAAGCGGATTGTGCCTGTTTGGTTTAGGTTACCGTTGATGGTGATCCAAGCAAATCTTGTGTTGCGAAGATTGTCGATTAAGTTAGTTGTCCACTTAAATTCTTCGTTACCGATCTTAGTGTTATATTCGAATGTTTGTGAATTTATTCGATTAACAACGTCGATACGCTCCAAAAACTTAGGAAATTCAACTGGATTACTTAATAACTCATACGCTTTGGCAAGAGGTAAATCAATTTCGATTCTTTCGTGCGCCATAATAGATTTCTTAGTATTGTGTTCGTTTTGAGATTAAAATCTTGATGATGAACCGACTTTCACGGATACAGATAGGATTTAACCATAATGAACTAAAAATACGGATAAATTGGTTAAGCCTCAATAACAATCGCGATATAAATAAACTTTTAATTACTTCTTTTTATGACTATAAGTCAAATCGGGCGACCCCTATTTTTCTTGATTCTGGTTTTCTCCATTAATTTCGCCCCTAAGCTTAGCATTTCTCAAGACGTTAGCGGATTTCTTAGAAACTATAATGCTGTAATAACAAGCCCTCCGAACGAATATCTGGTTGGAAGAAACAGACTTGGAGTGGATATTTCGTTCAATACTAATTACGGAACTGTGTTTATTTCGAATGAAATATTGAATACTTATTCCCAATCTGCGAATGAATATGCGTATGACTTTTCTGAAGGATACATAGATATGTTTTTTAAGAATAGTGATCTCCGGATTGGAAAACAGGTTATCAGTCAAGGAAGGACAAACGGAACATTTATAACCGATATAATTTCCCCTGTAGATGTGAGTGAGTTTTTAACACTTTCAGTAGAAGATCTTAAAGGAGGAATACCGGCCGTAAAATATACCAGATACTATGGGAACAACTTTTTAGAATTCATTGCCACCCCTGTTTTTCAATCCAATACGCTGGCTAAACCCGGTTCCAGATGGTTTCCGTTTACAGAGCTGGAAAAAAGTACAAATGTAACCTATGCGGATTCATTAACTGAAAACTCATTTAACTCTTTTCAAGGGATGATAAAGTGGGGAATCCGGAGCAGTTTAAAATGGGATTTAGATCTGACTGCAATGTGGTGGACAGAAGGAAACCCATCGTATGAAAAGGATCTGGTTTTTACCGGTCCATTATTAGCCGCAGAACCAGCAATCGAATTGAAAAAAACCTATTTAAAATCTCCGATTCTAGGTTATTCCGGGAATTATATAGTCAACGACAACCTGATCTTTAAATCTGAATTTGCTTTTCATTTTAAAAAGTATTTCGATTATCTGCCCGAGCTCGCTACTTCTACAGACCTCAACAGCTTGAATGAGGTTCAGGCGCAGCAATTAATTTTAATTTTCAGTCAAAATGATGATGGGTTTTTGTTCGAAAAGCCTTGGCTTATCTATATGGTTGGGGTTAAGACATCTCTTTCAGGAGTAGATATTGATAAACAATTTTTTCATGAGCATATAATCCATTACCATGAACTTATTCTTCAAGAAGAAGATTTTTTCTACTCTACGTTAAAACTTAGCAAATCCTTTCTTAGAAATAATTTATTGGCATCGATTTTTTCCCGTTACAATTATAAGGGCAAAGATTTTTGGATCAATCCACAGGCTCAATATGATATCAAAGATGGACTCAGAGGAGCATTTGGGCTTCATTTTTTCGGAGGTAAAGAAAGTGAAAATTTTTACGGGCATTTCAACTTTGAAAATTATGCAGCCAGTTCATTTTCATATATAAAACTGACTGCATTTTTCTAATTATTTACTTCATAGTTTCAGAACTAAATTGTGCAAATAGTGCTGGGATTACAATCATATTAAGTAATGTAGAACTTATTAATCCTCCCAAAATAACCTGTGCCATTGGAGACTGAATCTCATTTCCGGGTTCACCTACAGCAATTGCGAGCGGAATCAAAGCCAAGCCTGCAGTAAGTGCGGTCATTAATATGGGATTTAATCGTTCTAAAGAACCTTGTCTAATAGCCTGCAGAAATTCTTTTCCTTCTGAAAGTAGTTGCTGGTAATGAGATACCATCAATATTCCGTTTCTTGTAGCAATACCAAAAAGTGTAATGAATCCAACCAATGAAGCAATTGAAACAATACCGCTAGTAAACATAACAGTAAAGATACCTCCAATTAAAGCAAAAGGAAGATTAACCATTACCAATAATGCTGTTTTTAACGATCCGAATTCCAGATACAGAAGCAGGTAAATTCCCAGTATGGAAATTATACTCAGTAAGGATATTGTGCGCGTAGCCTGAGCTGCACTTTCAAATTGCCCTCCGTATTCTACAAAATAACCTTGAGGAAAAGATACATTAGTTTCCACATTAGCTCTTATCTCATCCACAGTACTTCTCAAATCACGACCTGAAACATTAGCAGATACCACGATCTTGCGATGCACATTTTCTCTGCTGATCGTATTGGGGCCACTTTTGGACTCAATGCTCGCCAATTCGGATAATGGAATAATAGCTCCGCTCTCGAGGTTAAAGCGTGCTTGCTTAATTTTTTCCATACTTCCCCGATGATTTTCATTGAAACGAACGGTGAGATCAAACATCTTATCATCTTCCAAAATTTGTGAAACTACCTCTCCGGCAAAAGCAACATCAACCATCTCTGATAGATCTTCAATAGTGATTCCATATCTGGCGAGAGCTCTACGATCAGGCTTTATTTGAATTTGAGGTACGTTTTGTTGTTGCTCCACAGACAGATCTACAACACCATTTACATTTTCCATTTGTGCACGAACTTCTTCGGCTTTTGAACGAAGTTCATACAGATCTGATCCAAAGATTTTAACAGCAATATTTGCACGTGTTCCGGAAAGCATATGATCAATTCTATGTCCGATGGGCTGACCGATAGTGATGTTGGTTCCAGGTACAATCGAAAGATCTGCTCTTATTTCGTTAAGCATTTCTTCTTTTGTTGAACCTTCAGGAACTTCAAACTTTGCGTCAATCTCTGATGCATTCACTCCTTGAGCATGTTCATCAAGTTCTGCACGCCCCGTTCGTCTTGATGTGGAAATTATACCGGGATGATCCAGTAAAATTCTTTCGATCCTTGTTCCCATCACATTTGATTCATCCAGTGAAGTACCCGGAATGGTTACTGTACTAATAACCAATGTACCTTCATTGAATTCAGGAAGAAATGAACGCCCTAAAAATGGTACTGCGATCATAGCTACTATGAACAGACCAAGTGTACCAAGCAAAATGCTTTTTTTGAATTGAAGGGTGAAATCAAGTACACTTTCATAACCAGATTTTAATTTTTTAGTAAACCAGCTTTCTTCGAGCTTTCCTTTTACACCTTCACCTCGAAGTAAGTAATAGCACATTGCAGGCGTTACAGTCATTGCAATAATTAAAGATGCTCCGATAGATACTATATAAGCAAGTCCCAATGGCTTGAGCATCCTGCCTTCTACCCCACTCAAAAAGAATAAGGGTAGAAATACGATCATGATAATTAAGGTGGCATTTATTATTGAGGACCGTATTTCTTTGGATGCTTCGAAGATCACATCGATAGATGCTTTTTGTTTAGTTTCAGGTAATTTTGAATTTTCCCTTAGACGCTTGAAAACATTTTCCACATCAATGATGGCATCATCTACGATCACTCCAATCGCAATTGCCATACCCCCAAGTGTCATTGTATTTATGGTGATATCAAAAAATTTCAGCACAAATATTGATGCTACCAGAGCAAGTGGAATTGCAGTTAATGAAATCAGAGTTGTTCTGAAGTTTGCTAGAAACAAAAACAAAATAATAATTACTAGTACTGCTCCGTCTCGCAATGCTTCAATAACATTTTCAATAGCAAGATCAATAAAATCAGCTTGTCTGAATAAATGTGTATTTATGGAGAATCCACTTGGTAAACTTCCCTCAATCTCAGACAACGTTACATCAATTTTGTCGGTAAGTTCAAGTGTATTGGCTCCCGGTTGTTTTTGAATTGAGATAATAACCGCTGGTTCAGCATCCACTGAAGCTTCACCGATTTTCTCAGCTGCTGCAATTTCAACAGTAGCAACATCTCCTATCAAAATAGGTTGATTGCCTCTCTCTGTTACGACAGATTGTTCTATATCTTCTATAGAATAAGCCCTGCCTATCCCACGAATGGTATATTCATTACTATATTCTCTTACAAATCCTCCCGAGAAATTTTTATTCGAGGCTTTTACCGCAAACAGCACCTGATCAAGTGTAACATTAAATTGTTGAAGCATTTCAGGATCAACACGAACCTGATATTGTTTCTTGCCACCTCCAATTGGTATAACCTGTGCTACTCCTGGAATTGCTAGTAAGCGCCTTCTTATTTCCCAGTCAGCGGCTGTCCTAACTTCAAGCTCGGAATGGCTCTCACTGTTTACACTCACCAACATAATCTCTCCCATAATGGATGAAATTGGTGCCATAATAGGTGCGGGAACATCTTCAGGCAGTGAACTTGCTACCATTTGAAGTTTTTCATTTACGATTTGTCGTGCCTGAAAAATGTCTGTACCCCATTCAAATTCAACCCAAACAATTGAAATTCCTTTGGCGGTAGAAGAACGAACTCTTCGAACTCCTGTTGCTCCGTTTACTGCTGTTTCAATAGGTAATGTAACCAGCCTTTCAACCTCCTCCGGTGCCATCCCATGTGCTTCTGTCATTACTGTTACTGTGGGTGCAGTAAGATCCGGGAAAATATCTACAGGCATGTCCCGTACAACAAATATACCTGCTACTAAAAGTGCTAACGAGGAAACCAACACTATAAGACGTTGTCTTAGCGCTCCTCTGATAATTGCATCTAACATAATTTATTCCTTTTTCTTTAGTGAGCGTGTCCGTGAGACGGAGCTTCTGATGATAATGATGCAAGCTTAACCTGATATGGATTTACCGTTACAATATGTTCTCCTTCGTTAAGTCCGGATTTGACTTCGATCATATTCCCATCTTTAATTCCGGTTATTACCCTTCGTTTTTCAAAAGATTCCCCCGCTATATGAACAAACACAAAGAAGCTGCCTTCTTCTTCAATAAGTGAGCTTACAGGAATACCAATGGTATTTAAACTCTCTTTTGTGCTTACATGAACATCAGCGAATAACCCTGTTTGAAAAGAACCATCAGGATTTGTTATTTCGTAAATCATTGAAATTGTTCTTGTCTTAGGATCTATACTGCTACTTTTACTGATGAATCTTCCGCTAAGCTCATCTGTCTTAAAAATTTGATCATCACCTTGAATAGAAAACGATGCAGAACCAACCGCGGCTACTGATTTTCGTTCAGAAGCAGGTAAATTAACTTTAAGCCAGACTTTAGACATATCGGCCATCAAGAATAAAGGATCACCGGCATTAACCTGTTTGCCCGGAGTTACATAACTTTCTAAAAGAGTGCCCGAAATAGGTGATGTCAGTTCAAATCTATACGATTGTTCTGATTCACCATAGGTCTCAATAGAAGAAGTATCCACTTGGACAATTTCATTTATTGTTTGAAATTGAATGAGCACCCTTCGGTATTCGATACGAGCTTTTTCAAGTTCAACTTCTGGTATAGCTTCTCTCTCAAACAAACGTTTTTGTCTTTCCAGATTCTTCCTTGCAAGCTCTAACTCGGCCTGAGCATTTATAAACTGCTGGGCATAATTTTCACCATCCGCAGATTGGATGGCAGGATTTAAAATCAAAATAGACTCCCCTTTTGATAACTGAGTACCTACCGCAGGAAGATTGCTATTATAAGCCGGCAGGATGATTCCTGAAAAAGGAGCTGTGATCAAAGCTTGTCCATTGTTTCTGGCTTCAATTTCTCCATGAGCAGTTACAGTTCTTGTCAATGATTGTCTCTCCACCATTTTTGTACCAAAAGGGATTTTCCATTGCTGTTCTTTTAAGAAAGAAATAAGATTTGGATCTTCTTCTTCCTGGATAGCAGGCACATCTTCTGCGGCTGCATACACTGGAATTCCTTTCACCTGTAAAGTATCGTTCACCATTCCTTGAATGATTATTGTCAGATCATATCGACCTGCACGGTCGAAAACGACATCCGGCCCATATATTCCGGGAATTTGAACTTCCGTTTCAGTTAATGAGCCTTCTAAACCTCTTTCAGAAGAGAATACAAATTGTACTTCCGATTCAGATATTGCTTTGAAATCAGACAGTCTAGTCAAGTGAACTGCAAAGGTAGCTTCCTGACCTACAACCAGTTCAGGATACTCCATAAACAACTCGGTTTCATCCGTCCATTGAGTTATCACTCCGGCTCCTACAAGTACTTCGCTTGTATTACCAGAGTCATTCTTATTGTTTAGACCTTCCCCAGAAGGTTGTTTTGCCACTGGTTCATGCGTGTGATCCCCATCTTCTCCATGAGAATGACCTTCATCTTCGGTACTGCAGGCTGAAAAAATCAGTACCGAAGCTATTAAAATAATGTTCAAGAAATATTTCATAGCTATTTGATTTAATATAATTTGTGAAAATAGTTTTAATTATGACTGTGATCTTCATCACCATGCGAATGTGTATCTTCATCCTTTACATTCGTTGAATCTGAATCATGTGTATGACCAGTTTCTTCTTCATGACTGTGATTACTGTCATCATCGTGACTATGAGTTGAATCAGGAGCACTGCTTCCTATTCGAACTGGAGCACTGTCAGATGAAAGTTTTGCAGGCTCCTCATGAGTATGATCCCCGTCTTCTCCATGGGAATGTTCTGCATCGCTCTTATTTCCTGAGCAGGCGGTTAGCAATAATAATGTTGAGATCGTGAAAATTGATATAAATTGTTTCATCGGTATATGATTTAATTATTAGAAAAAAGTTTACCACCAGAAACAACATCAAGCTCAAATAAAGCTTGGTTATATTCTTTGATGGTTTGATAGAAAAGTGTTTGCCCGGTTACATATGCTTCAGTTGCATCCAAAAGCTCTAATAAAGAATATTTAGACTCTTGATAAGCAATCTTTGCAGTTTCGAGAATAGATTTATTGCTAGAGAAGTCTTGGACAGCATCCCATTGATTACCTAAAAAAACTACTTCTTCGTAAGCATTATAAACTTCATTTTTTAAAGACCGCTTTACTAAAGCTAAAGTAGATGTCTGCATTCTGTGCTCAGATCTTGCAGTATGTATTTTACCTTTATTTTGATTAAAAACGGGTAATTTGATGGAACCACCAATTACAAAACCCTCAGAACCGTTAGATTGATTCTTATATCCCAAATCTATATTCAGGTCTGGAAAACGTTCCTTTTTTTCCACCCTGTACTGTAATTCTGATGCCTCAATAAGTGATTCCAGTTGCTGAAGATCACTTCTGTTTTGTAAAGCATGTTCAACAAAAGAATCTTTTGTTTCTGAAAGGATCTTTATTCCAAAATCCTCAACAAATTCTACTGAAGAGTTTTCATCCAAGTCAGGAAAAATCAAAAGTATTAGTTTATTCCTGCTTAAATTAAGATCAGACCGAATTTTATCATACAACTTTTGGTACTTACTGTATTCGATATTAAATCTTTGTATTTGCATTCCGGAAAAAGCACCTTCTTCTTTTCGTGCAATAGCTGACTTTCGAGCTCCATCTACAACAGAAAGAGCATCTTCAACCACTCTTAGGCGTTCTAAAAGAAACCAATAATAGACGTACAGTGACTTTAACTCACCAATTAACTGTCGTTCTTTGAATTGAAATTCTGATTCAGCTGCTCTATTTAATGCAGATGCGCTTTTGTTTCTAAGAAAAGGCTGTCCTAAGATTTCTAATGGTTGAGAAATTTGAATTGTTGTTTCATCATAATTAGGTGAACCTGCATTCAAGTTTTCGTGAAATAAACTGAGCTCAGGATTTGGAAAAGCTTTATAACTTATTGCTTCTCCAATTTTACGGTCTTGTTCCAGTCTCACTAAAGCACGCTCCAAGCTATTCTCTTTATAGCTTTCCACTGCTTCACTCAAAGTAATAGAGACATTTTGAGCTTGGATCAAAGAAGGCATTACAATAATAATTGCCGCCAGAACTCTGATCCAGTTATTGGATAGATTCATATGTAGTAATGTTTGATTAAAAAATGTAACTGTGGGATGCAGGCAAGAAAGCCTGAAAAAGCTTACGCTAAGGGAGGAGCTCTGAGAGAAAAAGAAACCGGGATTAAACTGAAGTGTTGAATATCCGGGGGTGGAAGATTTAGATATAGTAATTTTCTTCCATCAATGATAAAATCACTCTGTGGTAAAATCGCTAATGAATTCTGGAGCACATCATTTTGGACTGAAATTACTCTGGATTGAGCGATGACTCCAAACAAATCAATAGTAGCAACTTCGTGATCTTCATTTTCAGAATCAGAAGTATGATCGTCACCAGCTTTATCTGAATGACTGTGTGCATGTACAACTAAATGAACATCACCATGATCAAAAATATGATCGAAAAAAGAATGGATGTGAACACCGTTTCCAAAAAATGCACAAAGTAACCCCGCTGCAATTAAAAATTGAGAAAGAGTTTTCCGGGTTTTATTTATTAGAAATTTGCTCACTCCTAATAAAATAGAATCTTAAATTTTCGAAACCAAATCACAGTTGATAAGAAATGAAAAACTGAGATTCCAAGATTACCAATCAGGATCTATGGGTGGTTCGCTATCAAAGTTTACAACTTTATTTCCATAAATCGGATCGTAATAATGACCGCCTTCAATAAACTGAGGATTCCATTCTTTTGATCCATCACTGTTTGACATATAAAGAAATGGAGAGAGCTTAAGTCTTTCCAAATGCCACCTCCCTTCTTCTCCTGAAGGTATATCTTCTCCATCTCCATACAACATCAGTCCACCATCCTGATAAACTTCATGACCCGGATCAGTATCTTTATATTCATGACTTACATTAATTAACTTGTGACCCAGCTCATGAGCAACGGTTCCTCTCAACCTGTCTTCTCTTTCCAAATTTGAAATAGTAATAATGCCTCTTATTCTTTTTGGTATGTTGGAATGGTAGGTATAAGGTGGAAATGAGAGCCCGCCCGTTCTTACAGATTTTATCACCCAATTCCTCCCTTCAGAGACTTCCATAAAAGGATAAAATACATCCTGAATAACCGTCAAATATACCGTTCTGTCATTATCAGGATCTGCTTCTATTATTGATTCGAAAGCATCTTTTGCTTTTTCAGTTAATTTAGATGGGTGCCTTTGTGAGTGTTCGTACATATTAGTGTATTCAGTATTTGGAATACCTGGTAAAGTATTTGACTGAAGGGATAAATATGCCGGATTGATCTTGCCTGTTTTAACCCAAAGCAAATTGATTTGAACACCTGTAGGAGCATAAATTTCTTTGGCAGCTTTGATGCTCTCTAATATATTGTTGAGAGGTACTTTACCGAAGTTTTCATCAAGATTTGAAGGATAATATACCCCAAGATCCACAGTAAGCTTTCCCGGTTCCAAATCATTATTGAGATCCTCTAAATCAATATTTTCGATTTTAGACCATTCTACTCTATTGGTTTCCTGAAATATCTCTTTTTGTTCATTTTTTAAACAACCGATAAAAAAGGAAACAACTATAAGTAATAAATATCTTTTTGGGTTTATCATAAAGCTCGACAATTTTAATTAAAGAGTTCGTCATTATAACACTTTATGATCCCAAAAAAATATCAGCTATAATTCATATTAAAGTTTTGAATTAATATCCTTTAAAGTAACCGGTCCTAACTCAAAACTTGCTTCTTTTGCATATTCAAGAAGCTTGTTTGCTTTATCTGTTTCACCTGCTTCTTTCAAAATAATTCCGGCATGATATGCTGGTACAGGTTCGTAAGTTTTACCAAGTACTTTATCTTCTAAGATAGATCTGGCTTCTTCAATCTCGCCTTTATGAAACTTAACCCAGGCTTGAAGATCGTAAGTAATTGGGCTTGGTCTGTTTTCTAATTCTTTTTGGATCAAAGCTTCAGCTACTTCAAAATCACTGAATTCCGTAGCAGCCAGTTGAATCAATTCTGCGTCATACATTCCGTAATATTTCGGATCGGATGCTTTGCTGTAAAATTCGTTCAAATATTCTCTTTTTAGAGAATCATCGCCTTTGTATTCAGCAATTTCAGCATACATAAGTAATGCATCAGGTGATTCTTGATTACTGTGAACAAAATCCAGAATCTCTTTAGCAAATTCAGTATCACCATCATGTGCATAAGCGATATACGCTATACCTTTCAAAGAATGCAGGTAAGAGGCTCCTGATGTTTTTTGGTTCAATACTTTAAGAAACATTTCGTAAGATTTTGGAACGTTACCTTCATGTCCCAAGCGATCTCCTAAGTTACTATGAGCCCATGATGAAAGTGACATGCTGTAATCTATACGTTCTGCTCCCTTTTCAAGAGCGGCAATAGATTCAGATGCGTTTCCGGAATAATCTTCAAATTGAGATTTCCTGATCAGATAATTAAAAGAAGATTTATTAGTGATCTCATTATCCAAAATATAGCTGGCATGCTCAAAGTCTCCTGTTTCCATACTGGCATCATAAATAATCATATGACTCAATAGCTTATCCTCTCCTATAGATAGTGCTTTTTCTGCATAATCAATTGCTTTCTGAAAATCGTGCTTGGTAATTGATAACTGTGCCAGTGCTTGTAGAACTCCGGCATTTTCTTCTTTATAAAAAATATTGGATTCTTGAAGTAGTTCTTCAGCTTTAGCGAGGTAGCTTACATCTTTTGTAATTCCAAACTTTGCTTGATATACGGACGACAGTTTAACTTTATAAACCGGTGTGTCATTTTCTTCCAGTTTTGAAGTCCAAAACGCTATGTCCTCATTTACTTTTTCAATGCCACTTTTCTGAATAAAATGCTTTTCACTTATAAATGGCCTTACATCTTCTTTATTTACAATTACTTCCTGATTCTTATTACAACTAATTGCTGTGCATACTAATAGAATCCCGAATAAAATTCGCTTAAACATAATCAACGCTTTTTAAATTTTAGATAAAAAAAGAACCCCTGAATCGGGGTTCTTAATAAGATTTTGTTCTGTTTAGAACGGTGCGGCTAAGTACGGAAATGTTGCTAAGAACATTTTATCGTTAGCATCTACATTATCATCAGATAGTCCCGGATTTTCAGTACCATCCTCACCACCAAAAATTAGTAGTAATTCCGTACTGATCACATCATCAGCAAGTGCTCTACCGGTTAATACATTCGTTCCGTCAAAGAAGGTAGTTTTACCTGTAAGACTCACGTTAAGTACATCCGTTGCTAATAGATCTATAAAAGCATCTCTGTTTTGACCTAATGCGTTGGCATCAGACTCATTAGCATATGCCGGACTTAAACCTGATAGGTTGGTTTCCATCTCTGTTCTGAAAGCTGCGCTTTGATTTGATGGAAGTGTAGTATTAAAGCTATTCTTACTTGATGAAGAGATAAATACTGTGTTTACTGCCGGGCGTCCCATTTGATCTGCTGTTGTAAAACGAGCATCCTCATCAATAGGAGTTGATGGACCGTCATCGTCGTTGCTACAGCCTGTAAAAACTAAGCCTGCAACCAATAAAAGTGTAAATAATTTTGAAAGTTTCATTTTGAATATAATTTTAAAATTCTTGATATAATTAGGTCGTCTTAGTTAACGCGGTTTTTTGATTGTACCCAGGTATTAATAGTCTCAGCATTTCCCAAAGTTGTTTTAGGAACTTCAACTACTACACTCAAGACATTAGTTCCGGCAAAAGTATCTGAACCGGGATCATTAAAGCTTGTTGCATTTCCTGCTATAATCTCACCGTACTGAGCAAAGTCCATGAAGAAAGGATCATCTCTTGGACCAGCAAATAATTTAATTCCATTATTTGTTCCTACGATTGCAGATTGACCATAAGGTGTGATTTCAACTTCTGCACCTAAATTAGCGTTAAACTCAACTCCGCTGGTTAAACCTTTTTCAGATGGAGCAACAGGTCCGTATGCGTAAGCTTTACCATCCGCAAAAATTACCTGTATTACCAGATCCTCAACATTATCGCCTGTATTGTCAATATTGAATTGGATCATTGTGTTTTCACTAAACTCCGCATTTGCTGTTGCTGAAGGAGAAAGTAACCCCTGTACATTTGCAACAAATACAAGGTTGCTGGTTGATGATCCCTGAAAGGCGTAAAAGTCAGTTATATCAGCTTTGGTATCAGTTACCGCAGGCGCATCAATATGATCCGCTGCAAATACAATTATTGAGCCTATTAAAACCAAGCTCAAAAGCGAGTATGTTATTTTTTTGAAATTCATTGTGATTGTTTGTTATGATTTATGATTAATTTCACTTTACAATACGTATAGCATTTGCACATGGATTGCTTTGATTGGAATTTCTTTCAGATAATTTCAGTTTGTCTCATGAACAAACTTATCATCTTACTTTTGCACCGATTAAATGCATAAATTCGCTGACTTTGTGATCAAGAATCCCCGCTTGGTTACTTTCTTTATATTTCTACTGGTTCTAGCTGCGATCTTCCCGGCTTCAAAGATCAGAACCGATTTCGACCTGGAAAACTTTTATCCCAAAACTGATCCCACTGTGCAATCTTATCGTTTGTTGGAAGACGAGTTTGGCCGGGATGATAATGTGATAATGGTGGGTTTTAAGTCAGATTCTCTTTTTACAATTTCAACCCTTCTGGAACTGAAAGCAATTACAGATACTCTGAAAACCATACCTAATGTAACTGATGTTCAAAGCATTTGGTCGGCTGAAGAAATGGTCAATCTGAATGGCACACTTAAATTTGATCCCTTTCTTAACGTTGATTCTTTACAATCCAACTTGAATACCATCAAAGACAGAATTACTTCCGATTCTTTTACAGAAGGATTTCTAATTGATAAGTCAGGTAATACGACTGCTTTTTTTCTTGAGATAGATGAGGAAAATAATACTTATGAAACGCGAAATGATATCATTGACCGATTGCAGTCAACTTTAAGTAACTATCCTTCTTTAGATTTCAAGATCACCGGTATTCCTTTTTTCAGAAATCAATATGTGAATATTCTCAACGAGGAGGTCATATTCTATATCTCCTTTTCTTCTGTTCTGATCATTTTACTATTGTGGTATTTATACCGAAGCATATCAGGAGTTCTGATTCCTATGTTTATTGTATGGTTTACGGTACTCTTTACGGTTGCAGTTATAACTCTCAGCGGTGGTTATCTGGAAATAATGAGCAGCACCATAGCCCCTATTCTGCTTTGCGTTGGGGTTGCCGACTCCATACATATGATCTCCAAGTTTGATGATGCTGTTCAAAACGGACTCAAAAAAAGAAAAGCAATTATCGAAATGCTACTTACACTTGGTAGCGCTACTTTTCTTACCAGTATAACCACAGCCATAGGATTTGGCACTCTATTGACCAGTTCTGTAGTTCCGATGAAACGGTTCGGCATTTACACAGCCGTAGGTGTACTGATTGCTTACACCATTACCATTCTGTTCCTTCCGGCAATTCTGAGGATCACGAATATTAAAAAAGTCTTTCGTGAAACAGGCGGGAAATTATATCCATGGATTGGAGATAAACTTTTAAACGTTTCCGCATTTAACAGAAGACATTATAAAGCAATTTCTTTGAGTTCTTTGCTGATCTGTTTTGTTGTTGGAATCGGCATCTATCAACTTGAGGTAAATGGTCGTGTTTTTGATGATGTGAGCAGAGATTCTGAGCTGATTAAAGACAGTAACTTTTTCTCTGAAAATCTGGCTCCGGCATTCCCGTTAGAATTCGTAATTGATACGAAAGAGCCTGAAGGAATTACCGATCCAGAGTTGATACTAAAAATAGAAGATCTGCAAACACACCTGCTTTCTTATCCAGAAATAAAACGTGCTACTTCTTTCAGTACTCTTTTAAAAGAATTACATCAGGTGATGTCTCCCGAACAAGCGTCTCAATTTTCCCTACCTGCTGATCAGAATCTAATTGCACAGTATTTACTTTTATTGGAAATAACAGATAATGACATTCTGCAAAACGTAACAGATTTTGATTACCAAAAACTTAGAATTGGTGCTCAAACTGAAGATGCAGGTTCAAAACGTATCAACGAGATCAGAGATTCTATTGACGTATATCTGACTCAGAACTTTAACAATGAAGAAATAACAGTTACCGGCTCAACCGTTTTAAGTGCAAATCTGGTTGGTAAAATGGTTTATTCCCTCGCTTCCAGTATTGGTTTGGCTTTTATTTGTATTTCAATATTGATGGCTTTTCTGTTCAAAGATCTGAAAATGGTGATAATCTCTTTGATCCCCAATATCATGCCTCTGGTTTTAATTGCAGGAATAATGGGTTATTTGGGGGTGGATATAAAACCTTCTACAGCTGTAATATTTACCATTGCTTTTGGAATAGCCGTAGATGACACCATTCACTATTTAGCGCGATTCAGAATAGAATTAAAACGAGGTTTAAGCTTTCAGGATGCTTTGGAAATTACTACTCAAAAAACAGGTCGCGCCATTATTATAACCAGCATGATTCTTTTATTGGGATTCGGAACTCTTATAACCAGTGAGTTTACTTCCACAACCTTAATGGGTTTACTGATCTCTTCAACAATATTTTTTGCTGTGATAGCTGATCTGGTTGTACTTCCTTCCCTGTTCTATTGGCTTAAACCCAACTTGAAAGGTATTGCTATAAAGGAAGATTAGACACGATCCGATCAAAGGTTATAAGTAAATTTTACAAATCTACCCATCAATCTGTCGGTACTCCGGCTGATGGAATTTTGAATAAGACTTGTATTCATAACCCTGACAGGGTTTAAACTTCAGTTCTTATAGATCCATCGCCATTTATTAACCCTGTCAGGGTTAATACACATTTTTTATTCGAATATAGTAGAGTTTTAGGTTCCATCACCCCGCTTTCATCGAAATGATGGAATGAGACAAATTTTGATATTTTTGAAAAGGGATTATTAAAAAGGAAGATTAGACACGATCAGATCATGAACAGTGTCCACGTCTTTTGAAGCATCAATAGTCACAAATCTTTCTTCTGATTCAGAGAGTTCGTCGAAACCCTTGATCACATTCTCAAAGAATTCAATACCTGATTGCTCCATTCTGTCTTTCTGCATATGTGCAGTTCTCTTTGCGGATTCTTCCAAACTCAGTCGAAGATAAAACGTTACGTCAGGAGCTATTTCATGTGAAGCGATCTTATTGATTTGATGTACCTGATCAATGGGAATACTCTTTCTACCGTAACCTTGATACGCTGTTGTAGAATCATAAAACCGATCCAGAATCACAACAACTCCCTTCGCTAAAAGTGGTTTTACTTTTTCCGCAATTAGTTGAGATCTCGCCGAAGAGAACAGTAACAATTCTGTAACAGGATCGATATCAATTTCAGGGTTCAACAACATCCCTCTGATCAGTTCCGAAATATCCGTACCCCCCGGTTCACGAAGTACCTTTACTTCTTTCCCGGATTCAGAGAGGTGATCTTTTAAAAGAGAAATCTGAGTCGATTTCCCGCTTCCGTCAATTCCTTCAAATGTAATTAGCATATAGTGAATCTAAGAAGAATTTTAATCTCAAGTTAATTTGAATTATTTTGGATCAATGCAAAATTGAATAGCTGATCATGATTTCAAGAGAAGATTTCTTTGGTGTTAATCTTAAACGAGTTAAATGCCCAAATTGTAACACAACACAACCCATCATAAGGAAACCGCAAACTGAACGTCAACTTCTCTATGGAGGATGGACTTGTAAAAAATGCGGCTGTGAAATGGATAAATATGGTAAAGAAATCAGTGTTTTATCAGAAAATCAGTGATCAAAAATCGAAGTCGTCCATCATTTCAATAGGTTCTTTTGGCATCGCTAAGGCTAGTCCTATATAGATCAACAAACTGGTTCCCCATCCCATGATAAAAACTGCTCCAAAAATAAACCTAACTACCGTAGAGCTTAATCCGAAATACTTAGCCAAACCTCCACAAACTCCAGCTATCTTTTTATTTGTTCTGGATTTCATCAACCTTTTGGCATGACGATAACCAAAATTATCATAGCTGTAGTCACCGGATCTTGAAGATTTTTTGGAAGAATCCAAATCATTATTCAGTGTACTTGTAAATTCTTCAGCACCATGAATATCGTTTGAATATATATTCTTTTTGCTTTGAGCTTTTCGTTTCCTGCGAGATTCCTTTTTAGCTCTTTTTTCTTTTTTTCTGTCACCGACTAAGAAACCAAAACCAACTAAAGTCACAAGAATTCCACCAATAATAGGCAAAGCGCTAATTGCATCCTGAGAAAAACCTGCGAGTCCTTGCCCCATAGGAAAACCTATTAATTGAAGCAAAAAAGTAAATGCGATAAAAAGCATACCAAGTCCGGCAAAGGTTGAAAAGTTCCAAACGCCTTTGCCTTCTTCTTTAGGTTCTTCTTTTAAAAAGTCCTGCATTGCTGATTGCAATTCAAAGTCTTCAAACTCTAGTGTTGCTGAGCCTGTTTTAGATCCTGTTTTTTGTCGTGTCTGTTCTGCCATAATTTTTTCTCCTGTGCGCTACTACGAACCCAAATCTCTATTGTTGCGTCTTAAAATCATTTTTTCGGTAATTAAAATATCAAGCTTCTCATCAAAGTTCTCAATGGGAATTTGATCGAGAATAAACTCATCAAATAACAGTCCTACTTTAACTGCATTTTCTTTATTTAAGAAGCGATCGTAAAATCCTTTCCCGTAGCCAAGCCTGTTGAAATCTTTATCAGCAGCTAATAAAGGAACCAGGATCAGATCCATTTCCTTTGTTGGAGGATGAATTTCATCCGGTTCAAGCACTCCCCATTTATTCTCCTTCAGATCTTTAAACGATTTCAATTCAGAGTGTTTCAATTCTCCGGTTTCAAAATCTGTAACGGGAACAATGACTTTCTTTCCGGATGAAATCAGATCATTCAATAAGAAATGAGTGTTTACCTCTTTACGATCATTCATTGAAACAAAACAGTGAATTACATCTGAGGAAATAAACTCCGGGATTTTTGTAAGTTCATTAATTATAGTCTCGGACCGGGTTTGCCAATCTTCTTTTTTAATAGACTTTCTGAGCTTTAACAATCTGGCTCTTAGTTCTGATTTTTGATCAGAGACAGACATTATAATCTTATCAAATGATGAGAGTCTAATTGCAGTGGTTCTTTCTCAAGATCTGACAAAAGGTTATCCCAAACATCCACTCCATATTTATTCATGAAATACATAAATGAAACCATCCGCTCCTGCAGTCCATTATCCGGATATAGCTGAGCTTTGATCTTTCTGATACGTTGAAGCTGAGTTTCTTCCTGCTGTTTAATAGATCTGTAAACCCTTCCTTTTAACTTATCCAGTTCTGTTTCAAAGCCCGAAACGGTCTTCCCTACTAAACCATCTAAGGAACCATCAATGTCCTTAATTACATCTTTTGGATCCGCTGAAGCAGATTGAATACTCCCTTTCCAAGATTTAAATAAAGCTTCAACATCGGTTGATTCAGAAATTTTCACATATTCCTTTTCCAGGTCTTCAATTCTTTCACCATATCTGTGAAACTCAAAAGGAATTTTATCTAAAACTCGATCTATTCCGGACTCTATTAATGTAGCACTGAAACGTGGGAAAATTACGGGTATCTCAAGATCAAAATGAGGATAAAGTTCTTTCATTTGACCATAATATGCTACTTCCCCGGGTCCTGCCACATATCCTAAAGTTGGCAAAAGCTGATCCTGGATCACAGGTCTCAGAAACACATTAGGAGAAAAGTTCTCAGGTTCCCGTTCTATTAGGTCCAATAATTCCTGCTCCGACCAACTATTGTCTCCGGCACTCCACTTACCTTCTTCACGATCCAGTTTTAATCTTTGTTCATCTTCATCTATATAGAATAGATTAGAATCTCCAAGTATTACCTGCCGATGAAAGTTGGATTCCAGCTTGTTCGATTGTTCTTCAAGCGACTTATTGATATCGTCAGTATTGATAACAGACTTTTTAAAGGTATCAGCTACTACTCTCTTTATTGGTTCAAAATTGCTTCCCACTATTAATAAGCCATGCTTGCCAAATAATTCATCCATCATCAAAGCAAAAGCTTTTCTGAATGTCACTCCACTTTTGAAACATTTGTCAAACAGATTCCAAAGTTTCTCAGAAAAATCAGTATCAAACATTTCAGACTTGATCGAATTCTTTAATTCTTCAATACTATCATTTATTGTAATATCAGATACAAGCTTACCATTCGATTGGTCTTTATACTCAACCTTTTTAAACTCTTCATTTCCGGGTATGCCAAACCAGGCTATTTCATCAAAGTCGTGATCTTCATCTGCAAGCCAGAAAACCGGAACCACTGGTCGTGCTAATTTCTTTTCCCATTCTTTGGCTAATAAAATGGTAGAAATGGTTTTATAAATGGTAAATACCGGACCACCGTAAATTCCTAACTGTTGTCCCGTTACAATGGCCAAAGAATCAGGATCAGCCAGTTTTTCTACTTGCGCTTTTTGTTCAATACCTAATTCAGAATGAAAACCGTTAAGTGCTTTTAAGAACTTTTTGTGAGATTCCTGCTTTTTAATTCTTTTGGCTTTTGAAGCAATCTCAGAATCTGAAAAAGGATTTACAGAATAGAAATCGTCGAGATCTGCAAAATTCGATACGTAGGTTTTAAATAATTTCGAAAATGGAAGCTTATCGAAAGAGTAAGTTTCTTTAGTCACTAATTGGCCTTAAGTTTTTGAATAGTATCTCTGATTTTTGCAGCTTTCTCGTAATTCTCAGCTTCAATTGCTTCTTTCAGTGCTTTGTTCAGCTCTTCAAGTCTGGATAGACTTTTCTTTACCGGCTCTTCAATTTCTACATTTAAAGCTTCTTCCAGTGTGGTTGATTCAGGCTCAGTTGAAATTCCAGCCTCTTTCAAAACACTGTCAGCAACAAATATCTCACAACCAAATCTTACTGCAAGCGCTATTGCATCACTTGGTCGCGCATCTAATTCTACAGTTTCACCATCCCTGTCCATGACAACCTGCGCATAAAATGTTCCTTCCGACAACTCATTTACATAAATATATTTGATCTCAGAATTGAAACTGAGAATCAAATTCTTTAATAGATCATGAGTCATTGGCCTGGGTGGTTTTATATTTTCTAGCTCCAAAGCAATGGCCTGAGCCTCAAATGAACCTATAATGATAGGAAGCCTACGATTACCTTTTACTTCAGATAGGATCAATGCATACGCCCCTCCACTACTCGGGCTTGTCGATAATCCTAAAATTTCCATCTTTATTTTCTTCAAACGATAACCTTTGTGAAACTTTTCTATAAATGTACGGTTTTTTATGTAAGTGTTAAACTGAATTGAATACCTTTCGCGTTCATTTTATTTAGAATTATTCTTAATAAAAATTCCTTCTCATAAAAAGTAAATTTAAGCCTATATTCACGCCCGATTTCATTGACATTGCCAAACATTGAGGCTAACTTTTAGCTCATAAATTGTGACTTAATAATTCTATGCTCGACAGTTATTTTCCTATTTTAATTCTTGCAGGTATCGCCATTGTTTTGGCTCTTCTATTAATGACTCTGTCAAGAATACTTGGCCCTTACCGCCCAAACAAGCACAAATTGAATCCATATGAAAGTGGAATGGATCCGGTTGGTGAAGCTCGTGAAAGATATTCGATCAGTTTTTATCTGGTTGCAATGGAGTTTATCGTGTTCGATCTGGAGGTTGTATTTATCTATCCGTGGGCAGTACGATATTTAGATTTAGGACTTGGAACGTTCATTTCGATGATGGTATTTATAACTATACTTCTGATCGGTCTTTTATATACTTTGAAAAAAGGAACTTTAGACTGGGATCTTAAAACAAATAAAATTTAGAGTTTATAATGGGAATTGAATCCGCACTTGGTGAAGGTTATTTAACCACCCGCTTAGACAAATTAATAAATTGGGGACGCGCAAATGCAGCATGGCCAATGCCAATGGGTTTAGCTTGTTGCGCTATTGAGATGATGGCATTTGCAGGACCTAAGTATGATGTATCCCGATTTGGGTCAGAAGTGTTTCGCTTCTCTCCTCGTCAAAGTGATGTAATGATTGTCGCAGGTTGGACTACCTATAAAATGTCGCACGCAATTCGTAGAATCTGGGATCAGATGCCTGACCCGAAATGGTGTATCGCAATGGGAGCTTGTGCTTCTACCGGTGGGATGCACAGATGCTACGGAGTAGTTCAGGGAGTAGATAATTTCCTTCCTGTTGATGCTTATGTTTCCGGATGTCCACCAAGACCGGATGCTGTAATACACGCACTAATGAAAATTCAAGACAAAATTAAAACAGAACATTCTGTTCTTTTGGATACCTAGTCTATGAGCTTAGAATTAAATGACACTTTACAAACTCTGGTAGATGGTCTTACAGAAAATTTTTCTGATAAGCTGATAGAAGTCTATCAAAATAGCGGAGACACTTTTGTACGGGTTGAAGCTGATTCAATTCTTGAAATCTCAAAATATCTTAAAGAGAAGCAGCATTTTGTTTTTCTTTGCGATGTTTTTGGCAACGATCGCTACACTTCTGATGAGCGTTTTGAAGTTGTTTATAACCTTATGAACCTTCGTACACAAACCAGAGTATTTATTAAAGTTCGTGTAGAAGAAGAAAATCCAACATTAGAATCAGTTTCTTCAGTTTGGAAGGCTGCAGGTTGGAACGAACGTGAAGTTTACGATATGTTCGGAGTTCGTTTTGAAAATCACCCTGATCTGAGAAGAATATTTATGCCTGAAGATTTTGAGTACTTCCCGATGAGAAAAGAATTTCCTCTTTTGGGAATTCCGGGATCCATTGAATTGCCTAACACAACACCAGATACGGAGTAAGGCATATGAAAGTAACAGACATTAACAGCAAAGTAAATCCGCAGTTTCAAGAGAAACATCAGCGTAGTATATATAAAAGTCTTGAAGACAAACATACTACTATTGAAGATGTGGATATCGATGATCCGTTAAATGCGAAGATGATCCTAAATATGGGTCCTCAGCACCCTGCAACTCACGGAGTTCTTCGTTTAGTACTTCAATTGCGTGGAGAAACCATCGAGAAAACAAAACTCGATATTGGATATCTGCACAGAGGCGTTGAAAAAATTGCTGAGAACAAAACGTATCAGGAATTTATGCCATACACGGATCGTATGGATTATCTCTCTCCTTACAGCAATAATGTTGCGCTTTGTTTGGCTGTCGAAAAAATTGCAAGTGTTGAAGTTCCTGACCGAGCTCAATATATAAGGATGATCGGTTGTGAATTGGCCCGAATCTCTTCTCACCTTCTTTGGTTGGGAACGATGGTTATGGATGCCGGTGCAATTTCCTTCTTTATCTGGACATTCCGTGAGCGTGAAAAGATCTATGATATTATGGATCAGATTGCAGGACACAGATTTACCGTTTCTCACTCACGAATTGGCGGTGTTGCTAATGACTTGACCAGCGATGCTTCTGCAATTATCAAAGAGTTCATTACTAAGTTTCCACAAGAACTTAAAGACTGGCATGGACTTTTAGACAGAAACAGAATTTTCATCGACAGAAATGAAAATGTTGGTGTTCTTGAAACTGACAAAGCTTTAGATATTGGAGCAACAGGACCTGTTCTCAGAGCTTCCGGTTTTGCTATTGATCAACGAATTATTACTCCATATTCAAAATATGACGAAGTAGAATTTGAAGTTCCTACTCGTTTGGAAGGTGATAACCTTGCCAGATATTTCGTTCGTATGGAAGAAATGAAAGAAAGTATCAGAATTATTCAGCAGTGTTTAGATAAAATGCCAAAAGGCCCGATCAGATCTAACAATGCTAAACATACCTATCCTTCTAAAGACGAAGTGTATTACTCGATGGAAGGTATGATTCACGATTTTATGATGACCGATACAGGAATTTGTCCGCCTGCCGGAGCAGAATGCTACCATGCTGTAGAGTCTCCTAAAGGCGAGCTTGGATATTACATTCAAAGTGACGGAACCGGACATCCCTGGAGAATTAAAATTAACACTCCCTCATTTAGAAACTTGCAGGTACTGGAAAACATTCTCGATGGAGAGATGGTAGCCGATACTGTGGTTATCATTGGTGGAGTTGACCCTGTAATGGGAGAAGCAGATAAATAATGGCGAATAACTACGAATTCACCCCGGAAGATTTAAAAGAGATTGAGACTATCAAAGCTAAGTTCCCGGAAGTAATGCCGGCTACTTTACCTACTCTTTGGGTTGCTCAACGAAGATTTGGACATGTGGAGCCTGAAGTACAGCATTTAGTTGCTGAAACTTTAGACCTGCCTGTTTCCCACGTACACGGTGTTGCAACTTTCTATACTCAGTATTACAAAGAGAAAATGGGTAAGTATGTACTCGATGTTTGTACTACTACAAGTTGCCAACTTTGTGGCGGATATGATATGCTGCACTATCTTGAAAATAAGCTTGGCATTAAAGCTGGTGAAACTACCAAAGACGGAATGTTTAGTATTCAGTCAGTGGAGTGTTTAGGAGCTTGTGGTTATGCTCCAATGATGCAGATCACAAACGATGTATATGTAAACAATCTTACAGAAGAAAAGCTTGATGACGTTATTGAAAGCTTGAAAGCAGATAAAATGCCTGAATTTGAATCGGTTGGTATGCCACAACACACGGAAAGGAGTTAAGAAATGTCATTTGATTGGAAATCATATACTCCAGTAATTATCCCGGATATCCCAAATCTTCATGAGATCGACGTTTACACCAAAAATGGTGGTTATGACTCTCTAAAAAAGGTTTTATCTAACGATTGGGATTCTGAAAAAGTAATTAATGAAGTTAAAGCTGCAAATATCCGTGGACGTGGTGGCGCTGGTTTTAATGCCGGCTTAAAGTGGTCTTTTATGCCGAAACCTGACGGCGGACCAAGATATTTAGCTTGTAATGGTGATGAATCAGAACCGGGTACTTTTAAAGACCGAAAGATCTTTGAATACAATCCTCATCTTTTCATAGAAGGAGCTCTTATTGCAGCTTATGCAATGCAGTGTTCCGCCATTTACGTTTACATCCGTGGAGAGTATTATTCCTGGATAAAAATGATGGAAAAAGCTCTTAAAGATGCATACGATAAAGGCTTTATCGGAAAAAATATCCTTGGTTCCGGATTTGATGTGGAATTTCACGTTACAGGCGGAGCAGGAGCTTACATCTGTGGTGAAGAAACTTCCATGCTTGAATCTTTGGAAGGAAAACGTGGATATCCAAGAGTAAAACCTCCCTTCCCTGCTCAAAAAGGATTATGGGGACGACCAACTACTATCAACAATATTGAAACTCTTGCTTGTGTGCCATTGGTAATTAAAAATGGTGCTGATTGGTTTTCCGGAATCGGAGCTGAAACTCATCCCGGACCGGTTCTTTATGGAATTTCAGGTCATGTTAACCGACCCGGAGTTTATGAATTACCTACAGGAATGCCAGTTCTCACTTTGATCGAAGAAGTTGCAGGAGGAATGAGAAACGGAAAGAAACTTAAAGGATTAATTCCCGGCGGTTCTTCCACTCCTATTCTTAGAGGTGATACTCTTGAAGGCGTTAATATGGATGCAGATTCATTGCGCGAAGCCGGTTCTATGATGGGAACTGCAGGAATGATCGTAATGGATGAAGATACGGACATGGTTGAAATGCTGTGGAGAATATCTCATTTCTATCATCATGAGTCCTGTGGACAATGTACTCCTTGCCGTGAAGGAACCGGTTGGTTAGAAAAGATCTTATTGAAGATCAGAAATGGTGATGGAGAGATCAGAGATCTTGAATTATTGATCGATCTTTGTTCACAGATGGAAGGACGGACTATTTGTGCACTTGCTGATGCTGCTGCATGGCCGGTGCGTTATACTATTGACAGATTTAGAGACGAATTTGAAGCTCGGTGCAAAAAAAGTACATATGCACTTGCTTAATTATCAACCACAAAGAACACAGAGAAAAACAGCTTAGTGCCCTCTGTGGTTTAAATAAGAAATTATGCCAGAAATATTTATAGACGGTAAACGATACGAATTTGAGGGCAAGCCTAAATTGCTCCAGTTCATTTTAGATAATGGTAAAGAAGTACCATTCTTCTGCTACCACCCGGAAATGAGTGCACCTGCGAATTGTCGCCAGTGTTATGTAAAAGTTGGAACTCCTGTACAGAATCGGGAAACAGGCGAATACGAACTGGATGAAAATGGTGAACGTGTAATTCGTTGGTTCCCTAAAATGCAGACATCCTGCAGCATGGAAATGACCGATGGAATGGTTGTTCATACTCAGGAAACTAGCGAGGAAGTAGCACGTGCCCAAAAAGATACCATGGAGTTGATCCTGATCAATCACCCTCTTGATTGCCCGATTTGTGATCAGGCAGGTGAATGTCCACTACAGATTCAAACATATAAGTACGGACCTGAAGGCTCTCGTTTTGAAGTAAAGAAAGTGCATAAACCTAAAAGAGTTGAACTCGGACCAAGAGTAACTTTAGATGCTGAACGTTGTATCAACTGTACACGCTGTGTTAGATTTACTGAGGAAATTTCCGAAACGTATCAGCTTACAATTGCTTCAAGAGGCGATAAAAATTATCCGATTACTGCTCCGGGAATGGAATTTGACGATCCATATTCTTTGAATACTGTGGATATTTGTCCCGTTGGAGCGCTTACTTCTACCGATTTCAGATTTAAGGCTCGAGTTTGGGAAATGAACCAAACTCCAAGCATCGATATCACCGGAGGTAAAGGTACCAATGTTGATCTTTGGACTCGTGATAACTTGGTATTACGCCTCACTCCTCGTTACAATGAGAACGTTAATACGCACTGGATGCCGGATGAAGCACGAATGGCTTACACCAAATTTAACGAGAATCGTATTTCAAGACCTTCTATCAAAGCGGATGGTGATAATCAGATCAAAACATCATGGAACAATGCAATCGAGACTTTTGCAGAAAAGCTTGAAGCTGTAAAACCTGCCGATGTTCTGGTATTAGGTTCTGCTCATGCATCCGTTGAGGAAAATTATGCTCTGATGAAAACATTCAGCACTTGGGGCGTAAATGATTTCTACTTCTCCCCTGACGTTAAAGAAGGTTTTGGGGATGACTTTTTGCTAACAGATGATCAAGCACCAAATACAAAGGGTGTTAAGGCCCTAGGTTTTTCTGAAACTTCAGCTGAAGATCTTAAAGCAGCAATTAAATCAGCAAAAGTTGTAGTACTACTGAACGATGAGTTAGTAGATCGTGGGGTACTTGATTCTGAAGATCTCAAAAAGCCATATGTAATTTCACTTGCTACAAACGAGACGGAAACATCAAAATCAACAGATCTTGTAATTCCAATTACTTGTATTGCTGAACATGCTGCAAGTTATGTAAACGTAGAAGGTAGAATTCAACGCTCCCTTCCTGCAAAAGAAACCAAATACACTCATCGTAAACTGGATCTTGAGATGTCAGAAGGTCGACTAGATCGCTACGGAACCAATTTCGACAACTGGGTTAATGAAGATAACAAAGTTGATTGTACCCCAACCTGGGAGCTTATGAATAATCTTGGAAAAAGATTAGGGTTGTCTATTCAGTTTGGTACATCCAGAGAAATAATGGATGAGATCGCTTCTTCAAATTCAAGTTTTGAAGGTGTTAGTTATGAGAAAATGGACGATGAAAACGGAATCCAGTTAACCGGAATGAATAAAGAAGAGGTATCTGCATAATGAATCCAGCTATTCTTGAAATCGGACCTTTGGCAATACCTGTTTGGGCAATCGTTCTTGGTGTTGGGATGATAAGTTATTTGAACTCAGCTGCTATTCTTGTATATGCCGAGCGAAGAGTTGCTGCTTTTATACAAAATCGTGTTGGCCCGAATCGTGTTGGACCTTTCGGTTTGTTACAGCCTTTAGCAGATGTACTTAAGCTTCTTTTAAAAGAAGACGTGACCCCTACTCATGGTTATAAGAAATTGCATGCTATTGCACCAATGATTCCTGTTATCACAGCATTGCTTTCTGTAGCAGTTATTCCTTTTGGAGCAGGTTTGTATGTAACCGATATAAATGCAGCTGTTCTGTATTTACTTGCTGTAGCTTCTCTTGGTGTTTATGGAGTAACGCTGGCAGGTTGGGCATCAAACAGTAAATATTCTCTTCTTGGAGGATTGAGAGCAGCGGCACAAATGATCAGCTACGAACTTCCTATGGGTATGGCTGTAGCTTCTGTAATTTTGATGACCGGTTCTTTGAGTCTCATTGATATTGCAGAATCTCAATCTATGTGGTGGAATTTCTTTGTAAACCCCCTTGGTGCAATTATTTTTATAATTTGTGCATTTGCGGAATCAAACCGTACTCCTTTTGATCTTGTAGAAGCAGAGCAGGAATTAGTTGGTGGGTTCCATACAGAGTACAGCTCAATGAAATTCGGAATGTTCTTTCTGGCCGAATACATGCACGTATTTATCGGAAGTATCTTAATAACAACGTTCTTCTTTGGCAGTTACCACCTCCCTTTTGCTGATCTTTATATACCAGCAGACATGAATATATGGTTAAAAGGCATTTTAGATGTATCTGTATTTACCTTGAAAGTTTGCTTCTGGTGCTTTGTATTTATTTGGGTAAGATGGACGATTCCACGTTTCAAATACAATCAGGTTATGAAACTGGGTTGGGCAAGATTGCTTCCCCTCAGTATCATTAACTTTATGGTGATTGCAACAATTATGTACTTCACAAACTGATATCAGATCAAGTTTCGCTCTTCGTAGCCCTGTCTCAATATTGATTCAGGGCTTTTTTTTTTACAGATTTCGATAATTTTCCCTTCTCACCTTTCACCTTTCACTTAAAATATCGCATCAATTGCCTAGCCCGAACATGTGATATAATACATCTTTTGTGTTATGTAGATTCATTCAGGCTTAAAAGAAGAGCTTTAAATCTTAAACGGAGCAAGTCATGAAAAATTCAAAATCTTTATTATCACTACTTTCATTAATTCTACTAATTCAAGCTTGTACTATTACCAATGAAGGTCCTCGAGGTCCACAAGGAAATGACGGAGCAGATGGAGTTCAAATTTATTCCAGCACAAGCACCATTTTTTCTGATGATTTTGACATTATAGATGAATTTGTATCTATAAATGAGTTCGAATGGGATCTACTCGATGAATCTACTGTGGATGAAGGCCTAGTACTGGGTTATCTGCAATTCGAAGGAACTACTTCATGGCACGCTTTGCCTTTTAGTGCTCCTTTTGAAAATGATCTTGTAAACCTAAGATACGTCTTTGATATTAACAGTTTCGATCTCTTATTAGAAGGTGAAGTTGCTGATAACAATGAAGTAAATGAAGATCTTTTTGATGGAGATGTATTGAGAGTAGTGGCCATTCCCCCTTCATTGCTGTTTAAAAGCAAAGGTTTTGATTACAGAAACTACAATCAGGTTGCTGAATTTTATGGATTAGATCAATAATGATCTAAAAGGGCTATAAATCTCATATAGCCCTTTTTTATGGTGCTTGATTTAGTAATTTGGATAAAAATTCTATTTATCATAAACTGTTGATACTAATTATTAAATCAATGGAGAATAAATGAAGTCAATAACAAAAATTGCATTCACCGCCCTCGCACTTGCAACAATAACTACATCTGTATTTGCTCAGGGAATACCTGAAGAAGGTTCGATAGGAATCAGATCAACAATTGGTTCACAAGCTGCAATTGAAGTTCCCTATCAGCTTAATGAAAATCTTTCAATTGCCCCGGCTTTAACAATTCTTACAGTTGATGGCGGTACAAATGCTATTGGATTAGCAGTTATACCAAGATATTACACTTCTACCATCGAATCATTGAATACGTATGTGACAGGAAGTCTTGGTTTTAGAAATCAATCCTTTGATGCAGGTGGTAGTGCTACTGATATTACTCTTGCGATAGGCTATGGTGCTGAATACTTTCTGAGTTCTAATTTCAGCTTTAGTACCGATGCAAACTTAAATGTGAGAACCGGAGATTCTACAGACTCATTCTTTACTTCTGCCAGAGTTTCTGCTTCTGTTTATTTCTAAACATTAAATAAACAATTCAATTTGAGGCTGTGCTTTTGCATGGCCTTTTTTATTTTATCAAAATGAATCAAAATAAACCCGTCAGTATACAACAGAAATTTTCACTTTTTAATGATCAATGGTCACCTAAGATCATTGCTGAGTCTAACGACCAGCTTATAAAACTGGCTAAAATCGAAGGTGAATTTGTGTGGCACAATCACCCTCACGAAGATGAAATGTTCTTTATCATAAAAGGAAAGTTATTGCTTAAATTCAGAGATAAAGAAATTGAATTAAAGGAAGGTGAATTATATGTAGTTCCTAAAGGAGTTGATCACTTCCCTGTTGCTGAAAAGGAATGCTGGGTAATGTTAATAGAACCCAAAGGAACCAGGCATACCGGAGAAACTGATTTTGAACGTTCTGTTGATGAAAAAGATCAGAAGTGGATCTAAATAAATGAAAACCAAAAAAATTCGTAACTATAAACAGATTCTCAATCAAATTGATGACTGGAGGTCTCAGATAATTGATTTGGATATTGATGTTGTTCGCGCAAATCAAAGAGATTACGCTAAAATTTGGGTCTCTCCATATAGTAATCTTTCACTTGGCAATTCTGCCTACCCTGAGCCAAAAGGACAAACAAGAAAAGCAATTCTGAAAGTCTTATTAGATACTTATGACAGCTGGAAAGAAACACTGGATACTATGGACGAACCATACTACCTGAAAATCTGGCTCTTTGATCAACGTTTCTCACAATCGCAGGTCGTATGCGGAATAAAGAGCTTCTTGGACTTTTATGAAGACACCTTTTATAAACCTGAAAATAAAAGAACGATCGATCCTTCTGATTACGGAGCACTGGGCGAACGCATTCAAGCACTCGATTGGGAATATGCTTGGGATGAAGAGCATTTCGATAACACTTCTATTGGCGAGATTGATGAATATGCTTCTGAAAAAGACTTTTATGAAATGAGGAGATGGTTTAAAGACCGCTTACAAAAACCACATCGTAGAAGTGAGTACTCTGATCCAGATAGTGATATAACAGAATATTATTCTTTCAGGCGAGGCACTGTATGGATTGGTGGTTAACTGTATTTCTAATCAATTGTTTTTATTAATTTATTTTTGTTGTTCAAAATATAATTTATTCAAATCCACTATATTCTTCTTAGTATTAATTCCAACTGACTTTCAATATGTACAAGATCTTTAAATGCTTCCTTTTTATCCCAATTGCGGTATTATTTCAACAAACATCTTTTGCACAAGAACAAAAAAACGAAATTGACTTACTGGTTGATGCCATGTGTGTTTGCATAACTTCAGATGTAGCTGCAGAACAAGGTCCTGATTCTGAAGAAGTTGAAACTTGTTTTGAAGACGTAATGGGAAAAAAGATGGATGAAATGGATCAGATGTTTGCTGATTCATCAAAAACTGAACAAGAAAATGAGGACTATTTCCAATCTGAAATCTTGCCAGAAATGCTAACCAAGGTAACGAGTACCTGCCCTGAAGTAATAACTTATTTTATGCAGGCTGCTCAGGAAGAAGCCAACCAACAGGCAGATTCATTAAGAAATAGTTACGAGCTTGGGATTCAGTTAAGTGAAGCAGGTAGTTATGATGCTGCAATTCGTGAGTTTGATAAAGCACTGGTTATTGAAAGGTCAAAAGAGCTATATAATTTCAGAGGAGTGGCTAAAGTTAAAAAGGGAGATTATTACGCTGCTTTAAGCGACTTTGACAGAGCACTGGAAATTGATCCTACTTTTAGTCTTACTTTGGCAAATATGGGATTTGCTAAGCTTCAAATTGGTGACTTTAATAATGCGATAGCTGATCTCACAAAAGCTTTGGATATTGATTCCCTGAATTCAAAAGCTTATAACAATCTGGGGCTGGCTTATATATATACGGAACAGTATGATCTGGCTCAAAAAGCACTTGATATTTCAATTGAACAAGATTCTACTTCTCTGGATGCCTGGAATAATCGTGGATATAATTTTATGACTCAGGAGCTTTATGAAAATTCAATTGTTGACTTCAGAAAGGCATTATCTATTGATTCCACTTATATAAATGCCAATTTTAATCTTGGCTTCTCCTATGAGAATCTTCAGTTTTACGAAAAAGCACTTGAATATTATACCAAGTCAGTCAAATATTTAGATACTAATCCTAATATCTATAACAGAAGAGGATTAGTGCATCATGAACTAGAAAATAACGAAGCCGCGATTAAAGACTTTAAAAAAGCTTTTGAACTAGATTCAACAGAGTTAACATATCTTGCTAATGTAGCATATATACACTCGTATATAGAAGATTATGAGAGTGCTATAGAAGTTTATGATGAATTATTAAGTATAAGCCCGGATAATCTCGATATTTTGTACCAGAAGGCCATTGCAGAATACGACAATCAAGATTATAAAAATGCCTTAGTTGATTTTTCAGAAACTTTGAATATCGAAAAAACGAACCCTGAGATATATGATTACAGGGCAAGAACTCATTTCAAGTTAGAAAACTATGAAGAAGCCATAGATGACTATACAAAATCAATTGAAATTTATAACGCTGACCCTGTAGTATTTAAAGAACGAGGTGAAAGTTATCTTAAATTGGGTCAAACAGAAAAAGCATGTACTGATTTTAAAAAAGCAAAAGCTCTAGACTCAGAAGATGTTGACGATTTGATCGCAGAGAACTGTCAAGATAATTAATACTTTAATCCTGGCTCAGAAAAAACGATATGAAATTTTTTTCCACCCTATTCCTGCTATTCTTACTAATCTCCTGTGATGATGAAAACTATATCTACATTGAGCAATTTAATTATACAGAAGGTCAAACCTTTAGTTATGAATATACTTTTAGTTTGAGTCAAAACGACTCGGTATTCGATACTCAGAAAAGTACTTATAAACTAGAGGTAGTCTCAACAAATGCTTCGGTTGGAAATTTCAGAAATTTGATAGAATTCAAGGTATATGATATTGAATCCCCTGAATTCTATACCCACTCGTGGTATCAACAAACCGAAGATGGCTTTTTTGATATAGCTTATAAAAATGCAGGAGTTGATCCTGGAATTCAGCCTAAAGAAAAAAATAGAAAGAATAGAATTAAACCAAGCTTCTTACTCCCTTATTTTGAGTTCAATAACTCGCATGATCCTAATTATAAAGATGTTGTTGATTCTCTCATAATACGAGATGAAATCAGATTAACAGTTCCTTTCCCTCTTCATTTAGAAACAAAAGAATGGACTGAATTTTCAAATGTATTTTTGCGCAAAAGTAGAACAACTGATATAACAACAGTTCATAATAAAGAAGCATTAAAAGTAACTTCTACTTTTGAAGGAGTTTTCAACATAGACATTGAATTTAATTCTTATTTCACAAATTCCGGACTGATAAAAAGGACAATCTATGTTAAAGACCAGCCTTACTTTGGTGAAGACTCTAACGGAATAATTGGAAGATTTGATACCTTTCAAGAAATAATATTAAAAAAATAAACTACTCCTAACTTAGATCATTTAAAGACTCGTTCTTATTCCAAAATGCACTTTTCCGTTTCCAAATGTTTCTGTTGATGAAAGTGCATATGTAAATTTCAATCTTCCAATCGCAGTTCTGAAGCTTAATCCGAATCCTCCTGAGTAAAGAAAATCCTTTTGGGTAAAGCTATCATCTGTTTCTGAATATAATTGTGGTCTTTTGTACATACCGGCAGCTGTAAACAAAAACAGATATGAGTACTGATCCGTAAGAAAACGATACTCTATATCTCCCCAAAGTAATTCAGATGCAGTAAATTGCTCTTCTGAATAGCCTCGTAATGAATTAGCTCCTCCGAAACGTATTAAATCACTTTCTGTAAACTGATCTCCGATCACATAAAACCCATTAATGCTCGTCGCCAAAACAGATTTCTCAAACAGTGGAATATAGCCTTTTATTTTCGTCTCTAATCTCTGTTGACGAAAAGCTAGTGCTGAATCCTCCTGAATATCTTTATTAGCTACTCCGTAGATGACATCTAAAGAAACCCCTGAAGTAGGAACCTCTCTCCTGTCCAGTTTTGAATAATTAAATCCAAGATCTCCGCCTTGCTTACTTCCATCCGGTTCTTTTGAAAAGTCAGATTCACTTCCTGAACTGGAATTTTGAGAATATATCCTGCTTTTAATGCTAAGGTCAGAATTAAGTAAATAACTGCCCGTCAACCCAATGTTCCTCGTTTGATAAGTTGTATCATTTTGATAAAAAGAGAAATCCATTCCAATGCTTAATGGAATATTAGCTATCCAATCCTGAGATATCCCTAGATTTAAACGACTTGTTTCCGGTTTTAAGCGCTGATATTGTAATTCGAAGGCATTGCCCTCTCTTAACACATTCCAAAGCGATATATCCAGATCTCCAACAATTTGCCCCTTACCGGTTTCATCAGGTACAAAACCGATCAAACCATCCAGTTGATTCAGATTTTGCTCTTTAACTTCAAACAGAATTACATAGTTGTCATTTTCTAAATAAATAACCGGATCTGAGACTTGTTCAACTAACTCACTTGTGCTAAGGTTTCTTCTGATCTGGTTCAGATTTTCTTTTGATGCCACGACAGAATCTTCCGTCTGAGCCAATCTGGATAAATATCTTTGAGAGTTTATCCTGTTTCCTTTAAAAATGATCTTACTGACTCGGATCTGCTCACCGCGTATCTTTAAAGCGGTAATAGAAACGGTTTTCGACAGAGAATCTAAGTTTATATCCTCTATACTGACCTTAGCATTTAAATAGCCTTCTTCTACTGTTTTAAGATATTCTTCGTTAATACGTTTTTCAATCAACTCTGATGAGTATAACTCTCCAGCAATCTCATTTTCAACAAATACGCTATCCACTTCAAGTTCAAAAGCTAAACTCCTTATTCGATATCTTAGCCCGGTTTTAACTTGGATTGGTTCTTCATCTGTTGATGAAATCTGAACATCGAAATATCCCTTATCAGTATAGAAAGCTGATAGCTGTTGAATTGTACTTTTCTGATTTTTATCCGGCAGGACTATAGTTCTGGAGACTTCACCGTTCTCTAGTACCTGTATTGATCTTTCCTGAGCAAAAGCTTTCCCTGAAAAGCAGATAAATATGAGTAAAGGGAAAAGGAATTTTGTCATGTAAGCTAAACGATGTGTCTAGCGGATAATTTCGGCTACAAAATTCGGTAATGCAAACGATCCCTGATGAACTTCCTTGTTATAGTATTTCAGATCACTACCAAACTCTGATAATCCCTTTTCAATGCTTGCAAAGATTTCCTTTTCCTCAGGCTGTTTTCCTTTTGAAGCAAAGGCAAAACTCCACATACCTGCAGGATATAGTGGTATGAATCCCAGATACATAGAAGATTCATCGAATACGTTATCTAAAGCGTCAAAAACTTGTTTAATGCTTGAATGATACTCTTCAACCCATGGTGATTCCGTCTGACCGGTAAGCACGCCGTCTTTCTTTAAAGCTGTAAAACATAATTCAAAGAATTCCTTTTCAAACAGTCCTTCTGCAGGACCAACAGGATCGGAACCGTCTATAATTATTACATCATATTCAGCAATCGAATTCTTAACGAAAGCAATACCATCTTCAAAAAGCACATTTAAACGAGGATCTTCCCAGGCTCCCACTTCGGGTAAAAATTCTTTTGAAGCTCTGACTACTGCTTCGTCAATTTCCACCATATCAACTTGTTTGACTGAAAAATGTCTCAGTACTTCTCTGGCGGTTCCTCCATCTCCACCACCGATGATCAACACTTTTTCAGGATTCGGATGCGAAAACATACCCACATGAGCCAGCATTTCATGATAAACGAACTCATCCTTCTCAGAAAGCATCACCATTCCATCGATGGTCATGAGATTTCCCCATGTATCCGTTTCAAAAACTTCAACCTTCTGATACGGAGTTTGCTCAGAAAACAGAACTCTGTTTACTCCAACGGTAAGCCCCGTTCTTTTATGATAATACTCGTTATAAACGCTAGACATGGGACATGAGATTTAAGATGGCTAATTGGCAAACTAAACTGCTAAACGTCATACTAATCACACTTTTTTAAATCTTGAATCTTTTTTCTCATGTCTTTCATCTTATATCTTATGTCTTAAATCTATTTATACCAAAGAACGGCAGCAGCAAAAGTAGCAGCACACTTAGTAACCTGATGTTCAACACCAACAAACTTGATCTCTTTAAGAGCTCTCTTTCTATATTCGAAGGCGTCCACAACCATTTGCTTCACAATAGTTTCCACATATTCCAAACGGGTATGATCTTCGAATTCCATAATTACTCCGGGTTGTGTTTCATCTTCAGGAATACCAACAGCAATTGCAGAAGCGATCCACATTTGCGGAGTTTGCGAATCAATATGAGCATACGCTAAAGGGATCAATCCACCGCCAGGTAATTCAATTTCATCTCTGGAAACTTCCTTTGCTCCCGAAGGACAGATGCTACTCATTCTCATAAGATTGGTATCTCCAACTCCTGCCTCAAGCAGTGCATTATCAAAAGCGTTCAATCTTGTGTTTCCTTCCGCCGCCCCTGACACCAAACAATATACATTCGGAGTTTCTACCATTGTCATCTTAGACTTCATTCTATCTTAATTCTCTTTTACTGTTTCTGTTGAAGGTTTGAAAAGCAATCTTTGTCCTTGTGGCACTTTGAATAAACCCCTCTTCATTTCCATACTGGATATATTTTTGGAAGAAAATGCTTCCTTTAGAAATTCCTGTATCAACCAGGGATCGATCGTATCACCGCAGGTAAAAATATCTACTGCCGCATAATTATATTCCGGCCAGGTGTGAATGGCTACATGCGATTCAGCGATCACAACTACTCCACTAACGCCATAAGGACTGAATTTGTGGAAATTATGCGAGATAATAGTCGCATTAGCTTCCTTTGTAGCTTTAAGCATTGCTTCTTCAATGAATTCAACATCATTTATCGAGGAGCTGTCGCAATCATAAAATTCAACTAAGATCTGTCTTCCAAGTGCTTCCAATAATCAGGATAGTTAAAAAATTAATAGTATGGATTAACCGCTTTGGTTATTATTGATGAACAGTTATACTTAAAAAAAGTTAAAAAAAATTCATCAATCTTTTTTCAAAGTTCCCAAGATACGGATATTTCTAAAAATTCAATGATTAAGACTTCTAAAAAAATTTCGAAAGCTAAAGCGATTGAAATTTATACTTCACTCCTACTTCCTCGTCAGATCGAGGAACGCATGCTGAACCTTCTCAGGCAAAACAAGATCAGTAAATGGTTTTCTGGAATTGGTCAGGAGGCCGTTGCTGTTGGTGTCACACTTTCTTCCAAAAACGAAGACTTCATCCTGCCTATGCACCGGAATCTTGGTGTATTTACTACTCGTAAAGTTCCATTTTATCCATTGTTTTGTCAACTTTTTGGTAAAGCGGATGGATTCAGTGGCGGTCGTGAACGGTCTTTTCATTTTGGAACTTTAGAGCACAATATAGTGGGCATGATCTCTCATTTAGCTGCAATGATGCCGGTTGCTGACGGGTTCGCTTTAGCTTCAAAGATTCGAAAAAAAGATTCTGTTGCTTTCTCTTTTTGTGGTGATGGCGCTACCAGTGAAGGTGATTTTCATGAAGCACTGAATTTAGCTGCAGTCTGGAAACTTCCTGTTGTGTTCGTTATTGAGAACAACGGATACGGACTTTCCACTCCGACAAATGAGCAGTTTGCCTGCGAAAAGCTTTCTGATCGAGCCAAAGGATATGGAATGAAAGGCTTTCATATCGATGGGAATAACATCCTTGAAGTGATGGAAACCATTGAAAAAGCCCGAAAATTGGCTTTAAAAGGTGAGCCCGTTTTGATAGAAGCCAAAACCTTTCGCATGCGTGGACACGAAGAAGCATCCGGAACTCATTACGTTCCTGATATTTTATTTAAAGATTGGGCTGAGAAAGACCCGATTCTAAGGTTCGAGCAATTCTTAGAAAACGAAGGTTATGCAGACCAAAAAGAGTTTGAGAAGATAAAAGAAGAAGTAAAAGCTTCTTTCAAAAAAGATCTGGATAAAGCTTTAAAAGCTGATGAACCGGTTTGGAACAAAGAAAAGGAATTGGGAGCGGTTTATGCAGAAGCACCGACTTCAAAACCTGCCCCTAGCAATGGTAAAAAAGTAGAACGTAGATTTGTAGACGCCATTCAGGCCGGATTGAAGCAAGCGTTTGAAGAAGATGATTCTACCATTATTCTGGGACAGGATATTGCAGAGTATGGCGGAGTGTTTAAGATCACTGAAGGCTTTCTAGAACAGTTTGGGGTCGACAGAGTACGCAATACTCCGATTATTGAATCGGGTGCCTTAGGAGCCGCTTTAGGACTTTCCTACGCCGGAATGAATCCTGTAGTGGAGATGCAGTTCTCTGATTTCATTTCCTGTGGATTCAATCAGATCGTGAATAACATTGCAAAATCTCATTACCGATGGAGTCCGGCCGTAAACATGACCATTCGTGCTCCACATGGTGGTGGCGTTGGTGCAGGACCTTTTCATTCTCAATCTCCGGAAGGTTGGTTTATGCAAATACCGGGATTAAAAGTTGTGGTTCCGGCTACCGTCGAAGATGCTCAGAATTTACTGTATAGTTCCATGTTTGATCCCAATCCGGTGTTATTCTTTGAACACAAAAAACTGTACCGAAGTATTCGGGAAGATGTTTCTGAAAAAGCGGTTTACGAACCCCTCGGAAAAGCCAAAGTTCGCAGAGAAGGAACTGATGCAACAATCGTTACTTACGGCATGGGTGTTTGGTGGGCGTTGGAAACAGCAGAAGAACTAGCCAAAGAAGGAATTTCACTGGAAGTGATCGATCTGCGAACCCTCCTTCCTCTCGATCTGGAAACGATCAAGACATCTGTTGCAAAAACTCATAAAGTGTTGCTCTTACAAGAACCTTCTTTAACCATGGGTCCCATGGCTGAAATTTCAGCGCTGATCTCCGAACATTGTTTCGAGGAACTGGATGCCCCTGTAATCAGGTGCGGCTCTTTGGATATGCCCATCCCCTTCAACAAGGCACTGGAAGATGAATTCTTGAAAAGGAATGTTTTTGAGGAGAAGGTTAAGAAATTAATAAACTATTAATCATCTATCATGACTAGAAGGACTAAACTTTCCAATATTAATTTTTTTATCTGTTCTACTTATTTAGATCTCAAAGATTATAGAACAGCTGTGATTGAAAAACTTAAAAATGAAGCAGGAATAATTAATGCGCAAGAATTTTTTGGAGCTAGAGATCAAAAACCAATTGAAACTTGTTTAGAAGAAGTAGAAAAGTCAGATATCTTTTTAATGTTCGTTGGGTGGAGATATGGGTCGATTGAAAAAGATAAAAACAAATCTTTTGTAGAGCTTGAATATGAAAAGGCTTGTAATCTAAAAATACCGAAATTTATTTTTTTTATGGATGAAAACACTCCCATTTCTCCAAAATTTATTTCTAAAGGAAGTGAAAGTGAATTATTATTGAATTTTAAAAACAAAATCTCAAATGATAATACAATTGACTTTTTTAGTACTAAAGAAGATTTATCTAATAAAGTCGTCCAGTCTCTTTTAAATGAGCTACCAAGGCACGGATTTGAAATAGGTGAAAAAAATCAAACCGAACATAATGAAGATTTACTTTTTTCAATTAATCGATTTCAAGCCTTACCAAAACTTTATTATGATACAGAAATAACATTTCGTGCTAAGCTTAAGAATTTTGAAAGAGCAGATAGGAAAGAATGCGAGGCTTTCTCTTACTCATATGGTGCGACTGTTAAAAGAAAATTCAGCATCATAGACGAAAACCTTATTGGGTATTTTGGACCATTTCAATACTTATTTGCAGAAAATCATGTAGCGGATGAATTGATTGATCTTGAATACGAGTCTGATTTTTTAATTAAAGCTAAAACTATTCAGGGAAATTACTTTTATGAAGAACCAGTACGGGAAGTAAAAAAAGTTCTTCGTCCAAATCCTAGCCCAGTTAGATTTTCTTTTAGTGGTGAGAATTTGATTGAAGTGAATGAAGAAGTTCAAGTTGGTACAAAAGAAAGAAAAAGCTTACTACTCGGACTTGAATTTATCTCTGCCTCAAAAATTTAAACCCAGCCTAGCGCAAGCGTCCGCTTGTGCCGCATTACCACTATCAACTGAAACAAATCCTATTGTTTCATTTTTATTGAAACATATTGCATTGTTTCATTTTTTTTGATACAATACAGCATGCCTAAAAAACAACATAGCTATCCCATATTTATGGGAGACGTAGTTAACAGCTCTGATTATGACGGAGAGGTGCTCAGCAAAGGACTGAAAGAACTTGTTGAAAGTACTAACAAGAAGTTCGGTAAAGCCATCCTCTCTCCTCTTACCATTACCTTGGGGGATGAATTTCAGGGAATACTAAGCTCGGTATCTACCGGAATAGATCTGCTTTTTCATCTTGAAGAGGAATTACTCAAAACAGAACCTGATTTTAAACTTCATTACGTGCTTCTACTGGGCGAGATAGAAACAGAAATAAATCCCGATATAGCCTATGAAATGATGGGTAAAGGTTTAACCGAAGCCCGAAAAATGCTTTCTTCCAAAAAGAGAAATCGCAAGCGTTTCCGATTTAAACTTCAGAATAAAGAACAAACAGAGCAGCTTTCAAGGATATTTGAAGTATTAGATACGATCATCTTGAACTGGAAAAAAGAAGATTATCCTTTGATCCTGGATATGATCAAAAACGACAACAATAGTGAAGTGGGCGAACTTCATGATAAAAACCGCGATCAGATCTGGAAAAGACGAAAAACTTTGATGATCAATGAGTATAATCTGCTAAAGGATTTCATCAAAACTTATATCAAATAACTATGATTGGAGATATGCTCGTTGGTTGGTTAGTGATGGAATTGTTCGCTAATATTTCGATCAACGTAATTCTGGGACATTCAAATACAAGCTGGGCATCGTTTGGTAAAGGCGTGTTGGAAAGAATATTTCTGTCTGTAGGAATTTTAGCAGGCTACCCGCACGTGATCATCGCCTTTGGAGCGTTGAAAATAGGCACAAGATTACACGAGGACAAAAATTCCAAGATATCTAACGATTATTTTCTTGTCGGTAATTTTATATCGCTATTAGTAGTTGTAATATACGTATATATCTGCTTCAGTTATTTTGGATGGGGATAAAGACACAACATAAAATATATAACTCCGGTTGATTAATGAGTAAAGCAGAAACAGCAAAAGCTGAAGAAACGTTAACAGATTATCCCTTAGAACCCTTTTTTAATGACACTAACGATCTGTTTTGTATAGCAGGTTTTGATGGTTTTTTTAGAAAAGTTAATCCTGCCGTTACCAGAGTGCTGGGTTTCTCAGAAGAGGAACTTTATTCCCGGTCTATAAAATCATTTATTCACCCATTGGATCAGGAGCACACCTGGAAATACAGAACAAATCTCATAAAAGGGCTTGGGGTTAAGAAATACGAGAATCGATATCTTACCAAAAGCGGAGAAACTGTTTGGCTTTCATGGACTTCAATTCCTGTAGATCAATATGGTGTGGTTTATGCCGTGGCAAAAGATATCACTCAGGCAAAACAAAGAGAAGAAGAGCGAAATGAATTAATCACAAATCTGACTCAGATCAATAAAGAGCTGAAAAACATTTCCTACACAACTTCTCATGATCTTAGAACACCGGTAAGCAATCTGATGTCCGTTTTTAGCTTATTGGATTTAAGTAAGATCCAGGATGAAGAAACTCTTGAGTTTATAAACATTCTGAAGTCTGCAACGGACCAACTTCAAGCCACTTTGAATGATTATGTGGATATTCTGAATAAAAAGAATTCAGCCTATTCTGCAGTATCAACTAATAAGCTAAGTGAAACGGTTGAAGAAGTTATAAACTCAGTTGAAGCGTTGATCAGAGAAACTAAGACTGTTATAAAAACGGACATTTCTCCGGATATATCCATTCCTTTTAACCGAGGTAATTTAAAGAGTGTAATACTGAATCTGCTTACAAACTCAATTAAGTACGCGCATCCAGAAAGAAGTGCAGTTATTACAATAAAAGCGGTCGAAGAAAGCAATAAAGTCACCTTCACGTTCAATGATAATGGTATCGGCTTTGACAGCAAAGCAAACGCTGACAGGATTTTTGAGCTAAACCAAAAGTTTCATAACCACGAAGACAGTAAAGGTGTCGGGCTTTACCTTGTACATAATCATATAACAAACATGGGCGGCAAAATTTCTGTAGATAGTACTATCAATAAAGGCACCACTTTTACTATTACATTCAAGAAATAGAAGATTTTGTTTCTATTATCATTACCCAATTCGCAGATGAACTGGTTTGGTTTTTAAAACATTATTAATCCAATTTTGTCGGACGTAAACGTTCTACTAGCTTAAATTCTCCAGCTTCAAAGTTTAAACTAGTAGAGCCTTCAGGCTCGGCGAATTAACGCAAATCGTTAAGAAAGAACAAAGAGTATCTACCTTCCCTGAAAAGTCTCTCCGCTTAAGATCCATTCCGGTTCCCCTACTCCTTTTAAGTAGTAATCAAAGTATTCCTTCATTCGGATGGCGTAATCAAGTTTATTCGGAAATTTTTGTAAATGATGCGGCTCATCATGATACTGTAGAAAGATCACATCTTTATTATACCGTCTCATCGCTAAATACATTTCTATACTTTGATACCAAGGTACAGCTCCATCTGCATCACCATGCTGGATCAACATTGGAGTCGTGATCTTATCCGCAAAGAATACAGGAGAATTCTCTATATACTTTTCAGGAGCTTCTATCAAACTCTGGCCTATACGGCTTTGTGTTTTCTCGTACTGAAATTGACGAGCTAAACCGGATCCCCAACGAATTCCTGAATAAGCACTGGTCATGTTACTAACAGGTGCTCCGGAAACCGCAGCATCAAAAATATCTGTTTGAGTGACAATAAAAGCAGTTTGATAACCACTCCAGGAATGACCGTGTAAACCAAGTTTATCCTCATCTGCGATTCCCAATTCGATCAACTTTTGAATTCCGGGCACTAAACTTTTGGTGGCAGCGAATCCCGGTCTGCCGATTTCGAAGCGAATATCCGGAAGAAATACTACATAATCGTCGCTGACGTATTGAGCAAAAACAGGTCTGTGATTGGTCTTAGGCTCATTAAAATCATGAAGTCTGTTTGTAAAGAAACGATAATAATAAGTCATGATGGGATATCTCTTGTTCGGATCATAATTATCCGGCTTAATGACAACTCCCTGAATATAAGTCCCGTCTAAACTCAACCAATCCACTAACTCAGCACTTCCCCAATTCCATTTCTTTTTCAGATCCATATGTAGTTTAGAAACTTGCTTTGTCTTTTTAAACTTCCAATCATTAGAAACCCAAAGATTAGGAAACTCATCGTAAGCTTCTCTTTTGAACAAGATCTTGTCAGAATCGTCTGCTTTAGATACAAATGTGAACTTATAGTCTTCCTCCAAAAGCTTTTTAATGCCTTCCTGATTCACTTTCGCAGAATAGAACCCAAAATTCTTTTTCAGATCGTGATATGAAGTAAGCAACAGATCATCACCATTTCTGAAAATGTTATCATCGTCCAAAGATCGAACTCTGAAGATCCTTTTCTCCTCCCTGCCCTTGCCATCTGTGATCTTACTATAATTTCCCCTGAGTAATGGAATCTGCCATATATCATATTTGTCGTAGATTAATGCAGCGTCGCCACCGTTAACCCAGCCTCCAATTCCATAGCCCGGAACTTGGGATGGGTAATCATGGTCTTCATTATAAAATGGGACATTTAATCTTTCAGTTACATTTCGGGTCTGTTTTGTATCCACATTATAAACATGCCAGTTCTTGTCGTTGTAATAGAGCACTCTGTGTCCCTTTGGAGTAAGCATTGCAGAACCGTTTGAAATCCTTTCTGCTACTTTCGTTCTTTCTCCGGTTTCCAGATCTACCAAATACCAATCCCGAAAAAATCCTTCGTGAGTGATATCCCGAAGATACGGTTCGTCAGAACTTCCCATTACATAATTGTCACCGTCTGAAACCTGAATGGATGGCATTTCCTGATCAGCTAACTGAATCCATCTATCATCATTTAAGTGATACACAGCTGTATAAGTTCTATTCTTACGACCATTAAATGTTGCAATTTCATGTGTTTTGATCCTCGAGTCATCACCATGCCACAGATCCATTCCTCTGTCTTCAATGATCTCATCCACCGCATAAATATCAATGTCTTCATCGTCTTTATCTTCTTTTTTGGTGATAAGATCTACCATATCTCTCGGCATCAGCCCAAAAAATAATCTTGGGCGACCGAACTCATAACTTTGTTCGAATTGAAGATCGTTGTTAGTTCTTAGCGCCCATCCGTCTTTAACATCTTCGGGAGTGACAAGTGTTTTAAGTTCATTTTCGGATGTACTCCATAAATGAAGGCTGGCATCGCTGTCAGTATAACTGGAATCAAAACTCGCTTTAGTAAAAGCAATCTGAGGACTTTTATTATCCCAAGTAAGGTTCGAATAGTATCCATCTTTTGATGAATGGATAGTAGCTTTATTATCAGATTCAAGATCGTGTATGTAAAGCCCATTCATTTCGCCGGATGTGTCGATCACTGAATAAGCAAAGTAATTCGATAAGCTATCGAAGCTCATTTCTGAAACAAAATCTAGCTCGGTACTTTCATCATTCTCCAGATCCCATAACGTTACTGAAGTTCCAAGTTTCTTATTCTTGTGTTTTAGAGCTGCAATTTTTTTTGATTCATATCTTTTGGTAGCCATCCAGTTACCATCATTAGATATTGAATAAGATGATATGCTGTCTAACTGTATGATTTCACCGGTTTCAATGTTAAGGATTGAAAGTCCTCGTTTAGGTTTATCTTTCTTGGCTTTCAATTCTTCGACCAATGGAACATTCCGGTAAGCAATTACCCAATTTTCGTTATGAGTAATTTTTGGATTAGAACCTAGGTCAATCTCGAACAGATCTTTTTTTGATGTGTGTTGAACTACAACTTTTCCATCTCCTCTGTCAGGCCAAACACCATAAGCGATCCAACTCCCCTGGCTTGAAATAACAGGTGAATTGATATCCTCGAACTTCATAACATCTTCGAAGGTTAACTTTCCCTGAGCGGAAATTATATCAGTAAAAAAAAGGGTAAATAAAATACAGAGTGAGGCAGAAATGCGAAATTTCATCAGAGCTTAGTTAGTTAATTGATCTAAGCCTGAAAGAAATTGATTCTCAGTGTCTATTCAAAATTGCGGACTGTAAATTTTAGCAATAAAAAAAGACGAAGGTATATTACTTCGTCTTTATATAATCAGTTCTCTGATTGAGCAATCCGATCATTCAATCGTTCTAAAAATCCTTCTTTAGCTTTTACTTCCTGAAGCATGCTCAAAAGTCTTTTTCCTTCTTTCGCCGAGAATGCAAGTTCACGAAGATCATCATCATGAACAAGCACCTCTTCGAAAGTGTCTCTCTCGACCAGCTCTAAATTATCTTCAGCGTAATCAGCTATATAGTTTTCAATGACCGGATGGTATTCTTTGTCTAAAAATTTCATAAAAGGTAATGCTAGTGTCTTGTTTCATTACCTTGTAGTCTGTATTTAGAAAGAAGTTCCCAAATCAACATAACTTTCTATCATATGCTGAACCTGAGCTCTACCGCGGTTAATTCTGGACTTCACAGTACCCATTGGAATACCGGTTGCATCTGAAATTTCTTCGTAAGTCATATCCTGAAGATCTCTCAACATAACTACCTCTCTGAAATCTTCCGGTAACGACATTAATGCCTTCTCAAGTTGCTCAAGGCTTAGTTTTTCGTGTAATTCCTGATCCGGAAGAATGTTTGGATCTTCTATGTGCATCTCAAAATCTTCAGAATCATTCGGATCTTTATGAATAGAAACCTTATACATTCTCTGCTTTTTCTTATACAAACTTTTAGCAAGATTTAAAGCGATGGTGTACATCCAGGTAGAAAACTTCGCAATTCTCTCATAAGAAGCTTTGCTTTTATGTACTCTCAGAAAGGTTTCCTGAACTAAATCTTCGCAATCCTGATGGTCATGCGTATATCGGTATAGAAAATTATGAAGGCGGTCCTGATAACGTCTCACTAGTTCTGTAAATGCAGGTTCATGATCGTTTTGGAAATATTCCATCAGATCTTCATCACTGTAATCTTTTACTGATACTGCTTTAAATGCGTCCATTTCTAATCCACTAAGTTTTAGTTCAAATTGTTATGAAACGCGAAGTCGGATTAACCGATGATTCGCTTAACAAGAAGAAATAAAATCGAAGTGGAGTCTAAAGTGGTAAACCCTTTAATGGAGCGATCTGCATCCAAAAGAGCTTCAAAAACACGCGGCATATCGCTGTAGCGAAAATTCGAAGCATCATCCCAAAGCTTATTAAAGTACCAGGCACTAGCAATACCGAGTTCGCTTTGGATCTGATTCTTGGCTTTGCCTTTTTCGGCAAGCCTTAGAATTTGCCAGATGTTTGTAAACACACTGTTAAAGAACCCCACGAGTCGAATAATTTCTCCCGTGTCTGTCTTAGTGTGTTGCAACATCTGTTCCGATATGTATAAGGCCTGTTCCAAATTACGCTTCATGAGCGCTTCTTTGAGCTCAATCGCCGTATACTCGCGATATGAGCCGATTATTTTTTTTACAGCGGCTTCTGAGACGTTTTCAGAAGTGTCCAGAAAAGTGCACACTTTGTCTATTTCAGTAGACAAAAGCTGTAAATTATTCCCTACAAACTGGGCCAGTAATTGAGCTGCAGCCGGCTCAATTGTTTTTTTGTGATGAGATTTTGTCCAGCTGATCACCCAATCCGGGATCAAGTAATCAGGCAGGGCTTCAAATTGATAATAGCCTACATTCTTATTCTTTGATAGTGCCTTTCCAAGGTTAGTGTTCCCGGCCGGCTTTCCTGTATCAAACAGAACAAGTAAACATGTAGGGTTTGGGTTTTCTATATAAGAAATAAAATCCTGAATGGATCCTTCACTTCCTGCTCCCTTTCCGATCTGCAGGAAATTCTTAATGATAAGCACTCTTTTCTCTGCCATCATGGGAAAACTTCGAGCAGCACCTAACGCCTTTGCAGGACTAATATCTTGTCCATACAGCAGATCAAAATTAAAATCCTTTTCATGAGGCTGGATGACATTTGAGAATTTATCCAGCAACTGATCCAAATAGAACTCTTCATCACCGAATAAATAATAGATCGATTTCATATCAGGAGTATTGATCTCTTTGATCAAGCTCTGATAGATATCATTGCTATTTCGTTTTTTCGCTGCCATCGGGTGATGAAGATAAGGAATGTGAGTTCTAATGAAATGATGAATTCTTAAACTTTATTACAAAATTTGAAATACCATTTTCATTACTATGCCATCAGATAAAAGAATCATATATGAAATACATTTTCTGCTCACTTCTTACCGGGCTTTTTATATTCCTGTCACAGATTGGACTTGCACAGCAGTCTCAATTTATTGAAGAAAACGATGGTCTAATACATTACAGAGTGTTTGGGGATGGACTACCTGTTTTGATCATAAACGGCGGACCGGGAATGAATAGTGATGGATTTTCAGGTTTGGCTGAGACCCTAGGGAAATCTTACAATGCAATTATTTACGATCAGCGAGGTACCGGAAAATCTGAACTCCCTGAAATAAGCTCACGTAGTATCACTCTGGATTTGATGGTTAAAGACATTGAAGCCATCAGAAAAGAATTAAGTATTAAAGAGTGGGTTATCCTTGGACATTCTTTTGGAGGAATACTAGCCTCCTATTACACATCAAAGCATCCAAGTAGAGTATCCGGTTTGATCTTATCGTCCTCCGGTGGATTGGATATGAGCCTTTTTTCTTCTCTAAATATTACAGGAAGACTCACTTCATTGCAAAGAGACTCACTGAACTACTGGACCCAAAAAATTCAAAATGGAGACACAACTTATTATGCCAGTTTACAGAGAGGTAAATATCTGGCACCGGCTTACTTAAATGATAAGTCGTTTGTGCCAAAAGTTGCAGAACGTCTGACCCAAGGAAATTCTGAAATAAATGCTCTGGTTTATCAGGATATGAGAAGAATCGGTTATGATGTAACTGAAGATCTAAAAGAATTTGAAAACCCTGTTCTGATCATGCAGGGAAAACATGATATTATTCTGTTCGTTGTATCTGAAAAAGCTCATTCTGTTTTTAAACACTCAAAGCTTCTGATATTACCAAACAGTTCTCATTATGGTTGGTTAGAAGATTCACTAGTATATTTTACCGAAATAGATTCGTTGATATCACTCACTCAAAATTAGCTTATGCATAGATTCCTTGTTCTCTTCTGTTTTTATTTTTTTATCTCTTGTTCTTCTCAAAAACAATCAGACCTTATACTCACTGATGTTTCTATTGTTGATATAGAGAACGGTGAAATCATTCTAAACCAATTAGTAGCTATTTCAGGAGATAAAATTCTGGCAACCGATGATGCTTCTAATCTTGGAAATTATCATTCAGAGCGGATCATAGGTCTGGACGGCAAATTTGTTATGCCCGGACTTTGGGATAATCATATTCACTTTCGGGGTGGTGAAGAACTTGTTGAATCAAATAAGAATCTTTTGCCATTATTACTGGCATTCGGAATAACCACTGTTCGCGATGGCGGCGGAGATATTACTCCTGCTATTCATGAATGGAATGATCAAATTCAAAAAAGTAAACTTGATGGTCCAAGGATTTTTACCCCAGGTCCGAAGTTGGATGGCTCACGTCCTGCATGGGAAGGTTCAATATCTGTTTCAACCAAAGAAGAAGCTTTGAGAGCACTCGATTCACTTGAAAGCATAAATGCAGACTTTGTTAAGATCTATGATGGCAACCTAACCAAAGAAGCTTTTTATCAAATTATAGAGGAGGCGGGATCCAGAGGTTTAAAAACTACCGGACATATGCCCCTTTCTGCTGATTTGATGGAAGCGGTAAAACTAGGATTGGATGGAACCGAGCATTTGTATTATGCGCTTAAAGAAACTTCCTCTATCGCTGATAGTCTTACTGAGGCCGGTGCAGGATATGGAATGGTAACTCCTCTTATGAATACTTATGATCATGATTTGGCATTAGAATCATACCAAAAATTAGGAGAAACAGGATTCTATGTTACCCCTACCCTTCATGTTGGCAAAACTCTAGCTGAATTATTGATTACTGATCATTCTGAAGATTCGTTGTTAAACTATATCTCACCAAAGATCATTGAAACTTATCAACGACGGCTAAACTCTGCAAAGCGAGGTGGAGACAGCTATACTCAAACCAGATCACTTTGGGTAACAAGTTTCAGTAACATGGTTAAACCAATGTACGACTCAGGAATTAATATTCTTGCAGGATCTGATTCAGGGCCGTTCAACTCATTTACTTACCCGGGACTTTCGTTGCACAAAGAATTAGAACTGTTAGTGAATGCCGGGCTCACTCCGCAGGAAGCATTAATCACTTCTGTAATAAACGGACCTAAATTTTTTGGATTGGAAAACCAATATGGAAGTATAGAACCATATAAAATGGCTGATCTGCTTATTCTTGAGCAAAATCCACTTGAAGATATTACCAATACTTCCTCTATTTATAATGTAGTTGCTGATGGAAAGTGGTATTCTGAAAATGCTCTGAATGATTTAATGAATTCAATAAAAAATAACTAAGGAACATTATGGGGATATTCTTTGACCTAATGCAACAAGACGAACTTGAAAAACAACAAGCACAAGCTGATACTTTAGAAGATCGGGTTGAAATTCTCGAGCAGGACCTTCAGAAAACAAGAGCGCTTCTGATCAAGACACTTCAGGTTTTGGAAACTCATGTTGGAAAAGACATCGATGGAGATGGAAAGACAGGATAGATGAAATGTATGTCAAAAATTGATTATACGATCACATAGAGTATATTCAAGTAATCATTAATCAATCTTACCAAAATGAAAATAAGTTCTAAGATACATGGCATCATCGATTATATAGTGGTTTTATTTTTAGTAGCCTCTCCTTCTCTTTTTGGTTTACCTGAATTCACTGCTTGTTGCACTTATATTCTAGCCGGAATTCATTTAACACTTACTGTTCTAACAGATTTTGAAGTCGGGTTATTCAAAGTAATTCCTTTTAAAATTCATGGAATGATAGAACTTATCGTTTCTCTTACATTGGTAGGTTTTGCCTTTTATTTAGGCGGACGTGAGGGTGATCTTGCCCGAAATTTTTATCTCGGTTTTGGAATTGCTGTTTTTCTAACCTGGTTGATTAGTGATTATAAAGTTATTGAAAGTTCTGATTCTTAAATGCACAATGACAGTATATGGATAAACAAAATATGGTTGAATACACGTACCCTTATTTGATACAAAGATTTAAAGCCTTTTTCTTAGATCTCTGTTTTCAGATTTTTCTAATGGGAATCTTTGCCTATGTATTCAGCCTTTTCGAAAACCCTTTACCTCAAGTAAGACTTTTCACACTGCTTTCAATTTTCTTTCTGTACGACCCAATTTTTGTTTCTTTATTTGGAGGGACAGTTGGTCACTTTATCCTGGGATTACGAGTCAAACAAAACCAATCTGAAGATAAAAATATAAATTTTGTTCTAGCATTTGGCCGGTATATAGCAAAACTCTTGTTGGGATTGCTCTCGTTATTAACGGTTTCCGGTTCTCAAAAGAAAAGAGCTCTCCATGATATGATTTCAGGCTCAGTTGTTAGATCCAAATAAACATCTAAGTTAGAAGTGAGAATAAGATATTCTATTCAATTCTATATTCTTAAATATGTTCAATCAAGACTATTTAATGAGGCAAATTCAACAACTTACCCAAGTGTTGAATAGAATTTTAGTTCAAGTAATGAAATTAAAAAAATCTGGCTCTGCAACTGAAATAGTAAATTTCACAAATGAGAAATTGAAGGAAACTCTTGATACTAATATTGAAGAATTATCATCGATTATAGATTCCAAAGGATTGGCATATATCAAGACGGACAAAAATTTCGATAACGAAAATCTGAATATTCTTGCTGATATTTTCTACGAATTAGCTGAACGTTGTTTTGAAGATTCAAACACACATCAACAAAGTTTGAAAATGTATTCCCAAAGCTTACTTATTTACGAGTTCATCGAAACCGATGAAAAAACCTATTCTATTGATCGTAATGTTAAGATTACAAAAATTAATTATCTCTTAAAGCAAGATAAGTTTTGAGACTACATTATTTATCTTCTATTTTTGAATTCTCCAGAACCTTAGAAAGCAACATACTATCTAAGGTGCTACGGAGTATTCTTATATTAACAGAAGCGGTTTTTAACTCTTTTAAGCCTTTTTCTATTTGTTTTAAAGAACTAGTATCAAGTATTTTTAGATACTCATTTCTTTGTAAAGCATATTTTTTCACTTCTACCAAAATTTGATTTCTAGAATCTATATGATTTGGTTGCATTGAATCATACTTATCTAAATGAAGAAATATCGAATCAATAGATTCATTCAGTTCATTAAACAAATCTAAGTATTGCTGCTCTTTATCAACCAATAACCTTTTGTATTCATATCTAAAAATAAAAAAAGCGAATACTGTTGTGGCTATATCAAATAGATGATAAATAATGTATTCATATATCAATATCATAGGCTAATTATCAAGGTTTTAAGCGACCCATCATCCTTGGAAATGGAATCGTCTCTCTAACGTGAGATAATCCACATAGCCACGCTACCGTTCGTTCCAATCCTAAACCGAAGCCAGAGTGAGGTACAGAGCCGAATCTACGCAGATCTAAATACCAACCGAATACATCCATCGGTAAGTTGTGTTTTTCGATGTGGTTTTCTAAGAATTCCAGATCATCTTCACGCTGACTCCCTCCTATGATCTCGCCGTATCCTTCCGGAGCAAGAACATCAACACCAAGCACAAGTCTTTCATCTTCAGGGTCTCGCTTCATGTAAAAAGCTTTGATCTCTGCAGGCCACCTGTGAACCATTAACGGAACTTCCTGTTGAATCATCAATACCGTTTCGTCACTTCCGCCAAAGTCATTTCCCCACTCAAAATTCTGAGCCGATTCTTTCCATTGAGGAATGTTTCTGTAATCTTCTTCGATCTGGTCTAATCGTTGACCAATTTCGATTACACGTTGATCGATCTGCTTTTTTCTCCATTTCTTTGCAGAACCGTGCTCCTTTTTGATCTCTTCTCTCTCCTGCTTGATATCCTTTTCTTCCTGCTTACGATCTTCGATCATTTGATCAAGCATGTCAGCAGTCTCTTTACTCTTCAATTGCTCCACAGCTTCTGAATAGGTAATTCTCTGGAAAGGATTTTCAGCTACTTTCTCGAGTTTTGAAATATCTCTTTCAAGGATTTCTAATTCATTCTTTCTCTTTTCAACCACTTTAGCGGTAATGAATCGAATCATGTCTTCAGCAAGATCCATATTCATGTCAAGATCATAGTACGCCATTTCCGGTTCTATCATCCAGAATTCGGTAAGGTGGCGACGAGTTTTCGATTTCTCAGCCCGGAAAGTTGGTCCGAATGTATATATCAATCCATGAGCCATAGCCATTGCTTCGCCGTACAACTGACCTGTTTGAGCTAAATATGCTTTCTCATCAAAATAGTCTGTTTCGAATAAAGTAGTACTTCCCTCAGCCGCATTACTTGTAAAGATAGGCGAATCCATTTGTACAAAATTTCGCTCCTGAAAAAATGTATGAATCGCGAAAATGATCTCATTTCGAACTCTCATAGCTGCCCACTGACGCTGGCTACGCAACCACAAATGACGATTATTCATCAAAAACTCAACGCCATGTTCTTTTGGTGTGATCGGATAATCTTCAGCTATCTGAACTACCTTCACTTCAGAAACATGAATCTCATGTCCACCGATACTTCTTTCATCAGCTTTAACTGTACCGGTAATTTCAAGCGAGCTTTCTTGTCGAAGTGAAGTTGCTGCTTCCCAATCTGATTCTGAAACATCATCTTTTGCAACCACACATTGAGTGATTCCGGTTCCGTCTCTCATTTCAATAAATACAAGGCTTCCACTGCTTCGGTAATTATATACCCAGCCTTTTAAAGTTATTTGCTTATCAACGTGTTCGCTTAATTTGTTGATGTAGATCATTTTCAATTATGAATTAAGAATTATTCAATTAAGAATTACAAAGCATGTAATTCTTAATTGATCATTGAATCATTGTTAATTGTTTACCCTTCCGGGGTTAAAACTGCTTCCATAAAGTATTTCTGATCAAAGAAATCTTTTGAAAATTCTAAGATCTGTTCTGAGGTAACTGTATCAATATTTTCGACCAGCTCATCCAAAGTTACAAAACGGTCAAAATATAGTTCACTTTTTGCTAATCTCATCATGCGGTTACTGGTATTTTCCTGAGAAAGCAACAGTTTTCCTTTTAGCTGAGATTTAGCCTCTTCCAGTTCTTTTTCCGGTACTATTTCTTCACTGATAGATTTCAGTTCTGCCACCACCAATTCGTGAACATGCTCAACGTAATCTTTATCCGTTCCTACGTACACGCCCCACATTCCGGAATCAGTATAGGATTGGTTAAAAGTCTGAATAGAGTAGCAATAACCGTATTTTTCACGCACATTCTGATGAAGTCTTGAACTCATTCCACCACCAAGAATAGTATTAGCCAGTAAAAGCAGATACTTATCGTCATGATCGAAATTTAATCCTCTTCTTCCTAAAATATAATGCGTTTGTTCGATCGGTTTTGTGAGCTCAAGTTTAGAAGTATCAAACTCGTTCAGTGGCTGTTCTTCGTTATCAACATCCAGAGCAGGAAGATCACCCAAATATTCCGAAACTAATTTTACAACATCCTCATGTTCTACATTGCCGGCAACAGAGATCAACAAATTTCCGGCACGGTATCTTTCTTCCATGTACTCATACAGATCTTCTCGGGTAAACGATGAAACTGTTTCCTCCAATCCCAATACAGGTCGACCTAGTTCATGTCCCTGGAACATTCTGGTATTATATTCTTCAAAAAGATAATCATCCGGAGAATCTCTGTACATTTTCATCTCTTCGATAACGACTTTCTTCTCTTTTTCGACTTCCTCTTCCGGGAAACTTGGATTCAGAACCATATCTGAAAGTACATCCAAAGCTCTTTCGATCTGAGTATTTACACAGCGTGCAAAATAGCAGGTGTATTCGGATGATGTGAAAGCGTTCAGATATCCACCAACTGATTCCATACTAAGAGCTATATCGTAAGCGGATCGTTTATCTGTTCCCTTAAACAGCATATGCTCCAGAAAATGTGTGATCCCCGCTTGTTTAGGAGTTTCATTTCTGGATCCGGTTTTTACCCAGATTCCAACCGAAATGCTTTTAACACTTTCAATTTTTTCTGTTACAATTCTAAGACCATTCGGAAGTGTGGTCTTGGTTACAAAATCAATTTCTTTAAGATTTTCCATAAGGAATTAAACGAGTGCTTCTATTATTTTTTGATGTATTCAAAGATACTATTATTGGTATCGAGAATCAGTAATGGTTTGCAATAAATCCCTTCTATTTTATATATGATAGTCATCCATATAGATGTCATGTAATTCGTTGACAGTTAAATAGTGATAGTTTTGGAAAAATTCGCCCTTAGTATTTAAGACGGATAAGAGAGCATGATCCGGATGCGTCTGCGAAGCAGGAATAATCCTTTCAGGTGAAG
>CAJXQC010000008.1 GCA_913058495.1 uncultured Balneola sp. | reverse complement strand
GAGATGTAGAGAGGTCTCGTGGGCTCGGAGATGTGTATAAGAGACAGCCCTTGTTCCCTCCCTAACTTTAGGGAGGGAGACTTTATAACTCCACTCAAATACTAATTACAACGTTCCCTTCCCTTGTTTAAGGTAAGGGACAGGGATGGGTTCCCTCAGGATGACAAGGTTATGAAAAAGGAGACACTTCAACATTGAATATTCCCTGTTCAATATTCAATATTCTAAGCCTCTGCTAATATCTCCAAAAACCTTGCTGACGTTTTAATTCCTCTATGGAAATCCTGAAGTGAGAATTTTTCATTTGGGGAATGGATGGCATCGCTCGTAATTCCAAAACCCATCAAAATAGATTCCACACCAAGTACTTTTTTGAAATCAGCAACGATCGGGATGGAACCGCCTTCACGGGAAAACAGTACTTCTTTTTCGAACACATCTTCAAATGCCTGAGCCGCAGCTTTCAATCCGTAAAAAGACAGGTCGGTTACCGATGGGTGTCCACCGTGATGATCCGTTACTTTTACTTTCACCGTATTCGGAGCAATGGAATTAAAATATTCTGTAAACAACTCTGCAATTTCTTTTGGGTGCTGATCCGGCACCAAACGCATACTGATCTTTGCATTCGCTTTGGATGGAAGCACTGTTTTTGCACCTTCGCCGGTGTACCCGCCCCAAATTCCGTTTACATCAAGAGTGGGACGCGCCGAAGCTCTTTCGAGTGTGGTGTATCCTTTTTCACCATGAACGGCGTCAATATCGAGTGACTTTTTATAAGCTTCTTCATCAAAAGGAAGTGCTGCAGATGCTTCTCTTTCTGCATCTGTAAGATCGATCACTTTGTCATAAAAGTCCGGAATCTGAATTCTTCCGTCTTCGTCTTTCAATTTGGCGATCATCTCACACAAAACATTCAATGGATTTTCTACCGCACCGCCGTACACCCCGGAGTGCAGATCCCGGTTTGGTCCAACAACTTCAACTTCCATATAAGCCAAGCCGCGTAATCCATAAGTGATGGATGGCATATCTTTTCCGAACATAGAAGTATCAGAGATCAACACCATATCACATTCAAGCATGTCTTTATGCTCAGTGATAAACGGAACCAAATTCGGAGAACCGATCTCTTCTTCTCCCTCCAGAATAAATTTCACATTTACCGGAATTTCCTGCCCTGTTTTTCTGAAAGACTCGATCGCTTTTACGTGCGTATATGACTGACCCTTATCATCACTTGCTCCACGAGCATACACATTTCCATCTTTTACTACCGGTTCAAAAGCAGGAGAATCCCACAATTCATCGGGGTCGGATGGTTGCACATCATAATGCCCGTACACTAAAACGGTTGGTTTGTCATCATGCGGACAATGCTCGGCATACACAATTGGGTTTCCCGGCGTTTCAAATAGTTCTACCCGCTCAAGATCAAAAGACTCGAACTGATTCAACAGAAAGTTAGCTGCTTCTTTGATCGCAGATTTTTTGGAAGAATCGGTACTCACACTGGGAATGCGAAGCAGGTCGAACAGTTCTTCTTCAAATTTGCTAATGTTTTGATCGATGTACTCTTGTGATTTACTCATGAGTTTTTTTGAATTATAAAATTTTGATTCCTTTGGCTTCTATCCAGCCGAATTGTCCGTTTCCTAATCTAATGTAATACCAGTTTTCTTGTGTTGCACTTTTTTTCCGGTCAATGGTCAGATCGTATCCTTCGTACGCCATACTTACCAGTTCCGCATTTTCAGTTGGAGATGCAGAGACACTGGATTCATCCATGATCAAAACAGCTTCGTCATATCTTTGGTCTACATAATCCACATAATATGATAATGAGATAATCAGTACAGCAATGGTTAAACAACTGATGATAATATTCTTTTGCTTTGGAAGCTTTATCAGATTAAACCATCCGGCTATGATCAGCAATAAAGCCAGACAAACAAAACAATATCCGATCAAAAACAATCCGAACGTACCCGGAGTTACTTTAAAATGATCTACGGCTCTGTCCCACGGCAATTTAGGAAGTTTCGCAGACTGTCTGCTGAATTGAGAGTTCACAAAATCCAGCGCCTGATCTGCACTTTGTTGCGTTGACTCAAATTTTGAGGCCTGCAAAAAGTAGAACTTTGCCAGTCCCAAAGAATCGATTTGAACAGAAGCGATTCCCATATTTAAAAACAGTTCTCCGGAAATAAAGTTATTCCCTTCAATTTGTCGATACTTTTTTAAAGCTTCTCTGTAGTTACCTTCTTCCAGTAAATTATTGGCTTCATCAAAATTAAGTTGTGGTGAAGACTGTCCAAATAATACTCCGGTAAAACAGAAAAGAATTGATACTGCCAATACTTTTTTCACAGAACCTTCCCCAAATCTTTGATCAGTTGTTTGGTTTTTTCCACATCATCTTCTAATCCTTCCTGTGAAATATTTGGAGCGTAAGCTATGGTTTCACATTTATCAAAAATTCTCTTGGTCTCCATTATTACAGAATTATCTGTGCCCCTCTTTTGGATCTCTGTGATTAGACTCTGTCCCGAAACTCCTGCTATTGGCAGATTCAGTTTGTCAGCTATAAATTGAGAAAGAGCTTTCTGAATTTTATGGTATCCCTCTTTGATGTCTTCTGTGGTTTTTGCGTTGTCCAAAGTTTCCATCGCTTTATCTTTGGCCTTTGTAGATCTTGCAAAGCCGGCATCGTTATTCAATTTATCGTAATAATTCTTATACCCGTATGCTCCAATAAAAAGCAAAAATGGAGTAAACAGCATTACCCAAATGGAATTTCTTTCGGTTAAAGGCGTATCTGATTTCTTTTTCCATTGTGCTAATCCTGTAACCGGATCAATATCCAGACGCATATCTTCCAATGAGGTAACTGTAGCATTAGGATCTATATCCGCTCTGAAATTTATTTCTGAAAGCGTAAAATATTCGTAGCTGTTTTTGTCAGGATTAAAAGTTGCTATCCTTTTTTCTGGAATAGAATAAGTGCCGTCATTGCGAGCGATGATAATATCAGTAAACGTTTTAGAGCCGGCGATCACCCTGTTATCACGGGTAATACTTGTGTTTTCCTGTGGATTATACAACTCTAAAGACTCCGGAAAATCGTACTCAGGTTTGTTGAGAAGTGGAAGATTTCCTGAGCCTGTGATCTCAGTTATGATCTCCACGCTTTCACCCACATAAGCAGAGCTTGGCTTTATAGTTCTTTTGATCTCAAAATCACCCACTGCTCCTATATACTCAGCATTTTCAATGGCTGGTGGTCGCCCAACAGTCAAAGTAACCGGAAGAGTTTTTAGTTCTTTGTTTTCTTGTCCAAAACTAAAATTAAATGGATCTCGAGCTGTTCTTCGGCTGTTGCGAATCCTTACCGTTAAACTGTACGGGCTTAAAGTCAACTCTCCTGCTTTGGTGGGAAAAAGTGCATACTGTAAAAGCCGTGCTCTTTTATATCGAATTCCACTTATAATAACTGAAGTTGTTCTGGCTTGTGATGGGTTGTTCAATTCTTCTTTCCAAAAACCTTCAGCCTTCCATCCGGGAACGGTGTTGTAATTAGATACTTCTACTTCGCTTTTAAAATATAATACGATATCAGCAACAACCTGCTGACCCACGACCGGATTTTGAGTAGTTGGTTCTAATCTCACATAAATATCAGGAGCTCTTTCCGCATTTCCGTTGTCAATGGTTTTGGGGTCTAGTACTTTGAACGCAATTGGTTTGGTTGCAAATTCTTTCCCGTTAACCGTCACTTTGATTGAAGGAACCGTGTAACTTCCGGGCGATTGAGCAATGAACTGAAAACCGTAGCTTTGTGTCAGCGATGGTTTACCATTTACGTAAGTGTAGTTGCTACCCGAAATAGTTCTGTTAGGCAAATATCTCAATCCGGAAATGGATGGGATCTCCGGTCGTTCCAGGGAATTAAGAGAGGTTCCTGAAATTGCGATATCAAGCTGAACTGATTCCCCTTCGAAAATATTAGTTTCTGTCAGGGTTGCCTGTACACTCACATCCTGTGCCAATAAAAGCTGATTGGCAATTCCTGAAATTAATAAGACAAAAAGTAGTACTGGCTTATTACCAATCTTTATCATGCGTAGCGCTGTCTTTTGATTTCTTTTTCTTGAAGTCTTTCAACAATTCTTTTTCTTTCTGAGCCAGAGCTTTCAGGATCTTCTCAGCATCTTCTTTACTTATTTCTTTGGAATCGATTTCCTTTCCTTCTTCAGGTTTAGGGTCATTTTCTTCACTTCCTTCACCTTGTTCCTGTTCCTGCTGCTCTTCTTCGTTTTGCTCTTGATTCTCTTGTTGCTGATCCTGGTTTTGCTCCTGCTGATCCTGTTCTTGTTGTTCCTGCTCCTGATTTTGGTTTTGCTGGTTTTGTTGCTGCTGTTTTTCTTTCTCTTCTTCCAGCTTTTGTTTCAGTGCATTCAGTTTAGCATCATTCGGGTGTTGGAATAGTCCTTCATCCACTATCTGAATGGCCTGATTCAGTTGCGAGTTGATGTACGAATTCGCTCCTCTGTGGAAGAAATTATCTGCATCCTGAGCCTGAACAGTCACAGCGATCAAAGCCATTAATAAAATGCTTGAAAAGTATTTCATAATTAATTGTCTATAGTGCTTACGGTCTTAATTCGTTCCATAAAATCGTTGTAGTTAGGCTGAACAGTCTTATCGTTTGAAGCGGCACTTTCCATCAAGTTAAATGCTTCCTGATATCTTTGCTCTGCAACCAACTGCTCTGCCCGTTTTTTCATCGCCTTGGCATATTCAGTAGGAGGTTCTTTTTCCTGATCCTGATTTTGTTGATCCTGGTTTTGCTCATTCTCTTCTTCTGACGCTTTTTTAGCGGCTAATTCGTAATTATGTTTCGCTTCATAATCTCCGGAGTTCAACTTTAAGGAATTTCTGAAATGATGTGCCGCAGGTTTCCAGTCCTCGTTTTCAGCAAGTATTGTTCCGATATTGTACTGAGCCAGAGCTTTATCTTCTGCTGATTCAGCATACTCCTGCGAGTTCAGATAAGCTTCGATGGCGTCTTCTACTTTACCCTGTTTAGCCAACGCATTTCCAAGATTGAAATACAGCTTAGAATTCTCGGGGTCTTCTTCCAAAGCCAAACGGAATAGAGAATCTGCTAAAGCGTAGCTCCCCTCATCGTAAGCCTTATTGGCTTCTCGCCCATCTCCGGAAGCTACAAAAAGAAATCCGATCAATATGTAAAGCAAGATTTTCATTAATTCTATTCCATTTCTTCCGCTACCTGTAGTGTTTCCTCATCCATCAACATATTGGTAAACACATTGGTTACATCATCATTGTCTTCAAACTTGTCCATCATTTTTAAATTTGAAAGAGCCGTTTCCGCGTCTACTTTTGTTTCTGTTGTTGCTTCGCGGATCAACTCTGCCGACTCGATCTTATTTCCTCCATCTTCCAATGCTTTTCGCACATTAAAAAGATCTTCACGAGTCGTGTACACAACGAATAAATCATCTTCTGATTGTATATCATCTGCTCCCGCTTCAATGGCTTCCAGCATAAACTCTTCTTCGTCTTTACCTTCTGCAGCCACGCGGATCATCCCTTTTTGCTCGAACAAGAAACTTACCGAGCCATTGGTACCCATGTTTCCGCCATGTTTGGTGAAAATATGTCGAATATCAGCAACCGAACGCGTGTTATTATCTGTTGTTACTTCCACAAAATAAGCAATGCCACCAGGCCCGTATCCTTCAAAAGTAACTTCCTCATAAGTAGCAGCGTCATCTCCTTCTCCCGTCCCGCGCTTAATTGCACGTTCCATATTGTCTTTTGGAAGATTTACGGCCTTCGCGTTATCAATTGCTAACGATAAACGTGGGTTTCCGGTAGGATCTCCACCACCTTCGCGTGCAGCTACAGTTAATTCTTTGATCACTTTTGTAAAAACTTTTGATCTCTTGGAATCTTCCTTAGCCTTCTTGTGGCGAATATTCGCCCATTTAGAATGTCCTGCCATTAGATAACTACAATTATGTTACTGATTCAAGGTTGTAAATATACATAATACTACATAGCCATCGTAAATTTTTTATGAAACCAAACTGTTAAAGGTTGTGTTAGAAAGCGTGAGATTAATTACCTTTAAAAAATTAAAGAGTTTATATGAATATTGGAATTGTCTGTTATCCTACCTTTGGCGGTAGTGGTGTTGTTGCTACTGAATTAGCTAAGGTGCTGGCCTCAAAGGGTCATAAAATTCATATGCTGAGTTATGCAAAGCCAGCCAGACTAGAAACGCTGGATTCTAATATTTTTTATCATGAGGTAGCCATTAATGCGTATCCTTTATTTGAATACCCTCCTTATGCACTGGCATTAGCTTCACAAATGGTCAATTTGATCGAGTATGAGAATCTTGATCTTCTTCACGTTCATTATGCACTTCCTCATGCAACAAGTGCTTATTTAGCCAAACAAATTATGGCTGAAAAAGGAATTCATGTTCCGGTTGTTACAACTTTACACGGTACAGATATAACATTGGTAGGTAGTGACCCGAGTTATAAGCATGTAGTGGAATTCTCGATTAACAAAAGTGATGGAGTTACTGCGGTTTCTGACTATCTGAGGCGCGAAACCTGCGAACGGTTTGATATAAAAACTGACATTAAAGTTATTCCAAACTTTATTGATCTGGAAAGATTTCAGAAATCTAATAAGAGTCACTTTAAAAGAGCAATTTGTCCTGATGGAGAAAAAGTAGTTGTTCATGTATCTAATTTTCGAAAAGTAAAGCGTGTTCCTGAAGTTGTTACTGTATTTGACAGAATTCTCAAACACGGTATACCTGCAAAACTTTTGCTTGTAGGCGACGGACCCGAGCGCCAACGAACAGAGCAACAATGCCGTGATCTCGGAATTTGTGATCATGTGCGCTTCTTAGGAAAACTGGATCAGGTGGAAGAAGTACTTTCCATTGCAGATCTGTTTTTGATTCCTTCTGGTTCAGAGACTTTTGGACTGGCAGCATTAGAAGCAATGAGTTGTTCTGTGCCTGTAATTAGTTCTAACATTGGCGGACTGCCCGAAGTAAATGTTCAGGGCGAAACCGGTTTTCTTTGTGATCTGGATGACATCGATTGTATGGCAGATAACGCTGTGGAGATACTTACAAATCCTGATTTACATTCCCGTATGAGCAAAAATGCTCGGAAACGAGCGGAGCTATTTAATCAAAATCTGGTCGTGAATCAGTATGAAGATTATTATAAAGAAGTAAGAAGTAAGTTACTAAGCGTGAGCTGAAATGTGCTTTTTTGACTCTTAACTGAATATATTCCATTTACTTGTTGCTGAAGCCTTTGCAACCGCAACATATTTACATTTACTGAAATTCAGTATCACATCTTGTTCTATAGAGTTGTCAATTACATAAGCTACTGCAACGGTCATCTCTTTCATATCACTATTTATGCTCTGCCCTTTAAACTTTGCACAAAGCACCACAAATTCTATTTCTTTGTTAATTCCTTTCTCTTTGTTTACCCATAGAATTGAAGATTCCAACGAAGCAAGAATGTAATCAGGTCTGTCTTTTCCCGGAAGCTCTTTTATAGCTTTGGCTTTTATTGGTAACTGAAGTTCCAGCTCTTCAGGTCCTTTTTCAATACTTGTGATTTCTATATTAAATGGCTTCATATCTAAACTACTTTATTAAAGTAAATTTCTTTGTCTGTGTTGAGGCGGAAGTTTTAAGTCTGTAAAAATATACTCCGCTTGAAAGATTATCAGCACGAAACTTTACTGAATGATTCCCTGCACTAAACACCTCACTGGTAATAGTTTCAACTAACTGTCCTGTGATATTGAATACTTCCAGTGTCACTTTATCCTGTTTATCCAGCCCGAAAGAAATTGTTGTGCTCGGATTAAAAGGATTCGGGTAATTTTGATACAGTGTTACATTTTCAGGTATTTCCGAATTATCATCTGCACTTAGAATAATTCCATTTGTAGCGCCTGGTGTAGGCTCATTCCTGAACACAAAAGAACTAACTCCGTCTCCATCTCTTGCATACGATACATCCGTAGTCTGTTCACCAAATGTAAGCGTGTTTACTGCTTCAAAATTATTCCCGTTCTTCTTGTATAGTCCCAGATCCTCTCCACTTTTATTTAGATTGAAAGAAGCATGCATGGGTCCTTCCTTCTCATCGTCGTCTGCCCAAACAATTAAAAATCCCTCTCCCGGAATTGTTGTATCCGGAAATGCCCATTTGCCGGGATTTACCAGATCATCTGTAAGAAAATACCCGCTTAATGAGATTTCGTCTGGTGTACTATTAAAAATTTCCACCCAATCCGGAAAAGAGCCTGATTCGTCTTGAATGGTTGAACTGTTACTCGCCATTAATTCATTTATAAGAAGATCCGTAGCAGCATCCGAATTTTCCTGTACTATTTTCTTAGCCGGGTTTTGAGGATACCGACTTGTTTTTCCTTCCTGATCCTGAGCCAGCACGAAATAGTTTATATCATCTGAATAAGACCCTATTTCTTTAGATCCCGTATAAATACCATCGCCTGCAATTCTGTCTGCTCCGTTTCCTTCATCATTTAATTCAAAAGGATTCAGTATCTCTAAAATATCTAGCTTAGCGCTTACAACACTCAGATCATCATCTTTAACTGTAGCTTCAACAACGATTGTTTTATCTCCATTGTCGTTGAGAAGCTTTGACGAAGATGTGTGGATAATCGGATATATATTATTCAGCTGTAGCTGATTTAACGCTGAACTTGTTCGTTGATTTATGAATGGCTTTAAACCGTAAGGAACATGCCCACCCAAAGCCTGAGTGAAAGATTTATCGTAATCCTCAAAATCCAATGCCGGCCAATCTTTTGTTCTGAAAGTGTCGGCCTCAGCTGATGTTTGAATCATTGCTTTCATACGATCTATTTCAGGAAACAAACTATCCTGATTAAAAACAGCTTCTATAGTTTCATTCAGATAATAACTGAACCAATCTTTAAATTTTTGGATTCCAAAAAAACGGTTTGTTAAGGGGCGAGCTTCGTTTTGATTTCCCCAATTATAAATATTTCTGATTCCCCAATCTATACCAAAGAAATCCACTCCAAGAGTGTTATCATAATCATAAGGTATTACTACAAACCTACCATCATCGGGAGAATGATATAAATAGAAGTTATTCTTGTTGAATGAGTAGTTATCCCAATTCCCGGTCAACACATCAATAGCCATCCATCGAAGAGTGGCGTCTACATCCATATAATCATGAACCTGTTCTTCGAAATCCTGATCGTTTGAGTTGTTTAAGAATTCAATAAATGACGCCAGACCTGAGAAATCATTTTCTGTTTCGTTTGTCTTAAGGTCATAAGGTCTTCTGCCAAATTCTTCATATTCACTATAATCATCTGAGTTAGGTCCTCTATAGCTCAAATCAGCCGGATAAAGGCATTTATACAAGTTGCCGGAATCGCCATCAAATTCCTTTTTCAGAAATTCATTATCGATGTGTTCTACATTCAAATACAATCCATAAAAAACATCATTAATGTAAAAGGCGACATGATTAGATCTGGGTGCTTTAACATCCATCTTTTCGAAAATATCCCAACTCAATTTGGCTCTCATTATCGTAGGATCGTTGTGCTCTCCGTTAATATTCATTTTATCCAAACCGCGGTATTCTCTACCGTCAATAAATGTATCGAATGAAACTTTGAAAGATTTTTTATCAGACGCTCTGGAAGTATTCCCTCTCAATCTGAAACCAACACTGTCAACTGTTTCTGTAACTCCATCTTTTGTAATACTGAATGTAGCATGGAATTCATGATCACTTTGCTGATTCTCATCATCTAAAATTTCGTTAAGAGAATCCGGATCGATCGTTATTTTGATTTCCGGCAAAGTTGAATCATCAAAAAGCCATTTAGAACCCGATTGACTTAATGCTGCGGTTGAGTAGAGAATAGAAAAGCCTACAAAGATCAGAAATTGTTTCATAAAAATGTGTTGCATAAAAAAAGGAGCTCTTCTGAGCTCCTTTAAAGTAGTAAAAAAAATCTAATTACTTAGTTGTAATAGGGATTGTAGTCATTGTTTTTCCCCATTGGAGATTTAAATGAGCTTTGGTATCTGAAAGAGTATCAAAATAGATGGTAAATCTTTCAAAGCTTGAAGCACCTTCTGCTGTTACTGCTGCAGGCACTCTTAAAACGTCCTCTGCTTTATCGTACTGAGTTCCCCAGCTGAGTTTGTTATTAATGATGAAGGTCCAGTTTTCACCGGGAATAGTATATAGAGAATACGTTCCTGCTTTAACTTCTTTACCACCAAACATTACATCATCTGAAAAAGTTATAACTGTAGATTCGTTGGCTCCTGTTCTCCATACCTGTTCCGGCTTTGCAAGAGATGCTAAACTTCTTCCTTTCAGACCAGGGCGTCCATAAGTAATTGAAACTGTGGTTGATCCAATATCCTGACTTACTGAGGCGTTCGGACTTGGGCGATTTCCTTTCCCTCTTTCCTGAGCTACCGTTAGTTCTGATGAAAGAAGCACGGCAAAAACTGCAAGTGCTCCCAATTTTAATAAAGCTTTCATTTCAGTTGTATTTAAGTTGATTGATTAGTTTTCCGGGAATAAATTTTTATCAATACCCGGTATTATTTTTAAAGCATTTTTGTAATACACTTTTTTCAACACATTATCAGGAAGATTCAATCCATACATTTTCCAAAAAGCATGACGTTTTCTGAAATAGTCAAAATACTCATCATCGCTTTCTAAAACTCTGAAATAGGTGTAGTATTCTTCCGGGCGATAGGTGTCTTTTCCAAACAATAACCTATCCTGATATTTAATAAAGAATTCTTTGGCGAATCGGGGTTGCCTACCAAGTTCAGCAATTACCGCAGCCATTTCAGTGTACACATTTGGAAATTCATCAAGATGCCTCCCTAGTCTTTCTAGGTCATTTGCCATCCATCCTAAATGAGCATTTATAAAGTTTGTTTCCGGGTGTTTTCTGAACACATTCCACTGCTCAGCCATTACAACTTCCCAACTTGGAAATCTGGTTGTATCACCTCTGTGTCGGTTTGGAAAGTTTTTCATTTCCAGCCATCGTTCGTTGTGTTCATCAATAGGTGCCCAAAAAACTGCCGGTTCTCCCGTGTGAATCAATACCGGAATTCCCAGTTCACCGGCTTTTGCCCAAACAGGATCAATCCGGGGATCATCAGTTTGTACTCGGTTTCCATCAGAGTCTAAAACTGTAAGTCCCAAATTTTTGAATATCTTTATACCATGGGCTCCATTGTCATAATCCTCCTGAAGTTGTGCAACAGCTCTTTCGGTCCATCCTTCTTCATCTATTCCATTAAAGTTGATGTTTGCAAATACGATGAACCTTTTTAACCCGCTATCTTCAATATTGTCTGTGATATCTTTTAATTGATCTCCCGAACGACCACTCAAATTCACTATCACTTTCATATTCAGATCATCCATTTCGGAAGCGAGTTGTTTAAGATCTTGTGTTGCCATTCGCCAGTGATGGCTGTGAACATCGATGAAAGAGAATTTTGCTTTGGTAATTTTCTCTCCCGGAACCACTAATGTAGAAACAGGTTCATAGTCCTCGAAAGACATGGTTGTATCAACGTCCTGAGCCTGTGTCATCCAGCTCATTACCATCAAATTCAGAAAAAGAAATACAGTTTTTTTCATAGTTGAAGTATAATTAAAGCGAAATTCAGGAATTGTAAAAAAATAGTGTCTGAAAGATTATCAAGGAGGCAAAATTTAACTTTCTGTTTCCTTTAAAAAGAAATTTTTCATTGTCATCAGTGCTAAAACCCCCATTGCTACGAAAAATAATACAACCGAAGCCCAAAATTCAGAACCGATCAGACTTTTAAAGGTTGGTTTTAATGCCAAGCTAAATTCAGCTATTGCAATCACAAAGAATCCCTGCCAGAGTTTATAGGGTACATCAAAGGCTTTTTTAGAATAAAAATAGATAACCATAGCCATTACAGCATAGCTGCATAATGTTGTGTATGCAGACGCTATCATTCCGAAATAGGGTACAAAAATGTAATTTCCCAACACGGTAATCACCGATCCAATAAGAGTAATAAATGCCAGAACTTTTGTTTTATCTCCAATAAAAATACCTGCTGAAAAATTTATATACCAACCCTGAAACCAGTAAGCCATTAACAATGGTGATACAATATTTAAGCCCAGCCAATAGTCTCTTCCAATAAGTGTCGCATCCGTAAAAGGAATCTTTATCTGAACAATGAATGAGATAAACAATGAAAAGAAGATGAATATAAAAGCAGCACCTAAATTAAAATATCTGAAAGTTTCAGAAAATAATTTAGGAGCATCTTCCTCGTCCGACTTTCTCATAAAAAAGGGCTGCCAGGCAAACTTAAATACCGTTACAAAAAGCAACATTACTACCGCCAGTTTGTATCCGGCTGAATAAATACCAACTATATCTTCTCCATTATAAGCGGTCCCGTCTCCCGCTAAACCATATAATTTAGTAAGTGTTTCGGAATCCATTCTCTTCAGGAAAACACGATCGATCATTTCGTTGATCACATATCCAATTCCCGCAGGAACAAATGGCAAACCGAATATCAATGCTTTTTTAAGAACCTCTGTATCCCATGAACCTCTCATCATATCAAAAGTCACCGACCACACCAGAATTGCAGTAACTATAGAGGCAAGTATATTACTGATCAGAACCGCTTCAATGCTTAAATGCAGCTCCAGAATCAAATAGAGGTTTAAACCAATATTTATGAGCACATTCAACATTTTCAGAAAAGCAAAAATAACCGGTCTTCTTCCTAGTCTCAGCTCAGCAAAAGGTACTGCCGACATTGTATCAAATGCTAAGATCCCCAACATCAGTGTAAAGAGAGGAAATGGCTCGGCTAATCCTATAATTGGGTTAAGAATAGGATTCAGAAACCAAACTACAGCTACAAGTACAACGGTAGTTCCAAGCAGGCACAATTGAAGTGTCTTAAAAATGTCTTTTGCTTTGTCCCGATCTTTAGCGTATTTGAAATAAGTGGATTCCATACCATATGTAAATACCACATTCAGAAAAGCTATCAGAACATAGATCAGGCTTACAATACCGTACTCGTCGGTATTAAATACTCCGGTGTAGAACGGGACCAACAAATAGCTGATAAAACGGGTAAAGACGCTGCTTACTCCGTAAATAAGTGTATCAGAAAAAAGTTCTTTAAGCTGCTTCAAAAGTTATTGATTTGTAAGGTGTTCTATGGCTTGTACCCCAAGAATATAACTATGCTTTCCAAAGCCTGTAATTATTCCATCCATAACCTCTCCTGTTAAAGATTTTTCTCTGAAAGTCTCCCGGGCATGGATATTTGAAATATGAACTTCTACTTTGGGGAAGTTAATTGGTTCCAACGCATCTCTTAAAGCTACGGAAGTATGAGTATATGCTCCCAGATTAGTGACCAAACCCTGGGTTCCGTCAACCATTGCTTCCTGTAATTTGTCAATAATTGCTCCTTCCAGGTTGCTTTGAAAAAATGATATATCGTGTTCCTTAAATGTCTCAGAAATATAACCCTGAAGCTCTTCCAAGGTTCCGGTCCCGTAAATCCCGGTATCCCGAGTTCCCAACAGGTTCAAATTGGGTCCATTAATGATTAATATTCTCATAGTTCAACTGCATTGCTTATTAAAGATGCTAATTCTTTCATTCTGGATTCACTTACATCTGTTTTTCTACCCAAACTTACCGGTTGTCCTTCAAAATAGATAGGAATTAAATGTATATGTGCATGCGGAACTTCAAGGCCTTCTACAATTATACCTGTTCTGATAGTCCCCAGTGATTGATCTATACCTTTTGCTATTCTCTTGGAGAAACTTATTAATCCTTGCAAGGATTCATCGGAAAGATCAAATATATAGTCTGTTTCTTTTTTAGGGATAACCAGTGTGTGCCCCTCTGCAATTGGATTTATATCTAAAAACGAAAAGTAATCTTCGTTCTCAGCAATTTTGTAACAGGGAATCTCACCTTTTATAATTTTAGAGAAAATACTTGCCATACTTTTACTTAATCTTTTGAATGCTTATGATGTTCAATGTAATGTACAGAACTTAGAAATGCTCTCAATGAAAATTTATCCCCTCTTTTTTTCTTTATTATTTGTGCTGGCCATTCCGGCAACCGCACAGGATGAATATTTAAGTGGTCCTGTTACAGAAGCACAGATCCGAGAGGTAAAGATCTTTGATTTGTATGCCGAGCGATATAAACCTGATCCGGAGACCATTTCTAAACTAAACGCAGTAGAAGATTCTATTTTGGTTGATGTATTTATGGGGATGTGGTGTCATGACAGTAAAAGAGAAATACCTGCTTTCTTCAAAGTAATGCACTCCATAGATAATCCTTTGATCACTGCTAACTATACAGCATTGGAGTACAAGAAAAGAGGACCCAAAGAAATTATTAAAGCGAATAATATTAAAAGAACTCCGACTTTTATTATTTATAAGAATGGAAAAGAAGTTGGCAGGATTATAGAAGAGGTAAAAGTAAGCGTAGAATCAGACTTATATGAGATAATTCTTAAACAATAATGAAAAAATCTGAATAATACTTGATTTAAGATTGTCATAAAGTTTATAAACCCGTATCTTTGGAGCCTTTCGCATTTGCGATGGAAGATCCGGTAGCTCAGTTGGTAGAGCAACTGCCTTTTAAGCCGTGGGTCGAGGGTTCGAGTCCCTCCCGGATCACAGTTTTTATATTACAAGAATCTCTCTTGACCAGCCCCTTACGATTGATCTCGGAAGGGGTTTTTTGTTACAGGTAGTTAAAGTCTCTTATAAGGCCTGCAATGATAGCCTCCATTACACCTTCGTCTTCCAGAAGGAATTCCTTCTTTTTATTGGTAAGCATTACATCTTTATTTACTTCCAGCAGCTCTTTAATTAAAACCCGCTCTTCATTGTTAGTCATTATATTGCTTTTTTAAATGAGTGTAAGCCGAGAACATTTGCTCTTTTAACCGACTCAGGCGCACTCTTATTCACTTTCCCAGTTAGTAACCTTTTTAACTCTATATACTCTCCATTCATAACCAGGTTCTGGCAGTAGTTTAAAAACTCTGCAAAATTGGCTGACGCAACATACCGAGAATCTAACCCTTCAATTACATTTTCGATTTGCTCCAGAAGAGACGTCTCATCTTCTAATTCACATAGTTCGATTACCATTTTAAAAAAATGACTCTTACTACTACTCATATGGAAATCAGGACTTAGCATACTACATATAGTATCGGCTACTCTCTGAAAATCATTAGTTTTTTAAAAAAAATATTTCTCTCCTCGTATTTCCAAGCATCTGAAAATCACAAATACTGCCTTTTCCGGTGTCTACACGCATTATTTATTATTAAATAAAATTAATATTAAAATTTTTTAATAATTAAAAATTCTTAATATTATATATGCGGAGACAATAATTAATAAACGGTGGTACAATACTATGGATCTTCAGAGTTTAGTTTTAGAATACAAGACCAACCCTACTTCTTCCCTTAAAAATCTTATCGTAAAAGAGTCTATCCCTCTTATTAAAAGTATTGTAGGTAAAGTGAGTTGCCCTAACTCTCCTTTATGTGATAAAGACGACTTAATCAATATCGGAGCAACCGGGCTCTTACAAGCCTTGGACAATTACACTCTTGATAAAGACGTGAAGTTTAATACCTTTGCTTATTACAGAATCAGGGGTAGTATTATTGATTATCTTCGTTCGATTGATGAACTGTCAAGAACAAACCGGGCTCGCTATGGTTCTGCTCAAGAGACCATTAGTTACCTACAACAAAAACTGGGGCGAACTCCTTTGGATCATGAAGTTGCAAAAGAAATGGATCTTAGCCTGAATGATTATCAAAAACTTCTTTCTAAAGTTCAGCAGCGAGTTGCCCTATCCCTTGATGTATGCCACAGTTCAGATTCTGAAAACTCTCTTTTAGGTAGAATTGAAGATGTAAACTTTGGTTTACCTGACCAGTCAATTATTAATGAAGAGGATTCTCAACAGCTAAAGCAAGCTGTTAAGTCTTTATCAGAAAGAGAACAGATTATTTTAGCATTGTATTATTATGAAGAATGCACATTAAAAGAAATAGCTGAATCATTAAGCCTGAGCGAAGCTCGTATTTCACAAATAATTGGTAAAATGTTACTTACACTGAAAGCGGACCTGAAAGAGTTAGTGCTTGTCTAATAAATAGTAATCAATGGGCGGATTTTCGCCAATCTCTTTGTACCGATTCCTTTTATTTTCAGTAACTCTTCTATACTCGAAAAGCCATTATTGCTTGATCTGTATTCAATTATTCTGGAAGCATAGGTTTTTCCGATTCCCGGAAGTAACTGTAAAGTCGCCTGATCAGCCGTATTTATATTGATTGGATATACGACCTCAATAGCCGATCCCTTTTCAATTTCTTTTGCTCTTAATACTTTCGAGCCGATCTTCGATTCATTTTTCCAAATTGCTCTGTTATTTTCTTTGGCAAGCCCTTCATATTTTTTAAAAGCATCTACTGAATCTTCATTCTGCCGGAAATTCTCAGAATAAGTTCCGAAACCATTTATAAGTATCTCTCTATTTAACGAACTTTTCTCTCCTTCTTTATCAACAACTACGTAAGCGAAAAGTCGGTTATAAGCTGAATATGCTTCGCCCCCATCATAGTCATAAATTCTCACCTTTCTTCCTTCCAGCAAATTCTTCAAATAACCGGCAGATGCTCCTGAAAAATATTCAGCAGAATCTCCACCAGCGTAAATAGATGGAACATCAACTCCCAAAAGTTGAACCGGATACCCAAAGCCCGGTACTATTTCGATCTCAAACTCCGCTCCGTCCCGTATTGCATACACATCATACCACTTTTCAGGATCTGTTTTTGGAGAAGGCCCAAAACTTTTCCCCTGAGCCCTGTTCATTACTTCTTTAAAGTTCTGATAATATTGGTTTGCAATCTCATCGGAATAGATAATAAGTGTGTTTTCATCGTTACTTAGTTCTGCATTATTTGAGAAATTATAAGAACCGGCAATAACCACTGCTTCATCCTCAGGCGAAGGTTCATTTACATCGATAATAATTAGTTTACTGTGCAACTTTCTTGTTTCACGAGCCGGGAGTATAGTTCTGTTACCTAACTGAGCTTCAGGACTGCCCCAGATCGTTCCGGTGTTTCGGTATCTACTGAAAAAACCGGGATCTATTACTCCTTCTAACTGAATGTCAGTATTAATACTTTTGCTCCAAATTGCTTTGCTGATCGGAATAGTTGGGGTAATCGCAAAAGCCTGGAACCGAATATCGGATTGTGTCTCAGTATTTATCACTTCTACAATTCTTTCACTTACACTGGGTTTTGTATCATCCCTGTTAATAGGAGCGAAGTAAACCTCCACCTTAGTGCCGCCAACATCAAAAATATGCTCAGACACATCTCTTTTATCTTTATGAAACACTGCCCGCCTTGGATCAGGTGTGTCACTATCTGAACCCCACATTTGTTCAAATTCCTCTAAATACACAGCCGCTACTTCATGATCTTTAATAACGATCGTGTTATTTGTGTTATACGCTCCGGTATAAGTCAGGTTTGTAGAGCCCGTCCAAACATAATCATCACTTTTCTCCTCAGAAATAGCATCGATAACTGCAAATTTATTATGCATATCAGCACCGTCATTTATCAGGTCATTGTCTGAAATCTCTCCGTTTGGCAAATAGACATCTCCGTCATCATCAATGGAAGTAATACCTCCTTGTCTGAATATATCCCAGATCCTTTCGTCCAGAATTCCTCCATCAGTTCTGTTATGATTATCAGTTACTACACGGACCCGCACGCCTCTTTTTTTTGCATTGACCAATGCATGAGCTATTCTCTCGTCTTCAATATCATAAATAGATAAGTCTATACTGAATTTTGCTGAATCGATAAGGTTTTCAAGTGTTGAAATAAGATCGATGGAATCATTGACTTTATTTCCATCCATCATAACCGAAGTATCGCTTGGCATATTGAAATATACCTTTATCCATTCGGCGCCTTCCTCGTTTTGAGCGCTTAATGAAGCCGAAAGCCATAAAAACAAAATGGTAAACAAGAAGATCCTAACTTTCATAGAATACTTTTAGCATTATCATTAATATCTAAATTAATGTATTTTCGTTAATCTCATTGTAAAACTTCAAATTTTCGTTTATGAAAACCGAATTTTTAAATCCGATTCATTGGAAAAAATCTGTTCTGGTAGTAATACTTTCTACATTTGTTCTGATTTGGTTTGGTTTTGTAGACAGCTATAGCTTGCTTACCAGAATTGGGTTGAATAATCAAAAACACGACCTAAAACAAAAGATCGAGGAGCTGAATACCTCTACCGAAGTTTTAAAAACAAAAATCGATCATTTGCATCAGGACGCTCAGCTACTTGAAAAAATTGCACGGGAAGAATATGGAATGAGAAAACCGGGCGAAACTGTATACAAAGTCCGTCGATCAGAATAATCAGGATATTTTTAAATGAAAGCAGTTGCTGTAGATTTAGGCGGTACAAATATTAAGGCCGCTATTGTTGATAAAGAAAAGGGCATAATTGAACAAACTTCTAATCCCACACATGCTGAATTAGGACGAGATCATTTACTTGACAGAATCAGTAAAACTATAAAAGAATTAACTTCAAATCATGATGTAATTGGGGTTGGGATGGGTTTACCCGGAATGGTAAATCATGATCAAACAATAGTAAGAAACCCTCCAAATCTTCCCGGTTGGGAAAAGGTTCATGCAGCCGATGAAATATCCAGGCGCACAAATCTTGATTGCAGAATTGAAAATGACGCTAACATTGCGGCTTTAGGATCTCTGCATTTCGGAGTAGGTCAAAGATATAATGACTTTATAATAATTACTTTAGGAACCGGTGTTGGCGGCGGTATCATCATCAACAAGAAGCTGTACAAAGGCACACATGGAATGGCAGGTGAGTTGGGGCATGTGATTCTGGATTATCATGGTCCGCTCTCAAATAGTGTCACAAGAGGAACCGTAGAGGCTTACCTTGGTCAAAAATTCCTGAGTCGTTTTGCCACGGATCTCATCATGCAACAAACCAGTAATCCTCTTTATAGCAAATTTCATAGAGATTTTGATAAACTTGAGCCCGTTGACCTTACTATGGAAGCAGACGAAGGCAACGAACTAGCTATTGAAATTCTGAGAAAAAGTGGGGAGCGTCTTGGATATGCCATCATTAATTATACCCACATGTTAGACATTCGAAAATATGTGCTTAGCGGGGGCGTTTCAAGAGCTGGAAACTGGTTATTTGAACCTGCAAGAGATATTATAAAAAAGCACATGATGTTACCATTTCAGGAAGACCTCGAACTCGTTTATGAAGATCTTGGTAATGACAGTGCCTTACTTGGGGCCGCCGGACTGGCATTTGATTCTTTTGCATAATTTAAGCTAGATGATTTTAAAGAACCACGTACACGCGATTGTCCGCCTGCTTTTTGCTTGTACAATGGTTCTGTTTATTACGGACGCTTCTAATGCTCAAACTCCTCCCGATTCAACGGCCAAAGAAAACTCAACTTCCCCTCCAAAAAGCCCCGCCGTCAAAAAAAGTAACATAAAAGACGCCGTCGAATTTCAGTCTAATGACTCATTAGTAATTAATTTAAGGGACGGAAGAAAAGCGTTTCTATTCGGACAAGCTAAAGTATCTCACACTGCAGGAGAACTAACTGCAGGAGAAATAGAAATGGATATTAAAAAAAATCAGGTTGAAGCAACTGCTCAGTCAGCCGCCGACACCCTTTCTTATCCGGTTTTAAAAAGAGAAACTGATGAGATAAGAAGTACCAGGATTTTATTTAACTATAAAACTCAAAAAGGAAAGTTTGAAGAAGCAAAAATCAAGGTGCCGGATGGTTATTTGATTGGTTCAAAAGTGAAAAATGTTAATCCCGATGAAGTCTTCATTGAAGATGGTATATATTCTACTTGTCCACCTGACTATCTGTATTATTATATAAAGGCAAAAAAAATGAAGGTAGTTGATCAGGAAGAAGTCTTTTTTTCTAATGCTCGCCTTTATATTCTGGACATTCCATATCCGATCATATTTCCATTTGGTTATGTACCAGCTTCTTTAGAGAAAAAAACTTCGGGATTACTTACCCCTACTTATGCTTTTGAAGCTCAATCTTCCCGAGGTATTGGATTGCAAAACCTGGGTTGGTTTCAATACTTCAATGATTACTTAACCGGTCAAATAAGCAGTGATGTTTATACATCAGGCACTTTCTTTACCAGCACTAATTTTCAGTACCGCAAGAGAAATAGTTTTAGTGGAAATATAAACCTTGGATATTCAAGAGATCAGGGTTTGGAAAAAACAGATCCCGGATTTACTACAAGTGTTCAAAAGTCTGTTAGCATTAATCATAATCAGGAATTTTCACCTTACTCAAGAATAAATGCCGGAATTAATTTAAGAACCGCTGATTATTATACACGAAATTCTTTTGACATAGACGACCGTGCCTCAACCAACTCTACTTCTAAAATTGCATATAATTATAGCCACCCTGATAACGATTTTAATTTCAGTATAAACTCACAGCTAACCCAAAATTTTAATAATAACACTACCTCGCTTACCGGGCCAAACAGTACATTTAGCTTAAAAACACTTACTCCGTTTAAATCTCAGGTCAGTAATGATCCTAAATGGTATGAAAGTGTATCTATACGATATAATAATAGTTTTAACTCCAGATTTAATTACGCGCCCATTGATGCCGATTCTGCTGAAATATCATTTATTGACGCTTTGTTTGACCCTGACAAATATCAGGAAGCCACTGGCAATGAAGATCATTTTAGATATGGCTTTCAGCAAACTGCAGGAATAAGTTTAGGAAGACTGCTATCCAGTCCCTTCTTGAACCTTTCTGCAAGCGCAAATTACAATGAGTATTGGTATCCTACCACAACTCGACAATCTTTTAGTCCGGACTCAACATCAGATCCCAACCCGATTAAAACTGAACAAGTCCGGGGATTTGCTAGTGCTCGTGATTTTAATCTTGGTCTTTCATTTTCTACTACATTTTATGGTGTTTCTAGTAAAAAAATTGGAAAACTGGAAGGGTTCAGGCACACTGCCATACCAAGTATATCGTATACTTATCGTCCTGACTTTAGTGATGAAATTTGGGGGTTTTACCGAAGTGTAAATACAGACAGCACTGGTGAAAATTCCCGACGTTATTCCATATTTTCAAATGAAATATTCGGAGGACCGGGTTCCGGTGAGCAACAGTCTCTTACATTTTCCCTCAGAAATGTGTTCGAAACTAAAATTGTTACCCGAGACACCACCGGAGAAGTAAATGAAAAGAAACTTAAGCTGGTCGACAATCTATCAGCAAGCACATCTTACAATTTTGCAGCTGATAGTTTACATTTCAGCGATATAAGAACTTCTTTATCTTCGAATGCCCTGACCGGGATACGGATTTCTGCAGGAGCTAATTTCTCTCTTTACCAAGTTGATAGTACAGGCCGAGAATTTGACCGCTTTTTTTTAAGTGACGGAAATAAAATAGCTCAACTACAAAGTTTTAATATATCCGCTACTACCTCTTTTAAAGGCGGTAAAGGTGGCCCTCAAGTATATACGCCTGTTTATAGAAGAAGCTACGATCCTTTTAATCAATCCCGATTTTCCCCTATCGATCCTCACTTTAATGAGGAACCGGTATCCCCTCTGAATTCACCGTGGAGTGTTTCTTTAAATTTTGATTACAGATGGCAGTTTCGTTTCAATCAAAAACCAACAAGATCCGCAACTATTAATGCGAATAACATTTCGTTCAGATTGACTCCGAAATGGAGATTCAACACCCGAATGGGTTACGACTTTATTCAAAAAGAGATCACCCCATCTCAATTTAGTTTAACAAGAAATCTGGAATGCTGGGACCTGACATTTCAGGTCAATCCTTTTGGAGAAAATCAGTACTACTTTTTTAAGCTAACCCTGAATAGCTCCCAAGTACAAAGCCTGTTCCAGAAATTGCCAATCCTGAAGAACCTTGAAAGAAGTTCTACCCAAACCGGTCGCGGTTATGACAGGTTTTAAAACTAAACTGAATCTCTTCCTACCGAAGCTAAATACTTCACTACATACTTTCCAATAATATCGAATTCCAGATTTAGCTTGTCGCCCGATTTCTTGTTCTTAAGATTAGTATGCTCCCAGGTATACGGAATAATGGCTACGGTAAATTGGTTCTCTTTTTCTCTTGCAATGGTTAAGCTTATTCCTTCCATTGTAATACTCCCTCGTCCCACGATCATATTCTGATTCTCTTCCGGATATTCTACTGTTATAAGCCAACCTGTTTCTTCTTTCTCAATGTTTCTAATAATTCCAACCGTGTCCACATGCCCTTGAACCAAATGTCCTTCTATTCCTTTCTGCAAAGTTAGTGAACGTTCCAGGTTTACTAATGATCCTTCGCTCAGATCTCCCATAGAAGTTTTTCTCAATGTTTCTTCAACACTTTGAACCGTAAAAGTATTCTCATCAAATGCAGTAACGGTATGACACGCCCCGTTTATAGAAATGCTCTCGTCCTCATGACAAGTTTCAGAAAAACTACATCCTATAGTGAATTCCATTCCGCCGCCATTCAAGCTTTTTGCTAATCTTATGGTTCCTACTTCCTGTATAATTCCTGTAAACATGATCTTTAAGTTTAATTGATCCCTTTTTCATAAGATCCTGAAACTACTTCAGAATGACTTATTTAAAAATATCCGGTTAATAACATATCATCACCTACTTTCTCCCAGCTTACTTCTTTCAGTTCTGCAATTTCACTCATTTTATTGACTCCAATATTCAATACAGATCTGGTTCCTGCTCCCAGTAACTTTGGTGCTATAAACACACAAAGCTTATCTACCAATCCCTGCTCAATTAAAGCAGATGAAAGCTGTTGGCCTCCTTCAACAAGGATTGAGGCTATTCCTTTTTTGCTCAAAAGTTTGAAAGCTTCTCTAAGATCGACATGCCCATCTTTTTTTGATGTCTGAATAACCTCACCTCTGAAATAATTCTGAGATAGTACTTTTAACATTGGATCCGCCACTTCTTTTGACCGTTCTTTGTTCCACGTTAAAATGGTTGTTTTCTCTTCATATTTATCTGAAAATAAATTCAGTTCTCTGGGCAATTCGAATGGTCCGTCAATTACAATTCGCTGAGGTTGCCTCCCCGATGCATGACGAACTGTTAGACTTGGGTTATCAGAGATTGCAGTTGTTCGGCCAACCATTACGGCGTCGTTCTCAGCTCTCCATTCATGAACCCTTTTCCTGGCCAGCTTACCCGAAATCCATTGGGAATCCCCATCAGCAGCAGCCAGAAATCCATCTGCAGTCTGTGCTATTTTCAAAGTGATAAATGGTCTTCCAAAGTTCTGATGATGAATAAAAAACTCATTCAATTTTTCGGCTTCTTTTTGCATCACACCAACTTCAACATCCAAACCGGCGTTCTTTAGAATTCGGATTCCATTCCCGTTTACTTTAGGATTTGGATCTTTCATCGCCACAATCACTTTTTTAATCGGCAGCTTAGCAAGCATATCAGCACAAGGTGGAGTTTTTCCTGTGTGTGAACAAGGCTCCAGAGTTACATATAAAGTAGCATCTTTAAGCTTATCTTTATTTTTTAATGATTTGATCGCATTAACTTCTGCATGTGGTCCACCAAACTTCTTATGGTATCCTTCAGCAATCTTATCACCCTTAGCGTCTACAATAACACAGCCAACCATTGGGTTAGGCGAAACATATCCCTTCCCTTTTGAAGCTAATTCCAAAGCTTCTTTCATCCAGTGATTGTGTTTCGTTTGTTGATCTTGCATGCTGAAAGGTACGGAGTGTAATAATGCTTCAAAAACAAAAAAAGGCGGGAAGTTAACTTCCCGCCTTTTGAATAATCTTAAGTCTAATACTGTTTTAACTTTGGATCAACCGGCTTCGGTTATCAACGATTTCTGCTTCCTGCTTAAGCTGTTCCAGCCAAATAGCACCAAATTTCTGGTTAATTTCTCCTTCCAATCTGGTTCTGATCTGTTGTCTTGTTGCCTCATCCAAATTATCAAGACTTGGAACTTGCTTTGATGTAACATTAACAACATAAGTAGCACTGCTTCCTTCAATTACTCCTGAAGTTTGTCCTTCGTTCAATTCAAAAATAGCTCCAATTACTTTAGGCTCACGACCAGCTCCTGTAAGAACCATCGAATTAGCTGAAACACCCTCAGCAGTATTTACTTCCTTAGCAGCTGCAGAGGCAAGAGCTTCAACTGACTGAGCTGAACTCAAAGCTTCTTTAGCATTACTAACTGCCTGAGCTTTTTTCTTTTCCAACTTTACAAGTGTTTCAACCTGAGTTTTTACTTCTTCAAGTGGTCGATATCCTTCTTCAGTTTTCTCGTCTAACCGAACAACTACAAAATCACTTCCAAGTTCAATTACTCTTGAAAGTTCTCCTTTATCGGCTCTTTCAAGAAAAGTAAGAATCTGCTGGCTGTTGCCTAGGCCTGAAATAAACGAACTTCCTTTGGTTGCAAAAATAGACTGGATCTCTTTGCCTGCTCTTTCTGCTTCCGTCTCAAAATCTGTTTCTTCATCAGCAAATAACTGGAAATCTCTTGCTGCTTCATCAGCATCTCTTATTGTTCCTTGAAGGGCTTCGATCAATCTCGAGAAAACCACAAACTTGATCTCATTTCCATTTTCTTCAACATTTTTAATGATGCTTACCTGTCCTGCATTTAAGAACGGCTCTGTAACTTCGCCTTCCTCAATATCCAACACTGCACGATACTCTTCACGCACATCATCTTTATCAATAAAAGTAGCAGAATACGGAGTTGATGATTGCTGCCTGTTCAAGAACAGAGAATCACTCTCAGCATTAGCAAAATCACTTCTCAGCTCTTCCACTTCCTGAAAAATTGTTGTTGTGTCATCTGCAGTTGGCAAATAACTGAACTTAACTACACTGGCTCTGTAGCTTTCTTCTCTTTTATATTGTTCTTTATTTGCATTGTAATATTCTCTGATATCAGAATCGGTAACTGAAATTTCTTCATCCGTAATATCTGCAAAAGGAAAGCGGACATAAGATACATCTGCAAAAGAGTTTTGCTTCATAAACTCATCTTCAACCTGCTCATTTGTAACCTGAACACCTGCAGCAATATAGTTGGTAAGCTTTTCCTGTCTTCTTTTTTGACGTAACTGAAGATCCAGAGCAATTGCTTGTTGAGAAAAATCAGGATTTGTTAATACCTGATCAATAGTTGCTCTGTCAATGCTGCCATCTTCACGGCTAAAGTTCTGAACAATGATAGGGTCCGGATTATCTCCATAAACCATATCTAAAAGTTCTGTGTCAGTTACAGTAATTCCCAACTCGTCCATTTTCTGTTCGATCAATCTGGAATTTACCAACTCATCCCACACTTGTTGCTCATAAATAGCAGTGACTTCCGGAGTCATACTGTTTCCGGTTTGTTGTACATATAAATTGTTGTAATACTGTACTCTCTGATTGTATTCCTGAAGAGAGATGTCATCTCCGTTTACTTGACCCAAGTTGTTTGGTCCGGCTTGCATAGCTCCAAAAAAGTCAACATCAGCAAGTACCCAAATCAAACCAAATGAAATAATAAGTATGATTACAATGTATTTGGTACCGTTTCTCAACGTTTCCATTAAACCCATAGCAGGTGTCCTCTAAAACAGTTCTTTAAATTTTGAATTTCTTTTGATGTAAAACATCAAAAACAGCTTGCAAATATAACGGAATAAGCAGGAAATTGAAAGCCTAAGAAGAGCTTTGTTCGTTAAAAGACTTCAACTAATCGCATATGTTTGAGATATTTCTTAGGATCCTTCTGAATATTCTTAACTAATTCGTTCAAATTGAAGGAAAGGCTGTCCAGATTTGTATACAGAGACTCATCGTTAATCATCTTCCCAAAAGTTCCTGTCCCGCCATTTATCTTTTCGAGGATGTCATTTAGAGACAAAGTTGTTTTGTTTAATCCCTTACTCAGCTTTTCCAGTTCTGAACTGGTATTCTTCAAACTTGTAAGCATAGAGTCTACTTCAGCTTTATTTCCTTCGGATAATTCATCGAAATTTTGAGCTACATTACTCATACTTACGATCATAGAATCGATATCACTTTTTCGTTTTGATATTAATTCCTGAACATCTTTTCCTGTTTTTTCGAAACTGCTGAGAGTGTTTTTGATCGGATCCCGGTTATCAGAATATAATGAGGAGTCTATCTTTCCCATCAATCCGTTTAGCTTTGTCAATGAAACAGTAAGTTCATCCACAACCACTTCCCCCTTCGTTGAGAAGGTTTCGAAAATTCCACCATCAATTTCACCATGAATGTCAGAGCCCCATGGTATCATTTCAGAACTGTTTGTTTTTACAATTTCGATCGTCACCGCCCCTAACGGTCCCGGCTTTTTCAATACTGCCTTAGAACCTTCCGGAATCATGAAATCAGCAGTAATTCCCAGAGTTATTCTTGTACTATCATTCGTTGGTGAAAAACTCATATCCTTAACCGACCCAATCTTATATCCCTTGATTTGAACCGTATTTCCCGGAAGTAAACCATCTACACGGTCAAATGAAGTGTATAAAAATTTAGATTGCCGAAACAAAGGTTGATCTCTCATTATTCTGAAGCCGATAAAAGCAACAATGATTGCTGCTATTACCACGAGACCTATTTTCATCTCGTTACTTAGGTTAAATTTTGAAGTTTCCAATGCTCAAGCCTTAATTTTATATTCGCTGGCAGTTGTAAATTCTACCAGTGGTGGATGTTCACTCTTTTTCATTTCATCAATACTACCGAACCAACTTAACTTTTGAGAGTCCAAAAAAGCTACTTTTTCAGCAATCGATAGCACGCTATGCATGTCATGCGTAATCACAATCGACGTAAGATCGAAGCTATCAGCCATATTTACAATTAATTCATTAATTTCTTCGGAAGTCTGAGGGTCTAGTCCTGAAGTTGGTTCATCGTATAAAAGATAATCCGGCTTCAGAATAATTGCTCTTGCTAAACCTACTCTTTTCCTCATTCCTCCTGATAACTCTGAAGTTGCTTTTTTTCCTGCTTCTTTCAGATTTACCATTTCCAGGGCTTCTTCCACATCCTTTTTGATCTCACCTTCTGTTTTATTGGTAAAGTATCTGAGCGGAAAAGCAATGTTTTCAAAAGTGTTGATTGAATCGAATAACGCTCCACCCTGAAATAAAATTCCAAATCGCTGTCTCATCAAGCGTAATTCAGAATAATTCAAGTCAAAAACACACTGACCGTCAATCACAACTTCGCCTGAGTCAGGATACAAAAGTGCATTCAGGTGTTTTAAAAGTACAGATTTCCCACAACCGGACTTCCCGATCACTGCTAGAGTTTCCCCGTCCTCAATTTGAAAAGAAACGTCTTTCCAGATCAGATTTTTACCAAAACTCTTAGTAAGATTATTGATTTCTATCATAATTATAAAAGTATTGCCGCCAGAACAAAGTCAGCTAAAAGTATATATATACAACTTAATACTGTTGCCTGGGTAGTTGCATTTCCAACACCTTCGGCTCCTCCAAAAGCAAAATATCCTTTAAAACAGGAAATAGAGGTTATCACAAAACCAAATACGAATGATTTCAATATCCCAAATACTACATCTTCAGGGAAAAAGAATAACCTGCCTCCTTTCATAAATTCCGCCGCCGGCAAAATACCGTCCACTGCTCCCGCAATTACTCCTCCGATAATTCCCAAAGTTGACGCGATTATATACAAGACAGGAAACATCAATATCCCCGCAAAAATTCTCGGCAACACTAAAAATGCTACTGAATTAAACCCCATGGATTCCAACGCATCAATTTGCTCACTCACACGCATTGTTCCCAACTCTGTAGAAATTCTGGCTCCTACCTTTCCTGCTAAAACCAACCCACTAATTACTGCCGCAAGTTCTATAATTACGGATTGCGCCACAATTGAACCAACTATATATGCAGGGTAAAGATCCGTATCTAACTGATATGCAGTTTGAAGGGTTAATACAGCTCCGGTAAAAACACCAACAAGCATTATTATCGGTATCGATTGATATCCGATTTTAACAAACTCATTGAATAGATTCTCTCTATATGTACTAAATTCCGTTACAGATCGTAAAGCTTGATAAAGTAGTAAAGTATATTGACCCAGCTGTCTTAATGCTTCCATTCAATATCTAGAAAATTCATGTTTGTTATAACCATTTTCGGGCTTTGCTTATTCAATTGATTATATTACAAAACATTTTACCTAATTGTCATTTTGAAATTGAAAGAATTAAGATCTTTATTATTTATTAGCATGTTTGGTCTTTTGACTAGCTCAGCTTCAGCTCAGTCGGACGTCTCTTCCATATTCAGATTTTTAGATGTTACTCCGAATGCAAGTGCTTCAGCTTTGGGTGGTAACCATACCGGTTTGTACGAAGGAGATTATTCTTCTTTTCATATAAACCCTGCTTACTTGTTCGGCGCCGAAAACGGACAGGTTTCTGCTACATTTGTAAATTTACTTGCCGATTCCAAAATGGGTTTTACAAATGGCACTTTTCAGGTTAATGAAAATAATCAAATTGGATTAGGCATCCGGTTTTTGGGGTACGGAGACTTTAAAACTCTTGATAAAGACGGCAACGAACTTGGAGACTTTAATGCCATTGACCTGGCTGTATCAGGAGCTTATGCTACAAGGATTTCGCCAAAATGGAGCGGCGGAGTTTCACTTGACCTGATTCATTCTTCTTATGAACAATACAAATCAAGTGCTATTGCCATTTCCGGGGGTATTTATTACAAAAATAAGGAAGAACATTTTAGTTTTGGCGCAGCAATAAGAAACTTAGGTACACAATTATCTACATATGTGAATTCTCGAGAGCCTTTACCTTTGGATCTTTCTGTAGGTGTATCCAAAAAGCCTGAAAATTTCCCTGCAGAACTTAGCTTAACTTTACGAAGATTGAATGACTGGGATATGCGAATTGTTGGTGAAACCAAAAAACCGGACTTGTTTGATAATGCTTTCAGACATGTGATTTTTGGCGGGAAATTTAATTTCGGAGAAAACTTTCATGTTCGCCTGGGGTACAACAGATACTTACATGAATTAAATAAAACTAAAGAGAATTTTGATTTTGCAGGTGTCGGGTTTGGTGTAGGTTTTAATATCAAAGATCTGATCATTGATATAAGCAGAAACTCTTACAGTGAAACCGGAGGAGTGGTTCAATTAAGTATTAAAACCACATTATAGGAATGAATGCTTATAGAAATCTTGTTGAAAATCCCGGATTAAAAAACATAATCACTGCATCATTCATAATGGTGATCATTTTTTCTATTGGATCTGCCGGGTATCATCTTATTGAAAACATGACATGGTTCGAAGGTTTGTACATGACCTTCATCACTATTTCAACTATCGGATTTACTGAGCTTCACACCTTGTCGAACGAAGGTCGTATATTCACGATGTTGATCTTTGTGACAGGTATTGGTGTTATATCCTATATCGCATCGCAGACAACACAGTTGCTGTTCGAGGGTGAACTTTTTTATAAACGCGCTATGAAGAAAAGACTTGAGAAAATGGAAAACCATTACATTATTTGCGGGTATGGAAGAATTGGCCACAGGATTGCAGCTGTTCTCAAAGATGCCGGCTTGCCTCTGGTTGTTGTTGAAAACAGAAAATCCGGTATTGAACAATTAAAGGAAGACAAAATACTTTTTGTAGAAGGTGATGCCGAAGACGAGGATACTTTACTTGAAGCAGGAATTGATAAAGCTCAATCGCTGATCTGTACTCTTTCCAGTGATCAGGATAATGTATTTACAACGCTGCTTGCCAGAGACCTGAATCCCAAATTGTTTATACTTGTACGAACAAATGAAACTACAAACAAAAACAGAGTGTTAAGAGCCGGAGCAGATAAGGTAATTTCTCCCTATGAAATTGGCGCCGACAGAATGGCAAATGTAATTCTTCGTCCACATGTGGATCAATTTGTTGATTCAATTACTAAGTACACAATGCAAGATCATACTTTTGATGAAGCTTTGATTGCAGAAGGTTCTGTTTTGGACGGAAAATCATTGGCAGAGGTAAATCTCAGAACTCAGTATGGTGTACTCATCATCGCCATCATTCCTAAAGGTGGCAGTATTCAGTTCAACCCTCACAGTTCCTCTGAAATTAATGAGGGAGATTCCTTAATTTTAATTGGTGACCTTGAACAAATTGACAAGTTCAGAAGAGAAGTTTGTAACGATTCCAGACCTCTGGCTGAACGAACACGTAATTCCGAAACTTTACTTTTATGATCAGATATTTAACAGCAGGTGAATCTCACGGTCCGGCACTAACCGGAATTGTTGAAGGAGTTCCTGCCGGTCTTCCTCTTACAGAAGACGATTTAGCACAACATTTAGCTCGTCGCCAAAAAGGTTATGGAAGAGGAGGAAGAATGGCATTTGAGAAAGATCGTGCTATTTTTAATTCCGGTGTTCGGTTTGGAAGAACAATGGGTGGTCCTGTTTCCATGATCATGGAAAATCGGGCTTTTCAAAAAGATAAAGCCGGTTGGCCTACAGTTATGAATAAAGAAACTGAAGCTGATGGTATAGAAAAGATCACACTACCTCGTCCCGGTCATGCTGATCTTGTTGGTGCTCAAAAATACCGTTTTGATGATATCCGCCCTGTTATTGAGCGTTCAAGTGCTCGCGAAACTGCAATGCGTGTTGCCTGCTGTGGAATTGCCAGACAATTTTTGAAGCACTTTGGAATTGAAATTGGTGGACATGTTATACAGATCGGAAAAGTGGGTTATAAAGATTGGGACTCTGTCCGAAAAACCGTTGACCCACTCTATGAAAATGGTGCCGAAAACGTTTATAAAACTGCGGATGAATCAGATGTCCGCTGCCTGGATAAAGAGCTTTCTGAACAAATGCGGGAAGAAATCAAAATTCAGAGAAAAGCGGGTTCCTCTCTTGGTGGAATTTATGAGATCATAATTACCGGAGTGCCCGTAGGTCTGGGAAGCTTCACACATTGGGATCAAAAGCTGGATGGAAAAATTGCTCAGGCAATAATGGGCACTCAAGCAATGAAAGGTGTTGAAATCGGTCTTGGGTTCGAAGCAGCTAAAAGAGATGGCCAAAATGTTCATGATGAGATCACTCATAATGGTTCGAATTTTAAGCGCAAAACCAATCACTCCGGAGGAATTGAAGGAGGAATGAGCAATGGTATGCCAATTATAATTCGCGGAGCAATGAAACCTATCCCTACCATGTTAAATCCTTTGGTAACGGTGGATATGCATACGCTCGAGGAAACTGAGACCAGATATGAACGATCTGATGTTTGTGCATTACCAAGAGCAGTAGTAGTAGCTGAAAGTGTTATTGCCCCGGTTATTGCTAATGCTTTTCTTGAAAAGTTTGGTGGTGATTCTATCGCTGAAATCGAAGAAAGATTTAAATCCGTATAAATTTTGGAATCAAAAATTTCTAAGCTTGCTAACAGATTAAAAGAGAACCCAACAGATTCTTTTGTAAAATTTGCATTGGCTTTGGAATTATTAAAAATTGATCAACAAGAAAAAGCATTATCGCTTTTTAAAAATATCCGGAATAATGACCCTGATTACAGCGGAGTTTATTATCACCTGGGAAAATTGTATGAAGAACTAGGAGAGAACAATTTGGCTTTGGAATGCTATAAAGACGGTATCGTCGTTACAACTAGGCTAAAGGACCAGCATTCAAAGTCTGAATTGCAGGGAGCATTAATTAATTTAGAGATGGAAATTGAGGAAAGTTTATGAGATCTATTTTAAATAAAATCATTAAAGGAATTGTATTTGGCATCTTCTTAGTTTGCTTTACTAATGCAGTCAGTGCTCAGGAGAAGAGGACCTATCAGGTAAAAAAGGGCGACACATTTTATAGTATATCAAAAGCATTGGATGTTACAGTTGCAGAATTAAAAGAATGGAATAGCATTACAAGCAATGCTCTGGAAATAGATCAGGAGCTTGTATATTTCGTGCAAGCGGAACTCCCCGAAATTCCTGATTCTTTATCTCAGCAGGAAGACACAAGTTCATTAATTACCTCTCCATCAACTTCTCCTAATACTTATTACTTGGTAAAAAGCGGCGATAGTTTATATAAAATTGCCCGCGAAAATGATATGAGTGTTCAGGAATTGAAAGACCTAAATAACCTGACCAGCAATGACCTTAGAATAGGACAGAGATTAGCAGTTAAATCTGTAAGTGTTGCTCCTGTAGTTTCTGAATTTTCAGATGAATCATCCCCGCAGGGAAAGTTCGCTCTTTATACACTTTCCGGTTCTGATAATCTTAATTCCATCTTGAATAAATTTGAAATGTCTCAGAGTGAGCTTCAGGCTTTAAACCCTCAAATTGATATTAATAATCTACGGCTTAGTAAAAATATCACGGTTCTTCTCCCTCCATCAAAAACATTTGAGAATCCTTATCTGGAAAAAGCAGATTTGCAAGATCTGGGATCGGTTCCTGTGATGATTTACTCAGACTCTTACAAAGGAAAGACAACTACTAATGGTGAACTATATAACCCTGATAACCTGACAGCTGCACATTCAAATATTTCAATCGGCTCTGTTATTTTTGTTGAAAACCCTTCCAATGGTAAAGGTATTTATGTTCGCATTAATGATAGAATTACTAATCCGGGATTGAAACTTTCTCATGACGCTTTCCGAATATTAGACCTGATCCCAAATCAACCTCAATCAGTTTCTATTTATACCGATAGTTAATGGAAAACGCTGTAAAGACATATTTCTCAGACACAAAAAATCTACTTTATAGTTTTCTTATAAGTCTTCCTCTTTTTCTGGCTTATGAACTACTGATACTTATTTCGCAACCGGACGCTTCTCAGATTGTAAGAATCAGTGTCGATTCATGGTTTAAATCTGTTTTTTCTTTACTCGGAGTTAATGCTGTATCCATTACTCTTTTAATTGTAGCCTTATTCGGGATGTTTATCCTTTACAAAGAACGCGAGCAACTTCGTGAGCTAAGATTTAAGTATTTCCCGATTATGATTGGAGAATCAACTATTTATGCCATTTTGGTTACTCTGGTTGCTACTTTTTTTGTATCCATGGTTTTCGCTTTTTCAGCAAATGATCCAATTTCTTCTCTCACAGGCTTACAAAAATTCGCATTGTCACTTGGCGCGGGCCTTTATGAAGAGCTTTTCTTCAGAGTGATCTTAGTTTCTGTACTTATACTGGTATTTCAAAAAGTATTTAATAATAAAAATTGGGCAGCGATTACTGCTGCAGTCATTTTATCTGCTTTTCTATTCAGCATGGTTCATTATGTAGGATCTATGGGAGACCCGTTTACTCTCTCTTCTTTTACATACAGGTTTTTCTTTGGTTTGATGTTGAACGGGATTTATGTGTGGCGGGGATTTGGGATTGCCGCATGGACACATGCTCTTTATGACCTGATGGTATTATTTATCATATAAGGTATTTACTAACTCCTCAATAGTGTTTATCTATTTAACTCTTTGAGACTGTTTTGGTACTTTCTTTATAGTGTTAAATGAAAGAAAACTAATGTAAGTTTCTTGTATTACGGTATTTAGAGGGTTACATTGGTTACACAAAATCAGGACATCAATGAGGGATAACAGAAAAAAGCAGCAGGAATTTAACAAAGAGATTATACCCCATCTGGATGTTATGTATAACTTTGCGCTGCGGTTAACTACTGATCCTGTAGATGCCGAAGACCTGGTTCAGGATACAATTGTAAAAGCCTATCGTTTTTTCAGCAGTTATGAAAATGGTACAAATGCTAAAGCATGGCTGTTCAGAATTCTGAAAAATTCCTTCATAAATAACTACCGTAAATCTTCGAAAAAACCTCAGCAAGTCGATTATGATGAAGTTTCTTCTTACTACGAATCTGTAAGAGCTGAGCGCACCGAGACGTCCGATCTCGAAAGCCTTATGTTCAGAGAATTGATGGATGATGAAATGTCCATAGCTTTAAAACAGCTTCCTGAAGATTTCAGAACTGTGGTTTTGCTTTGTGATGTAGAGGGCTATACTTACGAAGAAATAGCCAATATGCTGGACGTTCCCATTGGTACTATTCGTTCCAGATTACACAGGGGACGAAATCTTCTTAAAACTGAACTAATAGATTATGCCAAGAAAAGAGGCTATAGAGGGGACTGATCAATGATCGGATTCAAACTCTCTGTCTTTTCCTGAAGGCTTAGTGTAACGCGCATAGTAGTACCTTCAGATAATTCAGATCGCAATACATATACAGATCCATTGTGATAGTCTTCTATAATTCTTTTTGTAAGACTTAAACCCAATCCCCATCCCCGCTTTTTGGTACTAAAACCGGGTCGGAAAACATTCCTAACGTGTTTAATATCTATACCCGACCCGGAATCCTCAATATCAATTAAAATTTCATTTCCCTCAATTGATGATGACACTCTTATAAAAGAATCTTTTTGTGCCGAGGGTAAGGAGTCCATCGCATTTTTAACCAGGTTTTCTATTGCCCACTGAAACAGGTCAGGGTTTATCATCACAAAGCCCCGTGCTTTCAGATCACGGTGTACTTTAACCGCCTTTCCTAATCTTGGCAACCGTCGTTCCATATAAATCACCACCTGATCCAAAATTGGTTCAATATCCATGAGTTTTAATTCAGGCTCTGATCCAATTTTTCCAAATCGTTCTGCAACCCCTGCCAGCCTCTGAACATCTTTTTCAATTTCATTAGTGATATTAGTAGCTGTTTCGTCGTACCTGTACTCGTCCTTCATTAATTGAAGCCAGCCATACAAACTGGAGATCGGCGTTCCTAATTGGTGTGCTGCTTCTTTTGCCATCCCAACCCATAAATTTGATTGCTCAGATCTGGTTATACTTTTGTAGGAGGTATATCCTATTCCCAAAAGCAACGCCAGTAGCAGAATCTGAATAAAAGGAAAATACCTCAACATTTGAACAGTCGGGCTTTCTCCGTAATAAACGAATTGCTCAAACTGTTTCTTTTCGTCTCCGAAAACAATCCGAACCGGGGGATTTAAACTTCTGTATTCACGAATCAATCGCTCTCTCTCTCTTTCAGTAGACAATCTTGTAGAATCAACATTTTTGGAAGCCGGGATAAAGTTCCCTTCGCCGACCACTATTGTTGGAACTTTAAACCTTTCCGGGCTCAGAATAATCTCTTCAGTTACAAAGTCGATTGAACTTTTTGCATTTTCAGCATCATAGATAAGATCAATAACACTATCTGGAACACTGGGATTTTGTTCAAGTAATCGTGCTACTTTCAATAATTTGGTGCTTGCCTGCTCATTAACGGGCAAGCTGTTAAACTCAATCCCTTTAGCCCACAGCTCCACGCTTGAGCGCTCCTGTTCCAGAATTTTACTTACTAGATATTGATTATATATCACTGATCCGGCACCTAAGAATACCAGAAGTAACACCAGAATTATTTTGATCCTGTTTGAAGGGACAAATAGTTTCATATCAACAATCTAATTATTCATAGAATGTATGAATCTTTATGAAATGAAAAAGCCCTGTACATTTTTTCTGTAAAGGGCTTTTAATCTGTTTATGCAGAAGCTTTTTGCTTTTCGTAAACCGGAGGAGCATTTTTTGTTATGGTCTCGGCAGTTATCACGCATCTTGAAATATCTTTCATTGATGGTAATGTAAACATGATGTCCATCATTGCCTCTTCCATAATTGAACGCAAACCTCTGGCTCCTGTTTTTCGCTTTTTTGCTTGTTCAACAATTGCTTTCAATGCTTCCTCTTCAAATTCCAGTTCCACATCCTCCATTTTGAACAGTTTCTTATACTGTTTACAAAGAGCATTTTTTGGGTTTTGAAGGATATCAAGCAGCGCTTCATCAGAAAGTTCATGTAAGCCACAGATCATTGGCAAACGACCGATCAATTCAGGGATCAATCCGAATCTTTGCAGATCTTCAGGCTCAACATGCGTAAAAATATCGGGCTGATTCTTATCAAACCTAACACTGTCTGCATTGTGAAAGCCTAACGATCCCGTAGACATCCGTCTTGAAATAATGTCTTCTAAACCTGCGAATGCTCCACCACAAATAAAAAGAATATCAGAAGTATCTAATTGAATAAAGCTTTGCTCGGGGTGCTTTCGGCCACCTTTTGGCGGAATATTTGCTACCGTTCCTTCCAGAATTTTTAGCAGCGCCTGCTGAACACCTTCTCCACTTACATCACGGGTAATGGAAGGATTATCACTTTTACGGGCTACTTTATCCACTTCATCAATGTAGACAATACCTTGTTTTGCACGGTCCACATCATAATCAGCAGCTTGTAATAAATTACTTAGAATGCTTTCCACATCTTCGCCAACGTAACCGGCTTCAGTAAGCACTGTAGCATCAGCAATTGTGAACGGCACATCAATTATCTTAGCTAACGTACGAGCGAGTAATGTTTTACCACTACCGGTAGGTCCGAGAAGCACAATATTACTCTTCTCGATCTGCGTGTCATCAATTTCTCTGTGATTGTGATTGATACGCTTGTAGTGATTATAAACGGCAACAGAAAGGGTTTTCTTGGCTTGCTCCTGACCGATCACATATTCATCCAGCTTCGTTTTTACCTCAACAGGTTTCAGAAGTGGTTTTACCGGCTTATCTCTTCTTCGAGCCAAAGAAGCCAAATCACTTTTGATAATGCTTGATGCATCTTCAACACAACGGTCACATACATAAACTCCTGGACCTGCAACCATACTGTTCACTTCAAGGCTGGAACGCCCACAGAATGAACAATTTACAATATCGTTGTTTTCCTTTTTATCGCTCATAGCACCTAAATCTAATCAAAAAATATTTATTTAGCAGATTTAGCTCTTGAAACAACATTGTCTACCAAACCATATTTTTTTGCTTCGTCTGCAGTCATCCAGTTATTTCTGTCAGAATCATTCATGATATCTTCTATCGATTTACCACTATGATCAGCAATAATCTGACTTAGTTCTTTTTTAACTCTCAGAATCTCTCTGGCTTCGATCTCAATATCACTTGCTTGTCCCTGAACTCCGCCAAGTGGTTGGTGGATCATCACTCTGGCATGAGGAAGACAACTTCTTTTTCCTTCTGCGCCGGCAGTAAGTAAAACAGCGCCCATACTTGCCGCCATTCCCATACAAGTTGTTGCTACATCACATTTAATGTGTTGCATAGTGTCATAAATAGCTAAACCTGCTGAAACTGAGCCACCCGGACTATTAATATAAAAATTAATGTCTTTTTCCGGATCTTCCGACTCCAAAAACAACATTTGAGCAACTAAAGAACTAGCTACCGCATCATTTACTCCGCTTCCCAGCATTATGATTCTGTCTTTAAGAAGACGAGAATAAATATCGTAGGCACGTTCTCCACGGCTTGTTGTTTCAACAACCATTGGTACAAGGTTGCTCTCTATAGGTTCAATAGAACTATTCTTAGGTTGTGATGAAAGTGAGTTATAAAACATAGCCGTTAAGTAAATTTTTTATTTTTTAGATTTCTTCTCCTGAAACTTACGGTACTTTTCTTTGTCAAGTTCCGCGATTTTGACCTCATCTTCAAGCTTAACAAATACTTTATTCTCACGAATACTGCTTCTCAACTGTTCCAGTAAATTCGGGTTTTGAGCATAGTATTGTTTAAGCTGGTCCGGTGAAGCGCCATAACGGGCTGCTTCCACAGAAATGAACTCGTCGATATCTTCGGGTTTTATTTCGATATCTTCAAATGTTTCTTGCAATTTTTGACTAATGAAATACCACTGACCTTCTCTCAGTCCACGCTCTCTCATTTCTTCTTTATAAACAACTTCATCAAAGTTTTCCGGAAGTGAACCGCCTTGTTGCTGCTTCTGTTGTTCAACGTAAGAATTCAGTACCTGCTCTAAAAACACTTCAGGAACATCCACTTTATGAGCGTCAACCAATGCTTCTACAACTTCATTTTTGAATAGATCTTCTGAAGTTTGATCGTAGTACTTCTGCATCTGGCTTTTGATGTAGCTTTTAAACTCATCTTCTGTTTTTGCTTCGCCATTGCTGTTTTTAGAAATGAATTCTTCATTCATCTCTGCTTTGTTCAGCTTTTGCACTTTTTTGATGGTTACCCTGAAGCGATCTTTTTCGTCCCCTTCACCTAGCTCCATATCAACAACATCGCCGGCCGACTTTCCTTTAAGCGACTTCAGAAAATCTTTAGCTCCATCTTGTCTCAGGTCAATAACCTGATCAACATCTTGTTCGCCATCAACAGGATTTCCATCTTTATCCAGAGAAATTACATCTACGATAAGCTTGGAGTCTTTGGTTGCTTTTCCGTCAACATCTTCCCAGTTGCCTTCACGCTCTAAAGTTCTTTCAATTTCTTCAGTTACTTCTTCGTCAGTAACGTCATGAACCATTTTGTTCACTTTGATCTTACTCAGATCTTTCAATTCTACTTCAGGCTTGGTTCCGATCTTAAAGATCACTTCCAGCTCGTCGTTTTCCCAGGTCATGTCAACCATTTCAGTCTCGCCAACCGGATTGTACTCAGGCACTACATCCTTTTCGAAAACTTTTTGTACATACTTGTTGATCTCTTCGTACTCGATCTCAGTACCAAATCTCTTTTTGATCATTCCCATTGGAACTTTTCCGGGTCTGAATCCCGGAAGTGCGATCTGACCTTTATATTTTTTATATGCTTCGTCGAATGTTTCCTGAAGATCTTCTCGTTTTGCTGTCAGGGTAAGTTCTTTATCAACTTTTGTTAATTCTTTAACAGAAATGTTCACTTTTTCTCCGCTTTGTTATGTGCAATTCAGCTGTTATAAACAGGTATTATTTAGATAGGAAAGTACGAAAGGGGGGACTCGAACCCCCACGCCGGTTAAGGCACTAGATCCTAAATCTAGCGTGTCTACCAATTCCACCACTTTCGCATAGTTTAGAGCTCACAAAGATAGGGGTAAAAACAAACAAATTCCACCTTTCTAAAATGAAAATTTCAAACTAAAACTTATGCTCTATCAGATGTATAAAAAGTAAAAAATTTGGGTTTTGGCTTTGCTTTGCGGAAATTCTGGTACCATGCATAAAAACCTGCGACTACTCTACGTTACAACCGAAACTAAAGAACAGGCGTCTGATCTTGGAAGAAAGATCATTGAAGCGAATTTGGCAGCCTGTGTTAATATTATTCCGGGAATGGAATCTATTTATAAATGGAATAATACAATTGAGGAAGGCTCCGAAACCATCCTGCTCGTAAAAACACACATTTCGAAAGTACAACCGGTAACTCGATTTATTTTAGAAAATCATTCTTATGATTGCCCCTGTATCATCAGCCTTAACATTGCAGAGGACGAAGGTAATCCGGAGTATTTGAAATGGTTATTTGAGGAGTCCGCAGAAAGATAATGATTCAATCAAAAAGAGTATCAGACCATATTTTATGGGCAAAAATTGATCGTCCTGAAGCCCGAAACGCAATTAATTTTAAGGCTATTGATCAGTTAGAAGAGTTAGTTTCTGAATTGGAAACAGATGATTCTATAAAAATTTTCGTTTTTTCCGGAGAAGGAAGCAAAAGCTTTATTGCCGGCGGCGACTTAAAAGAGTTTCATACCATTACTCAAAAAAGTGAAGCCATAAGTGTCTCGGAGCGAATGCAAAAGCTATTTCAGAGAATTGAAGAATTGCCTTGCTGGAATATCGCTTTTATAAACGGTGATGCATACGGTGGCGGCATTGAGTTTATGATGGCTTTCGATTTTATTCTTTCGGCATCTCATTCCAAGTTCGGTTTTACTCAAGGTAGATTTTATTTAACTCCCGGATGGGGCGGTCTTACCCGACTAATCGAAAGAGTTGGCCGGTCTAAAGCATTGGAATGGCAGGGGAAAGCAGAAATAAAAACTGCTCATCAACTGCTACACCATAATTTTCTTAATGCCATTGTTGAAGAGCAAGCTGTTGTGGAATGGGCTGAACCACTTTTAAAAAACGGAAGAAACTTCATTAAAACGCTTAAACATAATAGTGGCATTAAATCACCTGAAAGATTTAAGAAGATGAAAGCCGAGATCGAACCCTTTGCAGATCTTTGGGTGGATGAAAACCATACTTCCAGAGTTGAAAAATTTATCCAAAAGAATAAAAAAGAAAACTAGGATCCCATTATGATAAAATTCCGTCAAGCTATGTTCGCTGTTATATTTTTACTTTTGAGCACTCCGTTAGTTGCTCAAAATAATTATCAGGTAACCCTTCTGAGAGCAGCGCCGGGAGAACTGGGCGACCTCATAGAATATGTTAAAAAACAGAAGTCCGATTCTGATGGTAACATGATGATCATGCGTCATAGCCAGGGCGATCACTGGGACCTGATGCTTATGACTCCATTTTCGAAACCTGAAATGCATGATTACAGTGAATGGGTAGATTTTCAGCATGACTTTTTAGCTGAATCAGATGTTAGCTGGAAAGAGTTGATAGAAAAGGATTCTGAAGCGGGTTTATATCATATCGAGATGTTTAATGCTGCCCGCGGTTTACATGATGAACTGCTTGAGCAACGAGCAATGGAAAATATTTACTACAACGAAACTAATCGTGATGGTAATGTAATTTTCGTAACTAAATTCGGAAGCGATGTAGATAATTTTACCCTCGGTTTTTATAAAGACATGCTTGATTTTGCCACCGATCCTGATCTTACGGATAAAGAGTTTGAGGATGCTGCGTTAAAAGCGGGTTTTGAATCTCGTTCCACCATTGGATTATACTTGCGAAAGTTTCTGGTGGGGCATAATGATACGATAGCTACGAAGGTGAATTAGATTTAAATCTACATCTGCTTATATAATCGCCAGATCATTGTGCTGCAACGGATAATCAAATTGGACAGTACAGCATATTCTTTTGTAGAAAATACTTTACTGCGCTTCATCAAAATGTATCCAAAGATAGAGGCTTTTTCCGGAATTTTCATGTGGTTATTTATCAGATCAGATTCCGTAATTGCGAACATAGGAACTCCGATCTCAGCCGGTAACCCTTCCTTTCTTGAGCCCTCTATAAATACACCTTGCTTGGTGTTATAAATATTATTGGTAAAGTAGGGTTTCCGGTTCTTGATCATTCTTCTGAATACCAATTCTGTATACAGGTCTTCCGGGTTGTAGTTTTCGGGAACCTGAGACCCAACCGTAACAAGTAAATGAGGCTTGTCTTTCGAAAGTTTCCAGAACGATAAATGCTCCAGCTCAAAAAGTTTTGCAAGCTGTCTGCAAAATTCCTGTGACACATTCAGGAAGTCCATAGTTTCCATCCTGACCATCATGTCTTCCACTAAGGTCTTTTTATTAGCCGCCAGCTTTTTTGACAGATCCGGAACTACGAAATTAGAAACCAGTTTCATTTCTATCCGCTCAGCTACTTCTTGAGGTTTTTCATGAAACAGATTTTTTTGGATGAAATCTTTTGCTCCCAGATCCATCGCTTTCTGTTCTTTCTCAAGAGTTGGCAGACTTGTCATCAATAAAATCGGGATATTTACTTTATCAGAATCTTTTTTAATAGCCTCCAGAAATTCCAGACCTGTCATTCCCGGCATATGAATATCACTGAGTATTAAGTCAATTTTCTTCTCAGAAAGTATGTTTATCGCTTGTTGAGGCTCCTGTGCATGTACAAGTGTGTACTTTTTTCCAATCAGATTTTTAACAATGATGTGTGAAGATCTGTCATCATCAACAACCAGAATCGTATAATCTGATTCCGCACTCATTTCCCTTTCACTCTTTTTCGTAGTGTCATAACCGCTTCATATTGATTCTGCCCTCTAGCTAAAGTTATCGACATTTTTTCACCTTCTTCAAATTCCCGCATCAAAGCCCAGGCATGCATTTCACTACTCACTCTTTCATCTCCGATTTTTGTAATGATATCTCCGGGCATAATACCACACTCATAAGCCGGACCATTTTTGTTTACACTGGTTACAAAAAGTCCATGAATAGACGGAACTCCATATTGATAAACGATCTGAGTTGTCATTCTAGTGAATTCCATCCCCGGATCAAAATCCAGAGCTACTTCACCTGATTCCTCCAGCTGTTTGATGATCTTCTTTACTCTGTTCGCAGGAATCGCAAACCCAAGCCCTACAAATCCATTACTGGTTCCGCCTGTGAAAATAAAAGTATTCACACCAATTACTTCTCCATCACTATTTACCAACGGTCCGCCTGAATTTCCTCTGTTAATAGCCGCATCTGTTTGGATCATATCAATATATACACGCGGGTCTTTAGGATCGGGACGAAAATCTCTTTTTGTAGCACTTATCACTCCAACCGTTACTGAAGCTTGTCCATCATCAAATAAACCAAATGGATTTCCCATCGCTATAGCCCACTCTCCAACCATCGCTGTTTCGGAGTTGCTGAATTTCACAAAAGGCATTTTTCCTTTCGGTTCTTTTATTTTCAATAAAGCCAGATCTGCTAATTCATCTGATCCAAGCAATTCAGCCTCATAAGTATCTCCGCTTGATAGTGCCACCATGATCTTCTTGGCGCTTTTACTTGCTACATGTTCATTGGTAACGATCAAACCGTCTTCTCTGATAATAAATCCTGAGCCAATACTTTTAACTTCCCGTTCTGAGGGCATTTGAAAAAAACGGGAGAAAAATGGATCCATCACACGATTATATCCTCTTTCAACTTCTGTTACTGTAATACTCACAATTGCAGGACTGGCTTTTTCAACTGCTTTGGTAATAGCATTACTTCTGCTCTCAGAAATAGAGACCTGCTTTGTCTTTACTTCTTCCTTTTCTTCCTCCGGCTCAAAACTTGCCGGTGATGACTCGTATTCTAAAGGAGAAATAGTCGGTATAACTTCCGGCTTTTCTTTTTTAAAACAAGCTGTCCAAAAAATTAAAACCAGTAAACTTACGGTAGTAACTGTTCTCTTCATTCCCTAATCGTTAATCCATTGTTTTCTTCCAATACTGATGACGTCTTCGATTGCTTCTTCCATATTGCCTTTATACCAGGCTCCTGCTGCTTTTTTATGGCCTCCGCCATTGAGTTCTCTTGCCCATTCATTCACATCAATGTCGCTTTGAGAACGCAGACTTAATTTAATTCTATCTTCGTCTTCACGTAAGAAAATGCATGCTTTTACTCCTTCTATACTTAGCGGATAAGCTACAAATCCTTCCGTGTCTTCATTGGAAGTAGCCGTTTTCTGAAACATCGCTTTTGTAACGTACATAGTCGCAATTTGTTGGTTCTCATGCAAAGAAATGGTCTCCAGCGCCAAACCCAGTAACTTGATCTGCTTCATTGGTTTTGAAGAATATACTTTTTGTACAACTTCATCAGGAGTAAAATTTCCGTATTCCAATAAAGTGGCAGCCGCTTTCATAGTGCCGGGTTTCACGCTGTCAAACTGAAAAGATCCCGTATCAGTTACAATTCCAACATACATGGCTTTAGCTGATTGTTCATTAATTTGTCCAATATCATGCTCTGCAAACAAATTATAAACCAATTCACAGGTAGACGAAGCGTCTGTTTTTGACACAAACTCTTTAAAAACTTCATCCGGTTGCGGATGATGGTCGATCATATAGAGAGGCTTTCCTAGTTCGGTGATCTTTTCTGCAGTATCTCCAAAACGATGTAGCGCATTCCCATCTACAAAAACAAAGGCATCAAATTCTTTCAGACCAGAGAAATCGGGTTTTTCGATCTTTTTAAATTCGGTAAGCCATTCGAGATTTTTATTTACTTCATCTTCATTAAATGCAGATGTATCAACGCCATTTTTTTGCAACCACAGACAAAGTGCTACTTGTGAGCCCAAACAATCTCCATCGGGACGCACATGTGAAAAAACTCCGATCTTTTTATGAGATAACAATTCCGGAATTAGCTTTTCAAACATATAATTTTCTTTTTGAACGCCAAAATAGATGTATATAGCCAGAATTCCATTTCTTTTTGGGGTGATTTTTTTCGAGTTTTACATCAAAAATATATGCACGCACTTATTATTTGCGGAGGCACACCTCCAACTAAAGCTTTACTGGAAAACCACATCGAAAAAGCCGATCTCCAAATTGGCGCAGACAGTGGCGGACATGTGTTTCTCGGATATGGTTTTACTCCGGATATCGTTCTCGGAGATCTGGATAGTTTCAAATACACCAATCATGAAAATATTGAAGTATTAAAACTCGACGACCAAAACAGCACCGATCTGGATAAAGCATTGAATTATGCCCTTAAAAAAGGCGCGACAAGCTGTACTGTTCTGGGAGCTTTGGGAAAACGCATCGATCATCAGCAAAAGAATCTTTCTTCCTTGGTGGAATTTCATGATCGGTTTGAATCTTTGGTTTTTGAAGACGATTACGGGAAAACTTTTTTAGCTGATTCTCCTTTTGAAAGGGATATTCCGATAGATACACCCATTTCTTTTTTTCCTATATCAGGCTTTGTAGAGAATTTCATCTCTTCCGGGGTACTTTATCCCCTGAATAATGTACGTTTAGAACCCGGCGTTCAGGATGCTACTTCTAATACCGTTACTGCTTCTCCGGTTACACTTGAGTTTTCTTCCGGAAAATTAGCGGTGTTTATTGGGGGTGGGAGTAAAATAAAGTGATTAAATATTAGCAAAGATTCAGACATCCCTCGGAACATCCAAAGAACCGTTTGGATGTTCACCTCCCTTCAAAGGGAGATTTAATTACCAATCTATTTAAGATATCAGCTCATCTAAAAAAATCTTACCTTTAAGCAGGAAAGTCGGGTAATCGCTCAGTTATAGCAATATAGTTGGGAGGAAAGTCCGGACACCGACAAGTACCGCGCTCTGCGATCCTTCGGGCGTAGCAGAGGCTCTTTATCAGGAATGATACTGAGACAGACAGTGCAACAGAAAACAAACAGCCACCAGCGCGGAGCGCTGGTGAAATTCCAAATAACAAGCTTCAAAACACAAACAAATCACAATGTTTAAATATTAAAACATTGGTGCTTATTTGAAATTTGGGTTTTAAACATTGGAATTTCCAACGCTCCGCGTTGGGGGTAATGGTGAAAAGGTGAGGTAAGAGCTCACCGCTCTGAGGGTGACCGAAGAGGCAAGGTAAACCTCGCGGGGTGCAAGCTCATATAAGATGGTATACGCCACTTGTCGTGACGCCATCGGGTGGAGTGCACCAGATAAATGATTACCGAATCCGCTTTAGCGGAGGAACAAAATCCGGCTTACAGACTTTCCTGTTGAATATGAAAACCTCGTCCGAAAGGGCGGGGTTTTGTTTTTCTTGTCTTATTTCGGTACTCTTAACTGATGCGATTCAGCCTATTAATATTGTTTACCTTAGCGCCCTCCCTCTTGTATGGACAGGTTACTACTATGGTTACTACAGATAAAGAAACCTATGAGTATGGAGAGCAGATAAATATCTCTTTTACTCTGTACAACGGTTCTGATTCTACTCTATATTATGAAGGGAGCTCGTCTTGCCAAATCTATTTAAAATTCCAACACATAGGAACTCATCCCAATATGTGTACAACAGATTATCATTACTATGATATTTACCCTCATCAAAAAGTAAACATCACTATTGAAATTGATCCATCTGAATTTTTTTACCCAGTTAAGGGTGGAATACAAAATATTGAATTTGACTACCTTGGTTTTAAAGATTCTGTTCAGTTTTCTGCTCCTCAGTTCAGATCAGGACGTTTTTATGTTGCTTACGACTCATTGAAAAGCGACACAATCCAACAAGTAAAGGATAGTATATCAGCAATTGAAACTGAGAGATTTATAAGAAATAGAAATGAAAAAGATTCTTTAATTTCTATTTCTGCTACCTGGAATGTAGATGACTTTCAAATAGACGAACTTGTAGAAAGACTTGATAGCACAGGTTTATTCAGGTTTGTCGAAATCAATAGATTTTTCCAAAGCGCTTCGGTTACAGTTACCTCAAATGAAGAAAAAACTGCTGATCATCCTCTATCTACCAAATTATTTCAAAACTATCCGAATCCCTTTAATCCGAATACTACATTTACATTTGAATTATCTAAACCTGACCAAGTACAATTCTCCATATTCAATATGATTGGTCAAGAAGTTGCTGTTTTGCAAAACAATAGACTTTCAGCAGGAAGCCATTCAATCAATTTTGATGCAAGTAATTTAGTAAGCGGAACTTATTTTTACAGACTTAAAACTGCAGATGGAGTACTTACAAAGAAATTTACTTTAATTAAGTAATAGAAAGTAGATATTAAAATTAGTGTAGTGCTCATTCCTTAAGATTCTAAAACAAGTTCAGAATGACGTTGCTACAAATTAACCTTGTACGTTCCCTTCACGTTGCGGTCTAGTTGTCGCTTCAGGTCTTTTTCTTTGATGCTGTCTCTTTTGTCAAAGCTCTTTTTACCTTTGGCTACTCCGATCAAAATTTTGGCATTTCCTCTCTTGAAGTACATCTTTAACGGAACGAGTGTGTACCCTTTTTGCTGTACAAATTTATCTAGTTGACGAATTTCTTTTTTGTTGAGCAACAGCTTTCGTTCTCTTCTCGGATCGTGATTATAATACGAACCATGCTCATAGGGCTTGATATACAACTCTCTTAAAAACACTTCCCCGTTTTTCAGATAAGCAAAGGAATCAGTAAACGAAGCTTTCCCCTGACGAATAGACTTCACCTCTGTTCCTTTCAGAACGATGCCGGCCTCGAAGGTTTCTTCAACCTGATAATCGTGCCTTGCCTTTCGGTTTTGTATGGTAGGGGTGTTGTTGTTGCTCATTTTATTTTGTTGTCATTCAGAGCGATAGCGAAGAATCTTCACGTCTTCTTTTCAGCTGAAAATACTTTGTGCAGATCCTTCGGAAGTATCCTCAGGATGACTTCTCTTCTTTAAACTTCAAATCCTAGTTCGCGGAGATCTTCAGCTACTTCTTCATCCGGTTTCCGGTTATCAAAAGTGGCGTAAATTCCCAGAATCTGCTCGATCTCACTGATCGCTTTTTCGTTATCCGGATTGATCTTCAGTACTTTAACATACTGAGCTAAAGCTCCATTCATTTTATCGCGCATATTGGTTACGTTGGAATCGCGATATTCCAGAAAAAGTCCGTAGTTCAGATGCGTTTTTTCTCTCAATGTCATTACTTCTTCAGTCTCTTCTTCACCTTCAAGTAAAGTAAGTGCATCAGTGTACTGATCATTTTCTAAGAAGAAGTCTACTTTTTCAGCCATTGATTTGGTTGACATATCTTCTTTTTTGGTTTCCGCACATGCGGCAAAACCGGCTATCAAAAACAGGATGAATAATTTTTTCATGGGTTCTATTGTGTAAATATTGGATTCAAACTAATACAGAGTATAAATATAAGCATACTTAACCAGCCTATCACTTTTCTTCCTTTAGAAAGTGGTGTGTAAAATGTAACCGGCGGATGCTCTACTTTCACTACAAAAGTGATGAATAGCGTCCATACACCCCATATTAATGTAGGTGAACCTTCCTGAGGGCCTTGGATCACATACAAATAAAGCGCCGAACAAATGAGCGAAGTGGTAAACATTGTGCTTACCCATTTCGATTCTTTTTGAAAAGCGATATGCATAACACAGAACAACATGATTCCCCAGATCAACCAAGAAAGTGCGCCGAATGAAGTGTCGTATTTCCCAAGTAAATCATGGAAAAAAGGAACCAATTCAATTCCCGCTAAAATTGTGATAAATGAATAGAATATTCGTGCGGCTTTTTTGTGGTTTTTATAACCGATCAGTGAATAGAGAATGTGCCCGCCATCCAGCTGACCTACCGGCATTAAATTCAGCGCCGTAAAAAACAATCCAAACCAACCTGCCAGCAACCATGGATAATGATACATTTCCCAAAGTGGCGGAACATTATCAAACAACGAGGCCAGAAAACCATAGAGAATTGTATTTCCGAAAATAAGCACCGTTCCTTCATCCTCTGATAAGATCTCAGTTGGATACTCTCCTGTTTGAGCCACGTAGGCTTTCAACTCTTCATGACCACCAAAACTCTGTACATGGCTTGGTTCAGGAAGCGTGGCAAAACCAACGATCAATACGATCAAAGAAACAATAAATCCTGCGATTGGTCCTGCTACTCCCACATCAAACAGCTTTTTGGTTTGATGGATCTTTTCTTTGATCCGAATAACAGCACCAAGTGTTCCAATGCCAACAGGAAGCGGGATGTAGTAAGGCAGGCTCACTTTTATGTTATGATAAACAGCCGCAAAATAATGTCCGAACTCATGAAAAGTAAGGAAACTCAAAAGCAATGACGCGAACAGCACTCCTCGCAACAGGTCTTCTGTTCCCGGTAAAACCAAAGGACCAATAGTTGAAATTCCATTCCCCAGTCCAACAAAAATCGAGCTTACAACTGAAACCGAAATAAACGTAAGCACAAACAAAGCCAAATGTTTTAAGATCGTTTTTGTATCCGGCTTATTTTTCGGTTCTTCGATTCGGGACAGAATTTCGAAATCTGTTTCTATGGATGATGGATGTTCGTCGTTACTCAAGCAGTTCCTCTTTAAATTTCTTCTCTTGAAATAGGCATCGTCATACATCGGGCGCCACCACGACCCCGACATAATTCATGTCCCTGAAAACTTACGGCAATTTTGTTGTCTTGATTCAGGTTGAGTCCTTTTTCTCCAAACTCTTCTATAAACTCAAATTGATTCATGTATGAATAACCGTGATCTACAAGTGTATTAAATGTATTTGTGTTTCGCTCATATCCAACAATAACTCCAGGAGCCAGTGCAAAAACGTTAGCTCCATCAGTCCATTGTTCGCGGAATTGATTGGTTCTGTCTTCTCCACCGCACTTTATAAAATCGTAGGTATTTGATGAAAATTCGTTCAAAGCAGATTGTAATGACGATCTGGATTCTGCCTGAATAGCGCCATTTACTTTCTGTAACGCTACTACATTATCCTGTTGTTCCATAATGGCCGGAGGAAAAGCTATACATTCGGAATTGCTGGCAAAAGTGAAAATAGTATCCAAATGCATGGAAGAACGTTGTTTCGGAATATCAACAGCCAAGACCGTTTTCACTCCATGATTAAGTAGTCCATCTGCCGCCTTCATCAAGCCTGTGAATGAAGTGCGCTCACTCATCCCAATCAATACAAGATCTTTAGACTCCACCAGAACATCTCCACCTTCGATAGACTGATTACCGGAAATGCGAATAGCGCTGTCTCGTACAGAATCAAAAAGTGGGTTAAATTCTACCAGCGTCTCCATCATCAGTGATTCCCGAAGACGGGTTTTGGTTGCTGCTCTGGATATCAAAATGGTGTCATCCACAACTGCTGCAAGATCGCGGGTAAATAACAGATTCGGAGAAGGCAAGAGTGAAAATTTACTTCCTCCCGGCAAAACACCTTGTGTACTGAATTCCAATAATTGTTGAGCGTCCAACTTATGTAGTTGCTTTTCGATCACTGATAAATTCTCTTCCGGAAATTCTCTGATCAGTTGCTCGATAAAGAATGCTCTGGCTTCTTCATTTTGGATGGAATCCTTGAAAAGGTCAACAATTTCTATAACCTGTCCATCTTTTGGCATAGCTGCTTTAAAAAGATCAAGCATATCCAGATGCTCTTCTCTGGCGTCTTCTTCAAAGATAATATCATCAAAAAGAAGTTCGTCTTTAAGCTCGGGATTTACCAATGACACTTCATGACCGGGAGTGTGGACAATGACTCCGTTAAGATGTCCGATTTCGGAAGAAACGTTGATTTTCATTTTATGTACTGAGTTTTATAATTCAGATAAAGCTAATGATAAAATCATCAAATTGGAGAGCATTTTCTTTCTTGTATCTACAACAATTGAAACTGCTTTTCTTTATCCAAACAGGCATTCACTTCTCTCAGTCGATCATTGATACTTTCCTTGTCCAATTTGTTATCTATGTATTCCTCTGAACAAGTTAGAAAGTTGTCTACATATGATATCAATAAAGAAGTAAACCTTTTGCGATGTATATCAGAATAGATCATATGCTTGATGCAATCGAGCAATCGCACTAATACAGAAACATCTTTTTTACCATATTCTCTGATCGGTACAATGATCTGAAACATCACGTCCTTAAAGGGAACCGGACGAACAAACACCAACGGCTCGTCTTCTGAATTCGGGATATAATTTTGTTCATCTACTTCCATCAGTTTCGTCAACAGATCAGATAACAGATCGATGGCTTTTACGGCTGTTCCCGGATCGTTGATTCCCGGACTTAGTGCCTTTACAGCAATTTCAGAGATCTGTTTAAAACCGAATAAATAATGATCGGAAACCCGCTCTTCTGTATAAAGTGTAAAATAGGAACTCAGCTGATCGATTACTTCTTCATCCAATTCTTTGCTGATCTCAATAAACGGATATTCTTTTACTACAAACGACCCAATAGAAACTTTCACATTCAGTCTGAATTCATGCTTTTTACAAAACTCCGTTAATCCCGGCCCATCGATTTTCTTCAGATAACCCGAATCCTTTGCAAGGCAGGTTATCCAGTCAGAAGTATCCGGCAATTCTATTTTGGCGTTGTCATGATCTACATCTGTTAATTCTTTTTTTGTGAGCTTGTAAATATCATTCAGAATAAAATCCACCTGAATTTTTTGGGATATAGAATGGATGAAATACACGAACAAACCCATACAAACTATGGCTAAGATCATACTTACAAAAATGCCCAGTGACGGCACTGAAAAATCAACGCCGGGAGCATCAATGTTAACGATCAGGATCAAGCTGTAAATTATACTTCCCAAATAGAATCCAAGTACGATCTGGTGAAATTTATCGGAGATCAATCCCGGAATAACTCTTGGAGATAAAGTAGAGGTAGCTCTGTTAAGCACGATCATAACCATCGAAAAACTGAATACCATTAAAGAAATAAGACTTCCTACAATGGTTCCTAAGATCAATCGTGCATTATTGGAATCATGAACTAAAACCCGTTCTATATTACTTTTAAGTTCTATGACCAGATCGTTGAACTCGATCCTCATCACAAAAATAGAAAAAACCATGAATGCCAAAGCTATGATCGTAGGATAGAACGCAATGCTGTTTACGATCCTCTGATAGTACTTTGAAAGTATGTTCATCCAGTGTTTCATATATCCTTATAAATGTATTTGTGACTTTATTGGTAGCCTGTAAAACATCAATAGTTTCAATAAACAGCAAATATTTATGTATTTAAGTTCAATCAGATACCTAGAAGCTTTTCTTGGTTGTTGTATTTTTCAATCCTTACCTTCCATTCTATGATCTCAAAATCTGAAATACAATCACTCCTCACACTTATGGATGATCCCGATCCGTTTGTTCAGGAGTCTGTGAACCGTCGATTTGTGGAACTTGGTGAAAATGTAGTTCCAATGCTTGATCAATATCAGGTTGACCTGAAGCAGGGAGAAGAAAAAACCAGAGTTAACGAACTTATACACTCTCTGACTTTTGAGGGTTTACAAACTGATTTTGTGGATGCATTGGAGGTCGGTATAAAAAACCGGAAAGACCTGGAGTCCATCATTTTCATGCTTTCCAGATTTGGGAATCCAACTATTGATACCAAACACTATAAAGAAAAACTGGATCATTTCGCCGAAATGGTTGCTCCAAGTATTCGATATAAACTGGATGAACGAAAAAAAGCGTCTCATTTATTCAAGTTTGTTTTTGAAGACCTGAATTTTAATGGAGATCAAAAAGACTATCACAATCCTGCCAATTGTTTTCTTGATACAGTTATTGATCGTCGTAAAGGTTTGCCAATTACTTTAAGCATGATAGTAATGTTCATAGCACGGCGTTTGGATCTGCCCGTTTTTGGGGTAAATATGCCCATTCATTTTATGCTTACTTATATAGGAGAAAGAGAAGAGTTTCTGGTTGATCCATATGATGACGGAGCAGTAGTTAGCTACGATCAATGCTATTTTTTTCTGAAAAAGAACAACATTTCTCCTAAGCCTGAATATTTCCAAATGGCTTCTGATATGGATATTCTGATCAGGACTATTCGAAATTTAATTCAGAGTTATGAGCGCAAAGAACAACTTGAAAAGGTAGAAGATCTTAAAAAACTTTTGTCCACTGTTGAGTTGTATGAATGAGTTTGAAGTTCAAAATCTTTCGTACCATAACACTTTAACACCACTCGAAAATGTGTTAAAGTGTTATGGTGTTACAGATGCCCAAATTTTAACTATAGATTGAGTAAGAAATGCACAACCAACACAGAGAAAAGCTTTTTTCATTATTCGACGACAATCAGAACGGAGTTGTTTTTATTCAAGGTGCTGAAACCATGTACCGCTATGATACTGATTACGAATTCCCGTTTCGTCAGGAATCAAATTTCTGGTACTTAACAGGAGTAAATGAAGCTGAATGTTCGCTCGTATTAGATCTCAAAAAAGAAGAATATCATCTTTTTGTACCCGAACGGGATGCTCAGTATGCTGTGTGGCACGGGTATGTTAAAACAAAGGAACAATATTTGGAAGAATACCAACCTGACCACCTTCATTACAGAAATGATATTCTTAAAGTTCTGAATGAGCTTAAGCCTGAAACTGTATACTGCATTGATGATGAACAAGCAGAGTTTGTAGAAGATCTTAATCGTGGTTTCAATGTAGAAACAGAAGCATTGGTTGATGCTCTCACCTATTGCAGAGTTTTGAAAACCGATTGGGAACTGGATCAATTGCGTGAAGCTTGCAGGGTAAATGACCTGGCTTATCTAGAAGTAATGAAATCAATCAAGCCCGGTATGTACGAATATGAAATGAAGGCTATCTTCAACAAAGTACAGATTGAAAACGGGTTAATGCAGGATGCTTATAACGGAATTTTTGCTTCCGGGGTAAATGCCTCTATTCTCCATTATGTAGTAAATAACAGCATGATTAAAGACGGAGATCTGTTTTTGATGGATTCCGGCTTTGAATGCAACGGCTATGCATCAGATTACACAAGAACTTTCCCTGCAAATGGTAAATATACCGACGTTCAAAAGGGAATTTACAATTCTGTTTTAGCAGGGATGGATAAAGTGCTTGATACCATCAAACCGGGAGTTAAAATGGAAGATCTCCATTTACTTGCTGCCCGAACTATGATGGAAGGCTTAAAAGATATGGGCATAGTAAAAGGCAGTGTTGATGACATGATGGAGGAAAATATCTTTGCTCTTTTCTTCCCTCACGGTTTAGGTCACTTTCTAGGATTAGATACTCATGATGTAGGCGGCTATCCAAAAGGAGTTGACAGAATTGAACGCCCGGGAATTAAATTTTTAAGAGCTCGTCGAGAGTTATTGCCAGGAATGGTGGTTACTATTGAGCCGGGAATTTATTTTGTGCCTGCAGTTCTGAAACCTGCAATAGCTGATCCTGAAAAGAATCGATTTCTGAATACTGAAAAAGTAGAATCTTTGCTTGGTTTTGGAGGGGTTCGTATAGAAGATGATATCATCGTAACAGACGACGGTATCGAGAATATGACGAATGTGCCTAAGAAAGCAGAGGAAGTCGAAATTTTGATGAAAGGCTGACAAAAGAAGATAAAACGATTAACTGAATAATATTTGAGTTCCCTTTTTCTTTCCGGACTCTCGAAGTTGTTACTTTTTCGCGTGAAAACACGATGAGTAAAACTTCACTCTTTTTATAATTCTTTAAATCTTTTATCCATCAAACTCCCTATTCTTTTAAAAACCAACTTACAGCATGATGAAAAAACTATCGCTAAACCTTCTCTTATTTCTTTTTTTATTTACAGGTGCTATTCAAGCACAAACTCCTCTAGACACGCTTAGTCTAAAGTCTATCTTTCACGAGCCTTACCTTCCTGGTAACCGTCCATCTTCGGTATCATTTTCAATGGAAAGCGATCTCGTATACTATAATTGGCAGGAACATCATGATTCCAGCTCCGCTTTGTACCAGACTGACCTTAAGGGAAAAAACACAAAAAAAGCACCAGATGATCTTATACGATCATATACATTATCACCGGATGGAAAAAAGGTGATCTATCAAAAACGTGGTGACATTGCAATCGCTGATTCAGATTTTAAAAATGAACGCATCTTAATTGCTTCTAAAGGTTTTGATTATAATGCAACATGGAATAGCGATGGTTCAGAAGTTGCTTTCATAGCTGATGGAGATGTTTGGATTGCAGGGGTTAAAGAACCCGGAATTAAGCAGGTTACAAATAAAAAAGACGACGAATCTTCATATCGTATTGCTGAATGGTCTAGTAATGGGAGCTTATTAGTAGTTCAAAACGATAATTCTGAAAGCAAAGAATACTACTTTCCTGAATATATCGGAACCTATGTAAAACCCGGAACTACGAGACGTGGAATAGGATCATTTACTTTATCTGTTATAGATATAGAAACCGGTAAAATATCTAAGCTATTAAATGGCAAAGGATTTCCTAGAACTGATATTAGCGCTTCCGGAAACTATGCCGCTATTGATCTGATAGATGCCCCGATGAAGAATCGTACTTTAAGCATTCATGATTTCAAAAACGACACTACTTATGTGGTTTTTGAAGACTCCACAAAAGGATGGTTATATGGAACCAATATGGAATTTGCTCCTGAAAATGACCTATTGATGATTCAGAGTGAAAAAGATGGATGGAATCATATTTATACCATAAAGCCCGACGGAACTGGACTAAAGCAACATACTCAGGGAGAGTATGATATTCCTTTTGTTGAATGGTTAAATTCAAAGTCAATGGTGATTGCAACCAGTGAAAATGATCCCGGTGATATTCAATTATATAAGCTAAGTCTTTCTTCAAATAAAAAAGATCTCTTAACAAAAGCAGAAGGCCATCGAAGAGATTTCAGGTTAAGCCCGGACAAACGTTATGTTGCCTACAGCAAAACCTTTTTTAATGAACCGGCAGAAATTTATCTGGTTGATATCAAGAAACCCGGAAAAGAAGTTCAGCTTACCAACACTGTTCCTGAAAACTTTTCAGAAATCGGATGGCAAAAAGAAGATTACATTAGATTTACAGGTCGGGATGGAAAAACGAAGTTGTCAGCATCCATACTTAAGCCCGATGTAATTGATCAAGAAAATGGAAACCCGGTCGTTGTTTTTGTTCACGGTGCGGGTTCTCTTCAAAATGTTTTTAAAGGTTTCAGCTTTAGTTATTGGAGAGAGTATATGTTTAACCAATATTTAACCAAAAAGGGATATTATGTAATTGAAGTCGATTACCGACACAGCACAGGATATGGCAGAAAATTCCGTGAAGATGTAACTAATTGGATGGGAAAATATGAAACTGAAGATATTGAAGACGGACTCGCTTATTTAGCTGAAAACTACTCTGGTGCAGATACATCAAGAGTAGGCGTGTATGGAGGAAGTTATGGAGGTTTTATGGCGTTATACACAGTGAGTGTTTCACCTGAACATTTTGATGCTGCCGCAGCTCTCAGGTCTGTTACCAATTGGGAAAATTACTATTACACAAATCCATGGTACACTTATCCAAGACTAGGCTCTCCTCAGGCTGATTCCGTTAACTATGCCCGAAGTTCTCCTATTACCTATGTTGATTCACTGACAAAACCTGTACTTATATTGCATGGTTTAATTGATAATAATGTTGGATTTCAGGACGCGGCTCAATACATAGAAAAGCTCATACAAACCGGAAATACAGACTTTGATATGATGATGTATCCAAGTGAACGTCATAGTTTTCGTGATCCTGATTCCTGGTTCGATGAATACCGAAGGATATTTGAGTTTTTTCAGGAAGAGCTTGATAACAAATAGATTCTAAAAAGAGAGTGTGTGTCACATGCTCTCTTTTTTCAAAGCACCACTATATCAACTACAAAAAATTAAGGGTTAAGAATATAATCTAATATTCAGCTCTGTTGTCCATGAAAAAAATAATTATGGCTTTATTTATTGTTTTGGGAGCTGTAGCCATAATCATAGCCGGAATTGGTTTTGCAGTATCTGCTCCGGGTTATTCGGGTGCAACATCAAAACATTTTGATGGAACAAAATTCTTCAATGGCGAAGGCTATGTAGAAAAAAGCTCCGGAGAGCTCATGAAGTGGCTGTTCACCAGAAAGCCCGGGAAATGGACAGAGAAAACAACAGCTGATGTGTCTTTTGGAGAAAAGCCCGCTCTACTGATATCGAATTCATCTCAAGTGATCACCTATATAAATCACTCTACTTTTCTGATTCAAACAGATGGGTTAAATATTATTACTGATCCGGTTTACAGTGATCGGGTTTCACCTTTTAGTTTTGCAGGACCAAAACGAATGCGTCCTCCAGGAATTAAATTCGAAGATCTTCCGGATCTGGACTTTGTACTGATCAGTCATAATCACTACGATCATTTGGATATAAACACGCTTCTTCAAATCGAAGAAATTCATGACCCCGTTTTTATTACTCCGCTTGGCTTGGATTTGTACCTGAACAAAAAAGGTATTTCAAAAACTGTACATCTGGATTGGTGGGAAGAACACCCGGCAGACAGCACTGTTTCTATTTCAGCAGTTGAAGCACAGCATTTTTCCAGCCGTGGAATGTTTGACAGAGATAAAACTCTATGGGCCGGTTTTGTAATCGAATCTCCAAACGGAAACATTTATTTCGCGGGCGATACGGGTTATAACAATTTCTTTAAGAAGATCGGAAAAGATTATGCTCCAATAAAAACTGCTTTGATCCCAATCGGAGCTTATATCCCCAGATGGTTTATGGGGCCCGTCCATGTTGATCCCGCTCAAGCTCTACAAATTCATAAAGATCTTGGATCTGTTTTAAGCATTGGAATGCACTATGGAACCTTTCCCCTCGCTGACGATGGCGAAATGGATCCCATCAATGATTTTAATGCTGTAGTTGGGGATGAGAACTTTATTCTTATGAAAGAGGGAGAGAATAGAGTAATCAGGAATAATTAAAATAGAAGACTACAGTACTTTTCTTATCGTCAACGGAGACATTCCGTTTATTTAGAACTTCACTTGGCTTCAAACCTCATTTAACAACTCAGAATCGAGTTCTGCTCACAGCACAAAACTTCTATTTTTCTTACTGTTAACTGGATTTCTCGAATGCGTATTTTCCAGACCCAATCAACATCATTCCAAAAAACACGAACATCATCTTAAATGCATGCGAAGCCTGTCGCCAACTGTCTCCGTCGCTTATGTGTGCATAAACTGCAACCAGCATCATTGATCCTAAAAGCATCGCAACAAATCTGAATTTATACCCTACCGCAAATAGCAGAGCTCCAAGTGTTTCAATAAGCGCTCCCAAAAAGCCCCAAACCATAGCAATTTCATCAACTCCGAAATGAGGCATTACCTGCCCGAGTGAAATCCATCGTTCGTGACCACCCATAAGTTTTCCCCATCCGTGAAAAAACAGATAATTCAAGCCCACTCCTACTCTGAGCAGCAGCAAGCCTTCATCTTTATATTTTTTAAGTGAGTCGAAATTGAGATTAAGTGACATATTATGATTGTAGAGTTTGATCTTAAATTCGAGTCAATATAATCAAACGTCCTTTTTTTCACAGATAAGATTGATTTGTCATAAAGATCTTATTTATATCCCGAAATACTCTTGCCCAAAATGATATCTCTATTTCCCATTAAAATACCATCTTTCTCTTTGTAGCTGATAATCCCGTTATTGCCGCCTCTGGGATTGCGGTTATTTAGTTGTCTTGAGGTTAGATTTTTATCTCCCTCAAACAAGTAACTTCCCAGCCAATAATACTTTCCGTTTGGTTCAAGAATAGTTAAATGGATATGTGCCGGTTCATTTCCATAAAACATCGGCTTTTGCGTGTAAAAAGTATACTTCCCTTTGCTATCTGTTTTTATCCAACCACGAATATAACCGTGTCTTCTTCCCCAGCCGGTTTCATCGCCTTTCGTCGGATAAACTCCTTCTTCATTTGTTTGGTATACATACAAGATCACTCCTTCAGCCGGAGTTTTCCCATCTTCCTTGTAAACTGTTCCGGTAACTTTAATATCAACTCCTTCACTTCCAAATTCCGGGAGCGTATCAACTGAAGAGAGGTTTTGGTCTCCATATTCGAAAACTGCTTCGCATCCTTCACATGGTCCACCGACAAGTTTACCCTGAGCTTGAGAGGTTATTGATCCTGCGATAACTAAGAATGATATAAGTAGTAGTGTTTTCATAAGTAATTAAGTTTTAGCTCTTATTTAAGAAATTAAGATGAATGGCAAATGACAGCCAAGGTCATTTATCTTTGATCCTTTATTATTAATTAAACCAATAGTTCATTTTAAATACCACACCGCGATTTTTTACTGCAAAATTATCTGTGGCATAATTGTCGTTATAAACAATGAACAGATCTGACATAGAAGCAAATCTCCATTGCAATCTGCTGTTCAGATTAAAATTCTCTGCCTGAGTGTTGTATTGCAGGAAACTGGTCCAACTAAGATTATTTGAAAAACTTACTTCTGCCTGCGGACCGATAAGGTGCAGTGTTGCTTCTCCGTAATTATCAGGTAGGTTTACTTTATTTCCTACATAACGAACTCCAAAATTTCCCCAGGGTTGAACTCTCATGTTCAGAGAACCCCCGAACTGAGTTCTGCTTCCGTTATAGAATTCTCCGAAAGAAGTATTCAGGCTTCCGTTTATAATTCCTCTGGTATCAGAATAATAATCGAATGCAATTCTGTTGAATGTGTAGGTATCAACAGGAAGCAGTTCATCTCCGTTGATCAAATTTGTGGGGAACAGGAGAGCAACTCTACTATTCCTTGCACTCAGGTTGATCCCTCCCCAGTCTTTAGTATTCAACTCATAATTAATTGAAAGTATTCTGTCGATAAAGTCCCCATCCGTAGTTGTTGACCCAACCATCCAGCCGGAAAATGTCTGACTATTTATCCAATCAGCTTCAGGACGAATGGTAAATCCTGCCCAGGAATTGATAAAATTATAACCCACTCTTTTCAATTCCTCGGCTTCGGCATCATATTGAAAAAGTCGATCTGAGAATCCCAGTTCATTTATATAATTGTCCTCAACTCTGTCTGCGGTGATTCCAAAAAATTTATCTCCATCACCATACATCAAGGTTGCACCTGCAAAATAAGCGTCTTCGAATTTATCTTCAGTTTGCGACCAATGGTATCTCACATTTCCGTTCCAATAACCGTTTTCAGAAGTGTAATTGATTTCTGCTCCAATGGTTCGATTGTAATCTTCTCCTGTTGGTGAGGCTCCGTCAAAAGAAGAGCGGTTTGTGAACAGAGCTTTAATATTAGTACGCCCTACAAGATTTTGCTGTACCGATGCAACAGTATAGTTATTTGCCGAAAGATCATTGACCGATCTCGTATGGGCATTCAAAACACCAACTCTCAGATCTTCACTTAGATTTCCGGTAATCCTTGCGCCAAATAGAATTGGTACTATTTCTCCGTTATTTAATCCAATTCTTCTCGAGAAAAAGGGTTTCAATCCCCATGTTCCAAAACTCCCGAACAGATCGCTGTTTTCAAGAAAGAATGCTCGCTTTTCCAGAAAGAAAATGCTGAATCTTGAAAGGTTGGTTACCTGTTGATCTACATCAACCGTTGAGAAATCCGGATTAACAGTCAGGTCTAGTTTCAGGTTTTGGCCGACAGGAATTTTAGCATCCAATCCTATTTCAATATCATTTTCCAGTCCATTATTTGCTTCCAGAAAATTTTTGTTTGATGAACCTAATACATAAGGCTGGATGATGGCTCCTTGCTTTCTTTTTGGCGGGATATCTTTGATCACCATAGTTCCCAAATGCCCTATATCAATTCCCGGAAATCCTAAAGGAACATGGCTCCATGTTGAGTATTCGTTTCTCTTCATATCGTTTCGAACAAAATTGATTCCCCACTCTTCCACATTGGTATCGTAATTGATGGATTTGAATGGAATTGCAAATTCTGCAACCCAATAATCGTCGTGAATTTTCACAGAACTGTACCACACATTATCCCAGTTAACATCAGGTCGGGTTCTGGAATTTTCTATACTCACCATTCCATCTACCCGGGCTCCGGCAGCGTTCACTCCGAATAAGAAGCCATTGGTTTGCTTGTTCATCGGATCCAGCACCACACTAAATCCATCGCTATCCCAGTGATACGATGAATTATCTCTCTTTAATGTTTTGATGACCAGATCTTCCTTTTTTTGATAATTGATGGCGCCGATGTACAAAAATTCATCGTCATACATGATCCAGGCTTTGGTTTGGTTTACCGCAAGTCCTGTATCTCTGGGAGCTTTGTTTAAAAAGTCCGAAGTGATGGAGGCTTTACCCCATTCGGATTCTTCAAGTTCACCGTCAATAATTACTTTGGTATTTATTTTTGTGGCGCTGAGTAAAAAGTTCTCATATATAGACTGCTCCTGCGCAACAAGTTTAGAATTAAATAGCACTGCCGATACAAGTAATAAAAAGTATTTCATAGATCTGTCCCATTTTTGTTGGAACAGATATACGGGATTAAAAATACTCTTATTTATAGCTTAGATATGTAACGGGATATCCTAGCCGGAAGACCTTTATTCGATGATTTTTACCATCTGCCGTAGCTTAAGTGTTGTTTATCCCGAAAAAGATGCTGTTTGTAGAAATGAGAAAATCCTATACAATTTCTTTAGATTCAATGCGTACATTCATGCTTCGTTATGTTAAATATAGTTCACAAATATCAGTCTACAGGTAACCGAATAGGTTGGCACATTCTTTTTTGGGCATGCTATATCGCTATCTATACCGGCATTTACGGATATTTTGAAGACAACTTTGGTGCTGAGTTTTTCTGGGCGATGGCTTATCTGCCGATTAAGATCGCGGCGACCTATTTTACGATGTACTTCATAATCCCCCGGTACTTTCTAAAGAAAAAATATATCGCTGCTACACTTTTAACTATCACTATAATTTTACTTGCAGGTTTTATTCAACGTTTTTTGGATTACTATGTGTTTTATCCGATCTACGCTTATGAGTTTATGGCGGGCAGCCCTTTCAATATTCCCAAGAGTATCAAAAATGTGCTCAGTATTTATCCGGCAGTAGCACTTGGTGCTTTCATCAAAATCACCAAGCATTTTTATAATGAAGAGAATAAATCTCAGGAACTTCGACAACAAAAACTGCAAGCTGAACTCAATTTTCTGAAAGGACAAATTCACCCTCATTTTTTATTCAATACGCTGAATAACTTATATGCTCTTACACTGAAAAAATCTGAAAACTCCCCTGAAGTTGTTCTGAAGTTATCTGAACTCCTCAGCTTTATGCTGTATGAGTGCAATTCCAGAACAGTTCCCTTAAGCAAAGAACTAAAGCTGATAGAAAATTACATCGCTTTAGAAAAAATACGGTACGATGACCGACTCACCATTACCTATGAAACGGAAGGTGATGTTTCCAAAAACCAGATTCCACCTATGCTGCTGCTTCCATTTGTGGAAAATGCTTTCAAACACGGAACCAGTGATTCCATTGATGAAGTATGGGTTGATATCCACATAAAAGTAGAAGACCGTTCTTTAAGTCTGTCTGTAAAAAACAGCAATGGCTACGATACGGTTGAAAAGAATGAGTTCGAATATCAGAAAGGCATCGGACTTAAAAATGTTCACCGGCGTTTAGAACTTTTATATGAAGATCATTATACCCTTGAAACAAATGATACCGAAGATCAGTATTCCGTTTCATTAACCATTGAACTTGATGAACTTTTAGATCACAACAGCGTTTGAGTCTTTCCTGCTTCATAATAGATGATGAACCCTTAGCCATTGAGGTTATTGAATCTCATGTATCTAAAATTGATGGGCTGGAAGTGAAAGCTACTTTCCAAAATGCAGTGAAAGCATTTCAGGCTCTCCGGGAATCCAAAGTAGATATTCTTTTTCTGGATATTCAAATGCCACGTCTTACCGGCATTGAATTCTTGAGAATGATGAAGAATCCTCCGAAAGTGATCTTTACTACTGCTTATCGTGAGTATGCTTTAGAAGGATTTGAACTGGATGTAGTTGATTACTTACTGAAACCAATTTCATTTAACCGCTTTTTAAAAGCTGTAGACAAAGTCTTCGAACTTCATTCAACTGCAGAACAATCAACAAATATTGCTGAGGAAAACAATTCCAAACACTTTGTTTTTGTTCCTGTGGATAAGAAAAATGTAAAGATCTGCCTGAATGAGATCATTTATATTGAAAGCAAAAGGGATTATGTACTGATTAAAACATTGAATAAAGAAGTAGTGACGCATCAGACTCTTATTTATATGGAAGAACGACTACCCGATTCATCTTTTCTGAGAGTACACCGATCTTTTATTATTAATACTAAGATGATTGAAAGCTGGTCTAATAATGAGATCGAACTTCCGGATATTCAGATCCCCATCGGCAGAACATACAAACGTGAAGCCCTGAAGGTATTGAATAGTAATTCTGAGGTTTTGTAGGGGTTTCTGTGATTGGGTCGTCCTCCTAGAAATCAGATAATTCACTTGCAAAAATTGTCCTGTTTATAGTCTTGAATATTTCAGAAAAAGGCTCCAACTACACCGACCTTTAGAATTATTGGCGAGGAAAGAACGTAATGGAATCGACGGCTCCGAAGGAGCAATCATTACACTCTGGCTGATTTGTGAATATGTATCATACGAACGATGACCTTTTGTAATGATTAGTCGATGTAATGGAGTTCGCGCCAATAATTCTTGTCGGGAGCTTTTGGTACTTTTGTCGGCACAAAAGTACACATAGCAAAGGAAGGGAGTCCTATAAAAATTATTAACTTAGCTCAAGGCTATCTACTTTTGTCTTGATACAAAAGTAGCAAAAGATCAAGCCGAAGTATTTAAGCCGGGTTCACTGATCCTGCGCTGAATAATCCTAAAGGTCTTCGTTCGATCAGATACAGTTCTAGATTTCTCACCAGAAAGGATTATTCCTGCTTCGCAGACGCTTACGGATCACGCTCTCTTCTCCGTCTTAAATACTAAGGGCGAATTTTTCTAGAACTAACATTATTAAAAAGTTAGCTAATAACATACCGTCTACTTGAAAGAACAATTGGTAATCTTCAATGATCTCGAGCAGACCTATTTAAATTCACCTGTGTAACAGCTTTTCACATTTTAAAACACATAATCTCAATTCTCTATTTAGATTCTCTCTAAATAATGTTATTTTTGACCGAACTTAAAAGCTAAATCAAAAACTAACTAATGAAATATTTATCGCTAATTGCTGCTGGTGTTGTTTTAGTGCTATCAGCTTGTAGTCAACCTAAGGAAGTAAACATTTATTCAGCACGTCATTATGAAACCGATCAGGCATTGTATTCCGATTTTACTGAAGAGACTGGAATTAAAGTTAATCTGATTGAAGGTGGTTCAGACGAACTGATTGAACGAATCAAAAGTGAAGGCGTTAATTCTCCCGCCGATATTCTCGTAACAGTTGATGCAGGAAGAATTTGGAGAGCAGAAGAAGCAGGGATTTTAGGCTCTATTGATTCTGATATCCTGAACGAAAGAATTCCAAGTTCATTAAGACATCCCGATGGATTATGGTACGGAATTTCTAAAAGAGTGAGAGCTATAGTAGTAAATCCTGCAAATGTAGCTAATCCTGAATCTCTAACATATGAAGATCTTGCTACTGAGGAATGGATGGGTAGAGTTTGTATTCGGTCTTCAAATAACATCTACAATCAATCATTAATGGCTTCTATCATCGAGTCAAACGGTGTTGAAGCTGCAGAAGCGTGGGCGACCGGTATTGTGAATAATATGGCTCGTGAACCACAAGGTGGAGACAGGGATCAAATTCGTGCAGTAGCAGCCGGAGTTTGTGATGCTGCAATTGTAAATCACTATTACCTGGCTATGATGCTTACCGGTGATGAAGAGAATCAGGAAATAGCTAAAAGTGTACAACTTGTATTTCCAAATCAGAGCGAAGTTGGTCGTGGAGCTCATGTGAATATAAGTGTTGCAGGTGTATTGAAAGACGCTCCAAACAGAGAAAATGCTATTAAGTTCATGGAATATCTTACTAACGAGACTTCTCAAAGCTATCTGACGGTTGATAACAATGAATATCCTGTGAATGATGACGCTGGTTGGAATCCGATTCTTCAAGGATTTGGATCGTTTAAAGCGGATGAAATGAATGTTTCAGCTCTTGGAAAAAACAATCCGGAAGCGATCAGAATTATGGACAGAGCAGGGTGGAAGTAAGGATCACAGATTTTATGATTGGCTGATTTTCGCTGAAGCTTATATTGTATTAAAAAGCACCTGTACTATGTATGGGTGCTTTTTTTGGGGACAATAAAGAATTTGGATCTAATCTACCGAGCCTAAAGGCTCTACTTGTGTAAGGTTTTGTTTACGTCCGTCTAATATGAATCAGGAAAATTAATGCTCTTCAGTCTTTCGGGAACGGGTGATGGTCTTACTGAGAAGTATCACCGGAATAATACCCACTAAAACGATTGCTAGAGCTGCCCCGGCTGATTCACCGAGCCTTTCATCGGATGCAAGGCGATAGACCTGTACAGCGAGAGTATCGAAGTTGAAAGGACGAATGATGATGGTGGCAGGCAGTTCCTTCATTACATCTACAAAAACCAGCAGGAAAGCCGACAATAATCCTCCTGAAAGCATAGGAATATGAATTTTCCTCAGGATCTGTGAGAATGAATATCCCATTCCTCGTGAAGCTTCATCAACACTTGGAGAAATTTTCTGCAAACTTGAATTGATTCCATTGTAAGAAACAGAAAGAAATCGAACAACATAGGCAAAGATCATCGCAAAGAGGGTTCCGCTCAACAGCAACCCGGTTGAAACCTGAAAGTTAGAACGTGCAAATGAATCAATGGTATTATCCAGCCAACCAAAGGGGATAAGAACCCCGACTGCTATCACTGATCCAGGAATAGCGTAACCCAAAGCACCGAATTGATTTAGGCCTTTTACCAATTTGGATGGATTAAGCCGCGATGAATATGCCATCAATAATGCAACAGATACAGTGATAAGTCCGGCAATAGCAGCTACACTGAGAGTATTCAGAGAGTATAATATAAAACGTGTATTAACTGAATCTATATTATTAAAGAACATAGACAACAGAAGAACAACAGGGAGTATAAATCCTAAAAACACCGGGATTGCACACACAGAAAAAGCTCCCCATTTTTTGAACCCGGTAAGATCAAATCTTTGAATTCTTTTAAAACGATTGGTAGCAGTGGTCTGGTCTTTAATTCTGGATCTTGACCAACGTTCCAGTAAAATCAGAACTACAATAAAAAGTAACAAGAAACCTGCCAGTTGAGCAGCTGCAGGGCGCTCACCAAGACCAAACCATGTTCTGTATATGCCCGTTGTAAATGTTTGCACACCAAAGTATTGTACAGTTCCAAAATCATTTAGTGTTTCCATTAAAGCTAAAGCCAATCCGGCTGCGATTCCAGGCCTGGCTAAAGGTAATGCAATCTTGAAAAAGCTTTGAGTGGTGGTGTAGCCCATAATTCTGCTTGCCTCAAAAAGAGATATCGATTGATTCAGAAATGCAGAACGGGCGAGCATATAAACGTAAGGGTAGAATGCCAATATCATAATGAAAATTGCACCCCATAAAGACCGGATTTCAGGTAAAACGAACTCGGCAATGCCTAAATCAAATGTTGAACGAATAGCTGTTTGTAAGGTCCCGGTTATTCCGAAGAAATCTGTATAAATATAGGCAAGCAAATAAGCCGGAATTGAAAAAGGAAGAACAGCAGCCCATTCAAAGTACTTTTGTCCTGGAAAACTACACATGGTGATGACCCAAGCTAAAGTCACGCCAAGGAGAACTACACCAGTAGAAACTCCTATAATTAAAAACAGAGAATTGGATATGTAGTCTCCAAGAACGGTAGAAGCTAAGTGACTCCATATCTCACCTGAAGAGACAAAAAACGATGAGAGGACAGAAAGAATTGGAATAGATACTAAAACAGCAATTATCCCGGAAACTAGTGCCCATTTTTTTGAAAGCGTAGCTGGATATTTATTAGAATCAGAGGATGTAAATGTACCGGCCAAAAACCGAAGTGCTTTAAACATAGGTCAAAAATAAGGAATGTTAAGCTACAAGGTGAGTTTTATTCCAAATTCATTTTTAAGAACAGATCTAGCGGCGTTAAAACCGGACATCCCATGAACTCCGCCACCAGGAGGGGTAGATGAAGAGCAGATATATAAATGATCAACGGGAAGTTTATACGGATCCCATTTTATTAAAGGTCGGCCAAATAATTGTTTTAAATTTTGAGCTCCACCATTGATATCTCCACCTATGTAGTTTGGGTTATATTTTTCAAAATCCATGGCGGTCATTGTGGATGTTGAAATGATTATATCTCTGAAACCCGGTGCATATCTTTCGATCTGATTGATAATCCGCTCTTCCATATCTTCAGTGCTTCCATTTGGAACATGACAATAACTCCAAAGCACATGTTTGCCTTTGGGTGCTCTGGATTCATCAAATACAGATGGTTGAGAGACAAGAACATATGGTTTTTCGGAATGGATCCCTTTCCACACATCTTTTTCAGAATAAGCGAGTTCTTCCATTGAACCTCCCAAATGGAGCGTACCAGCTTTTTTGCATTCCTCATTTAGCCAGGGAACAGGTTCTGAAAGGGCGAAATCAACTTTAAAAGCTCCTGGCCCATAATTATATCTTAGCAGTCTCTCTTTTAAAGAATCCGGGATCTTGCTATCTGCAATTGTAGTTATTTGTTGAGGAGTAAGGTCAAAGAGAATGGGTTTATTTGCAGGAAATTCCTCCAAAGATTCGATATGGGTATTCAATTCGATTTCTCCCCCTAAGAACTCGAAAAAGCCTGCAAGTGCTTTCGTAATGGAGTGCGAACCATTTTTAGCAATAGGCCATCCCACAGAATGAACAGTGGTTCCTAAAACCAATCCAAATGAAGCGGTAAATGCATTTTCTAATGGCAAAATACTATGAGCTGCCAGGCCTGCGAAGTAAGCTTTTGTTCTGTCTAACTTAAAAAAGCTACTGGACAGTAAATTTGAAGAAAACATTCCATACCATCCAAATCTCATCATTGCCAATGGATGATTAGGAATTCTGAGCGTCCCAAAAAGATCCTTTGAAAGATATTGCCACGAATCAACAAATTCTTTGAAAAGCTTCCTGTAGTTTTTGGAATCAGCTCCTAAGCGTTCTAAAGTATTTTCGAAAGATTTTTCAGCAATAACAGCTTCCCCATCTTCAAGAGGATGGGCTACGGGAAAATCAGGGTGTATCCATTCAAGTCCGTAATCTGATAATGGTAAAGTATTAAAAAAGGGTGATGAAACTGCTGTAGGATGAACTGCTGAGCAAATATCATGTTTAAAACCAGGCTCCCGTAATTCAAGGGTTCTGGTTCCACCACCTACAGAATCTTTTGACTCGAATATTTTGACTTTCAAACCTTGTTGAGCCAATGCAATAGCAGCTGCTAATCCATTGGGACCGGAACCGATTACAAATGCATCATAATTTGAAAGTGATGAGCTCAATTATCTTGTACCTTCTGATTTGGTTTCTGCCAATTTAAATGCTTCAAATATATTTAATATTCCTCCAGTAGAAGAAAGATTTGAAAAAGGGATTCCCTGATCAGAACCGGGTTTGTAAACTATATTTGAAGGTTTAGTAACCGTTTCTAGTAAAATTGTTTTGATCTGTTGAGCAGTTAAATCCGGATAGTAAGACATTAGCAAGGCGGCTGCTCCGGCAACTGCAGGACTGGCCATACTGGTTCCGTCAAATGACTCGTATGTATCATCCGGAGTTGAAGAATAAATATCTACACCGTGAGCAAATAAGTCTACACGGGTACCATAATTACTGAAGTCAGCAGCTAACAGAGAATCTCCCATCCAGGAAGAAGCGCCTACTGAAAGAAAATTTTGCATCATCCCACCATCCTCATAAAACTTGTTGGGATAACTGAAAGTGCTGTCAATATTTTCGGCTGAGTTTCCGGCTCCTGTAACTAAGAGCACATCATTTTCATCTGCATATTTAAAAGCTTCATCCACATAAAACTTTCGTGGGGAGTAGGCTTTACCGAAACTCATATTAATAATATCCGCTCCGTTTTCTACGGCGTAACGAATAGCATTGGCAACGTCTTTATCACGCTCATCTCCATCAGGAACCGTTCTGACGATCATTAATGAAACATAGTCTGCAATTCCATTCATTCCTAGGTCATTATTTCGGATAGCGCCTACAATACCGGCTACATGAGAACCGTGGTCACTTCGAGGGCCTTCCACATCGTTATTCCCGTAGAATCTGTTTTCCAGATCTTCAAAATCATCGCCTACAATATCTCTGGGATTAAATTCAGGATTGTATGCGTAGTTATACATTTTATCGAATTGTTTGTAGGCATCATTGATATCTTCTTCATTTACATCCAGATCCCGAAAATATTTAATAACCTGTTTTGCCTGTTTGCGATAAGGCCCATCATTGTAGTTTGGTTCGAGTTCTTTATTGGAGACAGAATCAATGGAACTTACCTTAAAAATATTTTTAGCACCTTCTATCGCATCTTTTATATTTTGAAGGTTTTCGAAATTGGCTCTTGCTTCAGCTCTTTTTTTCTCAAATTCAGCTTTTATAGTCTGATAATAGTCATAGTCTTTTTGTTCCTGTGCAGAAAGGTCAGAAGGAGTTTTTCCTATGAATTTTTCTCTCAACTTTAAATAAACTCTGGTGAGCTCATAGGTGTCTTTGTCTACATTTCTTCCATCTTTACCACCTATAAAGTTCCAGCCGTGAACATCGTCGATATAACCATTTTTGTCATCGTCAATGCCATTTTCGGGAATTTCATCTTCATTTACCCAGATATTACCGGCCAGGTCTTCGTGTTCAATATCTGTTCCTGAATCAATGATGGCAACAATGACTTTTTTGGAAGGAGTTCTATTGCTTAAGATCTCGGAGTAAGTTTTTTCAGTTCCGGCTCCGATAAATTCTGAATCTGAAGAAAGATGATGCCAGTCAGTGGGGGCTGTTTTAGGAGATTCATTTACTTCTGAAGCTGTTTCTTCAGTTTCAGTTGACGAGTTATCAATTGTATTACTTGTTGAAGAGCAGGCAGTAATCAAAAAAAATACCGCAAAGAGCACTAAATGAACTTTTTTCATATTCCCTAAAGATTGTTAGTCAGTTATCCACTGGGTTTTCTGTTTTTAAGCCAATGGAGTAAAATATCTAATCCTAAGGTAATTGAAATTATAAGCAGCAACAAGACCAGACTGCCAATTGGTTTCCAGATAATGAATCCTCCCAGTGTTCCAAGTACAGCACCCAAATACTGTATATACTGAAGCTGATCATTACTGGCATTTTTAATCAATTTTTCCAATCGTTGTTCATCGTATTCTCGGAGGTTGTCTTCAACTAATGCGTGCACATCCAATTGATTGATAAGTTTGTATAGGAGAGAGGTGACAATGTTTTCAATGGTAGAGCTGTTTGCTTCTATTTTATCAGGGAGTGTATCCAGAAAGCTGTCTAATTTATCTAAACCCTTTTCTACACCGCTCGGGAGCTTTGTAAGAGCGTCTTCTACTAAAGCTTGCATTTCTTGTCCTTTGATAAAACTGTAAGCCTTAAGCGCTACTTTTTCGAAGGAATTCTCTTCTATATTATTCTCAATTTGATGAATAATCGATTCCGCAATATTGGCTCTTACTTCGGGTTGAGCTACCATTTCATCTACATAGTTAACTGCCAGAGCTTTCAGATCGGTTCTGAATTCAGGATCGTCAATTACTTCCCTGATATATTCTGTTGCCTGTGCTCTGTATTTAGAAATAGCATTTGACTGCTGAATTTTTTGTTTTATGATATCAGGATTAATAAGGTCTTCAGATACAGCAGCTGCTAAACGAAATGCAATCCTGTCTTTTTGAGCAGGAACTAATCCTTGTCCGAATATGGGTCTTCGTTTAGCTGGACGAAAAAGCATTGTAATGGCAAGCCAGTTGGTAAGGAAACCGATCAACCCACTTATAGAGAGTATTCTCATCAAGCCTTCGAACTCAACACTGAAACCCATTACCGTTGTTTGAACACCGTTAAAGTCCCAATAAAAGGAAGTTACAAATGTACCGATCAGTAGAAGGGGGAACAGGAATAAAAGCTTTAGCAGGATCTTATATTTTCCTTCCTTTTTAGGAGGACTTAATCTGGCAACTGTACTTTGTTCAGTATCAGTTTGCTTTTCGATCTGTTTCTGAAGAATACCCCAGAATTGCTTTCCGTATTCTTTAGTTCGTTCTGTAATGATATTTTCTTCTTTGTGTTCAGCCATACTATTAGTTTTGGCATTGCTACGAGTGAAAGAGGCATAGGTTACTCGTAAAACATAGATAAATACAGGTTTTCTAAATTCGTCATTTCCTCTTTTTCTGCTTCAGACTGATCTTCATATCCAATCAGATGAAGTAAACCATGAATTAATATTCTGAGACACTCTTTTTCAGAAGTTTGATTAAACTCCTTAGCCTGATCTATTATCCTTGATAAGCAACAATATAACGTGCCTTCGATCTTGGTATTCGAATTATCCTCATCGTAACGGAATGAAATAATGTCAGTAATATAATCCCGTTTCAGGAATTCCTTGTTTATTCTTATGATTTCTTGCTCATCCACATAAGCAAGCTCAACCAGTTCAAAGATCACTTTTTCATGTTGAGCAACAAATTCAAAAACTTTTCTGCAATCGATCTCTTTGCAAGGCAAATCGATATCAGTGGTGTTGAATATTTGAAGAGGGTAGGTCTCAGCCACAATCAGCAGTTAAAAGCTGAAGTCATCATCCATTGACTCTGTAAGCGACAATGCTATACCACACATCATCATATCTTCAGGGAGTTGAGTGAAGTCTCCAGTAAGTAAACTTTCATCAACATTAGCATAGAGACTACAACCGGCTGCTTTTTCTACTATTAAACCTGATGTTTTTTCACCTGATTTACCGAAAAAAGTAACCTGTTGAAGTATTTCGCTTGCTACAAAAGCAGTACAATTATGTAACTGAAGAAAAGTATTGTATGCATAAACAGATACCATATTCATTTCTTCACCATTAACATCCAATCCAAGGTGAATTTCAAGAGCAAGTTTTCGATTTTCTTCCTCGTTCTTTACTTCGATTCTGAATACGTCTTTACCAAGTGGTTTTGGAGTAGCACCAAGTACTTTACCAATGGTTGTAATGTTTTCTGCTGTAAATTGATGAATCATGATATAAAATTTTAGCTCTCAGAATATACGATACTGAGAGCTAACTATAAATAGATGGTTAATTTAAACCGAATTGAGTTCCTCTTTGAATACTTTCTTCCCGGTTTTTTGGAATTAAAGGTATTTGAGTGCCCTCAAATTTGGCATTTGTTTCTTCGGCTATCTTTAGGCCTTGTTCGTCGTTACCTGCTTTGAAATAAACAAATTGTACAATTATTAATGCCTGACGTTCCCTCATAATATTTTCAGAGACACTTTGCGCCTGTTGAACCAACGAGTTATTTCGTTGAGTGAGTGATCGTTGAGCTTTTATATCGGCATTTCTTCTTGCTTGCTCATATTGAGAAGATATTTCAGCAAGTTTATTCTGAATACTTTGAAATCTGTCAAATTCAGTATCAAGATTTTTAATAAACCCATCCAGAGAAGAATTTAATAAGCGTAAGGCATCGTCATTATTCCCCAGTTGAGCATATCTGTTTGCATAAAGAGCTAAAATGGTGCTTACTTCTTCATCTTCGCGAAGTGGTATAACTTCTTCACCATGTTTTAACCAATACAGAGCACTATCCGGCTGATTCTGAATTATGTATTTTTCTGCCAGTTGCAGATAATTATAACGATAATTACCCATCATACGACGAATATTTTCATCAAAATAAACATCAGGATTTCCCCATTCACGGTGACTGAAATCACGAAATCTTCTGGCATGAATTTCAGCATCTATATATGCATTTCCAACCTGTGCTTCCATTTTCTTAGGGATCACACGGTATGCTTTACCTTCTGTGCGGAAATAATCCTGAAGATTAAGTTGGCTCTGGCCGGATACTGTATTTGCAAAATAAACAGGTCGTAACCAGTTATTGCTTTCAAGTATTTCAAGAATTAATCTATCCTGAATTTGAAGATATCTGATGTCATTTCCTGCCTGATCTTTGCCGTAATATCTTCCTGCAAGTCTCCAGCTAACTACATCATCCAACGAGTCAACAGGGATCTCGTAATCAGTTCCTGTTTGAAGAATAGGAATTTCACTGCTGGAAACTCCGATTGCTTCTTTATACTGAGAGTCTTCTGAAAAAGCTCTTCTCAGCATGTCTTTATTCACTGGTATTGTAATATTCTGTGGTCTCCATTGTGAAATCCCGGAAGTAATTTGTTCAACTTCCTTATCAGTCAAATTGATGGGCAGCGGAGCAGACTCATGCGACCATTGATCACGTAGCTGTTTGATGTACCAATCTGTATTCAATAAACTCAAGCAAACAATACGAACGTCTGTTCTGACGCCTTCCACTTCTTGAGCATACCAAAGAGGGAAGGTATCGTTATCACCATTAGTAAATACTAAAGCGTTTGGAGCTAAGGAATTCAAAAGATTCTTAGCATAATCAGGAGCTATATAACGATCACTTCTGTCATGATCATCCCAATTTTGATATCCCATCCAAACAGGTGAAGCAACTAAACACAACCCAATTATTGCATAAGCTGCCATAGAATTCTCTTTGATGTAGGATTTGATCAGGTCAACCAATCCGGTTACCCCAATTCCGATCCAGATTGAAAATGCAAAAAAGGAACCGACGTAGGCATAATCTCTCTCCCTGGGTTGATAGGGTGGTTGATTGAGATAGAAAATTACAGCGATTCCAGTTACAGCAAATAGAGAAAGGACGGCAAATGCCCGTTTCTTATCCGTGGAAAAGTGATAAATGAGACCAAAAAGTCCAAGCAGGAAAGGAATATAGAAATAGGAATTACTTGCCTTATTACTCGGATATTTCGGAGCTGAAAAACCGGATTGCCAACCGGTATCCTGTATATCTGAAGCTCTGCCTATAAAGTTCCAGTTAAAATATCTAACATACATGTGGATGACCTGATAATCCCAGAAGAAGTCCCAGTCACTATCATATCTGCTGTAGTATTCCATATGACGCGGATCCAGAGAATGGCGACGCGGAAAAAGTTCTTCATTTTCAGTGCCACGGGTTACTTGTCCGGTGGCGTCATCATAATTATTTCCTTTCAGAATCGGAGTATCACCATATTGATCTCTGTTCAGATACTTTACAAAAGCTTCTACAGTTTCAGGATCGTTCTCATCAATGGGAGGATCAGCAATAGATCGGATCATAATTACTGAGTAGGAAGAGAAACCCATTAGAATCATAGCGTAACTGATGATCGCTATGTTTGCGAGGCGATATTTCTTTTTATGGGTATACCAAACACCCCAGGCTACCGCAAACATTATTAAAAAGATGAATACGAGAGGGTTGATCAGGCCATAAGTGGCACCTCCGACTTTGGAGGACCAATCCGGTATCCATTTTATAGTAGCAGGATAAATCACAAAAAAGGAGGTGACTGCCAGAATTCCCATTATGCCAAACGACATATAGGTGAAATCTTTCTTCTTGAAATAAATAATGAGAGCTACAAAAAAGAGTGCTAACAAATTCAAGAGGTGAACCCCGATGGCTAATCCAAACATATATGCGATCAAAACCAGCCATTTTTCGTTATAAGGGTCCTCATGACGTTCCGACCATTTTAGGGCAAGCCAGACTACAATTGCCGTAAAGAACATAGACAGTGCATAAACTTCAGCTTCTACAGCGTTAAACCAGAATGTATCTGAAACTGCAAATGTAAGTGCACCAACTAAAGCTCCACCGTACATTCCGATTTTGTCCATCAGGCTGAATTCTGAAACATCACCTTTCCATTCTCTTATCAGACGAACAATGATCAGATATAAGAGCATGATAGTTAGTGCAGATGCTAGGGCACTGATGAAATTAATGCTCACAGCAACATATTCTGTAGGCATAAACATGGAGAAAATTCTACCAAGAATAGAGTAAAAAGGAGCTCCGGGAGGATGGTTTACTTGTAATCCGTGCGCAACAGCAATAAATTCGCCGGCATCCCAAAAACTGGCAGTGGGTGCAAGTGTAAGGCAGTAAATGATTAACGAAGTAAAGAAAGTGAATAAAGCGAGGTACTTATTGGTTGTTTTATGATCTGAAAACATCGAAAATTTTCTTAAGAAATTGTTTTTTGGATAGTCGTTTATTACCGTTATGCTTGGCTTGCAATTATAGGCATAGCCATGTTCTATTCAAAATATAGAAACCACCAAGATAATAATCTTCAGGTGAAGAAACGGCTACTTTAAACATGTATTTTTTTAATTAACATTATTTTTTAAAATGAGCGAACCGAAACAAGTTTTTTCCTCCAAATTAGGCATGATTCTAAGTGTTCTTGGAATTGCCGTTGGTACAGGTAATATCTGGAGATTCCCTAGAATAGCAGCACAAAATGGAGGGGAAGATGGTGCAGGAGCTTTCCTGATAGCCTGGGCTATTTTCTTATTTATGTGGTCCATTCCTTTAATTATAGCAGAATATGGAATCGGTAGACACAGTCGGAAAAGTGTGGTTCAGTCTTTTGCGGATCTGATCGGTGAAAAAAAAGGATGGATGGGTGGCTTTATTGGTTTTGTAGCCACGGCCATTATGTTCTATTACAGTGTGGTAGCAGGATGGTGTTTGTATTATTTATCACAAGCTTTGTTCGCACCTCTTCCTGAAACTGCAGACCAAGCACTGGGAATCTGGAATAACTTTCAGGCTTCTAACTGGCCGATCCTGACTCATGCAACGGTGATGTTGTTGGGTGGTTATATTGTTCTGAAAGGAATAAAATCTATAGAAAAGGTCAATAAATTCCTGATTCCATCGCTATTGGTTGTATTGGTGATCTCTTTAGTAAAAGCCCTAACCATTGAGGGAAGCGGAGCCGGTATTTCATATCTATTTACTCCGGATTGGAGTGATTTGAAAAATCCTAATTTATGGTTGGAAGCTTTAACCCAAAATGCCTGGGATACAGGAGCAGCTTGGGGACTGATACTAACATATGCTACCTATATGAGAAAGCAGGATAATGTAACGGTCAGTGCTTTTCAGACGGGGATCGGGAATAATATGGTTTCTATTGTTTCAGCGATAATCATTTTCTCTACTGTGTTTGGTACGCTTGGTGCAACGATGTCCAATGCAGAAATTCTTGATGTAATGAAAACTTCAGGACCGGCTTCAACCGGTTTAACTTTCATCTGGATGCCAAGATTGTTTGCGACCATGAGTGGAGGAGGGATTTTCTCTATTCTGTTTTTCTTAGGATTGACATTCGCTGCATTCAGTTCTTTGATATCTATGATCGAGTTGGCAACTAAAGTATTTGTGAACACAGGAATAAAAAGAAAGAAAGCTACCATGGTGATTTGTGTTGCAGGTTTTGCATTTGGTATACCTTCCGCAATGAATCTGAGCTTCTTTGCCAATCAGGATTTTGTATGGGGAGTAGGACTGATGGTTTCCGGTGCTTTTATTAGTTATGCTGTTATCAAATATGGTGTACATAAATTCAGAAGCGAATTGGTTAATACTGATCCTGAAGGAGTACAACTCGGAAGATGGTGGGAGATCATTTTGAAGTACATCGTTCCTGTTGAGGTTATCACGCTGCTTGGATGGTGGATGTTCTTAAGTGCAACCGAGTACGCACCGGACAGCTGGTACAATCCACTAAGCGCATTTTCTGTTGCTACAGTACTTGTTCAGTGGGCAATTGCCTTTGGACTGGTGAAGTTCTTTAATAAGAAATTGGTCAGAAATAATTCAAGCGCTGACCAGGATTAGAAATGATTTTCATGATTAACAGGATTTCTATCGAAATAAAGAATCCTGATCCGCTTTGGTTACTATTAACCCTTGTAGATTTTTGAGATCTAAATGACAATTAAAATGAAAGCTTTACTATTAGTTTTTTACACTATTTTCTTATTGTCTTGTAATAATTATTCAATTGAATCAAAATGGCTAGTACCGATAGACTCAGCTTCAGATATTACTACCAACCAACTTATGAAAAATGGGTTTAAACATATAAAAGGAGTAGATGTTCTACTTTATGAAAAAGTAATTGAAGACACTCTCTATGGATTCCAATTTAGTACAAAAGAATTCAGTGCTGATGAAAATGGTGTTGGATTTCAATACTGGAGAGTTTTAAAAAGTCTGAATTCTCAAAAAGAAATAACTGATTTTCTTGCTGCAAACGAACTTTATATTGTTACCGGAGATATAGATACCGGACGTTTTGTAGTAGTTAATGGAAGTAATAACGCCGTTTTAGTTTGTGATTTAATAAATAAAAACTATCTCAATTTGGTCTACTATCACAAAGCGTCAAACTAGACTTTAAATTTAAAGAATCTCGTTCTGCTTGTTTCTCCATCCCAAGCTCCTGCTTGGGATGAAATCGAGGAGCTCCTGCTCCAAATATCTTTTACGATGTGATTTCCAAGGACTTTAGTCTTGGTTTAATAGATAACTTCTTCTACAAAGATCACTATTCATGGATACAGCAAGAGCTTGGGAAAGAGATTAAATTGAGATAAATTGAAAGCAATCATAAACTAAGCAGCCATGAAAAAGATATTATTTACCACCTTATTATTGGGAATTTCCTCTGTACTCATCGCACAAGATAAACCTACCACCCGGGAAATGAATCTCATCAATTGGTTGGAGTTTGCGGAGTTTGTACCTGAGAAGATAGAAATGGTTTTACTTCCGGTGGGGACGTTAGAACCTCATGGAGTCATCCCAAACGGGGCAGATAATCTGGCTCCTGAACGAATGGCACTGGAATTTGCTGAGGGATTAAATGCCATGATCGCTCCGACCCTGAATTATGGAGTTACCGGTTCTATGCAGGCTTATCCGGGAGCGTTTGCGATCTCAGAAAAAGCGTATTCTTTATTTATAGCAGATATTCTTAAAGGATTGGCCGGCAATAAGTTTAAAAATATTATCATTCTAAACGGTCACGGTGGTCCGCAAACTGCTATTCTAAGATCCGTGGCTGAAAAACTTTCTCCTGAATTAAGAGTACGAATTCTGGTCATAAACTGGTGGAGCGTGGTTTCTGAAGACACCTTTGCCGTGTTTGGAGAGAACGGAGGTCATAGCGGCAATAACGAAACGGCTTATATTCAGGCTATTGTTCCCGAGCATATTCACAAAGACAGATACACCGGCGAAGAAATGACGACTCCGTATCCTTCAGGTTCTACGTGGAGCGCTTATCCGTTTCCTTCTTCCATCGGACTGTACGAAGCAGGGCAGGGATACCCAACTTTTGATGAAGCCCAAGCCAAAGAATATTACAAGAGAGTAAATGTCCGGGTTTTTAATCTGATTAAAGAAGTGATTGAGAAATGGGATTTAGCGGGTCTTTATAAGTAGGTTATCATGCTTTTTTACACACTTTCTTTCTTATTAACAATTCTTCTCATTTTGCTTGTATTAAATCCTGCTTTTGTTTTCAACAAAACTAAGTTTAAAGTTGATCCAAAAGATAAGGGATTATTACCTGTTCGATTTATTGCTGGATTTTTACTTTATAATCTAGTGATTATGTTATACGATATGCTATCTTAATTAACTAGATGGGTATTTTTACACCCCTTGCTCTGAAGTTTATAACGATTTAGTTCTTAAAATACTAAAGTCCTTGCTTGTTTATGATCATGGTGATTATCATTTAATTCGCTGACGGTTTAATAATGATCATTCTAGAAAAATTCGCCCTTAGTATTCAAGACGGAGAAGAGAGCGTAATCCGGATGCGTCTGCGAAGCAGGAATAATCCTTTCTGGCGAGAATCCTAGAACTGCATCTGATCGAATGAAGACCTTTAGGATTATTCAGCGCATGATCAGTGAGCCCGTCTTAAATACATCGGCTTGATCTTTTGTTACTTTTGTATCAAGACAAAAGTAGGTGCTCTTGTGTCAAATTAAGCCATTTTAGAGGATTCAGCTCGTTGGTTCTATGTACTTTTGTACCGACAAAAGCACCAAAAGCTCCCGACAAGAATTATTGGCGCGAACTCCATTGCATCGACTAATCATTACAAAAGGTCTTCCTCCGTATGATACATATTCACGAATCAGCCTGAGTGTAATGATTGCTCCTTCGGAGCCGCCGCTTTCATTACGTTCTTGTTTCACCAATAATTCTAAAGGTCGGTGTAGTTGGAAGCTTTTCTCAAATCTTTACATCTATTATTAACCATCTTATTATTTAAACTTCTTAATCGTCCAGGCCAAGCCGGTAGTTACATAAAAACCCTCCAGCGGACGTTGACCAAACTCTAATCTGTACAACAGATTTCCAAAGAATCCAATTTTTCGGTCAAAGTTTTGTTTTTGAGTCATGGGATTTAATTGCCAGGTCATACCTGCTCTCCAGCCCAGGGTTTCTTCCACCGTTTGGGTATTCCCATTTGCTGTAACATCTACGCTTGTAGGTAAAACCAAAATATCTATAAAAGGCCTGAAATTACGGGCATAAGCAAAAGTATAGCCATCACTGTCCTGAATATGCATAAATAGCTTTCTGGTGTATCCAATCCCGGCATAAATTCCTTTATGGAAGATGTTTGTCACTTCATAAAAAGTGAAATTTTCTTCGTACTCAAAAGCGCTGTTTCTTAAATACAGACCACCTCTTACATTCAGCTCTGAAGTTATATCTCCCGGTAACTTTACAGTGGTATATGTATTGATGTCTTTCCCTTCTAAATAATTTCTTTCATAGCTAAACGCCAGTAAAACAGGAACTGTGGTACTTTTAGTTTTTGAAGAAAGTGTAAACTCAGCGCCGGCATTAAACAGAAATGGAAAGCTTGTCTTTTCTAAAGAAAACAAGGAATACAAAAACAACCCTTCCACTTTAAGTTTATCAGTTATTGGATATAAAGTCTCTGCCCCTATACTGAGAATAGAAGCTCCTGAGGTATTGTCAAATCCGGCATCTACTCCGAAATAGTGAAGCCCGAGATAACCGGATTGAACTTCAGTCGGATCTGAATAGATCTGTCGGTATGTTTTTTGTGCAAATAAACTTGCTGTTGTTGCAATAAGAGTAACTAATAAGATCGAATATTTTAACTTCATGACTAAGAAACTTTTTTAAGGTTTCTATAAAACTAATAGAACCACTAAAGTCTGTAAATCGCCCAAATTAGGTATTCTCTTTTGTGATTAGCCGTGTAAAAGAGATACATGTTTCCTATATTTGGAGTCCAAAAAATGCACCCGTAGCTCAATTGGATAGAGTACCAGATTTCGGCTCTGGGGGTTGGGGGTTCGAACCCCTCCGGGTGTACGTAAAGCCACTTCAGTTCAGTAATTGAAGTGGCTTTTTTCTATCCCTCAAATCTATTTCTGAATTCTTCTTTATATGATTTCCCGACTGGAATTTTATGCTCTTTGATCGAGATCATATTCCCTTCTACATAATTTATTTTTGTAAGAGAAACTGCATAGGAACGGTGAACCCTCACAAATTTTGCAGAGTTAAGCTCATCGATAAATGAAGTTAGTGTACTATTAAATGTAAGTTTCTGTGATTCGGTATAAAGAGTAATGTAATCCCCCAATGCTTCTGCATACAAGATCTCAGACAAACTGATTCTGAATAGTTTTCCATCCGCTTTTACGGTGATAGATTCTTCTTTTATTTCGGATTTCTTTAAAGTCACTTTATTTACTGCTTTCAGGAACCTTTCAAAAGAAAACGGCTTCAACAGATAATCCACCACATCCAATTCATATCCTTCCAGAGCATACTCGGAATAAGCTGTTGTAATAATTACTTTGGGAGGATCATCCAGACTTTTCAGAAAGCTAATCCCGGAAAGTTTTGGCATGTTAATATCCAGAAAGATCAGATCAATCGACTCTTTTTGTAAAAATGCCAGACCGTCAACTGCGTTTTCAAATTCACGAACCAATACTAAGGAAGGTGTATCCTGAACGTAGGTTTTAAGAACATCTCTCGCTACTGGCTCGTCTTCAATAATTATACAACGTATCATGAGAGATCAATTTTAAGTGCTGCTTTAAATGTACCGTCATCCTTTTTTATATCCAGATTATGTTTACCCGGATATGAAAACTCCAGTCTTTTCTGGGTATTAGCCAATCCTGTTCCGGATGATTCGGATTCTCCTATTACTTCAATTTCATTAAGAGCATTTTCGACAGTCATTTCCAAAATTTTGTCTTCTACTGCCAACGATATTTTTATTCTTTCATTTAATCCTGAAACCGAACCATACTTAAAGGCATTTTCAATAAACGTGATCAATAAAAGTGGCTGAATTTTTAGGTCTTCAACATTTCCATTTACTACAAAGATGACTCTATTCGGATTACTCAGTCGCTCTTTTTGAAGATCAATAAATTTCCCTATGTATTCTATTTCCTGATCTAATTGAACTTCATTTTTATTCATGTTCTCAACAACATATCTCAGAATATCAGATAGTTTTAAGATCATTTCAGGAGCTTTGTCTGTTTTTTTTAACGCTTCACCATAGATCGTGTTTAAGCTGTTGAACAGAAAATGTGGGTTTATCTGAGCTTGTAAAGCTTTTAGCTCACTTTTTATTTTTTCCTCTTCCAGCTTTGCGATTTCCACTTCCTTTTCTTTTCTATTGAACCAGGATTTTGAAAGCTCGATCAAAGTTGATGCGGTGACATAAATAGCCATAATACCAAACAGTTCCAACGGATAATAAACTCTTACAAAATAAAATTCAGGAAACAAGAATTCTGCTATGGGACCATATGATAAACTGTAAACACTTTGTACAATTCCAAAACCTGCAAAAATCATTAAAAAGAGATAGTACCAAATATTATACTTCTTTAGAATATTCGGAATAGTCTGGTACATATTAAGACTTACTACTACCACAAATGGAATATGAAACAGAAACGTATAGATCCAGTCGATCTTTCTGATCTCATCCCCTCTGGAAAAAAGGTTTAATGTTATGGCAAAAGAAATTGTCCAGAATACTGCATTCTGGACAATTTGGCTCAACACTTTCCTTTTAAAGCTCATTACGGAATCTTTTCAAGTTAATCGGCTCTTCATAAGCTTTTTCATCTTGACCATATTTTTTTACGAACTTATTCAGCTCCTCGGAAGATGCAGTGATCAACACATTTTCCCCAATTGTCTCGTGTTTAATTCTCACGCGATTCTCCTGGATCAGATCTGATATCCAGTCAGATTTGAATAACTCAATATTCAGATTATCACCTTTGATTTTGATTTTCGAAAATGTATGAACGGGAAATAGGTGATAATTCTCGAAATCAACATCCCGAAAAATATCAGAAACGGTGATGTCCATGTAATAGGTATCATTAATTCTACCGATTCTTCCTTCTAATAACACTGAATCAGGAATATCATTATTCAGATCTTCGAAAATAACGAAATAACCTTTGTCATCTCTTGAAAGACCATCTCCTTCATCGAAACTAAACTTCATATCACCTGAAACACTTAACCCGCTAAGAGATATGTTCTTTATATCTTTCGAATCTCTGAAGAATGTCCATCGGGAATCTTCCGTTTCCCACCTTCCTTCCAATCCCTCAATTAGTTCAGCCTTTTCTTTGGTAATTAAAGGGTGTAAAGATTGAAGAAAACACCCTGAGAATAGAATCAGAATACAAGACAGGTAAATGGTATTTCTTACTAACGATTTCATAATTGTGTGATTTGTTTTTGATTGCAAATCAAAGAAAAGAAACTATGGAACCGGGATAAATTTTATTCGATGAATGTATTCAAAATCTCGTTAAAAGGACCGATTGACCTCTAAATCAATCAACAGAGTTATTGAAACGATCTCTGAGGTCTTGCACATACACACCGATATCATTTCTCAATTCAAATAAGCGACTGTTAAACTCAGCGTAGCTTTGTTTGGTAAAATAGGCTTTGGTTTTAAGCTTTCGCATCATTTCTAATGATTGGTTTGCGAATCTAAGTGACTTTTTTGTGTAAGCTATATTAGCTCCTAAAAACTCTTGTTCGAAACCAAAAGAGTAGCCACCGGCTAATTTTGCAGCAATTTTTAAGCTGTCACCTACAAACTCCAGAAATACTTTATCCTGATTTTTCGGAGGAACTGATTCTGCCCATTTTAAAATATCAACGGCGTAGAAACGTGCATCTCTGAATAATCCGAGATTGTCTAACGAACCATTATCCGAAAGAGCAAAATCTTCACTTAGGCTTTTCCACTCTTCTCCTGCATCAAAGTCATCATCTTCGTCTGCGTCCGGAAAATCGTCGAATTCATCAAGACCAAACAAAAAGTCTTCGTCATCAAATTCATCTTCGTCTTCCCAGTCATCTTCATCTTCAGGAAAGTAAGCTTCGTCCATCAACAGTTCTTCTTCTACGTATGCTTCAAAAGCATCATCTTCACTCAGACTTTCTTTTAGAAGAGTGATCCATCTTGGCACATTTCCTTTTACATCAGACTCAATAAACTTTCTAAGTTGCTCGCTTTTTTTCTCTACTTCATTAAGATGGGCTTCCCATTGAAATTCATTCCAAAGTTCGCCGTTAAATCCATCCATGCTCATATATTTTCTCGCAAATGTGTGGGTTGTTCATAGAAAAGAAATTTTATCCATTCACGCAAGGGTACGTGGAAAAGTAACGCTTTTTGTGGATAAAAATTGGCTAAAGTCGTTCTAATACTCCAATTATTACTTGTGTCATTTTAGGTTCGGCCTGTGCAGCCGCTGCAAATATCTCTTCAAGCACTACCGGCTTTAGTGAATCCGGGAAGCATTCATCAGTAATTACTGAAATTCCAAGCACATCCATTCCCATATGAACTGCCGCTATTACCTCAGGAACTGTGCTCATGCCAACAACGTCGGCTCCCAGCTGCCTCATGTATCTGTATTCAGCTCTGGTCTCGAGCATTGGTCCCGAAATAGCTAAATAGATTCCCTGGTGCATTTTTAAAGAATTATCGAGCGCAACATTCTGAGCAATTTCTCTCAATCGCGAAGTGTAGGGATCACTCATGTCCGGGAATCGAGGTCCCAATTCATCATCATTTGGGCCGATCAAAGGATTGTCGCCTAAAAAGTTAATGTGATCGGTGATCAACATAATATCACCGGCTTCAAAATTGGGGTTCATACCGCCACAGGCATTACTTACAAAAAGACTATGCGCACCAAGAGCTTTAGCTACTCTTACCGGAAATGCAATCTGTTGCATGGTATATCCTTCATAAAAATGAAAGCGCCCTTGCATGGCTACTACTTTTTTACCACCCAACATTCCGAAAAGCAATCTTCCTGCATGACTTTCAACCGTAGAAACCGGAAAGTGAGGGATATCATCATAGCTGATAGAATCCTGAACGTCTATTTCATCGCCCAGTTGACCTAAACCGGTTCCTAGGATCAACAGATATTCCGGTTGGAAATCTGTTTTTGATTGTATAAAATTTAGCGCTTCGTCTCTTTTTGAACGAAATTGTTCAACAGTGTCTAATGCCATAGTCAGTTAAAATATTGTTAGTCTATTTCGTCGAGGATATCATCAAGATGCTCTGTACCGGGAGGTAAGGAGAGATCTATTTCCTCTTCTTTTTTACTCTTCGTCTCTTCGGTGTCAGGCTCCTCTTCATCGAGTTCAAAACGAGGCTTTCTTTCTTCAGCCGAATCTTGTGCCACCTGTAAATCCTCTTTGGGTAAATTAAAAATACCCAACTCATCTTTACCAAATTTTGATAGTGATTCCTGAGAGTTTTCCAGGTAAGAATTCATCCCTGCTATAATCTCTTCTCTTTTTTCTAATAACCGCTGAATGTTTTGGCGAATTTGCTGCCTTTGATGGTTGGCTTCTTTTAGAATGCCCTCAGCCTGCATCTCTGCTTTATCGATCTTGTTTTGAGCTTCAGCTTTTGCTCCATCCAGTTTTTGAGCAACTGATTCTTTGGTGGTTTGCAGTGTTTCATGAAGTGCTTCTTCAACACGCTCATAATGGCGAACACGATCGTTTAGCTTATCGATCTGATCTTCAAGTTCTTTGTTTTTGTTAAGCAAATGCTCAACCTCGTTCGAAACCAGCGTCAGAAAAGATTGAACATCAGCAACATCAAAACCGCGCAGGGTTTTTTCGAACTGCTGTTGTTTAATTTCAAGAGGGGTAAGTTTCATTGCACGAATATTTTAAGGGTAATCTTATCAGTTAATAAAATAACACTTATTCGTTTAACATGTTCCTCAGATTAGAATCATCTTCTTTTTCATCAGAAGACCTGACTTCCTTTTCTTCAATCTCAATTTCTCCGGCATCCGAAGCCTCTGGAATTCTTATCTTTTCTTCTTCTAGATCTGCCACAATTGATTCCAGATTAGAAATTCTGCGCTCGGTACTTTTCTTGAAGTCGCCTAATGCTTTAAAGAATTGTGGATTTATTTCCCCCTGAGAAGTCCCGCTTTTTCTATTGATCCATGACTTGATCAGGCTGAAAAAACCCCAAAAAAGGAATATTGAAAATCCCGTTCCAAAAACGATGGCTACTATCGAGATTATAAACTCTTCTTCAGTCATAATTTCCTCTTAATTTTGAACTCTACTTCGGGTTGCTGAGTCTTCATCTTCTTCCGAATAGTACTCATCTTTTATCTCTATGTCATCTAATGGTACATTTTTTTTCGTCCCGGATTGAGAAGCACCTACAGAACCTTCTAACTTTTCTATTCTGGATTTCAGGTTATGAATGATTTTACGAAGCTCATGTATTTCTTTTGAGCTTGCCATTCTTTTCTCTTCGGCTTTAAGTTCCTGTTTTCGGTACTCAATAAAAAGCCCGCCTGCAACAGCTATAATTGGGATAAGTGCCCACCAAGGTAATCCAAATAACATAATGCCCCTTTTTTAATTAATAATACAATGCCGACTACGGGAATCGTTAATCATAGTTTCGTGCCCCGAAGATTTCACTTCCTACCCGAACCATCGTTGCTCCTTCTTCGATAGCAACTTCCATATCGCTGCTCATTCCCATAGACAATTCCCGGAGGTTAACACTTCCTGTGTTATACTTCTGATGCTCATCGAAAAGATCTTTCAGCAATTTGAATTCATGGCGCACATCTTCAGGATCATCTGTAAAAGTAGCCATTCCCATCAACCCACAAACCGTAACATGCTCAAAGTCAGTAGAAGATTTCAGAATTCCGGCTAAATCTTCCGGCTCAACTCCACCTTTTTGTTTTTCGCCGCTGATATTAACCTGTATAAGTGTTTCAATTTTATTACCACCAGCTCTTTTCTCGAATTCTTTGAGATACTTTAACTTTTCTATGGAGTGAACCCAATTCACCTTGTCAGCAATAAGTTTGATTTTATTGGTTTGCAAATTTCCAATCATATGCCAGGAAATGTCTTTTTCCTTGAGCTCTTCCATCTTCTCTTCAAGCTCCTGCATTCGGTTCTCACCAAACTGAATTTGACCACAACTTAATGCTTCTTCAATATAAGAAGTTGGTTTGGTTTTGCTTACTGCAACCAGCATAACTTCTGAACTATCCCTTCCAATTCTGTTGCAAGTTTCCCTTATTTTATGTTTTACTCGCTCTAAATTTTCACAAATTTGTGATTTTTCCATTCTAATTCTGCTTTTCACATTAATTTTACATTAATAACAGCAATCTAGGCTTTTATCATTCAAAAATTACCCTTATTTTTGGAAGCTCAAAGAAAGCCTAAATTAACTTCTATTGTACAAACTGACTTTCTACAAATTAATAGCGCCCTTGTCGGTCCAATTTATCCTAATCATTCCAAAAGGTAAAAGATAAATGGCAACAAAAATCCGACATATCTCCACCTTTTTGAATCAGTGGGCTCCTCCGGGCACTAAAATGGATTACGATAATGTCGGACTTCTTGTAGGAGATCCTGATTCTCTCGTAACAAATGTACTTACCTGTTTAGATGTTACTGATGAAATTGTAGCCGAGGCTATTCAGAACGATTGTGAGCTTATTGTAGCGCACCACCCGCTCATTTTCGGCAAAATTGGTAGTATTAATCCAACCAATGAACAAGGCCGTATTATTTACAAACTGATTAAAAATGATATCGGTTTAATTGTAGCTCACACAAACCTTGACGCAGCACTTGATGGCGTTTCTTTTGTTCTTGCAAACATGCTCGGTCTTGATGATCTGAGTTTTCTTACAAAGAATTACTCCATCAGCAAAAAAATAAGTCTTGTAAGCTCTGTGGAGAACAGTGATTCCATGGTTCAGTTATTGAATTATTATTCAGCTGAAGATGTGCATCATTATAGCGTAGAGAGCAGAGAAAGTGATCTCAGATGCTTTGAAGCAACTATTGATAAACACCATTTACCAGCGCTAAGAAAAGGATTGAAGAAAGAAGGTTTGCTGAAAGAAGAAGCCCTTCAGGTTACAGATCTTGTTTCAACTTCCAATAATTTTGGAATGGGCGTAATCGGTAAATATCCTGAAGAGGGACTCGGAAAGAATGAATTCCTTCATTTAGTCTCTCAAGCTTTGGATGTAAAAGCTATCCGCTTTTCCGGTGATATTGATCGTATCAAAACCGTTGCGGTATGTGGTGGCGCTGGTGTATTTCTTAAAGACAAAGCTATCAAAAGCGGTGCAGATGCATTTGTGACTTCAGATATTAAATACCATGAATATTTTACAGAACAAGAGAATTTTTTATTAGTAGATGTAGGACATTATGAAAGCGAATTTCCTATAGCTGAAGCTTTAAGAAAAGAGTTAACCGAGGCTTTCGACAACCTTAGTGTATCCGTTACTAAAGTTGTAACCAATCCGATGCAAACATATGTATCGGAACATAAACCCCAATCCATTCAACCAAGCTGAAAAGCAATCCATGAAAGAAGCACTTCAACAACTAGCAAATTTACAATATATAGACAGCCGTATAGATGAGCTTAAACAGCTAAGAGGCGATCTTCCGGAAGAGATTCTTGATATTGAAACAGATATTGCTCGTAAAGAGGCTCGTCTGTCAAAACTTGAGCAAGAAGAGAAAGATCTTATTGTAGAATATGACAACCTTAAGCTTGAACTAGCAAGCTCTGAAGAGAAAACAAAGAAATACGAAGATCAGCAACTTGCTGTCCGTAATAACCGTGAGTATGACGCACTTACGAAAGAAATTGAAGCTCAGAAGCATGTAGTAGAAAATGCTACTTCCCGCATTGAAGAGATCGACAAAAGACAAGAAGCGATCGGGCCTGAAATCGAAGAGGCTAAAGCTGAACTTGACGCTGCAAAAGCTGAACTCGAAGAAAAGAGCAGCAGTCTTGAGTCTGTTACGAAATCTACTGAAGACGAAGAAGCACAACTTCTTAAAGAAAGAAAGAAAGTAGAAAAAGAAGTTGATGCGCGTTACCTGCGTAACTACAACCGCTTGAGAAATGGGCTTAACAATGGCATCGCTGTTGTAGCTATGGACAGAGGCGCCGCATTCGGCATGGCTCTCCCTCCACAAACTCAGGTGGAAGTTCGCAGAATGAATAAAGTAATTATTGATGAGAACAGCGGTCGTATCGTCGTTGATCAATCATTCTTTGATAAAGCAAAAGAGCAGCTTTCTATTTAAAGCAATAGAATTTTATAACTGTGATCAGCACAGATTCTAAGAAGGGAAGTCGGATGACTTCCCTTCTTTATTTCAGAGAGTGAAGATGGTTTTCTTCCAATGACTTCTTCCAGGCAAAGTAGCCCATCGTTGCCAAAACAGTGAAGATCAGGAATTGGAAACTCGTTAGTACCAATCCTTTATGAAAGTATAGTGGTATTGAGATCAGATCTGTTATGATCCAGGCTATCCAGTTTTCCAGCTTTTTTCGAGCCATTAACCACATCCCAAGTATTGCAAACGAAGTGGTCGTTGCGTCCCAAAAAGGAACATCACTATCGGTAAAGTTGATGAGTACAAAAACCAATATCCCAAAACTTCCTGCCAGAATTCCCACTGAATAAAAGTTCTCTCTTAAGGAATTGATAGTTACAGGAACCTGATCTTTGTTACCATCGGTATTTGTCCAGTAGTACCAGCCATACACACTCATCACGAAGTAATATCCATTAACTCCCATATCGGCATATAACTTGTATTCAAATGCCAGATACACATAGATAAGAACGCTGATAATTCCGGTAGGGTAAACCAAGATATTCTCTCGCATGGAATAAATCACGCTTGCTACTCCACAAATTACCGCAGTCCATTCGAGTGCTGAAGTTTGTATGACTCCGTTTATAATCCCATCAATGATTGGTTGCATTTATTGACTTTTATATCATTCTATAAAAACTGATATTTAGCTATGAAGAAGCTTCAAATTTATATCTGCTTATCAGTCCTTTTTATTTCTTGTGAAAAAAAACTAAGTGATAATACTAAGAAAATTGTAGATCAAATAAATCAATATTCTAGCTTAGAATATCCATATATAGGAATGTATGGAGCAGAATCAGATCTTTATCAACTATTCGATACTCTTAAACAAACGGCTTCAAATAAAGAACTTGTTCATCTTATAGATCATAAGAATACCGTCTTGAATGGATATTCAGTCTGGGGTCTTGTTGATAACAAGTATAACGGTTTAGAATATATATTTAAGAGAGTTCTTAAATCAAATAAAACACTATATACAATTTCCTTTGATGTAGGATCCGAGGAGCATCTCAGTCATCTTTTGTACTCTCGGCTTAAATCTAGTCTGTTAAGTACCGATTCTATTGATTCAACTTATTATCTAAATAAAATATCAATAATTGATAGTCTAATTTTATACTCAAATCATTTACCCGGCTATTATGACAGAGAATATGGATCATATCTCAGAAACAGTTCATTATCTAATAATGATCAAGATCCGGAAACATATAATCGGGTAAAGTACTTGGCTTTAAAAGAAAAAGATTTGATGGCTTTAGTTGAATTAGCTAAATACAGATATCCATCTGACACAGAAAATATACTAAGCTTCAATGAAGAAGCTTTTGAAGCTATTTCTCATTTTCCTCATCCTGATTTTTGGAAATTTTTGGAGTCCTTCAAATTCACTGCTATGGAGAAACAATATTATGAATCGATTGCAGCTTATAAGAATGAAAAATCCAAACAGCTACTTTCAGAAATTTATTCGCATTTAAATAAAGAGAATGCAAATATCGGCTATTTTGAAGAATTATACGAAGCTGTCGTAAGAAATTATGATCCTATTTATGATTCTATTATTAAAAAATTTTGGTTAGAGTATAAGATAATCGACTTCTCTACTACTACAAGGTTATTAGAAACTGACCCTGAAAAGGCTTCCTCTATATTTGCAGAAGGGCTTTCAACTTCAAAAAACCTTCGTTTTCAAAACTTCCTATTAATTGATTACCCAGAAAATTCCAATTATGGATTCCCCGAAGACTCTATCCTGGTATTAATGCTGGACTCTATTGAAAAATTTAATCCCGATAAAATTCCACAAGTTTACAGACAAACGATTAACTCTGTAAACTTTCTGTATTTCCCAACGCTTATAGAAAAACTTGAAAAAGAAAGACCTCAATACATAGTTAAATCATTATTAAAAAAGCTTGATTCAAAAATTTATGCTTTTGAAAGTTACCATGTTTCAAGAATTCTTTTACTATACAACAAGAATACCATTAATGACCAAGTCATTAAAATTTTAAAGAGAAGACAAAAGTACTGGGACAAAGGAAATTGGTCGACTAGCTTTAGAGAGATGTTCCTTGAATTTAAAATCTCTCTTTAAGCTTGGTTTATTGACCTTTTAAAACTCTGGAGAGATTGAGTTTATGAATCGGGATAAGGTAGCTGGAACGGAGCTCGTCTTTATGAATTCCCATTAGTCCAGTTCCGCGAAAATCTACTACACATACTTTCTCCTCGAGCTGAACTACTTCGCCGATTCCATAGTATTCGGGACTTGGCCCGTAATATACAAGGTCACCTTTCTTCAGGTCGTTCTTTGCCCGTAAGTGATAGGGAAGTATCACCGGCAATAAATCTAAACGATATGACAGCCTTCGCTTTTTAGTAGATGACATAATTAAATTTACGGCACTTTAGCTACGATCTGAAATTAAAATGCTTCTTTCTGAATTTCCTTTATGCTTGATCTCAATTTGAATAGCTTCTTCGGGTATCAGTTCTTGTATTTTTGACGGCCATTCTATTATGGAAACGCCGGCCCCATACAGATATTCCTCTACACCAATTTCCAGGGCTTCCTGAATACTGTTCAGACGATAGCAATCAAAATGATATAAAGGAATTTCCCCTGAATACTCATTGATAAGTGTAAAAGTTGGAGAATTTACCTTTTCCTGATCTATACCAAAGTAAGAAGCGACTCCTTTTACAAAGTGTGTTTTTCCTGCACCCAAATCTCCTTCCAGACAAACTATATCTCCGATACTAAGTTTCTCTGCAAAATTTCTTCCCAATTGAATAGTCTCTTTTACTGATTTACTCTCAAAGATCATTTTACTTAGGTCTCATCGTAGCTACAGGTAAGATCATTTCTTCCATGGAAGCTCCGCCATGCTGAAAAGTATCTTTATACCGATTCTGATATTTGTTGTAATTCGTTGGATACACAAAAAAGTAATCTTCCTTAGCTATAATGTAATTATTTACCCCTGTTACAACCGGCAGTTTAAAATCGAGAGGATTATCCATAAAGAAAACCGCACTACTTTCGTCGGCTTTTAGGTTTCTTCCATATTTATAGCGCAGGTTTTTCGCTGTATCTTTGTCACCAAATACCTTGGTATCCCTCAATGCCCTAACCGAGCCATGATCTGTAGTTACAACAACCGTTACATCTTCCTCTGACAGAGTTTTGAACATCTGAAGCAAATTTGAATGTAAGAACCAGGCTTCTGTTATAGAACGAAAAGCTGATTCATCAGGTGCAAGTTCTTTTATAACAGCCGAATCAGACCTCGAATGCACGAGGGTATCCACAAAATTGTATACAAAAGCTGCAAACTTTGATTGCGTATAATTCTGCATTTTATCTGCTATTCGCTTTCCTTCATCTGCATTTAAAACTTTCTCGTATTTGAAATTTACATTTATTCCTGCTCGCTCCAGCTGTCGTTGAAGCAACTCTTCTTCATGTCGGTTTAAAGAAGTCTCATCCTGTCCTTGTTGCCATAGTTCAGGATACAATCGTTCAATATCAGATGGATATAAACCTGCAAAAATAGCATTTCTCGAATAAGGAGTTGCTGTAGGTAAGATCGAGTAATAAAAATCTGTCTCTATGTTGTAGTAATTAGAGAGCACAGCTTCAAAAGTGAGCCATTGATCGTATCTCATACAATCAATAATGAAAAACATTGTTTTTTTACCTTTTTCTAAGTGAGGCTGCACATACTTTTCAATTATTTTCGGAGACAATAATGGCGCCCCATCTTCTTGTGACAACCAACTTTGGTATTCGTTTTCAATGAATTTTCCAAACTCCTTATTTGCCTCATGAATCTGATCTTCCAAAACGTGAACCAGATTCTCATCTCCGGTTTCAAGGTCGATTTTCCATTTAGACAACTCCTTAAAAATATCGATCCATTCTTTCCACCCTGTTCTTGGATGTATTCGTGATGAGATTTCTCCAAATTGCTTTAAATAACTTTGCGCAGATTTTTCATTCTGCAGCCTCGAGCGTTCCAGAATCCTTTTTGTAGTTAGTAGAATTTGATTAGGGTTTACAGGCTTTATGAGATAATCGGATATTTTGCCTCCGATCGCATCTTCCATAATAGACTCTTCCTCGCTTTTAGTGATCATAACCACAGGAAGTTGTGGGTTCAGGCTCTTGATCTGTTCAAGCGTCTCTATACCATCCATCCCGGGCATTTGTTCATCTAAAAAAACTATATCAAAGATCTTCTCTTTTATCATTGTTACAGCATCTTCTCCATTTGTAACCGGCTCAATGGTGAACCCTTTTTTTTCTAGAAAGATGATATGTGAACGAAGTTGATCAATTTGATCGTCTACCCATAAAATGTCTGGCATATAATTCCTTAATATTTCACTTTAGTTTTATAAACGCTTTGATGTCTTGTAATCGTTTCTCTCCAATTCCTTTAACATTCAAGAGTTCTTCTACTTCTTTAAATTCGCCGTTTTCTAACCGGTAATCAATAATTCGTTGTGCATATGTTGCTCCGATCCCTTTCAGTTTTTGTAACTCATCGATACCGGCTGTGTTAATGTTGATTTCTAACTCGCTTAAGGTCGTATTTGTTTCGTTTGTTTTTACTATCCCAATCGAATTACTGCCCTCTGTTTTATTTCTTTTTTCAATTGCAGCACTTTTTTCTTCGAATTCTTTTAGGATCGCTTCGTAATTTTCTGTGCTTGTTGAGTGTTGTTCCGTAATAAATACGGAAAGAGCTGCAGTTATTAAGACAAGTACTAGCAAACCTGAAATAACTATTCGTTCTTTTCGTGTAATTTGGAGCCTTTCGATCCAAAAAAAGAAATCTCTTTTATACTTTTTCATGACACAAATAATTTGATTCTAATAAGGGAACAAAATATCAGCAAGTCAACTTGTATTCGATCCTGTTAAGTGAGATGTTTACTTTCTATTATGGCAAACGTGGAATCATATATTTATAAAGACCGGCCAATCAGTTATGAAGTTATTGGCAAAGGCAAACCTCTTGTAATTTTACATGGTTGGGGAAGCAGCCGGCGCGTGATGATGCCTGTTGCTAAATCTTTAGTTCACATCAGAACTTCCTACGTTTTAGACCTTCCGGGATTCGGAGATTCTCCTGAGCCTAGTGCTTCATGGAGTATTGATGATTACGCTGATGCTGTTGAGTCATTTATAGTTGATAAATTTGATGGCAAAGTTGATTTGCTTGTGCATTCTTTTGGCGGAAGAATTACTCTGAAGCTTTGTGCCCGAAAGTTTGGTCAGGAGCGTATCGAAAAGGTTCTTATTACCGGTGGGGCAGGGATGAAACCAAAACGCTCAATGAAATTTTATTTTAAAAAATACCTTGCTAAGACACTAAAGCTCCCATTCAGTATTCTTCCGCAATCTTACAGAGAACCAGCGCTTTTGAAATTACGACAGACAAATCTCTGGAAAAGTTTGGGTTCAGGTGAATACAATCAACTTTCGGGTGTGATGAGAGAAACTTTTGTGAAATCAGTTACTGAATATCTGGAAAAATGTCTTCCCCTCATTTCTCATGATATACTTTTGCTTTGGGGACGAAATGATGATGCAACCCCCGTTTATCAGGGAGAAAGAATTGAAAAAGGGATTAAGAATTCAGCCTTGGTAATCATTGAAGATGCCGGTCACTACGCTTTTCTGGATAAACCCAAACAATTTACTTCAATTGCGGAAGCATACTTCCGTTAGCAACGGAGTTTTTCAATCTAAAAAGTGGAAAACCCCGTATTTATATAGGGAACGGAAAAAACTTACAATTAATGTTAAGATTTCTTAACATTAGTCGATAATGAATTAGGTTTCAAAGTTTCAGGATATTAATAAAGGCTTCCCAAATGAAAAAAGTAATTCTTTTAGAAGACGACCATTTACTGACAATAGTACAATCAAAAATGTTACAAACGCTAGGTTATGATGTTATTGAAACTTCAGTAAGCGGAGAAGAGGGATTAAAAAAAATACAATCTTTAAATCCTGATTTTGTAGTAAGTGACCAAAACTTGTCGGGCAGAATGAAAGGTTTAGATGTTGTAGAAGCTCTTCGAAAAGAAAACAATGAAATTCCTGTTCTGATCTTGTCTGGAGACACAACCTATGAACACCTGAAAACCGCTTCTGATATTAATAACGTTCAGCCCTTATCTAAACCGGTTAAAGTTGATGATTTAAAGAAGACTCTACAGCTTTTAGCGAACTAAACAGTCTCACTAAGAATCACTAATTTTACTTCTTCTTTTCCAAGTAAGGCCTATTCCAACCAGAATAATCAGCATCGCGATAACTGAAAGAGGTAATGGTAATTCCTGAAATAGAAAGTAAGCTATTATTGATGCCAAAATTGGCTCCGCCAGTATCAACGTAGACAGCAATGTAGCTGAAACATATTTAACAGCATAGTTTAAGGATCCATGTCCGAATATTTGTGGTCCTACTGCTAGAGCGAGTCCGATTAAAAACAACCTGCCATCTATTTGTGATGGTACTCCTTCAGTTGCTACCAAAAAAATTGTACATGTAATTGCTGCGTAAGCATAAACGGGAAATACATACCCAATCCAGGTTCGTTTCTGTCTTATCTTCCTTCCAATTAAAAAGTACAATGCAAATATCACCGCCGCTGTTACTGCTAATGTATTTCCTAAACCAGCTTGAGGAAATGAGTTTGAAGCATCTAAATCGAAATAACCAAGCAGCAAGGTGCCTATAAAAGATATAATAACCCCTGTCCAGACTATCGGACGAAAAGTGGTTTTCATTAAAGTGCGCTCAGCAATAATCAAAATTATAGGATGGATACACACTAAAACAGAAGCTGAAGAAACTGATGTGTAGTAAATAGAGTTGATCCATGCTATGAAATGCAAACCAAGCGCCAACCCGGCAATGGCCACCAATATATGCTCTTTTCGGGACTCGACAGGTCTTACTTCTTTTTTCAGCTTGTACGAAATGTAGATTGGCGCCAGAATTACAACTGCTAAAACAGTTCGTATCGTGGCAAGCAATACTCCGGAGTAGTCAGCTGCAAACCTTACCAGTATCGGAGCTAAACTAAATGCTGTTAAGCCAATAAAGAGCGCTCCATATACTTTAAGTGGAGAATACGTCTCTTCTGAATCAGCTGAAGTCATCTTATGCGGTCAATGGATCTGACTAGTTCGAGATCTTTTTTAATAGAACGGTTAGCTAGACCCTGAAAGAGTAAACCAAGCACTGCTAAACCAGCTCCAATAGCTTCATCCCATAAATAGGTGCCAATTCCTCCTAAAGAAAAAAGCACTCCTACAGCAAAACCGATCCCTGCGAGCTGAAACAGCATTGCGATTTTTACCCATTTGATCTGACTTTTTCTATCTGAATATTTAAATATAGAAAATATTGATAGAATCATCGCCAAAGCTAATCCCGAAGCCAGTCCATAGCCAATCCACATTTGTGGATCTTGCATAGCTTTATCATAAACAGGAGTGAAGTATACTAAGAAACTTGAAATTATTGATAAGGCTAAAAATATTGTTTGAGAACGTTGTATCACTGGAATATTATTTACTCAATAAAAATTGAAAGATATTCAAATATTGAATTCTTGATAAATTAGAAAACCTGTCTAAAAAATTAAAGTACACCAAATACTTATTGGTGTACTTTAGAATATTTTAGCTTGCTATTTCAGCAGAAGCTGCGAAAACATAGTCCTTAATTGCTTCGAAAGCTTCTAACGTTCTTTCAATATGTTCATCATTATGAGCCGCTGTTGGAATCAATCGTATCAATACAGTTCCTCTTGGCACCACCGGGTAAGCTACTCCACTCACAAACACTCCGTGTTCCTCTCTGAGCTTGCGCATTATGTCTTGGCAAAGATCAGTGCTTCCCTGAGTAAGAACCGGTGTTACAGGGCTTTCTGAAGGCAACACTGTATAACCGATTTTTTGAAGGCCTTCACGTAGCTTAATTGTATTTTCCCACAGTTTTTCTCTCCACTGAGGGTTTTGACGAATCATTTTTAAACGCTCTCTGGCAGTAACTACAATAGGCATTGGAAGTGATTTTGCAAAAACCTGACTTCTTACATTTGCTTTCAAAAACTCAATCACTCTAGGCTCGGAAGACACGAAAGCTCCGATTAATGCAACTGCTTTCGCAAAAGTACCGAAATAGATATCTATTCCATCCTGACACCCAAGTTGTGTTCCTGTTCCGGAACCATCATTACCAAGTGTTCCAAATCCGTGAGCGTCATCCACAAGTAACCTGAAAGGAACTTCTTTTTTGAGCTCTATGATCTCATTCAGAATTCCGAGATCTCCGGTCATTCCGAAAACACCTTCAGTTACAACAAGAATTGAGGAGTTATCCTTCTTCTTTGACGCCGCTCTGAACAGTTGCTTCTTAAAGCTCTCGATATCGTTGTGCTTAAAAACTGATTTGTCTGCCATGGAAAGTTGCTTTCCATCAACAATACAAGCATGGCTTAACTCATCATAGATCAGAAAGTCATTACGATCTGTAAGTGCGTGAATAACACTCATAATTCCCTGGTAGCCAAAATTTAACAGCTGTGCGGCAGGTTTATGAGAAAAATCAGCAAGTTCCTGCTCCAGTAATTCGTGTTCGGTAGAGTTTCCCGTCATTAAACGAGCACCCATTGGTGAACTCAGGGAATACTTAGCAGTTGCTTCAGCATCAATCTTCTTAATCTCTGGGTTGCTCCCGACTCCCAAATAATCGTTTATACTCCAAACGATCATATCTTTACCATGGAACTGCATTTCGGGCCCAAGAGGACCTTCTAATTTCGGGAATGTATAATATCCGTAGCCTTCTGATGTAAATGGTCCTAAAGGACTAGGTCTGCCCTCAAGCTTGTCAAATAAATCCATAAAAATGTTTAAGTAGCGATAAAGTTAGTTCAATCTTTTTTGAACGCATTTCTTAATGTAAAAAACGGAAAAAAGGTACGGAAAATAGTGCCTAACTCAAAGAATTGAACCCCTTTCAATCATTATAATACCTTAAAGTTAAGGCTTCCCTGTATTTATGTGAATGTTCATTAAAAATTAGTCTAAGTCCGGCTTTAGGATAAATAAACCGTCTGAAATATCACTCACTATAACTATGCCATTATCAAAATAAGGATAACTACTCCATGCACTATTAAATGAGTTTTCATCGGTATTCGGTTGAGTATCGAAAAAAGCAGATAATGAAAGATCTGCTGAAGAAGCGTCATTTATTGTAAGAATTCTTAAGCCCGCATTATAATTAGTTGCGAAAATATGATCTCCTTTCAAATATAAATTATGATCGATCGAAAAAGTGTTGTGCGTGTAGAAGTCTACGAATTGAGGATTATCTAAATCAGATATATCAAAAATGTAGGTTTTTGTATTGCGCCCTAAATTCGTTTCATCGAGCTCATCATTCATAAAAAAGTATCTTTGATCTTCCATAACCCATCCCTGATGCGCATAATACATATTGGGCTGAGTGGCGAAAGAAATTGTCTGCAAGGAATCCTTATCTGTTACGTCAGCAATTACAAGAGATCTTTCGGCAGCACTGAAACAAATCTCTCTTCCTGAATAATCAGAATCAGGTCCATCATAAATAACACATTGAGCATCATGAATATAAGCTGAGTTACTTCTTCTGCGCGGTGGTTCCTGATCTTCATAACAACCTGCAAATTCGGGGTTCTTCGGATCGTTTATATCCAGAATATGTAATCCGCCTGATGCGCAAGTATCTGCATTCGTTGCTCCTACTGCATATGCAAAACCTGTTTCTTCATTTATCACAACGTTATGAGAGTTCGCCAAACCAGAGTACAGAGCATCTTCATTAAACTCCATAAAAGTACCGTTATACGATCTCAGTTTACTGAGATCAAATACCTGTATCCCGTGAGATTGAGCATCACTTCCTATAAACAGATGATCTTTGAACACTTTATGATCCCGCCAGCTTGAGCCTTCAGTCAATGACTTTGAATATTCTGTATCACCAATACCAACTTTACAAGCTTCATAATTGGGATCTGTCAGTGTTTTATACTTAGCTGAAATATTACTTTCAAACAATCTGCCTACTACAATAGGCTCTGTAGGATCTGTAATGTCTACAAAAGAAATCGCATTTGTTAAGCCAACTAACGCATAATTTTTCCCGGTTTGAGAATCTGTCCATCCCCAAATATCGTTTAACCTTACATTTGGAGTATCAGCTCTGTTCAGCCCTTCAAGTTCCTGAGGAGTAACTACCGATAAAAGATCTATATTTTCGCAAGGATATTTCCCATCTGCTAATCCATCAACACAGGCAAAAGTCGGTTCAAGGGGCGGATCTATAATTTCTTGCTCTGGTTCTGTGGAGTTGGTTTTGCATCCAAAAAAAGTGATCAGCAGTAAAGGCAGTATATGATAGTATTTCATAAAATCGGTTGTTTAAAGAAAAATCATATCTAATTTAACATGAATTCATTTATCTAACTACTCAAATTCGATTATATTGGAACGAATAAAATTAGAAATCATTAGTATAATATGTTCCTGCTACTAAAATATATTGCAAAACTACTTAAAGCTCTGTCTTCAGAAGCTTCACCTAATCAACTGGCGGGTGGTTTTGTTTTGGGGATGATCATAGGAATGACACCTGTTGCATCAATCCATAATTTGCTGATACTTATTTTAGTTATTGCTCTGAAAGTAAATCTCGGTATGGTAATTCTGGCTTTTCTGATCTTTAGCGGTATCGCCTACTTGGCTGATCCTCTGTTTCACAGCTTCGGAATCTGGATACTTGAAAATGAAAATTGGCAGGAAACCTGGACTTCAATGTATAACAACGAACTCTGGGCAATTACCAAGTTTTATAATACAGTTGTGATCGGAAGCTTTATCAGTGCCGTAATTTTGTGTATTCCGATGTTTCCACTCACAAAAATTGGCGTCGTTCAATACAGAAAACATATTCATGAGAAAGTTATGAAAACCAAGTTCGCAAAAGCTTTGAAAGGGACTAAATTGTATTCGGTTTATCAAACTGTAGTTAGGGTAAGGGGATAATTATGAGAGTTAAAGGACTAATTTTTCTGGCAATTGTTACAGCATTAGGATTTTTAATAAGCTGGATAAGTATCGATCCTTTTGTTGAATCTGAAATTGAATATCAGGCCAGTGTGGCTAATGGTGCATTAGTTGAAATTGAAGGTTTCGATATTGATTTGATCGACCTTAAAATTCGTTGGGACAGACTTCAGGTTGCAAATCCCGAGAATACCATGAGTAACAGCTTTGAAACAGGAGAGATGGAGTTGGATTTTCTTTTCTGGCCAACCTGGTGGGAAAGAGTAATTGTTGAGGATATTATTTTTAAAGATTTTAAAATGGATACCGAAAGAGAAACTGACGGCTATTTTGAAATTCCGGAAGAAGAGAAAAATGCTGAACCAAGTTTTGTTGCCCAGGTTATTGGGGATGTGACCTCAGAAATTTCCCGAAATGCCAATATGGAGTTCACCAACATTAAAACAAATATTAATGTAGACAGTTTGATGTCGAAATTGAATCTGCAAGCTCCTGACAAAATTGATTCGCTGAGAAACGGGCTTTCAAAAAATTATCAAAAGTGGGATAGCACCTTTGCAAATACAAGGATCAACAAAGAAATAGCTGATATCGAAAAGACGATCAATGCTATTGATATCAAGGAAATAAAAGACCCTAAGAAAGCGATAGAAGCCATCAAAAATGTTCAAAAACTGGCAAAGCAAGTAGACTCCCTGAAAACACGAGCAGTGAATTTAAAAAATGATTTTCAGGAAGATTTCGGAGATTCGAAGTTCAGTGTTGGTAGAATTGATAATTGGATCCAAGCTGATTTCCAGCGTGCTATGAATATGGCCAAACTCCCTACCATTGATCCCGGGAATATTGCTCAGTCACTTTTCGGTGAAAATCTGCTTGCTGATTATTCCGGGTATTTGGAATACGTAGCAATAGCCCGAAAATATGGAAGCCGTTTGGTTGGTGAGGATAAAGACAAAATTGAACGCTATGAAGGAAAAGACTATAAATTCAGCGACAAATATGATTGGCCAAAACTCTGGATACAGAACATAGATCTTTCCGGAGAAACAAAGACGGCTATTCAGCTTGCCGGACAGATCACAAACATCAGCAGTGATCAAAAGAAAACAAAAGAGCCTATCAGGTTTGATCTTGGAGGAAAAGACGATTCAAACCGATCTATGACCCTTACCGGAGAGTTCAATTATTTAGGCGAAGAGCCTCGTGAAACCATCAGCTTTACTTATGATGGGTTTGGGTTAAAAGGTTCAAAAATTTCCCCATCTGAACTACTTCCTTACCCCTTAAAAACAGGAACAGGCGAAGTATCTGCTTCAGTAAGCATCATTGACAAAAGGTTTGATAGTGAAATTGGGTACAAGGCAAAGGGAATTGCTTTTGATTTCGGACAGAACCCATCCAAAGACAGAATTCAACAACTGATTCGGGACGCTGTTTCCAGTACCGATCAAATAAACGTTACTGCTTTAGTGGATAACCTTGACGGACCACTAAAAGTTAAAGTTCGTTCTAATGTAGACGATCTATTTGTGAATGCGCTTAAAAGCACTGTAAGTAAAGAAGTTGATCGTGCCCGCCAAAAAATAGAATCCAGAGTAAGAAGTGAGATAGGTAACCGAAAAGAGCAACTTCTGGCTTTTAAAAATGAAAAAGAAGCAGAGATTCGAAAAGAATACGAAAAACTCGAAAACCGGGTAAATGAAGAGATCAAAAAAGTTGAAGAGAAGAAAAAAGAATTAGAGAAGAAAAAGAAAGAACTCGAAGATTCTTTGAAAAATAATATCAAAGACAGAATTGGAATAGATTGGTAAATAAAAAGAGCCGGTTCCCCGGCTCTTTCGTGATTGCTAACAACAATAGGGGTAATAAGCCTATTTTGTAAGTAACATCTTCTGAACTTTTACCTGCCCGCCTGAAACCAATCTATAGATATAAACTCCGGTAGAAAGATTTGTAGCATCGAAAGTTACATCATGTTTTCCAGCTTTCTTGAACCCATTTACCAGTACCGCTACTTCCTGCCCGATCATATTATAAACCGTCAGTCTTACATTGTTTGATTCCGTCAATGTGAAGTGAATGTTTGTAGTCGGGTTGAATGGATTTGGATAATTACCAAGCGTAACCTCTGTCGGAAGTTCTTCTGTGAAAAGTTCTTCCCCTTCAGGCAATGCTTTGCTTGAAACAGCGCCGTCACTTTGAGTGTTAGGGTTTCCGTTTCCGGAAGCCGTTGTCCAATCAGAGAAAGAATCTGTATCAACAAATATATCTGCACGAACTATGGATGAGCCTGTTCCTGAACTAGGGCTAGTTGTGCTTCCCCACCCAGTTGGGATTCCCGATGATGCTCCACCTTCCCAGGCTACTGCATCAATGGTTGTTCCTGATCCATCTTTTAAGACCAATGCATCTCCGCCATTATTGAGCGCCGGAATGGACGCAAATTTATCCGCGTTTTTGCTATACAGTTTTCTGAATCCTTTTCGATCAGATGCTACTGTATAGAACGTACCGGGCGCTAGGCTCGCATTATTCGGATATGAATAGCTTGAGCCTGTTCCGTTGTTGTCCGTTATGGTCCAGCCACTAATGTCGATGGTAGTACCTCCGGCATTGAAAAGTTCTATCCACTCTTCTTTGGAATCTGTTCCCGGTGTGTCATAAAACACTTCGCTTATAACAATTCCGCCTGTTGAAACAGGAGCTATATCTGCTGATGTTGCATCGACACCAGTGGCTCCATCATCATCCGTAACCGTAAGCGAAACCGTAAATGTTCCGTCCGTCTGGTATGTGTGACTTGGATTTGCTGATGTGCTGGTGTTTCCATCTCCGAAATCCCACAAATAACCGGCTATGGTTCCGTCGCTGTCGCTTGATCCGGCACTGCTAAATGAAACAGCAGTTCCCACTGTTCCGGAATATGTCCCGTTTGCACTGGCAATTGGCGCTGAATTCGGAGGTGTTTGTGTCTCCGGATTTCCGTTTGAACCTGCGATACTCCAATCAGAAAACGAATCTGTATCTGTTCCTGAGTTTGTTCTGAGAATTGTGCTCCCGGTTGGTGCCGATGGATCTGAAGCACTTCCCCATCCACTTGGTAATCCCGCAGAAGCGCCACCTTCCCAGGCTACTGCATCAATTAATTGTCCGGCACTATTCTTTAACAGCAGTGCATCACCTGTATTATTTAGCGAAGGAACCGAGCCATAAAGATCTGCATCATAAGAATACAGACTATTGAACCCTACACTGTTTGTTGCAACAGTCAGATATGTCCCGGATTCAATCGTTGTATTTGCAGGAAAAGTATAAACGCTTCCTGTTCCGTTATTGTCCGTTACAGTCCAGTTATCTAAACTGAGTGAGCTTCCGGTCGAGTTATAGATCTCCACCCATTCTTCATCCGAATCTGTCCCCGGAGTATCGTAGAATATTTCACTGAACAGCACACCTGTTCCTGCTACATCTGTTACCGTTACGCCGGCTGTTGCAACATCGGTAGCACTGCCATCATCGGTAACTGTTAACTGCGCAGTGTACGAACCTGCCTGAGCATATGAGTGAGTTGGGTTTGCTGATGTACTTGTATTTCCATCACCAAAATTCCACGTGTATGAAACAATTGTTCCGTCGCTGTCACTCGATCCCGCACTGCTGAATGAGATATTAGCTCCTGTATCGCCTGAATAAGGACCGTTTGCCACTGCCATTGGCGGTGTGTTATCAGGTTGAGTTTGCGGATTTCCATTTCCTGAAGCAGAGCTCCAGTCAGAAAAAGAATCAGTATCACTAGTTACACTCGTTCTTACAATTGAGCTTCCTGTAGATGCTGAGGGTGCAGACGAACTTCCCCAACCGGCTGGCACTCCTGAGGATGCTCCGCCTTCCCATGCAACCGCGTCTACCACTGAAGAAGTGTTATCAGCAAGGATTAAGGCATCTCCTGTATTATTCAACGCCGGCAGCGATCCGTATACATCGGCATCATAACCGTAAATAGCATTAAACCCTAAGGAGTTAGTTGCTACCGTCAGATAAGTTCCGGATTGAATTGTGGCTCCCCCGGGAATAGTAATAGAAGATCCCGTTCCGTTGTTATCAGTAATCGTCCATCCCGAAAGATCAACCGCTGATCCGGTTCCGTTATATAATTCCACCCATTCCTCATCTGAATCTGTTCCAGGTGTATCGTAAAATACTTCACTGAATACAACTCCTGCTCCTGAGCCGCTTCCTGTAGAAACCGTTACATTAGCAAAATCAGTGTTTGTTGCTCCGTTATTATCGGTTACCGTAAGACTTGCAGTGTAAGATCCGTCCAACGAATATGTATAACTTGGATTAGCTGATGTGCTTGTATTTCCGTCTCCAAAATCCCAAGCATAAGTAGATATTATTCCGTCACTGTCGCTTGAGCCGGCACTACTGAATGAAATTGGTGAAGTTGTATTTCCGTTGTACGGGCCATTCGCTTCTGCAACCGGAGGAAGATTACTTCCGCCACCGTTACTTAGACTTACAAAATCAGCATAAACAGGAAGGTGATCAGAAGCATCGTGTATTGCCTGAGCTACTGTTGCACTAACCGCTGAGTTTGGACCGTCCAGTAAAGAAGTATCAAAGTGATTTCCATCGTTACCAAAAGCAGTATATGTTCCCGGAACCATATCGACTTTCGAGTTATCGTTAATCCCAAAAGAAGTAAGAATAAAATCAAAACGATCATCTAACCCTCCGTGAGCACCACCACCAAACTGCGTGGTTCTCGGGCTTTGAGTGTGTACACTTGCAAAAGCAGCATTAACATGCCAATCACCAACTCCTCCTGAAGAAGCCAGTGGATCTTCGGCTCTACCATCATTATCTGCTTCGTTGGCAATGAACTTTTGATAAGCGGGTTCATTACTGTCGTACATATTGAAATCACCTACCACAACAAATTCAGTTCCAGCCGGTAAATTATTCAAATGATTTCTCAATACCGTTACTTCGTCCAATCGTTTTTGCTCATTGGTTGAGCCTGAACTTGCTTTTAAATGAGCGCTGTAAAAACGGATCTCATTATCTCCGATCTGCATTACATATTCTGAAAACTCCCTCAATGCCGTAGGAATTTCATTTTGAGAAGTCAGCGTTCCAATCGAAGTTCGATAGAACAGCATATTATCAGTATCAGTACCGTTTATAAAAGTAGCTCTTGAATACTGATTCCCTCCGGCATTAAGCGCCGTAAGTATGAGGTCTGCTCCTGCCGCATCCACTATTTCCTGCATAAGAAGAACATCGGGGTTTGACGCCTGAAGTACGGTTTGGAATGCACTTTGACGATCTGTATCTGTTCCGTCAAGTTTAAGTCCGTTATAGGTCATTACGCGGAAATTTACATCCTGCGCAAGTACAAAAGATGAGATCAGAAGAGTAAGAACAAAAGAAATTGCCGTAATCTTCTTGAGAGAAGTAGCGAGTACACGCATATCGCCTCCGGGGTTAGTTATCGTTTATGATATTAAGGCGACCTATGAGTGGTGACAGCCAATTACGGTTGGCAGGTGGATGCTTCTTGTCCCAAATTACAAGAATTACACAAGTGGGTCGTAACATTATAGTTTCGCCGAAGTGTAAAAGCAAGTAAAGTTATCCACAGAATAAATGTGGAATAGTATGCTAACTATCTATAAATTTTACTCTTTCGTGATATTACAGAATTGTAAACTTTTCTATCTTTCATCAAAAATACTATGAAATTTAAATGGTGGTGGGTTCCTGCAGGCCTGATAGTAATGTACGCTGTCGCATTTCCTTTCTATTTCAGAAGCCCTGAATATCCTTTGTTTTTCACCGTTTACTCAGTGTTTAACGGCACGTTGGAACACCAAGCTATAGATGGGAAAAAGGAAGAACTTGTATCTAATTACGAGGAGATAACTGTTGATAGCAAAGCCCCGGATTTTACTCTTCCGGATTTAGATGGTGATCAAATTTCGCTGTCTGATTTTGAAGGAAAGACCGTTCTGTTGACATTCTGGGCCTCCTGGTGTCCAACCTGTCGAGCCGAAAATAAACTCCTCAAAGAGATCTATCCTGATTACAAAAATAAGGGGTTTGAAATCCTTGCCGTTTCTCTGGATCGCAGTAAAACGAACTGGGAAAAGGCAGTTGAGAAAGATGGTACTACATGGCCACAAGTTTCTGACCTGAAAGGAGTGGATTCTCCTGTTGCTACCAAATATGGCGTTTATTCTACCCCGACTACTTTTTTGATTGATTCTTCAGGTTTTGTGATAGCAAAGGATTTGCGGGGAAAGGAGTTGGAGAAGCAACTGAGTTCACTAGAATAATCGATGTTTAATAGAATCTGTCTTCTTTCCATTGAGATGGGTTATTTCGTATGTATTCAGAGATATTATTAAAGGACTCCTGATCACGAATTATATGATCGTAGTATCTGGCTTGCCATTGGAAGTCAGTTCTGATCTTTCTCGCCTTCTTTGTGACACCGATTTTAAAACCACGAATAATGGAACCAAGATTTTAGTTTGAGGACCAAATTTGTTTAATGAATTCTGTTTCGATGCATGTAGGGACGCAAGATTTTGCGTCCCTACATAAGATTTTGAAAACCTGCCATCGTCTTTTTTATCGATTACGATAATGCAATGAACGTGATTAGGCATCACAACAAATTCTCCTAATTTCACAAATGGAAAATGATCCGGGATCTCTTTCCAACATTGGTTTGCGATTTTTCCAATTTCAGACAGAAACATTTCATCATTATTTATCTCTCCAAAAAACCTCTCTCTATTCTTCGTACAAATCGTTACGAAATAAGACCCATTCCACCCATAATCCCAGGACCTTAATCGAGTGGTTTCATTTCGATATTTGTTTTTGAATCTGTCTGACACTATATACTTAATGGAGAACAGGTTACAATCGCAAAAAGGTCAAATTTATTCGATACTTATTTGACCTACCCCTTCAACGGAGACAATCTCATTCTTTATTTTATCGAACTTAATCAGATAAATAGGATTTTCAATCTTGTTAAATAAAACCTCGTTGAGATAGTATAGTGCGATAGAACTTGTAGAATCCTCAGGTAAAATAGATTCCCAAATGGCTACAACGCTAACATCTATTTTATGACCTGATTGTTTTAATGAGTCGATCTTTGAAACCGTATCTTTAAACTCTACAAGATTTTGTACTTTTTTAAATGCTTGTTCTTTCTGACCTTCTTCTTGACAATACACCTGATTTGTAAATGCAAATGCAATAAATAAGCTTAAGATCAGACTTTTATTCAATCTCATATTTACCATAATCACAAATTCGAATCCGCTAAATATTCATGCACGTATTTTATTGCCATGGAGCCTTCCCCAACAGCTGATGCGACTCTGTTCATCGCTCCAGCACGGACATCCCCGGCGGCAAAAATTCCGGGTGCACAAGATTCCAGTAAATAAGGCTGACGTTCCAATTTCCAGACTTTGGAATAGTCATCATATCGCTGAAGATCTCTTCCGGTCTCTATAAAACCTCTTTCATTTTTGATCACATTATCGTGGATCCAATCGGTATAAGGTTTTGCACCGATAAAGATGAATAATCCATCTGCTTCTACTTCAAATTCTGATTCATCCACGTTATTCAGGAGTTTCAGTCCTTGCAGATGACCATTCCCGGAAGCCTCTACAATTTCTCTGTTTCCAAGAAGCTCTATGTTTTCGGTCCTGTTTATCTGATCAATCAAATAAGAAGACATACTTGAAACCAGCGAATCTTTCCGAATGGTGATGTACACTTTTTTTGCAAATGTAGACAAATACATGGCTGCTTGTCCGGCTGAATTACCTCCTCCAACGATGTAGACTTGTTTGTCTTTAAACGCGTGTGCTTCAGTCATTGCAGCGCCGTAGTAAATTCCCGCTCCGGTAAAATCTGAAATCCCTTTGCTTTCCAGTTTTCTGTAATTAACGCCTGTAGTTACAATTACCGCTTTTGCATTGATCTCACTTCCATCCGCCAAGCAAACCGTTTTATACTGATCATTCAGCTTGATATCAATGACCTCTTGTGGGGATAAAAATTCGACGCCGAATCTTGTGGCTTGTGTAATTGCACGTCTTGCCAAATCAGAACCACTCAAACCTTTTGGAAAACCAAGGTAATTCTCGATTCGGGAACTAGTTCCGGCTTGTCCTCCGGGAGCTCTCTTTTCAATGAGCAATGTTTTCAATCCTTCCGAGCCACCGTAAACCGCAGCCGCTAATCCTGCCGGACCAGCACCTACAATTACTACATCGTATACATTTTCTGAAGCAGATGGATTTTTCCCAAGCTTGTTAGCAATTTGAATCGGGCTAGGATTAGTAAGGAATTCACCATCCTCAAAAAATATGGCAGGCAGATCTTTTTGGTCAATTTGATTCTCTTCTAATAATTCAGCGGCTTTTGCTTTTTCCTCAATATCTAACCAACGGTAAGGAATCAGGTTTCCGGAAAGATAGTCTTTAACTGTATGTGATTTCGGAGAATACTGATATCCGACTAACCGAATTCCTGTGAAATCAGGACGGAAATTAGCTTGCCACTCATCCAGCAGATCATCCAAAACCGGATACAATTTTTCTTCGGGCGGATCCCATGGTTTCAATAGATAATAATCCAGCTGAACTTCATTAATTGCCCGAATTGCAGCGTCAGTATCAGAATAAGCCGTTAACAAAACCCGCTTTGCTTCAGGAAAATATGCTCTTGCTTTCTCCAGGAAATCTACCCCAATCATATCGGGCATTCGTTGGTCTGACAGAAATAGCGCAACAGTTTCGCCTTGCTTTTTTAGTTCGGGCAGACTCTCCAATGCTTCTTTCGGAGATTGAGTGCTCATCACCCTATAATCCTTTCTGTAATTGCTACGCAGGTCTCTAGTAATGGCTCTAAGCACCGGAGCATCATCATCGATCGTAAAAATTATAGGCTTCTTCATTCCTTCGGAATTATGGAATTCAAAATGAAAAATTAAGAATGAAAAGAATCAATTTTGAATTTTTTCATTCTTAATTTAATTATTTAATGGAAAGCAAAGTTCAAAGGTTGTTTGTCCCGGTTTTGATTCTACATCGATAGAGGCTCCGTGTTTTTCAATAATCTTATGAACTACATCTAAGCCTAATCCGGTTCCTTCACCAACATCTTTAGTTGTAAAAAAAGGATCGAATATTTTTGGTAGCACATCCTCCGAAATTCCGCTCCCGTTATCTTTAAAAAACAGATACAGATTTTTATTCTTCTCTTCAGCTTTTACCTCGATCTTTCCGTCTTGAGGCACAGCGTCAATTGCGTTGTCCAGCAAGTTCGTCCATACCTGGTTTAGTTCGCTTACATATCCATAGAATTCAGATAGATCAGAAGGGATATTCAGTTCTATCTCTACTTTCTTCTGCTTTGCTTTGTGATTGAGCATCGTAACTGTGCTCTTTAGGACTTTTTTAAGTTCCACCACTTCTTTATCCGTTCCTCTGTCCATATGAGAATAGGTCTTAACTGAAGAAACCAGATCTGAAATTCGCCGGGCAGAGTCTTCGATCTCTTCCACCATTTTCTCTGTAGTAAGAACATCCTCGATCCATCCTAAAACTGCAGCCAAATATTCGTCTTCTACATGAGAAGAAACAAATTCAAGATCTTTAGTATTAAAGCAAAACTCCGCAAATGTCTCAGAATATTCAAAGCCCTCTTCTACACCATGATCTTCCATCCAATCTGTTAATTCATCTTCAAGCGCTGTTCTTTCCATTAAAGATTGTTGATTTGAAGATCCGCTTCCCGCTTTTTTAAACACCAGATCATTCACCGCGTCTATCTGATCGTTTGTAAGCTTAATATTCATCACAGATTTGAACTTATCCGGCGTTTGGGACAAGCGTTTCTTTAGCTCAGTAGCTCCGCGAACCAATGCCGACGCCGGGTTATTCAATTCATGAGCCAATCCCGCAGAAAGTTTCCCCAGTGCTACCAGCTTTTCATTTTGCTGCTGCTGAGAGGTAAAACTTCGAATTCTATCCGATAAACTGTGAACAAAAGCTTCGATCAGCTCGTACTTTTTTGTGATCTCTACAAAGAGATCTTCATGAGTTTCAAGAATGGTAGTGTCTTCCATCACTACTAAATGGGCTAAAGTAGATTGCATTCTGGAAAAAGGAAGCCGCCCGGAAATATCACCGGTCACAAAATCTCCTATGCTTGTAAACGAACTTCCTCTTGGAAGCTGAATTCTAATTCTACCATCCAGTATGATGAACATCTTATCAATTTCTGTACCCGGCTCCATGATCCTTTCATCTGTCATGTAGGTACAGATTCTGGAGTTTTCTACCAGCCAATCGAGTTGATCCACAGGTACATTATCGAACTGCGGGAAACTGTGTAATTTTTGAACTGCAAATTCTTTTAATGTGCTCATAGCATTTCCTTATCGATGAAACAATATCTCCAGTCTTCGCCGGGCTCAACTGATCTTATTAGTGGATGATCATTTCTCATATAGTGCTTTCTGGCGTGCTTGTTCTTTGAAGAATCACAACAGCCCACATAACCGCAAGTCATGCACATTCGCAAATGAACCCATTCATCTCCTTGCTGAACACAAGTTTCACATTCATGAGATGTAGGCTCTGTAATTTTGATCATATTTTCATGTTCACAGGACATATCAGCTTAATTTATGATTCGTGATAAAAGCCAACAACTCTTTGTACGCTAATTTACCTTCATACTTGGTTTCGTTCATAAAAAAAGTCGGAGTATCATTTACGCGGTTTTTAACGCCGCTTCTGAAGTCTTTCTGAACCCAACTTAAAAAACTGTGTGAATCCAGATCTACATGAAACTTTCTTCCATCAAGATCGAGTTCCTGAGCAAATTCTTCCAGTCTTTCTCTGCTCAGATTCTGATTGTCTGCAAACATAAGATCATGCATTTCCCAGAATTTTCCCTGATCACCAGCACATAAAGCTGCTTCAGCACACATTTCAGCATGTGGGTGCTTTTTCTTAATAGGAAAATGACGGAATATGAATTTCAAATCTTTATCCTCTTTCAAGATTTTTTGAACATATCTATATCCCAACCGGCTATACGGACATTCATAATCTCCATATTCGATCAGAATATTCTGTGAAGAAAGGTTTCCTTTCGGATATTCTTCATTTCTGATATTTAAGCTGTAATCATTCAAAAGAATTCATTTCAAAATTCAGAGACATTGAACCATCAACTTCATCACTTATGCTTATTTCAGCAAGTTTTCTTCCGGCTTGTATCAGCGGTAAACAAACTGCATTTGCTCCCGCTTCTTTAAGCGCCTGATGCTCTTCATCCCTCATAGTAAGCGCGTAGATATCTTCAGTAAATTTATTTTCACGAAGCATTTTAGTTGCCTGAATTTTTGTATCAGCATAAGGCATTGCAAGCATAATTGCCTTGACGCTTGATAGGTCTATGTTTTCCCACAACTCAGCATCCTGAGCATCGCCATAAACTACCCGACGTTTCTTTCCCAGATTATATTCGATCTGAGCAGGATCAGAATCCATTCCTGTTACTCTGTATTCTCTTTCCTTTAAATAGTCGTAAGCAGAAGATCCGGCCTGTCCCATTCCAACTACAAGATATTCGGCTCCACCCAAACTCACCACCTGCTGTCCCGGATGTTTGACATTTCTTTCTAACGGAATGAGTTTATGCTCAAACCTTTTCCATAAGCTGTTCGATTTGGCAGATAAAGGAGCATTCACTGTGTACGAAACCGCTATTAATAGTGCGAAAACTATGATCGTGGATTCCGGAATAAAGCCGGATGATGCAGCTACCATACCTGCGATTAGTGTAAACTCGCTAAAGGAAGTTAATGTTAAGGTCACCATAAATGAATTTCTTGAACGAAGCTTGAACAGTATCAGCAGAAAGAAAAACAAAACTGCTTTGATAGGGAGAACAGCAAATAAAGCCCCTGCAAAGAGAAGATCATTCATATTAGGCAAGCCTGCTAGCCCCACTTCCAAAAAGAAGCCAACCAGAAATGCTTCTTTAAGTCCCCACAATTTTTCCGAAAGCTCATCCGATTCATGAGTTCCTGAAAGTAGCGCTCCGGCTACAAGCGCTCCTAACTCGCTGGAAAGCCCAAGTACCTCAAACAAAGCGGCTCCACCCATGGCAAGCAAGAGTCCATAAAGTAGCTGAAGATCTTCATGTCCGCTTGATGTAAGTAATTTAAAGAGAAGAGGTCTAAGAAGCGGCAATAATAGTAGTCCGAAACTCCAAACAGAAGGTATTCCACCACCGGTTAAAGCTAAAACAGTGATTGCCACCAAGTCCTGAACAATTAAAATACCAATTGAAACACGGGCATGAAACGCATTCAGTTCACCGCGAGCTTCCAGTGTTTTTGCGGCTAAAACTGTACTTGAAAATCCGAGGAGTATCCCTATGATCAAGCCTTCAATTGCAGAAAAACCAAAGGCCATTGCAATTACCAAAAAGATCCCGGCGCTGATCACAAGATGAATGCTTCCGACACCAAACACTTCCGGGCGGATAATATTCTTTATCCTTAGATGTAACCCAACTGTGAACAGAAGAAAAATAACGCCATAGTGCCCGATCGTGTGGAGTAGACCATTTTCATCTGACACACCAAAAGCTGACAGTATCACACCTGCAATAAGATAACCGATTAAAGGAGGCAGTTTTAGTTGTTTAACTACCATACCAAAAACGTAGGCAAGACCAAGCCAGAGAATTTCCATTAAAAATAATTAGAGATTTAAAATTCAAGATTAAAAATTGCTCAGAGCAAATTTTTAATCTTGAATCTTTAATTTTGAATTCAGCAACTGCTGAATATGCTGAATCTCATCCTCGTTGACAAGGTGCCCCATCCCCGGATAGATCTTTTTTGTGACATTTCCGCCCAATTTTTCAAAGACTGCCTCTGTTTCATCTACTCTTTCTTTTGGGATATGAGGATCTATATCGCTACAGCCAAGAAATACAGGTGTTTCTTCTAAATCTCCGGAATAGATTGACGGATCAATTTTATCGCCGATCAAGCCTCCACTCAATCCAATTACTCCGGCGTATTTTCCCGGATGTCTGGCAACAAATTCTGTCGCAAGACAAGCTCCCTGAGAAAATCCGAGGAGGAAGATGTTTTCTTTAGAAATACCTTCTTTTTTTATTTCTACGATCAAATCAGCAATAGCTTGTAAGCCTGAATTTAAGCCCGGCTGATTCTTCTCTGTCGGAGCAAGAAATGAATACGGATACCAAGTAAATCCACTTGCCTGAGGCGCCATGAAAGTAATTTTATCACTTGTTTCAAATTCGTTGCCAAGCCCGATAATGCTTTCTGCGCTAGCACCACGTCCGTGAATCATGATCATGGCAAACTTTGCATCACTAAGATCAACTCCTCCGGAAGCAGTTTTCTGATTCTGATGAGGTCCTTTAAACGGTTTTTCTTTATCAACTCTGAATAATTCCATTACACTATCTTTTAGATACCTAAATCAGGCAGATTATCTTCGATCATTTTTCTTCTTGGCTCTAACCAAGGTGGAAGAATCAACGTTTCTCCGAGTTCCTCAAAATCTTCATCAACTGCATAGCCAGGACCATCGGATGCTATTTCGAACAAAACTCCACTTGGCTCACGAAAGTATACCGACTTAAACCAGTGGCGGTCTATAATCGGACTTGGATGTAAACCTTTCTCCACCACTTTTTCTCTGAGTTCCGCTAATTCTTCTTCATCTTTAGCACGAAAGGCAACATGATGCACGATTCCCCTTCCGCCTTTTCCTTGCTCATCATCCGATTCTTCTATGATCACATTGCTTCCTATCTGAGCATCTGTAGAAAATCTGGCTAGCTTTCCTTCTGATTCCTTCTCTTCAAATTTGAACACATCTTTTAGTATCTCTGAAGTTCCATCAGGATCAGCTACTTTCAGGCGTGTTGACCAAAAGCCTTGAATCGACGATTCTGTTGAAACAGTGGTCTCAAAAGCACTCACTTTTTCTTTGGGTAGACCGGAAAATATTAAATCTAATTCCAGTCCGTCCGGATCTTGAAAACGAATTGCCGGGTTTCCAAATACTTCAAAGATATCTGAGTGTTCAATATTATGAGCATTCAACCTTTCTTTCCAAAAGTCTTCTGTTCCTTCCGGTACTTGAAAAGCAACATTTACGGACTCTCCGCTTCCGGGAATTCCTTTATGAGCCCGTGGCCATGGAAAGAAAGTTATACTTGATCCGGGATTAGCAGCTTCATTTCCGTAAAAAAGATGGTATGTAGAAGGATCGTCCTGATTGACCGACCTTTTAACCATTCTCATTCCTAATTTTTTGACATAAAAGTCGTAGTTCACCGCAGGGTCTCCTGCTAAAACTGAAATGTGATGTAAGCCTTTATTGTGTTTCATATTGCCTCCTTGTTTAAAACAATACAAATATATTAAATAGTTTAATATTAAACTAATTTTATCACTTCAACCACCTTTAAATATCCTTAAAAACTGATTCTATTTCATCAATCGTTCAAACTCTTTAGGTAACGGCGCTTCAAAACTCATCTGTTGCTTTGTTTCAGGATGTGTACAAGAAAGCTTGGAGGCATGCAGCAATAACCTTCTTACTCCTTTGGTTTTTTGTCCGTACACATAATCTCCGGCGATCGGACAACCCTTATCAGCCAAGTGAACCCTAATTTGATTTTTCCTTCCGGTAAGCAACTCTATTTCCAGCAAACTGAAATCAGAATTCTCCTTAAGAACTTTATATTTCGTCTTTGCCAGCTTTCCTTCATCAGGATTATTTGTCGAATATACTTTATGGATACTATTTTCTACCAAATACGAACTGAGAGTATCTTCCTTTTTTGATAGCGTTCCCACTACGACAGTATGATATGTCTTTGTAAAATCAGCCCAGTTGTCCTGCAGAAATCTTTTAGTTTGCTCTGATTTAGCAAAAATTAAAACACCTGATGTATCTCTATCTAAGCGATGTACAATGTAAACTCTCTTCTTGGACTTACTGTTTCCCTTCTTCACATAATCATTCAACAAATAATGAGCAGTATTGACCGATTCTTTCTCATTTCCCATGGTTAACAAACCACTGGATTTATCGATCACAAGAATATCATGATCTTCGTATAAAATGGTTAAACCTTTAGGATGGTATCGTTTGGGGGAAGACTTGAATTTTTTTGGTGTGGCGGGCATAAATAATAGGATCAGAATATTAAAGAATTAAGATAAATAAAAATATCACCTTCTTTCTGCCTTATTGTCTCTAAAACCAACTCTGCAAACATTTCTCTTAAAACGTCGAGAACTTTAGCCTGAGTGGAGGTGTTTGCTGATCCTAGTTTTTTTATCAACCTTTGTTTGTCTACTGTTCTTATCTGATCTAAAACTATTTGCCCTTCCTCACCATTCCCATTCGGTTTCGTCCCAATCATTACTTCTCTCTGTATCCTTCTTATCCAGAAGCTCGTCATCGTTATTATCTGCCATTTCTTTAAAAGAAGTATCCCATCTCACTCTTGGTTCCTGCACAGAGCGAAGCACAACCTCATTGTCTCTGAGCAAAAGTTCAATCTCTCCTTTAAGCCCACTCTCTTCTATAATAGGCTTTGGAATCCTAACTCCTTGAGAATTTCCAATCTTTATTAACTTTATTTTCATAGCACGAAAAGTTTATCAGAACATACTTACAATGTAATTACATGGCAAAAGTTTTGAATTTATCCTGATTTTTTGATTTCATGCTATATGAAACGCCCTAAAGGAATCGATAAATCTGTTGTTCAAAACATCACTAAACTTGGTGGTGATCTTGACAGAAAGCGTCATGTAGACTTTTTTATGTATTTCCCCACCGAAATTGATGCTGTAAATGCTGAGGTTGAATTAATAAATCTTCAATTTGAAACATTCGTAAATAAATCGCCTTTTGATAATAAGTGGTGTTGTAGTGCTTCTAAAAAGATAATTGTTTCCTCTGAAAGATTAGAAGACATTGGAAACTGGCTTGAGAAACTTGCTGAAAAGAACAATGGAAATTATGATGGATGGGGAACTGAAGTTTGATTTCCCTATTTTTGATGCTTTCTAAAAACAATCCATCTAAATGAACATTTACGCCATAATAATCCTCGTTACCATTGCGGTGGATTTTATACTCGACCTGGTTTCCAATTATCTGAATCTGAAATCATTATCCAAAGAATTACCGGATGAATTTGAAGGTGATTATGACGAAGAAACTTATGCCAAGTCGCAGGAATACACCAAAACCCAAACTCGCTTCGGATTTATAACCGGTGGTTTTGATCTTGTTGTGCTTCTAGGATTTTGGTTTTCAGGCGGATTTAATTGGCTGGATGAAATTGTACGAGCGTGGGGTTTTGGAGAACTGTTTACGGGATTACTTTACATCGCTGTTTTGATGGTTGCCAAATCAGTGATCTCGCTTCCATTCAGCATTTATTCCACTTTTGTGATAGAAGAACGATTCGGGTTCAACAAAACAACTCCAAAAACCTTTGTTTTGGATCTCGTTAAAGGATTAGGGCTTGGGCTATTGATCGGTATGCCATTGCTTGCCGGAATTCTTGCTTTCTTTATGTACACGGGTGATTTGGCTTGGCTTTATGCATGGATTGCCATCACTCTTTTCTCCTTGGTGATGCAATATGTTGCACCAACCTGGATCATGCCATTGTTTAATAAATTCACTCCGCTTGAAGAGGGAGAGCTGCGCACAGCCATCGAGGAATACACCGATAAAGTAGACTTCCCGCTGCAAGGTTTGTTTGTGATAGATGGTTCAAAACGTTCAAGTAAATCCAATGCATTCTTTACAGGATTTGGAAATAATAAGCGTATTGCTCTGTACGATACCTTGATCGAAAATCACACCAATGATGAATTAGTTGCTGTACTTGCTCACGAAATTGGTCACTATAAAAAGAAGCATATCATCAAAGGAATGATAACTAGTGTAATTCAAACCGGAGCTATGCTATTTGTGCTTTCCATTTTCTTGCAAGCAAAGGGGTTATTTGATGCTTTTTATATGGATGAAATGCCTGTGTATGCCGGCCTCATTTTCTTCGGGATGTTGTACGCCCCGATTGATATGATCTTGTCCGTATTTATGCAGATATCCTCCCGCAAACATGAATACGAAGCTGATGAATTTGCCGCTACAACAACCGGAAAACCTGAGGATATGATCGCTACACTAAAGAAGTTATCGAAAGACAATCTTTCTAATTTAACTCCGCATCCTTTTTATGTATTCTTGAATTATTCGCACCCGCCGGCACTTCAACGTATTAAAGCAATTCGGGAGATTTGATATGAGTAAAAAATCAAAAAACATAGAAACCATAGCCATTCACGGATCTCTAGATCATACTTCAGGGTCGAGATCTGTAGTTCCTCCTATAGAAGTTTCCACAAATTTTGAACATTCAGAATCCGGACATCAGGATGGAGATTATCTTTATACCAGACACAGTAACCCAAACCGTCTGCAACTGGAAAAAGTCCTCGCAGAATTAGAAGGTGGAGAAGCATGTGCAGCATTTTCGTCCGGCATGGCAGCTATCGGAAGTGTATTCCAAGCAATGGAAGAAGGTTCTCATATCATTGTTCCGGAAGATGTTTATCACGGAACCCGGAAAACACTAAATACTTTTGGCAAGCGATGGAATCTGGAGTTTACATTCACAGATATGAGAGATCTTGAACAAGTTCAGAATAATATTCGCCCGAACACAAAACTGATCTATGCAGAAACTCCCTCCAATCCGTTAATGCACATTACCGACCTTGAAAAGGTGTGTGCTTTAGCAAAAACCATCAATGCGAAAGTTTGTGTGGATAATACCTGGCCGTCTCCTTTAAACCTGAATCCAATTGAGTTTGGTGCTGACTTGGTTATGCATTCCACCACAAAATATTTAGCCGGACACAGTGATATTTTAGGTGGCGCAATTATATCTGCAAAACAAGATGAAATGTTTGATCGAATTCGAATTATACAACAAGGGCAGGGTGCTGTACCTTCTGCCCAAGATTGCTGGTTGCTTTGCAGAAGTATCAGAAGTTTTCCGTATCGAATGCGAGCTCATAATGAAAATGCTCAAAAACTCGCCGAATTCCTCACAGACCATCCAAAAGTAAAAGAGGTTTATTATCCGGGATTAGAAACGCATCAAGGTTACGAAATCGCCAGAGCGCAAATGAGTGGATTTGGCGGGATGATCTCATTTCTTTTTGACGGAACAGAAGAAGAATCGCTTAAAGTAGTTGCTTCATCTAAACTCATAACAAGAGCTACCAGCCTTGGCGGAATTGAAAGCACTTGGGAACACAGACGTTCGAGTGAAGGTGATCAGTCTCATTCTCCGAAAAACTTAATAAGATTAAGCGTTGGTTTAGAGCATCCGGATGACCTCATTGAAGATTTGATACAGGCTTTGAACTAACATTCTATAAAACTTCTCTAAAAGCGCTTTTTTAAACAATAAAAGGAACTATCTGCATTTTGAAGTAATTAGAATAATGTAGAACTTTAAGTCCTTTGCAAAAACAGCTAAAACCGCCGTTAAGGCATCAAATTAAAAGATTTTTATGGCTAAGGTAGAAGTAGTAATGCCCCAGATGGGCGAATCGGTAATGGAAGGAACAGTAATTGAGTGGAGCAAGTCTGTAGGTGATACTGTAGAAGTTGACGAAACACTGCTCGAAATTGCTACAGATAAGGTAGATAGTGAAGTTCCTTCACCCGAAGCCGGCACACTTGTTGAGATCTTAGTTGAAGAAGGCGACACCATCGAAGTTGGTAAGCCTATAGCCATTATCGAGACCGATGCCGATGCTGTTGGAGACACAAATTCATCTCAGGAACCAGAGGCAAAGGAAGAAGCTAAAGAAGAAGAACCTGAAGCGGAAGAAAAAGAAAGTGCCCCTGCTGCCGAAGAATCAAATTCCGGTGGTGGAGATGATGGCGGAGAACGTATCGAAGTAATAATGCCACAAATGGGGGAATCCGTTGTTGAAGCAACTGTTATTGGCTGGAATAAATCAGTTGGTGATGAAGTTGAGGAAGATGAAACGCTTTTAGAGATCTCTACAGATAAAGTAGATAGCGAAGTTCCTTCACCTGCCGCCGGAACACTTGTAGAAATTTTAGCAGAGGAAAATGACACTATCGAAGTGGGTCAACCGATTGCAATCATTTCAACCGGCAAAGGATCGGGTTCAGGATCATCAGCTCCAAAATCCGATTCCGGCTCTTCATCAGCTAACAAAGAAGAAAAGAAATTATCTAAAGAAGAAATTGCAGCTAAAACTCCGGATCAATTGATGCAAAGTAATGGATCAAGTGATTCTTCAGAGGGTTCAGAACCACAAAGAATGGGAAGTGACGGAAGATTTTTCTCACCGCTTGTTCGCTCTATTGCAAAAGAAGAAGGAATCAGCCAGGAAGAACTGGAAAGCATTGATGGTTCAGGTCAAGGCGGAAGAGTTTCCAAAAAGGACATTCTTGGATATGTAGAAGACAAGAAGAACGGAAAAGTATCAGCTCCATCAACAACTTCTGCAAAATCCACTAGCACTTCTAAGTCCAGCGACGGTTCTATTTCTGCCGGTCAATTGGATATCAAGTCTCCATCAGGTGAAGTTGAGATCATCAAAATGGACCGCATGCGTAAGATGATTGCGGAGCATATGGTGAAATCAGTTCAGACTTCAGCTCATGTAACAACTTTTGCTGAGGTAGATGTTACTAATATGGTGAAGTGGAGAAACTCCAACAAGAACGCTTTCCAAAAGAAAACAGGACATAAACTTACGTTCACTCCTCTATTTGTTGAAGCGATCATTAAAGCTATGTTGGAATTCCCATTAATTAACAGTTCTGTTAATGGTGATGAGATCCATGTTAAAAAGGATATCAACTTTGGTTTGGCTGTTGCTCTTGGAGAAGGCGGCGAAGGCGGATTGATCGTTCCTGTAATGAAAAAAGCGCAACAAAAGAATTTGGTTGGTCTCGCTGAAGCTGTAAATGAAGTTGCAACTAAGGCCAGAAGCAAAAAATTAAGTCCGGACGATCTTGTTGGAGGAACCATCACTTTAACTAACTACGGAAGTGTGGGTAATATCATGGGAACGCCGATCATCAATCAGCCACAGGTTGCCATCATCGGTACCGGGGCCATTGAGAAAAAACCGGTTGTTCTGGAAACCGAAAACGGAGATGTAATTGCGATCAGACAAATGATGTACCTGTCAATGAGTTACGATCACAGAATTATTGACGGCGCACATGGTGGAGCATTCCTGAACAGAATTAAACAAATTCTTCAGGGATTTGATATGGATCGTGCGGTTTAACTAACTTGTCATTTCGAGTTGAATTCGCGCTGGCGAATGACCAAGAAATCTAAAATTGTACTTAGAAGCAATAGTTTAGATTTCTCCCTTCGGTCGAAATGACAAAATTAAATTTCAGAGACGCTTATTTGCGTCTCTTTTTATGTTCAAATGAAAACAGCAGAATCCATACAAGAAATTCGGGAACAGGTAAATCACCTGAAATCAGAAGGGAAAAAAGTAGCTTTTGTTCCCACTATGGGGGCGCTACATGATGGGCATCTTTCTCTCATCAGATTGGCCCACAAACATGCCGATGCCATCGTTGTTTCTATTTATGTGAACCCTGAACAATTTGCCCCTCACGAAGATTTTGGAACATATCCACGAACCATTGAAGCTGACCTGAAGCTTTGCAAAGAAGAAAACGTAGCTGTTGTTTTTATGCCTGACACCGAAACTATGTATGGTTCAGGAAAAAAATATTTCAGCATTGATATTGAAGAGCTGAATGTTCATTTAGATGGTGGCAGTCGCCCCGGTTATTTTCAGGGAATTGCACTGGTAGTAAACAAACTTTTCAATATTGTAAATCCTGATGTAGCCGTTTTTGGGCAAAAAGACTATCAGCAGTTTCGCATCATCGAACAAATGGTAAAAGAGTTTAATCATCCGGTTGAACTCTTGATGGCTCCAATCGGCCGCGCAGAGGATGGCTTAGCTTTGAGCAGTAGAAATTCATACTTATCAAGCGAAGAACGAGCCCTTGCACCCAGCTTATACCGGGCATTAACTTACGTTGCTCAACAAATCCAGAATGGAGTGATGGAACCGTCTTTATTGATCTCGCATCAACAGGATGAGCTGGAAGCAAAAGGCTTTGAGAATGATTACCTTTCCGTGTATTCATTAGACACTTTACAACCCGTTGATACACTTTCCCCAGGAAATAAATACGTTTTAGCAATCGCTGCTTATTTGGGGAAAACAAGATTGATCGACAACTTAATATTGGAAATTTGAGGTTATAAGAATGCAAATAACCATGTTTAAATCGAAATTACATCAAATGGTAGTTACAGAAGCTAACCTTATGTATGAGGGAAGCATTACCATTGATCAGGACCTTTTGGACGCCGCCAACCTTCTTCCGTACGAGAAAGTACAGGTTCTTAATATTACTAATGGCTCCCGTCTGGAAACATACACTATTCCCGGAGAACGAGGCAGTCGTATTTGCTGTATGAATGGAGCAGCAGCCCGCCTGACGCAGGTTAACGATAGAATTATTGTGATCAGTTATGCAGACATGACTCCGGAAGAAGCAAAGTCTCACAAACCAACCGTAGTTATTGTTGACGAAAACAACGATCCTAAAAAGATCATAGATGAGACCAAATATGCTTCAGAATATGATCTGGAATCCGGAATGCTGGATAATTCATTACAATAGAAAGTGATCTTTACTTCTCAGCTTAATATTCGCACTTCAATCTCAGTTGGTAAATGAAAATTCCGTTTATCAATAATGCGCCAAAGGCCGAAAGTGTAATAGAGAGTTCCAAGGATGGCCTGGGAACATTTGGCGGTGTTTTCACTCCATCCATTCTTACCATTCTCGGCGTTATCATGTACCTGCGATTTGGCTGGGTAGTAGGTAATGTCGGACTCATTGGCACACTTATAATAGTTACACTTTCCACAGCTATTACTTTTTTGACAGCCCTTTCTATTGCTTCCATTGCTACGGATCAGCGCGTTCGAGGTGGAGGTGCTTACTATATGATCAGCCGTTCTTTAGGGATCGAATCCGGTGGAGCAATTGGAATTCCACTTTATATAGCTCAGGCATTATCTGTAGCCCTTTACACTGTTGGGTTTGCGGAAAGTGTTGTTCAGGTTTTTCCGGAGCTAAATTTTAAATTAGTAGGTATTGCCACTACAATTTTAGTTACTGTTCTGGCTTTGGTTTCTGCAAAAACAGCAATTCGTGCTCAATATTTTATCATGTTCGGAATTGGGATTTCATTGCTTTCTCTATTATTTGGCAAACCCATAGAACCAACAGAAATTGAACTTTGGGGTGCTGCCGAGAGAAATTCAGAACCTTTTTGGGTAGTCTTTGCTGTATTCTTCCCTGCTGTAACCGGGATCATGGCAGGCGTAAACATGAGTGGTGATCTAAAAGAGCCCGGGAAATCTATTCCTATGGGAACCTTCGCTGCAGTTGGAGTTGGTTATCTGATTTATATGGGACTTCCCATTATTTTAGCAAACAGGGCAGACGCTTTAACATTGATTGAAAATCCTTTGATCATGCGCCAGATCTCATACTGGGGTGATGCTATTTTGATCGGTGTTTGGGGGGCTACACTATCCAGCGCCCTTGGAAGTATTTTGGGCGCACCCAGAGTACTTCAGGCTTTAGCCCGCGACCGTGTTTTACCGAAATGGATGCACTTTCTAGGTCAGGGCTCAGGTGACGATGACGCCCCAAGAATGGGAACCATTGTAACTTTAGGTTTCGCTTTAGCGGCAGTTTATTTCGGAGATCTTGATCTTATTGCTCCTGTTCTTACCATGTTTTTCCTAACAACATATGGAGTCTTAAATATTACTGCAGGAATAGAGCGTATTCTTGGAAGTCCATCTTTCAGGCCAAAATTTAAAGTTCATTGGGTGTTTTCCATAGTTGGTGCAATTGGTTGTATTGCCGTGATGTTTCTGATCAATGCCACAGCCACGATTGTAGCTTTTGTTTTTGTGTTAGCCATTTATTTCTGGCTGGAGCGAAGAGAACTGCAATCCACCTGGGGTGATGTTCGTCGCGGAATCTGGATGGCCATTACCCGAGCCGGTTTACTAAGAATACGTGTGGAAGAAGATTCAAAAACGTGGCGTCCAAATCCGTTAGTTCTTTCCGGAGCTCCCACTAAAAGGTGGCATTTGATAGATCTGGCTTCTTCAATAACTCACAACCGTGGCTTGTTAACAGTATCAACGGTAATTACGAATGATAAATTTTCGGTAGAACATCAAAACACGATTGAAGACAATATTCGTGAGTTTTTGGCTAAAAGAGGAATTCAGGGATTAGTAAAAGTTCTGACTGCAGACGACCCGTTTAAAGGGGGAGAACGTTTAGTAGAAGCGTACGGACTTGGAGCGTTGGTTCCCAATACCATCATTCTTGGTGACAGCGAAAATGAAGCTATTCGAAAAGATTATTGCCAGATGATCTCCACTTTTCATCGACTTCAGCGAAATGTTCTTATTGTTCATGATGATAAACAGAAGGGATTTGGCAAGAAAAAGAGAATTGACATCTGGTGGGGCGGTTTGAAAGGTAATGGTGGGTTGATGATGATTTTGGGTTACCTGCTCCAGAGTAGCAGAAGCTGGTTTGACGCAGAAGTATATCTTAAAATGGTGGTTGGCTCCGAAAAGGGAGCAGAAGATGCCCAAAAAAACCTTACCGAAATCAGCCGAAAACTCAGGACTGGTGCAAAAGCTCAGGTTATTGTTTCGAACGGAAGATCTTTCGATGAAATCCTTCATGAGTCATCAAAAGAAACCGATCTGATTTTTATGGGAATGGCAGAGCCCGATGAAAATTTCCTAAATTACTATGGAAATATCCAGAAACGATTAAAAGGACTGCCAACGACAATACTGGTTTTGGCCGGTGAAGAAATTTCATATGGTGAAGTACTTTATCAGCAGGACGAATTTCAGGAAGACTGATTGATAATACCTGTAAAAAGTCCTCACTTTGTAAAACTATTCTATTAGTAGGTTCGTCTAACTCTAAATTCGTATTATTAGGGGAATTCAAACTTACAATATTATGCAAAAGAAATTAATTCTTCCCATTGCTCTTGTACTATCCGTTGTGGTTTTATGGATGGTTTTCGGAGGCAATAATGATGAAACAACCGAACTCTACACGTCTCCAAGACAAGGTGAATTTGTAGTTGAGGTAATTAGCACCGGGGAACTTAGAGCTAAGAACTCAACAGAAATTAAGGGACCACAGGGTGTTAGAGATTTTCGTATTAACAATATGAAGATCCAACGTTTGATTCCTGAGGGTTCAATTGTACAAGAAGGAGATTTTGTTGCGGAACTTGACCGCTCACCAATACTTGCCAAAATGCAGGATGCACAACTTGAGGTTCAACAAGCTCAATCTCAGGTTACTCAGGCTCAATTAGACAGCACACTTACACTCTCTCAAGCCCGAGACAATCTCATAAATCTCGAATATGCCCTTGAAGAACGTGAAATAGCTGTTGAACAATCGAAATATGAATCACCTGCCGTTCAAAGACAAGCTGAAATTGAGCTGGACAAAGCTAAAAGAACTCTGTCTCAGGAAAAGAAGAACTATCAGACTAAAGTAAAACAAGCTGTCGCTAAAATCAGTGAGATCGAGGCTGAGCTTTCAAAAAAGCAGAACGAGCTTAACAAAATTCAGACTCTAATGAGCGAATTCACAGTTTATGCTCCTGATAAAGGAATGTTGATCTATAAGCGTAACTGGAATGGAAGTAAAGTTACTGTTGGAGAAGACATTAGTGCATGGAATCCTATAGTAGCTGAGCTTCCTGACTTCACCGTTATGGAGTCTCTTACATATGTTAATGAAATTGATATTCAGAAAGTAAAAGAGGGCCAAAAAGTAATTGTTGGCTTAGATGCCGTACAGGGTAAAATTCTGGATGGTACCGTAACCAGCGTAGCAAATATCGGTGAGCAGCGTCCGAACTCTGACTCAAAAGTCTACGAAGTTATTATTGAAATAGCAGGAACGGATAGTTTATTACGTCCTGCCATGACCACTAGTAATGAAATCCAGATTGACAAGCTTGATAATGCTATTTCGATTCCTTTAGAAACTATTCATGCACAGGATTCTCTGAGCTTTGTATTTTTGAGAGATGGTATTGGTTCAAAAATGCAGCAGGTAGAGCTTGGATTGATCAATGAAAACGAGGCCGTTATTCATCGCGGAGTTTCGATGGATGACCGTTTATATCTGTCGATGCCTGAAGACACTTCAGGAATAACAAAATCTTATCTGAAAGACGATATCACCTCAAACAACTAATCATTCCACGTGCTTCAAAAAATTCTTTATAATTTTGATATAGCCATAGAAGCTATCCGCAGAAACAAGTTGCGGGCATTTCTTACTTCTCTTGGAATAATTTTTGGCGTTGGCTCTGTAATAGCAATGCTGGCTATTGGTACCGGAGCTCAACAAGAAGTGCTTTCTCAAATGCAATTGTTGGGTACTAATAATGTGATTATTCAACCGGTGATTGAACAGGAAGAAGGTCAGATTGATGAAGAAAATGCTACTGAAGAAAGCAAGAGATTTTCTCCCGGTTTAACCCTTGAAGATTTAAGAAGCATTCAGTCTGTATTACCGGAAATTGAATTTGTCAGCCCCGAAATTGTGTATGAAACAAATTTCATTCGAAACGCCCGAATGAGAACGGGTAAACTGGTTGGTGTTAATGATGATTATTTCAACATCAATAATTTTGAAGTAATAAGTGGGTCAAATTTTTCTGATGCACAAATCGAAAGCTCTTCTCCTGTTTGTATTATAGGCTATGACGTACGTTCAAAATTCTTTGCAGGACAAGACCCTATAGGTAAAAAAATCAAAGTAGGTCATCTTTGGTTAACTGTAGTTGGGGTTCTCAAAAAGAGAGATCTGTCTACTGAGAACATTGAAAGTCTCGGAATCAGAAATTACAATCTGGATATTTTTGCTCCTGCAACAACTGTATTACTTCGTTTTAAAAACCGCGCTCTTCTTACAAAAAAAGATTTAAGTGGTGGAAGCTCTACTGTTTTTTTCGGAGGAGGGATGATGGTGAGTTCAAACAGTTCGGGAAAAGGTGGAGATGGAAATTACAATCAACTGGACAAACTCATTGTAAGAGTAAGTGACACTAAGTACAGCGTCCCTATAGCTGAAGTGTTGTCACGTATGCTTAAACGACGGCACAATGACGTCGTGGATTTTGAGATCATTGTTCCCGAACAGCTTCTTCAACAAGAGCAGCGAACAAAGCGAATTTTCAATATCGTTCTTTCTTCTATCGCCTCTATTTCTTTGATCGTTGGAGGGATTGGTATTATGAATATCATGCTGGCTTCAGTTGTTGAACGCTACCGTGAAATCGGAGTCAGAATGGCGGTAGGAGCACAAAAAAAGGACATCGAATTACAGTTTTTAACAGAAGCACTTACCATTAGTATTACCGGTGGTATTTTAGGCATTATTCTCGGAATGCTTTTCAGTTTTGCCATTGAAGCCACTGCCGATATAGCCACCATTGTTACTCCCATATCAATTTTCATTTCATTTGGCGTGGCGCTATTAATTGGAGTTGTCTTCGGCTTTTTTCCTGCAAAACGCGCCGCTCAACAAGACCCTGTACACGCATTAAGACATGAATAAAAGAACTTTATTTTCCTTATTTGTAATACTTCTTCTTGGAACTATTCAGATCAACGCTCAGTCTGTCAGAACCTTAACTCTCGAAGAAAGTATTGAAATAGCAAAAGATAACAGCCCTCTATCCAGAGCTGCAACTTTCAGTTTAATTGCTTCTAAATGGAGATATAAATCGTTCAGAGCCGACCTTCTTCCAAGTTTAGAGCTTGCAGGAAATATTCCAAATTACCGACTTGGGGCACAAACGGTCAATACCACTGAAGGAATTCAAAATGTAAGTTTTAATAATTCAAATGCTAACCTGGGGCTTTCCATCAACCAGGCTATTCTTCCAACTGGGGGTTCTGTTTCTGTTACATCAAGCCTGAACAGATTAGGAATTTTCAAAGGTGAGAAAAGCTATGAATGGTCCAGCACTCCAATCAGTATTGTATATAACCAACCTCTTTTCCAGTATAACAATTTGAAATGGAGAAACAGAATTGAACCTCTTAGGTTTAGGATCGCTGAAAAGCAATTTGTTGAAGACCTTGAAGATCTTTCTTTTACCGTTACACAAAGCTTTTTTGATGTTTTGATTTCAAAGATCAATGTTGAGATAGCTGATTTTAATGTTACTGTTAATGATTCAATCTATAACATCTCAAAAGGAAGATTTGAGGTAGGAAGCCTGGCTGAAAACGACTTACTTCAAACTGAACTCGCGTACAGAAATGCAGAAGCTTCACTTACCAATGCTAAATTAAGTTATCAAAGAGCAGAAGAGACTTTTAAAGCGCTTTTAGGCCTCGATGATGATATACAAATTGAAGTTCAGGCCCCGGAAACAGCACCTGACGTTGATCTTAATTTTGATAAAGCACTTACTCTGGCATTAGAAAATAACAGCCAGTCACTGCAATTCAGATTAGATGAAATACAAGCTAATCAAGCATACGATCAGGCAAAACGAAACGGAAGTTTTACAGCAAATTTACGTGCCGAATATGGCCTTAATGATACTGCTATTGATTTTGCAGAAGTATATAACAATCCCGGCGACCTGAAGTCTTTTAACATTGGCTTTCAAATTCCCATCTTTAACTGGGGAAAAAATATAGCTCAGGTTAAAGCGGCTCGGAATCAACAACTGGCAACTGCAAACAGCATTGAATATCAACGTTTACAGTTTGAGTTGAGTGTAAGAAGTACTGTCCGTGAGTTTGAACTGTTGAAGGGTCAAGTTGAGCTTGCTGAAATTTCTGATAACATTGCTGACCGTCGGTATGATGTTTCAAAAAACAGATATTTGATTGGAAAAATTGACATCACTAATCTTTTTATCGCTCAAAATGAAAAAGACAGTGCTCGAAGAAACTATATTCAAGCTCTAAGAAATTACTGGTCAGGATATTATAACTTACGCCGACTTACTTTATATGATTTTGCAAAAGATCAACCCATCTATCATGAAATAGATTTATAAGGATTAATTACTTTCAGATTTTAGTACTTCTTTAGTATTTCCTACATTTAGGGATTAACTAACTACCAAATCTGATTTATGAAATACTTATCAGTTATAATTTTTACTGGACTTATTCTAGCTTGTTCAACCCCTGCTCCAAAATACACAACTCTTCCTAAGGGTGTACAAACTGTTTCTCTTTTAGGGGATACCTTGCAAACAAATAGCTCAATGTTGCCACAGGAACTTGCTGAACGCATTGACTCTTTGATACTGTTGGAAAGATCAAGAGACGCTGAAACCGAAGCTGTGATCTGGGAAGCTCGGTATTTAGGATATAATGGTGAATACAGAAATGCGATCGATCTGTTATCGAAAAGAATTGAGCAAGACTCTAAGAATCCTGCCCTATACCGACACCGGGGGCATCGCTATATTTCTCTGCGTGTTTTCGATCTTGCTATTGAAGATCTGAAAAAAGCATCAGAGCTCATCAAAGATACAGAAGATATTCTTGAGCAGGACGGTCTTCCGAATGAAATGAACCAACCTAAAAGTAGTTTACATACAAATATTTGGTACCACCTTGGTTTAGCTTATTATTTGACCAATGATTTTGAAAACGCCCAAAAAGCATACGCAGAATGCATCAATGCAAGCACAAATGATGACATGATGACTGCAGCGTTATATTGGTACTATATGAGCCTCCGGCGGGACGGCCAGGACGAATTTGCGGGTAAGATCATAGATCCTGTCAGATCAGAAATGAATATCGTTGAGAATGACAGTTACCATAAACTGCTTTTAGTATTTAAAGGAGAATTTGACCCCAATGCACTATTAGATACAGAAACTGATGCTTTAAGTAACACAACTCTTGGATACGGAATAGGAAACTGGCATTATATTAATGGAAGAAAAGACCGCGCGATGGAAATCTGGCAAAGAATTTATGATGCCGGGAACTGGGCTTCATTTGGATTTATAGCAAGTGAAGCGGAGCTGGTTAAAAAATAATTACCAGCTCCCTTAGTCACTTAATTTCCTACAAAAAACACTGCGTTTCCAAATAGTAGTTTTCCATTGTGCCAAAACCCCCGGTATAGTGGGTTATCTATCATATAAACTACTTTTCCTGAACCCATATTCTGAACTCCGAATGAAAGTGTATTTTCTAAAATTTCTTTTGCATCGGCTCCTACAAAACCACTTCTGACAGCACCTGCTTTTGCAGCACCTACATTCCAGCCATTATCCAGATATTCGTATCCTGTTGAACCTAGCTTTAAAGACATATATGTTTCTCCATAACCAAATGCCAGCGGGTGTGTATTATCCATTGACAGTTCAAATATAGAGCCTGCATTTAAGCGGGATGCAAATGCTCGGTTTGAATCTCCATACTTTTTAAGCTTATCGTTTGGATCTTCATCTTTTTCATCATCTTCTTCGGATGTCTTTCTCTTAAGGTTGAATCCATCTTTTCCGGCTAAAAACCCGTTTGCACCTTCAACCGCAATCAAAGTTCCTCCTCCTCTTATCCATTCTTTCAGATCATTGAGTCCATCTTCATTGAAAGTTCTTCCATAAGATCCCGAAGGCATGATCATGACATCGTATTCATGCCAGTCTATATATCCAATATCATCTCTGTTGATGAGGTTTACAGGATATTCGATCTGTTGATCAAAATAATGCCATATATGACCCACCATGTTAGAACTTGTTCCATCACCTGCAATAAGCCCAACTTTTGGAGCGGTTAAAAACTTAACTGAAGATGATCCGAAGTCTTTCCCTGAGTTTACAAATCCGGTTGCTACTGGTGTAATAAACCGACCAAGTTCATCTGCCGTTTTCTTTACGATCTTATCAAAATCATCACCAAGTTTTTCGTTACCGTTTCTTGTAATTACAAGCGTTCCTGCTTCATATTTATTTCCGTTTAATGTAAATGCTTCTTCTGCGTAACGGGCGTTTACTCCTTTTTTAAGAAGAGCTGCCAAATACTTCAAATCATCCAAAGAATTCCATTTTGCGAGATAAGCATATGGCTTATTTACATTTGCAGAAACGGTTCCTGTTGTTGTACTGGAAACAGGTTGTTGGCTAATGTTCCCTTTAACAGCAAAGCCTTCCAATCCATAAGCATAATGAGTTTCCCATGCTGTGATATCATAAGTGAGAGAATCTTCCAGTTCAGGCTTTGGTTCAAAAAGAACGCGAACCAACGTCCCCTGAGGCTGAAAAGTGCTAATCACATAATCACCTTCTTCGATATTTACTCTTCCTGTTTCACCCGTTTTATAGTCATAGCCCTCCATTCGGGAGTTGCTTGCTGCTTCTCCAAACTGAATATTCTGCTTTATCAAATATTGGAGTAAACTGGCTACTTTATCAGGATTACTGGATTTCTTTACTACAAATGTCTTGTATTCCCCGGCTCCATTTTCTCTTGTTTGCTGAAAATAGTTCGAGAATTCATCTACTACTCTTTCTTTGTTTTCAGCTGTTATTTCAACTGTAGAAAGACCGGTTGTAGAGTGATGAGTAAGTCTGTCCCAAAGCCTCAATGTATCTCCTTCTGCTGTTCTCACACCAAGTCCACCGCGACTGTGCCCCGCTTGCTCATAGGTCATTCCAATAGCGCCGTTGAAAGTTGGCCATGTATCACCATAGCTCGGGTAGAACAGGTCAAAAAATTCTTTAGTGAAATACAGCCAGTTTTCCTGATCAAAGTACTTTGCATGATTTTTACCGATCATAGTTTGATACTCGCTTTGCCAATCGGTAATAGCAGTGTGATATGGTCTGGCTGCCGGAGCAAAATAATACGGGCTGTTGAAACCCTGCTCATGAAAATCCACATGTACATGAGGCATCCAAGATAGATAAGTTTGAATTCTATGCTGTGTTTCTACTTGTGTTTGCCAAGCCCAGTCTCTGTTCAGATCAAAATAGTAATGATTTGTACGCCCTCCCGGCCACGGCTCGTTGTGCTCTCGGGATTCAGGATTTACGTTGGGCTTGGACCCTGTTACAGACTTATTCCAATATACATATCGGTCTCTTCCATCCGGATTGATCATTGGATCCATCACAACCATTACATCATTAAGCCACTCACTCTTTTCTGTAATTAATTTATAGATCGTATTTAAAGCCGCTTCACTCGATGAGGTTTCATTTCCGTGAACATTATAGCTCAACCAAACAATTGGAGTTTTATCGGCAGATGGTTCTCCATCAATAAAACCAACTCGTTTCAAATTATTTGTTCTTATCTCCTCCGAGCGATTTTGATTTTCGACAGATGAAACGGTTACGATTACAAGCTCTCTTCCTTCGTAGGTTTCGCCGTATTTTTCGATTTCAACCATATCAGAATTCTCTGCTACATGCTTAAAATATGCATGAACTTTATAATGCGGCGTCCATTGTTCTCCCAGTTCATACCCTAAAAATTCCGCAGGCGACTGTAATTGAGCAAATGTTGCAGTAGATAAAACAAGAAGTAGAATTATAGCTTTTAAACTTCTATACATAGTGTGATCGTTATGAATTAAAATTGTTTATTCTTCATGGATTTTACAGTTTACTTTTCCTTTGAACAACTCTTTTGAATAACTTTTACGGAATTATTAATCAATTACGAGCTAATGCTTTCTAAAACCTTACTTTTTGCAATCATCATCATGGGTTTTTCGATGGATATAATAATGAGACATGATGTAGATGAATCCGAATACATTGCCTTAGCTGAAAAATACGCCGATTCTGCAATTCGATTAAATGCCGGATGCGGAACATTCATCCTTCCAAATGTAATTCTTACTGCTGCTCATGTTGCCTCCGTTCCTCAAATTGGTGATGATGTTACTGTCGATGGAATTAAATACGGTATTAAAAAGATCATCAATCATCCGGAATTCGATATGAGCAGAAGCATTGCCAACGACATCGCCATCATTATTCTTGAAGAGGAAGTTCGGGGTGTTGAACTGGCAAAACTGTATTATCATAATGACGAAGTTGGTAAAGAGATCATTTTTGCAGGAACAGGATGGGCAGGCACCGGAGACAAAGGAATGGTTGAGGATTCAATCAATAAAGACCGGAAAATGCGCGCTGCTCAAAACAAAGTAGATGGAGTTCGAGACAACGGTTTTATTCGGTTTACGTTTGATGCTCCCGATTCAGAAGATGCATTGCCGTTAGAAGGGATCAGCGGACCGGGTGATAGCGGAGGACCGGCTCTCTGGTTTGATGGCGAACAGGCATATATAATTGGTGTAAGCTCACATCAAAATGGCAGAGGAATGGGAAAACCGGAAGGTGTTTATAATGTGTATGAATTCTACACAAGAGTTTCTGAATTTACAGATTGGATTGAGACCGAATTAAAAAACAACGATATTGATCTGAATCAATAGTCAGTCACTAAAACGCCATATCGCAAAAGCTATAAAACAAATTTTGTGTTTTTGTGCTTCCGTGGCAAAAGAAATTGAAAGATATGCCCAGCAATCAAGACATCGCCTCCAAACTCAGAGAAGTTTACCAACTCATGCAATTGGCAGGAGAGAATCGCTTTAAAGCCATCGCTTTTGACAAAGTAGCTCTCACCGTAGATGGAATGGGCGATGATATCAACGAGTACATCAACAACAAGAACCTGACTGATATTAAAGGCATCGGAAAGTCGATCGCAGAAGATATATACGCTTATGCTGAAACGGGAAAAATGCCTGTGCTGGAAGCTTTTCGTGAAAAGATTCCGCCGGGACTTTTGAAATGGACAGAAATTTCAGGACTGGGCCCTAAAAACATCCTCAAAATTCATGAGACCTTTGGTATTACCGAAATTGAAGAATTAAAAGAACTCATTGACAACGGAGAATTGGCAAAGCTTCCTGGACTGGGTGGAAAGTCTGCTGAGAAAATTCAGAAATCCATTGAGTGGATGGAAAAATATGATGAGCGATGCAGACTTGATGAAGCTCAGAAAATTGCCGATGACATTTACGCAAGTTTAAAGGATCTGGAAGGTGTTCAACAAATTGAGCTCGCAGGATCTTTACGACGCTCAAAAGAAACCATCGGTGATATAGATATTCTGATTGCAGCTGAAGAAAAGCACATCACCGATCTTTTCGAAGTATTCACCAATCACGGAAGAGTTACCGAAATTCTTGGGAAAGGTGATACCAAAAGCTCTGTTCGAACTACTGATGGTCGGCAGGTTGATCTTCGAATTGTTAAACCGGAAAACTTTGCTGCAGCCTTGATGTACTTTACCGGTAGCAAGGAACATAATGTAGAACTTCGGTCTCGTGCCAGAAATAAAGGTATGAGTTTGAATGAGTACGGTTTATTTAAACTCAAAGAAGACGGCGAAACCAATTGGGACGCTCCTCAGGATTTCAAAACCGAAGCAGATATATACAAATTATTGGACCTGAATTTTGTGCCACCTGAATTGCGCGAAGATAGAGGTGAATTTGAGATCTTTGAAACTCATAAAGAGATCGACCTTGTAACTGATGATGATATTCGTGGAGTAATTCATGCTCACAGTACCTGGAGTGATGGGAAGTTTTCCATCAAGGAAATGGCAGAAGCTTGTATCGAAAGAGGATATGAATATTTAGGAATTACAGATCACTCCCAAACAGCGGCTTATGCCGGTGGATTAAAGCCCGATGAAGTAAGACAGCAATGGGATGAAATCGATGCATTGAACGAAGGGTTTAAATCAGCGGGAACTAATTTTGTGATCTTTAAAGGAATTGAATCAGATATTCTGGCTGACGGAAGTCTGGATTACGAGGATGATATTCTGGAAGGTTTTGATTTTATCATCGCTTCCGTTCATCAATCGTTAGAAATGCCGGAAAAGAAAATGATGGAGCGATTCAGGAATGCAATAAAAAATCCTTACACAAGGATGATCGGCCATCCAACCGGCCGTTTACTCCTGAAAAGAGAAGAAAGCAAGATAGACTTAAATGAATTAATAGCTTTAGCTGCGGAACACAATACTGCTATCGAGATCAACGCTAATCCCCGGCGATTAGACTTAGACTGGAAATTCGGAAACAAAGCCAAAGAAGTTGGGATGATGACTTCTATAAATCCTGATGCTCATAATATTGACGGTATTGATTTGATGAGTTATGGAGTTCGCATAGCTCGGAAAGGAAAATATGAGAAGGAAAGGGTATTGAATACGAAGAGTGCTGAAGAGGTGAAAGCTTTTTTTGAATCTCAATAAATCCTTAGTAGTGAAAGCACTAATATTAAACTTCTCAATAATTGCTTTATTTGTGCACCAAGACTTGTCTGCGCAACCCTTCAGCTCTATTGAAATAGGAGCTTCGCTATCATCAGTTTCTATCTTTGATAAATCCTATTCTAAAAGATGGAAAATTTCACCTGCTAAGTCGCTTCAAGTTCGCACTCCTTTTTATATTGGAATTATAGGCACAAATATTGATCTATTTGAATATCAGGCCAAAAACAGTCAGGTTTCTGACTTTACTTCTATAAACTTTTCTTCCTACCTAGGATTAAATGTTCTGAAATTTAAAAGTTTTTCAGCTTCCACTGGTGTAATAGTTGGTATTCAAAAAATTGAAACAGACAGCCCGGAATTTGATTTCAATTCCGAGGAGAGAGAATTGTATTTCGCATTTAGTTTAGAACCTAAAGTTCAGATCAATAGAATAATCTTGTTCGGTGATTTTCAGTACAGAAAGATATTCAACTATTATCGTCAACACCTGCTTACTGTTGGAACAGGTATTCGTATCAATTTATCAGTATCTAAAAAAGTTCGGGATTTTGTTGATTAGAATATTTATGCGAACAATTTTTCTATTTATTTTTGCAATCCTTTTATTTCAGAATGGGTTTACTCAAAATGTTGTACTTAAGCCAGAAGAAAATATTTCCCCATTTTTTACTTTTGAAGAATGGGTTTACTCAGGCGGGAACTGGGGATATGACAGCTATGGACTTACTAGCTTTGAGCCGTTTTCTCCTTTATTTGCTAGTTCTTTAGAAGCTGCTCCATTAGTGTTTATTGATGGAGTACGCTACCACACAAAGTGGCTTACAGAAGATTTAAACACAATCCCCAACCTTCCGATAGCAATGGTTGATTCAGTAGTTATCCGTCAGTTTGATAATTTTAACCATGGTTTTTTTTCCCCTAATGGGAGCATCGAAATTTTCACAAAAAGTACTGATCACCTTTTAACTCTTAATAAAGAGATAATTAATGAAATAAACGATCCCGGACCTCATATAAGTTCTGAACTTGAGACTGTAAATATTGACGCTATTAATTATAATGAAAGCGTAATAGTATCTTACCCTAAACTTCTTAACTCAAAGATCTTATATAATAGAGATCGATTTTCGTATACAAACCGACTTACTTACGACAAAGAACTAAACTACTATCGTTTTAGCAGAACTTCTTCAAAAAGGCCTGACGGAAATCCTAGAATGCGTAGAAATATCGATCAGGAATTCTTTTTATTTAATCAGGGTATAATCTCAGGGTTTAGTATAAATACCACTATGTCTTATGTAAATTCGCCTGAACAGTATACTTGGTATCCATTAACTGGAATTGAAATCCCAACGCAATCTACCAAGCTCCAAGCTTCTGTGAGTTTAAAACCGGTTAGTAAATCAAATTTTCAACAATCTCAGATTACATTTAGTTATGTAATTCCAGATAGCCTAACCGGAACTTCTGTTCCCAAATATGGAATCAATGAAATTATATTATCCCATTCTTCTTCATTCCAATTTACAGTAAAAAGGTCCAATATTTATGCTCATTTAAACAATACTTTTTTTAGTTGGGCTGATGAAACAACAGGAAATAGTAAAAATATAAATGATATGAATCTGGTTTTAGGATATGATCGTTATAATTTTGGAAATATGAATTTAATCATTGGTAATTATACACTTGGATTTAACTATCAAAAAATTATTAACGACAGAATATCTCTGAATCTCTCTTCATTTAAAAAAAACCTTCATGGAAATGGATATAATTATTCTTTATGGAATGAAGGCCTCGGTTTTGCAAGATTAGATCGAAATAATCATAATGTTATCAATAATTCAGAATTTGTAAACACTTATTCTGTTGCTGAAATAAGTTCTGTTTTTTCAAAAAAGTTGTTCAGTTTTAACTGGAGTGTTTTTACTAAGCACTATTGGAAGTTTGTGCATACTGATATAGACTATAGATTCAAAGATTCAGGGCTTCAATTAGATTCTGATATAACCTATTCTGACCTTAGCAACATTGGATTTATGGGATATAGTTTGTTTTACCGCATTAATCCTACTAATAAACTTTTATTTAAAACTTCTTTATCCGGACATTTATTTCGATATGGCGATGAATTATTTATAGGAAGTGCTAAAAAAATAAATCGGATAATTTTTTCTCAATCAGCTCAATATCGTGCGGATGAAAATGCAATTTTTGAAGTGTTATTTAAGTATATCTCTCCAAGAGACATTGTTGAATTTGAATCATTAGAAAGCAACCCTCTTTTTACCACAGCACATGTACGTCCTATTTATTTGTTAAATGCTACTACAAAAATTTGGATGTTCAACAGGTCTTTGGCAATGTCTCTTGCCCTTCGCAACCTTTTAAACTCAACCGAAAGCTATAATACCAATGGTCAGTACTACAATATGAGTATTCATGTAGGAGCTAGTTTAGTTTTGGGTAAAAACTAAACTCCTAATACTCGATCCTATTCCCCAACAAGTACCCGTATGGTTTCAGTTCATCAATTTGTTCAAAGATCACACGAAGAATTCCTATCAAAGGTACGAACAGGATCATTCCTGAAATACCCCAGAGTTCTCCCCCAATAATTAACGCCAACATCGCCATAAACGGATTGATGGAAACTTTAGAGCCCACAATTCTTGGTGTGATGAAATTACCTTCCAAAAACTGAACCGTTCCAAAAACCGCAATCACCAACAATGGTGTGAGTAGAGAATCTCCCAACAAAAAAGCGAATAAAAGTGGCGGTAGTGCTCCGATAATAATGCCGATATAAGGAATAACTGCTAAAAGAGAAGCAAATACTCCAAAGAAAATGGCATGTTCTAATCCTATCAACAATAAACCGGTTGTATTTAAAACGGCTAAAATTCCAATTACTGTAAGCATACCAACGAGATAGTTTTGGGTGACTTCCTGCACATTATCCAGTACACCATCGATCATGGTGTTTCCTTCTTTGCGCTCAAACAACTTTCTGAAAAAGGTTTGATACATCTCTTTGTAATACAGCATAAAGAAAATGAATATGGGCAGCAGTGACATCAGCGTAAAAGCGCTGGTAGTTGCGCTAACCACGGAACCCAGATATTGACCACTTTTATCGATCAGGTTACTAAGTCCTTGTTCTAAGTAATTAGTTCGCTCTTCTTCAGAAATACCTACTGTTTCTTCTAAGAAATGAACTCCTTCAGCAGTAACAGATTTTAGCCTATCGGTTACCTCCGGGATTCGCTCAGAAAATTGAACGAATTGTGCTGAGATCAGAGTCACAATTCCACTAAAAACAACCAATACAAGTAACAATGTCAGAATTATGCTGAATGCCCTGCCTAACTTCCAGCTTTCGAGTTTACTTACCACCGGGTTCAACAGCATCGATACAAATGCAGCAAAAGCCAGGGGCATCAGAATGAATTTTCCGTAACTCAAAATCACAAACAAAAGTGATAACCCTATTAAAGTAACCGAGGACTTTAACCAAAAAGGGTGTTTATTTTTTGAAGCAGAAGCAGGTGTGTGGTGTTTCATTTAGAAAAGATATTGAGAATTTCTTAGTGATTTCTTGCATAACACTATCTTGATCATGAAAATCCATATTTTGCGAATGGTTTACAAACAGAGATTTCTTCGGAATACACTCTTAACCGTCTTGAGGCTTGTTCTCCAAAGAAAATTGAAGTTTGAAACTGGTGTCTCCATATTCCGATTGCATATCCAGCGTTCCCCTTAACTGATTTGTAAGGGTTTTGATCAACTTCATGCCCAGACTTTTCGAGTCTTTGCTTGGTTTTTCAAGATTGGAAAAACCCACACCGTTATCTTTTATTTCCAAAAAGTATTCATTACCTGATTTGTTCAGGCTCAAACTAACGGTGCCTTCGTTTAATTCTTTAAATGCATGCTTATAGGAATTCACTATTATTTCGTTTATAAGCAAACCTAAAGGGATCGCCTTTTCAATCGGAAGACTTATTTTATCACAATCATGAACAATATTAATTTCCTTATCAGGAGTTTTTAAAGTTCCTTCAAGAGAATGGCAGAGGCGATCCAGATACCCTGAGAATTCAACTTTTGCAAAGTCTTCAGTTTGATAAAGTGTCTCGTGAACAAAACCCATCGACTTAATTCTGGACTTGGCATCATCAAGTACTTTTCTGATTCCCGGATCAGTGTTCCTCATTCGTTGCAGATCAAGTAGAGCAATAACTACTGCAAGATTATTTTTTACTCTGTGATGAATCTCGTTCAGCAAAGTTTCCTTTTCAGAAAGAGACTCCTTTAAACGGTCTTCAGCAATAGAAAGAGATCTTGTCCGCTCTTCCACTTTCTTCTTTAGTTCAGTATTCCAACTGGTTATTACAAAAACAGCTCCGATACCCACACAAAATACGATCCAGATTGAAACCCACGTAATGATGCCAAATGACTCAATCGAACTTACAATTGCTTCGCTGGTAAGAGTTTTCATTGTATGTATTTGTTCAGCGATCCTTTTTTTTGCGAGATAATCTCCTGAAAAAATGAACACGGAGATCACCACTGTTATCAAAATTACTGTGCTGTAGATCCATTTTGTGGACACTTCTTTCTTTTCCGGAAATTCGAAGGTTTTCTCTTTCCATTTTTCAATAGCTGGTGAACAGATGTATAAAAGCGGAGCTATTATAAAAACAGTTTGAAGAAAGGAACCCGACCACCAACCATTCCACATATAAATGGTTTCTGACGCATTTAAATTATGCTCCAGACTCCAGATAAAAGTACCGAGTGAACTCGCCGTGGATGCCACAAAGGAAGTTCCCACATATAAAACGATACTGCTCACTGATCTTAACTGATAGGAAAAATTTAAACAGTGATAAACGATCGCATAAATAGAAAGAGTAAATGTGAATGACAGCCCGAATAATATAGCCCAAAAAGGATCCAGACTACTGAATACTCCGATAATGAACATGGATAAAAACACAACTATAAAAGACCATTCAAAACCGAACCAGAACAACAACAATAACCCTATAATCATTGATGGATTAAGAATGAAAATTTTCAAAAGTTCATTTTTATTTCCATCCGGATCAATCCAGTCAGAGGGTAAATTATTCAGGGAAAACCAGATGGTTCCGGAAATCAAAAGTATCCAGCCGATCAGAACAACGATTACGCGCTTGTCGAATGGTTCGTACCTGCCAAGAATAAAATCCAGGTGTATTGGTTTCCACATAATTTGTAAACAATGTCAATTGAACACTTTATCGTTCTAAAGCTACGCTTCTTAAGGACTTGGTTCTTTTATCCCCCAAAAATGATGAAATGCACTACCATTAAATAAAATCTTACGGTAAAAAGCTACAATAAATATTCAGAACTTATTGGGTTGCTTTAGGTTTGAGAATTATTAGAATCGTATTGACGAAAATGAGGCTGGAATAATCACTTTAAAAATATCTCTTATTTAATTATTCACCCACTTTATTTCACTCGAAATTATAACGATGAATACCTACTTTATATGAAATTAAATAAATTTAGCTATGCATATAGACCATATCGGTATTGCCGTAAAAGACCTCGAATCAGCTGTTAAAACTTATGAGAAAATTTTAAATCGTGCTTGTGATAAACGCGAAGTTGTTGATAGTGAGAAGGTAGAAACAGCTTTTTTCAATACCGGGCAATCAAAGGTTGAATTGCTTGGTGGTACAACACCGGATTCTGTTATCAACAAATACATCGAAAAAAAGGGAGAAGGAATACATCACGTTGCTTTTGAAGTAGCCGATATCCATTCTGAACTTGATCGTCTCAGAAAAGAAGGTTTCACTGTTCTGAATGAACAACCTAAAGATGGTGCCGATAAAAAGCTCGTTGCTTTTGTTCACCCCAAAGATAATCATGGAGTGTTGATCGAGCTTTGTCAGACCATGGAATAATATAATTGAGTTTTGCTTTCTTCTGTCTGTATCTTTGTTTCGAATAATCGGGGCGTGGCGTAGTCCGGTAGCGCACTCGGCTGGGGGCCGAGGGGTC
>CAJXQC010000007.1 GCA_913058495.1 uncultured Balneola sp. | reverse complement strand
CTTTTGTACCGACAAAAGTACCAAAAACTCCCGACAAGAATTATTGGCGCGAACTTCATTACATCGACTAATCATTACAAAAGGTCTTCGTTCTTACTGTACACATTCACAAATCAACCTGAGTGTAATGATTGCTCTTGCAGAGCCGTCGATTTCATTGCGTTCTTGACTCGCCAATAATTCTAAAGGTCGAAGGAAACATCTTTCAGGTTTACAAGAAAGGACTTCAGTCCGCTTGAAGACCATGGGGCCAAGAAGTATTCTTAGTTATGCTGAAAAAACTGGCAAATGTAGTATCTGGTTCACCATTATCGTGGAACCTAATAATCATTTTGTTTTTAATTATAAAAGTGGTGTCAGGGTAAAATGAATTAATATCATAGGGGTCTTTGAGGAAAATAATTTTATCTCCATCTATTGAGCATTCTCCCCAATACTCATTCGAAAAACCAAAAGCATTGTGGGCATTAGAAACACATTTCCCACTTTTATATATAGTTAAATCTATAGCAGATATATCATCAACTAGTTTGGCTTTAAAAATTATAGGGGTACGAAACCAGTCTGGATTATAAAAATGAACAAATGCTGTAATTAGAATAGAAGCAATTGACAACTTGAAAAATATTGGATTCTTTTTTAGTTGAAATAACCCGTATACAATTAACATTGAAAAGGGAATAAACAGAATGAATAGTATCAGTGGTGCAATAATGAAAAGTATTTCATAAAAAATCTCAAAAAAGAAATACATCAAATTGAAAATCACTCCGGTCAATATTAAAACAATTGGAAAAGCATCTGAGATTTTGGGTTCGTTATTTTTATTTAAGGTCATAATTCTATTCAGTTTCTAATTGCAAGGTAGAGAAAACCCTATCTATAAGGAATTGAATTTTGATTATCGGGTTAAAAAACTCCTGTAACTAAATAAGATCATCCCTGTAATAATCACATCTCTTTTTGCTACTAATTCAGTATTCGTTATTATCACGGAGTCTGTCTGAGGCAGGTATATTCATCCACACAAGAAAATTTATTTATGGAATTATCTCTATCCAATATTTCAAAGACGTATAAAAATGGCGTAAAAGCTCTTGATGACGTAACCATTGATATTTCGGCGGGAATGTTTGGGTTATTAGGTCCAAACGGCGCTGGAAAGTCCACATTGATGAGAACCATTGCAACGCTTCAGGCACCTGATTCCGGAACGGCATCTTTTAATGATATCAATATTCTTGAGGATAAAATTGCTCTTCGTAAAACGCTGGGATATTTGCCACAATCATTCGGGGTGTATCCAAAAATGAGTGCTGAAGATCTGTTGCTGTACTTTGCAAGATTGAAAGGAATTACCGACAAAAAAGAACGACAGGAAATTGTGCAAACGGCTCTGGAGATCACCAATCTGTGGGAAGTTCGTAAGAAGAATGTGAAAGGGTATTCAGGAGGAATGAAACAGCGATTCGGAATTGCTCAATTACTTCTGAACAGTCCGAAACTGATTATTGTGGATGAACCGACAGCAGGATTAGATCCGGCTGAAAGACACAGGTTTTTGAATGTACTTCGTGAGATCGGAACCAATAACATCGTGATCTTTTCTACTCATATTGTGGATGATGTGAAAGAATTGTGTACTGATATGGCGATCATGAATGGAGGGAAGATATTGAGTCATCATACACCAACTGAAGGTGTGGAAAGATTGAAGGGACAAATGTGGACCAAGAATATCCAGAGGGATGACTTAGAAGAACATGAAGCTAAATTCAATGTGATCTCTTCTAATTTCAATCAGGATAATTCATTGAATATAAGAGTACACAGTGAAATCCAGCCGGACGAGAGTTTTGATTCAAGCAACCCCGAGTTGGAAGATGTCTACTTCGTAACCCTTCATAAAGACAGCGAAGTAGTAGCTGCTTAAGAATCTAAACTATGTTCTATTCTATTTTCTCATTTGAGCTTAGGTACTGGTTCCGTAAGCCTCTTTTCTACATTTACTGTGGAATTATGTTTTTCCTGTCAACATTAATAATGGCTACCGCTGCAGGAATTTTTGAAGGCATTACAGCAAGTATAAATTCAGTTACTATTGTGAATTCAGCGATCGCGATCAATGGGCTGCTGAATGAAATGACCGTCATTATGTTCTTCTTGTTACCTTCAATTATCGGAGGGACAATATTCAAGGACTTTGACAATGAAATGCATTCCGTCACTTTTTCCTATCCATTTAAAAAGTGGGAATATTTAGGCGCTAAATTTCTGAGTGGTCTGACGATTACAATTATAGTGCTTTCTTTTGCGGCTATCGGAATTATGTTGGGAAGTGTGTTGCCGGGAACAAATCCTGAATTGCTCGGGCCATTTATTTTGATGAACTATGTTCAGTCGTTTGTCTACTATTTGATTCCAAACCTTGTTTTCTACGGAGCAATAGTATTTGCCGTAGTTACATTTACCCGAAATGTGAGTGTAGGTTTTATTACTGTTTTAGCTCTCATCATTCTGCAAAGTTTTGCGGGCGTCTTAACCCAGGACAGCGACAATAAGATTCTGACTGCAATGCTGGATCCGTTTGGCTCGCTTGCAAATAACTACTACACAGAATACTGGACTATTTACGAGCGTAATGAAAATCCATTGCCTTTTGGTGATATCATTCTTTATAACCGTCTGCTTTGGACTGGCATTGGATTATTGATATTCGGATTTGTATATCGAACGTTCAGCTTTGATCAGGAAGCTTTCTCGTTCAGTTTTTTCAGGAAGAAAGAAGGTCAGGCGGTGACCAAAAAGAATTTTGGAAGCATTATGGCAGTCAAGCTTCCGAAAGTGAATCTGAATTTCTCTCTTGTTGAACAGATAAAAACGGCGTGGATAATTTCAAATCAGGATCTGAAATATATAATTAAGAGCTGGGCTTTTATCATTATCACCATTTTTGGATTGTTGTTTTCATTGGCAACCATTGCGGTAAGTTCAGAAATTTACGGAACGGATACATTACCGGTTACCTGGCAAATGCTGGAGTTTCCGGGATTGTTTTTCGGGCTGTTTATAAATCTGCTCACATTCTTATATGCGGGAATGTTGATCCACAGAAGTCGCACGGACAAGATCGATCAGCTTGTTCATTCCACACCTGCTCCAAACTGGGCGATCTTGCTTTCAAAGTTTTTTGCATTGGTGAAAATGCAGGGAGTTTTACTGCTTGGTATTATGTTTCTTGGGATTGGAATCCAGATCTATGGCGGGTACTATAATTTTGAACTCGATCAATATTTATTCAAGCTATTTGGAATAGAACTTGTTCATGTTGTAATCTGGGGATTGCTGGCTCTCTTTGTTCATACCTTTTTCAAAAACTTCTATATCGGTTTCTTTGTACTTCTGGTCTTTTCTATTGGATTGAATTTCTTAGATCAGATTGGAGTAGAACAAATGATCTTTAAATATAACCAATCTCCCGGCACTGCTTATTCCGATATGAATGGTTTCGGATCCAGTTTAGCACCATACTATATCTATAAATTATATTGGCTGTTTCTTGGTGTTATATTATATGTGCTATCAATCATCTTTTTCAGAAGAGGCGTTCCGGATTCGATTTCTGAACGATTCTACGAAGCATCAAAAGCTTTTTCTCCAACTTTGAAAACAGTCTTCTCTGTTTGTTTGATTGGATTTCTGTCGATGGGAACGTGGATCTACTATGTGAACAACATTTCTAACGAGAATCTGTCCTCTAAGCAATTTGAAAAAAGATTGGCAGACTGGGAGAAGAATTACGGAAAGTTTGAGAATATAGCACAGCCAAGAATTGTTGACGTAAATGTGGATCTGGATATCTATCCTGAAAGTCGTGATTTCGAAGCCCGTGGAAAATATATACTGGTTAACAAAACAGACGTAGCTATTGATTCCATCCACGTAGATCATGGAGGATTTATAACCGAGTTTGGTTTTGAGAAACCATCTGAATTGGTTTTGGAAGATGATTCCATGAATTACGATATCTATCAGCTTGCAGAAGCATTACAGCCGGGAGATTCCGTAGTATTTACGTTTAGCATTTCGAATAAGCCGAATGGGATTTTTAGAAACAATTCTCCGATCAGAGCAAATGGTACATTCGTAAATAACAGTTTATTTCCCCGTATCGGATACAATCCTGCAAGTGAGTTAAGAGGTGAGGAATCCCGTGAGAAGTTTGGTTTGCCACCTAAAGAACGTATGGCATCACAATCGGATTCTGTAGCCTTACAGAACAATTACATAGCTTATGACGCTGACTGGATAGACTTTGAAACAACCATCAGTACCTCTCCGGAACAAATTGCTATTGCACCCGGGTATTTGCAAAAAGATTGGACAGAAAACGGTCGGCGTTATTTCCATTATAAAATGGACAGCAAGATGTTGAATTTCTATTCATTTATTTCTGCAAAGTTTGAAGTAGCCAAAGATTCCTGGAATGATATTGCCATTGAAGTGTACTATCACAAAGATCACGATTATAATATTGATCGGATGATCAAAGGAGTGAAAAGATCGTTGGATTATTACACGGAAGAGTTCAGTCCATATCAGCATAAACAAGTTCGGATCATAGAATTTCCGAGAACCGGAGGCGGGTTTGCTCAATCGTTTGCTAACACCATTCCTTATTCCGAAGCAATCGGTTTTATTGCTGAAGTGGACGAAGAAAATGAAGATGGTGTGGATTATCCGTTCAGCATAACGGCGCATGAAGTTGCACATCAGTGGTGGGCGCATCAGGTTATAGGAGCGAACGTTCAGGGAGCTACAGTAATGAGTGAAAGTATGTCAGAATACAGCTCCTTAAAAGTACTTGAGAAAGAATATGGCGAAGACAAAATGAGGATATTTCTGAAAGATGCCTTAGACAGTTATTTGCTCGGAAGAACAGTTGAGACAACAAAAGAAAAGCCCTTGATTTATAATGAAAACCAGCAATACATTCACTATAACAAAGGTTCTCTGGTATTATATGCGTTAAGTGATTACATCGGCGAGAAAAATATGAATGCCGCTTTAAGCAGATATATTGATGACGTAGCTTTTCAAAATGCTCCATACACAACCGCTACTGAATTTCTTTCTTACTTGGATGAAGCAACTCCGGATTCATTGAAATATTTACTGGAAGATATGTTCAGGACAATTACGCTGTATGATAACAGTGTAAAAGAAGCTACTTATGAAACTCTTGAAGACAGTACCTTCAAAGTTGATCTGGAATTCTATTCTACAAAATACAGAACCAGTGAAGAAGGAAAGCGATCATATAAAAACGAAGCCGGCGATAGCCTTTCAGTTGAGATAGAAGGAAGGAGAAGACCGTTACAATCGTTACCACTAGAGGACTGGATTGACGTTGGTGTATTTGGAGTGGATGAAGAGGGCAAAGAAACTGTGCTTTATCTGAAAAAGCATAAGATCACCGAGATCGAGAATGTGGTAAGTATAATAGTAGATCAAAAACCTGTTTCAGCGGGAATTGATCCATACAATAAGCTGATCGATACGGATTCCAATGATAATAAAAGAGTACTGAAAGAGGAGATTGAATAACGAATATTGAATAACGATCAAGAAATATCGAACTGCTTCAAGTTGTGATATATTGTGTTTAAGGTTTGTCTTCTTTTATTCTCTGACTATCTTCTTTGAGATAAAAACAAATCTGAGATCATGGGTGCAATTCAGAAGTCTACTCTTGAGTTTTTAAACCAACTAAAGGTTAACAATAACCGGGAATGGTTTGAGCGTAATAAAGAACGTTACAGAACTGCACATGAAAATATGATCGGTTTCATGGATGATATGATCGCTGAAATGAATAAAGTCGATAATATCGAAACCATTTCAGGGAAAAAGTCTCTTTTCAGAATTTACAGAGATGTTCGTTTCTCAAAAGACAAATCACCATATAAACCGTATTTCGGCGCCCGTATGGCCAGAGCAACGAAATGGCTGAGAGGCGGACATTATATTCATATTGAGCCCGGAAATTGTTTTATAGCAGCAGGTTTTTTTAGTCCTAATTCAGCCGATCTTAAATTGATCAGAGAAGATATTGCTCACGACTCTAAGCCAATAAAAAAGATATTAGCAGACTCTGATTTCAAAAAAATATGGGGGACGTTTCAAGGGGATGCTGTAAAAACTGCACCAAGAGGTTTTGATAAGGATCATCCTGATATTGAGTTAATACGGTTCAAACAATTTCATCTTTCTCATAAATTTTCTGACGATGAGGTGCTTTCCGAAGATTTTGTATTTGAAGTAGTAAAATCCTTTTTGGTTATCCGTCCCTATTTTGATTACATGAGCGAAGTGCTTACCCGTGACATGAAATAGTAAAAGAGCAGTGTAATTTTCTTGGAATCTTCCAGTCGCATCATTTTCTCCGGAAGAGCCCCAACTAGTAGTCTAATTAAATAAAGGAACTAATTTGATATGATTTCCTTTAAACTACTATCTAACATAAACTAACGGAGATTTTTATGAAGAAGACAATCGGACAGATTATGGGAGCCGGAGGTTTAATAGGCGTTATTTATTACGGTTACATGTATTTTCAGGATTCCGAATCATTTGAAGCATTCGGAGCTGATGTAGCAGTAAGTACAGGTGATTATGTTCCTGTTCTGATATCTGCAGTAGTTATGCTGGCCGGTATTTTGATTGCAAGGTCCAAGTAAACAGAGACTAGATTTTATTAAGAGAAAAAGGAGAGAGCCATGTTAAGATGGAGTATTACACTATTCATTATAGCGTTAATTGCAGCTGTATTAGGCTTTGGTGGCATTGCAGGTGCGGCAGCGGGTATTGCTGAAATATGTTTTTATATATTTTTAGTTTTATTTGTGCTTTCATTACTATTTGGGAGAAGAAAAAATCCTACTTAAAATATGACATATGGGGTATCAGCAAGCCCTTGAACAAACTATTGGGGTTCCGTTTACTGAAGGTAATTCCGTAACTGTGCTCAAAAACGGAGATGAAATATTTCCGTCTATGATAGAAGCTGTTTCAAAAGCACAACGATCTATTTCTTTTTTGACCTTTGTTTATTGGCAGGGAAATATCGCAGTTGAATTCGCTGAGTTATTTTCAAAAAAAGCCGGAGAAGGCATAAAGGTAAAAGTGCTTCTGGATTCGTATGGAGCTTTTCCAATGCGCCAGGAACTTGTTGATTTGATGATCGATTCGGGAGTTGAAGTGGTGTGGTTTCGTCCACTTTCCAGATGGAAAGTCTGGAAAATGGACAACAGAACTCATCGTAAAATTCTTATCTGTGATGAAAAAACAGCATTCACCGGAGGAGTGGGAATTGCTGAAGAGTGGACCGGTGATGCCGGAAATAAAGACGAATGGAGAGAAACTCATTTTAAAATAGAAGGTCCCGCAGTTGAAGGAATTAAGGCAGCTTTTACTGAAAATTGGATCGAAGCGGGAAATGAACTGGAAATAAATAAAAGCGAGACAAGTACATTACAAAGTAATGGTTCTGCAAAGATTCAAACCGTTCGTACTTCTGCTTCTGTACGCTGGAGTGATATTGTTCTTTTGTATCAATCTTTAATTGAGCTGGCCGAAAAAAGAATTCTTATTCAGACTGCATATTTTAATCCCGATGAAAAGCTTGTTGAACTGCTGACTAAACGAGCCAAAGACGGTATAGAAGTAAAGATCATTTTTCCGGGGAAATACACAGATCAAAGAGCTACTAAAATAATGGCCGGCCACAGCTTTGAAAGATTGCTTGAAGCAGGAGTGGAGCTATTCTATTATCAGAAAACAATGATGCATGCAAAAGTAATTATGGTTGACGATGAGCTTTCTTGCATTGGGTCCGCAAATTTCAACCATCGTTCTATGTTAAAAGATGATGAGATCAATCTGGTTATGATTGACAAAGGTATATTTAATGAACTTTCGGCTCATTTCGAAGAAGACCTGAAGCATTGTGAGCGTATTACAAATTTCAGATGGAAAAAAAGAGATTCCATCAAAAGAGCTTTGGAAGTAATTGTGCGGCCATTTAAACAACAACTGTAAGATTTACTCTTCTTCTACTTCAGTCACAAAAAGGAGAATATTTATTTTTATAATTGTATCTCAGGTTGATTCGCCAGATCACAAAGTTCTTCGCTGATTTCCCATAACTTCTTTGCAGCTTCCATGTCTCTGGCTTGTTTCTTAGGCGCTACTGCTTTCTTATTTTTGAAATAAGCTCCGTTTGCATTTTCAACTTCATCAGAGCTGGCCAGATAAACAGATGTTTCGGCGCCTTCTTTGTTCGAAGTCATAAATACACCAAATACTTTATAAAATAGACTTACATACCACTCTCCACTTTGTCCAAAATTAGAACTGATTACGCCGGGATGAAGGCTGTTTGCAGTGACGTCGCTATCCTTTAATCGGTCTGCTAATTCTTTGGTAAATAGTATATTAAAGAGTTTAGAATTTCCATAGGCCTTCATTGGGCTGAAATTTTCCTGAAGTTGGATATTCTCAGGGTCAAATTCTCCGGCGCGGTGAGCATCAGAAGCTACGTTTACAATGCGTGCTTTTTTGGCTGCTTTTATATTATCCAGCAACAGATTAGTGAAGAGGAAATAACCAACATGATTGACCGCAAAAGTTTCCTCCAGCCCATCCACGGTTTCATTTCTTTCGGATGCTATAAAGCCATGATTATTAATAAGGACGTCTATTTTTTTATATCGTGATGTGATCTCTTCGGCGGCTTTATGAATTTCTTTCTGAATAGAGAAATCACAAAGTACAATTGCTATTCCTGCATCATCTACAGTTTGCAGAATTTCATTTTTTGCCTGAATGGCTTTGTCTTCATTTCTGCAAACCATCACAATGTAAGCTCCTTTTTTTGCGAGAGCTTTTGCAGTTTCGAAGCCTATTCCTGAATTGGCACCTGTTATTACGCAGAGTTTGTTGGTCATGTCCATGATTGAAATCCTTTTTATTAATTCTACACGATAATCTAAACTCAAAGGTTCAGAATTCCTTATTTTTTCATAAACTTTATAATTATGATTCAGGAATACCTTAATTCAGTAGAAAAATTTATAGTAGTTGGTGATCGCGTACTTATCAAACCACGCGATATGGAAACTCATACCCGAAGCGGTTTGGTGCTACCGGCTTCAGTAAAGGAAAAAGAAGAAATTCAAAGTGGATATATCGTAAAAACAGGTCCGGGTTATCCCATTCCCAACACAGATTATGAAGAAAGCTGGAAAGCTAATGAGGATACAAAGTATATCGGAATGCAAGCAAACGCCGGCGACTTAGCTATTTTCCTGAAAAGCAGAGCTCATGAAATTGAATTCGAAAATGAGAAGTTTTTGATCGTGCCTCACAGTGCTGTTCTTCTGTTGATCAGAGACGAAGATTAGAAACAAAGTTCAATAACCAATATCCAATTTTCAACACTCAATATCGAGTCTTGCTTCTGAGAATGCCAAGGATTTACATTGCTAAATCATTTTCCATACCGTAGCACTAAAGGGCTTACACGTTTAAATTCTGAAATAACTGTTTGAGACCATTGGATAATGAATGTTCCTTGTTGAAAGTTCGATGTTCATCGAGACTTAGGTTGGTAAGGGACGGTTTCATCCAGAAAAAGTGCTTCGTTTATGATCTCGCTCATTAGCTTTTTGGGGATCTTATCAACCGATGCGAATTCAGCACTTTGCACTTGTTTCCTGCCTTTACTTTCTAAGATATCTTGCTCGTTAGACATTTCATAGCCACGCAAAAAGCAGATCGCAATTTTGTTTGGCTTTACAGGATTTAAATAACAAACCCATGTATTCTGATAATAAAAGGGAATTTTAAATCTGATCTTGGAAGTGACAGTTTGGAATGAAGTCAATAAGTCATGGAAATATAAAAGTACTTCCAGTTGATCTCCTTCAAAGCTGTAGATATAATCTTCTACTTTATTCATACTGTGATTGTACCAAAAGTTGAAATCAAAAAAAATGGCCTTCAGTTAAAATCTGAAAGCCATTCTCTTGATGAATAGGTCTCTCTCAACCTAGTTTCTTTTAACTTCTCCTGCGTCTACAATATCAGTATGGACAAACGGATTACCTTTGTAATTGATAACTCCGCCACCTTTTATTTTGCCATATAGAAATTCCTGAGCATCTAAACTGATTATTCCTCCGCTTTCTATAGAGGCAAACATAGAGTCTGCTTTGACAGATGACAAATTGATAATGCCTCCATTTTTCACATTTATATCAACAATCTTAGGAGCTCCAATAACTACTTCAGCATTACAGTTATCAAATCCATCTTTTTTTGTTATATGTAAAGTGTTTTCCGATACATTTGTTTCGAATGCTTCAACACAGGCTCCTTCGCCATTGATTTGAAGTGTATTTTTTTCGTTGTACAAAACAACGATGTTTCCTGCTGATTCTATGGAAAGATCAGCAAACGATTCTACAGAAATTTGTTTTGTTACCCAGTCAGTGGGGGATATATCCGCTGTTGGCGCTAATGGTACCAGCAATGATATAAGAGAAAGGATTAAAGTTTTCATGATTGTACTCTCTGATTCTTGGTTCTTGATGATAGTCTTGAACCTTAGACGAGTGCAATCCTAGTTAGTTGCGCCTGAAGATGTTAAATAAATGTTAAAAACCAGGAATATTGAATCTATGAGTTCTCTATTCCTGATTATTTATTCCGATATTTTTAATTAATTAGTTCCGCAGCAATTACAACCACAAGGGCTTACCAGGCAGTCACATTCGTTGCAGGTACATTCTGTTATGCTTTTCATGAGATTATATTTTTAAATGAAAGTTAATCTGTTTCAATGAACAGGTTTTACTTTTAAGACGAAAGATTTCGAAAAAGATGCAAGGTAATCAGCATGTACATGCATATTTGTCCTTATGAGTACAATCGCTTTCTCCTTTCGAGTTAGTAGAGAGACAACATTCTTTGAAGTGTTCATTGAGCTTGGCTCTTGCTCTTTGAACTCTAGACTTTAAACCCGGGTAAGATATGCCAATTTTTTTGGCGTACTCTTTCTGAGAGAGATTGCCGAGATCAGTTGCCAGAATAGCTTCTCTGTAGTTCTCCGGAAGTTCTTGGACAAAAAGGTGAAGACAGGTTTCACAAAGCTGATTCAGTTCATCATCTTCAAAAAGGTGGGCGTTATCTTTTAACACTGCTTGTTCTTTTTGACGTGATTTTTTTTGGCGGTAGTAATCGTACACAGTATTGCGCGTTACAGTAAACATCCAGCTGGAAAGCGAACTCTGATCGTTGAGAGTGTCCAGCTTTGTATGAATTTTTATAAAAACCTCTTGAAGTAAATCTTTAGCAATCTCTTTGTCATCAACACGAGACAAGATAAAAGAATAGATGCGATCGCTAAATTCGTTCCAAATCTGAGTAGTGCTCATTTTTTTACTTGTAAAGACGAAGGTTTATAAAAAAGATGCATGAATCAATGTAAAAAAACATGAACTATAAAACATTGACTGATAGCAGGCGTAAGGTTTCGATCTTTAATAATCTTACACCCCTTAGACTATGAAAAACCAAAATCTCTGCAAAAAATCATCCCTGATTTTACTTCTGGGATTGTCATTACAGCTAACTCTGGAAGCTCAGGAAAACGAGTATGAATTCCTTAAAGGGCCTTTAACAACTGCCAAAGATTTTACTGTTGAGGTTTTTGATGCAATGCCTGCTGAAGATTATTCTTTTAAGCCAACGGAAGATGTTCGAACATTTGCGGCACAAGCGTATCACATTGCTTATAGTTTAGAATGGTTTAGCAATCAATTAAAAGGAACACCGATTCAGTGGGCTCCGGGTGATGAAAATGATATGAACAAAGAAGAACTGGTTAAGTATGTAACCGAACAGTTTGATGCATTGATTGAAATTGTTATCAATTCTGAACAAAGTGGTCAATTCACTGCTGGAGTTTTAGGAGTGTTGAGACATAATTCACATCATCGTGGGCAAATGGTTACATACCTGAGAACAAACGGAATTGCACCGCCGGCATACAAATAATTAATTGTAGCATTACATTTTTGGGGAGTGGTTTTGACCGTTCGATTCGTAATAAATCTGATTAATATGAGTGCATATTAGAAGTTGAAGATATTATATGCTGTTATCGAGTTCCGCTCTCCAGAAATTAAGTTTCTCGAAAGCTTCGAGCATACCTGAACCATACCAACTAAACCATTCTCCATTTATAAGTTCAATTTTAGAATCAGGACAGACTTCCTTGATCTCTTCAATGTGCTTTTGTTTGAACGGGAAAGGTTCGCTACTCAAAAGGACCAATTCCGGATTTTGATCTTCCAGGTCGTCTAAAGAAATTTGAGGGTAACGTTGCTGATCAGAAAATATATTTTCCAGATCATAGTGCTTCATTACAGAGTCAATATAGGTTCCATCGGCGGCAACCATCCACGGATCTTTCCATATGAAGTAAGCAGTTTTTAAAGACGGGTATTTGGGTGATTGGGACAGCAAAACCATAATTTTATCAACGAGTTTTTGAGCACTTGTTGCCAGTCCCAAGTCTCCACCGAGCTCACATATTGCATTTATCGCATCATTTATAGTATCAATTTCTGTGATATTTACTTCTGTATGAGCCTGAAGTTCTTGTACATCTTCTTTTCTGTTTTCTTCGTGATTGGCAATAATGTAATCAGGATTCAGAGACAGTATCTTTTGAATATTCGGGTTTTTTGTACCGCCGATAATGGGAATTTCCTTTACCAGTTCTTCAGGGTGGATACAAAAACGGGTTCTGCCAACAAGTCTGTTGTCTAGTCCCAGATCAAGCACTAATTGTGTAAGACTGGGAACCAGACTTATGATTCTCTGATAAGACATTTCCGGAAATTGAATTATTTTTAGAATTAATATGTAAGATAACCAATCAACAACGGAACCAATAACCACCAATAATGGAATTAGGCATTTTCACTTTTGTAGATAATAATCCGGACCCGAATACCGGAGAAAAATTACATCCTTCCAAGCGATTACAGAATTTATTGGAAGAAGCTGAATTAGCTGATCAAGCCGGCTTGGATGTCTTTGGGATTGGAGAACATCACCGTGAAGAATATGTAGCTTCAGCTCCGACAGTAATTTTATCCGCTATTGCGGCCAGAACAAAGAATATACGATTAACAAGTACGGTTACGGTTTTGGGTTCAGAGGATCCGGTTCGGGTTTTTCAGCAATTTGCCACGCTTGATCTGTTATCAAAAGGAAGAGCAGAAATCATGGTTGGAAGAGGTTCTTTTATTGAATCGTTTCCATTGTTTGGCTTTGATCTGCAGAACTACGAAGAGTTGTTTGAGGAAAAACTGGAATTGTTGCTTCAACTACGAAAGAATGAAAAAATAACCTGGTCGGGAAATTTCAGATCTGCAATTGATGATAAAGGAATATACCCACAGCCGATGCAAACTGAATTACCGATATGGAGAGCAGTAGGAGGTACGCCGAAATCAGCATATGTAACAGGCGCTCTGGGATTGCCATTAGCATTGGCAATTATCGGAGGATTGCCCGAGCAGTTCAAACAATTTGCAGATATTCATGAGCGGGGAGCAAAAGACAATGGAAAAGAAAAGCCCGCTCTAAGCATTAATTCTCATGGTTTTATTACTGAAACCTCTGAAGAAGCGAGGGATATTGCTTTTCCGGCTTTTAAACAGACTATGGATAAGATCGGAAGCGAGAGAGGTTGGGCACCGATGAGCAGAGAACAATTTGAAGCTTCAACAACACTAAAAGGCGCTAATTTTATTGGAAGTCCACAGGAAATCATTGATAAAATCTTATATCAGCATGAAATTTTTGGGCACGATCGCTTTCTGATGCAAATGAGCGTGGGCAGTGTTCCTCATCAAAAAATGATGAAATCAATAGAGCTGTTTGCTACGGAAGTGGCGCCTGTAGTTCGGAAAGAGTTGGGAGAATGATTTCATATCTGTACGGATAATTCATGAATTGTCCGTACAGATTAAATTACAATGATAATTTTAAGAATACTGACCCAAAATCTCTTTTGCTCTCTGTATATACCCTCCCCCAAATAAATTAGCATGAACCAGGATCGGGTACAGGTTACAGAGTTCAATACGTTCTTCAAAGCCATCTGCTAAAGGATATTCTGAATTGTATCCTTTATAAAAGTCAGAAGAGAATCCACCGAATAAACGAGTCATGGCAATGTCCATTTCTCTGTGTCCATAATAAACTGCAGGGTCGTAAATACTTGCGGCTCCATCTTTTGTGAACATATAATTTCCACTCCAAAGATCACCATGCAGAAGAGCTGGTTGTTCGTTTGAGAAAAGGTTTTGAACAGCTTTATGAAATGCATTAACGATGGGAATTAGACCACTTTCAAATTTTCCGGACTGAATTCCGAGTTCGATTTGTGGTTCAATTCTTTCGGAGACAAAGAAATCGGCCCAATTTTGATGTTGATGATTGTTTTGCGGAAGCTTTCCAATAAAGTTGTCGTGATCTAACCCAAAAGTATCAGCAGAATGTTGGTGAAGTTTTGCCAATTCTGTTCCAAAGCCATAAGCGGATCCTGAATTCCCTGAATCGGGGACAAGTAAGCTTAACAGCAGAAAATCTTTTCCGACCTCAACCACATCCGGAATTATCAAGTCAGTGTTTGCACCAGAAAGCATCTTTAGGCCGTTAGACTCTGTTTTGAACATATGTTCAGGAGCGGAACCGTTCCATTTAAGGAAGTATGAATCGTTTTTACTCATTTCAACAATTGAAGCATGATTGATATCTCCACCTGTTTGGATCTTGGAAGACACAATTTTGTCATCAAGCTTTAACTCAATTACAGATTTGATATGCTCCGGAATCATTTTTCAATATGCGGCTTTAATTCGTTCAGTAATGCTTCGGTACTTCTGTTCAGTATCTGAAAGACGTTCTCAAACCCTTTTAAACCACCGTAATAGGGATCAGGAACACTTCCGTCTTCAGGAGAAGGATCAAAATCTCGCATTAATTTTATTTTATGGCTGAAGCGATCTCTTCTGTCAAGGTCATGAATGTTTGAGAAGTTTTCTTTATCCATTGCCAGAATAAGATCAAATTCTTCCAGATCAGCATACTCAAATTTTCTTGCTTTGGAGGGGAGGTGTATTCCATGTTTATTCGCGGTAGCCTGACTTTTACTGTTTGCTCCTTCTCCAACATGGTAGGCTGCTGTTCCGGCTGAGTCGATATAGAAATAATTTTCGAACCCTTCTTCTCTGACTTTATGTATAAATATTCCTTCGGCTGTAGGGCTTCGGCAAATATTTCCTAAACAAACAAAGCACAATTTGTATGGATTTTCTTTTGTAATTGCTCTCAGATATGATTTCATTTGCGAAATAAAATTTTAATGTTTGAAAAAGATTACCATTAAACCCATAGATACAAAATTTTTAACGGTTTTGGGAAATACATACTAAACTATTAATCAGAACTCAATGCCTGCTTTTTGCTAAGTTTTTGTATATTTGAGGCTTAAAATTATTCTGTGGACAACATATTTATATGTCGAAAAAGTTTGAAGAAATAAAGCAGCTTAACTATCCGAAGGCGGAAGTTGAGACTATGAATTGGTGGAAGGACAATGAGATCTTTAACAAAAGTCTTGAGACTCGTGAAGATGGTATACCCTTCACGTTTTTTGAAGGCCCGCCAACTGCTAATGGTAAACCGGGAATCCATCATGTGATGGCACGAACAGTAAAAGATATGTTCTGCCGATATAAGACTCTCAAAGGTTTCAGAGTGGAGAGAAAAGCCGGTTGGGATACTCATGGTTTGCCGGTTGAAATCGAAGTTGAAAAGGAACTAGGGTTAGAAGGGCGTTCTCAGGTTGAAGAGTACGGCATAGCAAAGTACAATGCTAAGTGTCGTGAGAGTGTACTAAAGTATAAAGATCTTTGGGATGACTTGACTACCAGAATGGCATATTGGGTAGATCAGGATGATCCGTACATCACATTCAAAAACGAATACATTGAATCCGTTTGGTGGGCTTTTGATAAGCTCTTTGAAAAAGGATTGGTATATAAAGGATATAAGATCCAGTGGTATTCACCCGGTTCAGGAACGGTGCTTTCTTCTCATGAAGTAAGTTTGGGTTACAAGGAAACACAAGATCCTTCTGTTTATGTGAAATTTAAAGCTGATGGCGAAGAAAACACTTATTATCTGGCCTGGACAACGACTCCATGGACGGTGGTATCAAATATGGCGCTGACCATAAATCCAAAGCTTACTTACGCAAAAGTATCTTTCGAGGGTGAGAATTTTATCGTTGCTAAAGATTGTGCAGAACAGGTTTTCGGAGAAGGTTTTGAAATTCTGGAAGAAATCTCCGGACATGCTTTATTAGGCAGAACTTATGAGCCGGTCTTTGATTTTGCTTTTAAAGAATTTGATAAATCGGAAGCTTGGAAAATTATAGAAGCAGAATATGTTACTACCGATGAAGGAACAGGTGTTGTTCATACCGCTCCGGCTTATGGAGCAGATGACTTCGATTCTTGTAAAAAGGCGAACATTCCTATGTTCAATCCTATTGATCGAGAAGGCAAATTCACTAATGAAGCTCCCGATTTTGAAGGTCAGTGGTTTAAAGAAGCTGATAAAGATATTGCTCGTGCTATAAAGGAAAAGAATCTGATGTTCAGGCATGAGACTTGTGTTCACAACTATCCGTTTGATTGGAGAAAAGGAACACCACTAATGAGTTATCCTGTAGATTCCTGGTTTATCAAAACTACCAGTGTCAAAGATCGCATGGTTGAGTTGAATAAAAAGATAAACTGGAAGCCTGAAAGCACAGGAAGTGGACGTTTCGGAACATGGTTAGAAAATAATGTGGATTGGGCTGTTTCAAGGCAAAGGTATTGGGGAACGCCGATTCCAATCTGGGTTAGTGATAAAGATCCTGAATATGTTGAGTGTATCGGAAGTATGCGAGAACTTCGGGAGAAAGCAGGACTAACTGAGGTGGATGAAATAGATCTTCACAGACCTTTTATAGATGACATTACATGGGAAGCTCCTGATGGCGGAACCATGAGAAGGATTCCTGATCTTTTGGATGTGTGGTTCGACTCAGGCGCAATGCCGTTTGCTCAATGGCATTATCCGTTCGATAACGACCATGAATTCAGCTACAACTATCCGGCTGATTTTATTGCTGAAGGTGTAGATCAAACGCGCGGATGGTTCTATACGCTTCACGCTTTAGGAACTATGCTTTTTAATGAAGAAGCATTCCGGAATGTAATCTCCAATGGCTTAGTGCTGGATGAGAATGGCGAAAAGATGAGCAAATCGAAAGGTAACACCGCTGATCCTTTTGAGCTCATCAATAAATACGGTGCTGATACAGTTCGTTGGTATATGATGAGTAACTCATCACCTTGGGAAAACCTTAAGTTTTCTGAAGACGGACTGAAAGAAGTTCAGCGAAAATTTTTCAACACTTTAGTGAACACCTATTCTTTCTTTGCACTTTATGCGAATATCGATGGTTTCAAATATTCCGGGTCACAAATTCCAACAACTGAACGCCCTGAAATAGATCAATGGGTAATTTCTAGATTGAATACTACCATCAAAACGGTGGAAGGTTTTCTGGAAGATTATGAACCGACTAAAGCAGCCAGGGAAATAGAAGATTTTGTTGAGGAACTAAGTAACTGGTACGTTCGCAGAAACAGACGCCGCTTTTGGAAAGAAGGGAACACACTTGATAAAACAGCTGCATATCAAACGCTGTATGAGTGCTTGAAAAGCTTAAGTAAAATGATCAGTCCAATAGCTCCATTTATGGGGGAATGGTTGTATCAGAATTTGAATATGGTTACTGGCCTGGAAGAAGAATCTGTACATATTTCATTTTTCCCAACCGTTGAAGAGACAGCTATCTTTAAGAAGCTGGAGCATAAAATGGACATGGCTAGATTGATCTCATCCATTGTTCTGAGGATACGAAATCAGATTGAAATGAACGTTCGCCAACCGCTGGCAAGAATTATTCTTCCAATCAAAGATGAAGCAGAAAGAGCTGCAATTGAATCTGTAAAGGATATCATTTTAGAAGAAGTGAATGTCAAAGACATTCAGTTTGTGGACGATGATTCGGGAATTGTACATAAATCTGCCAAAGCTAACTTTCCTGTACTTGGAAAAAAACTGGGCCCGAAAATGAAGGCGGTTGCTGCTAAAATCGCACAACTTAGTACAGACGAAATTACTCAGTTTGAGAAGTCAGGTTCTCTGGAAATAAATCTGGACGACGGTGAAACAATTAGATTAGACGAAGACGGTCTTGAGATCGTTAGAACAGGGCTTGAAGGCTGGCAGGTAGAAACGGAACGGGGATTAAGTGTAGCCGTTGATACGGAATTATCTTCAGAATTAAAACTTGAAGGTTACGCCAGAGAATTCGTTAATAGAGTACAGAGCATGAGAAAAGAAGCGGATTTTGATGTTGTAGACCGTATCAAGATTGGCTTTACAGGTTCAGAAGAATTAAAGGAAGCAGTTGTTTCAATGAATGATTACATCAAAACTGAAACACTGTCTGAAGAAATTAAATTTGAAAATTTAGATGTTCCCGACTTTGTTAAAGAGTGGGAAATTGGCGATGATGATTGTAAAATATCTATTCGCAGAACAGTTAATACATAAGGATAAAGTTATGGCTGATAAATCAAACACAGAGGAAAGAGTATCTCCTTATAGCGACAAAGAACTGGAATATTTTCGTGGAATAATCGAAAAGAAACTAAAAGATTCAGAAGATGAACTGAACACGCTTCAGAAATCACTGCGTGAAAGCATGGAGAATGCATCAGACGAGTCGGCATATTCTTTTCATATGGCGGATGCAGGTACTGATGCGCAAGAACGTGAAAAAACATACGTGTTACTGAATCGTACACGAAAATTTATCAAATACCTTGATGATGCTATCAAACGTATTGATAATAAAACATACGGAGTGTGTAAAGTTACAGGAAAGAAAATTGCTAAAGGAAGATTGGAAGCCGTACCACATACACAGCTAAGTATTGATGCAAAACTGAAGCGCAGATAAATTAAAGCATACGTCTTGAATCGAAATAAACTTGTTGCACTTTTGACGCCGGCAGTAATTGTGTTGGCTCTCGATCAGATCACAAAATACATTATCCGAACATCTCCGGAGCTTCATAATAAGATTATTATAGAGGGCTGGTTACGGTTGTATTACACTCAAAATCCGGGCATGGCAATGGGAATAGACTGGTTGCCAACCATTGTGGTTAGTTCGGTAGCTATTCTGGCAGTAACCGGTATTTTGATATACTTGCTTCGATCCATTGAAACTGCTTCCATCGGATATCTTATATTTATGGGATTGATTCTGGGTGGAGCTTTTGGGAATATTGCGGACAGAATTTTTATGGGTTATGTTGAAGGAAATGGTGGAATTTTAGAAGGTCATGTAGTCGACTTTATCTATTTCAGCCTTCAGATAAATGACTGGACGGTTTTCCCTTATATCTTTAATGTAGCTGATATTGGCATATCTGTATCTATCATCTCGTTATTGATCTTCAGCAAAAAACTACTTCCAGCTTCTCAAAAAGAAGAGCCCACAGCAGAGGTAGAAGTTGCCGGTGAAGAAACAGCTGTAGAGGAAATCGCTAAGAAGTAAAAGACTAGTTTTTTCTTACAGCGTCATCCAAAAAATCTATACTTGTATCAATAGGAACCTGATCTACGATCTCTAATCCAAAACTTTTGATACCAATTCTTTTTACGGGATTATTGGACAGAAGACGGATCTTGCAGATACCTAAAGATTTAAGAATCTGAGCACCGATTCCGTAATCTCTGGAGTCACCTTTTTTCGGATTGTTATTTTCTTCCTCTGTTTCAGGGTTGCCTTCCTGCATTGCCTTTAATGTGCGAAGTTGATTTACAAGTACGGAACCACGTTGATTTCTGTTCATATACAGAACAACGCCTTTTCCTTCACGTTCAACCTGAAGCATTGCCTGATGGAGCAATTCGCTGGTATCATTCAAGCGACTTCCGAAAATGTCACCGATCAGATCAGAAGAATGAACACGCGTGAGAACAGGTTCTTCCTTACTCCAGCTTCCTTTTGTAAGAGCCATGTGGATGTCGCCCGTCAGGTTTTCTTTGAATGCTCTAAGCTTAAAATCACCGTACATCGTCGGCATATTGATGTCCATCACTTCATGAACTAAAGATTCATTCTCATTACGGTATGCAATAAGATCTTTAATGGTGATGAATTTCATATCATATTTCCTTGCGATCTTAGCAAGGTCCGGAACACGAGCCATTTCTCCATCTTCATTCATGATCTCGCAGATAATACCAACAGGTTTTAATCCGGCTAGTTTTGCAAGATCAATTGCAGCTTCGGTATGTCCGGCACGGCGAAGAACACCGCCATCTACAGCAAGAAGAGGAAAAACATGTCCGGGTCTTCTGAAATCCACAGGTTTGGCATCATCATTTGCTATTTCACGAATAGTGTTAGCACGATCAGCAGCAGAAATACCCGTGGTTGTCAATCTTTTATGATCAATAGAAATAGTGAAGTTAGCCTCATCAGGATCAGCGCCATCGGTGACCATGTGAGTAAGTTTTAGCTTTTCGGCACGGCTTTTATTGATTGGAGCACAAACCAACCCACGACCATGAGTAACCATAAAATTAATGGCTTCGGTAGAAACCATTTCTGCCGCCATCAGAAAATCGCCTTCATTTTCACGATCTTCATCATCGACAACAATAACCATTTTGCCATTTTTAATGTCTTGAATGGCTTCAGGGATGGTATTAAATTTTATAGAGTCACTCATTTGACTGAATTACTTTTTTTCCTGCTTATTAGGATTCACATCATTGATTGCAGATTTCAGAAATCTGATTTTGACATTTCCACCCACTTCGATCAACACAGAGTCGTCTTCAATAGTATTTAGCACACCGATCATTCCTGAAGAAGTAACAACTTTGTCGCCCTTTTTCATTTCAGAAACTTTGTTCTGAATTTCTTTCTGTTTCTTGCTTTGTGGACGGATAATGAAAAAGTAAAAAACCACAAAGATAGCGCCCATAAAGATAAGGCTTGTATATCCACTTCCTTCACCTTCAGCAGGTGGTGCCATTAGAAAAAACGTAAGTAAACTCATTTATAAATTTTTAATAGTTAATTAGAAGCCCAAAGATACGGCATTATTGACTGAATCTCACTGCTTTTTGGCGAATCGAAATGTTAATGATACTCAGGATCTGAGCTGATCTTTGATGGCATCAACGAATCTGTCGAGTTCTTCAAGTGTGGTATAGACATTGGGAGTAACGCGTATTCCCTTGAACTGATCATGATTGATCGGGGTGGTAATTATTCTATAATCCCGCCATAAAGTCGAATTCAGATCATTTGGTGCAATGCCTTTCAATTCTACTGTTGCAATTGCACAAGCGTATTTGGGATTTCTGCTGGTATGTAAGACAACGCGGTCGTTATCAATCAGCTGATCGATCCAGTAATCATTCAAGTATTTCAGACGAGCTTCTTTTCTGTCAGAGCCAATGCCTTCGTGGAAAGTAAGTGCTTCACCAATTGCTAGATAATTTGCAGCAGGATGCGTACCTATCTCTTCAAATTTCCGGATATTCTCATCCATGGTTTCGGGAGCAGCCATCATAGGCCAGAGGTCTTTGATCTTATCCTTCTTTACATACAACATTCCTGTTCCGTGAGGAGCGAACAGCCACTTATGAAGACTGGTGGTATAATAATCACAATCCAGATCTTCTTGTTTGAAAGTAAAATGAGCAAAGGCATGAGCGCCATCCACAATAACAGGAATTCCTTTTTTGCGAGCCATTTGCACAACTTTTTTAACCGGTAGGATCTGTCCGGAGATGTTCACAATATGGCTCATCAGAATGAGCTTGGTTTTTGGAGTGATATTTTGCTCAAACAGAGAAACGATCTCATCATCATTTTCAGCCGGAACGGGAATGCTGAATTGATTGAGTTTAATTCCTTCGCGACGTTCCCTTTGCTGGAATGTGGTGATCATTCTCGGGTAGTCCTGATCTGTAGTAAGAACTTCATCACCTTTTTTAAGATCTATACCTAATTGGCATATTTGGAGACTCTCAGAAGCATTACGGGTCAGAGCAATTTCTTCAGTATCCACACCAAACATTCTGGCTATTCTTTGCCGGACACCTTCTCGTCTTGGTTCCAATATCCGCCACATATTATAAACAGGTGCCTGATTGGAGAAATCCAGATGTTTCTTCATAGCCGCTTGAACAAATTCAGGAGAAGGGCTAACTCCGCCATTATTCAGATTTATGAGACTTCGATCCACGGTAAAAGCCTGCTGAACGGTAGCCCAGAAATCTTCATCTTTTGCTATATCAGAAGCTGATCCTGAAAACGAATTCAGTTCTTTATAAAATGAGTCAGAAAGAGGTTTAGTAAGAAAGGCAGTGGAAGCAAAAGCCAGTGCCCCACCGGAAATTTGATTAATAAACTGCTTACGTGAACTCATACTTCCTCCAATAGTTTGTTACAGAGATTTAAAGATTGGGGGTTAAAAAAGCAAGGTATAAACAAAAAAAGGATGATGTCCTTGCGAACATCATCCTTTAAAGTTCTTTTTTAGAGTAAAAGAATTACCCTTCTTTCACATCATCAATGCTTTCAAGAAGAGTCTCAGCTTCTTTGATGAGATCATCAGCTTTTTGTTTTGCTGATTGAACTACTTTGTCGCCTTTGTCTTTTGCTTCGGAGATGAGTTGTTGTTTTTCTTCTCTTAGCTGGGCGATCAGATCGTTAAGCTCATCTTTATAGCTGCTTAATTGGTATGAAAGACGATTTCTGGTGTTCTTTCCGGTATCCGGAGCATAAAGAAGTGCTAAAACGGTTCCTGCTAGTGCTCCTGTTAAAATACCTGCAATAAAATTTCCTGACTTGTTCATAATAAAATCCTCAAATTAAAATTCTTTCTTTCTAACTATAACAAGAATAGCTATTCGTAGTTCCAATATCTATTGTTTCATATAAATTATTTACTACTAAGTGCAATTTCCGTTTTTTGTGAAGACTTATTTCTCGTGAATAAAGATTTAATCCAATTGATCACTTGTTTAAACCCAACAGAAATAGCCGGAGTGATAAACAGAGTAAAGATCACACCAAAAGCTAATCCTCCAATTACAGTTTTTGCTAAAGGGGACCATATTTCTGCACCGGCGCCAAGTTCCAGTGAAAGTGGAACCATCGAACAAATAGTTGTAATAGCAGTTAGTAAAATAGGTCGCATCCTTCGCTTACAAGCGTAAATAATCCCATCTAAGAATTCAGACCCTTTATTTAAGTCAAAAGCCATGCCTCTCGTTTTCAAATGCATATAATCAACAAGTACAATTCCATTATTTACAATAATTCCGACCAGCATAAATAACCCGATATTTCCGGTAGTGCTTAGCGGATTTCCAACTATGTACAGAGAGAATAAAGCTCCAAAAAGAGCCATCGGTATACACAACCAGATCACAAAAGGATCCCGGAAATTTTCGAAAAGGGAAGCCATGATCATAAACATGAGCACGAGAGCAGCTAAACCTGCAAACAGAAACTGTTGAGCACCCTCTTGAGCTTCACGGGTTGCCCCGGTAAATTCATAACGATAACCTTCCGGCATCACTACTTCGTTGGTAATAAAGTTAGTGATGAGCTCACGATATTCGTTTGCATCACCGGTAAATTGAATGCTGACGTCGAGAAGAATTTCTCTGTTTCTTTTCTGATAAGAATCCACTCCTTTGGTTTCAACGAATTCACCAACAGCGACTACGGGAACCCGCTGATCTTCATATTGCAACACCTCCAGGTCAAAGAGATCTTCTCTGGATTTGAGAGCAGTTTTAGCTGTACGAATTTCGATTGGAATCTCACGCCCATCCGCTCTGAAATAACCTGCCTGATTACCCAATGTCTGGGTACGTAGCGCATTAGCAACCTGACTGATACTGGAATTAAGCAAACCTACTCGGTTTCTGTCTAATACGAATTGCATTTCCGGAGTTGGGTCAGTTCTTCCATTATCCACCTGAATGATATTCGGATCATCAAGCAATTTGTCTTCTATGGATTTGGAAATTTTAAGTAATTCTTCCATTTCAGGACCAATCAGACTTAGCCTGATGGATCCACCTCCAGACCTGAATCCTCTTCCTCCAAAGCTAAGTCCGCCACCTTCCACAGAAGCTCGGATGGTTACTCCCGGAGCGGTTAGCTCTTGTCGAAGAGCTGCAGCAAGTTCGCTACTGGTAATATCTCTTTCTTCAAGTGGAACAAGTTTGAGTGTAAAGCTTCCGCGGTTGGTTTGTTCAGTAAACCGACTTCTTCCAATTGAAGAAACAACGGTTTCAATCTCCGGTTTTTGTAACAGCTGTGCTTCAAAATCCTTCATCACTTCCACTGTTTTAACCAAGCGGGTTCCTTCTGTTAAGGTCACGTTTACATCCACTTCTCCTGAATCTGTTTCAGGGAATCCTTCTTTATCTATTCCCTGATAAATTACCACGGTACCAAATAATATACCGATCAGAGCTAATCCGGGTATCCATTTATGAAGGAGGAGCCAGCTCAACACTTTACCATATCCATTTTCCAGTTTATGGATCGCTTTAAACATAAAGTTTCTCTTACTGAACATTTCAGGGTCGAGTATCAAAACTGACAAAACCGGTACCAGAACAATGGAAGAAATAAAAGATATAGCAATTGCAAAGCTGATCGTAAGTGCAAACTCTTTAAAGAAGATTCCCTGAATACCGGTGATCAAAGTTATTGGAATAAACACGCCAAGTGTTGTAAGAGTAGAGCCAAGAAGAGGACCTACCACTTCATTAGTTCCCGTAAGAGCGGCATCAAATTTACTTAGTCCATCTTCTAACTTTCTGGCTACACTTTCTGCTACTACGATGGCATTATCAACCAATAGTCCGATCGCGAGAGCTAATGCCGAAATCGTAAAAATATTCAGCGTTAGATCAGCTGCATACATGGTTGCAAAACTGGCAGCTATGGATACAGGAATGGAAGTGGCTACAACTAAAGAAATTCTCCATCCTCCCATAAATATCAAAATAACGAACACAACAACTAAAAGAGCTATAACCGAGGATTGAGACAAGTTATTAACCGAATCCTCAATGGCCTGCCCTTCATCTGATAAAATTCGAAGCTCCACACCGGGCGGTAATATTTCATTGATTTCAGGAACTACTTCTTCAACTGCTTTTACCACATCCAAAGTGTTTGCATCTGAATTTTTCTGGATCTCTACAGAAACACTGTTATTCCCATTTACATTAACCAAGCTGGTTACTTCCGTGAAGCCATCAGATACGTCAGCAACATCTTCAACTCTTATGGGAATTCCATTATCTGAAACTTTAATAATAGTTTTCTTTATCTGTTCAATATCTTGATATAACGATTGAGCTCTTACACTATAACTTATATTTTGTGCTACTATATTTCCGATCGGGAGCTGCACATTATTTGAACTTATTGCACTTTCCAGATCCTGGGGAACAATGTTGTGTTGGGCGAGGCTCATTGGAGATACGTCAACATAAATCCTTCGTTCAAGTCCGCCGCGGGTATCTGCTGAAGCCAAACCGACAATTCTTTCCAAGCGTGGCTCTACCAGTTCAATAGCTAACTCTCTTAATTCATCTAAGCCTCTCAGGCTGGAATTGATACTTAACTGCATGATAGGTCTGCTTTCGGGATCAAACTGAAAAATGGCAGGGGCGCGCGCCTGAGCAGGTAAATCGGCACGAATCTGATCAATAGCTTTTTGAACCTTTAGTTCCGTTTTTCTGATATCAGTTCCTTCAAAAAGGCGCAAAATTACAAAGGCACTTCCACGACTTACCCGGGCTTCCAGAGATTCAATTCCTTCGATAGCAGAAACAGCTCCTTCAATCGGAGTGACAATAAGCCGATCAATGTCTTCAGGGGCTACATTCTGGTAACCTGAAGAGATCGCCAATACAGGAATATTAAGAGTTGGAAACAGAGTTACTCTTAAGTTTGTAAGCGAAAAAATACCAAATCCTACTATGATCAGTGTACACATGATCACAGTAATTGGTCGGTTTAAAATGCCACCGGTAAGATTGAACTTTTTCATGATGAGACCTCATTATTTTCCAAAAGTGGATCTGTTTTATGAACAGCATCAAATCCGAGGTTGTCGACACCTCTGTTTATCAGATTATAAATGCTGGGTACAACAAAAAGCATTAAGATAGTAGACATGGTTAAACCGCCGATCACAGTTCTTGCCATTGGACTCCATGTTTCAGAACCGGATCCTAATTCCAGAGCAAGTGGAACCATAGATAAAATCGTAGTTAAAGCGGTCATTAATATCGGGCGAAGACGTCGTGTAGCTCCCTGAACAATAGCTTTATGACGATCAATGCCTCTGGCTTGCAAAATTTTGATGTAATCGATCATTACAATTCCATTATTTACAACGATACCGGAGAGCAGTATGAGGCCTACCATTGAGGTTACACTAATTGCCGTTCCTGTAACTCCAAGAATAATCAAAACACCGGATAGAGCTAAAGGAATAGTAAAAATGATTATGAAAGGTTCTATCAGACTTTCAAATTGAGAAGCCATAACCATATAAGTCAGAATTCCGGCAATGGCAAAAGCAATAAGCAGGAAGTTAAATGACTCAGCTTGTTCTTCAGCTGAACCTGCAAGTGCATAACGGTAACCATCTGGCCATTCCACCTCGTCCAGGATCGTGCGAGCATCAGCACTAGCTGTTTTAAGATCAACGCCATCCAGCTCAGTTAAGATCTCTATAACTCTTTCCTGATTGATTCTGGTCACATTAGTTGGCCCTGTATAACGTTCGACTCTGGCGAGAGTTCTAAGAGGTAACCATTCTCCAGCCGGAGTTTGAATTTGAATATTTTCCAGATCTGTAGATGCAGCCTTTTGTTTGGGATCTAACTCGACTTTAACTTCAAATTCCACACCCTGATCTACAAAACTAGTAGCAATATTTCCCTGAACAGCATCACTTAATGCAGTGGCAACTTGATTAGTGTTCATTCCTACTAGCGCAATTCGCTCTCTGTCCAGAACCAAGCGAAGTTCAGGACGGCCCTGATCGGCAGTACTGTAAGCACTTACTACGCCATCAATTTGGGTGATCTTTTCTTTAACACCATCCGACAAATTCTTCTTTACCTCAGCATCAAATCCAAAGATTTGAACAATAAGTCCGTTTTCGCCATCCGGGCTTAATGGATCTTGAATAGTTTCCTGAATAGTGACACCGGGAACTATTTCCAGCTTTTTGAGAAGATCGCTCACTATGTCAAATTGTGAACGACTCCGTTCATTTTTTGGGACTAATTCGACTCTAACGGCTCCCGTGAATCCTCCCGGATTGTCGGCGCCTTCAATTCCTTCTTTATCTCCATAATCTGAAACGATGATCCTGGCTTCAGGAACTTCCTTCATTATAATACTTTCTACCTGACCGATAGAACGTTCCAGTTCCAGTAAACTAACACCGGCTTCTCTTGTTACTTCCAGATTAAATGCGTTTTCATCAACTCTTGGGAAAAACTCACCGCCAAGCATATTAAAGATCGGTAGGGTAGCAACAAAAAATACGATTGCAACCAGCACCACAAGTCCACTTTTGTGAAGAGCTTTGTCAAGTTTTTCGGAGTACCATTTTTCGAGTTTATTCAGAAGCTCACTGAAGAAATTGGCGACTTTATTTGTTGCTTCAATAGATAACTCACCATCCTTATAGAATTGAGAAGTCATCATAGGAATTAGTGTAAGAGCCACTAATGAAGAAACAGATAGTGAAAAGGAAATAGTTAATGCGAGATCTCTGAAAAGAAAACCTGCGATACCGGGCACAAATAATATTGGTAGAAAAACAACCAAGGTGGTCAAGGTTGATATCACCACGGGCACAGCAACTTCTTTTGCCCCCATTATAGCGGCGTCTTTACGTCCTTTTCCTTCTTCACGGAATCTAAAAATGTTTTCAAGTACTACTACTGCATCATCCACTACCAAACCAACTGCTAAAGTTAAACCCGAAAGCGAGATAATATTTAAGCTCAGATCAGCAAAGTCCATCACAGCAAATGTTGTGACAATAGACACCGGAATTGAGATCGCAATTATGAGAGCTGAACGGCCGCTTCTGAGAAAAGCCAACAGGATAAGAACTACCAAAATAATAGCTTGTACACCTGTTAATAAGAGATTCTCAATAGACTGCTTTATGAATTCAGCTTTGTTTGTAAGCACTTCTACCTGAACGTCAGCAGGAAGACTTTTTTTGATCTCTTCAAGGTTTTCAATCACTGCTTCAGCTGCAACTACAACATTTGCATCGCTTTGACGATACACATTGATGATTACCCCGTCTTCTCCATCCACGCGAACGTTACCTACGGGTTGTGCAATTCCATCAGAAACTTCTGCAACATCTCTTAGATAAAGAGACTGACCTTCTCTTGTTGCAACAACTGTATTTCTTATTTGTTCAACACTTTTCAGCTCTCCCATGGTACGCAAAGAGTATACCGTGTTGCCTTCAGTAAGTTGACCTGCCGGAACCTGAATATTCTCAGCGCTTAATCTGGTTGAAATTTGTGCAATTGTAAGATTATACAACCGCATTTTTTCATTATCGATAATAACGTTGATCTGTCTTTCAAGTCCACCTGAAGTTTCTGCTGAAGCAATGCCATTTACTCTTTCTATGCGTTGCTCCAGGATCTGTGTAGCATAAGTTCTGAGGTCGCGAGAACTTCGTGCTTCAGAAGTTAAAGCAAGAACAATAATTGGTTCCTGGTTGGGATCGTAACTGAATACCAATGGAGTTTCAGCGTCTCTGGGTATAGACCGTTCAATCGATCCAAGCTGTTTCCGTACATCATTTTCAGCTTCATAAAGATCGGTTCCCCAATTAAAATTTAGTTTAACAACTGAGGCGCCTTGGCTGGAAAGAGAACGAACTCTTTTAATACCGCTAATACTTCCCACATTTTCTTCAATTGGTCGAGTGATCAATGTCTCCATATCTTCCGGAGCCACACCTTCGTAACCTGTAAAAATAGTTATAGTTGGGAAGCTTACATCTGGATAAAGATTCAAACGAAGTTGAAGTACACCAAATATCCCAAACCCAATTAATATTAGGCTTGTCATTAAAAAGGTAATAGGCCTGTCTACAGCCAGTTTTGAAAGTCCGCCCATTTTTTAATTCCCTGAAGCGTTAGCTGTTCTTAGGCTATCCATGTAAGCACGTCTATCTTCCTGGCTCATATTTTGTAGTCTCTGTCTCATTTTTGCTTGGTCTTCTTCACTCATATTTTGGAAAGCATTTCCGCCTTGTCCGGGCCTGCCGCCGCCTTGTCGGGCTTGTCTGTTTTGACCATTACCAGCTTGATCGTCTCCACCCACTCTTTGCTGCTGTGGAGATTGAAAGTCAGAACCGGATGCTACTCTTATAGATCCGCGATCCTGAAGACTCTGCTGACCTGTTACAATGATATTATCTCCTGGATTTAATCCTGAAAGTATTTCAATTCTGTCACCCTGTTCTATTCCAAGCTCAAGTGGTCTTAGTTGAGCTACAGAATCACCTTGAGATACAAAAACAGAGTACGTTCTTTGAAGTTGAATGGTATTTGATTCAGGCTCAACAATGGTTTCAACCTTTTCAACCATCGCGCTTCTTGGAATTACAATAGCCCGATCTTTGGTAACGATACTGATTACATTCTCAGTTAGTACTCCGGGATAAATATTCGGTCCAATTTCTGTAAGTGTGATCACCACTTCGCCGAGACCGGTGGTGGCATCAAGCTGCGGGCTTTTGCGTGAAACGACTCCGTTAGCTGATGATTCTTTTTCGTTCGATACTCTGAGATTAACTTCCTGACCAATCTTAACAGCTTTCCAATCCTGAACAGGAAGGTATATTCGTGTTTCATACCCTACAAGATTAGCAACCTCAAAAAGAGTTTGTCCGGCACTGGCAATATCTCCCTCGGCACCGGTTCTTGAAATTACAACTCCTCGAACAGGAGAGCGAACTTCTGTATTATTAAAATTTTCCTGAGCCTGAGTAACAGAAGCAACTGATGACTGGTATTGAGAAACGCTGTTACGATAGGTTGCAAAAGCAATGTCAAATTCAGACTGACTAATTGCATTAGACTCGAGTAATCTTTTCTGACGGGCAAACTGAGTACTGTCTCTTTTTATGGCAACTTTACTTTGTTCTAATTGAGCTTTAGCCTGCTGAAGCTGATCCTTGAAAGTAGCGTCATAAATTTTAGCTAAAAGCTGCCCTTGACGAACCGTGTCTCCCAAATCAGCATAAAGCTTTACTATTCTATTGCTTACTTGAGGATTGATAGCTACAACATCCTGGGCTTTTATTGTACCGAAAGATTTTACCTGTTCTGAAATAGATTGGCGTGTTACGGGTTCTGTTTCTACACTGGTTACTCGGGCTCCGCCAAATCCGCCACCACCCCAGCCATTGAATTGTGCATTTTGGGCAGGATTGGATTCTTCGGTGTCTCCACCGCATCCGATTAACAAAAGAGATAAAATTAAAACTGCTGATAAAATTGTTTTGGTCACGTCCGTAAAGTTATTTTTAATTGTGTGTACTAGACAGTAAAGTTCTTTATTTAGTTCGTTTATGTCATTAATGTGGTGTAAAAAGAAGCAACATAAATATTGTTTTACATAATGATTAGGATACTTCGATTCCTTATGTTTAGGCGACAAAACTTCAACAAACTCTCACTACCAAATGAAATTTTTTATAGACACTGCCAATCTCGAAGAAATACAAGAAGCTAATGATCTAGGAGTGCTGGATGGGGTAACCACAAACCCAAGTTTATGCGCTAAAATCGGGGTGCGTGATTTCGAAGGCCATATCAAAAAGATCTGTGATATTGTTGAAGGGGATGTTTCTGCAGAGGTTGTTTCAACTACTTACAATGAAATGATCGAAGAGGGTAGAAAGATTGCAAAGATCGCGGACAACGTGGTAGTAAAAATTCCTTTGATCAAAGATGGTATTAAAGCGATTAAAACTTTTTCTGAAGAAGGAATTAAAACCAACTGTACACTTTGTTTTTCTCCAACTCAGGCGTTGATCGCGGCAAAAGCAGGAGCAACTTATATATCTCCTTTTATGGGAAGACTGGATGATATTTCTAGTGATGGCATGAAGTTGATCGAAGATATCGTACAGATCTACATGAATTACGGATTTGAAACTGAGGTGTTGGCCGCGAGTATTCGTCACCCGATGCATGTTGTGGAATGCGCAAAAGTTGGAGCAGACGTGGGAACCATGCCATTGAATGTTATTATGGGAATGTTAAAGCATCCGTTAACGGATTCAGGACTTGCCAGATTTCTAAAAGATTGGGAAGATCTGCAGGCTAGTTTAAAGAAATAGTGTTAGAGTGTTCAGGTGTTATAGATTGGCAAAATCTATAACACCATCGCACCTCAACACCCGAACACTGTCGCGCCCTAACACTATCGTTTATTGAAATGTTTTATAAGCCCTAACACCAATCTTTGGCATGACGTCGCCTGCTCTCTTAATACTTGAGCCTTTTCTTTAGAAATGTAAGCCAAATCCTCAGCAACATAGAGCAAGCTTTTAACTTCGGCCGCAGAACTCTGAGAAAAATCAAAAAACCTGACAGACTCTTTTCGGTGATATCTTGAAAATCCTTCAGAGATATTTGTCATCACAGATACAGAAGCTCGTTGGATTTGATCTCGTAATCCAAAGTCTTTAGAAAAAGGTGGTTTGTTAGTTATCGAATATACTTTCCTTACTAAAACCCTGGCCTCTTTCCAGCAAGTAAGTTCTTCAAAAGCGGTTATTTTAGGCATTAGTTTCTTTATTAAATTCCTTTCTCTATAATCAGACAGTTTCAAACCCAATTCCTTACAGAATTTCTAAAATTACTTTCGGATAACTACCATAACACTGTCACGCCATAACACCATAAAATGAATTAGGTTCCTGTCATTTCGAGCAAAGCGAGAAATCTACAATTTCTCTTTGTTTACGAGTAATAGATTTCTCACATTCGTTCGAAATGACAAATTTATATCATGTTGAATGAAAGCTTTTAGAGTAGTTCTCCCTTTGATCCTTTTGATGGGATTTATTTATTTATTTAATCGCCAAATTTCTGTTCAGATTGGAGATGAAACTATAACCCTACCCCCAATCGGAAAATTTGTAGATCCTGAGTCCGGATTATGGGCAAACGCAGAAACAGATCTCCCCGAATCCAATGAATTAGCTCTAGAAGGTTTTAAAGGAAAAGCTTCGGTTTATTTTGATGACCGTCGCGTACCTCACATTTTTGCAGACAATGAATACGATCTGTATTTCGCTCAAGGTTATGTTGTTGCCAGAGACAGACTGTTTCAACTGGAGCTTCAAACCTTAGACGCTTCGGGTAGATTAGCAGAGAAAATTGGGGATAGAGCATTAAGCAGAGACAAAACTACACGAAGAAGAGGAATGCCTTACGGCGCTGAGAAAGCTCTTGAAATGATGAAAAAAGATCCAAAGACTTGGGAGATTGTAAATGCGTATGCTGATGGAGTTAACGCTTATTTATCATCATTGGAACCCAAGAATTATCCGTTAGAGTATAAAATCCTGGATTTTGAACCGGAAGAATGGACTCCTATCAAGACCGCTCATCTTCTAAAGAATATGACTCGTACGCTTGCCGGAGGCAATAACGATGACCGAACCAGTAATACCATGGAGTATTTTGGTGCAGATTTCATTGAGAAATTCTTTGAAGCTAAACCTGAGTTAAATGATCCCATCATTCCACCAACAAAAGAATGGGATTTTGAACGAATTCCTGTTGAAGCTCCGGATACTTTATTTAAACCTGCATCAGCAGTGGAGCTGGGAGAATACGAGCGACCTGAAGGAGTGGGAAGTAACAACTGGGCAGTTTCGGGATCAAAAACAAAATCAGGATATCCGATCTTAGCAAATGATCCACATTTAAGCTTAACGCTTCCTTCTATTTGGTATGAAGTTCAACTACATGCCCCTGGTGTAAATACCTACGGAGTTTCGCTACAAGGAGCGCCTGGAGTAATTGTTGGTTTCAATGAAAATGTAGCTTGGGGCACCACTAACGTCGGTTCTGATGTAATGGATTGGTATGAGGTCAAATTTAAAGATGATACTCAAAAAGAGTATTGGCACGATGGAAAGTGGAAACCAACTACTATTCGAATCGAAGAGATTAAAGTTAAAGGAAGCGAAACGGTTTTAGATACGGTTGTTTATACTCATCATGGTCCGGTTACAAAAGTAGAATCAAATATAAATGAAGAAAGAGAACCGGTTTTTCATGCTTTGAGGTGGATAGCGCATGAACCATCAAATGATCTGAGAACTATTTATGGATTTAATCGGGCAAAGACTTATTCCGATTTTGAAGAAGCTGTGAAGTACTGGGTGGCACCGGCACAGAATTTTGTTTTTGCTTCAAATGAAGGAGACATCGGGCTTTATGTAAGTGGGAAATTTCCGAATAAGTGGGAGTATCAGGGAAGAACAGTAAGTGACGGAACAGATCCTTTATATGATTGGCAGGGCTGGATACCAGTTGAGCAAAATCCGAATATCAAAAACCCGGAACGAGGATTTGTGAGCTCGGCAAATCAGGAATCAGCGGCACCTGATTACCCATATTATTTAGATGATGATTTCGCTCCTTTTGAAAGAGGGAGAAGAATCAACGATAAACTGGCTTCAATGGAGAATATTACACCAAAAGATATGCAGGAAATGCAAATGGATAGTTACAGCTATTACGCTGAAACCTTGCTTCCCTCACTTTTGGAATGGATGGATAGAGATAGCTTGTCTGAAACGGACACAGAAATCCTTCAATTAATGGAAGGGTGGGATTATTTTATGGATGGTGATGAAATAGCGCCTTCATTTTTTCGTCACTGGTCAGGTAATTTTTACAGAGCTGTTTTTTATGATGAATATGAAACAACAGAAGCTACACTCAGATATCCCTCCAGAGATCGTTTTGTAGAGATCATAAAAGCTGAACCGAATTTTAAATTCATTCATGATATCGATACCGATAAAGTGGAAACAAGATCCGACATCGTAACTGCATCTTTTTATGAAACAGTAGCCGAGCTTGAGAATTACTTAGGTGAGTTTGGTGATAAATGGAAATGGGGATATTTCATTGATAATGATATCGATCATCTGGCAAGTATTCCGGGTTTAGGCAGACAGAATTTATTTAGTTCCGGGTCATCTGAAGCTATAAATGCAACCAGAGGTGGATTTGGTCCTTCTTGGAGAATGGTTGTTGAGTTAGGTCCTGAGGTGAAAGCATATGGATTATATCCGGGTGGAGCTTCCGGAAATCCGGGATCACCAAACTACGATTATATGGTTGAGCCATGGAGAACGGGACAACTCTTCGAACTCAATTTCATGAAAGAAGAACCAAACGAATATTTATATAAACTTGAACTCAGATAAAAGACATAAGATGTAAGATCTGAGACTTCTTACATCTTATGTCTTAAATCCTACATCTAAAACAAATGATCTTACTGATACTTTTAATAATCACTGCATATCTTATAAATCTCGTTCTTCCCTGGTGGGGAATTGCGATCACTGGTTTAGTACTTGGCTTTCAAATGAAACCGTCTTCCGGAAAAGCCTTTGGAGTTGGTTTTCTTGCTCTTTTTCTGCTTTGGAGTGGACATGCACTTTATATACATTTAGCTAATGATGGAATTCTATCAACAAAGATTGCTGAAATGCTGGGGGTTGGGTCTCCAATTCTTGTAATCCTGATCACTGGCATTGTCGGAGGTTTGGTAAGTGGTTTGGCGGTTTTGAGCGGGAGTTTGATTAAAGATAGTTTGAACAAAGAGAGTAAAAATTAGAGCCAAGACTTACATATTAATTCTAAGCTCAGTGTTTTTTGTTTCTTGTGCTACGCATGCGCCAATGAGTGAGGTTACCATGTTCTCTACAAACAAGAAGTATGAAAAAGCAGGAGGAGTGTCAATTTCAGGGCTAGGTGCAGATAAAAGTGGCGAGCTAGAAAGGCAAGGTGAAGCAAGTATGCGTGAGTATCGGCCAAGTTTTGGATTTAGTTACTTTAGGAATTTCTTTATTTATGATTCTGTACAGACTAATAAAGGAGCTGTTTCTTTATCAATTGGTAAGTCAACAGGAATGGATGCAACAGTGCAAATTTTCAGACCGTTATATTTTACTGCTGCTGCTTCAATGCCAAAAAATTTAATGGCATCTGTACTTTTCAGAATAACTGATGAAGATTGGGGTGGAGTTTCAATAGGACCGGTAATCAGACAGCAATCTTTTAATTTCAAAGAAGACGAAAGCTATAATATCTATGCACCTGTTATACCTGATGGCCACGAGAATTTTCGGTTAATAGGGATAAGATCCAGCTTTATATTTACTCCTCAATCTTTTTCAATGCCATGGAGCGATAGCTTTGTTCTTATAACTTTGGAAGGGGGTAGGTTCATAGATTTAAATGATAATTATCTGTCAATAAATGTTACGTTTGGTGATCTAATAAAATACAGAGAATGAAGACCCTTGGTATAATTACAGGATCGTTTAATCTTAGTTACATCCCGGAAATAAATGAATCATATTTAGGTTTTAGTATAGCTTTTATGACTTTCTAATTGAATCCAATCCTCACCTTTCTTATCTTCATCGAACTCTAAACAAAGCTACAGAAAAAAATTAAAGTGTCAGCAATTTACAGCTTTGAAACCCCGGCAAAGCACGCCACAAAATTAAGGACGTGCAATTGATGCCATTCCCTTTTTCCCATATCATTTTCCAATCCGGCGCGGTCTTCGTAGTCGGATTTTTTTTGATATTTTATTTAGAGAATAAATTGCAGGGCGCTTTAACTTCCCAAAAACTCTCTCCTTTATTTCCTTTCCTAGGAAAAGAAGACTCCGAAATCAAATTTTTATCTAAAACAAAGAGCTTCCCCTCCCTGGAGGGGATTGAGGGGTGGGTCAAAAGGGTAAAGTTAGCTTTATCAGTAACCACATTAAACTCATCACAAATAACTTATAATTATACGTATGTCGCTTCCTAAACGAAAAAAAGCAATCCTTGCACTTAGTGACGGAACCATAGCTCACGGATGGGCAGTTGGTCATGAAGGTATTACAGGCGGAGAACTCTGCTTCAATACTTCGATGACCGGTTATCAGGAGATCTTTACTGATCCAAGTTATCATGGTCAATTGATGATGATGACCTATCCGCATATTGGAAACTACGGAACCATGTCGCGTGATGATGAAGCCAGAAAAGTTATGGTTGCCGGAATCATTACACGAGCTTTTTCTCATGAATTCAGTAATCCGATGGCTGATGGTAGTCTACAGGAATATCTTGAAGATCAGGAAGTAGTGGGGATTTCCGGTGTAGATACCAGAAAGTTGGTTCGACACATCAGAGAAAAAGGAGTGATGAATGCAGTGATCTCTTCCACAGAATTAGATGAAAAAAAGTTGGTTCAAATGGCTAAAGACTGGGAAGACATGACCGGACTTGAGTTGGCATCAAAAGTATGCAGACAAGAGGCACAAACGGTAAACGGAGAAAGTGATTTCAAAGTAGCAGCATTTGACTACGGAATTAAACAGAACATCATCAACAGCCTGAACGCGAGAGGATGTACGTTAAGAGTATTTCCCGCCAAAACTTCTTTGGAAGAAATTAAAGATTGGGATGCTGATGGCTTCTTTTTCAGCAATGGACCGGGAGACCCGAATGCCACCGCAGAATATGCCTTGGAAACGGTTGAATATGCTAAGTCGACCGGTAAGCCTCTGTTTGGAATTTGTCTTGGACATCAACTAATGGCTTTAAGCGAAGGAATTGAAGTAGGGAAGATGTTTGTTGGTCACCGCGGAGCGAATCATCCCGTAAAAAATTTAAGAACGGGATTGGTTGAGATATCTACTCAAAATCATGGATTTGCAGTAACAGAAGGAAGTGTAAAAGATGAAGTTGCTGAAGTAACTCACATCAACTTGAATGATGGTACCGTAGAAGGATTGAAGTTTAAGAATTTTCCCGGATTCTCAGTTCAATACCATCCTGAAGCATCACCAGGCCCACACGATTCTGCTTATTTATTTGATGAGTTCATTGATATGATGAAAGAAGGGAAAGGTTAGAAATAGATCCTCCCACACAAGGAGAATTTGAAAGGAATTTTAAACTATATAGACTAAAAGAAACAAAATGCCAAGACGTGACGACATTAATAAAATTTTAATCATTGGTTCCGGACCAATCGTAATTGGGCAAGCATGCGAGTTCGATTATTCAGGAACTCAGGCTTGCCGTTCTTTACAGGAAGAGGGTTACGAGATCGTACTAATCAACTCAAATCCTGCAACAATTATGACTGATCCGATCATGGCTGATTCGATCTACATGTTGCCGATGACTACGGATTCGATCAGAGAAATTGTAGAAAAAGAAAAACCGGACGCTGTTCTCCCAACAATGGGTGGACAAACAGGCTTGAATCTTTGTCGTGACTTAGAAAAAGAAAATTTCTGGGTAGAAAGAGGAATAAAGATCATTGGTGTGGATATCGATGCGGTAGAATTAACCGAAGATCGCCAGCTTTTCCGTAATAAAATGGAAGAGATCGGAATTGAACAATGTAAAAGTCGCCAGGCCGAATCTCTATTAGATGCAAAAGAGATCAAAGAAGAATTGGGTGGTTTACCGATCGTAATTCGTCCATCATTTACCATGGGTGGTGCCGGTGGTGGAATCGTCTGGGAAGAAGAAGATTTCGATAAAATGGTGCTTCGAGGACTTGAAATGAGCCCGGTTCATTCTGTACTTATTGAGGAATGCATTTTTGGGTGGAAAGAATATGAGCTTGAATTACTTCGCGATTCCAACGACAATGTGGTGATCATTTGTTCTATCGAAAATATGGATCCGATGGGAGTTCACACCGGAGATTCTGTAACGGTTGCGCCAACTCAGACTTTAACAGATAAGCAACTTCAAATCCTTAGAAATGCAGCCATCAAAATGATGCGCTCTATCGGAACGTTTGCCGGAGGATGTAATGTGCAGTTTGCAATGGAGCCCGGAAGTGATCGGTTTGTAGCCATTGAGATCAATCCGAGAGTTAGCCGTTCTTCAGCCCTAGCATCCAAAGCAACAGGGTATCCGATTGCGAAAGTGGCTACTAAATTAGCTGTGGGTTACAATCTGGACGAACTCAAAAATCAGATCACAGGAAACACTTCCGCTTGTTTTGAACCAAGTATCGACTACGTAGTTTGCAAAGTGCCTCGTTTCAATTTTGATAAATTTGTTGGTGTGGATGAAGAACTTTCTACGCAAATGAAGGCGGTAGGAGAGGTAATGAGCATCGGTAGAAATTTCCCGGAAGCGCTCAATAAAGCGTGGCAGTCAATGGAAGTTGGTAGAGACGGGCTTGGTGCTGATGGATACGAAGAACTGGATCGAAAGCATGTTAGCGAACGCCTAATGAAACCGTATTGGGATCGCTCACTTCAGATCAGAAACGCATTTAAACTTGGAGCTTCAGTAGAAGAAATAGCAGACATTACTAAAGTTGATCCATGGTTTTTGCAGCAGATCAGATATATGGTTTCGCTTGAAAACAGAACAGAAGGACAAACTCTGGAAACCATCGACAAAGATGATTTCTTTGAACTGAAGCAAGCAGGTTTTTCTGATACACAAATTGCCTGGCTGTTAAGCAAGAGTGGTGCAGAAGTTTCAGATGAACAAGTTCGCGATCAAAGAAAGAGTTTAGGTTTAAAGCCGGTTTTTAAACTGGTGGATACTTGTGCGGCAGAATTTCCTGCTAAAACCCCATATTACTATTCTTCTTATGAAGGTGAGAACGAAAGTGAAGTAACCGATCGCAAAAAAGTGGTCATTTTGGGAAGTGGTCCAAACCGGATCGGGCAGGGAATTGAGTTCGATTACTCTTGTGTGCATGCAGTACTTGCAACCAAAGAAATGGGCTACGAAGCTATTATGATCAACTGTAATCCGGAAACTGTTTCTACGGATTTTGACATTGCAGACAAGCTTTACTTTGAGCCTGTGTATTGGGAAAGAGTGTTGGATATCATCGAGCATGAAAAACCGGAAGGCGTGATCATTCAGGTTGGCGGTCAAACGGCGCTAAAACTCGGAAAGCGTTTTGTTGATGCAGGAATCAAGATCTTCGGAACTGCATTTGAGATGATCGATTTTGCAGAAGATCGCGGACAATTTTCTGACCTGCTTACAAGATTAGATATTCCTTTCCCGGAATACGGAACGGCTTTTGATGAAGAAGAAGCTTTAAAGATCGCAAGAAGAATCGGATATCCGGTGTTGATTCGCCCTAGTTATGTATTGGGTGGACAGGGAATGAGAATCGCGGTGAAAGAAGAAGAACTGAAACGATATGTAACCAGAATTCTGAAAACGCATCCAGAAAATGCATTCTTAATTGATAAGTATCTGGAACATGCTATCGAAGTGGATGTGGATTCTGTTTATGACGGTGATCAACTTCATATTTCCGGAATGATGCAGCATATTGAGCCGGCAGGAGTTCATTCAGGAGATTCTACGGCGGTGTTGCCTCCATATTCATTGAGTGAAGAAGTGATGCAAACAATTCGGGATCATCAGGAAAAAATTGCTGATGCAATGGAAATTCTGGGATTCTTAAATGTTCAGTATGCAGTGAAGGACGAGAAAGTATATGTGTTGGAAGCGAATCCGAGAACAACCAGAACGGTTCCATTTTTAGCGAAAGCAAATCAGGTTCCAGAAGCAGCGATAGGTACAAAAGTGATGCTGGGAGCAAAACTTAAGGAGTTTGATCTGAAGTCGAAGCTGGATTGCTGGGCGATAAAAGAGCCGGTGTTCCCATTTGATAAGTTCCCCGGCGTAAAAAAGGAGCTCGGTCCGGAAATGAAATCAACGGGTGAAAGTATTTACTTTGCTAAGGACTTTAAGGATGAACACTTCAGAAAACCATTTGAGTTTAAGAGCCTTTATCTGTCCAAATAAGGATCAATGACTTTGTTGTTTTTGATAAGATCCTTATAGAATTAAAAGCTATAGGAGAGCTTGAACAAAGACATTATTTCCAGACTCTAAATTATTTAAAAGCATTCGGGCTTGAAGTCGGATTATTGATTAACTTTGGTGCTCCGAATTTACAGTGGAAGAGGGTAATAGCAACTAGAAAAGCAATTCTTCATGAGAATTGTGTAAATCAAAAAATCAGCGATCAAAAATCAATGCAATCAGTGATCAACGAAGCAAAAAATATTCTTAAGGAAACCTTTGGATATGAGGATTTCCGACTTCAGCAGGAACAGGCAATAAATCAGGTTTTACAAAAGAAAGATGCGTTGGTAATTATGCCAACAGGTGGTGGTAAATCTATCTGTTATCAAATTCCTGCAATGATCTTCGATGGTTTGACCATCGTAATTTCCCCATTGATCTCATTAATGAAAGACCAGGTAGATCAACTCAGAGAATATGGAGTTGATGCTGTATATCTGAATAGTTCGCTGCGCCCGGAAGTTTACGACTTTAACGTACGTAAAATTACTTCCGGCAAGGTAAAAATGCTCTATGTTGCTCCGGAAACATTGATGATGGAGAAGACAAGAGAAATGCTTTCTAATTTGAAAGTAGATTGTTTTACGATTGATGAAGCGCACTGTATTTCAGAATGGGGACATGATTTCCGTCCGGAATACCGACAGATTGCTGCGTTAAGAGAAGATTTTCCCGATGCAGTTTGCATGGCTCTGACAGCGACGGCTACTCCAAGAGTTCAGGAGGACATCAAGAACATTCTGAAATTTGACGATTCCGAAGAGTTCATTTCAAGTTTTGATCGTGACAATCTGTTTCTCAAAATTGTAGACAAAAAAGATCCCGTAAATCAATTACTGGATTTCTTGTTCACCCGAAAAAAACAATCAGGGATCATATACTGTTTTTCCAGAAGACAGGTTGACGAACTCTCAGAAACTCTGGAAGATGAAGGTTATTCTGTAAAACTATATCACGCAGGACTAAGTGATGGAATGAGAGCCGGAAATCAACGCGCTTTTATTAAAGATGATGTCCAAATTATTGTGGCTACCATCGCATTTGGAATGGGTATTAATAAATCAAATGTGCGATTTATTGTTCACTACGATATGCCACAGAATATAGAGTCATATTATCAGCAAATCGGACGGGCCGGTCGTGACGGACTTAGAGCTGATTGTTTACTTCTTTACGGCTCTTCAGATACTCAAAAGATCCAGTATTTCATCAACAAGAAAAAAGGACAAGAAAGAGAAGTTGCTGAAAAGCATTTAAAGCAACTGATAAAATACCTGGAATCATTGGAATGTCGCAGAAAACCACTAATGGCATATTTCGGTGAGACGTATCCCAACGATGAATGTGGTATGTGTGATAATTGCCTTTCTGTAGATGACGATGTGGAAGATCTGACAATACAGGCTCAGCAGTTTTTATCTACGATCATACGAAGCGGGGAGAAATTTGGAGCTACTCATATCGCAGATATTCTACGTGGATCAAAAGCTAAAAAAGTTCTCGAAAATGAGCACGAGAAACTTTCTACTTACGGGATTGGCTTAGAGTTTTCCAAAGATCAATGGATGCAGATCTCCAAAATGTTACTGCGTCAGGATTACATCAGTAAAGGAGAGTTCGGTGGATTGAAACTACAGAAACCAGGGCTGTCAGTTCTTGATGGAACTGAAAATGTATTCGGCACTATGGATAGAAGCAAGACTTCACTTGAAGGTGAGGCTGTAGTGCGTACTTCATCAGAAATTGAAAACGAATATGATGAAGCTCTTTTCGATATCCTTAGATTAAAACGAAAAGAACTGGCTGATGATCAGGATATTCCTCCATACGCTGTTTTTCCGGATACAACATTGGTGGAAATGTCTTACTTCTATCCACAAAGTAAAGAGAGTTTAGAACCGCTGTATGGCGTGGGTTCGGTTAAAAAAGAGAAATACGGAGACACGTTTGTCGGTGTGATCAAAAACTATGCAGCCGAACATGGAAAAGAGGAAAAAAAGAAATCCATAGCCAGGCAGATCAAGAAAAAGACAGGCGGGCAAAAATTTGAGATCGTTGGTGAAGCCTTTAATGCCGGTCAATCTGTTGAGTTACTATCAGAAGAACACGGTGTAAAAGACATGACCATTCTTAAGCATCTAAAGGATTTTCTGGACGATGGAAATATGTTAAGATTGGAAGGACTACTTGAAGCTTCTGAGCTTTCGTTAAGGCAAAGAGATCAGGTGATGAAATCTTTTGATAAGAAAAACCCGCTTATGTTACGCCCTGTTTATGATGATCTGAATAAGAAGATCGGTTATGATGAGCTGAGAGTAATGCAGCTTTACTATTTGGCGAAAGAGAAACAATAGTTTTTATGTTATATCCGATCTCAACTTTTCCGGAGTTGGGATTGGGATCATTTACGAAAAGTAAGAAAGTATAACTCTAGAAGAGTTTATAAAGCGCTCTTAAAAGCGATACCCCAAATTCAATCCAAGCAGTAGAATAGCCCCTTCACCGACTTCTTTTCCTTTTGTCTTTATGTTGATTTCATAACCGAATGAGAGATTTGGGTCGAGAAACAGGTTTTTTGAAATAGGAATGCTGTATTCAATCCCAACTGTTGGTTGAAGTACAATAATCTCAGTTGTTCCGGTTACATCTTGCTCAAAGCAAGGAGGTACAGTGCCACAAATTGTTTGTGAATCTCTCCAATCAATATCCATAAACCAAAGGTCAGCTCTGATGTGAGTTGATAGGTTAGGAATTATGAGCTCAGATTTTACATAACCAATTCCAAATCCCGGACCACCGCCTTTTTCATTATCATTTTTTCCAAAATCTTGTCTATCCGTAAAATTATATCCAATTCGGGAAGTTAAATAGGAATTGTTACCGATATTGAAGTCGTAACGAACTCCCGGAATTACACCTGCCGGATAAGCCTGAGTTTCTAACTGAATTGAGTTTTGGGCAAAAAGGACAAGCGGAGTAAAAAGAAGTGCTAAAATGAATACTTTTTTCATGGCTTGAATAATTAAAAATTAAGAATTTAAAATTCAAAATTATTAAGCCATAGCAAAGTTTCATTTATAGAGTAGAACTTGTAAACTAAATCATGATTTTAGAACCGGATATACTAACCAAATTATCATCGCTTGAACTACGGGCAAAAAAAATTGTAGAGGGATTTATTTCCGGATTACACAAAAGTCCTTATCACGGATTCAGTGTCGAATTTGCAGAACACCGGCCATACAATCCGGGTGATGATTTCAAGCATATTGACTGGAAACAGTACGCTAAAAAAGAGCGCTTTTATGTAAAGCAATATGAAGAAGAAACCAATCTTCGATGTTATGTATTACTGGATACAAGTTCATCTATGTTGTTTAAGCATTTTGGGCAATGGAGCAAGTTGCGCTACGGAATTCATTATGCTGCATCGCTTTTATATTTAATGCATCGCCAGAGAGACGCTTGTGGCCTTATTCCATTTTCGTCTAAAATTGAGAGTTTTATTCCCGCTAAAGGCACTTATGCTCATTTAAGACAAATTTATTTAGAGCTTGAAAAAGAACTACTTCGGGAAGGAAAGAAAGATGAGATCAAGAGAACTACAGCAACAGCATCAGTAATTCACGAAGTAGCAGAACGATTAAACCATCGTAGCTTAGTTGTGATAATTACGGATCTGTTTGAAAATGTAGAAGCTCATGATGAATTGATATCATCCCTCAAACACTTGCGACATCGCAAACATGAAGTTCTGTTATTTAATACATTGGAAAAAAGAAGTGAACGGGAACTGGATTTTTCTGACAACAAAGTTGTGTTCGAGGATATGGAAACGGGAACAGAGCTTGAAGTAATGCCTGCACAGGTTAGGGAAGATTATATTGCCAAAGTGGAAGAGCATACAAGGAAATTTAAAATGGCATGCAGTGAATTTGAGATCGATTACGAAGAAATGGATACTGAATCAGGTTTTGATAAAGCGTTGCTGGCTTATCTGAATAAAAGAAGAAGACTGGGCTAAACAACCTTACTGTTTTTCAGGATCTTATTTAGGAGCTTAGGAGAAATACGTTTTACCACTAAAGCCATTCGTTCTTTCCAGCCTGAAACAACGATCTCATCTTTTTTTGAAACAAGTCCGTTCCAGATCTTAGCAACCATTTCATCCGCATCCATAGCAGTATCGTGCATATCGCCCATTTTGCCGAAAGATGTTCCGTCACCGGTTAAAGCATTCTTGGTAATGTCCGTTTTAATCGGGCCGGGACAAATCAACGTTACAGCAATATTGTGGTCATACATTTCCTGACGGAGCGAATCAAAAAAGCCCTGAACAGCGTGTTTACTTCCTGCATATGCCGTTCGGTATTTCGTGCCTATTTTACCGGCAATGCTACTTGTTACTACTATATGCCCGCTCTTTCGATTAATCAGATGAGGAATAACTTCTCGTGTTAGTCCAACAGATCCGAAATAATTTACTTCCATGATCTTGCGGACTGTATCAAGGTCTGTTTCCTCGAAAATAGAACGTTGACTTATTCCTCCGTTATTAACCAAAACATCAATGGAGCCAAAAAGTGATAATGCATCTGCAGTCTTAGTGGCAAAAGTATCCGATAGAGAAAGATCGAGTGTAAGAATTTTTATTCTGGATTGATCGTCATCGAGTGTTGCTCTTACTTTTTCCAAAGCATCTTGCCTACGCGAAGAGAGAATGAGATTAGCTCCATTTTTGTAATAAGCTTTTGCGAGAGCTTCTCCAATCCCTGATGAAGCTCCGGTTATCCAGACGGTTTTATTAGTGTATTTCATTAAGCAAGCTTAGAGAATGGAAAGTTTATGTATTCCGTTAAATTTGAAGCGCTAATATTAGTATTTTTAAGGAGAACACAAATTTATAGCCGAACAGTGACGGAAGCAAAAACCATTTTACTTGTTGAAGATGAAATTGAGTCAGGAGGGATGCTGGCTAATTTTCTGGAACTGAAAGATTATTCAGTATTATGGGCACAGGAAGGTAAAAAAGCTCTTCAGCTTATAGAAGATAAAGCTCATGAAATTGATTTGGCGATATTAGATATCATGGTTCCTAATCATGATGGTAAAGAGATTTGCAGACATATTCGGCAGCATCCGGTGCTCGCTGACATTCCGGTTCTTTTTTTGACAGCAAAGGATGAAGAGGTAGATGAAATTGAGGGGTTGAATCTGGGAGCAGATGATTATATAAAAAAACCCGCAAGTTTAAATCTGATTAAAGCCAGGATCGAATCTCAGTTAAGGAGAATGAATCCTGAAAAAGCACATTGGCTGAAATACGACCACGTTTATCTGGATACGGAAACAAAACAGATGTTCATCAATGAAGAGTTGATAGATCTTACTCACACGGAATATTTGATTGCAGAACTGTTTTTCAAGCATCCGAAAATAGTGTATTCTCGCGCTGAGATCTTACAACATATCACAGATGAGGAGAAGTACATTTTTGACCGAACTGTAGATGTACATATCAAGAATCTGCGCATCAAAATGAAGGGTGAGGAAAAGCTTATAAAAACTTACCGTGGTCTTGGGTATGGTTTTAACAGAGAGTATTTGAAACGATGAATATCCAATCCAAATTAGCGGTTACTTACATTACCTTGCTCAGTATTGGAGTGGTGGCAATAAGCTCATATGCTATTTTAAGTATACGCTCTTTTTTGTTGGAAGAAGCTATCCAAAAATTCGAAAGTGATGCACATACGTTTGCAACTTCTTTTGAAAGACCGGGGCAGGATCAGAACTTGTTCAGTGAAGCTAAGTTTGTATCAGATTTAACCGGATATAATGTAGCGGTGTTCGATTCTTTAGGAGAGCAATTGATCGCCTATCCGGATACCGGATTTGTGGATGCTTCGGAATTTTTGAATGATGAGATCAGAAGGGAACTCATTGCTTCCGATAAACCCGTCATCATTAATAAAGAAGAGTTAGAAAATCTGGTGGCTTTTGAGCAGATTCAGAATAATGAAACAGCGGCAAGATATCTGCGAATCAGCCAGCCAAAAGACGAGTTATATGCAGCAGAAGCCAGTATTCGTCATTTGATATACGGCGCCATGGTGGGATCTATTCTGGTTGTATTTATTTTAAGTTTTTACTTTGCACGGTATCTGGCCAAGCCGATCACACAACTTAAAGAAGCTGCGTTGGATATATCTAAAGGGAATTTAGACCGTGAAATTCATTTAAAACGGTCTGACGAGTTTGGTACACTTGCTGATTCGCTGAACCAAATGGCAGGGACTTTAAAGTCTGACAACGAAAAACTGAAAGAGCTGAATGAGAAACAGAATCAGTTTTTTGCTGATATCACACATGAAGTGAGAAACCCTCTTCATACGATCTCCGGCTCTTTGGAGATGATAGAATTAGAGAACCTATCTATTGAGGATAAGTCGAAATATCATCAGCAGGCAAAAAGGCAAATAAACCGGATCACTCGATTGTTTGAAGAAATTAAAACGCTTCAGAAATACGATTTCGATCAAAATTTTGTTGAAAAGAAAGAGTTTGATCTTAAACAAATTATAGATGGTCTTATAGAGATCCACAAGCCAGTCGCAGTAGAGAAAGGTATTAATATTACTGTGGATTCTGATCTGACATCGTATGTGGTCGGTGATGCTGATAAGATTGAGCAGGTGATCGAGAATTTACTTTCAAACGCTATCAAGTATACTAATGAGGGTCAGATAGCTATATCTTTAAAAGAGCATAAAAATGCAGTTACTGTTTCCGTGAAGGATACGGGAATCGGCATAGCCAAGGAACATCTTGACAGATTATTTGATCGTTTTTACAGAACAGATAAAGCGCGTTCCAGAGATAAAGGAGGCACAGGTTTAGGGCTTGCGGTAGTGAAAAGGATCTTAAAAGCTCATGAGTCTGAAGTTATCGTAGCAAGCGAGGTTGGTGTAGGAAGTACGTTCAGCTTTACGCTTAGTACTCATCCTCAAGAATAAATTTATACATAAAAGCAGCTAAAGTAGCACCAACTATTGGAGCAATAGTGTAAACAGGGATATCTGTGTACGAAGCTCCTCCTAAAAAGTAATCAAGAACAGAGGTTCCGATAGATATAGCAGGATTGAAAACAGCTCCTGAGATATTTTCAGCCATCATATAAAGCGCAACAAGTGTAAAGCCCATAATAAAAGAATAAGTGGCTACACTTTTGTGATTCGGGTTTCCGATCCATGCAACATATGCAACTAAGGCGAGCACAAAAGTTAAAAGTATCTCAACTCCAAGTTGTTCATAGAACAAAGAATTGATGGGCGTTTCCACATAAAATACATAAGAAGAAATGAGAAGAATACTGGAAGCAGCTAAAAAAGCTCCTACAAGTTGAGAAACAATATATCCCAAAAGTTCGGTGGCAGTAATGCGCTTAAGAAAAAAAGCACCTACACTTATGGCAGGATTGTAGTGTGCACCTGAAGTTAAAGCTCCGATATAAATGAACGCACTTAGTATAAACCCGATCGCAAAAGCGTCTCCGGATATCCCATATGTAAGAACTAAAAAATAGCTCCCTACGAGTTCTACCAAGTATTTATTATTTCTTAAACCCAAGAATAAACCAATTATGTCCTTCAATAGTTAGCTTCGGAAGCTAATTCGTGTAATGTGTAATTGCAACATATTTATCGGCATTAATTCATTTGTTTTAAGTAAATTAGAACACTAAATAGCTCGTTCTTTACGAGTTAACTGTTCAAAAAAGAGAAGTAAAATTTTTTTAAATGAGTCTTATTGACAAATTGAAATCTCGTTGGGGTATCGAAAGTACATTTCAGGTATTCATTATATTAATTGTTTTTGCTTGTACAGGATTCACAGCTCTGTACGCTCGTAAGTTTGTTTTCGAGATGTTGGGAATTACGGATGACTTTCCATTCTGGCAACGTGCTGTAATCTGGGTTTTTACAATTCTGCCTTTATACAATGTGTTTTTGTATGTGTATGGAGTTATTTTTGGTCAGAGGGAATTTTTCACAATGTTTCTTAAAAAAACCTTAGGCCGGCTTATTCCCGGAAAAAGGGAAACAGCTAAGAAAGAAGACTAAGTTCCGTTCTGAGTTTTTTTGGTAAAGATGAAGCTACAAGTTCATATGAATGACGAATGAGTTCTTTAAACAGCTCATTTTCAACATCCGCGGATGTTTTAACGGAATTCCAGTGAACTTTATTCATGTGCCATCCCGGACTTATTCCCTCATATTCTTCTCTAAGTGTAACAGCGCGTTCCGGATCACATTTCAGGTTCACAAAATCATACGTTTCAATATTGGTGAGCGCAAACATCTTATCCATTACTTTAAAGACCATAGTTTCGGGTCCAAAGGGAAATCCCTCAGTTACACCGGGCATAGCCAAACAAAAATTTCTGTATTCTTCAATATTCATTCAGTTTAACCTTTCAAATTCTTCTTTAAATTCTTTGGTAGCTTCAACCACAACTTCTGCTATCTCATTTACTCGGTCAAAAGAAACCATTCCCACATAACCGGAATGCCAGGTGGAAGCCATACTTTCCACATCATTTTTTAAACTTAGCTTTATAGGCTGATAAAATCTCATTTCTATAGAAAACGGATAAATACCATCTTCAGCTTGCATGATGTTTACATGAACATAGAAAAACGGATTATAAAAGGATTGCTTAAGCTCGTTAAAACTTAACAATGTTACCGGAAGGGTCTCAAAGCTTTCATTGATCTTCTTTTGTATTTGAGCCGGATTTAGTGTGGCTTCTTTTAAACGGATTGGTTTTTCTATTTCAACAGAAATGCCAAATTTTTTGATACCAATCAGGGAATGTCGTTCGGTCTCAACTTCATTTTGTGCAAATAGAGAAGAACTTATAAAAACTATAAACAGAAGGAGGAGGGATGATCGTATTTTCATAATATTAGAATTGGTGACACTTCAATTAAACATTTTGTGGTAATTGATACAAGTAAAATGCAGTTAAGTGATTATGTGGTTATCTTTGATGAATGAATATTTTAGCAATCGAATCTTCCTGTGATGACACTTCAGCTGCCGTTTTAACTAAACGAGGTATGCAATCCAATGTAATTGCTTCTCAGGCGATTCATATAAAATTCGGAGGCGTGGTTCCGGAGCTGGCATCCAGAGCGCATCAGACAACGATATCACAAACTGTGCAACAAGCACTGGATGAAGCAAAAATCTCAATAAATGAGATCGATCTGATTGCAGTAACTCAAGGGCCCGGATTGATGGGTTCATTGCTTGTGGGATTGTGCTTTGCTAAAGGAATGGCGCTGGCAAATGATATTCCGATTATTGGAGTGAATCATATGGATGCGCACATTTATGCCAACTTTATTGATAACGAACCGGAGTTTCCGTTTATATCACTAACTGTTTCCGGTGGGCATACACAGCTTGTTCATGTAAAGGCTCCGTTCGAGCATGAGATCCTTGGAAAAACCAGAGACGACGCCGCAGGTGAAGCTTTTGATAAGATCGGGAAGGTCTTTGGACTGGAATATCCTGCCGGACCAACTATGGATAAACTTTCCCAAAACGGAAATCCAAAATTCCACAAATTTCCTCAGGCTTTGTTGAGGGAAGGATTGGATTTTAGTTTTTCGGGATTAAAGACAAGCGCATTGTATTTTGTTCAGGATCAGGAAGAAGGATTTATAGAAGAAAATCTGAATGATCTTTGTGCAAGTGTATCGGAAGCGATTACAGAAGTATTGGTCAAGAAACTGAAGCGAGCGGTAGAACAAACCGGAGTGAAAACGATAGCACTAGCCGGAGGAGTTTCAGCTAATTCCTTGCTTCGTTCTAAAACAGAAAAACTGGCTGAGAAAATGGGACTTTCGCTCCATATTCCAAAGATTACTTACTGCACAGACAACGCTGCTATGATCGCCATCACTGGAAAAATGAAAGCCGAACTCGGTGAGTATGATGGAATGGAAATAAGACCTTTTGCTTCCTTGTAGGAATTAAAGATTTAAGATTAAAAATGAAAGATAAGGAATAAGGCCATCCGTCATCCTGAACTTGTTTCAGGATCTGTTTCGAGCTTGATCTTTGATTACGCCTCAGTAATTCATTCCTCCTTTAGTTTATAACCCTTCCCTTCTCCGAGGGAAGGGGACGCCTAAACAAGAACATATTTAGTTAAAGAATTATCCTCTTTCCCAATCTCCTGATTGAGAAAACAAACAAGAGTTCCTGCTCCAACTAAGAAGCTTGTTTCGATTTATAACTGTACTAGTTTGTAATCAGGATGGAGCCGTTGGTATAAGTTTCCGAAACATGTTCGGAATGACCCTAATTCACAATTCTAAATTCTTAAATATTCGGAAGAAAGATCTGCATGAATAACTTTCTTATGAATTATTTTTTGGGTATGCTTTTTAAGAAGTGAGTAATATTAATTAAAAGGTAGTCTGAAATGGGTGATCTCATTACTGGTATTTTAATAGATCTTAGTTTGATAGGGGGAGTTATTCTTTTTCTTGTGAGCTTTTTTAAAAAGTACAAGGAGTATAGGTTAAAAATGCTGATTGTCAGTTTGATACTGATTGCAGTGGGTATCATCTTTATTGATATCTCTGCTATTTCTGAAGCTTATCAAAGCGGCTTGGAGTTTGGAAGCAATAAATAAACGGTAATTTAACTTTAAGCTTAATCTCTTATTATTCTGCCTAAGCCTATCCAAAATTAAGAATTGGCAACACCCAATTTTTAATTTTTCATCTTTAATTTGAGCGATTCAGCAACCGCCAACTGATCCACTCTTTCGTTCAATTCCAATCCCGAGTGTCCTTTTACTTTGATCCAGCTTACTTTATGGGGTTTTATTGCAGCTAACATCTGTTCCCAAAGCTCTTTGTTCTCGACCGGTTTTTTGTCGGCTTTTCGCCATCCTTTTTTCTGCCAGTTTTCGATCCATCCTTTGGTCATAGCGTTGATGATAAGCGCACTATCACTGTGAATTTTAACATGACACGGTTTCTTCATGGCTTTCAACGCTTCGATCACCGCTTTCATTTCCATGCGGTTGTTGGTAGTAGCTGGATCACCACCCGAAAGTTCTTTTTCTTTTCCATTCCAGATCAGGATGGCTCCCCAACCGCCCGGACCGGGATTTCCGCTGCAAGCTCCATCGGTGTATACAATTACTTCGGGTAAATCAGACATATCTCTTAGTGATGATATTCAGTTTTTCTTTCATTTCCAGGGCTTTGTGAGCTACATGTTCCGTCCAGTTTTCATGGTCACTTCCTGCATAAATAATTCCGCGACTTGAATTGATCAATGGAATTCCTTCATGTTCATTTAATGAAGTAGACAATTCCTCGATTGAGCCACCCTGAGCACCAATTCCGGGAATCAGTAAAGATGCTTTTTTATGAAGATCAGTTACGGATTTTGAAAGCTCGGCCTGTGTGGCCCCGATCACCATTCCCAGGTGAGCACTCGAAGATGACGATCTTTTTTCTAGTTCAGAAGCGATGTACTGAGCCATCATATCAAATCCTTCAAAAGGTTTTTTCAGGAAATCATCTGCTCCGGGATTAGATGTTAAAGCCAAGACATAAATTCCTTTGGTTTCATCTTTAGTAAAGGCATCCAGAGTTTCAAAACCCATTAGCGGATTCAAGGTAATGGCATCCACGTGAAACTGATCAAAAAAAGATTTTTTGTAGTGTTCGGCAGTGGTATTAATATCGCCACGCTTGGCATCAGAAATAACAATACGATTTTCAGGAATGTGAGCCAGTACTTCATGAAATACTGATAATCCCGATGAACCTAAAGCTTCAAAAAAAGCCAAATTGGGTTTGTAAGCTGCACAAAATTCGTGAGTGTGATCGATTACAGATTTACAGAAAAAGATAACCTGTTCTTCCGGTTCACTGAATTTAGCTTTTATAGATGCAGGTAACAGACTTAGGTTTGGATCCAGCCCCACACATAAGGTAGATCCCGAAGAAGTTACTGCAGATGTAAGTTTTTGAGTGAATGTCATAGGTATAATTTTACTCAGCGAGAAGATAACATTTCCTGAGAGGAAAGTTTGAATAAACCACAAAGCGCACAGAGATTATTTTAATGCGCTCTCAATCCTTTGTGGTCTCTGTGGTTTTAGCCCTTTGTTATCTCTTGTAAAACGGTTGGGCTAGGCGGTCAAATTATTTAGATTCAGAGGTTAACAACTACTAACTACTTTAATATGTCAGCTAAGAAGCCATTTCGATATTTTCAGTTAATCCTTTCTGTGTTTTTAATTGCAGGATTTTTGTCAACCACATCAATTGCACAGGATGAGCCTGCCGAATCAGATTCTACAGAAGAAAAAATTAAAAACGGAGATCTTCCTTTAGAAGCGGGAAGAGAATTCTCATTCGATCTGAATGAAGGATCATGGATCGCTTTGGATGTAAGCCCTGATGGAGAAACGATTGTATTCGATTTTTTGGGAGATCTGTACACTATTCCAATTTCAGGTGGCGAAGCAACTCAGATCACGGAAGGCATGCAATTTGACAGCCAGCCGAGATTTAACCCTGACGGCAACAAAGTAGTATTTATTTCAGATGCTTCAGGTGGCGAAGCCGTTTGGACGATCGATCTTTCTACCGAAGAAATGGAGAAAAAGCAGATCACCAAAGGTAAAAGTAACGAATATCAATCTCCTGAATGGGCACCGGATGGAAAGTACATCATCGCTTCTAAAAATTCTCCGGGGAGTCATAAAATTTGGATGTATCACGTAGACGGAGGTTCCGGAACAGCGTTAGTTAAAGAACCGGGAAATATGAGAATGACAGAAGGTGCTTTTAGCCCTGACGGAAGATATATATGGTTTTCAAGAAGAAGCGGTACCTGGAATTATAATGCTTCACTTCCGCAATATCAGATAGCAACATATGATCGGGAAACCGGAGATATCACAACTCAGGGATCTCGTTATGGTTCCACATTCAGAGCTACTCCATCAAATGATGGGAAATGGTTGGTGTACGGTACACGTCACGATGAGCATACAGGATTGGTAATTCGCGATCTGAAAACAGGCAGTGAGCGTTGGTTGGCATATCCGGTTCAGCACGATGATCAGGAATCAAGAGCTTCCAGAGATGTGCTTCCGGGAATTTCATTCACACCGGATGATAAATTTGTAGTGGCATCTTATGGCGGAAAGATCTGGAAAATTCCAACAGAAGGTGGTGATGCTGTTGAAATCCCTTTTAATGTAAATGGTACAATTGAATTGGGACCGGAACTCGATTTCGAATATCCGATCTCGGACAGTGAAGAATTTACGATTACTCAGATCAGAGATGCTGTTCCTTCTCCGGATGGAAAAATGGTTGCTTTTACTGCTCTGAATGAAGTATACACAATGGAATTCCCGAACGGAACTCCTAAAAAATTAGTGGATTTGGATGAAACTCAGGCACAGCCTGTTTGGTCGCCTGATGGAAAATGGATCGCTTTTGTAACTTGGGAACCGGAAGGTGGAAAAGTATATAAGGTGCGTTCAAACGGAAGAAACCTAACTCAATTGAACAAAGACAATGGAGTGTATCAAGAGCCGGTTTGGAGCAATGATGGTAAGCGAATTGTTTTAGTAAACGGTGATTCAGAAGGGTTTAGAAATGCGACACGAAGATCGGCATTCCGCGGAACTTCAAATTTAATATGGTTAAGTGCTGACGGAAGTGAAGACAATTTTATAGCATACTCTAACGGACGATCAAATCCTCATTTTGTAAAAGGAAATGACAGAATTTTCTTATCGAGTTTTAATGGATTGACTTCTATTCGCTGGGATGGAACCGATGAAAAAGAACATTTGAAGGTTCAGGGAAGTCCTGCTCCTGGATCCAGTTTCAGCCCAAGAGCTTCCTGGATACGAATGGCTCCTGAAGGAGATCAGGCGTTGGCTCAACTTGGATACGATTTATATGTAGTTACAGTGCCTCAGGTTGGAGGAGAAGCTCCAACGATCCGTGTTGGGGGTTCAAGTTCTTTCCCGACTGAAAAATTAACCGACATCGGAGCACAATTTCCTGCATGGGGATGGGAAGCCAATAACATTCATTGGTCGATAGGAAATGCTCATATTCGCTACAGCCTGGATGATGCCGAAGCTTATGAAGACAGCGTGAAAGCTGCTAAAGAAATGGAGAAGAAAAAGAAAGAAGAAGGCAAAGACTCTGATGAAGATGAAGAGGATAAAGCAGAAGATGCTGAAGAAAAATCAGAGGATAAAAAAGAGAAAAAGAAAGACGAAGGCTATCAGCCTTTAGAAAAAAGAATTGAAGTACAGGCTAAACGTGATACTCCGGAAGGAATGATCGTTCTTCGTGGAGCAACTGCAATTACTATGAATGGTGATGAGATCATTCGTAATGCAGATATTTTGGTAGAGAACAATCGAATTAAAGAAGTAGGAGCGAGAGGTTCTTTCGAAATTCCAAGTGGCACTGAAATAATGGATATGAGTGGTAAAACCGTTGTTCCCGGGTTTGTGGATACACACGCTCATTTCCGTCACCCGGTAAACCTTCACCGTGGACAGTTTTGGTCATATTTAACAAATCTGGCTTTTGGTGTTATCACAACTCGTGATCCGCAAACGGCAACGACGGATGTGCTGACCTACGGCGATCTTGTTGATGCAGGAGAATTATTGGGACCAAGAGTATACTCAACAGGTCCGGGAGTTTTCAGCAGTGAGAATATCAAAAATCTTGAACATGCACAGGATGTATTGAAGCGATACAGCTCATATTACAACACCAAAACGATTAAAATGTATGGAGCCGGAAATCGAGAGCAACGTCAGTGGATCATTGAAGCCGCTCGTGAGCAAAAGTTGATGCCTACAACTGAGGGTTCTCTCGACTTCAAGGAAAATCTGACGCAGGTAATTGATGGCTATCCGGGGCATGAACATTCTTTCCCGGTATTCCCACTCTATAGTGATGTTGTGGATCTGGTAGCATTTTCAAATACTGCATATACTCCAACATTGTTAGTTGCTTATGGTGGTCCGTGGACGGAGAACTATTTCTATGCAACAGAGCGTCCGCATGATAACGTGAAACTGAATCACTTTATGCCACATGAGAATTTAGATTCCAGATCTCGTCGCAGAAACGCAGGTTGGTTCATGGAAGAAGAATATGTACATGAAGAGCAATCGAAAGTATTGAAGGATATAGTGGAAAGCGGCGGAATTGCAGGTGTAGGAAGTCACGGTCAATTGCAAGGACTTGGATTCCATTGGGAGCTTTGGGCTATACAGAGCGGTGGACTAAGCGAGCACGATGCACTTAAAGTTGCAACTATTCACGGCGCAAAAGCCATCGGTTTAGAACGTGATCTTGGAACGATCGAAGTTGGTAAACTTGCTGACTTTGTAATTCTGGATAGAGATCCTCTACAAAATATTCGTAACTCGAACTCTGTGAGCTACATCATGAAAAACGGAAGACTGTACAATGCGAATACGTTAGATCAGGTATTTCCGGTTAAAGAAGAACTGGGAACATTCTGGTGGCAGAATACAGGTCCGATGAATGTGCCGGGAGTGAAGGAAAAGTAGTGTTAGTGTGTGAAGGTGTTATGGTATTCTCTTTTTAAGGAAATACCATAACACCAAAACACTGTCACACCATAGCACTTTGTTTATAATACTGACTCCGGAAAAACCTCTTCAAATCCGTGGGGAGGACGAGCGAGTGTCCATGTCTCAAAATAGAAATGACGCTCTGATCTGAATTTCTTTCCGTTGATGCTGAAGAAGCGGAAAGCATCCGGCAACATACTTTGTAGCGGAAAAAAGAACTTTGTGTAGATGTTTTTCTTGGAGAATAGATGAAGATCGAACCCATTTTTGGCTTGTTCTTTGTAGATCACCACAGATTCACTTTCAAGGACTTCTCTCAATTCTGTTTTCAAATGACCGACGTTGGAATTTGTATCCACGTGAAGAGTTGAGATATCGAAATCAGCTTCTTTATTTCCAACAACGATCACTTCTCCGTATTCCAGATTATCAACAGCTTCATTCAGAGAGTCATAGTTTCCTTTCTGCGTTTGATAGCTATCCGAATCCAATCCTTCTTCCAAAGCGGAAATGAATCCGTCGTACTCATCCAGAATATTCAATCCGAATTCTTCTTTTTCCAGATCGGTAGCCGTGAAATATAATTTCGAATAGGTTGGATCCGGCTTCATGAAATCAGCGAGGGTAGATTCGATCTGCTCTTTAGTGCGATTCGCATTTCGATCCGCTAATTGATCCAATCGTTGATCGTGATGAAAAATGAGCTTTAGGATTTGGTGATTATGCATTATTTGTAGAAATAATTAGATATTTATCGTAGGAAGCGGATCGCGATCCGCCCGTACGGAAATTCAAGAGTCATCCTTCAAAGTTAAGTAAATGCTAGAAACTTATTTGTGAAGATTCTTCGCTGACGCTCAGAATGACGGTGAAGAGATAAAATCCTCTCCCTTCAAGGGGAGATTTTTCCATCATGTGGATACCCAAAAAAAATCCCACTCACAATTTCTCATGAGTGGGATGTAAGGGGCGGATAGCCATCCGCCCGTACAAAATATTAAAAGTTTAGATCATTGTTGCAATAACAAGTGCAACAACTGACATCAACTTAAGAAGGATGTTTAGCGATGGTCCTGAAGTATCCTTGAAAGGATCACCAACAGTATCACCAACAACACCTGCTTTGTGAGCTTCGGAACCTTTTCCGTACTCTACACCGTCAATGGTAACACCTTCTTCGATCATCTTCTTAGCGTTATCCCAAGCACCACCTGCGTTACTTTGGAACAATGCCATAAGAACACCTGCAGAAGTTACACCTGCTAGAAGTCCACCAAGCATCTGAGCTCCTAAAGTAGGATCGTCGCTTACAAATCCCGGAACGAATCCGAAAAGTACAGGAACGATTACAGCTAGTAGTCCCGGAAGAACCATTTCGCGAATAGAAGCAGTTGTTGAGATTTCAACACATTTTTCATATTCAGCTTTTCCATCAGCAGCATCAAAAGTTGCTTTGTCTTCGTCTGTCCAGTCAGCGTATTCTGTTTCGCCGTTCTTGTTCATAACGTCAAGAGCAGCTCTCAATTCAGGAATAGAAGCAAACTGACGACGAACTTCTTCGATCATACTCATTGCAGCACGTCCTACAGCCTGCATAGAAAGAGCAGAGAATAAGAATGGAAGCATAGCTCCAACAAAAAGAGAAGCCATTACAGTCGGGCTCAATACATCGATAGCAAGAAGCTTAACTTCGTGCGTTGCGTTGTAAGCAGTGATGAAAGCTGCGAATAGTGCAAGAGCAGTTAATGCAGCAGAACCGATCGCAAAACCTTTACCGATAGCAGCAGTAGTGTTACCAACAGCATCAAGCTTATCAGTACGCTCACGAACTTCCGGTGGAAGATCAGCCATCTCAGCGATACCACCTGCATTATCAGAAACAGGACCGTAAGCATCAACAGCTAACTGGATTCCTGTGTTTGCAAGCATACCAACTGCAGCAATAGCGATTCCGTAAAGTCCGGCAAAGCTGTAAGCTCCTACAATTGCGATTGCAATAATGATGATAGGAATTGCAGTCGAGATCATTCCAACTCCAAGTCCTGCGATGATGTTAGTTGCAGCACCGGTTACAGATTGCTTAACAATAGAAAGAACCGGTTTTGTACCTGTACCTGTGTAATGCTCAGTAACTAAACCGATCAATAATCCTGCAGCTAATCCGAAGATAGTAGCCCAGAAAACACCCATGCTTGTGTACTCAATTCCTGAGAATGTCCATGTTTCAGGAAGCATCCATTGGATGATGAAGAAAGAAGCAACCAACATAACAGCAGCTGATAAAAACTCACCCATGTTCAAAGCTCTTTGTGGATCGCCACCATCTTTAACTCTTACAAAGAAGGTTCCCAAAATAGAAGTAAAGATTCCTGTTCCCGCAAGAACCAATGGAAGCATTACTGCAGAAAGTCCGTCAAAATTATCACTCCATCCCGGAATAGTCATGAAAGCAGCACCAAGAACCATGGTACCAATGATTGAACCTACATAAGATTCGAAAAGGTCAGCACCCATTCCGGCAACGTCACCTACGTTATCACCAACGTTGTCTGCAATAGTTGCAGGGTTTAACGGGTGATCTTCAGGAATACCTGCTTCAACTTTACCTACAAGGTCAGCTCCAACATCAGCAGCTTTGGTATAAATACCACCACCAACACGAGCAAAAAGTGCGATTGAAGATGCACCGAAAGAGAATCCTGTTACAACAGCCAATACTTTGTTTACAGCTCCTGCACCATCAATGCCAAACATTTGAGAAAACACGAAGAATAAAACTGAAAGTCCCAGTACTCCAAGACCAACAACTCCAAGTCCCATTACAGAACCACCTGCAAATGCAACTTCAAGTCCTTTTCCAAGACTTGTTCGTGCAGCGTTTGTTGTTCTTACGTTTGCTTTAGTAGCAACTTTCATTCCGATGAAACCTGCAAGTCCGGAACAGATTGCTCCAACTACGAAAGAGATGGCAACCATCCAGCTCGAAGTTTCAGGATTAGCACTAAAAGCTAAAATTAAAGCTACTACAAGTACGAAACCTGAAAGCACTTTATATTCTGCTTTTAAGAAAGCCATTGCACCTTTTGCGATACTTTCTGCGATACGGGCCATTCGGTCAGTACCTACTTCTTGTTTACTTACCCAAGAAGATTTTAATGCGGTAAATAGAAGTGCAATAACACCCGCTGCCGCTGAGAAATAGATTATGTTTAGCATAATACTCTTTTCGTTAGTTTATGATTGTAATTCAATTAAAATAATTCATTGCCCTTTCTATACCCAAATTCACGAAAGCAAGGGCAGCGTCGTGAGCGTTTTGTACAGCCTGATTTTTTTCCTCAAGCTCATCTTCATCAAAAGGAGATAGTACGTAATCGACTTGTCTGCCTCTCGAAAAATTATCACCGATACCAAATCGCAATCGTGGGAAGTCATTACTTCCAAGTCGCTCAATAATATCAGAAATCCCATTGTGACCACCCGCACTTCCATTTGGCTTCATTCTGTTTGTGCCAAGTGGAAGATTCAAATCGTCATAAACGATCAGGCAATCTTTTTTATCTGTATTGAACTTAGCTAACGCTTTCTTAACTGCTGTACCACTTCTGTTCATAAAAGTAGTTGGTTTAACAAGAACGATTTTGCGTCCTTTGTGTCTTCCCTCAGCTATTTCAAAAGGTCCGCCACCCGGACCAAATGAAATTGAAAGCGTTTTTGCCAGTTCATCAAGAACATCAAAGCCAATGTTATGACGGGTGCCATCATATTCACTACCGATATTTCCTAATCCTACGATTATGGACATGGTGTTGAATTGGGCATTCCCGCCTTAATCACTTTAATTATTCTTCAGTTTTTTCTTCTTCAGAACCTTCGCCTTCAGCTCCTTCCTCACCTTCAGGAGTTTCGCCTTCAGCACCTTCTTCGCCTTCAGCTTCGTCATCGCCTTCAACATCAGCGGTTAAGCTATCCAGGAAGTCAGCTCCTTTTGGAGGTCTGATAGTAACAATGGTTCTTCCTTCTGCATCAATTGGTATAATTCCATCAAGGTCTAAGTCACCTACATGGAAAGATTCTCCAATTTTAAGTGAGCTTACATCGATTACGAATTCTGAAGGAATAAATTCAGGTAGTACTCTGATGCGAACTACTTTCATTGGCTGGAACAAACGTCCACCATTTTCTACAACTCCACGAGCATTACCGGTAACAGTAACAGGAATTCTCAGGGTCACTTTGTAATTATCAGAAAGAACGTAAAAATCTACGTGAACAGGTCTGTCAGTAACAGGGTCAAACTCAACTCTTTTAACAAGTGTTTTGTACACAGTGTTATCGAAGGATAATTCAACAAGTTTGGTTTGTTGTGTTCTTAAAATTCTTTCCAGTTCCAATTCGTCTACAGAAAAGTGAAGGTTTTCTTTCACTTCAGGTCCGTAAAGAACAGCGGGAACTCTTTTTTGAGCACGAAGTTCACGGTTAGCTTTTTTGCTAATCTCACGTTTTTCGGCGTCTATTGTCTTAAATTCAGCTTTTGCCATTTTTGGATTTACTTACTTGTTCATTAATTGTCGAAGAGTGCACTTATAGTATCGTTAGTATGGATACGCTGAATTGCTTCAGCAAAAATATCCGCAACGCTCAGCACTTTGATCTTATCCGAAGGCTGACGAAGAGTTACTGTATCTGTAACTAAAACTTCATCTATAGGTGAATCTTCTATTCGTTGGTATGCCGGTCCCGAAAGTATCGGGTGAGTACAAATTGCAGTAATATTTAGCGCGCCTCTTTCTTTCATGGCTGCTGCTGCATTTGTAAGTGTTCCGGCGGTGTCAATTAAGTCATCTACTATCAACACATTCTTTCCCTCTACATCACCAATAATGTTCATGATCTCGGATTCATTAGCATTTGGACGTCTCTTGTCAATAAAGGCAAGACTTGTTCCAAGCTTTTTAGAATACGCTCGTGATGTTTTGAGGCTTCCCACATCCGGGGCAACTACCACCAGATTTTCAATTGGGTTGGATTTAAAATGTTCAATGAAAGCCCGGCTTGCATAAAGATGATCAAGCGGGATATCAAAAAATCCTTGAATTTGTGCTGCATGTAAATCCATGGTCAAAATGCGATCTGCACCTGCTTCAACAAGCAGATTTGCCATGAGTTTAGAACCAATAGATACTCTGGGTTGATCTTTTCGATCTTGGCGGGCATATCCGAAGTAAGGAATTACCGCTGTTACTCGCTTTACGGATGCGCGTTTTGCCGCATCCAGCATTAACAACAACTCCATGATGTTATCACCGGGTGGGGGAGTTGGTTGAATAATAAAAATATCTTCGCCACGGATGCTTTGCTCGAATTTGACATATAATTCACCATCAGAAAATTCCTTGATGGTAACGTCACCGAGTTTTGTTCCGTAGGATTCAGCAATTGCTCTTGCGAGAGCGGGGTTGCTTCGTCCGGAAAATATTGCGAGAGGAGTATCCATTTAAACTGCTAGCACTGAAAATTTCAGGATTACATAAAACAATAAGACGGCTCCTGTTGTTATCTTATTGAGTGTTTGTTGCCCGGGGAGGACTCGAACCCCCACTGACTGGACCAAAACCAGCTGTCCTGCCATTAGACGACCGGGCAAAAAATGTTGTTTCGACAGACCCCAAAGATAGAGATAGATCGAAAAGCAATCAAGATGAAAATGCTTTTTTTAGCACTAAACATTCTGAGCAGTTCTTTGGCTTACAATATTCCCTTAACTGATGTATAGATCCAAGCTTTTTTTGATAAAAAGAAGGAGAAATTTTCAGCTGTGCAAACTCAGAAAGCAAAATTTTTGGTATGGGAGCTTTAAATGAATTCCATTCTTCTTTAACTGCTGCTGTTATTTTTTCCGAATGATATAACTTTCCAAGAAAGTAAAGTGCGGGAAGAAAAACAGTGGCGTATAAAATTTTTGGGTGCCCGGCGTTCTGTACCCCAATTTCGGAGCACCACACATTCCAGAGTTTGTAAGAATCGGCGTTCAAAAGATCTTCAAAAGGAGTGGATTTGATAAGATGTAGAAAATGCACCGCAGTCTTTATTCTGTGTGCTGGATGGCTGTGTGGTCGAGTACCTTTAAAATTCCAGTTTATCTGAGAGCTGCTGAAAGCAATATGATTAGCTTTTGATTGTAAACTATGGATTGTATCAAACTCAGAGTTCAGTAAAGCATAAGCCAGAGTCCGCATTTGTTCTCTGTTTTGGCTAATCCCAAATCCATCAAAGACCGAAATAATGAGCGCATCTTTCCACGCTTTACTTTGGGGAGCATCAGATGCGTAGAATGACAGAAAATCTTCAATTTTTTTGTGTAAGTATTCCCGATGAGATCGCTCAATCTGTTTTTGAAAAACGTCCTCAGAAATAAATGTAAGATTGCCTGAGCAGGGCAGTTTTTTAGAATGATCGAGATTGGATAAAAAAGATCCTAAATCAGAATGAATGTAGGGGAGCAGGTTAAGAGTGAAGGGAGAACTGCCTGATAATGTAGAAACCGGGCTTGGGTTTTCTTCCGCTACAACATGAAGAATTACATTATCATAATTAGGATCAGAATGATGATTATGAGCTTTCCACCCACTTGATTTCAAATGAAGTTCAACTGAGCCATTCCATTCAATATTTCCGATCAGTAATTTTGAAGATTTAAAGTCAGGCCCATCTGAATGATTTAAGTTTCCCTGATGGATGATTTGAATAGCTTTCCCACATTCTGTGGTCAATGATGTGCTATCAAACAAAAGCTCGTTCCATACCCATTGCAAAATTTGCTCAGAATATGGAAACGACGCTTCAGACATCTTCTTCTAATTCTTCATCTTCAAAATGTAATAATTCGGTAGCTTCATAAAGATCCGGTAAATTATCTTTAACACTCTTCTTTATGTTTTTTGATACTTCACCAATTTTCTTTTCACCATCTTCCAGAATTCTATGGCTTTTGTCCTCTATCCATTGGCGGTTTTCTTTTCCTGATTTTGGTGTTAGTAGCAATCCGGCTACAACACCACCTGCGAAGGCAGCAATTCCTGTAAGTAAAGTTCCTAATCCTCTGCTCATAATTAAACCTCAAGTGATTTATGAAAAGGTTAACACTGTAAAGTACGTAAATTAACGATGTATAAGTACATTAAGTTTCGCATTCAACCGTACTATTTTGTTATCTTTTATCAAAATAAATATGTGAAGATGAAACGGCAAATTGTATTGATGGATAAAGCCAGAATTGAACGTTCTTTAAAAAGAATGGCAATCGAACTTTGGGAGAGGTTAACTCCTGAACAAGAACTGGTGATCGTGGGACTAAATGAAAGGGGATTTTCTACAGCCAAGGTATTATTTGAATACCTGAAACCTTTTCACACTGAATCAGCGGTTGACCTGATACAATACGATGTAAAGAATCTGACTCACAACAAACCGCTCCCAGAATGTTCTGAAAAGTTTGTACTCATCATTGATGATGTGATTTTCTCAGGAAAAACTATGTTCGATGCTGTATCAGCGATAATAAGTGCAGGAGAACCTGAACGGATTGAAGTACTTACTTTGTTAGACAGGGGACACAGAAAGTATCCGATTAAATCGAACATCACAGGGATGACCATTCCAACGAAGGTGGGCGAGCATGTTGAAGTTATGCTTTCGAAAGAGAAACCGGAGCAAGTTGTGCTCTTCAAAAATACTTAATTATAAATTTTACGATGAAAATTTTTACCAAGACGTTACTACTAACCGCAATTACTTTTTTTACGGCAAATTCTTTGCAGGCACAAACAATTGTTGTACCTGATACTCTTGTTGGGTGGACTCAAACCTGGGTTGCAAATCTGAATGGGTCTCAGGCTTCTTACAGCAATTGGAGTGAAGGGGGTGTTAATACCGTTAGTGGTGCAGCTTCTACTGTATACACCAAAATGTATCGAAAAGAACAATACACTTTTGGTTTCAGAACCAATTTAAGATACGGTCAATCAAGAATAGATGGCAGAACAAGAAAGTCAGATGATCTGATCTCTATCAGGCTCAGAACTACATACGATTTGCAGGAAGACAGTAAGTTAGCAGCTTACGGAGCCATACATTTCAGGACACAGCTTGCTGATGGGTATGACTACGAAGCTAAGATGAATCCAGCCGGAGGAGATTCATTAATTTCGGGATTTTTTAGCCCGGCTTACCTAACAGAGGGTGCAGGTTTAGAATACAATGCGAATCCAAGTTTACAACTAGAAGCAGGTTTAGCTCTTAAGCAGACATTTATTTCTGATGGAGATCTGTCTCCAAATTATGGGCTGAATCAGGGTGATACATTTAGATCTGAAGGTGGTTTAACAACTGGTATTTCATTTCAAGCAACAGTTGCTGAGAATATCCAATACTCGAGCAATCTGGATACATTTACGAGTTTTACTGATCCTGTCTCTGAAACCGATGTTTTTTGGAGTAACGAATTAGTAGGCCAAATCAACTCTTTAATTAGTGCTTCTTTCCAGTTTGAAATGCGTTATGATGACGATTTTTCAAGTGAAGTTCAGATCAAACAGGTTCTTTCCGCAGGAATTTCAGTTAATCTGTATTAATGGATAAGCAGGCTAAACAAGCACTCGATAAAGGGCTTGAACGCCTGCAAGATTGGAAACTATCTTTTGGAGCGTGGGAACAGGATTCCACGCTTTCAGTTTCTGATGAAAAAACTGAAGAAGTTTTTACCAAGCTTTCTCAAAAACTAAAATGTAATTATCCATTTCATCATCCGGTCTATGCAGGCCAAATGCTGAAACCACCTCATCCTGTGGCTTGGGCCGCGTATGCAATGGCGATGAGTATAAATCCGAATAACCATGCTTTGGATGGAGGACCGCCTTCTTCAGAAATGGAAAAAGAAGTAGTTGCTGAACTAGCGAAGTTTTTTGGATATGGAGAAAATTTTCTGGGGCACCTGACGGCAAGCGGCACTATTGCAAATCTTGAAGCTTTATGGATTGCAAGAGAATTTCATCCGGGAAAAAAGATCGCATTTTCGTCCAATTCACATTACACACATGAGAGAATGTGCGGTGTGCTGGCTGTAGATTCCGTTAAGATCCCAATACTGGAAGACGGGAGTTTTGATCTGGACTCTGTTGATCCAAAAGAAATAGGTACAATTGTTGTAACTCTTGGTACCACCGGTTTAGGAGAAGTTGAGCCTCTGGAGCAAATTATCCCCTGGGCAAAAGAATTTGGAATTCGAATTCATATAGATGCTGCTTACGGAGGATTTTTCAGAACATTGAAAGATTCGGATTTAATCGATGGAGCTCCCTGGAAATTAATGCAGGAAGCGAACAGCATTGTGATTGATCCTCATAAACATGGATTGCAACCTTATGGGTGTGGTTGTATTCTCTTTAAAGATCCGGAAGTCGGAAGGTTTTATAAGCACGATTCGCCATATACCTATTTTACTTCTGATGATCTCCATCTGGGAGAAATAAGTTTAGAATGCTCAAGAGCAGGAGCGGCAGCGGTAGCACTTTGGGCTACACTTCAATGTTTTCCTTTGGAGGAGAAAGAAGGTTTTGGCGCAATAATGGCAAAATGCAGACAAGCTGCTTTGAAGGGTTATTCGTTAATGGAGAATAGTGGAAATCTGGTTCCATATAAAAAACCGAAGCTGGATATACTGGGATATTTCCCAACCAACCAATCAACTAAAAGCACTTCACAAATTTCCGAACTTTCTAAAAAAGTATTTGATGAAGGAATGAAGGACCAATCATTCTATCTTTCCTTGTTTAAAGTACCAAGTTCAGAGTTTAAAAAATTGCATCCTGAATATGAAGCAGATTCGGAAAAGGTTACCATTCTCAGAAGTGTATTTATGAAGCCTGAACAAGCTGTTTTTGTAGGAGAACTGATAAGCAGAATAGAATCTTATTTATAGAAATTACCCTACTTTCTAATTTTAGCCCAGATGTTTATAAAGAGTATGAGAAAGCATTTTTATGTTTACAGGTTTGCTTAAGACATCAACCATTCCTGATTCTCTATACAAAACAAAATCATCTTTCATTACATTAGCAGTAACAGCGATGATTTTAAAAGGAAGATCTCCTTTATAAAACTCAATGATTTTTCTGGAAGCCTGAGAGCCGTCTAGTTTAGGCATTTGAATATCCATCAGAATGAAATCATATTTATTCTCATCATCCGTGGCAGCTTCCACAGCTTCCTTTCCATCGTTAACTATATCTATATTTTCTATACCAAGGTTCTTAAGCATTTTGCTCAATACCATTTGATTGATGGGAACATCTTCAGCGATAAGAATTTTCAGATCAGTTAAGTCTTCATCATGAGTTGAAGATTCAATCTTTTGAGGATTTTCAGGTTTGATAGATAAAGGAAGTTCAAATGTAAAAGTAGATCCTTTTTTAAGTTGTGAAGTGAATGAGATTTCCCCTCCCATTAGTTCAACCAATCTTTTACTGATAGTAAGTCCTAATCCTGTTCCTTCTATTGTATTGGCTAGCCTTGTCCTAAAGAATTTTGTAAATAGTTTATCCTGATCCTCTTTTGAAATACCTATACCGGTATCTGAAACTGTAAATTGGACGGAAGCAATGTTCTTTTCTTTACTCAGCAATTTTGTTTGTACAATTACGGAGCCATCATTGGTAAATTTTATTCCGTTGTTTACAAGATTCACCAGTACTTGTCTTATTCTTGTAATATCTCCATATAGAACTTTGGGTATGCGCTCATCATGTTCATGATGCAAATGAAGAAAAGCTTTTCTGGAATCTATTTTAGGACGGAATATTTCCAGAATATCATTGATCTCACTTTCTAACTGGAATACGTTTTCACTCAATTCAAGATTCTCATCTTCGATGGTGGTAAGATCTAATACATCACTGATCAAGCTGTGAAGCATGTTGCTACTGTAACTCAGGTTTTTCACCATTTCCACTTGTTCAGGATTCAAATCAGTCTCACCTAATAACTCCGAAATACCAACGATACCATTAAGAGGAGTTCTCATTTCATGACTAATAGTAGCCAGGAATTGTGATTTAGCTTTGTCAGCAGATTGAGCTTTTATCTTTTCAACTTCAATTTCTTTGATAGCCTTATTTAGGGATTCCTTGTCCCTTACATAAGATTTTTTGAATGTATATAAAGAAAAGCCTAATACCATTATAGCTATAATACTGGCAATGGAAATATCTCTTATTCTATTAATCTCACTTATGTACGGGAAAGCAGCGTCGGGATTATAATATTCATAAATAGAGAATGAAATAACGATAGTCGCTATCGATAAAATGAATATAAGGTACGATCGAAGTGGAAGAACCAGTAACCCTGCAATAAAAACCAATACAATAAACTGAAGAATCGCTCCCTGGATTCCACCTCCGGGTAGCCATGCGAAAGCCATTAAAACAAAGCTATATCCGAAGTAACTTGCTGATACTATAGAAAAAGAGACTTTCGCTTTTTGTGCTATATAAATGGAGAGGTAGACTACAAAAGAAGAAAGAAATAGGATTTTATTAATTAGCTGAAACTCTGCTACAAAGCCAAAGACGCTCCAAAAAGAAAAAACTAAAACCGTAAGAAATACCGCTATTTCAAATAAATGAAACTCGACACCCTTACTTTTGTCATTTACCGGGAATATGTTCTTTAACTTCATCGCCATCGTTAGATATTAAATAATATAGCTAAAGAAATTATGCTAAACGATTATAGGAGTTAATTTTTAGGCATCTCAAGAAAAACCAATGATCACGGGTTTTCTATTTCAACAATTACTTCAATTTCTACCGCTAAATCGACAGGAAGAGAACTCATGCCAACAGCAGATCGGGCATGTTTTCCTTTTTCTCCAAAGATCTCTACCATGAAATCGGAATAGCCGTTAATAACCTGAGAGTGTGCTGTAAATTCAGGAGTAGTATTCACCATTCCCAGAACTTTCACAACGCGAACTACTTTGCCGAGGTCGCCGATCTCATTCTTAATTACAGCAAGATGTTGATAGGCTATACTTTTTGCAGCTTCATATCCTTCTTCAATAGTCAGATCTACTCCAACTTTTCCGGTAATTCTGGAGCCATCAGGATTTTGAGAACCTTTTCCCGCAAGAAATAACAGGTTTCCGGACCGAACTACATTAACATAATTAGCAACCGGAGGAGCTATTTCAGGAAGTTCAATTCCAAGTTCTTTTAACTTTTGTTCAGGGGATTGGTTTTGGGCACAAAGAACATTAGTTCCAATAATCAGAATGAAGAAAACGAAGATCTGTTTCATGTTCTGTTAGTTAGTTTAATTTCTTGAATATAGAACAGAAAACTTGAAAGTAAATGATATTTCTAGGGTCAAACTCTTCCAGAGTTAAGGACGATGGTTAGAATTTGAAATGAAAAGGAAGCAGGAGCTTCCTAATGAAATTCCGAACGAGACGCTCGGAACTAGTGAAAATCAGCCTGGGTGTAATGATTGCTCCTTTGGAGCCGTCGCTTTCATTGCGTTCTTGGTTCGCCAATAATTCTAAAGGTCGGTGTAGTTGGAATCTTTTTTCTGAAATCCTCCTTTGAAGGAGGTGGATTCTGACCGATTAGGGCAGAAGACGGAGGATGTTGTGCAATTTAGTAACTCAGAAATTGCACAACATCACTCTAATCTCACTAAGTGTTCAGTCGGTTTCCCTTGGAAGGGAGAATATTTGTAAACCTGAACCACTATTTTGTCAAACAAAGAATCTTAGGGTTTAGCTACAATCCTTCGAAAAAAACCTTTTCGTCATCCCGAATTTATTTCGGGATCAATTGATGTTTTAGAAATCTGATCAAAATCTAAATCTTAAATCAAAGCCTTTACTTAAGATCCTGAAACAAGTTCAGGATGACTTGAGATGTAGTTGAAGAATTGGTGATTCACCAATTTTTAATCCTCAATTTTGAATTCAAAAATTCAAAATTAAACGTCAAAAGAAATACCCTGAGCAAGCGGCAGTTCTTCGCTCCAGTTGATGGTATTGGTTTGTCGGCGCATATATGCTTTCCACGCATCTGAGCCTGACTCACGTCCACCACCGGTTTCTTTTTCGCCACCAAAAGCACCACCAATTTCAGCACCACTGGTACCGATATTGATATTGGCAATTCCGCAATCAGAACCGTGTGTACTTAAGAAATTTTCAGCTTCACGCATATTCAATGTAAACATCGCAGAACTCAATCCTTGCTTCACACCATTGTGGTAGCTCATGGCTTCATCAATTGTTTTGTATTTGATGAGATATAAGATAGGAGCAAAAGTTTCTTCCTGAACGATCTCGAATTCATTTTTTGCTTCAGCGATAGCCGGGCGAACATAAAATCCGTCTCTGTCTAAAACTTCACCGCCAAAGATCACTTTTCCGCCTTCTGTCTCTACTTGTTTGAGGGCATTTTGCATTGCATCTACTGCAAGCTGGTCGATCATCGGTCCAACCAAAGTATCCGGCTCCAGAGGATTTCCAATATTGACATTTTCATAGATACTCAACAGGCGCTCTTTAAACTGATCATAAACAGATTCATGGATGATCAGTCTTCGCGTAGAAGTACAACGCTGACCACAAGTTCCAACAGCACCAAATACAGTTGCACGGATCGCCATTTCGATATCCGCATTTTCAGAAACGATAATGGCGTTGTTGCCACCAAGTTCGAGGATGGTTTTCCCTAAACGCCCGCCAACTACTTTAGCCACTTCTTTACCCATTCGAATGGAGCCGGTAGCAGAGATCAACGGAATGCGCTCATCTTCTGTCATCCATTCTCCAACTTCTCTATCTCCGGTAACTAGGCAGAAGATTCCTTCCGGTAGATCATTTTCTTTCAATACTTTGGCTACGATCTTTTGGATAGCAATTCCACAAAGAGGAGTTTTTTCAGAACCTTTCCAGATCATGGTATCACCACAAACCGCAGCGATCATAGCGTTCCAGCTCCAAACGGCTACGGGAAAATTAAAAGCTGAAATGATTCCAACTGTTCCCATCGGGTGCCATTGCTCATACATTCTGTGATTTGGTCGCTCACTATGCATGGTAAGTCCGTATAACTGACGACTTAATCCAACTGCAAAATCACAGATGTCGATCATTTCCTGAACTTCACCTAATCCTTCCTGATAGATCTTACCCATTTCGTAAGTAACCAGTTTTCCCAAAGGCTCTTTAAACTCACGAAGCTTGTCTCCGATCTGTCGAACAATCTCTCCACGTTGCGGAGCCGGCATTTCTCTCCAAACTTTAAATGCTTCCTGAGATGCATTAACCACCTCTTCATATTGTTCTTTAGTGGTTGTGGTCACATTTGCGATCGTTTTACCATCAACCGGAGTGTAACTGGTAATTTGATTTTTGCTTTCCAGATAAACACGCCCGGTACTAGTACCTGCGTTTACTCCCTCAATTCCCAGTTTCTTTAAAAAATCCATGAGTTATTTTTAGCTTCGTTTTTTTGATTTGGCTAAAGATAGAAAATCATTCTCCAAATAATTAGTATTAGTTACATGAGAAGTAATAGATTATGAAGTATCTTTTTCTCAGAACTCAGAACTCAGAACTCAGAACTCAGAACTCAGAACTCAGAACTCAGAACTCATGAAGACAGCATCTAATAACCAAATAAAATTACTTCGAAAACTCGGGCAGAAAAAGTACCGTGAAAAAGAGGGACTGTTTGTTGTTGAAGGGGAGCGGGCAGTAGAGCAGGTTTTAGAAAATGGTATTCTGAATGTTCGGGAAGTTTTTGTGGAAGAAGGAAAAGCTGTTAGCTATCCGCTGACAGCTAACAGCTTTTACGAGTTGGATTCAAAAGCGTTGGCTGAAGTAACTGATACCGAAAACAGCCAGGGAATCCTTGCCGTTTGTGAGATTCCGAAAGAAGTTTCCGTTGAAGAGCTATCAAAGAGAGAAGGATTGATCATTGCCACAGACAGAATTCAGGATCCGGGAAATTTGGGGACTATTGTGAGAACTGCAGCCTGGTTTGGAGCAAGTTCGATTTTAATTGGCAAAGGTTCAGTAGATCTCCATCACCCGAAAGTGGTAAGAAGCACCGCAGGAGCTACAGGGGTTTTGAGTTATAGAAATTCGAATTTAGATAAAGATCTTGAAGTATTTGAGAAAGAAGGATGGCAGATTCTATTACTAGACGGAAATGAAGGAGCGGTACCGATTTCAAAAATGAATTCAACCAACAAAATGGTTCTTATAGTTGGGAATGAAGCCAATGGAGTTGATAGCTGTCTCATTACATCAAGCAGAAAACGGGTTATGATTCCATCCTCAAAAGATAATCGCTCGGTTGAAAGCCTGAATGCGGCGATTGCTTTGAGTATAGCCCTTTATCAACTTAATGGTTGAGTTATCAACATCTTTGGGAAGCTTGAACTGTTAACTCAATATTAATTTCCAACGAGTTTTCCACATCCATTGCATATTGGTTTTTGTTTGATTTAATTGAGTGAACCGTTCTTTAACATCATCTACATAAAGAGGTTTCGATCTCTGAAAAATCAAAACGATTAGCCCATGCCTAAGAAGAAAGCGAAGAAGATCTTCGTACTCGACACTTCCGTGCTTTTATATGATTATGAAGCCGTTAAGAATTTTGAAAAAAATGACGTTGCAATCCCGATAACAGTTCTGGAGGAACTGGATACTTTTAAAAAAGGAAATACTGTAATAAACTTACACGCCCGTGAATTCATCCGGTATCTGGATGGAATTTCTGATGAAAATATGCTTCAGGACTGGATTCCGCTGAATGGAAAGTCCCACGGAAAGCTCAAAGTGATAAGCAATGGAGGCAAACATGTTGATGCTAACAAAGTTTTTGGAGCCACTCGCAACGATCATCATATCATAAATGCTGCACTCAGGTTAAAGAATGAAAATGAAAATACCAGAGTAGTACTAGTTTCAAAAGACATAAATCTACGGCTTAAAGCCAGAGCATTAAATCTGGATGCTGAAGATTATGAAACAGTTCAGGTAAAGGACATTGATCATTTATACAGAGGGAAAACCGATCTGGAACTTGAAGATCCTTCTCTGATAAGCAAGTTCTATGATAAAGGCAGGATCAAACCAAAGGATGTAATGGAAATGAATCCACCGAGCAATCATTACTATATAATGAAAAGTCATGGTTCATCAGCACTTGGTTGGTATAATGCGAAGTCAAAATATATCGAGCAGGTTGAGAAAATTAATGCGTATGGAATTCAGCCCAAAAATGCGGAGCAGACTTTCGCTATGCATGCGCTTTTAAATCCTAATATTCTTCTCACAACTATTACCGGAGCTGCTGGAACAGGAAAAACATTGCTGGCACTTGCAAGTGCGCTGGAGCAACGAAGTGATTTCAAACAAATATATTTGGCCAGACCAATTGTTCCGCTAAGCAATCGCGATATCGGATACCTGCCGGGCGATGCTGAAGCCAAGATCAACCCCTACATGCAGCCACTTTGGGATAATCTGAGTTTTATAAAACATCAATTCAAAGAAACCAGTAAGCAGTACAAAAAAATTGATGAGATGATCCAAACAGATAAACTCAGAATTGTACCATTGGCTTATATTCGGGGCAGAAGTTTATCGAACGTGGTATTTATTATCGATGAAGCTCAAAACCTGACTCCACATGAAGTGAAGACCATTATTACACGAGCGGGAGTAAATACCAAAGTAATTTTTACCGGAGATATTTTCCAAATTGATACTCCATACTTAGATACTCAAAGCAACGGACTTTCTTATTTAGTGGACCGGATGCAGAAAAGTGATTTGTATGCTCATATCAATCTTGAGAAAGGAGAGCGTTCTGATCTGGCAAATATTGCCAGTGAGCTTTTGTAGCTTCAGAAGCTTTATTCGGTCACTTCCACACCTTTCCAAAAGGCAAAGTGATCTTTGATCTCGCTTGCAGCAACTTTGGGCTCTGGATAATACCAAGCGGCATTTTCGTTGGTTTCGCCCTCAACCTGAATGGATTTGTAGCTTGCCAATCCTTTCCACGGACAGGTAGTTTTGTGATCACTATCAGTAAAGAATTCTTCATTGATAGAATCAGCAGGAAAGTAATGGTTGTTTTCAACCACAACCGTGTTGTCGCTTTCAGCTAATATTTTTCCGTTCCAGATTGCTTTCATATGAATTCAGATTTGTGTTATAAATTTCCATCCTGCTATCAACCAACCAAGTATAAAACAAATTCCTCCAATAGGAGTGATTGCGCCCAACCAACTCGTGTCGGTTAAACAAAGCAGATATAAACTTCCTGAGAAAATAAAGATTCCTGCTACTATCAGATTCAAAGACCAAGCCAGATCAACTTCAAAAACTCTGGAAACCAGCGCCAATGCAATCAAAGCTAAAGCATGCCACATGTGGTAAGTAACAGCTGTGTTCCATGTCTCTAATCTCTTTGGACTAAGCGATTCTTCTAAAGCATGGGCTCCAAAAGCACCCAGCCCAACCGCAAGCGCGGCTAGAAAAGACGCAATAACAAGAATAGTTGGGTTAGTCATCAGACTTAAACTCTATTTGGCGATGTGTTCCATCACAAAATGGTTTGTTTTCAGAGGCGCCACATCTACAGAAACTCATTCGCTTACATGTTTTAGTAGATTGATCCCCGCCAATCACTTCATAATTTCCTTCTACAACAAATGGCGCATTTTCAATAAGTTTGATCAAAAGCTCGCCACCTTCATTTTCCTGAGGTTCCAACTCTAAACGCTCCGGGTTGTAGGAAGTGCTGGCCTCGAATTCAGCTTTTATATGAGAGTTGTCACACAACGGTTTGTTAGATGATTTTCCACATCGGCAAAATGCTAATCGTGTTTCTCTGAGTAACTCATTACCGTCATTATCCTGAAGAACGATATTGCCATGAACATAAAGAGGTCCGTTTTCATCAATAATTATTTTATTGGATGATGGAGGTGTCTCCGGATTGCTTTTATTCTTGAAATGGTATTGAAGCGCTCCGGTTGGACAACGTTCAATGGTTTCCATGATCTTTTCAGAATCAGGTTCTTTATCCGGATCGATCCATGGTTTTTTTTCAGGATCAAAAACGTCAGGTAACCCATGCACACATTCTTTAGCATGGATACAACGTTTCAGATCCCATGTTACTTCGAGTTCATTGTTTTCGTAAGAGAATTTTTTTGATTGCATATTTTTTAAAATTTGAGAGTATAACTTACAAAACGTACAAGTGTTTCTTCAATACCGAAGAAACCAAGATCAAAAGCACTTTTAGAACCGATTGAGCTTTTATAAATGTAGCTTTGAATTCTGAAGTTTGCGCGAAAACAGACAGAGAAAAACACAGCGAAAAGAACGTTAGAAAAGAGTGTTTATAAGTCATGGCGGTTAGAATTTTAATTTCCTGTCATAGATTCAAGATGTTGATTAATCAGACCAAAAAAAAGAGATACCGTTATTAAACATATTTCGGATTAAATTATGATCAAAAACAGAGTCGTTGAAGAAAAGGTAATGCTAAAGAATTCTTTCAGGGCGAGATAGTATATTGCAGATGTTTGATAGAATGTTATTCGATCTCTTGCATTTAAGCAGCACTAAGACAGAAATCAAAATTTCCTCTAAAAATTTTCGTATTTTGGTTCAACTTTTAAAAGAAAATTCATCATGAGCAATAACAAGATTTTAATATTTGGACTTTTATTTACCATAGGTTTTGCAGCAGCATTATTTTGGCCAAAAAATGAAGTGCAGGACGAGTATTCAGCAACGGTTTCTTCGGCTTCTACTGACAAGATTGAAGTGGTAATGTACAAGAACGAGGGTTGCCAATGCTGTACAAAATGGGCTGCTTTAATGAATGAGGATCAATTTGAGGTAGTTGAAAAACCTATCCCTAATTTGATGGAAGTAAAAAGAGAAAAAGGGGTGCCGGCAAGATTTGAGTCATGCCATACTGCAATGGTTGGTGAGTATTTTGTTGAAGGGCATGTACCAATTGAAGATGTTAACCGACTTTTAGAAGAAAAACCTGAAGGCGCTATAGGCCTTACTGTTCCGGGTATGCCAATCGGTTCTCCGGGGATGGAAGTTTCGGGAAGAGAGGCAGATAGTTACGACGTATATCTTGTTAAAAAAGACGGTACAACCGAAGTTTTTTCTTCCTACTAACTTTTTCTTCACAAAACTTTATTAAAAGACATGTCAACACATGTCTTTTTTTATGCCCTTCAGTTAATTGAAGCAGATTTAAATTCCCTCCATTTGTTATAGTAGAAAGACTCTTCGGCTATAAAAACTAATATCTGGCAACAGTTTAAAATAAAATACAATCCGATATAACGGGCTATACGTATTATATGATGAGCAATTAACCCGGCTCATTTTCTTAATCAACCCAGAAAGCCCGAATGGTGAAAAGTTCGGGCTTTATTTATTGCTCTTTACAGGTAATTTGAATTTTACAGTCCCGGCTTCTGTGAATTCGAGAGTAACTTCAACAGAATCATTTTCAGATAAATCTTCTTTCAGATTCATCAGCATTACATGCAAACCACCTTGTTTTAAAATCAGACTTTCATCTGAATGAACAATAATCTCTTTCTTTTCCCGCATACCGGCAAGTCCGTCTTCGGTAGTGTAAGATTCGTGAATTTGAGTCATCATTGCCTGAGGGCTGTCTACTGAAATTAAAGTATCTGATACATCTAACGTATTTTCATAGACAAAATAAGCACCACTCATTTGACCCTGAGATCCGGGACGAGCCCAGTTTTGAGTTTCCTGGTCAACAGAAGTTTCTGAAGAATTTTTTTCGGAGCTTTTACCACAGTTGATTAAAATAAAAAGGGATAGAAAGAATACTACTAGCTTTTTCAAGGTACTATCTCCTTACCGATTGAATATCTTCAACAATATAATTTACAGGGGTCATGCTTCCGCCATATTCAAAGATCACCCTTCCTTTTTTATCCAATACCATAATTTTGTCAGAGTGGTTCATGAAGTATACTTCTTTGTCATCATCTCTCACTTGTGTAAATGAAACATCAGAACGGACTCTTACACTGTCCATAAGCTCGCTAATGGTTGTTGAGTCCGCTGTTAAGAAATCAAAATTGTCATCAAGATTAAAAAGTCCTTTATAATTCTTCAGCACTTCAGGGGTGTCTCTTTTAGGGTCGAATGTGATTCCTAAAAACTGAATATCATCAGGATTATTAAACTCCTTCTGAACTTTGATCAGGTTCTGAGTCACTAAAGGACAAATATCAGGACAGTTTGTATAGATAAAACCTGCCACAACATATTTTCCCTCATAATCGTCAGGAAATGTTACGGATTCACCATTTTGATTAAGAACCTCGAAAGATTTGTCTGAAAGGTCATCGATAATTTTCGGGCTGTTTGTGCAGGAAATAAGCACAGTGCAAAGAATTAAAAAAGATGCTGGGAAAAATAATTTCATTTAAAGGATTTTAGTGCTGATGGGTTACTGCTTCATGTTGATGAGAGCTACAAGGCTGACATTCAAATTCTAAAGTTGAATGATGTATTCCAAATTCATCATGTAATAAGCTTTTAATTTTTTTCTTGATGTTTTCCATTTCATACAAGTCATCCTCGTCAACAACAATATGGCTTTCCATCATGATCTCGTTTTCATCTAATCGCCAAACATGTACGTGGTGAACTTCCTGAACTTTATTTAGTTGCTCTATTTTGGAAGTGAGCTCCGGGAGATCGATCTCTTCAGGGGTAGCTTGCATCAATATGTCAATGGTTTCCTGAAGCATATGATAGGAATGCCAAAGGATATATGCTCCTATTCCTACAGTTAAAATGGTATCAACTATGTACCATTCATATTTTAAGATCAGCCAGCCACCAATGATCACCCCAACTGATGATAAACCGTCTGACAAAATATGGATGTATGCACTTTTAAGATTGAGATTGTCTTTGGACTCTTTAAACAACAGTGCCGCAGTTATAAAATTTCCCAGTAAACCAACTATTGCCACCCAAAACATAGTTAAGCCATCAATAGGCTGAGGATCAAAGAATCGCTCAACTCCTTCCTTGATCAGAAATAAAGCTACAAGTACAAGTGTGATCAAGTTTATAAATGCCCCGATAATTTCTGCACGCTTGTAGCCGAAGGTCTTGTCTTGATTTGCGCCCTTCTTTGAGATCTTACGGGCTGCTAAACTAATACCAAGTGAAAGTGTGTCATTGAGATTGTGTACAGCATCTGAAAGAAGCGCTAATGAATTGGATAGTATTCCACCAACAAATTCTGCAATGGTTATCGCAAGATTCAGGAATATCGATATCCACAGCTTTACAGTAGACGAGTCGTTAAAATGATGATGATGGTGGTGCTTATGCTTATGATCGTGCGACATGCTAAAAGGTACAAAGTATGGGCGTTTATTTCATTAAGACGAAGCGAATTAAAAAGGATTCAGATCTTACGAAATAAACCAAATACCAAAACTGCCCAACATGGAAGTAACCATCAATAAATATGCTTGCTTTACAGGTTTATCAGGGAGGAATTTATATAAGGGGTTTTCCTGGAAAAAATTAATTAGTTCTTGTTGTTTGGTCTTTGAAGATTCATCAAGATCATCGGAATCTTTCAGCAGAATTTGCAGATCGCCCTGAACCGGGTTATCGTTTTCATTGATAAATAAAGCGATGGATTGCGGAGTTATTTTAGCAAGTCCGCTTAAAATCAGATAGGTAGGTATTCCAACCATCCAGATTGCGATCGCTACTATTGATTTATCGTAAATACTCAAATTGATAAATAAACCAAGTATCATGCTGATCAGAGCGGCTAACCCCATAATGGATAAGAGTGCACTCAGGATAAGTCGTAATTTCCAGTTGTTCAATCCTTCAGTAAGTATTTTGGATCCATTCATATCTCAATTTGAAAAAAAAGCTGGATATAGCAAAGTTTTTTATTGGACTTTACTTTTTTCATCAAGTAATAATTTCATAAGGCTTTGCGCTGAAGAGCGACCTATTTGTTCAATTTTTTCCAAAGGAAGTTCGTCATGCATTTCAAAGGTAACAGCATCTGCACCAAAAGTTTTGTAAATCCAGTTTTTTGAGATCGGCGAACTGGTATTAAATTCTTCTGTTACGAATTTAACAGCCTCATTGTCCTCCTGAATAAAAGGGATCCATTTTTGGGTTAAGTTGTCAGGAAATGTTTTTACAGATTCTTCTATTGGATAGAATATATTTTCATTAGTAGAATGAAAATCAATACCGTAATAAACAGTTTTCATCGGGTCCTGAAGTAAAGGCAACAAAGCATTTTTAACTGCTTGCGTCTCAGGTTGGTTGAAATTTTCCCAATCACGGTTTAAGTCAATACCGGCAGCACTATGCCTCCAATGACCATTCATAACTCCGTCGACATTTATCAAAGGAAATGAACGGACAATGAATTCTGATCTGAATTGTTTTGATAGTTCAGAATCAGAAGCAAGTTCTTCAATGAAATAACGGGCAGCAAAATAACCTGAAATTTCAGGTGGATGTTGTCTACTCATTATAACTAAAACACCGGTTTCACTATTGGGGGGTGTTTCATTAATTGTTAATTCTTTTATCGGATTTCCGAGTTTACTTGTTCCGATCTCACTGATTGAGACAAAAGAATGTTGAGACATTTTCATCAACCAATCATCATAAGATCTTGTATTTGAAATGGGTTGAGCACTTACGGTAATAGGTTCTTTTGAAAGTTTGATCTGAAAAGCCAGTGTTTTTGAAACAGAGTCATAAACTGTCCTGGCCATGTCAACAGAATAAGTGGAATCATTGGCAGAAATTTTAGGAACATATCTGTGACGGGCGTTGTTGTAATTGAGACGTATTACTGCAGATCGGGATGAGTCGCTCCAAATTTTGAAAGCATACCATGGACTGTTATTTATTGGAGCGTTTTCAGGCTCAATATAAACTTCAAATGTGCTGTCATTAATGGCATAAAAATCGTTTAGTCGAGCACTTTCGAAATTGTTTGAGACCCAAACAGTTGGATCTCCTGCACCAATTATTCTTCTGTGTTGAGGGTGGACTTTTTTATCTTGAGTATCTGTTACATTAGGAGGATCGTAGGAAAAACCGGTAAACTCTTCAGAAGATTTACAGTTCACAAAAAAGGCTATACAAACAGAAAGAATTAAATATTTATACATAGTACATTGTTGGTTCAATAAATTAAACAGATTCAAGATATAAAGGGATAATCACAAAGGTTACAAGAATGCGGAATAAATATTTGGCTATTGATTAAACATTGAAAAAACTACTCACTCAACATATCAGAATTTACTTAATCTTTTTGATGTTCGTTATAGTTCCTCAGCAACAGCTTTTTGCACAGGACGACGGTAAACCGGATCGTATCTGGAATGTAAAAATTGAAGGGAATAGTACATACAAAGGCATTGTGTTGAAAAGATATATAGCAAATGAAGCTCCGTCATTATGGAAGAAGCTGACTTTTTTTAACGAAAAGGGATTTTATGTTTCGGAAACAGAAATCCGGAGAGATGTAATCCGTTTAGAAAGGTTTTACCAACGCCGCGGTTTTAATGAAGTAGATGTGAATTACAGATTGGAGTCCAAAAATAAAGAGTGGAAAAAAGAGCTCATATTTATGGTAGTGGAAAATGCGCCAATAAGGATTGATTCAGTTCAGGTGCTCCTCCAAACCTCTATGAGAGATAGTTCGGTTATATACGGTAACGAGAAATTTTCAAAAGAACTTAGGCGCTTGCCTTACCGAAAAGGCAAAATATTTCAACCGGTGTCAAAAGCACAAGTTGAATCTGATTTCACAAACATCTTAAGAAATTTGGGGTATCCATATGCTGAAGCGGAAGTTCAATCCAAAGTAGATACTTTAGCAAAAAAAGCTAGTGTAGCTATGCTTACTTATCCCGGTCCCAGAGCAAGATTTGATTCTATCTTTGTAGAAGGAGAAACTTCATTAGACGCTAAATACATACGCAGAGAAACCGGTATAAGTGAAGATGAATATTTTAGTGATAACGCTATGCGGGAAGCTCAAAGAGAGTTGTTTGGACACCATTTGCTGAGGTTTGCACTTATTTCCATTCCGGATCAAAAACAAGACAGTACTATAAATGTCTTGGCAAGAGTTAAAGAGAGAAGTTTAAGATCCTTTGCCGCAACTTTTGGAATAGGAAATTATGACAGATTTAATGATGAACGGTTAACATTTTTGAACTCCTACAAATTATTTAGAGCTCAAGCTTCCTGGAGTCATAGAAATGCAAGAGGAAAAGGAGAATTATTTTCTGCCAATGCAAAACTTTCTGCATTTGATATGAGGTTGGGAGCCAGTTATTTGTTCCCGTATGTATATAATACAAAAAGCAGTATTACCATTTCACCGTTTGTTCAGCGACGTATTGAACGTGCTTACTCTATTGATACAGGTGGTATAAGGAACAGCTTCGGGTATAATTACAGTGAGGCGGTTACCGGTACTTTTAACTATGATTTTACACTTAACCAGGAATTTGATGTGAAAGAAAGTGAAGATGGAACTTCTGAAGTCAGTCCTGATAGTATTTTAAACTACAATATTTCATCATTTAAGTTCAGTGTTTATGCCAGAAAAGGACAACCAAGAAGAGGGGAAGGTTTTACTGTTCAACCTTTTTTAGAATTGTCAGGTTTATTTAATGAAGCTACCTTTTCGTTTCAAAAAGCATCTCTGGATATTCGAGCGTACAAAATATTAAATCAAAGTTTGGTAGCTGCAAGCAGGGTTAGTGGTGGTTCAATTTATTATTCGAAACAAGATTCTTTACCGGCCGACATTCGCTTTTATAATGGAGGGTCAAGTGAAGTTCGCGGCTGGGGAAGGCAAGAACTTGGTCCAAAAGAAGCCGTTTTTGATTCTTTAGGTAATTTTTCGGGATATGTACCAACGGGAGGGAAAGCAACATTCAGTTTTAATTTTGAGCTAAGGCAAGATGTGGACAGGTTTATAAAGGGTTTAAGTTTCGCAGGTTTTATAGATGGTGGACAGGTTTGGAAAACTATTCGAACTACAGCAAATCGCCCTATTCAGTTCGGAGTTGGAGGAGGAATAAGATATGAATCTCCGATTGGTCCGATAAGAGTAGATCTTGGGTATAAAGTAAATCCGACTGACGAAGACTTAAACATTTACAGGGGCGATACAAGCATGAGTTCTGCCTGGGACAGATGGCATATTCATTTTAGTATTGGGCAGGCATTTTAATGAGTGATTCGTCAACAAATATCTTTGTTAAAATATTGAAGGGAGCTTTTTGGTTCTTTTTAGCAGTTGTTATTCTGCTTACAGGATTGCGGTTGTCGCTTAAAACAAAAGTAGTGCAAAATTTTGCTAAGGATAAGATCGAAGAAATAGCGAATGAAAACCTGACTGTCGGTTTTTCGATTAAAGAACTTAGCGGAGATTTGTGGAAAGAAATTAGATTAACCGGTATTCAGATAGGTGAGCCCAGCTCCGTTGCTAATGTGGATACCGTATATGCAAAATATAATATTCTGAGTTTCTTGTCAGGGACATTTCATTTTGAAAGGCTTTCAGTTGCAGAAGCTAATGTCCAAGTAAAACAAACAGGATATACAGAAGATTCAACTGCGGTGTTTAATGTTCAGGAAATTGTTAAACCAGATACCACCTCAAAAGAATCTTCATTTCAATTTGAGATTGAAGATATAAATATAAACGGAAGTAGTATTTCTGTGAATGCACCTGATTTTCTTCCGGATTCAGCTATTTCACTTAATAAAATTGACGCCCGGGGGAGCTTCTCACTGAAGGGTGAAATAGAGGCTCAACTTTCAAAATTAAACTTTGAGATCAAAGAAGGTAGACTTCCTGAGTCGATTTCTTTTAAAGCATCCGGTTCTTTTGAAGAACAAAGAATTACACTTCAGGATCTAGTACTTAATACCGGAAGATCACTTTTTAAGGCTAATGGGTTCGCCAATCTAAAAGATTCTGTATTCAATTCGGATATAAAACTTGATCCGATTTCCACTGAAGATGTAAATGCTTATACAGATTCAGATATTCCTAAAGATGAAGTAACAGTTGGAGTTAAGTTAAAAGGAAACGCTGAAACCATAAATCTGGAAGTTAGTGCAGATGCGACTTTCGCAAGAAATCTTGAAGCTACGGCAACTTTCCAACTAAGCGAGCAAATTACATTGACACAATTTGGATTAAGAGGTGACAACCTGGATATCGCAACACTGACTAATGATTCAATAGATGTGCAAACAGGCTTGTTCCAAATGACAATGGACGGATCTGTGAGTCAGGATTATGAAAAAGCCGATATTACCTGGGGATTTACTATTGAAGGGATCCGGTATGAAGAGTATAATTTCAGACGGTTTTTTGGAAGCGGTAGTCTTAAAGAAAGAAAACTATTAGCAAACCTCGATGTAACAACAAGCGGGGGAGAAAATGTTCGGGCAAATACTACCATAGAAAATGTATTCGATAGTGAGACTCCTTGGAAGTTTGGTTTATGGCTGGATAGCTTTAATGCAAAATACTGGGCAGAAGATGCTCCACGAACAGATATTAGAATCAACATCACCGGTGATGGAAAGGGTTTTGGGCTATCAGAGACTCCCTGGAATTTTACTGTAGCCAATACATTAAGAGATCCAAGAAATAAGAACTTGGCTAATATTAGATTTCCAAGCGGATCTTTAAAACCACTTATAATTGGTGATGAACAAATTAAATATCTTTATCTGGATGGCAGTATATCAAAGGACTCACTAAAAACTGAAGGGTTTACACGTATAAACACTTCAGATATAAATTTTAAAGCTAATGCAACTGAATTTCTATCCGAACTCCCATCGTTTAGCTACAAGGTGTCTTCCAATAATTTAGATATATCGGAACTATCAGCCTTTTCGGAGTTTCCAACTGATATAGACTTTGATATCTCGGGTAAAGGTCGTGGTTCGAATATGGATAATCTGACTTTAGAAGGTAGCGCAAACATAGATACAAGTTTTGTAAATGGAGCTTCCATCAATGTGCTAAAAGGGGAGTATAATATTGAAAATGGTGTACTTAAAATTCCTGAAGCAACTTTAAAGAGTGATATTGCCAATGCAGATTTCAGAGGCCGGAGAAATATACGTGATGAAAAAGACCCAGAAAATGTGCTCTCATTTGACCTTGAACTCAAAAATACTCAACCTTTTGCTGAACTTCTCGATTTAGAAATTTTGCAAGCTACCGGCAATCTATCGGCAGATGTTTCTGAAAACGAAAATGGAGTTTTGGAATGTAAAACCAACTTCGACCTTCAGGATATTGTAGTAGACGAGTTGTTTCTTGCAAGCGGAATTACCGGGAGTGGGGAATTTGTATTAAAAGACAGAGAAGAGGGTAGTTTTGAAATAGATATTAAAAATCCCAAGATCTATGAAACTTTATTGCAGGATATAAAAGTCACTACAAAATCAACCAGAACCCCTGATTCTCTCTTTGGAAGCTATTCTGTTGAGATTAAAGATAATATAAACGGCAGAATTAATAATGTCGGCAAATATGAACTTCTAACCGATTCCATGCATGTAGCGGTGGTTATGGATAAGCTGGATTTCATAACAAATGATAATAGCCTTAAACTTCAAAACACATTTAACATTTCGGTCAAAAATGGACAGATCAAAACGGATTCATTAGAACTCGTTTCTCCAAACGGCGCTTTTCTGTCTCTTGCAGTACCATATGCTGATAGTCTGAATCAACAAATCTGGTTTGTAGGAGAGAATTTCAATTTCGGGATTTTGCAGGAAATCATTTTTGGTGAAAGATATATTGATGGAGTTCTTTCAGGGCGGGCAAATATCAATAAAACTTCAACAAAGCTTACAGGAAGTGGTAATCTGGAACTTCAAAATATAGAATATGAAGGGGTTCAGGCGGATGTGTTTAGTATTAATTTTGATGCAAAGAATAACAGGATACAATCCGATCTTTCATTGATCTGGGATCGCAGAGAAGTGATTTCAGGAAGTCTGGATGTTCCATTAGATCTTACCGATCCGGAACAACTTTCAGATGAATTTTATTCTCAATCAGTGAAGGGAAATCTGACAGTTAGACCAATCTCTTTATCAAAATTCAAATCAGCGCTGGAAAAATTTGAGATAACAGGCACAGAAGGAATAGTCAGTTTTAACGGAACACTCTCCGGAACGGCAGGGACTCCAAATTTTGAAGGTTCGTTAAATATTCAGGACCCAGTGCTTTCGAATGTACGTTTGGATTCCGTATTCGCCGAGTTCAAATACAGTGAGGAAAAAGACAATATTATAATAAATACTGAGATTCTCGCTGCAAGACAAAAAGCTGCAGATATAGATATTGATTTTCCGTTCTCTTACAATTTTAAAACATTTGAACTAAATACAGTAGACCAAAATAAGCCTGTTTCTGTAGAAGTCCGTACAAAAGATTTCAATCTTGCGGTATTCAATGATTTCGTAAATAAAGAGTTTACAAGAAACTTGAAAGGAGCCTTAAACGGGGAACTTAGTCTGAAAGGTACAGAAGACGAGATCACCACAAACGGATATTTTGAGTTAACAAAAACGTCTTTTGAATCACCAATAGCGGGTATTAAAGTTGATGGAATTAAATCCAGAATAGAGTTTTCCAAGGATAGAATATTACTTAAACAACTATCGGCTAATAGTGGAAAAGGAAGCTTTAACGCAAACGGAGCTATAAACCTTGACGGATTATATCCTACTACACTGGATATTCAAGCCAAAGCAAATCAATTTAAACTTGCAAACACTGATGAGTACAATTTAGTGGTAGATCTGGATTCTAAATTAAGCGGTCCTGTTTCCACCCCGAAAGCAACCGGTAGATTTGCAGTAAAAAATGGTTTTATAGTTCTGGACGATTTCGGTGATAAAACGGTAGAGGATGTCAGACTTGAAGGGGAAGAAGTAAACAATGTAAGTTATTACGACTCACTATCTATAGAAATGGAATTTGCGATCGAACGAAATTTCTTTGTCAGGAACCGGAGATATTTAGATCTGGAAATTGAGATAGAAGGTGATCTGGATGCTCAGAAAGAAACAAATGGAGAACTTTCACTTTTTGGAAGTCTCCGGGGAACCAGTGGTTATGTGCGACCGTTAGGAAAACGATTCGAACTGGATGAAGCTGAAGTGGTATTTAGTGGACCTCCTGCAAATCCTGACCTGAATGTAAAAAGTGCTTATGTTCCTGTTTCCAGAAAAGGTGAACAGGAAGTTACTTTGTACTATATCATTAAAGGCACGGCAGAAAATCCTGAGTATGTATTTGAAAGCGATCCGCCTATGGAGCAACAGGATATTTACTGCTACACCTTGTTTAATAAACCTTGTTATGCCTTCGATTCCTGGCAGAACGCATTGGTTCAAAATGGTGGTTCTTCTCCAACAGACTTGCTTACGGGTGTTTTACTGGATGAAGTGGAAGCTCTGGCAACCAGAGAGCTTGGAGTGGATGTAGTACAAATCGACAATACCAGAGTGGGTAATGAGACTGGTACTTCCATTAAAACCGGCTGGTACTTAAATGACCGAACGTTCTTTGCTATTGTAAATGAGATCACAACTTCTGATCCAAAAACATTGTTCATTTTAGAATATGCTCTTTCAAAAACCTGGGATCTGATCATTACAGAAGGCGAAGATTCCAACCGACGTGGCATCGATTTCAGATATCAATATGATTATTGATTTTATTATTTAGTTTTGTGTGGAAGCAGAGCTTGAGATTAGCATTCCGCAGCGGAGCTACGGAAAGAGGGAAAAATGCCACTGAAGCTCAAAACCACAAAAATTGAATTATTACTTTCCCCAAAAGATCTCTGAAGTCTTTAGCGAATAGCGGTGACTTCAGAGCGGGAATGAACAAGCCAGAAGAGCTAGCTGGTTAGAACAAAAAGCAAGTCTGTGACTTGCTAACCAAATACTAAATATTTATATAAGCCTTGTATATTTAAAATGTAGAAGGCTTTTTCATTCAGTATATGGCAGGATTTAAAATTTATAATCACCAACAAGCTCATTTCATTACTTTTGCGGTAATAGAATGGATTGATGTATTTACCAGACCTGCCTACAAAACTATTGTTGTGGAAAGCTTACAATATTGCCAAAAAGAAAAAGGATTAAACATTCATGGTTGGTGCATAATGACCAATCATATCCATTTAGTAATAAGTGCAAAAGAAGATTGTAGCCTTTCTAATACACTCAGAGACTTTAAAAAGTTTACAGCATCAGCCATTCTTAAAGATCTTGAATTTAATAAAAAAGAAAGCCGAAGGAATTGGATGTTGTGGTTGTTTAGAGAAGCAGGAAAGAGGAATTCTAACAATAAGAAATATCAATTCTGGAGACAAGATAATCGACCGATGGAAATTACAAGCAATGAGTTTTTCCATAAAAAATGGAATACATCCATTACAATCCGGTGAAGGAAGGTTTCTGTAAAAAAGCAGTTGATTATCCTTATAGCAGCGCAAGTTGGTATACATATAAAACAGGCCTGATTCGAATAGATGAAGTATTGATTTAATAAGATTGAGATAGTGGAAGTCAGAGACTTCTATTTATTGTTACTTTTAAGTCTCCGCTATTCGCTAAAGACTTAAAAGATCTTATGGAAAAATGCCACAGAAACTCAAAAGCACAAAACTTTAATCATTACTTTTGTGTGTTGGTGTATTAGTGGTAAATAAAACCTCTTAGCTTATAGAACTAGAATAATTCTTAATCCTTCATTCAAGAATTCTTAATTTCCAAAAGCACAGCTCTCACCACGACAGCATTCTTCGGTGTTTATTCCGCAATTCGAGCATTGCCCGTGACCATGAACCCAAACCAATTCAGCTTCATGACCGCAGTACAAACAACGGGTTTTGCTTGTCGAGGCTTTTTGTGAGTTTTCTTCAGTTAATGTACGGGATGAATTTTCCATAACAACTATCGGTCATATGATGATGATAGTTCTGTGTAAGCCGCCTCAATGTTTCTACTTAACGTTAATCCCCAACCCGGCGCTTTAAATACTTCAAAACCATGAATAACTTCAGCTTTAGCAATTTCTTCTTTGCTCTTGCCTTCGTTGATCCCTTTTTGAGTGTATTCCAAAAGTGCTTCGAGGAAATTACTTTTAAGCATCAAGTCATCTTTATTGCCTGTAATTCCGAACTCAGAATTTCCATGACCGTAGATGTAAATGGTATCATTTTCCAGCTCTTCGATGGTTTTGCGTAAAACCTGGATCCAGTTGGTTATGTTAGCTCCACCATCAGTATCTATAAAAGGATAAGCTCTGTTAAACATGAGATCTCCCATATGAGCAACATTGGCTTTCTCGAAATACACTACTGAATCGCCGCCGGTATGAGCCGGACCAAAATGCATCAAATGAACGGTTTCATCTCCAACTTCTTCGCTCCATTTATCAATATAAGTTAGGTCAGCATATACCTGGGCATCTACGGCTTCCTGCCCTCTGCCTTCCGCTGATCTTTTCTGGAGGTCCGGAACATTCTGATGCGCCACTATATGTTTTGCAAAACCTTTGAAAACGGGATTTCCGGCTGTATGATCTCCATGATGATGAGTATTGATCAAATAATCCATTACATGATCTGTTTTTTCTTTCAGACCATCCAAACAAGTTTGTGCTGAGTTTGGAAACTGAGAATCCACAGCTACCAGTGAATTTTTTGTAGCCAGCCAACCGATAGTTCCGCCTCTGCCAACAAAAGTTCCTACATTCCGGCGAAGGGTTGTAAAAGGTGTTTGAAGTAAAAAGGCTAATTTTTGAATGGGAAGCAGAGTAGCTGCGCCCACCGTTGCCGAGCGGAGCAAAAAGTCTTTTCTGTTCATAAGAATATCGTTTGGTTAGTCTAAAGCCAGATATCTTCCACGACGATGATTCACAGCCAGAATCAGGTTGAGAAAGACTGACGCTAGCACAGAATAAACAATAGCCATCACATCTACCAGAAAAATTGCACCTACGATGATGATTACATCCACACACATTTGAAACCGGCCGGCATTGATATCATGGAATTTCTGTAGGTAAATAGAAACGATATTCAATCCGCCTAAACTCGCTTTGTGCCTGAATAACATTAGCAATCCCGTACCGATTAAAAAGCCTCCGAGTGCAGCCGCGTAAATCGGATTTATATCTCCAAATTCAAAAACTAAGGGAACATAATCTGAGCAAAGAGAAACCAGAAATACGGTGACAAAAGTTTTAAGTGTAAACTTCCATCCAAGTTTCCATAAAGCGAGACCATAAAAGGGGATGTTGATCACAAAGAAAACCTCACCAAAAGAAAATCCGGTTGCATACTGAGTAAGGAAAGCAACTCCGGCCGTTCCTCCGATCAAAAAATTCATTTCTGAAAATAATGCGATCCCGAATGAAAGAAGTACAGAGGCTACAGAAATAGCCATTAAATCTTCAACCAAAGTGTGCTCGCGGATAGAAGGATCAATGCCTTCTTCAATAAGTTGTTCAGTGATTTTATCTTTAGGAGGAGCCATTACTCTTGATGTTTAGTGAGCATCAAAGTTAAGGCTTATTTGATTCTGAATTAACCCTCTGCATTAAGTTTTATGCTATATCAAAGATAGTCTTTGTTGATGATTTGAATACAAGCTTAAAGAGTGTAAGCCACGAAATCACCCAAGCTCAAAAGTTGAATTCTGTATTTTGATATTTGCGATTTGTCTTTTGTTATTTGGCTTAGCCGGAAGGTCCACCGGTTTCCGGCTTGCCTTCTCTGGGATTATTAAAAACCCGAATAGTAGGATAAGCAAGATCGATGGAGTCGGATTGTGAAAATTCATCCAGAGCTCTTTCCCAAATTGCCTGAGCACTTCCTCGACGTCTTCGGGGATCAGTTAAATAACGAATCGACAACATCACTCCGCTGTCTTTTACATTAGTGTAAACGATGGGAGTGAGATAGCGGTATTCAATGAGGTAGGATTTCGCAGCTCTTTTTATTTGTTCCTTTGCTTGCTCAATAAAATCTTTGGATTCTTCTTCAGCGATTGTGCTCAGGATTTCTTTAGCTTTCTTCCAGTCGCTCTCAAATGTGACCATAATTCCAATTTCATTCCAGATAAATTGGAAGTCGCTGGTGTAATTTGCAAGCTGTTCTGTGAAAACGGTATGGTTGGGAATATGAATTACCCGACCTGTACTTTGGTCGGCATCTACCCAGTTACCAATTTCCAAAATGGTAAATTTAAACGGGCGAATATCGATCACATCTCCTTTTGATTTACCCAATTCTATTCTGTCACCAACATCAAATGGCTTTCTCCAGATGATGAATAACCATGCTGCAAGGTCTGTAACGGGGTCTTTCAGGGCAATGGCTAAACCGGCAGAAAGTAATCCGAAATAAGTAGAGAGGTTACCCAAAGCACTAAACCAGATCTGAGAAATAAGAATTATTCCTATAAATGCAGATATATAAGTAAGGTTCTTTCTCCATTTATAAGTAGTGCGCTTACTCTCTACATTTTTATGGACAACACGGAGCGTTAAAGAACGGATGACCCATAAAATGAATATAACTACAAGAGTTTTAAGGATTTGGCTTGTGACTACCGGTGAGCTTTGAAAAAAATCTGCTATGCTGTTTAAAAAATTTTCCATGAATGGATAATAACCTTATCAAATGACAGTTACACGCTTGGGATAATATAGAAATTTGAATATCTTTAATGCTCTGAAAAATTTAAGATTTTATCATGCTTTATAACATTTTAGTTGCAGTAATAACTATAATCTGCGCACTTTTAATATTAGTTGTTTTACTTCAAAATGGTCAAGGATCCGGTTTATCCGGAATTAGCGGCGGTGGGGGCGGTGGCGCTCTTGGCGGAAACTCCGGTTTAGGAGCTCGCAGAACGGCAGATTTGCTTTCCAAGGCTACAGGAATTTTCGGCGGTGCTTTTTTGGTACTCTGTATTCTAGCTAATTTTGCTATCGATCGTTCCGGAAATGGTCCGTCTCGTAGTATTCTTCAGGATGGTGGCGCTCCGGTTCAGGATCTGAATGCTCCATCTCAAACTCAATCAGCTGTTCCTATCCAAAATGAGGAGCCTAGACAACCTTTAGGTTCAGAAGAAGATGGGGATAACTAGTAATTAGTTTTCTTTTTTGAAAGAATTTAAAAGCCTTGCTTAATGAGTAAGGCTTTTTTTATTTCCCGATGCAAAACCGTGAGAAGATGGAGTCCAGAATATGTTCATTAGTGATCTCGCCGGTAACTGTTCCCAATTCATTTAAAGCCGCCCTTAGATCGATAGAAAGGAAATCGCCTGTTAAACCGTTTTTTAAACCGGTTAATGCTGCTTGAATATGTTCCTTGGTTTTTTGAAGAGCGTCACGGTGGCGGGAAGAGGTAACCAATAAACTGGAAGCATCATAGTGTTTGTTCTCAAGTGCGCGGTTTTTCAGTAGTGTTTTTAGCGCTTTTATATTTTCTTCTTCTACCGCTGATATTTTCAAATCAAATTCTGTTCGCCATTCCCGATCCGCTTCAATATCCGCTTTGGTACCGATCAGAATGAAAGGCGTTTCGTTTGCTCGTTTCTGAAAAGCTGCAATTTCCTTTCTTTCTTCTTCCGTGAAAGCTTGAGAAAGATCTTTCAGATAAATAACCAGATCAGCTTGTTCAAAAGCTTTTTGTGAACGCTTAACACCCTCTGCTTCCACTATATCTTCGGTTTCCCGAAGTCCGGCTGTATCTATCAGTTTGAATAACAAGCCATCGAAGTTCCAATCCACATCGATGGTATCGCGGGTAGTTCCGGCAATTTCGGTTACAATAGCCCGATCTGAGCCGACTAAGGTGTTCAAAAGTGTGGACTTTCCGGCATTGGGGCGTCCGATAAGAACGGTTTTAACGCCGTCTTTTACCAAACGTCCGGTTTCATAGGTATCCAATAAATTCGAGAGTTCTGTATCTACGTCTTCCAGTAATTTCTGAAGTTGCTCCTTATTAGCAAACTCAACGTCTTCTTCAATAAAATCCAGTTCCAGCTCGATCATTGCTGTGGCATCAATGATTTGCTGACGAAAGGTTCGGACATAATCTCCCAGTTTACCTTCCAATTGTTGATGAGCAGCATCCACGGCTTTTATGCTTTTTGCATGAATGATATCAGCAACGGCTTCAGCCTGATCCAGATCCAATTTTCCATTCAGGAAGGCTCGCTGGGTAAATTCCCCGGCTTCTGCTGCTTTTACTCCCAGGCTCAGAATCGTTTCCAGAACTTTCTGAGTAACCAACACCCCGCCATGGCAGGAAATTTCGACGGTTTCTTCACCTGTGTAAGATCTCGGTGAATGAAAAAGGGTTACTAATACCTCATCAACAGGTAATTTATTTTTGTCGATGATCTTACCGAAATGAACGGTATGGGAATCGAGAGAAGAGAGGGTTTTCCCTTTAAAAGCCTTATTTACTATTGAAATAGCATCTTTTCCTGAAACGCGAATCACCGCGATTCCACCTTCTCCCACAGGAGTGGCAATGGCAGCTATCGCTGATTTCTGTATGATTGAATTGTTCTTCTTTGTATCATTCATGCGTTAAATATAAGCTTAAATCATCTACTATGAATAATCGACTTATTACACTTTTAGTTATCGCAGTATTTCTTTTTTCAGGATCGGCAATTGCTCAAAATATATCTGCAGACCGACCAGGAGCAGGCTATGGAACATTCACTGTTCCGGCAAAGACAGTTTATCTCGAATCCGGAGCCTCTATCAGTGGTAATTTTTCTGATGTTGGCCAATTATTCTTAAGAACGGGAATTACTGATAATCTGGAAACCCAGTTTGGTGTAGGGTCTCTTCTGTTTTTTGATGGAGCAGATACTCGTGTTGGTGTGCAATCTCTATCGTTCAAATACAGCTTGGGATCTTTTCAGGAAGATAAACTCAATCTTTCCTTATTCAGCAGAACCAATCTTCCTTTTTTTAATGATGATTATGAATATTACTTAACTCGATTCATGATTCTTGCTGATTATTCCCTTAATGAGAATTGGGGCTTAAACTCTAATTTCGGGTATGGAGATTTTGTGGATGGTTTAGGCAATGGCTCTTTCAATTTTAATATCACACCAGGATTTACTGTGAATGAAAACACAGCTGGTTATTTCGGATACGCAGTAATTTTTGACGAGAATTTTTCAAGCGACTTGATTGAAGCAGGCATGGTTCACTTTTTAAATCCTTCACTTCAGTTAGATGCAGGGTTTATTTACTCTGACGGCGATGACTTGTACTTGACTTTAGGTATTGCCAAGCGGTTTTGATCTTTTAATTTCTTAAATGAATAGTCATTCTTGCATAGGTAAGAATCTTGATCAGTACAAAAGTTTACAATTTTGAAAACGATCTAGATCTTGGGCATTCGCCGCGAGATGACTCAGTCACTATTTACAAAATCATCAATAATTAGAATACATCTAAAAGGATGGGACAATTTGTAATATCAAAGGTTACTACAGTTCATTAAACAAAAAAAAAGCTTCTCTCATTTAAGAAAGAAGCCTTTTTGTAAATTAGAGTAGGGTTTATTCTACATCGCCCATAAGTTTTCTTACACCCGGACTAGCTAGTAGCGCAATAATACCACCACCACCTACAACAAGTGCTACACTTTGGAATAAACCTGTTGGTGCAAGACTTTCCAACTGACCTGCCATTAATCCTGCCATTAGGTTTCCTAATGCAGCTGCAACAAACCAAATACCCATCATCTGGCTTACACGTGATTTAGGAGCCAACTTGGTCATAGAAGATAACCCAACAGGAGAGAGGCAAAGCTCACCAACTGTATGAAGGAAGTATGTTACTATCAACCAAGCAGGAGAAACCAATTCAGTTGAAGAAGCATTAGCAGAACCCCATGAGAGCACAAAGAAACCTGCAGCTAAGCCAAGAAGTCCTAATCCAAATTTAACAGGAATGGAAGGGTTGGCATTTTTTGAAGCTAACCAGGTCCAAAGCAAACCAAAAATCGGTGCAAAGATTACAATAAATGTAGGATTTATAAGCTGAAGAGTACTTGCGGGAATTTCCCATCCGTTTCCAACCTGGCTGAATACCCAGTAAAGAAATGCTAAAATACCAACACTGGATAAGATCACCGCAAATTTTGCAACTGACCATACATCTTCTCTTTTATAAGTCTTAAAAGCATACCATCCTATTGGGATAGCAAAAACCAAAGTCATTATCCAGGCTCCCATTCCTCCTAAAAATGAGTTCGGGCCAACAGATCTGTCTGTTAGATCCTGCGCAAATAAGTTTAGTGAAGAACCCGCTTGTTCAAATCCACTCCAGAAAAGTGCGGCAAGAATGAACAACCAAAAGATTACACCAAGTTTCTTTTTTTCATCAGTAGTGTGGCCACCAAAGATAATGATGTAAGCGAAGAACAAGATAGTTATTACTACCGCTGCGAGTCCTAAGTTTTGAGCAAGAGCTTCTAATGCGATATCAATTGCTCCGGAACTCATCAGGAAACCAAAGATCACAACTGCAGCTGCTAAGAAAGAAACGATTCCATAAAAAATTCGGCTCCTTCTCTTCAATACTTCAGGGCTGTCATCGATCTTAAGATCTCCTGCCTCACCTAAGTATTTGCCACCGATCTTATAGGAAACCAATCCAAGTAACATTCCGAAACCGGCTAATGAGAAACCATAATGCCAGTTATATCCTTCACCTAATAAACCACAAAGTAATGGACCAAGAATTGCTCCAAAATTTATTCCCATATAGAAAATGGAGAAACCGGCGTCTCGGCGAGCTCCGCCTTCAGGATATAGATCCCCAACCATAGAACTTACGTTTGGTTTAAGTAATCCTGTACCAACAACGATTAGTGCCAATCCTATAAAAAAGAACGTGGTAGTTGGAACGGCCATACTGAAGTGACCTGCTGCAATAATACAACCTCCTACGAAGACAGCTTTTCTTTGTCCCCAAAGTTGATCTGCAACCCAACCTCCGGGAAGAGAAAGAACATATACAAAGAAGGTATATATTCCATAAATAGCGGCAGCTTCACCAACACCTAAGCCCAGGCCTGGGTTGTCACCTACGGCTTCTGTTGTCATAAAAAGCACCAAAAGTGCACGCATACCGTAATAACTAAAGCGCTCCCAAAGCTCGGTAAAGAAAAGGGTGGAAAGACCTCTTGGGTGCCCAAAGAAGTCGTTAGCGGTTATAGAAGCTGAACCGCCGTTGTTCTCATTTGCCATAAGAAAATTTGATTAATTAATATTAGTCTAGAAACTCATAAAGTGAGTGATGATACCTAAACGCTTACACTGGTGCAAGAACCGATTACTCATATAACCGAAACAAAGAAAAGTAAATTACGTGTACATTCCAGTTCATAAATCTGATAGCTCATGGAAATATTATTTATTGGTCTTGGTGTGGTTTTAACTCTGATGGGTTTAGCGGGAGCTTTTCTTCCGGTAATACCGGGGCTTCCTTTCAGTTACGGAGCTCTTTTAGTGCTTCATTTTAGTGGGATTGCTCAGTTCAGTACTTTCTTTTTAGTGACATGGGGAATTGTTGTTGTTACAATATTAATACTGGAGAATGCACTTCCGGCTTACACCACCAAAAAATTTGGAGGTACTGTCTATGGAGTTACAGGAAGTACAATTGGGATGATTCTTGGAATGTTGTTTTTTCCGCCGCTAGGATTTTTTCTTGGAACATTGATTGGTGCTTTTGTTGGGGAAATGATCTTTAAACAGGATGTTAAAACAGCTCTTAAATCAGCTTGGGGATCTTTTATTGGGTTTTTGACCGGAACAGCTATCAAAGTTACCGTAGCAGCAATGATTGCTTTCTCATTTTTTAAAGCAGCTTTCTTTTAAAGAGTAAAAACTACTTTATAACTGTCATTTTTTTGGATGCAGTTTCATTTCCTACTAGTAGCCGATAAAAATAAACCCCGCTTGCGAGCCCGTCTGAATTAAAAACAGTAGTGTGTTCTCCACGTCCCCGGGATTCATCAATAAGGGTCCTTACTAGTCTTCCTGAAACATCAAATACACTAAGATTGACACCGGCGGGTTCTGAAAGTTCAAAAGAAATAGTAGTTGAGGGGTTAAAAGGGTTCGGATAATTTTGGAAAAGAGTGAAAGATTCGGGAACAGCACCGGTTTCATCAGGAAGGTCTGGAAGGCTCATTTCATAGGCTCCATTCCCATGAGATGCTAATCTTAGGGTTCTGTTTGAATGTGAAATTATCAGATCCATAGCAAATATAGCATCGGGGAGATTCCCGTTAATGTTCTCCCAGCTTTTACCACTGTCTAAAGATTGGAATACTCCGATTTCATTTCCTACATAAATATGATCAGGATATTCAGGATCAACGGTTATTGCCCATGTGGGAACATCGGGTAATCCTAACCCAATATTAATCCACGTCTCTCCTCCGTTATCAGATTTAAATGCATGAGAGCTTCCAAATCCTCCAAATGTTATATAAACATTTCGGTCATTCAAAGGATCTACAGCTAAATCAGTAGGAAAACGGTCAGGTAAATTTTGAGTTATTTGTATCCAACTGTCACCACCATTATGTGTCTTATAAACATTTGGTCTTGTAGCTTTAGGACTTGATGCTGCATAAACAGTATTCAAGTTCTGATGAGAAGCCGCCATTGCAGACATAGCATTACCATCTAAAGCTTTTCCTGAGTTAGTTATAACCCAATTGGCTCCATCATCTGATGATTTAAGTATTTTTTCTCCACCCAAATAAAGGGTTTTATTATCGGATGGGCTGAGAATTAAGGGCGTTATAAAGTTTGTTTCGTTGGTAGGAAAAACATCAAAGCCCGGATGGATCAAACCATCACCGAATTGCCCATCATTAAACAATTGATGAGAAACTGCAGGCTGTCCGTATTGTCCGGACAAGTAGGCAATATTATTATCATCCTGATTTAATGCTGTCCAGGATCCATCGCCTGCAAAAGCTCTTCGCCAATTCAGGCTTCCTTCATAAATTATACTGTTATTATCCTGAAGACCACCAAGCATGAGCGATTCATTTGTATCAGAATTTGAAACTCCGTTATAAAACTGTACTGTTTGATATCCGGAATTACAATTTTCAAATGTTGCGCCTCCATCTGTAGTTCTGAAAATACCTCCATCGTTCACGAAATAAATAATATCAACATTTGTTGGATGAAATATGATATCATGATGATCTGCCCACACAAAAAGAAATGGATAGACTGAATATTGACCTGTTCCGCTATATGGGTTAGCGGATGATGAATTAATTTTACTAAGGTTGTTACCACCATTATCAGAATAATAATATTCCTGAGGTTGACCAGCAGCCCAAATTTTTTGTGGGTCAGTCGGGTGAATAGCAATAGCATGCGAGTACCAACCTTGAAATGTGGCGTAGATACTATTACTGGCAAATTCAAGATTCCAGGAATCTCCTCCATCAACTGTCTTCAATAGCCAAGTTACACCAGTATGTGAACCATTAGAGTTACCGATACTTGCCATTACTATGTCAGGATCAGAAAGCGAAATATCAAGTACAGCTTTCCCAAGAAAATTAGATGGACCTCCCGAAGCAGCAAGATCCATTTTGGTAAAACTATTACCTGCATCTTGTGTCCGGTAAATGCCATTACCGGGACTTCCCATTCCTCCATTTGCTGTAAATACAATATTTGTATCAGCTGGATTTATAACAATGTCGGTAGCCATTCTAACATTATGAACCAATTCCCAGGTATTGCCACCATCTAATGAGCGGTATGTTCCTTCAGTAGTTGCAGCCCAAATGCTGTTAGAACGCAAAGGATTTACCTGAATTTTTTGCACAGCCCTTCTTTGATCTAAAGTCCAGTCAAGACTTTTTTCCCAAGTGATTCCCCCGTCGGAGCTTTTAAGAATTCCAATCCCATAGCTGCCCCGAGTTGTTCTCACCGGTCCTATGCTGGGCATGTTCACTTCAGTTCCATAGGATTCACCGGTTCCGATATACATTAAATCCGGATTTTGAGGGTCGATTGCAATAGCTGCAACACCTAATACCGGAAAACCTGTACTAACATATTCCCATGCATTTAACCCCGAACCACCTGTTGTACTTTTCCATAAGCCACCACTTGCGGATCCCGCAAAAATGGTATTTGGGTTAGTAGGATGGATTGCTAAAGCAAGTGTTCGCCCTCCTATGTTTACCGGGCCTAAGGTATTCCAGATGGGAGAATTTTGGTCCTTCTTTTTCGCTCTTTCGGATTTTACTTTATTGAACGCCTGATAGAATCCTTTTTCAGGCAAGTTCTTGTTTGGATAAGATCTAACAGCTCCAATGTAATCAAAAGAAAGTTTAGCTCCGGTTGCAGGGCCTTGGTGCAATGACGCGGATGTATTTTCCCCGGAGTTTTTGAAACTAATTGAAAGCAAAAGGGCAAAACTAACAGCTAAAAAAAGAGAATAAGAAAGCTTATAAAATAAATTAGTTTCACCTTTCATAAGACTCTTTAGAGATTATTGAAATAGTTTTGACACACTAAAGCAGATGTTTAAAAAACTAATAAATAAATCTAAAACAAAAATTCACATAGCATTTTAATGTTAATTAAGAATAGCTGGAGATTGGTTCACATTTTGAAGTGTTTTTCTCTCCAGAGCTACTTAAGAAGCGTCATTATTTTTGATTCTATTTTATTATCTGCTTGTAGCCTGTAGATATAAGTTCCACTTGATAAATTACTACCATCAAAGGAAACAGTATAACTTCCGGGACTTTTAACTTCATCAACCAGAGTAGTGACTAATTTTCCGGTTATGTCAAATACTTGTAATTTTATATTTTCGGTTTTATTCAGATCAAACTGAATATTAGTTGAGGGGTTAAATGGATTCGGGTAATTTTGCTTTAACCTGAAGCTGCTTGGAATAGGGTTGTTATTAATCTCATTAGAAACAGCAAGTTCCAATGGAATTTCATATACACCGTTACCATGTGAAGCTACTCTTAGTTTCCGGTTCGAATTCGAAATAACTAGTTCTATCGCAAAAATTGCATCAGGGAGATTTCCCGAGATATCTTCCCAGGTAGTTCCTCCATCCAACGATTGATAAATACCTACTTCATTTCCTACATAAACATGGTTTGGGAAATCAGGATCCACAGCTACTGCCCAAGTTGGAATGTCAGGTAACCCGGCACCTATATCAATCCATGTTTCACCGGCATTTTCAGTTTTGAAAACATGGGATGAGTTAAATCCTCCGAAAGTTACGTAAGCGATATCATGATTAGTAGGATCAACAGCGAGGTCTGTTGGGTAACGGTCGGGAAGTTCACCTGTGATATTAGTCCAGATCGTACCTTTGTTTTTTGTTACAAAGATATTGCCACGCGAAGTTCCGCCTATTGCAGGGCTTGATGCAACATATAATACATCAGCATCTTGATAGGAACCGGCCATAGCTGACATAGCGTTACCATCAAGTGCTTTGCCATTACCAAGATAACTCCAAACATCGTTACCCTTTTGAGCAGTCATTATTTTTTGACCACCTATGTAAAAAGTATTTCCATCTGCGGGGCTTAGTATTATAGGAGTTATAAAGTTAGTTTCATTGGAGGGAAACTGAGAGTTTGTGGGCCGAAAGTAGCTATCTCCTATTTGGGGATTGGTAAATAAACTCGATGAAAATACCATGTTTCCAAATTGCGCTGATAAATAAGCATTATTGTTGTTTTCGGGATCAAGTGCTGTCCATCCACCATCTCCAGACCAACCTCTTCTCCACTCTAAACTACCTTCATATATCACACTACTGTTATCTTGTAATCCACCTAACAACAGATTTCCAGTGGTTTCAGAGTTTGAAACTCCATTATAGAATTGTGTGGTTTGATATCCGGAATTACAGTTCTCGAATGTGAGACCTCCATCAGTAGTCCTGAAAACACCTCCATCATTTATAAAATAAATAATATCGCTGTCTGTTGGATGGAAAACTATATCGTGGTAATCGGCCCAGTTCGTTAGTTCAGGATAAACGGACGCTTGTGTAACTGCTCCCATATTAACGGGGGATAAATTTCCGCCTCCATTTGTAGATTTATAAACTGTAAAAGGCTGACCAGCAGCCCAAATAATATCAGAATTACTGGGATGAATTGCCGCTGCATGAGCATACCATCCCTGAACTCTTGAATAATCTTCTGTTGAAATCAGTGACCAGCTATCTCCGTTATTTTCAGTCAACATTAACCAGGTTTTATAAAATTCAGTTGCGCCAATCGTTCCGTCAGAGTTCCCTATACTGACAAGTAGTATGTCGGGATCAGATGCTGAAATATCTAATACCATTTTACCCTGAAATGTATCGGGTCCTCCGGCAGATACAAGATCTATTTTTTGAAAACTATCTCCTGCGTTTTCAGATTTGTAAAGTCCATGACCAAGACTTCCCATTCCTCCATTTGCGATGTACACAACACTTGTATCAGAAGGGTTGATAATGATATCAGTTGCCATTTTAACATCATGAACTTTAATCCAATTTTCACCTCCATCCCGGGTTCTGTAAGCACCTTCAGTAGTAGCAGCCCAGATTGTGTTAGAGCGAAGTGGATTAACCTGGATTTTTTGTACTGATCGCCGTTGATCTAAGGACCAGTCAAGGCTCTTTTCCCAAGTATTTCCGCCATCTATACTTTTTAGAATTCCAATTCCGTAACTACCTCTAGTTGTTCGTTTGCTGCCGATACCGGGCATACTTACTTCGCTGCCATAACTTTCTCCTGTACCTATAAACATAGTATCAGGAGTTTGCGGATCCAGAGCAATTGCGGCTACTCCTAAAACCGGAAAACCTGTACGTACATATTCCCAGGCACTTTGTCCTGATCCGCCTGTAGTGCTTTTCCATAAGCCACCACTTGCTGAACCGGCAAAAATCAGATTCGGTTCAGATGGATCAATTGCTAAAGACAGAGTTCTCCCTCCAATATTTGTCGGACCTAAAGCAGACCATGTTTTTGCAGCTGTATTTTTCTTTCTAAGTCTTAGTTTTTTGGCTTGATTAAAAGCTTGAACGAAACCAACCTTAGGAAGTTCCTGATTGGGATAGCTTCTTACATCACCAATAAAATTCAATGACATTTTGGCTCCCGGAGCAGGGCCATCTTTTACAGTTAAATCAGAATACCCAACTTGTTTAGTTTCTAAAGTGAATATTAAAATAGTTATTGAAAGAAGTAGTATCCCTGATGGGATGAGAGGTAAAGCTTTTTTAATATTTTGCATGAGGTTTCAAAAAGTAAAAATTATCTTGAAAATCGGTTTTAACTAATATCATTACAAAATATAAGTAAGCTGATTATAGTATGTTAATGATATTTAGTTTTTATTATTGGTGAAGTGAGATTTCACTACATAAATAAATATTGCTAAGCACATCAATGAGCCACTGCCAAACAATATCCTTGCTATCAATACATTTTGAGATTCCGAAAGAAAGGGAGTGCCACCGGAAAAGTTAGCGGAATCTCCATAAATTGCTACCCAAGCACCAATACAACCAAAACTTAGTACCAGCAGTCCACCTAATAGATTATTGAGTGGTGATTTTTCTCCCAAAAGCATCATTATCCCTGCCAGAGAAAATACAAACCCACATAAACCTATTATCCATTTCGGGGCGTTCAGGTCCGACTCATCAATAGCAATCAAGTCTAAACCCGTAAGGATAAATACCAGGCCTACAAGTATAAAAAGCCAGCTAAATAATTTTAATTGTCGGGGTTTTAGCTTCTTTGTAGTCATTCAAATAGTGGAACTTTAGTTCGACCAGGTAATTTTTTTTAACCGAGTTATATCCACACCCGCTTCTTTAAATCTGGCGGCTAAATTTGGGGTATCTTCCAGATCAAAGAATAAGCGGTTGCCAAAAGTAACAATACCTATTACGAGGTTAGCCGGACCGCCGGGCATGCTGTCAATATATTGAATAGCTGCTTTTGCTTCTTAAGTTTTACCAAGTCTAAATAATGTAAGCGCAGCTATATCATCAATAAAAGCAGCTTTTGCTTTATAATCTTCGAATATTTCTTCGGCCAACTCATCTTGACCTAAACTTGCAGCTAAAAAGGCATTGAACTGGATAGACCAAATATCCTGTGAGTTCCAGTTTTCAATACCATTTGGATAAAGTTCTTGTAGTAATTTTGTTTCTTGATTTACACCAATTATTATATGAGTAAGTCGATTTAAAAATATATTATTGCCCAGAGAGCGCTTGGCACGCTTAACGGTTTCAAGCATTTCTTTTGAACCCCCTTCTCTCATAGATACCATTGCTCTGTACATCCATGCATTAAGGCTTAAAGGGTCCAATTGAATTGCTTCTTCTGCGTCACTTAAAACAATCTCGTATTCACCAAGCAAGGAAAAAATTTCAAGACTCCAAATTCCACCAACAGGAAAACTTGTTCGGTCTCCCAATCCCTCTTTTACATCATCCTTAATATCAGTTAGCTGATACCACGAGTCACTAAAAAAAACCGCATTCAACCTTGCTAAATTTTTTAAAGCGGGGTCTTCTAATCGGTCTGCAGCATATTCTAAAGTTTCAATTATACCCTGTTTAGCGTCATCGTAACTCATAACCAAGCTGGAAGTTCCGGGATCGGTAATCATATGAGCATACGCATCCATTTTTTGGATAGAAGCTAATCCAAAATCAGGATCAAGAGCCAAGGCTCGATCAAAATATTTATTAGCTTCCCAAAGGCCGTCAATAGCGCTATGATCATGTGATAATCTGTATTTTTCCATCCCTTTTAAATATTCCTGAAAGGCTTGAACATTTCGTGTGCCTGCAGCAAACATTTTTTCTCGTCGTTCATCATCCAGAAAAACATCCAAAGTTCTGGCTATTTCTTCAGCAATATTGGTTTGTACTTCAAAGAGGTTTTCAGTGCTGCTATCATATGTCTCAGACCATAAATGGAATCCATCTTCCGCTCTGATCAATTGAGCAGTGATCCGAAGTTGATCGCCGATTCGTCGTACAGATCCTTCCACTACATGTGCTACACCTAAGGTGTCTGCAATTTTGCTGATGTCTATATCTTTTCCTTTAAACTGAAAAGCGGAAGTGCGGGAAGTCACTTTTAACTCAGGAAGTTGAGCCAGAGAATTTAAAATTTCCTCTGTAAGTCCGTCACTAAACCAATCCTGATCTTTGTTTTCCGAAAGGTCTGCAAAAGGTAGAACGGCTACAGATTGTTCAGATACTTTTACAATGTTATTTGTACTGTTTGATTTATCAATGGGAGCAAAAACAAAACGCTCTACTAATAAAAGTATAACTAATAAGCTTAATGCAGATATTATTATGACATTGAGTTTCTTTCCAGTAGACTTGGTGACCGATTCAGTTATAGTTATATCTTTTGATTTCTCGATACCATCCGGTGTTAGTTCAAAAGCCCATGCAAAAATAAGCGCTAGGGGAAAACCAATGAGTACCAACGTAGTTACAAGAGGAGCGATCCATTCCGGGAATCCGAGTTGTGGTGAAATTGTATCAAATACCTGAATGATTAACCAACCGGCAATAGCGTAAGCCGTTCCTACTTTAAATACATTACGCCGCTTTAGTTCTTGTAAGAAATTCGAAATGTTCAATTTGATAATTTTGGATTTTGAATTAAGAATGTTGAATTAGTCGGGATCAATTCAACATTCATAATCCATAATTACTAATTCTTGTATTCATCCCATACTTCTTTCCAGTCGCCTTCTTCTTTGAGGTAGATAATCACTTCGTTCCGCATTTTATGAATGTCATCTAAAATGAGCTCTTTGGTTTTTATCATTTCGGGATGGTCTTTATAAAGCAGAAATACATCGCTAAGAAAAGCAAAAGGATATGCTCGTTTTCCCTTTCGCTCGAAGTAATATTCTTTTAGTTGATCCATTCCTTCCTCTACATTTCCTTTGATGAGGCTACAATTCATTGACATCCATAAATCGTTAGGATCTAAATCGGAATCAGTGGTTTCTTTGCGCTGATTTTTGGCGCTATAATCTTCACAAATACTATTAATAAAGAATTGAGCTTCTTTTTCTTTGCCTTCATCAATTAACACGGTTGCATAAAGAAATACCAGGTCTAATGCATCTATTTTTAACAAATCGTTGTTGTAAGAATCGAAGTCATACGTTTTGTTTGCAATCTCCGGCCAATGTTTATCTATCATTTCTAAAATTTCTTCGTTTTTCCCAAGTATGAATAGATTGCTGGAATAAGAAGAAGTCATAAATTTTTCAGCCTGAGGACCAAATTGAGTTTTCATTGCATCCATTGTACTAAGAGCCAGCTCGCTTTGCCCCATCAATGTTTGGGTTTCTAACATGCTACCTATAGCATCAAAGTTGCTGGGATAAAGCTCTAACATTTTATCTGAATAATATTTTCTTACCGGAATCAGATCCAGGTCAGAAGAAAGAGCAACAATTAAACTCAAAATTTCCAGAGATTCAGGGTTTTCTTTTAAAGCCTTATGTGCGGCTATAAAAGCTTTATCTAAATCTCCATTAGGAATTAATGCCAGTGTAGAGATTTTTGCGCGGTGAGCAGAGGTATAGTCAGGGGCTCTGGCAATTACTTTATCAAGCAATTTAACTCCCTTTTCATATTCTTTTCTTACCAGAAAAAGTGAAGCGTAATTTACTGCGATCGGGTTGCTTAAAGGGTCTAGTTGATACGCTTTTTCTAAATATCTATATGCTTCTTCTTCACTTCGGCTCTTGATAGCTATATATAAACTGTTATAGGCATATGCATCGTTTGGGGTTAATTCAATTGCTTTTCGATATGCATTTTCAGCTGCTACTAACGCATTTTCTTCAAGTCGCTGGTTCTGATAAAAACCAAGTGCCCGATATACAATTCCAAGGTTTGGATTGATCAACAATGCCTTATTAATATTGGTATCCATTTTTTCAAGCATCTCAGCAAATGACAAGTTTCCGTATTGGTTTAACAAACCATAAGCAATTGCTAAACGAGCGTATGCTTCTGTAAATGTTGGATCAATTTCGATTGCTTGTTCATAAAGTGTGATAGCTGTTTCCAGATCTTCCGGGCTACGACTTACTTCTAATTGCGTTGCTTTAAGGAAAGTGTTATAAGCTTCAATATCATCTGTAGGACGCTTTGCAATTTCTACTTCATCAACAGGTAGTAGGCGTACTTTTAGTTCTTGAACAACTTTACGGGAAATTTCTTCCTGTATAGCAAAAATGCCCTCCAGTTCCCGGTCATAGGTTTCACTCCAAAGATGGAAACCGTTATCAGCCTGAACAAGCTGAGCAGTTATTCTAATCTGATCACCATCTTTACGAACACTGCCTTCAAGAATGTGCTTTACTCCGAGTTGTTCAGCAATGACCCTCAAATCCTCATTTTTATTTTTAAAACTAAATGAAGAAGTACGTCCCGCAACCTGCATTCCTTCAATGTTTGCGAGTCCATTTAATAACTCTTCTGAAAGTCCATCTGAGAAATATTCGTTGGATTGATCTGCACTCATATTAACGAAAGGGAGAACGGCAATGGATGCATTTTCAATCTTAGATACATCCGATTCAAAAATAGTTGATTGAGCAAAAAAGATACGTTCTACTAGAAGAAATATTAACCCAAAAGACAGAGCACCTATGATGAGTCTATTCAATTTCTTTCCTGTTGAAGCAGTAACAGACTCTGTTATTTCAATGTCTTTTGATTTTTCTATTCCTTCAGGGGTGAGTTCAAAAGCCCATGCAAAAATAAGCGCTAACGGGAAGCCAATAAGTACCAACGTAGTTACAAGAGGAGCAACCCATTCAGGGAATCCGAGTTGCGGTGCAATTGTATCAAATACCTGAATGATTAACCATCCTGCAATAGCATAAGCCGTTCCTACTTTAAAGACATTACGCCGCTTTAGTTCTTGTATGAAATTCGAGATGTTCATAACGCTTCGCGGATTAGAAATTCAAAATGAAAAATTAAGAATGGAAAAGAGGGGGATAATCTTTAATTTTACATTCTTCATTTTTAATTCTCTTCATCCCATTCTTCGCGCCAATCTCCGGTACTTTTCAGGTAGGCAATAAGGTTTTCTTTTTGATCTCTCAAGTCAGTAAATACAACGTCCATGATTTTCTTGAACTCAGGATGCTCCATTGCCTTTTGAAATTTTTTGTCTTTTTTAAGTGATCTGTATTCATTTCCGCGATTATTTCTTTCTAGATAAAGTTTTGTCATGATTGGAATCGTGGCGTCAATTTGTTCTCTTTCCAAAAGACAGGTTACCTGGTCGAATAAATACCAATTATCTTCTTCTTTTTGAGGATATAAGTCCGCATTTGCTGTACTAAAAGCACAGAACTTGTCTAATAATAAGTCTGCTTTTTCTTCTTCACCTGTAAATTTGTAAAGTTCACGAAGAGGCAAGGTATGCCATAGATTTTGCATACTGAGCGTCAGGTCTTTTGGATTCAACAAAGTGGAATCAAATTTAGCAAACCACTGTAATGCAAGTTCAGGATCGTCTTTATAAATAGCATAATCAGTCATTGTCCAGTAAAATCCTGAAGAACCAGGTATAAGATCAGATTCTTCAATGTATGGTAACAGGCCATCCTCTACATACGAATAATCAAATGTATAGGAAGCAAATGTTCCTGCGCGGTTTAAGTAATCTAAACTTTCAGGATAGTTTCTTTTCAATATCTCCATATAATGTCGGGCAACAGGTTCTAGATCAAGTTCTAAAGCCCTCGTAGCCATGATATTTAAAGAGCGGGTAAAGTTATTATCGAGTTGGTAGGCTTTATGTACAGCCATAAACGCCTCATCCAATCGCCCATAATGCGGGTCGGATTTCAGAAATGCCAATCCTAAGTATGTAGGAACAAATTCGGGGTTGTGTTTTTTATTCATTTCATGAAACGAAAGTGCTTCTTCATACTTATCTTCAAATTGACTGGCTTGGGCCCGGTTGTAGATAGATAGAGGAGACAAAGGGTCCACCTTATACATTTTCTTGTATTGATCATTTCCTTTCTGGAAATCATTTAACTCATCCATGTAGAGGTTGCCTAACCAATTGTACACATCTGATAGATTAGGATTTAACTCCAAGCTTTTTAAAAAGGCTTTTTCTGATTCTTCAAAATCTGTTTTAATATCATGTAACAAGCCTAAGGCAGCATAAGCCTCAGCTAAGTTTTCATCTATTGAGAAAGCTTGGTTAACATGAGGCGTCATGTTTTCAATTTGTTGTTCTCTGGAGATATTTCCATAATATGCTTGTAGATTATATGCAATAGCTAACCGGGCATGTGCTTCAGCAAAAAATGGATCAATATTGAGAGCTTGTTTGTAGAGATCTATCGCAACATTGATCTCATCTATATCCCGGTTTACCACAAGCTGGTTTGCTTTCAGATACATAGAATATCCCTCAATATCAGATGTTGGAATGTTTTCCAACTCAGATTCATCTTCAGGCAACAGGTGTACTTTCAATTCACCTAGTACCGTGCGCGAAATTTCTTCCTGTATCTCAAAAATGTTTGTTGCTGTAAGTTCTCGGTCAAAAGTTTCTGACCACATATGAAATCCATCATCTACTTTAATGAGCTGTGCTGTTATCCGGACTCTTCCACCTGCTTTTCTGACGCTACCTTCCAGAATATGACCAACCCCAAGTTGGTCCCCAACGATTTTTAAATCTTCGTTTTTTCCTTTGAATTTAAATGAAGATGTACGTCCGGCTACTTTCATTTCCTTTACTTTAGCAAGAGCATTGAGCAGCTCTTCTGAAAGACCATCCGAGAAATATTCATTGTTTTCATCTCCGCTCATATTCACAAAAGGAAGCACAGCAATGGAAGCTGTTTGAAAATCAGCAAGTTCTGATTGGTTTTCTATAAAAGAAGCTTCGGCAAAAAAGACCCGTTCTACCAATAAAAATACTACCGCCATCGAAAGAGCGGTGATTATTATTCCATTAAGCTTTTTCCCGGTACGGTTAGTTACGGATTCAGTAATATTCACTTCCTGAGATTTTTTTAGTCCTTCAGGAGTTAGTTCAAATGCCCAGGCAAAGATCAGTGAAAGTGGAAAGCCTACTAAAACAAGAACGGTAAAAAAGGGTGCTACCCAGCCAGGGAACTCGAGTTGTGGTGATACAGTAGAAACAACCTGAATAATCAGCCAACCTGCAATAGCATAAGCAGTTCCAACTTTAAAGACATTACGCCGCTTTAGTTCTTCTATAAATTTTGAAATATTCATAACGCTTCGCGAATTAAAAAATCGAAATGAAAAATTAAGAATGGAGAAGAAGGAGTAATTATTAATTTTGAATTCTTCATTTTTAATTCTCTTCCCATTCTTCTTCCCACTCGTCTTTTTCTTTTAAGAATTGAACTACATTTTCACGCATAATCCCAAGATCAGCATAAATCTTCTTTTCAAACTCTTCAAAATTTTGTGACTCTTTTATCCGGAAAAAAGGAATCTCGGATGTAATAATTAATGGATAATTTGCTTTGGAGTTTAATTCGAAATAGAATTTTTCCATCGCAGCAACAGCTTCGTCATATTGCTCTGTAGCGATCTGGCACCATAGTTTAACATCTAATTCGTTGTAGATTTCTATGTGACCACTCTCTTCCATTTCTGCCAATCTTTTATCTTTATATTCACATATCCGATTAGCGATCATTTCAACTTCCTCCGTTTTTCCGGCTTTATCAGCTAAAGTAAGATGAAAAATTGCTGCAGTTCGATGATCATCATTTGTGATCTCTTTTCCTGGTTCATCAAGAAAATCAGGAAACCTTCTTTTTAACAAATCTATACCTTCTAGAAACTCCCCTCTTTCAAAATGATAAGCCAACAGATCAATCACAAAGAATTCCACTGTTCGTTCTCCGTATGTTTCAATTAGTTCATTGACTATCTTTTTCGTGGTCTCAAAATCTCCTCTGGTTTGGCTTGTCCGTATCAAGTTTCTTGGGCCTGCATGATTTTCAGGGTAGGTTTCCGAAATTTTCTTTCCAAAATATTCAGCCATATTAAGCATGTTAAGATCTCGAGCGATATCTGAGACCATCCACATAAAATCAATGTCATCAGGGTTTTGCAGATGTCCTTCATAAGCAAAGGTAAAAGCATTATCGAGTTCTCCGTAGGGAACATCACGCAGTAACCACGCTTTGGCATAATAGGAGCCGTTATAATCAGGTGTTCGTTTGATATTGCGATCAATGATATCCATTGCCTCATCATACCTGTTTTCCACATCTGCCAGATGACGTGCATAGGAATTGGAGATATCCGGACTCAACGGATCCAGATCATAGGCTTTAAATAATTGAGCTCTGGATTCTTCAACTTTATTATTTCTTCCCAGTGCACTTCTGTAATCCATTCGTATAGAAGCATCATTGGGGGCAAGTTCAACAGCTTTTTTGAGCGTTTCTTCTCGTTTTTCAAACTGAAATTCAAAACCGTAGTAATCTGCCAGTGCCTGATGAGCTTTTCCAAGGTCTTTGTCTAACGAGATGGCCATTTCCGCATTCTCTCTCATTAGTACTTTGGTTTCGTCCGCACTTATATTTCCATTTTGATGCAGGTTATTGTAAGCCAGAGCTAAACGAGCATAAGCTTCCGCAAAAGTAGGATCGAGCCGAATCGCTTCTTTATATTTCCGGATCGCATACTCAAGATCTTCCGGTTGGTAAGTGATCTCTCGCTGAGTAGCTTCCAAAAAGGCATTGTAAGCTTCAATGTCCATAGTTGGACGACTGGCAAGCTGGGCTTCATCTTCAGGAAGTAAGCGCACTTTTAGTTCTTCCATAACATGCAGAGATATTTCTTCCTGAATGTCAAAAATATTGTCGACCGTAAATTCACGATCGTAGGTTTCGCTCCACATGTGGAAGCCGTCTGAAACACGGATCAGCTGAGCAGTAATTCGAAGTCGGTTTCCTGATTTTCGAACACTACCTTCCAGTATATTTGCAACACCAAGTTCACTACCTATTTCAGTAAGGTTCTCATTCTGACCTTTGAACTTGAAAGAAGAAGTCCGTCCTGCAACCAGCATGTCTTCGACTTTTGCGAGGGCATTAAGCAATTCTTCAGAAAGACCATCAGAGAAATATTCATTTTCTTTATCACTACTCATATTTACAAAAGGAAGTACTGCAATGGAAGCTGTTTCAATTTTAGCGATTGCTCCTGCATCCTCTAAAATGGAAGCTTTAGCAAAGAAAATCCGTTCAACTACTACAAAAAATAATGCAATGGATAACACTGAAATAATAACACCATTCAGTTTTTTACCGGTTCTGTCAGTGACAGATTCTGTTATTTCTACTTCCTTTGATTTCTTGATTCCTTCAGGAGTAAGTTCAAATGCCCAGGCAAAAATAAGAACCAATGGAAATCCAATGCCTACCAACACAATAATGATAGTATCAAACCAATCGGGAATATTAAGTGGTGCTTCAATTACGGTAACGATCTGAATGATCAGCCATCCGGCAATAGCATAAGCAACCGCAACTTTAAAGACATTTCGCCTTTTTAGCTCTTCTATAAAATTTGAGATGTTCATTTTATAATTCTGAATTCTTAATTATGGATTTTGAATGAGTGTTCAATTCAAAATCCATAATCCATAATTATTAATTCTTTTCTTCATTTTTAATTTTCTTCCCATTCTTCTTTCCAATCACCCTCAGCTTTCAAAAACTCAACTACATTGCTCCTTTGCTGATCGAGTTCAGAATGTACTTCATCAATTACTTTTTGATAGCCGTCTATTTCGTAAACCTCAGAAGGTAGTTTCTCAAATAAATACCATGCAGCTAACTTGCGATTAATTTCTAAAAACACCCGTTCAAAATAGGGCAGAGCTTCTTCGTACTTTTGCTGATTGATCAAACAGATATATTTTTCAACAAGGTATACCTCTCCGTCTTCACCAAGGTCAAACTCATCTTTATTTACTTCAAGGGCGCTACAATGGGCGTTGTATAATTGAGTAGCCCTTTCATTATTTCCCATGTCCTTATATACGTCAGCAAGTAATCGCGCTTGGGAAAAGTTCCGGATTTCAAGTGCAGGGATTTCTTCTTCAAAAAAACCGGGCTCAAACTTTCTGAATTCATTTAAAACACGATCATAATCACCTGTCTTATTTCCATAATGCAATAATGAGATATAGAAAGCGAATGAAGGAATCGTTAGATCATTTTCATCAATATACTCGAACATATCTTTTTGGAGATACTTGTAATCTTTTTTGAAAATAGAGTAGTAGGGGATATAAGTGAAATACTCATAGCTGCTCCCATATTGATTTTTTAACTGATTAAAATAATGATCAGCCAAATCCTCTAACTGAAGATCTAATGCCCTTAATAAGAGGATACCTAAAGCCCTTGAATCTCTACCATATGCTCTTGCAGTTGTAGAATACTTAAAAGACTCGTCCAGTTGTCCAAAAGGAGGGAGTGCTTTTAAGATGCTTAAACCGGCATATGTTAGTGCAAATTCAGGGTTGTCGTCTATATTCTTCTGGAATAAAGCTAATGCATCATCATATTCTCCTTCATAGAAATGAACACTGGCTCTGTTATATATTGATAGCGGAGACAGAGGATCAACAGCATACATCTTTTTAAAAGCTTCGTTGCTTTCTTTTAAGTTTCCTTTTTCATTATATGCTATTGACAGCCAATTATAGACATCAGGATTATTAGGATTTAATTCAATGCTTTGTTCATATTTTTCTATTGCTTTATCTGTTTCAAAAGTATTTGCATGATACAGACCCAAGGCTGCATATGCATTGGCTTCTTTACTGTTGATAGAAAGAGCTTTTTCAGCATTTTCTTTTACCTGTTCCTGAACTTGATCAAACGGAACATTCCCATAATAACCCTGCAGGTTGTATGCGATAGCTAATCTGGCATAGGCTTCAGAAAAGGTCGGGTCTAAATTGAGTGCGTTTTTATATAGGTCGATTGCCAAATTGATCTTATCGATATTTCTTTCTGCTATAAAGGAATTGGCTCTCAAATAAGCTTGATATGCCTCGATATCCTGAGTGGGAACGTTATCTAATTCAGCTTCATCTTCATCCAGCAATCGTACCTTCAATTCTTTTAGTACCGTTCGGGATATTTCTTCCTGAATATCAAATATATTGGTAGCGGTTAGTTCACGATCAAAAGTTTCGCTCCAAAGATGAAACCCATCATCTGCTTTTATAAGCTGAGCCGTAATTCGAATTCGGCTTCCTGATTTTCGAACACTGCCTTCCAGGATATGCTGAACATTTAATTCATCGCCGATAAGTTTTAGATTTTCGTTTTGCCCTTTAAATTTAAAGGAAGAAGTACGCCCAGCTACTTTCATGTCTTCAACTTTAGCAAGGGCGTTGAGTAGTTCTTCGGAAAGGCCATCCGAAAAATATTCCTGATCCTGACCTGCAGACATATCTACAAAAGGAAGCACGGCAATTGAAGCTGTTTCAAATTCAATTTCCGATTGGTTTTGAATAAAAGCTGCTTCGGCGAAAAACACGCGTTCCACCAAAAGAAAGATCACCGCCATAGAAAGCACTGTGATGATAATACCGTTTAATTTTTTCCCCGTTCTGCTGGTTACAGATTCTGTTATATCAACTTCCTGAGATTTTTTTAGTCCCTCCGGTGTAAGTTCAAAAGCCCAGGCAAAGATTATTGAGAGAGGAAAGCCTATCAGAACAAAAATGATAACGGCAGTTATTAACCATTCAGGTAGGTTTAGGAAAGGAAATGTAGTAGCGCAGATTTGGATAATAAGCCATCCCGCTATGGCGTAGGCAGTTGCGACGCGAAAAACATTCCGTCGTTTTAGTTCAGCAATAAGATTGCGAAAATCCATATACCCCACCAAGTTTTAAACCATGTAAATAAACTAAAAAAATGGATGACTTGCTTGAAATTCGAAAGTACTTGGAAAGTAGTGGTTGGTTGCAGACATTCAGATATGACTGACAAGGAAAAAGAAAAGATAGTTTTAATTATTGCGAACAAGATCAGGTCTGTAAAAGATGATATTGAAGAACTTCAGGAGTTGATTAAACCCATTCCTTTGGATGCTTCGATTGGCAGAATTTCCAGAATGGATGCTATCAATAATAAAACCATTAATGAAGCTTCTTTAAGAGAGAAGAGAAAGATCCTTCAAAGATTAGAAAAGGCATTAGAAAGATCCGGTGATAAAGACTTTGGGAATTGCCAAAAGTGCGGGAATGAAATTCCTTTCGGCAGGTTGGAATATATGCCGCATGTAACCAGATGTGTGGATTGTGTTGGGTGAATTCTAGAACTTTTCCAAAGTTATTATTTTCAAATTTTAGTTTATTTAACTCTGACAGGGTTCAAAACCCTGTCAGAGTTAAATTTAGAGGTATGCAATGCTAAAACTCGAACCAAATAAATACTATCACATTTACAACAGAGGAAACAATAAAGAACGATTATTCTATTCTCCGGGTAATTATGAATATTTCAGAAAGATTTGGCTTAAGTCCATCAAAAACTAGTTATACTACTTTCTAAAATGAGAAACTCAATTTCACTTTTATTTTTTCTTTTGGCTGTTTCCTGTGGTTCATCAAGCTTTAGACTCAATAATACTTTTTCTGGCTATCAAAAAGGGTACACTTATGTTTTAACCATAAACCCAGATAGTTCTGCAAAATATGTCAAAACTGATATTGCATGGACAACACCTTGTCTTGGGTTGGTTTCTCAAATAGAAGCTAAAGTATTCGAAATTAAATGTTCAATACATAAACCAAATATTGTTCAGGTAAGCTCTGGTGACACCCTCATCTTGGTTGACAAACCCCAACTTGTAGAAACAAAAGTTGATACTTTTTTTGTAATTAATTCCAGAAAAATTAAACTCAAACAAGACAATGTAATTTTAAAAACCAATAAGTAGATTGCTACATAACAATTATTTTAAGCGGGCGCTGAATCAAGTTATGCGTATTCTCATTTTCTAAATTTTGATGAGGACTCATTTCTAAACAGAGAAAAGGTCATAGATCATTTTGGAGGAAGGGTAAATTTTGAAGCAGCCCATTCAGAAAATATTTTTGATGTTGAAGTCTTTTAGGAGAAAAAGCGTATAATCTGGAAATGAAAAACGCTCTCCTGTTTATAACACCTGTCCTCATATGGGGATCAACCTGGTATGTGATCAAATTTCAGGTAGGGAATGTGGACGCGATGCTGTCTGTTTCCTATCGCTTTGGTATTGCAGGTGTATTGATGCTAATCGTTTGTTCTCTGTGGAAGACGAAAATGAACTTCACCAGAAAAGAACACCAATTCATTTTACTTCAGGGGCTACTAATATTCGGATTTAATTACTGGTTGGTTTACACTTCTGAGCTCTATTTGACCAGCGGCTTAGTAGGTTTGATCTTTTCCCTATTAGTTTTCCTGAATATCCTGAATGGACGGATTTTTCTGAAGACTCCTTTCGAAAACAAAGTAATTATCGGTGGATTTTTAGGGTTAATCGGAACAGGAATGGTATTCTGGAAAGATCTTTCTCATTTTTCATTTACTGATGGGAAGATTATAGGTTTATGCTTCGCGGTGGGAGGCACATATCTGGCTTCATTGGGAAATATTACATCAGCCAGAAATCAAAAAGCAGGAATACCTGTAATTCAATCCAACGCTTTTGGAATGGTTTATGGAGCGATAGCTATGTTTTTAATAGCCGTTATTTTGGGAAAAGAGATCAGGTTTGAAGTGTCGCAAAGCTATGTTCTGTCACTGTTATACTTGGCGATATTCGGTTCAATAATTGCCTTCGGAGCCTTCATGACTTTAATTGGAAATATCGGAGCCAGCAAGGCAGCCTATGTTTCTTTAATTGCTCCGGTCATAGCACTTACAATTTCTACTTTTTTGGAAGATTATAAATGGACATCCATTAGTTTAAGTGGAGCTGTTATGATCTTGGTTGGAAATGTAGTTGCCTTACGATCTTCAAAAAAGAAAGAGAAAGCATTTCCTAGAGTACAAGAGCTGGAAGTACCGGTCGAAGTTTTGGAAGAGAAGCTCCCGGATAAATTGACAAAGTAAAGCTAAAGGTCTCAGAAAAAGCTTCCAACTGCACCGACCTTTTGTAATGATTACTCAATGGATATTAGAAACCCGGGGATAAATCCCCTACTAGCTTATGTTCTTGTCTTAAACTCGTACATAAACAAGCAAGGACTTTAGTCCTGCTCTACTTCATTGAGGCAATGCCTCAAATCCACATTCCGAACGAGAGCAAAAGTTTATGCTAGCAAGCCCTTCAGGGCTGCGGGGATAAATCGATTTAACATCAAGAAATAATTACGGCACTAAACAAACTTCCCGCTGTTTTAGCAGTTTGTCCGTTCAAATCATATTCAGGGTTTAGTTCACAAATATCAGAGGAGATCATTTTTCCGGATTCATTCAAAACCTGAATAAGATTTAGTGCATGATTTAACTTCAATCCATTCCATGCAGGAGCACTAACACCGGGAGCTATTGAAGCTTCGAACACATCGAGGCAGATGGTTAGATAGATGAAATCGCGATCATCAATGAATCTCTGAACTTTTTCTAAACTCTTTTTTTCATCATTAAAGAGCTCAGTATTCAAACTGAATTTTGTACCAAGTTCATCAGCTTTATTGAACAGAGATCTTGTGTTGTTATCCTGATTGATTCCATACACAAAATATTTCAGGTCAAGATCAATCTTTTCAGCGTGTTCATGAGCTTGAAGGAATGGAGAGCCTGAGTGAGGAATTCCGTTATGTGGTCGTAAATCGAAATGAGCATCAATATTTAAAATGCCGAGTTTAGCTTTTGGATTTTCCTGTTTTAGAAATGAAGCTACTCCCAAAAAATGTCCGAAGGCGGTTTCGTGTCCGCCCCCAATTACAAAAGGCTTGTTATCTGATTCCAGTATATGATAAACCGCTTTACCCAGTTCCTGATGAGCGGTTTCCAGATCTTCATTTGGCGGGATGATGTTTCCACCATCAATAAATCCGTCTTCATCTCCATGCCAACAAAGTGAGCCGATAGAATTTCTGAAATGACTTGGTCCTTGGGCAGCCCCAATTCTACCTCCGTTTCTTTGAACACCAATATCAGAAGCAAATCCCAGAAGAACGGTTTGGCTTTCTGCGCTTATATCATTCATATCTATACAATGTACAGCTTGGTGATATCTGAACTGATCAAAATCAGATTTGGAATCAGTACGGCCGGTCCAGATTTCAGGTTCAGTCGGGTGATATAATTTTGAGCTAAAATTCAAAGCTTTGTGCATTCATTATTGTTGCAGATGGCTTAAGTTGTCCTTGCTGATAAAAGATATTTCTAAAGTCATCGGTTTCAAAAACGGTGAAATTAGCCTCATCACCTTTTCTTAGAATTCCGCCTTCAATTCTTAATGCCCGAGCAGCGCGGAAAGTAATTCCTGCTAAAGTCTCTGCAATCGTTAATTTTTCTGATGCTCCAAGAATAGCTGCTTGAGTGATCAGATCTCCCATCGGCGCAGAACCCGGATTCCAGTCGGTGGCTATGGCAACACATGCGTTATTATCCAGTAATTTTCGGCAAGGAGTGAATTGCATTCCTAATCCCAGCGAAGCACCGGGAAGAGCAACAGCAACGGTTTCGGATCGACCAAATAGTTCGCAGGATTCATCATCAGTAAACTCTAAATGATCCGCTGAAACACATCCTTCTTCAATCGCCAGTTTTGATCCGCCCGGATGAAACTGATCCACATGCATGGTTATATCAAAACCCTTGAGTTTTAAATTCTTTGCGTAGATACGAGCTACATCAATATCGAACGCTCCCTCTTCAACAAAGATATCAGCACGTGCAGCTAGCTTTTCTTCTGCGATAACCGGGACAACTTCATCAAGCAAATAATCCAGGTACTCAGCATGACTCCCATCAAAATCCTTGGGCTTGATGTGGGCTCCCAAAAAAGTGGGAATCAATCTAACGGGAGTTTTCTCATTCGCTTTCTTGATCGCCCGAAGCATTTTCAACTCGTCTTCCAGATTTAAACCATAACCGGATTTTACTTCAATAGTTGTAATTCCTCTCTGTAAATGTTGTTTGGCTCTATCAAGAATTAGTTCAACTAGTTTATCTTCAGATGCTTTTCGGGTTTCAGTAACGGTATCAGAGATTCCACCGCCGGAAGCTGCAATTTCTAAATACGATTTTCCTGCAACCCTCATGGAATAGTCATTCACCCGATTTCCACCCCAGCAAATATGAGTGTGGCAATCTATAAAAGAAGGAAGTGCTATTTGTTCTGAGTTGTTGTTAAAATTTTTCTCTGAATCAGGGTGAATATTTTCGAGATCAGAATAGCTTCCCAAATCCAGAATTTTTCCATCCTGAACAACAATTCCGGCATTCGTTAAAACTTCCAATTGTTCGTCTTTCAACGGGCCTTTTAAAGGCAATCCGTTCATGGTTAAAAGCTGTTTAAATGGACCGCATAGAGTTTTTGAGTTCATTAATTTAGAGTGATTTTTGGATTTTTAATTTAACTGATTCTACAACTCTATCTATATCATTTTCAATTTCACTGTTTTTAAACCTTAAGACATGTATACCATTTCTTTCAAGAAAAGCATCTCTGTTTATGTCTTTTCTTTTTACTTCATCCAAATCATGAATACCGCCATCTATTTCAATACAAAGATTCGCTTTTGGAACAAAGAAATCTAAGATATAAGGACCTATCCCATATTGCCTCTTGAATCGAACATCCAGAATCTGCTTATTTCGAACTCTTTCCCAAAAAAATATCTCTGCTCTTGTCATCGATCGCCGAAGAGTTCTTCTTTGTTCTAAGCTATTTCTTGGATTTTTGATACTCATGGTTTTGACCTCCTCTGTCTCCTCCTTAATAAGGAGGAGAACTTTCTAAATATATCTTAATTTAAACAACGAGTCCTTCCCCTTATGAAGGGGAAGACAGAAGGGGTTTAAATTATTAAATCATGTTCATTCCCAACTTCCGTTGCTTTTTCGTAACCGGCATCGTGGTGTCGAAAAATTCCCATTGCAGGATCATTATACAACACGCGACGAATACATGCTTCGGCGCGATCGGTTCCATCTGCAAGAACTACCATTCCGGCATGTTGGCTGTATCCCATTCCAACTCCTCCGCCATGGTGGAAACTGATCCAGGTTGCTCCGCCGGTTGCGTTGCTCATCAGGTTTAAAAGTGGCCAGTCGCTTACTGCATCAGTGCCGTCTTTCATGCCTTCCGTTTCTCTGTTTGGGGATGCAACCGAGCCGCAATCCAAATGATCGCGACCAATTACGATAGGTGCTTTTACTTTTCCTGTTCTTACCAGATCGTTGAAGATCAAGCCTGCTTTTTCACGTTCGCCCATTCCCAGCCAGCAAATTCTGCAAGGCAATCCCTGAAAAGCTACTTTTTCTCTAGCTTCATCCAGCCATTTTATAAGATTGTGATTTTCAGGAAAAGCTTCTTTTAAAGCCTGATCGGTTACATAAATATCTTCAGGGTCTCCGGAAAGAGCTGCCCATCTGAACGGACCTTTTCCTTCACAGAAAAGCGGTCGGATATAAGCAGGTACAAATCCTGGAAAATCGAACGCATTTTCTACTCCACCTTTTTGAGCGTAAGCGCGAAGATTATTTCCATAATCAAAAGTGATAGCTCCACGATCTTGTAAAGTAAGCATATGGCGAACGTGTCGGGCCATACTTTCAATTGATTTCTTTTCGTAGGATTTCGGATCAGATTTTCTGAGATTCTGTGCTTCTTTCAAAGAAATTCCGTGAGGCACATATCCATTTATTGGATCATGAGCAGAAGTTTGATCCGTTAAAATATCGGGTGTTATCCCATCTTCTATCAATCGCTCAAGTACATCTCCGATATCACCAACTAATCCGACCGAAAGATTTTCTTTGTTAGCTTTTGCTTCCGTAACCCATTTAATGGCTTCTTCATATGAATGAGTCATTTTATCGATGTAGCGGGTTTTGATGCGCTTTTCGATTCGGGCCGGATCGATATCTACACCTAAAAAAGTAGCTCCCGCCATGGTTGCTGCCAGTGGCTGAGCTCCACCCATTCCTCCAAGTCCGCCTGTAACTAAAAGTCTGCCACGAAGGTCGCCATCAAAATGTTTTTCTCCGCAAGCTACAAAAGTCTCGTAGGTTCCTTGAAGGATTCCCTGTGTTCCGATGTAGATCCATGAACCTGCAGTCATCTGTCCGTACATCATCAAACCGCGTTCTTTCAATTCGTTGAAGTGATCCCAAGTTGCCCATTCAGGAACCAGATTGCTATTAGCGATCAAAACTCTTGGAGCTTCAGGATGAGTTCGAACTATTCCTACCGGTTTTCCGGATTGGACTAACAAACTGTGGTTTTCATCCAGATCGAGTAAACATTCCACGATCTTTTCCAGCGATTTTCGATCCCGGGCAGCTTGACCGTTTCCACCGTACACGATTAAGTTTGCAGGATCTTCAGCAACATCTTCATACAAGTTATTAAGCAACATTCTTAGCGGAGCTTCTGTCTGCCACGACTTTGCGTTAAGCTCAGTTCCGGTTGGGATTTTGTAGTCAGGATGTTGAACGTATTTTTTAAGAAATTCTGAATTGTTCATCGTATGATCCGTTTAAGTCTATATTTAATTTGTTTGCAATCTCATCAGCTTTATGTGAAATGATGTGAGATTGGATAAGCTCTTGAGCTTTTCTGATATCATTGCCAAAAACCCGGTCTTCATCAGCGTGATCGATATGATCCCGAACCAACTCATGGCAGGCATCCAGTATTGGTCCTGATTTCATAGGTTTTCTGAAATCAAAAGCCTGAGCTGCACTTACCAATTCCACCGCCAGAATTTTTTCCACGTTATCAATAACCTGATTTAGTTTTCTGGAACTGATAGAGCCCATACTCACATGATCTTCTTGTCCAAGAGATGTTGGAACGCTATCGGCGGAAGCCGGGAAACAAAGTGCTTTATTTTCACTTACCAAAGCAGCTGAAGTATATTGAGGGATCATGAAACCTGAATTTAAACCAATATCGGTCATCAGTAATTTTGGTAATCCGGGATGTTCACCGTTCAGCAATAAATAAGACCGACGATCAGAAATATTACCAACTTCATGAGCGGCCAAAGTCAGATAATCGCAGGGCATTGCAAGCGGTTGACCATGAAAATTTCCTCCACTGATGGATTCTTCTGCAGAAAGGATAATAGGATTATCGGTCACAGAATTGATCTCGATATCTACCATTTGTTTAACATGAAGCCAGGCATTTCTGCTGGAACCATGAACCTGAGGCATACAGCGAATGGAATATGGATCCTGAACTCGACCGCAATTTTCATGAGAAGCCACCATTTCTGAATTTTGAAGTAGTGCACGAAGTCGGTGAGCAACTAAACGGGAGCCGTCAAAAGGACGGACTTCGTGAAGACGTTCATCAAAAGGGCTGTCACTTCCCAACACTCCCTCCAAACTCATCGCTCCGATAACATCAGCAGCATTCAAACAATGATGAAGGTTGTACACTCCCCAAACAGCATGTGCGGCTATAAACTGTGTGCCGTTGATCAGCGCCAATCCTTCTTTGGCTTTTAGGTTGATGGGATCCAATCCCAGTTCGTTATAAACATCCGGTGTTTCTCTCCATTCGCCTTTATAATGAACTTTCCCTAATCCGATCAACGGTAAAAACAGATGAGCAAGAGGAGCGAGGTCTCCGGAAGCGCCAACAGAGCCTTGTTCAGGAACTTCAGGTATAATGTCGTTTTGGATGAAGAAAATAATTCTATCTAAAGTAGCTTCCTGAATCCCTGAAAATCCCACACTTAAATTATGAGCCTTCAGGATCATCATCGCTTTAGCGATTTTCAGGTCTATAGCATTTCCAACACCCACACTATGACTTCTTAAAATATTATCCTGAAGCTTAGCTGTATTTTCTTTTGATATTATAGTATTGCAAAGCGGACCAAACCCGGTATTCACACCATAAACAATGTCGCCACTTTCAACAATTTGAGCGACGTTTTCTGAGCTTTTTACAACTTTAGCTCGCGCTTCAGTATTTAGCTGGAAGGGTAATTTCCCATCGCAAATATCGATTACGTTTTGGATGGAGATGGTGTCAATTCCGAGATTAAACATATGCTGCTGATTTAAGATTATGAATGAAAATATATTTTTGTAATGATGTTTTAAAATACTTTATATGTATATATTGATGCTTATGAGTAATCAAATAGAATTCAGACATCTTAATTATTTTCAGACGGTAGCCAAGGAGCTTCACTTCAGGAAAGCGGCAGAAAAGCTATTTATCACTCAGCCCGCATTAAGTAGACAGATTCAACAATTGGAGGAATATGTTGGAGTTGAGTTATTTAAAAGAGATAAACGAAATGTGTTGCTGACAAAAGCCGGAGAATACCTGCTCAAAGAATCTCAGTTTTTGTTTGATCATTTGGGATTTATAAAAGATAATATTCGTCACATCGCCAAAGGAGACGAAGGAGAAATAAGAATCGGTTTTGTCGGTTCAGCTATGCAAAGTGTGATTCCTTCGCTGCTCAAAAAGATCAACAAGGATTCTCCGGGAATTCATTTTGTGCTTACCGAGCTGACCAATCAGGATCAGGTTGATAAGATCAGAAACGAACAGTTGGATCTGGGTTTCATCAGAACAATGAGATTACCGGAGGGGTTAAAGAAGCTGGATGTTTTTGAAGAAACCTTCTGTCTGGTCTTGCCTAAGTCGCACTCGATATCTTCTGGAAATTTTAAAAATATTTCTGATCTGAAAGAAGAGAGTTTCATTTTATTTTCCAGTCAATACAGTCATGGCTATTACGATAAGATCATGAGTATTTTTGAAGATCAAGGTTTCTCACCGAAAGTAGCCCACGAGTCGGTACATGCGAATACCATTTTTCGTTTGGTGGAAAATGAGTTAGGAATCGGGATTGTGCCAAGCTCATTGAAGCAAGGTTTTGATCTGGATATAAAATTCATCGACCTGAAGAAAATTTCTCAAAGAACAACACTATCGGCTATTTGGAAGGAAGAGAGTAGGAATCCGATATTGGGGAAAGTGATTGAGACATTAGGTTGATTATCAGTTTTATCTGGTTTCAAAACTCAAAAATCTGGATACCAACCCGTAGGGGCAATTCATGAATTGCCCCTACGGGTTGGTATTGTTTAGACGCCTTTGCTAAATCCCGTCGTCTTGTTTTATAAAGTCTTGAATTTACTCTTCCTGATCACCCTCCTTCTAAATCTCTGATAAAGCTAATCCCTCAAGACAATGTATCTCATAGGTAACATCTATCAATTCAATGTTGCAACATCAAAGTTTAAACTTTAAGTTAGGATTGAATTAAAGATTAACACTAACCAAAGACACAATTATGAAAGCATTAAACGTGCCCGCGAAAGATCAAGTAAATGATAATGCAAAAGAGATTTTTGAAAACCTTGAAAAGCAATTAGGAATGGTTCCTAATATATATGCAACCATCGGTTACAACGGTGATGTGTTGAAAAGCTACATGAATTTTGATTCTTCAATTGGGAAAACATTTTCCATGAAAGAAAAAGAAACGATCAAGCTTGCAGTATCCGAAGTGAATGGATGCAACTATTGCTTAGCAGCACATACAGCAATAGCGAAACAAAATGGTTTGTCTGAAGAAGATACTCTCAAAATAAGAGATGGAAGTATTGAAGATGAAAAGCTGAGAACATTAAGCAGAATTGCTACAGAAACAGCTAGAACGGCAGGTAAGATATCAGAAGAAAGCAGAGATGCATTTTTTGATCTGGGTTACGAAGAAAAAGATTTGATCGATTTTATTGCAGTTGTACTTAGCGTAACGTTTACAAATCTGGTTCACAACGTGACGGAAATTCCGGTTGATTTTCCTGAAGCGAAAGAATTGCAATTAGTAGAAGCGTAATTTTTTAAACTATTCGATGTTTAAACATCATTAGTTTAGTATCTTGGTCGGGTTAGACAATAGCCCGACCTTTTTTATTTGGAGGAAAAACATGAGTGAATTTACAGAAACAGAAATACAACAGGCTTCATTTACCAACGAGCAACATCGGTTGAGAATAAACCTATTACTCACTTCGGGTTGGTTGAAAAATGAGATCAAAGAATTTTTGGATCAGTTTGAGATCACTCAACAACAGTTTAATATCCTGAGGATTCTTCGTGGAGCAAAAGGTGATCCATTATCAACGAATGAGATCTGTGAAAAGATGATCGATAAGATGTCGGACACTTCACGAATTGTGGATCGTTTGGTAACAAAAGGATTGGTAACTAAACAACCTTGCCCACATGACGGCAGAAAAGTTCAGGTATTCATCAGCGGCGACGGGAAATATTTGCTATCAACCATCGATACCAAACTCAAAAATTTAGATGCAGTATTTGATAATCTAACAGATAAAGAGGTAGTGGTTCTAAATGAGTTATTAGAGAAAATCACACAATAATTATGTGATAGAAAAACCCGTAGGGGGAATTCATGAATTCCCCCTACGGGTTTTGTTAGGCATCTTTGCTAAAGCTGATCGTTTTATCTAAAAAAGCTTTTATCCCTTTCTCCTGGTCGTCCATCTTCAAAATATCAGAAAGAGATAATCCTGCGCCGTTCAATTTTTCCGGTAACCAACTTCCATATTCCAGTTCAGGAACATTTGAATAATCAATTTCTTCGTCTTTTTTCCATTGAGTTACATAGAAGTAGGGTTCGTTGATTACAGAATCAGCAACGGCGTATCCTACACTGAAAGATTGATTCGCTTCGCCATTATCATCAAACCGAAAAGAAACATACACTCCATGATCAAAATGGTGAGGCCAGGTTCTGGCGGGAGTTGCCTTCGCATGCTTTGAGAAGATCTCACTACAAACCTGATCAGCAATAGTTCGGTGATTAGCTAATTCTTCCAGAATTGTAGAATCTAATTCAGGAAATGGTTTTGCTTTATCTGTTGGATGTTCAGGAATCTCGTAATGCATTTCAATATCAAGATCAGAAGAATCGATTTGTTTCAGCTGAAGAGCTTGTCTTAGCCACAATATTCCTTCCTGCTTGGTTTTCCCCGACAAAGAAAGTGAAGCCAGTTCAATTCCGGTTGGTCCGGTTACTTTCAAACTCAAAGTTGGGACATGAAGCCCAACTCTGGCGCGGTTATTCATGGAGTCGCTGTAAAAAGTTTTTGTTTTAGAATCCCAACTCATATTGGTATGACTATCATCCTCCTTTTCTTCCAACAAATATTTACCTGCCGCAGCAATAAACTGAACTGCATGATGAAGTGTTAGTTGGGCTTTGTTTATTTTTGAAATGGATATATCAGAAGAGAATTTCATGGATTTACCCCCGCATATTCAACACCGGATAGATGATGCATTTCTTTTTTCCAGGTGACTAAGTCGTAGGATGAAAAATCTTTAAAACTTGTATGTCCACATGCCCGGGCTAGGATTTTCATAAGCTCTGTTGATCCATGGAAGAAGTTATCCAGCATTGCGGCAGATTTTTCAATTTCAAAGCGAGCCCTTAAATCATCTTTTTGAGTTGCAATTCCTACCGGACAGTTATTGGTATGGCAGGCTCTCATTCCAAGACACCCGATCGCCTGAATTGCCGCATTTGAAACAGCAACTCCATCAGCACCCAGCGCCAACGCTTTTGCAAAATCAGGAGCAGTTCGTAATCCGCCGGTAACAATTAAAGTGATTTCATCCGGTCCGAGCCCTTTTTCACCTAAATATTTTCTGGCTTTGGCTAGTGCGGGAATGGTTGGAATTGAAATATGATTTCTGAGTACGGTTGGTGCAGCTCCGGTTCCGCCACCACGACCATCCAGTATGATATAATCAGCTCCTGCATCAAGTGCGAATTGAATGTTTTCTTCAATGTGATTTGCTGAGAGTTTGAATCCAATCGGAATCCCTCCTGATACTTCCCGAACCTTATCACCCATCTTTTTGAAATCATCAGGAGTAACCAGATCATCAAATTTAGGCGGTGATATTGCGGATGTACCTTCTTCGAGTTCACGTACCTCGGCGATCTTTCCTTTTACTTTTTCTCCGGGAAGATGTCCACCAACTCCGGTTTTAGCTCCTTGCCCTCCTTTAAAATGAAAAGCCTGTACTTTTGTGAGTTTATCTATTGAAAAACCAAATTTAGCGGAAGCCAGCTCATAAAAATATCTGGAGTTTTCAGTTTGTTCCTCAGGGAGCATTCCACCTTCGCCTGAACAGATTCCTGTTCCTGCCATTTCAGCCCCTTTTGCCAGAGCGATTTTAGCTTCTTCGGATAAAGCACCAAAACTCATGTCAGAAACAAAGAGTGGTATATCTAATTCGAGCGGTTTTTTAGCTTTTGGTCCAATGACCAGCTTAGTCTCCACTTCAACATCTTCAAATTGAGGAGCAGGAGAGAGTTGCGCGGTTTGAAACTGAATATCATCCCAAACTGGAAGTTCTTGACGGCTTACACCCATAGCTTCCACGCTTCCATGAGCGCCTTCTTTCATTCGATTTTTTGCCAATCCCTGAATTTCTCCATTGAATGGTTCATCATCCGTTCCGTGAATATCCTGATAGGCTCCTAAGTATTCGTCTCGTTGATAAGGTTGAGGATTGTCTTTTTCCCAGTCAGCAATTTCTTCTTCATCTACCCAAACCTGCCCGTCATCAACCCAGGACTTAAAACTATGAAGCTCTTCATCATTATTGTATTCACTTATCCCTGTTTTGTAACGATAATCCCAGCCATGAACTCCACAAATTAAATTGTCTCCATCTATATGTCCATCAGAGAGCAAAGCACCTCTGTGGTGACATCTTCCAAAAAGAACGGAAACTTCATCGCCATATCGAATAATTACCAGATCAACATTTGAAACGAGAGCATATGCGGGAGAAAGCTCATCAAGATCGTCCCACTTAAAAATAGATTTTGGCAGCATAATAGATTGGTTTTTAAAGTTAAATGAATAAACCAAAAATTGATGTGGGATAAAAGGAAGAGAAGAAAATGTTATAGAATTTGCCAGAAGTCTTTATGGTTCATCCATAATTCCGTAATGCTTATATCTAGGTCAGAAAAAAAGCCCCTCGGAAATCAATCACGAGAGGCTTTAGGGGTACAAATTAATAACAGATTACTCTGTTTTTAATTGAATAATTTTTTTACCCAACCGAACACACCGCCGGAGCGATCGCCTTCGCGACCTCCTGAAAGGCCGTCATAATTTGGACGGGGTAGTCCATGCTTTTTAGCTGATTTTGCTTTTTTATTTTTATTCCGGTTGTTGTTTGAAGTCCCACGACGGGTTTTGTTAGAACCGCTCTGATTTTTCTTTTTGGAACCTGAGTTTTTGCGCTTCTTTTTATTCTTAACTTCTTCAGGAAGTTTTATTTCTTCAGGAGCAAATCCTACTTCATTAGTAATTTTTTCGATGTCCTCACGATCCATTTTTGAAACCAGAGAAACGATTTGACTTGCTTTACCGGATCCAACCAGTTCAGCACGATAACGATATTCATCTACATCACTTGGTACATCATAATTTATTACCTGAGTGACTTTGTTAAGATCGATATCTGTAGCTGAAAGTCCGCCAACTACAAGAATCTTCATCTCGTTGGAGGTAAACTTCTGAAACCGTTCGTTGAAAGTTTCTTTGTTAATGCTTTCATCAACACTTACAACACCCCAGCTCTTTTTAAGAATGATTCTGAAAAGTCTGTCTGCAGTTCTTTTTGAAGCCGTGAAAACAACAATTCTTTCAACTTTACTATTTTCCAGATGAGCCATCAAGGTAGAAATTTTCATTCTTGGCGGCACATTGATATAAACTTGTTCCAGATTTTTAGGAACAGATTCAGGATTTTCTTCCTGATCCTTTTTTAGTACTACAGAAACCGAAGCTTCTTTTAGTTTTTCTTTTGGTGATTCTTCCTCTTCCGGCTCCTTTTTTTCAGGATTAAGTACCACTTTTACAGAGGCTTTTTCCAGCTTTTTGTTTACAGCTTCCTGGTCTAAAGTTGCTGGCTCAACAGGTTTGTTGTTTTCTGCGGATGTTTCTTCTGTTATATCTTTTGGAGTATTATCATCCGATTGTGTGTTTTCAGAATTATTTTCGGGGTTTAATACCACTTTTACAGAAGCCTTTTCCAGTTTAGCCTTTACTTCTTCTTCGTTGATTTCAGCAGGTTCAACGGCTTTTTTTTCTTCAATATCAGTAGACTGAAATCCGATTAATTCAGGATTATTTAACGCATTTTCAGCCAGCTGCTTGGTAGCATTATTCATAGTTCCGGAAAAAATGAGTACCTGTGGCTGGTTCTCAATAAATTCGAAGATAGACTTCACCCTGCCTACCAGGCTAAAGTTTTCCATATTATGCGCTTCATCGATCACAACACATTCGAGATCGGTAAAGGTTTTTTTGGTTTTTTCCAGTATGTCAACTAATCGGCCGGGATTTGCTACAATCACCGGTGCTCCATCTAAAACAGCTTGTTCTTGTGCGACTTTGTCACCTTTCATTGATAATGAAGTACTGCTCACTTGTGCATGATACCCCATCGCCCAAATCATTTCATCAATCGCTTTCGCTCGCTCTATAGATGGTGTTAAAATTAATATTCGCGTGCCGTTTACCTCTCCGTTTGCTATCAACTTCTGCAATGCAGGGATCAAAAATGCTCCGTTATCCTCACTTTCATTCTTAACAAGCAGGTGCTTGCCTTCTAAGGCCTGTGGAATAACTTCTTGCTGGAGAGGGGTTGGCTTTTCAATTCGTGTATCGACCAGTCCATTCAATAGATCAGGACTCAGGTCATATTGTTCAAAAGACAATGTTCCACCTCGTTCGTTTGGCGTTATAGTTCAGTTTTCAAAGATCAAATGCTCAAAATCATCAATGAGCAAGCTTTAATATAAGAAATGTGAAGCAGAGTTGATAAGGTTCGTTTCTAAAAAGCTTCTTTTGCTGTCAGGATGCCTGAAACTGTAGTTATCAATTTCTTTATTTGCCCTTGCGGAACTTTTTTGGGAAACTAACATACTTAAAATTAGACCTATCTTTTTAAAACCTAATTTACTACTGCTATGCCTTACCATCCCCGATGCTTACTATCCCTGTTTCTGCTAATTTCTTTATTTACGGCTTGTTCAGAACCGGAACCACAGGAACAGATCTCAGATCCGGAACAATTTGTAGAATTTATTGAGGGATATACTTCCGGCGAAATTAGTTCGCATAGCGAGATTGCTGTTACATTTACCAAGCCTGTTTCTGAGAAGGTTAATGTCCATTCGCTGAAGCTTTTTGATCTTTCTCCAACAGTGAAAGGATATTCAGAATTGGTGAACGATAGAACAATTGTGTTTAAACCTAACGACCCATTTAAGAAGGGACAGGAATATCAGGTTTCTTTTGAGCTTTCAAAGTTGTTTGAAGTGCCTGATGATAAGAAAAAGTTTTCATTTACTGTGAATACCATGAAACAGCAGATGGAAGTGGTTTTAGGTGAACTGGAAATAGTAACGGAAACGAGCATGAAGCTTTCAGGTACAATTTATACCGCAGATAAAGCCTGGAAAAAGAATATAGATCGTGTGTTATCCATATCTCAAAAAGGGAATAATGATCTCGAACTAAGCTGGACTCAAAACAACTCAGGAACGGTTCATGATTTCGAAATTTCAGGAATACGGAGAGACGACCAAAAAAGTGAATTGAAATTAAGTTGGGATGGCAACCCGATAGGAACAGATACAAAAGGAAACCAAGTTATAGAAATTTCAGATAATTCTGTATTTGAGCTTTTAGCTACACGGGTTTTTACGGATAACAATCCAAGAGTAGAGCTTACTTTTTCTGATCGCTTAGATGCTACTCAAAATTTAGAGGGATTGATTCAGGTTCAGGATATGAATGAGATCAACACCATCATTAACGGGAATACATTAGTGATCACTCCAAGACAACGAAGAACCGGAGTTAAAACACTGACTATTAATTCTGGAATTAAAAACGAAGCGGGAAGACGATTAGAGGCCGACATCACAAGAGAAATTCAATTCAATCAGCCTAAACCGCAACTGGAATTACTTGGTAAAGGAACCATTATCCCAAGTTCTGATAATCTGTTATTTCCGTTTAAAGCGGTGAGTTTAGGAGCCGTAGATGTTCGAATCATCAGGATTTTCGAGAACAACATGGGACAATACCTGCAGGAATATGGAATATCAGCGAATGACCAATATAGAATTGAACGGGTTGGACGTCAGGTTTTTGGCGGAGCAATTCCACTTTCAAGTTTGGGAACAGTGGAGGCCGGGAACTGGAATAACTATGCACTTGATCTGTCAAAAATTATTGAACCTGAACCCGGAGCGCTCTATCAGGTAGAAGTTGATTTCAGAAAACATCAGGCTGTTTATGAGTGTGGAGAAAATGATTCAGAAACTACAGCGCAAGTTACGGATAGAAGCTGGACCTATTCATCCACTGAAGAAGAGCAATTCTGGAACAACTACAGAAGCAATTCTTATCCGGGTGGATATAACTGGAGAGAGCGGGACAATCCATGCGATGTCAGTTACTACTATAACCAAAGAAGTAAAGTCAGGAATATTCTCGCTTCTGATTTAGGGATAATTGCAAAAAGCGGAGATCAGGGAAGTCTTACAGCTTTTGTAACCGACCTCAAGACTACAGATCTGAAAGCAGGAGTAAAAGTTGAATTATTTGATTATCAGCAACAACTGCTGGCAACAGCAAATACGGATCAAAACGGTAAGATTGAATTATCATCTTCAAGAGATCCGTATTATTTAGTAGCTACTTCGGGAGATCAAAAAGGATATTTGAGATTAGATGACGGGACATCTCTGTCAGTGAGTGATTTCGATGTTTCCGGTGCACAGGTACAGAAAGGAGTAAAAGGGTTTTTATACGGAGAGCGAGGTGTATGGCGACCGGGAGACACTCTGTTTGTTTCTTTTATTCTGGAAGATGAAAATGATATGTTACCTGAAGATCATCCGGTAAGTTTTGAGTTGAGGAATCCATCCGGGCAAATAGTGAATCGCAAAACATTCACGTCGTCATTAAATGGGTTTTATGTTTATGAAACATCAAGCGAGAAGCAAGCACCAACAGGTAACTGGAGAATATCAGCAAAAGTTGGAGGGCTTACTTTCAACAAAACCATCAAAATTGAAACTGTTAAACCAAATCGTTTAAAGGTAGAAGTTGATTTCGACAATGATGTTATCACCGCTGATGATCCGGAATTGAACGCAACTTTGAATTCACGATGGCTACACGGTGCAATAGCCAGAAATTTGAAAGCAGATGTTGAAATGAGTATGAGTCGATCTGAAGCTGCTTTCTCAAAATATCCTCAATTTTCTTTTTCTGATGAGTCCATTTCCTTCTCAGGTTCTCCAACCCAGATATTTGATGGAAATTTAGATCGGTCAGGCGAAGCACAATTGGATTATACTTTTCAAGAATTGAACGAAGGACCGAGCCGAATCAGAGTAAATCTGAAAACAAGAGTATTTGAACCATCCGGTAATTTTAGCGTCGGGAGTTCTACTACATATTACTATCCGTTTGAAACATTGATCGGTTTAAGAACACCCCGAACGAGCGAGGATCGGTATTCAAATTGGTTGGAAAGAAATCAGGACCACAGTTTTGAGGTGGTTTCTTTGGATAAAGATGGAAATACAATTCCAAATCAGCAGCTCGAGTTTGAAGTTTATAATATAAGATGGAGATGGTGGTGGGAGCGAAGTCGGGAAGAACTCAGTAATTACTTTGAACGAAGAAATGTGCGAAAAGTAAGATCAGGAACGGTAGCAACTAACTCAGAAGGAAAAGGATCTTTTGATGTAAATATCTCAAATAATGATGGTGGCGGAAGATATTTAGTTCGTGTTAAGAATAAAGACGGAGGACATTCAGCCAGTCAGATCGTTTACTTCAGTTGGTACGGAGGAAGTGGTTCAGGAGTAAGTCCTGCAAGATTGACGTTTAGTTCTGATAAAGAAACATATGATGTCGGAGATGAGGCAGTTCTGAATATTCCAAGCAGCGAAGGAAGTAAGATTCTGGTCAGCTTAGAAACCGGATCAAAAATCCTGAGCACAGAATGGATAGATGGAAAAAAGGGAAGTGCCGAGTATCGTTTTGAAACCTCGGGAGAAATGAGTCCTACGATTTATGCTCATGTTATGCATGTGCAATCTCACGGCCAAACGGAAAACGATCTTCCAATCAGAATGTACGGCGTGATTCCTATCAAAGTGGAAGATCCGACTACTAAACTATCACCGGTAGTTAAGCTTCCGGAGGAATTGAAGCCTGAAACTAACGCAGTAATTGAAATTTCAGAATCCAACAACAAGGCAATGACTTACACGGTAGCTGTAGTGGATGAAGGCTTGCTGGATCTTACAAATTTCAACACCCCTGAGCCCCACGATTATTTCTATGCCAGAGAAGCATTGGGAATAAAAACCTGGGATATTTTTGGTTCGGTAAGTGATGTTTATGCAGGATCATTATCCAGAATTTTGGCTGTTGGAGGTGATGGAGAACTCAAAGCATCTGAAGATCCGCTTAATGAAGCAAATCGTTTTAAGCCCATGGTACGATTTTTAGGTCCTTTTTATTTAGAGAAAGGGAAAACCAACCGACATCAAATTTCAGTTCCGAATTATGTTGGATCAGTAAGAACTATGGTCATCGCCGGGCAAGATGGAGCGTACGGAGAAACGGAAACCACAACCCCGGTTCGGAAACCTCTTATGGTTTTAGGCACATTACCACGTGTTCTTGGTCCAGGAGAAACGGTTGATCTTCCGGTTAATGTCTTTGCGATGAAGGAATCTGTTAAAGACGTTCAGGTAAAAGTTGAGACGAATGAATTATTTGAAATTATTGAAAGCTCATCAATGGCGTCAGTTCAATTTTCTGAACCGGGCGATGAGTTGGTTACTTTCAAACTGAAAACAAAACCTGCTATTGGCGTTGGTAAAGTTCGGGTTGAAGTTATCAGCGGAAACGAAAGTGCCTATCATGAAATAGAGATCGCTGTAAGAAATCCGAACCAACCTTTTGTAGATATAAAATCCGAAACAGTGGAATCTAATTCTGACTGGGAAGTGATCTTTGATCCACAGGGAATGGCAGGAACGAACGATGCCACATTGGAGATCTCCAGAATTCCTCCTGTGGATTTCGGGAAAAGATTGAATTATTTGATCCGTTATCCTCACGGTTGTATTGAGCAAACTACTTCTTCAGCATTTCCTCAGTTATTTGTTGGTGATGTGATGGAGCTGGATCAGGAGCGCAAAAAAAATATTCAAACCAATATTAATGGGGCGATAAAAAGAATTGAAAAGTTTATAACATCAAGTGGTGGATTGTCTTATTGGCCCGGGCACGAAGATGCCAACTCTTGGGGAACCAATTACGGATATCACTTTCTGCTGGAAGCACAAAAGAAAGGATATTATGTTTCTTCAAATGTGATGGATCGAATCAATCGTTTTCAAAGACAAAGAGCCAGAGCCTGGACGGAGAACAATGACTATTATCGTTCAGATCTGATTCAATCGTACCTACTATATACGCTGGCTCTTGCTAATTCCGCGGATCTAGGAGCTATGAATCGTTTAAGAGAAAGAGAAAACCTATCTGTTCAGGCAAAATGGAGATTGGCAGCAGCTTATGTGTTAGCCGGTCAGCCCGAAGCCGGAAATGATATTGTTGAAGGAGCATCCACTGAGGTTGAAGATTACAGGGAGCTTTCCAGAAGTTATGGTTCTTCACTCCGGGATCGCGCCATGATACTTGAAGCATTGAGTTTATTGAAGAGGAATCAGGATGCATCTCTGGTGGCGAGAAGTGTTTCTCAGGAATTAAGTTCAAGACGCTGGTTAAGCACTCAAACAACGGCTTATGGATTGATTGCGATTTCTAAATTTTTGGAAGAAAGTGGTTCATCGGGAGATATAAATGCTTCATACACTTTAAACGGAAGGAGAGAAGGAAAGATCGGATATCAGGCTTTCATCACCGAGATCAATTTAAAAATGAATGAGCTCTCAGAAAACAAACTGGTGTTTAAAAATGAATCAGAAGGAACCTTGTTTACCCGATTGATTTTGAAAGGAACCCCGCTTTTGGGTGATGATATCACCAACTCAAATAGTTTGAATCAAAAGATCAGATATACAGATCTGGACGGAAATTTGATAGATCCTGAGAATATTGAACAAGGCAGTGATTTTATAGCCGAGGTTACGATCTCAAATCCTGGACTTCGTGGCAATTATGAGGAGATGGCATTGAGTCAGATCTTTCCATCCGGTTGGGAGATCAGAAATACCCGAATGGATGACGCTTCTTTCAGCGAGCCCACTGCAAGTTTCGAATATCAGGATATCAGAGACGATCGCATCTACACTTATTTTGATCTTAGAGCAAAGCAATCCAAAACATTTCGTGTACAATTAAATGCGAGTTATGCGGGGAAGTTTTATTTGCCTTCGCTAACTACTTATGCAATGTATGATGAAACCATCAGTGCTCGCAATGCCGGAAAGTGGGTGAATGTAGTTCCTGTTGAGTAAGCCTTTAGAATATCGAATATCCAACAATGAATATTGAATAATGAAGTGGTTTAAGAATCACATAAAGACCCTCCTCTTGTTCTCCTCTCAAGAGGAGAAACGCGTTGAGGAAGTTTCTGTTCAGAACAACGAGCTTCCCCTCCAACGGAGGGGATTGAGGGGTGGGTTAATGCGATATCTTCGCTTTTTTTCCAGCTCAAATGACAAATCTTTTTCTGAATCAAACCAACGAGTCTTCCTCTCCCGGGAGAGGAAACAAAGGAGAGGGTTTATAGCAGTGATCTTAATATCAACCCTTGGAATCCACTACTACAACTCCCTCCCAAACCCATTATTCAATCCTTCTTATTCTACAATTTTAGAAGACAGAAACGGGATACTGATCGGGGCAAAAATTGCAGATGATGAGCAATGGCGATTTCCGGTTTCAGAAGAAGTGCCTGAAAAATTTAAAACGGCAATTATTGAATTTGAAGACAAGAACTTTGAATCTCATTTCGGAGTAGATCCCATCGCCATAGCGCGTGCGCTAAAACAGAATTATGAAGCAGGGGAAGTAGTAAGTGGGGCCAGTACTTTAAGCATGCAGGTCATCAGATTGGCAAAGGAAAATCCTCATCGCACTGTTTGGGAAAAGCTGAAAGAAATGGTTCAGGCTACCCGACTTGAATTCAGTTACTCAAAAGACGAAATATTATCTCTTTATGCAGCCCATGCTCCATTCGGCGGTAATGTAGTTGGATTGGAAGCGGCTTCATGGAGATATTTCGGGAGAAGTCCCGCGGATCTTTCGTGGGCGGAATCAGTTACGCTTGCCGTTCTTCCGAATAGTCCGGCGCTTATTCACCCCGGAAGAAACATAGAAGCACTTAAAGCCAAGAGAGATCGATTACTGAAAAGGTTAATGGAAGAGGAGCAGATCGATTCTCTTACATATGAACTTTCAGTGTTGGAGCCTTTGCCGGAGCAGCCACTTGATCTTCCTAACGAGGCTCCGCATTTAGTTTCGAAATTTTATACAGGAGCAGAAAAGGGAAGCAGAGTAAAGACATCACTTGATAATAAACTTCATATCAGGATCAATAAAATTATAGACAGTCATCATGAGAAATTAAGATCGAATAGTATTCAAAATGCGTCTGTATTGGTGCTGGATGTAAAATCGGGTAAGGTGATCTCTTATGTAGGTAATACAAAAGGTAATTCAAGAAAACACGGACAAAGCGTAGATGTGATCACTTCCCCAAGAAGTACGGGGAGTATTTTGAAGCCACTATTATATATGTTGAAACTAAATGAAGGAGAGATGTTGCCGAATTCTTTAGTGCAGGATATTCCCTCAAAATTCACAGATTATTCTCCACAAAATTATAATCGAGATTATGATGGGGCGGTCCCCGCATCAGAAGCTCTATCAAGATCGTTGAATGTGCCGGCTGTTTATATGTTGCAGGAGTATGGGGTTCCAAAATTTCATCACTATCTGAATGAATTAGGGTTAAGCACCATCACTCACGATCCTGAACATTATGGTCTGTCCTTAATATTAGGGGGAGCAGAATCTACTTTATGGGATATAACATCAGTGTACGGTTCGTTAGCACATCAGCTCAATAATTATAGTGCTTCAAAAAATGATTCTGATCGTTATGAGCGGGTAAGCTTTTCTTCAAAGCTAGATTCAGATAAACACTCTGAAAATCATGCACAAAGAACAGTAATAAGTTCCGGCGCATTGTTCAGTACTTTTGAAGCAATGTTGGAAGTAACCCGGCCGGAAGAAGAATTGCATTGGCGACGTTTTCAGAATGCAAGAAAAGTAGCCTGGAAAACCGGAACCAGTTACGGCTACAGAGATGGCTGGGCGGTGGGGATCACTCCTGAATTTGTAGTTGGGGTTTGGGTTGGTAATGCTGATGGAGAAGGTCGACCGGAATTGACCGGACTGAAAACCGCAGGACCTATTTTATTTGATGTTTTTGACGTACTGCCTGCCACAAGTTGGTTCAACGAACCTATATATGAGATGGAAGAAATTTTGGTTTGCAAAAAGAGCGGACACAGAGCTGGTTCAGTCTGCCCTGAGACAATCAAGGAAAGCATTCCAAAGACAGGATTAAAAACCGAAGTGTGTCCATATCATCAGGTAGTTCATATTGATAAAAACTCTGGACAAAGAATGAACAGTAGCTGTGCTGATATTTCAGACTTAGAAACAGAGTCGTTGTTTGTGTTGCCTCCGGTGCAGGAGTGGTATTACAAGAAAAATCACAGTGAGTATAGATCGTTACCGGAACTGGCTCCGGGATGTGGAGAAGAAAATAAGCTGGCCATGCGATTGATCTATCCGTTCAATTCATCAGTAATATATGTGCCAAAAGAACTGGATGGAGAAAAAGGTAAAGCTGTTTTTGAAATAGCCCATCGAAATAATGGCACAAAGATATTCTGGCATTTGAACGATGAATTTTTAGGGGAAACAGAGAGTTTTCATCAGTTAGCGATTTCACCCGATCCCGGAAAGCATACACTTACATTAGTAGATGAAAGAGGGGAAAGATTGGAGCATGAATTTGAAGTTGTAGCGAGATGAATTAAGAATTAAAAATGTAAGATTAATAATTTTCTCTCAACAATAACGAAGCACTAAATATAAAAGATATTAGTAGCTAAGCTGTTAAACCTAATTACCAGTCTTAATTTTTAATTCTCTCCCCTGTATTGAAGTTTATGAGAAACCATCAAGCTCAACACTGCAAAGGCAGTAAATAAGAAAAATCCTATTTGCAAGCTGGAAGCGTTGGTAGTCATGATGTCCACATTCAAGGCGATATTTTCAAGACTGGTAAGCTGCTCTGAAATTATCCCCGTAAAACCGATATATGCCATAAAAATGGCAACGACCATCACGTCCGCCATCGACCACTTCGCCGTTTTAAAAACCAAAAATTTGATAACCGGATTGTTCTTTAACTTTTCAGAATAGATATAAGCAATTGATCCCAATAATTTGGAAACAGGGAATAATACGCTGAAAGAAAAAACCAGAATTCCCACAGCCATTACATCTACTTTTTTATTGGTGATCATAACCCAGACTACTTCCAGAATACTTTTACTTTTGAAGTACAAAACCTGATCAATAAAAATTATGGATTCACCCATTAGTTCGAATTCCATCCTAGAGATCCGGGCATCAATATTGATCATGGGAATTAGAACACCAACCGATAACAATATTCCACATATGATAGTAAGTACTGTGAACTCAGCTTTCATAAAATCAGAACTAAATGGGATCATTAAGGCTAATAAACCTATAATGCCAAATAAAGCAACAGAGTAAGGGGTTCTTCGCTCATTTAAAGAATCAACTTTTTCTTTTATAATATTAATGGCTTCTCTTTTTTCGGTTGCTTCGTGTTTAGCCAAAATCCGGTCATATATGGAATAATCAATTTCAGAGAAAGTGCTGTCAGAGTATTCCTGCATTTTATCGATCAAAAAATCTTTAGCTAATTCTTTGTTTTCAGGATCTTTTATAAAGATGATAATACTCTCTGTTATTTCAGGAGTTTTTTCTCTCATTAAACCAAAGACATCCGTTACGGAAGCAACTCCCCTTTTTAGAAAACCTCCGACACTTCCTTTATTTTCTTCTTCAAATCCTTCTTCCAGCTCTGCGATAGCTATTTCCAGAAACTCTTCGATCTTAGGTCTGAGTTCGGATTCTCTGGATTCAGACATATCAAACTCATTAACCCGTTTTACGATAATTCTTGTGAGTTCTTCCGTCCATACATCAACATTAAAAAGCCCGTACTTGACCATGGATAACTCAATAAGTTCTGTTTCTAGAACTCTTTTGTCAGATTCGATACGATAAATGAAGAAAGAACTGAATGCTACTCCGGCAAGCAAAACAGCAAGTATAGGCATCCTAAGTTGTTGCAATAATTCCCCGATTTATTTGAATTTTCAGATAGTAGGGAATGAAATTCAATAGAGCAAATATGACATGTAAATGCGAATTAAACCTAACCAAAAAAGTTGTTCATTTGTAAGGTAAATTCAAACGAACCTTATAATTATGAATAGAATTTTACTGCTGTCTGTATTACTCATCACTATGGGTTGTGCTTCTTCAAATTTTACAAGCACTTCAGATCTTAAATACCCTCAATACAAAGGAGCTGTGAAAGTCTTCTTTAATGAGCCTAAAGAAATTAAGTATGATGAAGTGGGAATAGTTGCAGCTGAAGGTGCTTTATTCAGTGATGACGTAGAGGTAATTAAATCACTTCAAAATAAAGCTGCAAAAGAAGGGGCAAATGCTATTATCATTATTTTTCAGTTTTCAGGAAAAACTATTAAAACTGAGGAGAAAGATAATGGAGTTTATATTTCGTCAGATAATGAAAGGAAGATGCTAGCTGTGGCAATAAGAATTAAAGACAAGTAGCGAAAGTTCAAAACCTGAACAAAGAGTATGAAGGACGTGATTTATTCCAAATTTAATGATTGATATAAAACATCATTTAATCGATATGTCTGCCCTACTCACATCTACCGCGATACTAAGGAGTGCGCATTTGTTCTCTCACAAATGACTCTTCAACTAGTTTATAAAATAATTAATGAGTCACCACTCCTTGCAGAAGGGAGGGGTTTTCCTTTTCAAGCAATTTCACCCAAACAAACCCTCATCTTCTAAAACTTCGCGTAATACGGTTTTACTTTTTGAGGTATCAACCTGTGCTTTCAGTTTGATAAGTATGTTATACAACCCGACATGTACTTTAGTGGTATATATAAAGTGCTTGTTTCCTCTAGGTTCGTTCGACATCGGCGCTTCCTTAGTAAAGTGACGAATCATTTTATCGTACTCGGGATCACCAAAATCGAAAACATCCTCTTTATAAGGTTTAGCGAAAACCATTCCGTAGTTTTTGGCAAATTCGAAGTACTCCTGATCTTTGTCTCCATGCTTAGAATTGGGTTTCAGGACTTCCAGTTTTTCAAATAGCTGTCTGATCTTTTCTTCGTCCTCGCTAAGATGAGTTGGGAGGAGTTGTAAATAATCAGAGAAAAACTCTGTTGGAAACTTCTTTACGCATCCAAAATCAACCACTCCAAGTTTGCCGTCTTTGGTAAATAGGAAATTTCCGGGATGTGTATCAGCATGGATGTAATCGTTGCCTTTTATCTGTTCGTGGAAAAAATCCCAAAGTAACTGTCCGAAATGATTCCTTTTTTCTTGTGATGGGCCTTCCTTCAAAAAATCACCTAAGTGTCTACCTTCAAGAAAAGTCATACACAAGACTTTATCTGATGAGAACTCCTGAACCCATTCAGGAATCTCAATATTTAACCCCGAAAATCGCTCGTTAAAAAGATCAATTTGCTGCCCTTCATGTTTGTAGTCTGTTTCCAGCAAAAGGGTGTTTTTGATCTCGTCGAAATAAGGGTCAATATCCGAGCCTTTTTTTATAAATCGCTTGGCAATAGTTTTTCCCATAGCGAGATCGGAACCAATGGTTTCTCTCACATTCGGGTATTGGATTTTGATAGCGACTTTTCTTCCGTCTTTTAAAACCGCTTTGTGAACCTGTCCAATAGAAGCAGCAGCAAAGGCTTCTGATTCAAATTTTGCAAAAAGTTGTTCAGGATAGCTTCCCAATTCTCTTTTTATAATAGAGCGAACCAGAGCCTTATTAATAGGAGGAACAGAATATTGAGCCTGACTCATTACTTCAGCAAATTCTTCAGGCAGAAACCCCTGATCCATGCTCATTCCCTGAGCAATTTTTAAGGCAGTTCCACGAAGTTTGGTAAACTCTTTGAAAACTTCCTTGGCATTATCAGAATGGAAAGCGCCATCATCCTCTTGTTTTCCCGAGATCTTGTTTTTCAGATAGCGCTGGGCATAATTTTTCCCAACCTTGATTCCGGTTTTAGCTATGATAGTTCCGCGCTCTAATTTTGAGGATGGGAAATCACTCATCTTTATTTTCTTCTTCGTTATCGTTAAACCAACTTGTTATCCATTCACCAAAAAGAGGAATATTTTCAGCTAATCCTGCATGACTGATTAAATATTTAGCAAGATCGAACCCTTTATCAATTACCTTATTATATACTGCTTCTTCCACAAATCCGGTAAGCTTATCAGTTAGGGCAAAACTTCTTTCTTTGCCATCACTGTCATCCTTTAGCCAGAACTTTACAATATCGAGATACTCTCTTGCGATGAATTCATAGAAATAATCTTTCATCACAAAACCTGCACTTACAGCGATTCTTCCATCAGTAGTAAAAAAGTGCTTGAACAAAGCAGTCACTTCTTGATGGAATTCGGAATTGCATCCTTTCTTAAAGACCATCTTTTCAAAAGTATCTTCTACAAACTCTCTTCGGTCTTCCATCATATCGAAAGTCGTAAAAATAAAATTAGATAGTTTTTCGCTGATGCTATACAATTCGAAATCTTCAACTTCTTCTATCATGGCAGAATAACGAATAACCAGAGAAGGATAATAGTATTCCAGAATAGCTTTCTTATTCGGAAATAAGCTGTAGATCTGAGATGCGGTTTTATCGGTGGCTTCCGAAAGTTGGGCGATTGTAAACGAACCTTCCGAAAGAGTTAAATCTATTGCTGATTCGCAAAGTTCGATTTTGTCATTAATTTGTTCTGCATTCATGTTTACAAAAACTATTTAAGGATGGAAACAGTTCGGTTGGTTACGAAATATTTCAGCAAATGTTGGCTGTGTTTCTTTTATTAGTTTCTAAATCAAAAATCTATGAGTCATAGTCATCAACGAGACGTTCTGTTCCTTTCACTCGCAGGAATATTCCTTACAGCGTTAGTACTGGGAAATGTTATCGGAACTACTAAGTTCGTTACAATTTTTACTCTTACATTGCCTGATTGGTTACAATCTATAACTCCTTCGTTGGTTCGTGATGGAAGTTTGTATACAATGAGTGTTCCGGCCGGTGTAATTGCTTACCCCTTTACTTTTTTGGCAACTGATTTGATTTCTGAACTTTTTGGAAGAAAAAAAGCACAGCTTGTAGTTTGGGTCGGCTTCTTTTTGAACTTCTTTATGCTCTTGCTGATGTCGATCAGTCACTGGCTACCTGACACATATGGAGTAAGTGGCGGATTGGATCTGTTTGAAGGAGTGTACGAGTTTATGATCGGCAATACTATCGCCAGTATGATCGCTTATCTGATCGCTCAATCTGTAGATGTTCGCCTATTCCATTTTTGGAAAAAGAAAACCAAAGGAAAACATTTGTGGTTGAGGAATAACGCTTCAACAATGTTTAGTCAGTTGGTAGATTCAACTGCTATCATTTTCATACTATATTTTACTGATAATCTAGGACCAAATATTGCAACAATCGGCGCTGTTTTTATTCTGATTCTCAATTCTTATCTGTTCAAATTCTTTTTCGCTCTTTTTGATACCCCATTATTCTATTTAGGAGTTAAATTATTCCAAAAATTTGATGAAGATCCGGAGCGAAATAGCCTCTATTGAGCTCTAAGCAGGCTTGAGGAAAAGAGTTAAAAAAAAGACAAAAAATATTGAAATAAAACTTGCTCTAAAGGGTGGAAATCCCGTACCTTTATAATCCTTTCGAGGAAATGAAAATGCTGATCCAACAACACGTTTAGGTCAGCTTTTTTTGTCTTCGAAAGGTAAGTTCTTTGGAAATTATTGAAGCATAAGACAGATTGTTTGTGCGAGCTTTATGAAGTTATTCTTTTGAATGATGGAGTGTAGGGTCGGCTCACAGCGTATATAAATTTATTTTTTTTACAATGGAGAGTTTGATCCTGGCTCAGGACGAACGCTGGCGGCGGGCTTAACACATGCAAGTCGAAGGAGAAGGAAGGAGCTTGCTCTTTCTGGAGACTGGCGGACGGGTGAGTAACGCGTAGCCAACCTGCCTTTAACTGGGGGATAACATTCCGAAAGGGGTGCTAATACCGCATAAAGCAACTAGGTCGCATGACCTTGGTTGTTAAAAATTTCGATTGGTTAAAGAGGGGGCTGCGTGCTATTAGTTAGTTGGTGAGGTAACGGCTCACCAAGGCGATGATAGCTAGGGGGTCTGAGAGGATGATCCCCCACACTGGGACTGAGACACGGCCCAGACTCCTACGGGAGGCAGCAGTGAGGAATCTTGCGCAATGGGCGAAAGCCTGACGCAGCCACGCCGCGTGCCGGATGAAGGCCCTATGGGTTGTAAACGGCTTTTAAGCAGGAAGAACGACCGGATTTCGATCTGGTGTGACGGTACTGCTTGAATAAGCACCGGCTAACTCCGTGCCAGCAGCCGCGGTAATACGGAGGGTGCAAG
>CAJXQC010000006.1 GCA_913058495.1 uncultured Balneola sp. | reverse complement strand
ATTGGCGCGAACTCCATTACATCGACTAATCATTACAAAAGGTCTTCGTTCGTATAATGCCTATTCACGAATCAGCCTGAGTGTAATGATTGCTCCTTTGGAGCCGTCGATTCATTACGTTCTTGGCTCGCCAATAATTCTAAAGGTCGGTGTAATTGGAAGCTTTTCTTGAAATACTGAGGTTTTTTGAAAACAGGACAATTTTTGTAAGTGAATTACCTAACAACTACAATCCGAGTGGAGTGAAGGATCTGCATAAAGCAATTATGGATAAGATCATTAGTTGTGCAGACTCTTCACTGCGTCATCTCCGCTTTACTACGTTGACTTGCTCTGAGTGACTTGCAAAAAAAAGGCGCTATTCATTACTGAACAGCGCCTCTAAGTTTATTCTAAAAGAATTAGTCTTCTTTTTCGATCAATGCTTTTCTGGACAGACGAAGTTTTCCGCCGTGTTCAACTTTCAGAAGTTTAACTTCGATCTCATCACCTAAAGATAGATAGTCAGTAACTTTCTCAACACGTGTGTGATCGATCTCTGAAATATGAAGTAGTCCGTCTTTACCAGGAGCAACTTCAACAAAAGCACCAAAGTCTTTGATCGACTTTACCACACCTTTGTAAGTAGCGCCTTCTTCAAGATGTCCAACAATCATTTTGATTCTTTTCTTAGCTTCTTCAGCTTTGTCAAGATCGTTAGCTGAAATCGTAATCTGACCTTTACCATTCGAATCTTCTTCGATCATAATTTCAGTTCCGGTTTCTTTCTGAAGTGTTTGAATCACTTTACCACCAGGTCCGATTACAGCACCAATATCGCTACCATCGATTTCCATTCTCAGGAACTGAGGAGCATATTGTGAAATGCTTTCTTTTGGCGAAGAAATAGTTTTAGCCATTTCGCCAAGAATATGCAATCTGCCTTTATGAGCTTGTTCAAGTGCTTCTTCAATAGTTTCAAAGCTGATACCCTGTACTTTCATATCCATTTGGCAAGCAGTGATACCGTCTGACGTTCCTGCAGTTTTGAAGTCCATGTCACCCATGAAATCTTCTTCCCCACGAATATCAGATAGAATTGCAGTATTGTCTTTTCCAACGATCATTCCCATTGCAATACCTGCGACCGGCTTTTTGATCGGTACACCAGCATCCATAAGTGCCATTGAACCACCACAAACAGAAGCCATTGAAGACGAACCATTTGATTCAGTAATGTCAGAAATAATACGGATAACATATCCGAACTCTTCAAAAGTTGGCATCATCATTCTTAAAGAACGCTCAGCCAAGTGACCGTGACCGATTTCTCTTCGTCCCGGACCTCTTAAAAATCCTGCTTCTCCAACAGAATATGGAGGGAAACTATAGTGCAGATAAAACTGCTTAGCTTCCTGATCAAATAGAGTGTCAACACTTTGCTCATCACGGCGTGTTCCTAAAGTAGCAGAAACTAGCGCCTGAGTTTCACCTCTTGTGAAAATTGCAGAACCGTGAGTTCTCGGCATGTAACTAACCTGAGTCCAGATATCTCTGATCTCGTCAGTTGCACGTCCATCAATTCTACGACCTTTTTCAAGAATCATATTACGAAGTTCTTCTTTCTCGATGTTACCAAGAACTTTCTTAGCAACTGAAAGCTGATCATCGTCATATTCTTCTGACTCAAGAGCTTCCATTACTTCGTCTTTTACTTCACGAATCTTCGCGTTGTACTCTTCTTTACCAAGACCGATGTTTACAACTTCTTTGATCTTGTCAGAAGCTAATTCAGAAACTTTAGATTCTACATCTTCAGGAAGAGTTGGAGAAACAAATTCTCTTTTCTCTTTTCCTAATTCCTTACGAAGCTCGTTTTGGAATTCACAAAGCTTTTTGATCGCTCCGTGTGCAGCTTTGATCGCATTCAGCATTTCTGCTTCTGAGATTTCTTCCATCTCGCCTTCGATCATAAGTATACTGTCTTCAGTACCTCCAACGATCATATCGATGTCGCTGTCTTTTAATTCAGTAACGGTTGGGTTTATGATGAATTCATCATAAACTCTACCCACTCTTACTTCTGCCATTGGTCCGTCAAACGGAATGTCTGATAAGTGAACAGCCAATGAAGCACCAACTCCACCTAAAACGTCTCCATCGTGCTCATCATCAGATGAGATCACACTTGAGATAACTTGAGTATCACAAACATATCCTTTTGGGAATAATGGTCTTAAAACTCTGTCAATTAATCTACTGGATAGGATCTCTTTTTCGTTAGAGCGCCCTTCTCTTTTCATAAATCCACCAGGAAAACGTCCTGCAGCAGAAAAACTTTCTTTATGGTCAACCGTCAGCGGGAAAAAATCCTGTCCCGGCTTTGGTTCTTTTGCGCTAACTGCAGTACAAAGTACCATAGTATCGCCCATTTTAATTACAACAGAACCGTCTGCTTGTTTAGCTATTCGTCCTGTTTCTACAGATAGCACCTTTCCCGGTGCAAATTCTATACTTCTAAAATCTTCTTTCATTTATTTCTTTTTGTCTTTTGTTTATTGCTTTATCCCACACTAACCTTAAAGATTGGCTTTTACACAAATAGATAATTAAGTGGGAGAATTGAAAAAGGCTCCAGATAGGTGGAGCCTTTAAATTATTTTCTAATACCAAGCTCTTTGATAAGCTCTCTGTATTTTTGAATGTCGTTCTTCATCAGGTAGTTAAGCAAACGACGACGCTTACCTACTAACTTCAATAATCCGCGACGAGAAGCGTGATCTTTCTGATTCGTTTTTAAATGCTCAGTAAGATGATTTATACGGTGCGTAAAAAGGGCAATTTGTCCTTCAGTTGTACCTGTATTGGCTTCTTCTCCGCCATGTTTTTTGAAAATATCTTTTTTTTCTTCTGCAGTAATGCTCATTACAATTCAGTTATTCTTAAACTCGTTTTAATATAGGTACCAAAGATAAGCTTTTTAATACTAACCAACAACGAGTATTCAAATAAAATATAGCTTTCTACTATTGTCAGAACATAGTTTCAGAATAGATCATCAAAGCTTAATTTGTTTACAAATTAATTCATATAAGATGGCTCTACTTAGTTGGAAGAAAGACGTTATTGCGATAGGATATGACCTTTTTATTGATGGAAATATAGTTGGGGAAATAAGAAATGAACGACTATCCAATAATTCTTATGTAAAACTTAATGGGAAAAAGTACTTCTTTGAATCAGAAGGCTTAAATCGTAAGACTATTAATGTAATTGATATGAATAGCAGGAAGCAAATCGGTAAAATCGTTTTTAATTTTTGGCGAACCAAAGCCTCTATTGCTCTTTTTGATAAGGAATTTATGTGGAAAAGCGATAATTTTTTTTACAGAAAATGGAGCATATACAGTACCACGGATAATCCTTTAATTAGATCAAAGTTATATAAAGGAGATTCTTATGAAGTAAATAACGAAATTGACGAGTTGCTTTTATTTTGTGGCATTGTAACTCTTGTAAGAAGAAGGAATAATGGTTGATTATGCTTACTCTTTTATAATTCCCTTAATGCAATTTCTTTATCTCTAGCTAACTGAACTACTAATTCTTCAATTCCTGAGAATTTAATTTCATCCCTCAACCTTTTCAAAAAACGAACCTGAATGGTTTGACCATAAATATCTTCATCAAATTCAAAGATATTAACTTCCAATCTCAACTCAATTTTATCAAAAGTAGGTCTGTGACCAATGTTCATCATCCCACCATACCAATTCCCACCAACTCTTACCTTCACAGCGTAAACACCGTTTTTAGGGATTACTTTATTTGGATGTTCAGCTTTCAAATTAGCGGTAGGAAATCCGATCTTTCTCCCTCTTTTATCACCGTGAATTACAATTCCATTGAGCAAGTATTTACGTCCTAAAAGTTTTGCTGCTTGCTCTACATTTCCTTCTTCTGAAAGTTCTCTTCTAATAGTAGTACTACTTACCGTAACTGTACCCATTTCTCGTTTTGAAACCACAAATGCGTCGAAACCCAATTCTTTACCCAGATTCTCTACAGTTTCAATAGTACCCGTTCTATCCTTTCCAAAGTGATGATCATAACCAATTACAAATTCACTCACTCCCACCCTTTCAAAAACGATCTTTTTCACAAACTCTTCAGAACTCAATAAAGAAAAATCTCTTGTAAACGGGATGATCAACAGAACATCGATCCCGATTTCTTCCAATATCTCTCTACGTTCCTGAATGGTAGTGAGTTGTTTTATTCCGGCACTACCGGGATTGATGATATCACGCGGATGAGGATCGAATGAAATTACAACACTGCGAGCATTTCGTTCTTTTGCTTTCCGAACTACCGTTTCTATAAGTGCTTTGTGTCCTAAATGAACACCGTCAAACGTCCCAACTGTTACAACCGAATTTGAAACCCGGTCTATATCTTTTAGAAATATGAGCTCAGTCTTTGGCATTTAACAATTCATCAATTTTGTGAGGTGATAATGCTTTTTGTGAAGAATACTCTCCGATCGCAGTTCGTTCCAATGCCGATAAATGTCCCAATGACTTTAACAATTTTCCAAGATCATGTGCAATAGATCGGATATATGTTCCCTTACTGCAAGTTACGCTGATCAACAGTTTATTATTTTCGAAACTTATAATTTGATGGGAATGAATAGTAACCGGCCTTGCAGCTAATTCTACTGCTTTACCTCTTCTGGCTAATTCATAAGATCTCTTCCCACCAACTTTTAAAGCTGAATACACGGGAGGAACTTGAGAAATTTCACCGTTGAAATGCTCTTCAAGTACTTTCTCGATCTTGTCAGTGGTAATATGCTCGGTTGGTGCTGTTTCATCGACTTCCGAATCAGCGTCATATGTAGGAGTTGATCCACCAAAGGTAATTTCACCTATATAGGTTTTAGGCATTTCCTGAAGTTGAGAAATAGATTTTGTTGCTCTTCCTGAACATAAAATCAATAAACCGGTCGCCATTGGATCCAGCGTACCTGCATGACCGACCTTCTTTGTTCTCAATCTTCCGCGGACATATCTGACCACATCAAAACTAGTCCACGTTTGCGGTTTGTTTACAAGGAGAATGGAAGCTGTACCAAAATCAAAATCCGGGGAAGGAAGATTTTCAGTATCAAAAACCTGAATTTGTTCCAGAGGCAGGGCTTTCGCCATGTTTAATCCTCTTCGTCTTCGGTGGGAGCTTTAGGTTGCTGATCTACTTTATCGAAGAGTTTTTCGATCTTATTTACGTACTCAGCAGTATCATCCACATAAAAATGAAGTTCAGGAATTTTACGAACCTGATGTCTGATCTTGCCGGCTAAAGTATGACGGATCTCATCAATATGATCATCTAGGTGCGAATAAATTGCTTTTTCGTCTCTCCCAGGTGCAAAAACACTCAGATAAACTCTTGCAATGGAAAGGTCGTCAGTCATCAATACTTTTGTAACGGTGATAAACGTACCGACAGGTTGATATTCTCGTTGAAGAATTTCACCTAAATCACGTTTTAGAACACCGCCTAAGCGTTCTGTTCTAATACTCATTTAAACCTCTTCTTTACTTAATTTGCGTCTTCCAGCGTACGTTTCTCTTCAGTGATCTTGTAGCTTTCAAAGTTGTCACCAACTTTAATATCATTGTAGTTTTGAATGCTTATACCACACTCATAACCGGCAGCTACTTCTTTCACATCATCTTTAAATCGTTTCAATGCTCCGACAGCGCCATCATAAATAACAACACCATCACGAATTATACGAACCGGGTTATTTCTATCGATTTTGCCATCAAGTACATAACAACCTGCAATTGTACCAACTTTAGATACTTTAAAGATCTCACGAACTTCAACGTTTCCAAGAATTTGTTCTTTCAATTCAGGCGACAGAAGACCTTCAAGTGCATCTCTAACTTCATCCACAGCATCATAAATAACAGAGAATAATCGGATATCAATTTCTTCCGTTTCAGCAAGCTTACGTGCCTGTTGTGTTGGACGAACTTGGAAACCGATAATAATTGCATCGGAAGCAGAAGCTAACAATACATCAGATTCAGAAATTGCACCTGCACCTGTATGGATAATATTTACAGCAACTTCATCATTACTGATCTTTTGTAATGAACCTGAAAGTGCTTCAATAGAACCGTCCACATCTGCTTTAATAATGATATTCAATTCAGAAACTTCACCAAGAGCTAATCTTCTTGAAAGATCATCAAGAGTCATGTGCTTGGTCTTTCTCATTGCCTGCTCACGACGTATTTGGTTACGTTGACTTGCAACATCTTTGGCTGTTTTTTCATCTTCAGCTACTACTAAAGAATCACCGGCTTGTGGCATTTCATCAAAACCCATAAGCTGAACCGGAGTTGCAGGTCCTGCTTCTTTAATTCTTTCACCGCGATCATTTTCCATTGCACGAACTCTACCAAAACATGGTCCGGCTACAAACGGATCACCAACTTTAAGTGTACCACCCTGAACAAGAACATTCGCAATAATACCTTTTCCTTTATCAAGTCTGGCTTCAAGTACAACACCGTTTGCTCTACGGCCGGGATTAGCTTTCAATTCTCTTAGTTCGGCTTCGATAAGTACTTTTTCCAGTAATTCATCAATTCCTTCACCGGTTTTTGCAGAAACAAGAGCAAACTGAGTTTCTCCACCCCAATCTTCAACTATTACTCCATGATCGGAAAGCTGTTGTTTGATTTTATCAGGAGTTGAACCCGGCTTATCGATCTTGTTGATCGCAACTACCATTGGAACTCCGGCAGCTTTCGCGTGATTGATTGCCTCAATAGTTTGGGGCATCACAGAATCATCAGCCGCTACAACGAGAATTACGATATCGGTTGCCTGAGCACCACGAGAACGCATGGCGGTAAAAGCTTCGTGACCCGGAGTATCCAGGAATGTAATTTGTTTCTCGTTATGCATAACAGAGTAAGCACCAACGTGCTGTGTGATACCACCGGCCTCACCTTCTGCTACTCTTTCTTCACGAATGTAATCCAATAAAGAAGTTTTACCGTGATCAACGTGACCCATTACAGTTATAATCGGAGCACGATCTTTAAGATCTTCCGGGTTGTCCTCTTCGATCTCAAGTTCTTCATCCATTTCCTCAGCATCAATGAACTTGACTTCTTTGCCAAATTCTTCTGACACTAATTCTATGGTTCCTGCATCAAGTCTTTGGTTGATGGTGATCATCAAACCAATACTCATACATGCAGAAATAATATCGTTAACGCCTACTTCCAGTTCTTCAGCGAGGTCATTGGCAGTAATGAATTCGGTGACTTCAATGACACCTGCTTCCATTTCTTCCATTTCCTGCATTTGTTGCAGTTCTTCCTCTCTTTCCTCTTTACGTTGACGTCTTCTTTTTCCACGCTTACTACCAACATTGGAATTACCCTGGATCTTCTGCATGGTCTCGCGCATCATGCGATCCACATCAATCTCATCTACCTCAGATTTGCCACTTGTCTTACCTTTTGGCTTTTTACGGGTTTTATTTTTTGCTGATTTCTTATCGTCGTCTTTCTTAGCTGTTGTAGCCGGTTTAGAATCATCACGATCCTTACGACGTTTTCTTTTCTTACGTTTTTTGGTAGCACCTGTTAAGTCATTAGTAAAGGAAGTTTTACCTAAAACCTTTGTCCCTTTTAACTTACCTGCTTTACCTTTTATAGTTTCTTTTTCTTCAGTCTCTTCTTCTTTCTGATCTTCTTCATCGTCATCATCATCAGAATCTTCTTCGCTTTCATCTTCTTCGTCATCAGCAGCAGCATCGTCTTCTTCAGTCTCAGAATCTTCATCATCGGATTCTTCTTCTTCCTCAGATTCTTCCTGATCTTCTACTTTTTCTTCTTTCTCAGGAGCAGGCTCATCTTCAGGCTCAGCTGTAGTTTCCTCTTCTTCTTCGGCTGCTTCTTCTTCCTCATCAGCTACTGGTTCTTCTTCTGCAGCTAATTCTGGTTCGTCTTTTTCCTCAACCTCAGGCTCTTCAGCTTCTTCAACAGGCTCAAGCGGTAATTCTTCTTCCTTCTCATCAGCCGCAGGCTCATCTTCAGGCTCTAAGCCAAGAGATTCATCAATTGGCTCAAGTGAATCCAGAGTTACGCTTTCATTTCGTTGGTCCATGATAGAACTTCGGCGACTTTCATACTCTTCGCGGGATCTTTCATGATCCTGGCTTTTAGCTTTATCTTCGCCATAGATTCCTTCCAAAACCGAATACATTTCCGGTGTTATTTTGAAATTCGGTCTATTAGCTACTTCAAAGTCATCGCTTAGTGCATCAACAATAGTTTGTGTTGTTACATTAAACTCTGAAGCAACTTTAAATAATGGTTTTGGTCTATTTATGGACATATATGATTTTTTGTGTCTATTGAAAGTTAAATTACAAACCGGATGTTACTCCCTGCAAATTAACCTTCTTCTTCGAACTCGTATCTGATCATATCCATGATCTTTTTAGCGAGTTCTGCGTCAATAACTTCTTTTGTTCTGTTTACCAACTCATCAGCATTTAATTCTAATACTGCACGTGCGGTATCACAGCCTATTTCGTGCAAAGCTTCAATCGCTTCTTTGCCAAAATCTTCCTCAAATTCTGCTAAGTCTATATCATCTTCTTCTTCAACTTCGCGGTATACATCAATTTCGCATTCAGCTAAATTTGATGCAAGACGGATATTAACTCCACCTTTACCAATCGCTTTTGATACTTCGTCAGCCGGAACCAATACACTTGCGTTCTTGCCTTCTTCATCTAGTTCTACTTTAAGAACTTCAGCAGGCTGTAGTGCTCTTTTGATAAACTCATGCTTATCAGCAGTGTAATTAATTACATCAATATTTTCGTTCTGAAGCTCACGTACGATAGCATGAATTCTAATTCCCTTCATACCAACACATGCTCCTACAGGATCAACTCTTTCATCGTGTGAAATAACCGCTACTTTAGAACGATCTCCCGGAGAACGGGCTATTTTCACCAAATCGATGATTCCGTCAAATACTTCCGGGATTTCATTTTCGAATAGTCTTTCCAGGAATAACTCAGAAGTTCTCGAGATAATAACTGTAGGATTACCGTTGCGCATGTGAACGCCGGTAACAACAGCACGAATCGTATCTCCTTTTCTGTAACGATCTTTGTAGATCTGCTCGTTTTTAGGGAGCATTAATTCCACACCGTTATGATTTACTAAAATGTCTTTGTTTTGGCGAACCTGATAAACATCCCCTAAAATAATTTCGCCAACACGATCAGTGTAGTCATCGTAAATATTGTCTTTCTCGATCTCACGAATACGTTGAGCCAGTTGTTGACGAGCCATCATTACAGCACGACGACCAAAATCAACGATCTGAACTTCCTGTGCTAATTCATCATACAGCTCAATATCCGGATCGATCTTTTTAGCATCTTCCAGAGAAATTTCTGCTACTTCATCGGTAAGTTCTTCTTTAGGAACTACTTCCTGAATGTGTAATATCTGCAGTTCTCCTCTGTCTGCATTCAAAATCACTGAGAAGGCATCATCGGTTTCGTAAGTTTTACGAATCATTGTGCGGAACACATCCTCTAATATTGATAGCAATAGATCGCGATCAATTCCTTTTTCTTTTGCGATTTCTGCAAATGAGGAGATAATTTGTTTTGATAAGTCGTTCTGCATCAGCGTTGCTTAAGTATGTATTAAATATTTGGGACGATCTTTGCTTCTTTTATATCGTCGAATAAAACCTTAACAGATTTCCCGTTTTGGTCTTCTAGTATAATTCCGTTTTCATCCACACCAACTATTGTTCCTTCAGTTTTGTCATATTCATCTTCTTTCTTGAATTTGACCTTAGCTTTTCGACCTTGATTCTTTTTGTACTGACGCACATCAGAAAGAGGTCTGCTAAGTCCCGGTGAAGAAACATTCAATCGGTATTTCTTTTCAAATAACTCGTGTGCTTCTATCAAAAAACCTAATTCTCTACTGATATCTGCACATTCATCCAGATTAACTCCACGATCTTGTGCGTCCAGATATAGCCATACTTCATTCAAACCGCTACCGGTTTTATGTTCTATATCAACGACAAAGAGATCCTTAGACTCTACTAAAGGAGCCGCTAAGTCTTTAATTTTTTGTATGGTATCAAGCTGCATGATCCGGGAAATAAGGACAAAAAAAAGCGAGTGCCTTCACGACGCTCACCTAGATTTTAAATATAGCCTTAATTATGGAATCTTTCAAAGATTGATATGGGGTTTGTTTTAGAAATACATATCTGCCTTTATTCTCAATTTGTACACCTTTCTTATTCAGCATCATTGGTACAAATTCAGGAATGTACAGCCAAGCCAGAAAGCTCTAGTAGTTTATAGTGTGCTACTTTTATTTTTTTCTTGTACCGTACCTCTGGTGCAAAACGCCCATCGGAAGCTCTGTTTCCATTCGTAATAACTATTCTTCCTCGTTCCGTACCTCCGGTGCGGAACGACCCCGGAAGCTCTGCTTCCTCTAGTTATAACTATTTCATGAACAACGCCGAGCCTGAAGGCTCTACTAGTTTAAAATCTGTTATTTTATCTTTTAACAGGAATTTCATTTACGTTGGTAAAATGTTAAAACCAATTCTTTAATTCTCGATTAAATTACTTTAGTTAATAACTTTTTTCTAAATCTTTACTGATCATTTTATATCATCCTCTACATTTTAAACTAACTATGATTATGAATAAAATTCTTTCTTCCTTCCTTGTATTACTTTTTGCTTTGTTTCTTACAAACAATTCGAATGCTCAATTTGTAGAAGCTTCTACGAAATCTGAACTGGAAACTTCTATCGAGCAACGTGCAAAGCTCAGAAATAACTCTGCCTTAAAAAATTATCCTGTTCGCAATGTAGGACCTGTGGTTATGAGTGGACGTGTATCTGATATTGCCGTTCATCCCGATAACAGCCGAATCTTTTATGTTGGATATGCTTCCGGTGGTGTATTTAAAACTACCAACAGCGGTAATACTATGACTCCAATTTTTGATCATCAGGATGCATTGGGAATTGGAGATATTGCTATTTCGAAGGCGAATAATGATATAATATGGGTTGGAACCGGAGAGAATAACAGCAGTCGTTCCAGTTATGCTGGTGCAGGTGTTTTTAAAAGTATGGATGCAGGAGAAACCTGGGAATACACAGGCCTGAGAAATACTCAACACATCGGAAGAATTATAACTCATCCTACAGATGCAAATATTGCATGGGTTGGTTCAGTAGGTGCATTGTATTCAACTAATAGTGAACGTGGTGTTTATAAAACCACTGATGGTGGTAATAATTGGAACAAAACGCTTTTCGTTAATGACAGTACCGGTGTAATTGATCTGGTAATTCATCCAACTAACCCTGATATACTTTGGGCTGCAACTTGGGAGAAAGATCGTAAAGCATGGAATTTTAAAGAAGGTGGAAACGGATCAGCAGTTTATAAGTCTACAGATGGTGGAGAGAATTGGAGCAAATCTGTAAGCGGACTTCCACAAGGTAGTTTTGTTGGGAGAATTGGACTGGATATAAGCATCAGTAATCCGGACGTTATTTATGCTATTGTTGATAATCAGTTTGAGATGAAAGAAGAAAGAGAAAATGACAGCGATGCATTAACTCAAACTTCATTTGTGGAAATGTCTGTTAAAGATTTTGTGAAGATCGACAACAAAAAACTGGAAACCTTTCTGCGAAGAAACAGATTTCCTGAAAAGTATACTGCAAAAAGCGTTAAAGCAGATGTCGAAAATGGAAAGTATAAGCCTGCCGCTCTTGGTGAATTTCTGGGCGATGCCAATGCAGCACTATTTGATACAAGTATAAAAGGCTTAGAGGTGTACCGCTCTGATGATGGTGGTGAAAGTTGGAAAATTACTCACGATTACGAAATTCCGGGCGTTTACAATACTTATGGATATTATTTCGGAGAACTCAGAGTTGACCCCAACGATGAAAATACGATCTACGCTTTAGGTGTGCCGTTCATCAAATCAACAGATGGAGGGAAAAATTGGGAGATCAAAGCAAATAATGATCCGGTTCACGCAGATCAACAAGCGCTTTGGATAAATCCGAACGATTCAGAACATTTATTACTAGGAAACGACGGTGGCTTGTATGAAAGTCATGACGGTGGTGAAAACTTCATTCATCACAATACTGAAGCAGTAGGTCAATTTTATACCGTTAGTGTTGATATGGAAAAACCCTATAACATCTATGGCGGTCTGCAGGATAACGGAACTTTTGTTGGACCTTCTACTTCTACTCCAAACAGAAACCGTCCCTGGGAAAGATTGTTTGGTGGCGATGGTATGCATGTTTATGCAAACCCAACCAATTCTGATATTGTATATGTTGGATTTCAGTATGGAAATTATTTCCGATTAGACAGAGAAAAAGGTACGACTACCGGAATTACTCCTCGTCACGATGTTGGTGAACCTCGCTACCGCTATAATTGGAATACACCAGTCAACCTAAGCCATCATAACCCTGATGTTGTCTATTTTGGTTCACAAAGGTTAAGTCGTTCGTTAGATCGTGGTGAAACATGGACTGCAATCAGCCCTGATTTAACAAATGATCATCCTAATGGTGATGTGCCCTACTCTACAATTTCTACCATTGCTGAGTCACCTTTAGATTTTAATCAAATCTGGGTAGGTACTGATGACGGCAATATTCAACTCACACGTGATGGTGGCAGCAGTTGGACAAATGTTACCGGTAGTATTCAAAAAGATCTTTGGGTAAGTGAAGTTCACGCTTCAGTGCATGAAAAAGGAACAGCATACGTTTCTCTGAATGGTTATCGATTTGATGATTTTGATACTTATCTATACAAAACAACTGATTTTGGTAAAACTTGGAAATCTGTGAAAGGCAACCTTCCAAATGAAGTTGCTAATGTGATTGTTCAGGACCCTGTAGTACCTTCAATTCTTTATGCCGGTTTAGATCATGGAACATATATCAGTTTTAATGATGGCAAAGAATGGCATTATTTGAATCAAGTTCCCAATGTGGCTAGTTATGATATGGTTGTTCATCCCCGAGAGTATGAACTTGTTATCGGAACTCATGGAAGAAGTATTTGGGTAATGGATGTTAAACCCCTTTATAAGTTATCGGAAAGAATGGATGAAAGAATTACCGGTTTCTCTCCGGACGATATTCGTCATTCCGGCAGATGGGGATCGCAATTTTCTCCTTACAGAGATCCATTTAATCCAAGTGTGGATCTGATGTATTTTATTTCAAACAAAAAAGGAGATTCAGTTGAAATTACTATTGAAGATAAAGAAGGAGACAAAATATTCTCAACCAAGCAAAGTTCTGAATATGGTTTTAACATATTTGAATGGGATCTTGTAATTGATACAGACAGTGATGGCAAAAAAACTTACATTCAGAAAGGTGAATACACCATCGAATTCAAAGTTGGAAAATCAACACATACTACAAGTTTCAATGTTAAATAGACTTTGCCTGATAATCCTCTCCACATTGCTTTTGACTGCATGTGGAGAGCCTGAGAAGAAAAAAGATCCTGAAGATAAAGGGCGTGTACTTGAATATACAAATACCCTGTCTTTCCTAAATGATTATGGAGGAACTGTTTCGACACTCAGATTTGTGAAAGCGGATGATCCTTCCGAAAGAAATCAAGGCTTGATGGATGTAAATTCAATGCCTTCGGATGCAGGAATGGTTTTTTACTTTGATACTGAAGAACCTCAGAGTTTCTATATGATGAACACTCCGCTCTCTCTTGATATTATGTACGTGAATGCTGACAGTGTGATCGTGAATATATACAAAAGCACAACTCCGTTTTCTTCAAAGACTTTACCATCGGGAAAACCAGCTAAATATGTCATCGAGACAAATGCCGGTTACAGTATTTCAAATGATATCAAAGAAGGAATGAAGGTTCGTTTTTGACAGGTGAATTTTAAAGCTGTCAAGTTACTCTGACAAAAACTCCTTCTTCACCCTTAGGGCTTAATATTCGACTTCAGTTTCTTCTTTTCCGGCAAACTCGTGTAAAAAATCCATTACGTGAGATACATTCTCTTTTGAGCCAATATAAATTGGAGTTTGCTGATGAATGGCTGTTGGTTCGATATCCATTATTCTTTGATGTCCGTCCGTTGCCATCCCTCCTGCCTGTTCAATAATAAAACTAAGTGGATTGCACTCATACATCAATCTTAGTTTACCATTCGGATATCGCTTACTATGAGGATAAATAAAAATCCCACCTTTTATTAATGTTCTGTGAAGATCAGCAACCATTGAGCCAATGTATCTTGCTGAATAAGGTCTGCCCGATTCTGGGTCATCTTCCTGGCAATACTTGATGTACTTTTTAAGACCAAGTTCCCATGAATTGTAACTTCCTTCATTGATGCTGTAGATCTTTCCGTGATCAGGTATCTGAACTTTGCGGTCACTGAGAATAAACTCTCCCAAACTTGGATCAAGAGTAAATAAACTAACATTCAACCCTGTGGTATAAGCTAGTGTAGTAGATGATCCATATAATACATATCCGGCAGCTACTTGCTTAGTTCCCGGTTGAAGAGCGTCTTCTTCTCTTAAGGTTTGATCAAAGCGCGGCTCTCTCATATAAATTGAAAAAATACTTCCTATGGATACATTTACATCAATATTTGAAGATCCATCCAAAGGATCCATATAAACGATGTATTTTCCACCGGTACTACTTAACTGAACAATACCATCATTCTCTTCAGAAATAACCATACAAGTTATGCCGGAACGTTCAAGAGCAGAAATAAGCTGTGAGTCCGCAAAGAGATCCAGTTTCTTTACAGACTCACCATGTATATTCGTTGAACCATCATACCCTAAAATATTGGTAATACCTGCTTTATTAACCTCACGGGAAATAATTTTAGCAGCAAGGCTAATGTCTCTTAACAATTGTGAAAGCTCCCCTGTAGCCCCCGGAAATCTGTTCTGTGCCTGAATTATGAATTCTTCAAGCGTTACAAGCCTTTCTTCTTTTTGTGTAGTCATTATCCCTAATAATTTATTTGGAAGCGCTTTTCTGTAATATATGAATGTTTTTTAGTCAATTTCCTTTTAAAATTTCCTAATCTCTTTCAGAAGCAATCCGGCTTTTTCCTTTAATTCGGTAACACCTTCATTGTTGGTGACTACAAAATCTGCTAAATCTGTAAGAGTAGAAAAATCCTGTTGAGCGGAAATACGACCTTCTACTTTTTTTCTGTCAGAATTATCTCTCTCTACAACACGCTTCGTTCTTTGTTGTTCATCCGCTTCAACGAGTACAACATAATCAAGATCTTCTGGTCTGCCGTTTTGTAAAAGAATAGCCGCTTCTTTTACAAATACATCCACTCCTTCTCTCTCTTTTTGGGCTGCGATCTCTTCTACTTTGTCCCAAAGAACCGGATGAACCAACCGATTCAGTTCTGTAACCCTGCCTTTTGCAAAAGCTTCCTCAGCCAGATAATGTCGATTGAGACTACCATTTTTTTGATATGCCTCATCGCCAAAAACAGATTTTATATTCTTTACGAGTTCCTCATCTTCAACCATGAGCTTTTTAGCCAGATCATCTGCATAAACAACGAATGCACCTAATCTTTCCCATTCTTTGCAAAGAGTAGTTTTACCTGAACCTATTCCTCCGGTTACTCCTACCCTGATCATGCTTACTGAGGCTGCGTTGAAATGGTTAGCAAATACGCTTTAATGAATTCATCCAGATCCCCATCCATAACTCCATTTACATTGGAAGTTTCGTGATTGGTTCTGTGATCCTTTACGCGCTGATCATCGAATACATAACTTCTTATCTGAGATCCCCACTCGTTCTTTCCTTTGGAGCCTTCGAGCTTAGCTTTTTCTTCTTCCTGAATTTCCTTTTCTAACTCGTAGATTCTGGACTTCAATAAGACCATAGCTTTCTCTCTGTTCTGAAGTTGAGAACGCTCCTGCTGACACTCAGCAACTACCTTCTCTGTTCTACCATCAGAAAGCTCTCCTTCCCAGATCAAACGGACTCCGGTTTCAACTTTGTTCACATTCTGTCCACCGGCACCACTTGAATGAAAACGCTGAAGCTCAACTTCACTTTCGTTGATGTTCACTTCAATAGAATCATCGATCAATGGCGAAACAAATACTGAGCAAAAAGACGTATGTCTTCTGGCATTACTGTCGAATGGCGAAACTCGCACTAAACGATGAACACCGCTTTCTGCTTTAAGAAAACCGTAAGCATTGGTTCCCTGTACTTCAATAGTCGCTGATTTTAATCCGGCTACATCTCCATCCTGATAATCAATATTAGAAACTTTAAAATCATTCTTTTCAGCCCAGCGAACATACATTCTGTATAACATCTGTGCCCAATCCTGACTTTCCGTTCCTCCGGCTCCGGGATTGAAAGTTACCACCGCGTCTCTTTGGTCATCCGGACCATTGAGCATGTTTCTCAATTCCAATGCTTCCAGCTTATTCTCGAGCTTGGCATATTCTGCTTCGATCTCGCTTTCAACATCTTCACCCATTTCTTCAAATTCAAGAAACACATTGATGCTGTCACGCAGATCATTAAGATCATCCCAGGATTCTACCAAACCTTTTTCATTATCCATCTGCTTCATAACTGCTTGCGCAGAAGTTGGATCATTCCAAAACTCAGGGTCCTGGGTTTTCTCGGTAAGTTCTATTATGCGGACTTTTCTTTTGTCGTAGTCAAAGATACCTCCTGAGCGAATCCACGCGCTCATAGAGTTCATTTAGGTGATCTTTATTAATTCCCATTCGTTCAGTTAATTAGTCTTTTCCGCCTCTGGTAAGCAATACACCCAGAAATAGTCCGGCTACAAATGCCACACCTAAACCCTGCTCTGGATTTGCTCTTACATACCGACGAGCATTTCTGTATTCGTGTCGCAATTCTCTTTCCAGGCGATCTTTTTCGTATTGAAGTCTGTCCAGAGCTTTATCGTAACTTTCTATAGCTTTTTGCTCCAGAATGTCTCCGGCCTTTTCCAGCCCTTGTTCAAGTTTTTTCTTTCTTTCTGTAGTATCCATGAGTTTCCTTAATTGATTTTAAAAATACAAATTTGACGGCAAATTGTTAGGATGTTTCGGCTGAACCTTCCTTAAAAATATGCTAAGTTTATTTAATGAAAAATTCGCTTTCGAATCTTTGGTTTAAATACCTTACGTCTCATTTTCTTATATACAATACCAGCTGGGAAGATCCCGAAATTGATCGAAATCTAATTAATCTTCGTCCGACCAGCGATCTTCTAATGATAACGAGCGCAGGAGATAATGCGTTCGACTATCTTCTGGATAATCCACGCTCCATTGATTGCATCGATATCAATCCATATCAAAATGCGCTTTTGGATCTGAAATGTGCACTTTTTGAATTCGGGAATTTTGAGTTGCTGAGTTCTATGTTTCTGACAGGGAAAACAAAGCACTACCAATCAATATTCAATGATATAAAGCACTTACTAAACCCGTATTCCCTGAAATTTTGGAGTAGCAATATTCATTGGTTTTCCCCCGATAAAGGTTTCTATAATTCCGGTCTAACAGGTTATTTTGCAGGGGTTTTAAATTTTTTGATCGACATAAAGAGTTTACGTTCTGCTATAAACTCTATTATAGCTGAAACTTCACCTGATAAAAGAGCCCTAATATTTGAAACAGAAATAGCTCCATCTCTTTGGCAGGGATTCAGTCAGCATTTCTGGAAGTCTAAACTCATATTAAATCTTGCGGGAGTGCCTGATACTCAACGTAGCAGTATTACCGATCTCAACGAGTATATGAAGACCACACTTTGGAATTTATTCGTGGATCAAGGTGTAAACAACAACTACTTCTGGAAGCTGTATCTGGAAGGAAACTACACCGAAACTTGCCTACCTAATTATCTCAAAGAAGAAAATTTTGAACTGATTCGGTCACAACTCCATAGTCTATCTCACTCAACCGGAACTGTGACTGATTTCTTAAACAATTCAACAAAAAAATATTCTCATTTTGTCTTGCTGGATCATCAGGACTGGCTTGTTGGAAATGGCACTGACCAGTTGGAAAAAGAATGGATCGCTATTCTTAGATCAGCTAAGCCGAAAGCTAAAATTCTGATGCGGTCTGTTCATAAAAACACGGAATTCTTACCACGGTTCGTTCAAAGCAAAGTTAAACCAGTACCGGTTTCTAAGGATTATTTATTGCAAAATGACAGAGTCGGAACCTACCCCTCCACTTTTCTTCTTGAATTAGATGTTTGATTCCGTAAACTCATATTACAAAGCACATTCTAGGATCTATGATCTTACACGTTGGGGAATTCTTTTTGGACGAAATCGTTTGCTTGAACTAATTCCTGAAGATTTCCGTCCCGAAAGAATTTTAGATCTGGGTTGTGGAACAGGAAAGCATCTCATCAAACTTGGTGAACAGTTCCCTGATGCCAATATCATTGGAGTTGATGCTTCTAAAGAAATGCTTAACAAAGCTTCTGCAAAAGTACAATCCTTTGATCGTATAGAATTAGCGCACACTTCTGTCCATACTTATTTAACCAACAGCGACCCCTTTGATCTTATCGTATGCTCTTACTCTCTATCCATGTTTGGGGATGATCACAATTATTTAGAATTGATACGCGATGGTTTAACTCAAAATGGTTTGGTTGCTATTGTAGATTTCGATCATACACCTTTTAAAATTTTTGAACGCTGGATGAAACTCAATCATGTAGAAATTTCAGGAAGTTTATTCACCAAGTTAAAAAACACTTTTCAGGTAAAACATTCAGAAACCAAAAGTGCTTATTCAGGGTTATGGAGGTACTCATTTTTTGTAGGCCGACGATAATGGATTCTATAAAATTTTCAGTATCATTGACTCGCCCAAAAAAGCGCTTTCATTTTTAATACATGCAAGAATTACTCACAAATACTAAAACTGCTTTTAAGTACAAGTCCACGAAGGATTTAAAACTCGCTAAATGGATCTATGGCATCATGCATCAATATCCTGATCTGGTTTTGAGCATGAGTCAACTGGGAATGTTTGCAGTGGAATGGAAAATTCCGTTTGCCGACCAAGTAGTTTATAACACATTCTACAAAGTATTTTGTGGAGGAAAAGATCTTAAAGATTGTATTTCTGTTGTTGAGAATCTTGCAGAGTTTGGCGTTGAAACTGTTCTGGATTACGGAGCTGAAGCCAAAGATTCCGAAGAAGAATATGAAGCCGTAACACAGGAATTTCTTAAAGCTATTCGCTTTGCAGGGAAACACTCTTCCATCCCTCTTATAAGCATGAAGATCACGGCAATTGCAGATTTTGAGTTATTGGAAAAGTACAGTAAGCCTTCTTCAACGAAAACTCCTCAGGAAGTCATTGACTGGGAACGAGCTATGGCCAGATTTGATCTGATCTGTAAAACTGCCTATGAAAACGGCACCAGTATTTTTGTGGATGCTGAAGAAAGCTGGATCCAACCTGCTTTGGATACCATGGTCATGGATATGATGAGGTTGTACAACACAGACGCTCCTGTTCTTTACAACACGTATCAGATGTATTTGAAGAGTTCAAGAGATCGATTGATTTCCCATCATACTGAATTAAAGAAAACCGGCTTGGTTTTGGGTGCAAAGATCGTTCGTGGCGCATATATGGATAAAGAGTCAAAGCGAGCGGAAGAACTTGGATTGGAAGATCCCATTTATCCTACCAAAGGTGATACGGACGACGCTTACAACGAAGCTATTCTTTACAGTTTTCAAGAGCGGGATAACATGGCGTTTTGCTGTGCTTCGCACAACAGGGAAAGCTGTATCATATTGCTGGAACTGATTAAAGAAAATAAAGTAGAGAATCATCCCAATATCTCCTTCTGCCAGCTTTACGGAATGAGTGATAATCTTACCTTCAATCTGGCTACTCAGGGCGTCAGAAGTATGAAATACTTACCTTATGGTTCTGTTGAAAACACCTTTCCTTATTTGGTTCGCAGAGCTCATGAAAACACTTCTATCACGAACGATGCTTCCCGTGAATATCTGATGTTAAGCGAAGAACTTGAACGTAGGGAAAAAGCGAAAAGAAAGTGAGAAAAGAGAATATTGAATATTGAATATTGAACAAGGAATATTCAATGATGATTTTTCAACTATGTAGTATGTCATCCTGAACACACCTGCGAAGGATCTATACAATCATTTACTAAACCAACTCTTATAGTTCAATATTCTGAAGTCTGGCACTCACAGCGTAATGACAAAATTTTAGTTTATTTACTTATATTAATTCTGTTATTTCAATAATTGGGTTGGCTTATCAGCCACCCACTCTTTACACTATTGATCCAAAATAATGAAGTTCTTTAAGTACACACTCCTTTTTCTGCTAGGAATTCTGATTCTGAATACAATAACTTGGTATTTCATTGGCAAAGAAAATGTTCTAAAAACTTCACTTAGCTTCTTCCATCAAGATGAACAATATTATCCTATCGATACACTATTTATCTACTCTGGTTACCTCGGCCCTAGTGATTTAGAGATATATGGAGATATTAGTGGAATTAAAGAGTCATTTAGAAATGAATTTTTAGCGAACCTTAAAATTTCTAGTAACGCAAATAAAGTTCAATACATTAACTCAACGGGAGAAATTTTTTCAGAACTATCCGATGGCAATATTAATTTTTTAGTAAACATTGATTATAGATATCTCTTCAGCGCTGAGATTTTTGTTGGGGTAGTTACTTCCGAATGGTATGTTGCTGAATATAAACAAGAATATGTTTGGTTTTTTGGCTGGTGGCAATTGAAAGAGTCTGAAATTGGCTGGCCTGCAGTATAAGATAAATTTACTCTTCCTATTTGGTTCGCAGATCTCATGAAAACACTTCTATCACGAGCGATGCTTCCCGTGAGTACTTAATGCTGAGCGAAGAGCTTGAACGACGTGAAAAAGCGAAAAGAAAATGATTAAGAATATTGAACAAGGAATATTCAATGATGAGTTTCTAAATCGACTTGGGTTGTCCAATAATTCTAAAGGTCGGTGTAGTTGGAGGCTTTTCTGAAATTCTCCGATTCATTTTCATGTATTTTCTCATACATGATTCTTAACTCATTTTAATTATCTTGAAAGAGATCAGAGGTTCATTTGTAATATTCTACGGATTTCTAATATGCTTAAGCTCCATTTCATTTTAATCTTTTGTTTTGTATCAGTTTTGCCGTTGAATGCGCAAAATTCTGAAGAAGTATATGAAATGCAAAAAATGGTGATTCGTAATTTTTATCAACTTCTGTTCCAGGACTCTTCAGTTACTGTTTCTCAGGCAAATGAGGTTTTTCATCCTGAAGACTTATGGAATATTGAATATTACAGTGATTCTCTATCTGATAAACAAAAAAGTGAATTCTTCTACGGTGATCCGGACACATTAATTAGTAGAACTTTCAAAAAAATTAAAACCCTTGTTCCCGGTTATATTTTTCCGTTCGAACCTTCTGCTTTAACTGACAGCGGTCGAACAATAATTGGAAAAAAATTAAACATTGAACTTGAACCTGATAGTAGCTCAATCAATAAAGATACTAGTGTTAAAACTTTTCGATATTTAGTAAGATTAAATCCAACTATGCACTGGTGGGTGACATTTGAGTTTTTTGGACACCCTAATCAATATATTTCAAAAATAATTTTAAAGAACGGAACTGACCTTTTAGAAAAAATTGGTTTAACCAAATAATCAATAGTACGGTCTAACCACAAGCTGACTTGAACAACTGTAGATATGAAAACATCTCTTAAATTACTTTCAGCTATAATAGGAATCACTTTAATCATAGTGATAAGCGCCATATGGGTCTGGGATCAAAGCGATAAAATGGTTTTTTATGTTCAAAATCCTGAAACAGAAGATTATCTGACCCTTATAATTCGTTCTTCTCCTTCAAATGATTACAATTGGATATTACTAGGTAAGAAATCAAGATTTAATCCACTTCCCGGAAGTCAATATATTTTTACAAAAGGAGAAATGAGTATTGGTTATGAAGGAAAAAATTGGATTCTTAAAAACTGTATCGATCAGGAATCTACTTTTAAAGAAAAACCTAAAAACGTAATCGGTTGTGGTTTTGAATCGATACCTGAAGAAAATATCTTGTATAAACCATATGAACTAGTTGAACAAAATGGATTGTAGTAAATGATACAAACAGATGTCACTATAAAGGACATTAGTACAAGTACGCCTCTTAAATATCTGGGTGTTAGTACACTCTATTGATCATCCAAATTATGGAAACATTCTTACCTTTCTTCTTATCGAGTCCTGTTCTAGGGGTAATTAGCTTAGTAACATTGAAAGACTGGAAACATTTCTGGAAATTCTTCTTTGCTAATCTATTTATTTTAGCATGCTATTACTACATCTTATTATTTACAAGATTGATTGATTTAGGACATGATGAATATGGACTGGGCACATTAAGAGCATTTTTGTTTACTATTTCTATCCATGTGTTACTTGGATTTTTATTTGCAATGACATACAAATTTCGAAAAGCCTCATCTCATACCTTTAATCCGGAAGATTCTTAACTGGTTTTATTTATCTTGGAAAACCGATATAAAAACTAAAAAAACAAACATCTTGAGACGATTAAGCTTACTTCTACTTTTTGGATTCCTCATCAGTTGTTCTGACAATCAAACATCCAGCACATCTGAAGATATTGAGTTTGGTGCTCCTTACAGTATTATCACAACATCAGATATGCCGACGATCAGCAATGAGGTACTGAATAGCAGAGTTAGTTACAGTGGGTGTAATCCTGATCATGAATTTGAACTTAAAAGTAATAACGATAATTCTGTAACTGAAATCTGGCTGTTTAAAAAACCTCTCAGCAATGTGAAGCCTATTTTGAGGAAGAACGAGAATTTACGCTATCCGAAAGTATTCTTAGATCCGATAAAATCATTCTGATCACTCCCGACGAAGAAAGAATTTCTCTTAAGTAGAAAAATTAAACTGTGTAGATTCTTCGGCAGTAGCCTCAGAATGACTTCCTAATCAGAATCTAGCCACACTTCAATATTGAATATTCCCTGTTCGATATTCAATATTCAAACCCCTAGCCTTCTACAAGCTGATCTTTATACTGTAATTCGTAGAGTTTTTTGTACAAGCCGTTTTCCTGAAGAATCAGTTCCTGATGAGAACCGGATTCTCTGATCACCCCTTTATGCATCACCAGAATTCTGTCTGCTCCCTGAATAGTTGATAGTCGGTGAGCGACTACAATGGAGGTTCTCCCCTTCATCATCTTATCACTGGCAGCGGTGACCAAAGCTTCTGTTTCGGAATCCACACTGGAAGTGGCTTCATCCAATATCAATATCTGAGGATTGTAGACCAAAGCGCGAACAAAACAGATCAGCTGTTTTTGTCCCATTGAAAGCGAAGCACCACGTTCACGGAGTTTGTAATCATAGGTTCCTTTCAGTTTTTCTATAAAACGATGTGCTTCAACCTTATGAGCCGCTTCAATTACTTCTTCCCTGCTGATATCAGGATTACCCAAAGTGATGTTTTCTAAAATAGTCCCAGAGAACAAAGCATTATCTTGCAACACCAGTCCAAAATTAGATCGAAGTTCATTCAAACTCAGATCTCGAATATCAACTCCATCCAGTTTTATACTTCCTTTTTGAATGTCGTAGAATCGCAGTAATAAATTAATGATGGTAGTCTTCCCCGCCCCGGTTGCTCCAACAATTGCGATGGTTTCTCCGGCTTTGGCAGTAAAAGAAACATCTTTCAGAATTTGCTCGCCGTCTTCATTGTATTTAAACCACACATCTTCGAAAGTGATCTCTCCTTTGGGATCGACAATGGTTTTGGGCTCATCCGGTTCCTGAACTTCGGTTTCGATATCCATCACATTGAAAATTCGTTCAGATGAAGCCAGTGCAGATTGGAGCGTATTGAATTTTTCTGAAAGTCCACGGATAGGCATAAAAAACTGTCGTGCGTACTGTATAAAAGCCAGAAGCACACCAAATGTCACTCCACCCATCAGCGCTCGACCACCACCGTACCAAACGACCAATGCCATGGCAAAACTTGCCATCATTTCAACCAAAGGCCAGAAAATAGAGAAGTAGAAAATGGTTTCAATATGCGCTTTGCGATGAGCAGCATTTATGTTTTTGAATTTATCCTGCTGCTTTTTCTCTCTGTTGAAAAGCTGAACGATGTCCATTCCGTTGATATGCTCCTGCACAAAAGAATTAAGACGAGCGATCTGATCTCTTACCTCGAGAAAAGATATACGCACTTTACCTTTGAACCAAAACGTAGCATAGAACAGAGCCGGAAGTATCGCTATGGTAACCAGAGTAAGTTCCCAGCTCATACTGAACATAAAGTAGAGAATGAATATGATCCGGAAACAATCTCCGATGATAGCTACTACTCCGTCCGAAAGAAGCTCACTAAGCGCTTCAATATCACTGGTTGTCCGCGTAATAAGTTTACCGATCGGATTCTTATCAAAGAACTGAATATTTAAATTCTGAATTTTCTTAAACACTGCATTTCGCAATGAGAAGAGTGATCCCTGACCAAACCAGCGTGTGATATAAGTGTTGATAACCTGAAGTACAAACTCACCTATCTGAGCAAGAAAAAGAAGTCCAATGATCTTGAGTAGTCCATCCAGATCATTGAATGCAATGTAATCATCAACGGCGATCTGAGTAAGTTTTGGGCGTACAGTTCCCAGAAATGCCGCTGTCAGTGTTAAACCTATGGCAAGTACTACAAACCATCTGTATGGACGTATATAAAAATAAAGCCGCCGAATTAGTTTTCTATCGACGGCTTTTTTGGTTTCTTTCTTACCCAATGCTTTTCAGTTTAAAATCTGTCCTGATCTCTGTATGAAGATCTGGAGCGATTACTTGAATCTTTGTTCCAACGGTTTTCATCATTGCTTTTGGGTCTGTCACTATCTGAAGACCTTCTGCTTTTATATCCACTGTTACGATCTCTGCTATTGCTTTTGTAGCTGCTTCCGCCACTTTTTCGTCTTGGACGGAAGTTCTTTCTGCCGCCACCTCTGCGATCGCTGCTTCCTTTGCTGTAATTACTACTGCTTCCGGAATCCTTAGTCAGATCCTTTAACTCAACTTTTGCTTTAACAATTCCACGCTCATGGGTAGGATCCGTAAAAATTGGTCGTAACTCATTAGCTAACCATGCAGGATAAAAACCTTCTCTGGCTTCTTTCAAAAGCAGATGTGCATTTGTATATCGTGCGGAAAAATGACCGATAACCAACAGTTTTGTTTGAGCTTCAGTAGCAACTCTTGCAGCGTCTTTTGCTGAAGAATGCCCTGTTTCTGAGGCTTTATCAGATAGCGAATCACTAAATGTTGCTTCGTGATAAAGAATGTTGGTATTCATCCCCAGTTTAACGGCATTCGGGCAGTATTCTGTGTCGGTCACATATGCGAAACTATCTCCGGGTCGTGGATGTCCTACAATATCTGATGATTCTACAACCGTTCCGTCACTTAAGGTCACATCTTGTCCGTCTTTCAGATCTTTGAACTGCTGATCTTCAGTGATCCCCATTTCAGTAGCTTTCTCAGCATTTACTTTTCCGGGTTTATCTTTTTCCTGAAACCGATAGCCAAGGCAATATCTTCTGTGTTTGAGCGCTCTCGCTTCTACATAATAATCTTCAGCATCAATTACACGAGCTTCATCCGTGCCCTCTTCTACTTCTATGAAGATGATCTCAAAGCCGAGTTCAACTCCTGAAAACTTAAGATTCCATTCTACATATTCCTGAATTCCTTCCGGTGCAACAATTCTCAATGGTTTATCGCGACGTTGAAGTTGCAGTGTAGATAACAATCCAATTAATCCTGAGTAATGATCCACGTCAAAATGAGAAATAAAAATACATTCTATTTTAGAGCGTTTAATTCCGGCCTGAAGCATTCTCATTTGTGCATTCTCGCCACAATCAAAAAGGAATACGCTTCCTTCGCGCCAAAGTGCTACTGCGGGTAAATGTCGTACTGCTGTTGGGGTTGCTGAGGCTACGCCTAGTGGAACTACTATCATTGTGTGTCTCCCGTAATGTTATTTTAAATGAGGAATTGCGTTCAGGCTATCCTCATATGTCCAGTTTTATATTTCAGCCAGTTCTTGTTCTAGTATTTGCTTGTTATACATGTTAGTATAATGTCCTTCAAGTGCTAAAAGTTCTTGGTGGTTCCCAGATTCTACAATTTCACCATCCTTTAAATAATAAATCACATCCGCATCTTTTATAGTTGAAATACGGTGACTTATCATTATTGTTGTCCTGCCACTTAATTCTTGTCTCAAATGTTTTAGTATGGCTTCTTCTGTTTTTGTGTCAACTGCGCTTAGTGAATCATCAAAAATCAGAATATTCGGGTCTTTAATTAATGCCCTTGCAATAGCCGTACGTTGTTTTTGCCCACCCGAAAGAGTTATTCCCCTTTCTCCTAACATAGTCTCAAATTTTTTCTCAAAATCCAAAATATTCTCTTTAACCTGAGCTTTTTCTGCCGCCTGTTCTATCATCTCTGTAGTAGCTCCTTCAATACCGAATGAAATGTTATCACCGATAGTATCAGAGAAAAGGAATGTATCCTGAGGAACAAAGCCAATAGCTGATCTGAGCTGTTCCAGATCCAGGGATTTGATATTCTGACCGTCTATCAGCACTTCCCCTTCATTGGGATCGAACAAACGTGGGATGAGTTGTACAAGACTTGTTTTTCCTGATCCGGTTCTACCTACAATGGCTATATTTTGTCCTTTCTCGATCTTGAAACTTACATTTTTGATCACATTTTCTGTGGTATCAGGATATTTGAAACTTACATTTTTAAACTCGATTGAACCAAAAGTGGATTTTGGATCTTTCTGCTCCTGAACAGTGGTTAAGCTTTCAATTTCGATGGGCTGATCTAAGACTTCTTCAATTCTGTTCCATGAAGCAAGAGATTTTTGGAATCTGTTTGTGGTATATCCTAAAGCAGCTACCGGCCACGTTAAGTAAGCTACGTAGATCAGAAACTCAGCAATATTACCAACAGTTAGCGAACCCTGAATGATCATCTCCCCTCCTTTCCAGATCACAATTAACAGAGATATGCCGATCAGAAAGTTTAGTGCAGGATGAAACAGAGATTCGATCATATCTAAACGAAGCTTTTTCTTTCGATACTGTTCGCTCATTTTCTCGAATTTCTTTTGCTCGTTATCGAGTCTGTTGTACGCTTTTATTAAACGGATACTGGAAAAGGTTTCTTTAGCTTGTCCGGCTAATTCCGAGTATTGCTCCTGAATTATAATAGAATGCTTGTGTATGTAACCTGTTATCCAATAAGCAAATACAGAAATGAATGGAAGTGGTATTAAAGCCCAGATCATGAGGTCTTTACTGACTACATACATCATGGTTATCACAAAGCCGGCTCTGGTAATAGTGTTAATACTATACATGATAACCGGACCGTAGTATTCGCGGACTTTGTTTACATCTTCAGTTGCCCTTACATAAATTTCTCCGGAAGAATACTTTGCATAGAAACGTTGAGGAAGCTTCATGAGTTTTTCCAGAATCTCGTTTCTCATATCAAATTCAACTTTTCTGGAGGAAACGATCAAAGTTTGACGAGTAGCAAATAAGAGAATTCCATATAAAGCTACTGCTCCGATCAGATAGCCTGCATTTTCAGCTAGTATTATTCCTGCTTCTGTCGAAAAAAGTGTAGAGAAAAGAGTGTCTGCTCCATCATAATCAGCATTTTTCAGAGCTTCTACTTCATCCATTGTTTTACGGATAAGCCCGGGAATCCACACCAGGAAGAAGTTAGCACCTGTAAGGAACAGTGTACCCAGTACAACTGCCCACTTGTATTTACTGAGATAGCTATTTAATCGCTTTAAAGCACCCAAAAGGACGGGTTTTAAAAGTTTATATATTTAGTCTGAAAATTTATCTGACCAGAATTTTCCAATCGCAAGGCCGGATAAATATGCAGATTCTACAGAATCTCCATTCATATAACTTCCTACCAAAGCTATAGGTGCATCGTTCCCTACTACTTCCATAAACGGAGATGGTAAAGGATTAACAGCTTTTGTGTATCTCCAGAAATGCAATAGTTTCCACTCCGGAAGAGCACTCCAACCGCCTAAAATCTCCGCGAGTTCATCCAGAATAATTTCCTGCACTTCATCATGGTCAGAATCTTTGAACTTATTTGCAAATTCTGAAGTAGTATGAACTACAAATGCACATTCTGAGTCTTCTGATCTTTTCGAAGTTTCATTAGTTATGGATTCGATAACGTCATTATCGCAAGTCATCATTGCCCAATCAGGGTTATCTGTTGACCCGTAGCCAACCATAAGCGAAAAAGAAGGAGCGTATTCCACATCATCCACTTCCCGAAGAAGTTTAAGCGTTTGAACTTCATCTATCGTTGTGTTCAAAATTGCATACGCTTGTTTTGATGGTGCAGCAATAATAACGGCATCAAAATTTTCTGTTAAACCGGTCGGGAAGTTCAGCATCCAGGAACGTTTCTTGGTTCTGTCTTCACCAATATGTGTAACACCACTGACCTTAGTTTCGGTTCTGACATCCACCATTCTGGCTAATTTTTTACCAACCTGATTCATTCCCTTTGCAGCAATGTATCTTTTTTTGGATGGTTTAACATCAGAGAGTTCACCTTTCTCATTCATATGCACGAAAGGTCCTTGCCAAGGAGTTAATATTCCGGCTTCAACCATTTCATCAATTAACGGTTCAATATCAGGAGAAGAAACTTCTATATATGGTAACCCATGATCAACTTTAGTGGAATTATCTGCTCCTGCATATCGGGTAGCTAACCTGCCACCGTAGCCACGGCTCTTTTCAAAAACCACAACTTCATGTCCTGACCCGGCTAATATTCTTCCGGCTGTTAATCCTGCTACCCCTGCTCCAATTACTGCAATCTTCATTATCTATTCTGATTGATTTAGTTAGTTAATTTCGTAAATAGTTACTCTTGGTTGAACTGCTTCCTTTGCCAACAACGCCGGCCAGTAAGCCACTACGTCGCTTGCCTTTGGTCTTCCTCCTGCAAAACCGGTAACACCACTTGGTCCGGTTAATATTAACGGTGCTATTTCCATTCCAAAGCGGTTCAAATCTTCTTTTTTTGGTCCTGTAACTGAAATTCTCATTTGAATTTCATCAATATCATCATTTACGGGATCATCATTGGTGGGACGTTCATCCACACCATTATATCCAATATATTCTTTATTGAATTCTGTTAAATTCAAGCCAAGAGCTTGTGCTCTACCTTCCAGTATTTCAGCTCCTTTTTGAGCTTTTTTGAGTGCATCAGGCCATGAGTATACCAATGTTGCTGAGAGTTTAAACCCGTCGTTATAGCTCGCGGAAACTTTATATGAATCTGTAAATGGCTCACCTTTAATGCCATACACTTTAACTCTGTTCTTACCTACATCTTCTACATGGATGGAAGTAAAATCAGCTACTACATCCGGAGTTATATAATCTTTCGGGTCACCGATTTCATAAAGCAATTGCTCTTTTACTGTTTGTGAACTAACCAGTCCACCTGTCCCTTCATGTTTAGTAACAAAAAACTCTCCGCCTGGATAAGCTTCCACAATCGGAAATCCTATATCCGTAAAGTCTTTAACTTTTTCCCAATCCGTAAAATTACCACCTGATGCTTGAGCACCACATTCTAAAATATGTCCGGCAATAGTTCCAACCGACATTTTATCAAAATCATCATACTCCCAGCCAAACTCGTGTATCATTGGTGCTAAAGTAAGTCCGGTATCAGTTACACGTCCTGTAATGATAACATCAGCACCTAATTTCAAAGCTTCCACAATAGGTTGGCATCCAAAATAGATATTCGCACTAAGCAATTGATCTTTAACCGTTGTGATAGGCTCGCCTGTTTCCATGTTTTTTAAAGCATGTCCGTCGGCAATCAATTCGTCAATGTTCGGAAGAATATCATCGCCATCAACAACAGCCACTTTGAGGTTTTTATAGCCTTTTTCTTTAGCAATCTTCAGAATTTCATCTTTGCAAGCTTGAGGATTTACGCCCCCGGCATTGCTGATCACTTTAATTCCATCTTTTTCTATCTCGGGCAGTACCTGCTCTACTACACCCACAAAATCACGGGCGTATCCCCAATCCGGATTTCTCATTCTTTGTTTTTGCATAATGGACATGGTCACTTCTGCCAGATAATCCATTACTAAATAATCTATGGGACCTTTTTTAGCCTGGTTTACCGGAGCTATTGGGAGATCTCCCCAAAAACCTTGTCCTGATGCGATACGAATAAATTCTTTCACGGAAAGCTACGTCTTGATTAAGTCTTTTAATTGGACTGAATATCGTGAAAAATAGAGTGGTTGTGAAATAAAAAAACCCTGTCTTTCAAAACAGGGTTTCTTGATGAACTTATGATGTTCAGGTTAGTAAGGACGATCTAACCTAACACAAATCAGAAGGCATAAAAACGCATATTCAGGTGGTATTGGATATTACTTGATCAACGTCATTCTTTTAACCTGAACAAAATCTCCAGCCTGTATTCTATAAATGTACATTCCTGATGAAAGATCAGAGGCATTAAAAGTTACTGTATGTAACCCTGCCGTTTTACGAGAATTAATAAGCGTTTTCACTTTCTGTCCAAGCAGATTGTAAACTTCAATCTTTACTATAGCTGCTTCGGGAATACCAAAACTGATATTTGTACTAGGATTAAATGGATTTGGATAGTTTTGGAAGAGTAAAAACTCTAGTGGAACAAATCCGGTTTGAATCTCATTAGAAACACTAATAATTGTTATCTGAGCTACCTCAGAGGGTTCACTCAAATTGCCTGAAAAATCAATTGATTGGACGAAATAATTAAAATTCCCTGATTTTTTTAGTACATCTGTATAATTAGTACTGTCGACTTCTATTTCAGTAACAGAAGTTCCATCATTGCGGGAAATAATAAATTTATCAAGATCTACGTCTGTAACAACGCTCCAAGTTAATTCTACCAAAGCTGAGTCTGTTGACTCACTAAATGTGGCTTTAAAATTTTGTGGGATTTCCGGAGCAGTTTTATCTTCTGTGATCAGGGTCTCTTCAGTTTCTACTTCAATATTGATGGAACCGTTATTTACTGAAGGTTCTGTAACATTGAACTCAAAAAGTCCTTCTTCATTCGAATAAAGCAAAACACTTCCTATTGATACATCCTCTGAAACAGGGGTTTCGCTATTGCCGGAAATTTCAATTAATGAATCCGCTATTATAGACGAATTGATAACATAACCTGCACTTAAAAGTGTTTCGTTGGCTTCAAATGAAATTAAATCAAATGATTTCTTTCTATAATCTAATATAAAACTAAAGCTATTAAGGTCTCTTCCCTGCAGCCCTGCTAAACCAATATCTAATGTCATATTGGTTCTAACTTCTGAAGTATCTCCCGAAACTGATAGTGTTACAGGGCTTGTAACAGAATTAATTTCTGCAGAAAATGAACTTTCTATTTCTTCTTCTTCATTTACCCTAAGCTTTGAATTATTCAGCCTGGAAACAGATTCAAGCTTTGGCCGAATAGACAGTTTAAAAAGTGTACCACTTTTACTAATTGGGTGTACAGACGACAGAGAAAATATAATGGTCTCGTTCTTATTATTTATAGCAGTCAATACAGAGTCTGAAATAGTATTTTCAGATTCCATTCCAATAAATTCTAAGTGCTCTGACTCAAACTCAAATTCTATTCTTAAGCCATATACTGAATCTTCATTTTGTACATTTAATTGAATAGGAATTTCATGTATTTGATTAGCCTCAATTGTTGTGTCTGTATATGAAATCGAAACCTGCCCGAAACTTAAATTCGGGATCAGGTTTACAATTATAATTCCAAGAACAAACTTAATAGAATTCATGTCTACCCTTATTTAACAAGTAGCATTCGTTTAGTAAATATTTTATTTCCAGCTTTTAAGCGGTAGAAATAAACACCACTTGAAACTGAACTCGCATCCCAAGTTTGGTTATACGTACCTGCTGCTAATGCTTCATTAACCAAGGTTGCTACTTTTTGCCCGAGCATATTGTAGATAGTGAGAGTTACATTTGCCTGCTCAGGTAAGGAATATTCAATATTTGTACTTGGATTGAATGGGTTAGGATAGTTTTGTTTTAAATTAAATTCATCCGGTAATGTATTTACTAACAATTCATTCAGCTTATACAACTCACTCTCGTTTAGGATAACGTTTGCATTAACTTTTGCATTCAATGAACGTTGATCTTTGGTTAACACAAGTTCCAGAGATTTAGATTCAAGTGGTTGCACACCAAACATAGATACCAGAGTTGACCCCTCTCTATTATTGATTAGAGTTTGCCAGTTTGAGGGTTTATTATTTAAGCGATTGAATGACAACCCTTCCTCAATTTTCAAATCAAATTGAGCTGAATAAATATCAAAGTCATTGTTTGAAATATCTATCGTAACAAGTACTTCATCTTCTTTTTCAACTTTATGCCATAGAGCCTTTGTAAAAAGTGGTTCTTTTTTTGATACAACAGTATTACAGCCCAATTCATCTATAAATCCGACTTCAAACTGAAGAATTCTTGAAGCATCAAATGCACTGATATCTCCGTTTCCTGTAACATCAGCTGCTACTGAATCCAGACCTGATAATGGATACTGCGGAGAAAGAAACACAGTATGTCTCAAAACAAAAGTTGCATCCAAAGTACTTATAGTCCTGTCATCGGTTACATCACCACAAACCCTTTCAATTATATTGACTAGACTTAGTGTTGGATTTATTAGTTCTCCATCTTCATTAATTGTTAGTTTTTCAACTTCAATAGATCCTTCTCCGGAGGCTTGAGGATAGATATTAAGGAAAAGCAAATCCCCATCTGAATTTACACTTGAAGTAGATGCTCCAGATATTACGATCTTTCCCGGAATTGTTTTATTTGATTCAACCAAAAAATCAGATGTTAACGACTCAGTATTATCAGATAATTCTAAATCCATTAAAGCAGGATCAAAATTAATTGCCAGTTCAAAAGAACTCATTGGTAAATCTCCTAAGCCGGTAATTTGAATCGGAATTTCAATGGTATCTGTTATAAACGCATTAACAGTTTCTATTGAAAGTCTTATCACTGAATCTATAGGTACACTACCATCATCATCACTAAAAAGCACCCGATCCAACACTACATCTTTAATGTCATCTCCATCAGTATCCGCTTCAGTACCTGTAAACACATAGAATCTATTGTTAAATTCTTTTGCAACCGGTGAGATGTCGGGATTGGGATCTTCATAAACGATAGAATCAGCTTTTGTATAAACGAATTTATAGAATATGGTATCACCGGGGATTGGATCTATAAAACTTTGAGTTATGTCGTATTTGTTATCACCGATATTTTGCATATCAACAGGAGTGCTCCATCCGGTAAAACTTCCTGCCAATTGTGCGTTCATTGAATCCGGATTAAAGTTCCCTTTATCAACTTGAACAGACATATCTACTTTGAAAGTAATTTCAAGTGAATCAACTTCAATTGCAGGCTCAAGTTCAATAATATCTGTAAGGTTAATAGGCCTAATCTGATGACCTGATCCGGTGTCTTCCGAGTCAAACTGTCCCAGAATCCCTTCGTAGTTGAACAAAGCCGGAATCGTTAACCCTCCAATTTCAGTATCCCCACCTGTTGGTACATATAATTGAGCTGAAGATGAACTGTTTTTTTGTAAAACTTCATACCCAACTCCTAAATTGAACGTTGATGACTCAGTTATAAATAAACTATCTACTTTTATAAGCTCAGCTTGATATTTATAACCGGACGAAACCAGTTCGTCCATAGTTAATAAAACAGGTTCGGGTAAGTCATTTCCGGAAGATATTACTTGAAAATCTGTCACATTATTGAGTTGCCGAAGACCTTCAAACTCGGAAACTTCTCCGGTAACCAGAACTGAATCTCCTGATTGTACCGTACCATCAGCAACGGCATTAAAAAATACACCGCTTGAGTTGAACAAGTTTACAGCCGCTGTATCCTGTTGGATATAAGCGAATCTTCCTTTTGCTCTTGTAACCAATGCTTTAGCAGTTACAATTTCTCCTAAAGGTAATTCCCGGATCTCTGCTATGGTAGGATAAACCGGGGCCGCAATATTGGTTATATCAGTAGGATTGTGTGGTGCCAGTACATGATGCGTACCTGTATCTCCATCGCTTATTTCTTTGATTATTCCCTCGTAATCAAATGTAGTTTGAGGAATTGTTTCCCCCGCCAAATCACTGTTACCGGGACCGTGAACGAAAAATCTGTATGTGGTATCCGTTCCTGCTTTTTGAACCGTGTAACGTGTCGCTCCAGTAAAAGTACCGGAAGCTCCGTCAATGAACTCTAAATCTCGGATGTATACAATTTCGCTTTCGTAGTTTTCGGCGTTATTTATTGCTTCAGTCAATGTTATTTCTTGAGAAGCCGGTAATGGATTACCTGAAGAAATCACTGAGTATTCCGTTACATCTAATATTTCTTTTAGTCCTTCAAACTCCTCTAAAGAACCTGTTACCAATAAAGAATCTCCTGCATTTAAGGAATCACTTTGTAGAAAACTAAAGAAGTCGGGACTGGAGCCTTCATTACTAAAGATCATGAGAGCATTCTGATCTTGCTGCAGGTAAACGAAATTTTCGGAAGTTCTGGTGATTACCCCTTTCACCGTAACTTCTGTTCCATTATCTAAGCTGCGAGCTTCTGCAATGGTAATTAAAGGATCTACTACCTCAAAAGCTTGTTTAGCAATTAAGCTCCATTCCCCGTCTTCATCTTTTACTCTGATATAAGCTATGTAAGAGCCTTCTGATAAATCTGAAGTATTTATTGTCACACTTTCTTCAATTTCTGAACCATCGGCAAGATCAATAGAAGTTCCATTTCCAAAACCGGGATCAGCATCTATGAAATACTCCGCTTCAGTGATTATACTTACAGAATTAGGATCGTCTTTATCTACAAGTATTAATTTTTTTATTGGAAGTCCCCAGCCTCCACCATTGGCTTTTGCACGAATGAATAACGTATGAATTCCATTAGTAAGAGATGAAGTTGCTAAATCGGTTGTAAGATTAATTTCTGCAGATGAAGTCACAGAAAGGGTATTCGCCAAACCTACACCCGGATCTTCATTAAAGAAATATTCCATTTGATCTATTTCTAAAACTTCTCCGGCATCTACCAATACCAGTTTTTTTATGGGAAGCCCCCACTCTTCATCCGAATTTTTAGCACGAATAAACAGGGTATGAATTCCATTTTCTAAACCCGAAGTAGTAATATCTCCGGTAAATGTAATTTCTGAATCATTTGTAAAAGATGAAATAGAAGTTGCTGCTCCCACACCGGGATCGGCATTAAAGAAATATTCTAATTCTGATATGTTTTGTGCCTGAATATTCCCGCTAATAAACACCAGTAATACAACCCATAAGTGAACGCTTTTTAAGATGTCATCTTGAGCATACTTGCGAAGGATCTGCACAATCTTTTCCTGCCAAGTAACCGTTTGTGCAGACTCTTCGCTGCGTCCGTCTCTGCTTACGCTCCAACAGACTTGCTCTGAGTGACTGCGTAATGATCCTAAAACATTGAATGATCGCATAATAAACCTCTTTTTGAATGAAAATTAGATAAGAGGCTTAGTTGCCTTTTGCTTTGATGGTGACTTCTGTGTCTGTGCCTTTTTTTATTGTGATAGGTGCTATCAAGTCCTTGATAAATGGTAGAGGACTAGAATCAAGTTTGTATGGTGATGAACCACCGGTTGGTCCAATATTAGTGCCATCTTTGCCTGCATCTATTAAATTATTAGACCCAAGCTCAGGTCTCCAAATTCTATTCCATGGAGTATTAAAATCAATATTTGAATCAACGAAAAGTGTTCCAGTTAAAGTACCAATATTACCAGTTCCTGCATTAGTACCAGAAGTTGGTAATGGATTTTCCGAATAATTAAATTCATATACTGAATTATCAGAATTTGATGGATTCGTTGTAAACTGATTATTAGAAATAATTATGTTATTTCGAAATACTGAATTCAAAATGTTATTTGAAACAACACTGTTGTAACTGTATATAATGTTGTTTGTGAAATTAGTGTTATGAATAGATGGAAAAACACCTGTTACAATACAATTAACAAATTGAATACCTGAAGCAGGAGATTCTATTTTACTGTTAGCGCTTGTATTTATAAACGAATTTCGAAAAACAGAGTTAGAAAGAGATTCGATTGTAAAACCAGTAATATGCATTTTATCGAGTATCAATTCTGTGCTGCTAGCACTTGCATTAGCAACCTGTAAGATAGCTCCAGTAAAACCAGTTAAAACAATATTGGAAGATCCTATTATAACTATATTTCCAACTTGGGATCTTTCAGCAGTTGGTGTTCCAAGTAGTTGAGGATTAATACCTATACCAGATATTGTTAAATTATTTTTACTATTTAAATTTATATTTCCATTTTGTGTTGGACTCGGCATTACCTGTATCACATCCCCTGCCTGTGCAGCATCAATAGCATCTTGTAAGTTGGTATAAATATGATCACCGGTTGGAGCGCTGCCGGTATTATCAACGATTAATGTATTTTGCCCGAAAGCAGATATTGTTAAAAAGAAAAAGCCGAATAATAGAATTGAGCGTTTCATAGTACCCTGAATTAGTTTTTGTTGATAGCAGATTATGATGTTTTGAATTTTCAAAATCACCACACACCTGTGCGGTTAAACTAATTTTGAGGATAGAGCTTGTAAATACCCACAAGTGGTTATTTTTGGGATCGGCTATATTAGATCGAATGCTTGCGCATACCTGACCATTTCTACAATATTTCTAACTTCAAGCTTTCTTTTAATGTTCTTCCTGTGTTGTTTTACTGTAGCTGTGCTAATAAATAATCGGTCAGCAATCATTTTGTTGATTTCACCACCAGAAATTAGCGTGAGTATTTGAACTTCTCTTGGTGTTAATTGCTTAAACTTTTTGAAATACTTACGTACAAATGCCTCTTCTCCAATTACTTTTTCCAGTTTCTCTGAAATCTCTCCGGCATTTTCGATAGGATTACTGACACAAAGTAAAAGATCTGTTCCTTTATATTTTTTCAGAAAAGTAAGAAACATTTTAAACTCGCCAAGTTTTGGGTTCCAAATTCCCTGAAATCCGCTGCATATTTCATGCTCACCTGCAGTTTGCCCAAATTCAATAAACCTTGGAGTCGTATATTTAAGCGTGTCCGGATGGATTATCTTTTCGAATAATGCTACCCCTTCTTCTCTTACATCTTCTGTAAGCATGTCAATCCAGTTCTCAGCATTTTTATTAAGATGAACCAATTCCACATTTTCTATTCTATTAGTATGAAATATTCCCGGAAGTGAATCTAAAAGATCTTTTATATCACTATTTTCTTTGGTCATTAATTTGTCCAAAAGAAATAAGCTTTGTTCCTGACTTTCCAGTTGTTCTTTTTCAGTTTTATATCCCATATAATTCTACTTAATCAAATCAAAAGCCTGAGCGAACTTTACCAATTCATAAATATTCCGACATTCTATTTTTCTCTTAATATTCTTTCTGTGTTGCTTAACCGTTGCTTTACTAATAAATAGTTTTTCTGAAATCCTTTTATTAGTATCTCCAAGAGCAATAAATGTTAATACTTCAATTTCTCTTGGTGTGAGCGATTGATAATGCAAAAAATAGCGGTGCATAAACTTGTACTCACCGAGTACCCGATCTACTTTTTTTGATAACTCACCCAGTTGATCGAGTTGCAATGAATAAGAAATCAGATTATCAGTACCTCTTAAAGGCTTTGTAGCTGTATATATGTGTTCGAATTCTTTTTCTTCTCTTTTTCGATGTCCCTGTGAAAATGTAAATATTTCATTGTCATTATCTCTCTCTATAAAAGGCACCAGACTTTTAACCGTTACATGTAGTGTGAAAGGATCAAGATGATTTTCCTGATAATTATAACCCATCTCATTTAATTCAACATTTGTAAAACCTGTCTCCTTAATTCCTGTTTCATTTATATAGTGAACAAGAATTCCCGATTTCTTATTAAGATGAACAAAGCCCGGAATATCATCCAAAAAGTCCTGCCAATCATCACCATGTTCTTTTATTCCTTTTTCAATTCTTAAAAGATCAATTCTTTGCCCAATCAATATTTCAAAATCAGTACGGTAGCTCATATCAAATCAAAAGCTTGGGCAAATTTTACTAACTCTACCGTATTTTTGCAGTCGGTCTTTTTCTTTATGAATTTGCGATGTTGCTTAACGGTAGCAATACTTATAAATAGTTGATCTGAAATTCGTCTATTTGTTTTGCCTTGTGCAATTAGGGTTAGAATTTCGAGCTCTCTTATAGTAAGTGACTGAAACTGACGAAAATGCTTTCTTACAAATATTTCTTCGCCGGCAATCCGTTCCACCTTTGTACTTATCCAATCTAAAGTTTCAACCGGATTTGATGTGGTGAGCAAAAGTTCTTTATCCTTAAAAGGCTTACTTACAGTGAAAAATGTATCATATTCATTGGTTTTAGGATTTTTGATCAATTGAAAATCTGCTTTAACCTTTTCATCATCTGCTTCTTCATAGAATTTTTGGAATCGCGGACCGACAACTTCAATAGTATATGGATGGGCATATTCTAAAAAATATTCAAAGCCCATTTCATTAATTTCTTCTTTTGTTAGTTGAGAATATTCCTCTCCCTCTCTATTCATATTATCGATCGACATATCCGCTACATAATTTGTATGGAATATGCCTGGAATATCATCGACTATTTCCTTAAAGGAACAGCCTTCTTTCCTGAATAGCTTATCCAACAAATACAGATTCTGCATTTGAGTAGCCAAATTTTCTTTGTCTGTTTTATAACCCATGCATACTTCTTTACATAAAAAATAAACTATTGAGTATTAAATTCAAGTAAATTAGATATTAGCAACTTTGACTTATAAAAAACCCTGTCTTTCAAAACAGGGTTTCTCGATGAACTTATGATGTTCAAGTTAGTAAGGACCATATAACCTAAAACAAATCAGAAGGCATAAAAACGCATATTCAGGTGGTTTTGGATATTACTTGATCAACGTCATTCTTTTAACCTGAACAAAATCTCCTGCCTGTATTCTATAAATGTACATTCCTGATGAAAGATCAGAGGCATTAAAAGTTACTGTATGATATCCTGCCGACTTTCGCGCGTTAACAAGAGATTTAACTCTTTGCCCTAGAATATTAAAAACCTCCAGTTTTACTACTGCAGCTTCAGGAAGTCCAAACTTAATTGTAGAAGTGGGGTTAAATGGGTTTGGATAGTTTTGAAAAAGCTGGAATTCATTCAATTTATCAATCAAATCATCGTCAATCGAATTTATGATATTTCCCTGAAAAGAAAGTCTTCTTTCATAATTATTCCCAATATCCTTTATGATTAGTGTATCCGAAGAGCTTACACTAACTCCTTCCGGCAAATAGATATATGCTACACTACTATCTCCATCAAGAACAAACAAATTAACTTCCTGTTGAGCTGATAATTTTAATTCGAATGTATACTTCGGTTCGTAGATAGGAAAAATCGTGTTTGCTTTAATCTTTACAGTATCCTTTTGAATTGCATTTATAACATTTACCCCTTCTGTATTATAAACAGACCTGTTAATGTACAGACCTGGAATAACATCAGAAAAGTCAGAGCTATTATAATTCAGTTGAAGAATATTTTCATAGAATCCGTAATCTCTTGTATTTGGACTATTCTGCCATTGACCTATTAACTCAAGTTCAAACGTACGAACTTGGTTACCTCTTTTTGGAGAAGCATAACTAAACCAAATCATATTCTTTGCATCTTCACTCAGCCTGTCAATTATTACTTCAACACCATTTAAAAATGATTCAAAGCTACCAAAAGTGTAAGAAGCGCTGTTTCCAAATTCGCTTACACTTGAAGAACTTTCTCCAACCTTGATTGAAAATATTTGCTTATTTCCACGTTCCTGCAATACTTGCTCTATGGTATATGAGCCTTTCGTATCTTCTCCATCAGTTATAAGCAGCATTGCTCCTATCGACAACTTCTCATCATTGTAAGAATCTGTCCAAGTCTGAAGTCCCGTAATTATAGAACCATGTAAATCAGTAGTTATATTTCCTAAAGAAATATTATTTACAGCAGATATCAGGCTGCCACGATCAAAAGTGTAGTCTGAAAGCATTTGTGTCTGATCAGAAAAAGAATACAATGAAACCGCTATTTCTCGGGGCAATTCTTCAAGCAGTAAAACCGCGGCTTCTTTTAACTTTGGCAGTTCAGCTCCAACACTAAAGCTATTATCGATCATCATTACCATCTTTAAATCAGATGGAACATTTTTAACTGTTTCAAACGTAAAAAATGATTCGTTTTCAGATATCAATTGCCCATCGTCTTTTGATCTGAATGAGATTTCATTTTCACGAACGTGAATTGAGTTTCCGAAAATATCTCTTATATAGAAAAGCCCATTTACATATGAAGGTGCATTTACAAATGATGTAATAGGTTGTACAGAAAATGATTTGTGGCGATAGTCATTTCTATCAGAAAACCCTGTACCGCTATATATATAATTATCTTTTAAGCCAATAAAATTAACGGTATGATACTCTGCTCCCGTCCATAACCATTGTTTAGTTAATGGATCTTTAATGATTTCAAGACCACCGATAACTCTTAATGAATCTGAGAAAAAATTGGGATAAAAATTATCATTATCCCTGTTTAAAATAGTTCCATAAGTTGGATGAGTACCTCTTATATCATACTGAAAAATATTCCCAGTATTTTTAGCAAAATCTCCGGTTAAATCAAAAAGTGTAAGGTCTTTCTTGGAATTAGTGGCAATGTAGAGTGTGTCATTATAAATATTAAATGTTCTATATCCAGAATTAGCTGACATGAACGGCAAAGAGTTAAACGCTTTAATTTGGAGTGATTCTTCATTTACCCTTAAAAGACTTGATGTACCAGCTTGTCCGTTTGGAATAGTTACATACCAATTTCCGTTATCTACAGCAGAACCAAGAGAGTTCCCTGAATATGGGCCTGTTTCTTGAATTGCCAATGTTGAATCACTTTTTATTAACCTATCACCCCTTAAAGTAAATTCCAGAACTCGTAGATATTTATCAAAATCAAAGTTGAATATATTTAACGCAATAAGTGTAGAATCTGATGTTTTCTGCATGTCAATATAACTGTCATCATTGAATCTATAATCATATCCGGCACAGTAAATAAAACAAGGATACTCTCCTGTTCTATTAGGTTGGGTCGCTGAAAAACCATCCTCATTTACAACTATCGCTGTATCACCAAAAAATACATACGGAGGTAAGTAACTAAACTTAAGTTCTACATGGTAAGTATTAGTGTTTAAAAAAACAGAATCGACGACCGTATACTTTAGCTTATTATCTATTGTAGCTTCTTCTTGTAATAAAAACAGACGATTATCATAGTAAGATACTAGATTTTCATCTCGTCGGTGCTTTTCTGAGGTTACGAGTATCAGTCCCTCATTATTTATTCTTTCCAGATACCTCACTTCCAGTATTTCCGGTGGATAGCTTTCGTATGGATTCGGGAATTGTGCAAAAATAAAGATAGGACTAAGGCAGCCTAATATTATAAGAGATAGTACTCGTAGAGTTTTCATATTGTCCTTTGAGGTTGGGTTCCAATACAGTATGAAATAGTACGTTCTTAGCAACTGCCCGAACGGGTAGTTTTTAATACTTTAAATATTCTATATAAGGATTAGTTTTTACTTCTGATTAGTATTAATTATTTGATCAACGTCATCCTTTTAATCTGAATAAAATCCCCTGCCTGAATTCTATAAATGTACATTCCTGATGAAAGATCAGAGGCATTAAAAGTTACTGTATGATATCCTGCCGACTTTCGCGCGTTAACAAGAGATTTAACTCTTTGCCCAAGCAAATTAAAAACCTCCAGCTTTACAACTGCAGCTTCAGGAATACCGAACCTTATCGTTGAGGATGGATTAAATGGATTAGGATAATTCTGAGATAATGAAAATTGATCAGGCATTAGACCGTCATCTTCATTAGAAGTTGACATAGTCACAACAAGAATAATATCTACTGAGACAGAATCTCCATCAGAATCTGTAGTGGTAAAAGTTAATAAGCCTTCTCCCGTAAAAGTATCTGAAGAAAGTTCAATTAGCCCGTTTTCTGCATCTAAAGTAAGAGTGATTTGATCAGGTACAACAGATGCTGAAAAGGTAAGTTCATCAAAAGGAGTTTCAACGTCTTTTACTTTGCCTGCGAAGTTAAATTCTCCCGGAGATTTATCTGTAAATGAAACGGTATCTACAAGGTTTTCATAATAAGGAATATCATTTACAGAGATTACATCCACAGTAAGTGTGTCGTATACAAACAAACCGCCTGTATCAGTAGCTTTAACTATTACCTGATTAACCCCGTTAGAATCCTGAACTGAAGAAACAAATAGCGAATCTGTATTTAAACTGGCATTTATATTCCCGGAGTTAAATACGATCTCATAAGCTAAGTCAGAAGACTCATTATCCGTAAAAACAGAATCCAGACTTTTGACAAAATGTTTCTCAAAATCTTCTTCTAATGAGATTTGTCCCAACGCACTTAAAACAACCGGAGCGCTTTCAGGTACTTCTTTCACTGTAAACGAATTAACCGTTGAAAATTCGCTTTCCCCTGCTGTATTACTCGCCTTAACTCTCCAGTGGTAGGTATTTTCGTATTCGAAATTTTCTACTACTAGGGATGTGTCGGATAGTGTTGTATCAACCAGTATTATACTGAACACATCACTTTCCGAAATTTGAATGGTATAATTTTCAGCTGATTGTATGCTACTCCACCTAAATTCTGTTTGTAATTCCTGGTCACTGGTACCATCAGCCGGACTGATCAGAGCCGGAACGTTTGGAACATCTGGAGTAGTTGTGAAGGTCATTGTTGGAGACCAGTCAGAAGAATCCGAAGCAGCGCCAATTCCTCTAACCCGCCAGAAGTAAGTGGTCTCAAAGTTTAAGTCAATACTGATTCCGGTTGTAGTATCTGATTGTATATCTGACGCCAAAGTAGTGTTAAACTCAGCTTCATCCGAAAGCTGAAATTCATATTTAACTGCTCCCTGAGCATTATTCCAGATAAATTGCGGAGAAACACTCACGTATTCGCTGTTATTTTCAGGCGATAATGGTTTCGGAACAGAAGCATCCTGAGCTTTAACTGTAAATGAAAAGGTAGTTGAATACTCACTTTCTCCTGCAGAATTTGAAGATTTTACTCTCCAGAAATATTTTTGTTGAAAATTCAGTCCTCCAGCATTTTCAGAAGTATCAGATGTGACCACATCTAAGAATAAACTCCCAAATAAGCTGTCCGTAGATATTTGAAATGTATATGAGTTTGCTCTGTCAGCACTCTCCCAAACAAAAGTAGTTAATGTATCTACATCAACCTCATCATCAGCCGGGAAAAGAAGTTGTGGGATATCAGGTTCCTGTTCTCTTACAGTGAAGGTTCTTGCCGAACTCCAGGCACTTTCTCCACCTGCATTTTCAGCTTTTACTCTCCAATAGTAAGTAGTTTCAAAATTCAGACCATCAATTGATAATGTTGACATAACTATTGAGGAGTCCGTCAAGATATTTGAAAATGAATTATTAGTAGACAGTTGCAAGGTATATAAATCAGCCTCAGGAATATCAGCCCAATTAAAAATTACCGTTGTGTCAACTTGGGATGCTTCATTTTCAGGAGATTCTAAGTTTGGCACACCCGGAGGCTCGATACGTTGAATTGATAATTGTCCTGGAATAGTAGTTACCGTTGGGACATTTGGTCCAGGCTCATTAAACGATAAGTTTAATAATTCTAATGATAACAACTCACTATCTATTACTGATTCTTTTGTTGTGAACTTTAACTGTAAAATAGCTTCAGTTCCGGATAAAGTACTCGTACCAGCAGCAGCAATTTTAATTACTTCCGAGTCTTCACGAACTTCGGTATTGAAACCCGCTGCTTCCGATTGAGTATTTTCAGTATCTATTCCAATAAAAGTAAGTTTTGTCGTATCAAAGGTAATTTCAGATTCAATAGATCGTATTCCATAGCTTGATAAGTCCTCAGTAAATAATCCCACACTTACTGTATCATTATAGATTAATTGAGTAGAATCTAAGTATGCATCAAAATCATTAATTCGAACATTAACTGAGTTTGAGGGGAAACTTTCTGAATCAAATGCTTGAATGGTAACATCCCCTCTCGAAATGCCTGTTAATTGTCCGGTTTGAGCATTTATTTCTGCAATATTCTGATTAGAGCTTTCCCAACTAAAAGGTGTGGAACCCTGTCCTGATACTGTAAATTGGACTGAATTGCCTATACTTATATCAACATCAACTGGTGATACATTTATTTCTGGTGCCGATAAAACGGTTAATCTCGAACTCTCATTGGTAGCAGAAAGATCTTCATTGAAAGCGCTGGAATTAATATTGATATCTGTAGACCCCGAAAATGAATCGTCTACTTTAAATCTTAATATGTAGAGTGTACCGGTTCCTTTTAAAGTATCCGTACCGGCAGAAGCGATTTGAACCCGGTCGTTATCTATATTTAAAGTTGGGCTGCTCCAATCGGAAGTAATTCCTCCAGGTAACACTTCCTGTAATGTCAAATGAGATTGATTAAAATTGATATCAAGTTCTAAAGACAAAACACCCAACCCTGTTAAATCTGTAACGCGAATAGGTAAGTCAATAGTTAAGGTTTGAGTTGTACTACTGTCAGGAATTGATACTGTGAGATCTGAAAAACTCTGAGGTAAAATTTGAATAAGCTGAGTGGAATCTGAAAGACCTTCTGATTCTGTGGCTTTTATTTTTACAAAACCTAGATTCTTAGCTTTAAATAGTCCGTTTTCATCTATTTCAGCTAACGAAGTATCACTACTTGTCCAAGTTATAGGATCATTTACAAAACCATTTAGTGAAAATTGAAGTGAATCACCCTTAGTGATTAGAATATTGTTCTTAGGGCTTATAGTTACTCCTTCAATTTCAATATTTCCGTTTAATGTAGAGACTGTAGGATTACCTTCATTAAAAGTAGCATTCTCAAAATTTAACGAACTTCTCTGGAAATAGGACGCATTGCTATCCGCTTTTAGTCTGATATAAACAAGAATTCCGCTACCCGAAACTGTATCCGTGGAAGCAAATGCTAAGCGATCTGTTCCCTGAAAATAGACGACTGAACCAACCGTTTCGAGTAAAGTTCCTGCTTTGTCGAAACCAATGATATCAACAATATTATTATTGAAAGAGAATTCAAATTCTCCCGAAATAACTCCATCTTGCGGGGCAATTTGATCTACAAATACTGGAAGATCAATCACTTCTCCGGCTTTGAGAGAGGTATCGGGCAAGCTGAGATTTATTTGCGCTTGCGTAATTATTGGAAGCAGGGTAAGAAATATAACTCCCACCCATCGCATCCATTGGTGTTTTAGGTTCAAAAAATTCATAGTTACTCCATTTTTAGTTACGGTATTAGCTTTTATTTAATGAGAAGCATTTTCCGTATTTGTGAGTAAGTCTGATTATTTTCTCCTTTGTAATTTATACGAAGCAAATAAGTACCACTTCCAAAAGCGGAAGCATCCCATTGCATTTGGTAACTTCCCGCTTGCTGTGGAGCATCAACCAGTGTTTGTACAAGCTGGCCAATAATATTGTAGATTTCGATCTTAACCTGACCTTTAGCGGGTAGATCGTATGTAATATTTGTACTTGGGTTGAACGGATTCGGGTAGTTTTGATTCAGTTTAAATTCAAGAGGGATATCCGCTAAATCATCTTTTATACCCGTTTGAACCTCATTCATATGATCTGTTAGATCTGTTTCATTAAGAATAAACTTGTTATAAAATATATTTTCCCTAAGATCTCGTCCTTCACCGTTATCTGCATATGCGAATCGAAGCTTTGCAAAAACCCCTTTTTCGTTCATAGCTTTGTTTCCGGCGATTGCGATCATCACAGTATCTTTATCAATTCGATAATTCATACTTAGGTTTTCACTGAATACTGATGGTACTAATTCTACTTCGTTAATAGGATTATTTGGTACCACAAATTCTATTTCAGTTGCTGAGATAAAGGTTATCCCTGTATTTGTTAATTCCAGCTCTGAATGATCAGAATCACTTACTATGGTCAATTCAAAGGCTTCGGTCATATCAATAGGTAATTTTTTACCTTGCCCCGGAAACCCTGTGATATTACCAACCACAAATTGAAGAATGAAAGAAGCGTCCATTGCAGAAACCGTTCCGTTTGCAGTTACATCGGCAGCAGCTAACGCATTTCCTGCTAAAGTGGTAGCTCCCACAATATGTTGCAGAACGGTTGAAGCATCAAAAGCTGAAATAGTTCCGTTTTCAGTTACATCACCTAATAAAATTCCGTTTCTTCCGGTTAAAAATGGTCGGTAATCCACCGCGCCATTATCAACATTTATATATTCTCCCAATCCTCCTAAATTTTGATCAGAACCTTTATCTACCAATGGTCCGGTGGCATCATCCCAATAATTATTCTCTGCTAGAATAGTATTTGGCGACCGATTTATAAGGCCTGAGCGCCCATTTCCGTAGAAATTATTGAGTTGAAATACAGGGTTATTATCTGAATTATTGTCAATGTGTACGCCATCAAAATCATTAGAATGAATTTCTGATAATCGAATAGTAGAGTTTGAACCTCTTGAGAAGAAAATTCCGTATCTGCTGTTACTAAAAGCGGAAGAATCGATTAAAGCATCGCTATTATTTATTGAAAGTGCTGAATTAGCATACCTGATAATGGTATTCTTAACTCTACTGCTGTCAGAACCTGCATCATGCAATGTTATTCCTGACCAATCTCTACTTTTGGGTAGAATGTTGGTCGTATCTCTGTTTGTATTACCAGCATAGGTATCGTCATTAATAGAGGTAAATACAATTTTGCTGTTAATTTCTCCTTCTGATAGGAAAGTACCTTCCATATAAATGGTAGAAATACCCGAATTTTTTACAACGGTACCTGCATTAACAATCAGTGAATCTCCACTTTGGGTATATACAGTTTGACTACCTCTATTATCGCTAAACCTCGGCAACCTATCATTATCTGTTACCATTACGGAATTGGTAGTACCATACGGATTATTAAACCCGAGTTTTCCATTTATTTTACCGAACAGCGCGGTAACGCTATCAATTTTATTACTGTGGATGATATTGTCTTCATAGAAATTACCATTCTCATTAATGGTTCCGTTTTTGCTCAATTCTCCGGTGGTAGCAATAGGATAGTAGTTACCTGTTAACGTATCGTTTAGAATAATAGCCCGGGAACTTGCAATACCAACTAACTTATTATTTTCAATTCTATTTCCGGCAATAGTTAATACCGTATCGGTTGTTGCTTCGGTAACGTTAGCAAAAATTCCATAATGCTCATTATTAGAGATTACATTATTCTGAAAAGTCATGGGTGATTTAGCATCGTTTACAAACAATCCTGACTTATTATTATTTTCGATGGTGGAATTAGATACTTCCCTGAAGAAACTTCCATTGTTACCACTGGCAACTAACCCATCACTTCCGTTATTTCTAATGATCGAATTACGCACTGTTACATCCGCATTTCTACTTGCCCAAATTCCGTCATAAAGCTGCGTATTTTCGATCAACGCATTTGTTATCGTGTATCTTCCATATTCCAATTCCATACCCCGATTGTGTGAATCGGTGATTGTTAGATGGTCTATCTCATCAGCAAATAGTTGATTTCCCACCTCCATACTCAGACCAATATTGGCATATTTTATCTGTACATGGCTTAATCTTGAATGTTTGGAAATACCATTGTTATCTCTGCTTACATCGTTAATAAAAATCCCCCCCCAATCATTGGGTTTGGCTGACACCGTATCATCTACTGCATCGGTATCTCCTCCTGCGCTATCATCTCTCCAAGAGGTAAAAATAATAGGGTTGGACTCAGTACCTTCGGCTACAATCATTCCATCAAAAATTTCAAAAGCTCCGTCTCTATAGCGCCCATCCCATGCTTTCACTATAACTCCTGGGGCTATAGTAAGTGTGTCATCTGCTACAACCGCTACACCAAAAGCTTGTCGATCCGGTGACAAATATGATACGCGCTGAAACATATATGCTCCCGACGTGATTGCTTCCGGTAATGTGGAGCTCAGTGTTCCCTTCAGAAGGAATCCCTCCAAACCAACCACATTATTATAGGTATTCCCGGTAAAGGTATTTCCATCTACTCCGTTTTCATCCGTATAACGGTGACCTAACTTCCCCCATAACGATATTCCAAACTCATTGCCTTCAAAAGCATTATCCACAAAATTAGCTGCTGAGGAACGGATTCCACTTTCTCCATTATTACGAAGTATATTTCCTGTGAAAAATACATCCGTGCTATCTAAATCATTATGATGGTAACTTACTCCATTTTGAGCGTTGTTTTGAATGGTATTTCCCAATAATGTACTGGCAGATCCTAAATTTTCTGTGTTTACCCCATTAGCACTATTGCCTTCAATAGTAGAATTAGACACTTCCCTGAAGAAACTTCCATTGTTACCACTGGCAACTAACCCATCACTTCCATTATTTCTAATGATCGAATTACGCACTGTTACATCCGCTCCTCTATTTGCAAAAATTCCTTGGAAAAGCTGCGTATTTTCGATCAACGCATTTGTTATAGTGTATCTTCCATATTCCAATTTCATACCCCGATTGTGCGAATCGGTGATTGTTAGATGGTCTATCTCATCAGCAAATAGTTGATTTCCCACCTCCATACTCAGACCAATATTGGCATATTTTATCTGTACATGGCTTAATCTTGAATGTTTGGAAATACCATTGTTATCTCTGCTTACATCGTTAATAAAAATCCCCCCCCAATCATTGGGTTTGGCTGACACCGTATCATCTACTGCATCGGTATCTCCTCCTGCGCTATCATCTCTCCAAGAGGTAAAAATAATAGGGTTGGACTCAGTACCTTCGGCTACAATCATTCCATCAAAAATTTCAAAAGCTCCGTCTCTATAGCGCCCATCCCATGCTTTCACTATAACTCCTGGGGCTATAGTAAGTGTGTCATCTGCTACAACCGCTACACCAAAAGCTTGTCGATCCGGTGACAAATATGATACGCGCTGAAACATATATGCTCCCGACGTGATTGCTTCCGGTAATGTGGAGCTCAGTGTTCCCTTCAGAAGGAATCCCTCCAAACCAACCACATTATTATAGGTATTCCCGGTAAAGGTATTTCCATCTACTCCGTTTTCATCTGTATAACGGTGACCCAACTTCCCCCACAACGAAATTCCAAACTCATTGCCGGAAAAGGTATTGTTGTGAATTTGAGCAGCCGTAGTTTTAATTCCGGAAAGACCGTTGTCTGAAAAAGTATTATCAAATATTTCTACTGAATTTGAATCTGCTTTTGTAAGATATAAAGAAGCTCCAAAATCTCCGTTCCCTGAAAAAGTATTATTACTGATTGAAATCTGATCTACATCATTTTCATGAACTTCTAAACCGGTGAATCCATTATCTGAGATTTGCGAGTTTGTTAAGGAAGCAAGACCAAAATTACGTCCTGTACCACCGTCATTAAAATAAACTCCATAATCTCCATTCCCTACAGATGTAAGACTGTCAATAGTTATATCTTCCGTAAGATCACTTAGTTCTACTGTTAAACCATCATCATCATTAAAACTTGTGGTTATATTTTGTAATTCAACGCCACCAGCTTGCACATAAATTCCATCATTATCATTACTGTTAGCAGTAATATGATTAAAAGCCGTTGGTTTATTATCTACGAAAATTCCATGATATCCACTGTTGGTTGCTTGTATGTTGGTTACGTTTATGTCAGAAGAAATCAAATGAAGCATACCTGAACTACTACTTCCTCCATACCTTAAATCTATGTTATTCAGTACCGAATTTGTTGTACTACTTCCAATATATAATGAGTTCCAATCGCCACGATCAGGTTGAGTTGCCCTCATGTCATTATTTGAATCTCCTCCAATGGCATCATCATATTGAGAAGTAAAATAGATTCTATCAGTACTTGTACCGTTAGCAATTAAAGTTCCGCTGACCGTAAGGGAAGCACCATCTGCAAATTTAACAACAGCTCCTGGTTGGATAGTCAATGTTACCGATAAACCTACACTTATTGTATTCTGAAGATAATAAACAGAATCAGCAGACCAAATATCTCCATCAGCAGGGTTTGCGGTAATTTCACGTACGGGAAGTGTTTCCCCAAATAACCATGGAGTAAAGTCTATGTTATTAGAAACTTCATCTCCTGTACCTGAAGGATTAGAAAAGTTAACCGGTCCGAATTTATCTCCCCAAAAGTTATAATCTGCAATTACTTCACCACTTCCATCATTCCTAATACCGAAATTTAAATTCCCTGAAATAGTATTATCTGAAATTACCGGACTTAAACCAGAAGTTTCTATAATTCGGATACCAAGAGAGTTATTTGTTATATCATTAAATCTGATTTCAGGAATTGCTCCATTATCTACATAGATACCTGTTCCATTTTCATCAATAGTTGAAGCGGTGATCTTTGAACTAGCGTTTATTGGTACTCTAATTCCTCCTTGAGTATTTCTGAGCACTGATGATGAATCCACCCTGAAGTTCAGCGCTAAATCAGAAAAAACGCCATACCCGGTATTATCTCTTATAGTAGTTTTGAAAATTGTAGGACTTGATGCTCTTAAGTCAATTCCATGAAGTTCACTAAATCGTAACTCTGAATTTCTGAGATCTACTCCCAGGGCTCCTGTTCGGTAGGTTATCATTGCTCCTGTTCCTGCTCCCCCACCATATTCAATGATAAGATGAATTAAAGTTGAACCAACATTCGAAGTATTATTAAATCTGATGGTTCCCCAGTCACCAGCACTTTTAATAGATTCTGAGGATGTGAAAGTGATTTTACTACTTTCTGTACCCTCTGCATTTAAAGCTCCATCAATGAAAAGCGATGCTCCGGAATTAAACTCTATACTTACACCCTGTTCTATTGTAAGTGTTACCCCATTATCTACAGTAACGGTATCCGTAACTGTATATGGACTCCCCGCTGTAGTCCAGGTTGTGTTAGTGGTAATGTTTCCGGAAATACTTGTTTGCGCACTAATATTGGCTCCAACAGTTCCAAAAAAAATGATAAGAATGGTAGCTTTTAAGAGTTTCATCGCGAATAAATTGAATTATGTTTTAAATGCCTGTTACAGGCTTCAACCCATTCTAACAATGAGATATGGAAATCTCACTACCGTATCATGTAGTATTTCAGGATTTAATTAAGTTGTAACTAATTCCTTTAGCAACAGCTTCTGCTCTGTTCTTTGCTTCTAGTTTTCGATAGATATTACGAATATGATATCGTACACCATCTACAGACAGAAATATCTTTTCTGCAATTGCTTTGTAAGAAAGGCCTGAAGCAAGTTCTGTAAGTATATCCTGTTCCATTTCAGATAAATCTACGTCCAGGTCCTGCTTTTTTTGGAATGAAGAAATTACCTTTCTCGCAATATTAGGGCTCATAGGCGAGCCGCCATCTACTGCAATCTTTATGGCGTCAATAAGCTCTGAAGGGGATGTTTTCTTTAAAAGATAGCCAACAGCTCCATTTCTTAAAGCAGTAAAGATCTTTTCATTCTCATCATGCATAGTCACCATAAGTGTGATCAGGTGCGGATATTTTTCTTTAAAAATTTTCACCCCTTCTGTTCCGTGAATACCCGGAAGCTCAATATCAAGCAGTAGCACATCACTTTTACCAAGCTGATTTTCTTCTAAAGCCTCTTCACAACTTCCATAAGTACCTACTACACATAGATCTGCCTCAAAATCCAGAATGGTTTCCCATCCTTCACGCATATATTTGTTATCCTCAACTATCGAAATCTTAATCATAATTGAATAAAATACATTACTATATGAAAGTAACTACCGAAATGGGCAGTTATAAACTGATTTCCAATTTCCATTTAATTCCCATTGGCTTTACCTGCTCACAGGATAAAAAAGCTCCCATTTTCTTAGCCCGGTATTTTAAATTTGAAATACCACTTCCTTTGGTCTGATCATTTTGAGACAATCCGATTCCATTATCTTCAATTTCCAAAATAAGTATTTTATCTTTCTTTAAGAGCGTTATTTTAGAATGCGTGGCCTGCGAATGCCTAACTACATTCGTTACCATTTCTTTAAATATAAGCCATATATCTTGCCTGAGCCTGTAATTTTTAAGAGCTGAAACAGAATCATCGAGTTCAATTTCATAGTTAATTCCTTTACTTTCATACATTTCTGAAGCATAACGCTTACACTTTGCCAAAAAGGATGACCAATCGTCATTGACAGGATCTATCGCCCAAATGATATCGTTAATTTTTTCCTTTGCTTCTATCGCACTCTTATCAATTTTCTGAAGAAATTCTTTTGTCTTCTCCGGATTATTTCTTTTTGCTGCTTCACTGAAAAAACTTATGCTGCTCAAGGTTCCGCTTAAATCATCATGCAGATCTTTAGAAATTCGTATTCTGGTTTCTTCTTCTTTAAGCAAGTAGAACATTCTATATCTGAATAAAGTGTAAGTCATTAAAAATAAGACAATTATTACACCCAAAATAAAGTACCATGTTTTCCAAAGTGGCGGGGATATATAGAATGAAATTGTATTTGAATAAGCGTTCACTGCCCCTTCCACACCCAGAGTTCTGAGTTGAAAATCATAATCACCGGACGGTAAACCCGAGAAATTTACACTCCTCCTTTTGTTAACAGAAACCCAGTTTTCACTCAAACCTTTGAGCCGGTATTCTAATTTATTCTTTTCTGAGTTTAAGAAATTGAGATAGGAAAAATCGAACTGGATAAAATCCTGACCTTCTTTGAACCTGAAGTATTTTTCAGTGATTGTATTATAAATTTTACCATCTACATTCATTTGATGAACAACAATTTTCCCGGGTACATATTCATCTTCTATTTTTGACGGTTCAAAAACAGTGAAGCCCTTTACCCCACCAAAATACATCCTCCCTTTTGAATCTTTGAAGAAAGCACCTCCGTTAAATTCGTTACTCAGCAGTCCATCCGCCTTTGAATAATTTATGAAATACTTACTTTCAGGATTGAATTTTGAAATACCAGAATTGGTACTCAGCCATAGATTTTGTTTCTGGTCTTCCAGTATTCCATACACTACATCACTTGGCAATCCATCATTGGTTGTATATGCTTCAAATGAAAAATTATCAGGATCGAATTGATATAAACCGGAATATGAACCCAACCATATTCTGTCTTCTGTGTCTGTATAAATCACCTGTATCCGTTCAGGAACCCTTTTCGCTTCATCCGGATCTATTTTCTTGAAACTTGAATCTGCTCTGTTAAACATCACCAAACCATTTGCAAAAGTACCTAATAGCACGCCAGAGTCTTTTAGCAATTCAATAGCAAGTACTCTGTCCGCTTTTAAATATTCCGGAATAGTTTTTATATCCTGCACTTTATTATTTTTGATCAAATAGAATCCTTGATAAGCACCGGCCATAACATCATTAACAGAATCGGTTTCAAGACTAAGAATACTTTTGTCTTCCAGGTTTTTGATCTCTGTTACCCGGTTTAGGTCAGACTGATCTTCAATTTTCTTTAACCCTGAACCATCTGTTGCTACCCATAATGACCCACTCCCACTTTTCTCGATGGCAATAATGCTTTCCTTCCCAAATGCTTTTACAGTATTGAAGGACTCATCCGACAGATCAAATGCTAATAGCCCGTTTTGCTCCGTTCCTATTAATATTTCCCCGTTGTCTGATTCATTGAACGAAAGTATTACGTCAGAAATAAGCTCCTGATCTGTATTTTGGCTGGAGTAGCCCTGAAATTGAAATCTGTCCTCATGAAAATTGCTAAAACCGGCGTTGTTGGTTCCTATCCAAATTATTCCGTTTGAATCCTCATAGAGGCTCCTGATACTTGAGCTCTGCAATTGAAATTCACGTTGAATAGAGGGAGTAAAGTGAAATAAAATTTCTCCTGATGAACTTGTTAAAAAGATTCCCTCTGAATCAGTAGCGATCCAAATATTTGACGATTTATCTATTGTAATATCAGAAACCTCAAGTCCTCTGAATTTTTCATTTAAGAATGAAATTTCATCAGTATTAATATCCAAGACATAGACACCGTCATTTCTGGAGCCAATAAGAAGTTTGCTTTCATTATTGAACTCTAAAGCCCTAATCTCCTGATCTTTTAAATAAACTTTTTGGTTCGTTGAATTCAGCCTTAGTACACCATTTGAAGTTGCTAAAACCACCTCACTCGAATAAGATTGTACATCCCAGATTGTAGAAACCAACAGCTGTTCTCTTGTAAGATTTTTAGTCTCCTTATCATATTTGAACAGTCCATCAGAACGGGTTCCGATCAACAGTGAGCTCTCTGAAATTTCGAGACTTGTGATATTACTTATAAATTCACAATCACTTGAAACAACAAGTTCACATAAACTTATAAAAGTGTTGGTTACCGGGTTTAAACGATCAACACCCCCACCATCGGTACCAACCCAAATAAAGCCTTCTCTATCTTTTACCAGAGATCTTACTGACCTGTTGCTTAGAGAATTAGAATCGCCATAAACCGGATAATAACTCACAAAATTATTGTTATCGAACCGATTCAATCCATCCCGGGTGCCTATCCAAATATACCCAAGATCATCCTCCAGGAACGAATACACAGTTGACTGAGACAACCCATCTTCGATGGAATAGTTTTTGAACTTAAAGGATACATTCTGAGCTTTAATATCAATTAAGAATAATACTAAAATACTCAATATAAACAGCCGCATATAAGGCCAATTAATAGTTGAACTAAATTAAAAACTTCAGTAATAAATTTATCTATGAACTACGTTCATTTTGTGTTTAAAACCAGTTCCCATTTCGTACCTTTTCCCGGTTCAGATTCCAGAATCAGATTACAGTTTTTGCTAATGGATGATACTCTTTTTTTAATATTGGTCAACCCGTTTCCTTTATAATTCTTTTCTGTATCAAACCCAATACCATTGTCTTCAATTACAATTATAAATCTATCTTTATCTGATTTAAAGATTACTTTTGCAGTGGAAGACTCAGAATGACGAACCAAGTTGGTTATAATTTCCTTAAATACTAACCACAGATCTTTTCTGCCTTTAATATTTATGGGTATCATCGCTTTAGTATCTATATCAATATTGTAAGTTATATCTTTGCTTTCGAACATTTCTGCTGCAAAGCGTTTACATTTTGTAAGAAAAGATTCCCAATCATCATTACCTGGATCAATAGCCCAAATTATGTCATTGATCTTCTCTTTCGCTTCAACAGCACTTTCATCAATTCTCTGTAGAAATCTGTTCGATCCTTTAGGCTCATCCCTTTTCGCTGCTTCACTAAAAAAACTAATACTACTTAATGTGGCACTCAGATCATCATGCAAGTCTCTTGCAATTTTGTTTCTAGTACGCTCTTCTTTCAATAAAAAATGTACTCTGTAGCGATATAGTATATAAGAAGACAACAATACCAATAAAATTATAATAAGAGCATTTCGGGTCTTTACGGTACCCAGTTCAGTGGTCACATCAGCTAATTCTTGGTTTTTTGCCCTCATTTGAAAACGTACTTTAGAATTAGCTTCTTCTCTGGCATCCACTCTTTCTCTCAGTATATCACTAACTGTTTCACTGGTTTTAGTAAGGTCATAAGCTTTTTTATAATCACCAAGCTCGGTATATATCTCAGCCTGAAGAGTGTAAGCATCGATTTTAAGAGGAGTTTCAGGAAGTCGTTCGAGTATCTTCAGGGCTTCATCTAACTGTAAAAGTGCTTCGCTATATTTATTTTCTTGTTCAAGCAATTTGGCTCTCAAAAAAAGGATATGAAATTGAGTAAAAGGTTGAACCCTTTGTAACTCTCTGGCGCCCACTTCTTGTAATACAGAATCTGATTTGAAATATTCTTGTTTATCGTAATAAGCTTCAGCTAGAAAAAAATAAGCGGTTATATCTCTGTACTGTGTCTGTTCTTGAAGAGAGATTGCTTTTTTGATATAGAAAAGTCTTTCATCGTAATTACCCAGGTTCTTTTCCAGATCAGAATAACTTTTTATAACAGCAATTTGAACAGGAAGAGCAATATTTGTTTCATCTAAACAAGGTTCAAGGTATGATTTGGCATCTTCCAATTTACGATCAACTTTAAATGCATTACTGACACTTATCCTAACTCTACACTCTCTTTCTTTTGACGTCTCTATTTCCAACATCTGCTGATATCTTTGAACTGCAATTTCAGTTGCTCCAACCCGCATATAAAGGTCTGCCAGCATGTTTAAAAGATTATTAATGTCTTCGTTACTTAAATTAACCTCTTCACTTTGGGCTATTTCAATCGCTTGAATCAAAGTTTCTTCAGACTCCAGGTAATTATTTTTTTGGGTGTGAATTCGAGATTTTAGATTAAAAGCTCCTACAAGCTTCGTTTTATTATCCAATTGTTGAAACTTTTGAATGGACGAATTAATAGCTTTCATTGCTGAGTCTGGATAAGGCAGTACAAGTAGATTAGCTTTAAGGAAATCTGAATAAGCACCTAACTTTAGCTCCGGTAAATCGCTTAACGCATTCATTCTTTTTAAAGCAGCTTCTGAGCTATCCGGATTCCGTCTTAAATGATGCATTGCATACATTGTATATAATTCAAGTATCGAATCAGGATTATCTGTAGAGTTTAAACTTTCCTCTAATTGTAAATATAATTCTTGGGGCGTCGAAGGCCTTGTCATTCGCTGTTGTGCATGCAGTCCAATAGCCATTGAACTAAGAATGATACCCACAATCAATCTTATCATATCAATTATCCTAAAAATTGTCCTAGATTTTTTACTAGAAATAGGATAATAAAACGAATTGACATATTCAGCACAAAGTTATAAAACTGAAAATATCAAACAGCAATAAGATTTCTGTTGATGCCTTTGGTCACAGCCTCAGTTCTGGAGTTTACTTCCAGCTTTTTGTAAATACCCCGGATATGATGCCGGACGCCATCTACTGAAAGAAAAATTCTTTTCCCAATTTCTGCATAGGATCGTCCTGTAGCCAGTTCTCTGAGAATTTCCAGTTCTCGTTCTGATAATTGTTTTTCAGGCGGAAGAGATTTTATATGAAAGGTTTGTATTACTTTCCTTGCAATATTTGGAGTCATTGGAGACCCACCTTTAAATGCCTGCCTTATTGCTTTTACCATATCTTCGGGAGAAGTTTTTTTCAACAAATAACCAACGGCTCCTGCTTTTACCGCATTAAAAATATTATCATCGTCATCAAAAACCGTAGCCATTATTATTTCTGCGCTCAGGCCTTTCTTTTTTATTTTTTTTACTCCTTCAATTCCGGAGATACCGGGTAATTCTATATCCATTATGATAAGATCACATTTCTTCAAATCATCTGAATCCCATGCATCTTCAACCGATTCATAACTTCCAATAACACACATGTCTTTCTCTAAATCGATGAAGGTCTCCCAACCCTCTCTCATGTATGGGTTATCCTCTACAATCCCTACCTTGATTATTTTTTCCATATCTGATTAGGTTTTATTTTCAATATATCTAAACATGATGAGTATTGAGCTACATGGTTATGTGGTACCTAAACAGGAACTACAATATTCCATTTTGTACCTTCAGAAGGTGTTGAATCCAAACTAAGTTTCCCATTTATGGTTTCTACTCTTTTTTTGACGTTATTAATACCATTTCCTTTTTTCTGAGTATTTACATCAAACCCCTTTCCTTTGTCTCTTATCGTAATATTCAACTTCCCTGATTCTGTTGTAAAACGAATAAGAACATATTCTGCTTCTGCGTGTTTAATAATATTTGTAATGATCTCTTTAAATATGAGCCACAGGTTCTTTCTGAGTTCCATTTCCAGGTTCCCGGGAATATTTTCATCCATTTCTAAAGCATATTCGATGCCCTGTGCCTCAAAAATATCTGACGCATGCCGGCGACACTTAGTTAAGAAATTAGTCCATTCATCATGAGTTGGATTAATGGTCCATACAATATCACTTATCTTTTCTTTAGCTTCGTCAGCACTTTTTTCTATTAATCCGATAAACCGTTTCTGGTTTTTCATATCAGGATTTTTAGTAATTGCTTTTGCAAAATTACTGATACCGATCAAAGTCCCGGAAAGGTCGTCGTGCAGATCATCTGCTATTCTGTTTCGGACCCGTTGGACTTTAAGAATTTGGTTGAGCCTGATTTTGTAGATCATGTATAGAAATCCTACAATTAATATCACGTATAGGCTATACGCCCACCACGTTCTGTACCAGGGTGGAAGAATCTTAAACTTAAATTCATCAGGAATTCCTTCCTGATTAAAAATATTTTTACTCCTTACCTTAAAAATATAATCCCCTTCCGGAATATTTGTATAAGCCTTCTGAGTATTTGAAGACCATGAACTCCATTTATTATCAAATCCTTCAAGCTTATACGAATACACATTTTGCTCTGGATTTAAAAAATTAGCTGCCGCATAGTTAAATCTTATTTCTTGTTTACTGTAATTCAGCAGCGTCATCTTTTCAGGCTCCTCAAACCCGGCATAAATTAACGAGTCATTATTTACTACTAATCGCGTTATATTTGTATAAAAGGGCTTATGTGTTACATCATACTCATTTGAAATAGAAATAACCTTGTTTTCTAAACCAAACCAAGTTTGATTTTCTGTACACGAAATAGAATAAACACCTTCAGTATTCCCAATAGTATTGAATATATCTTTTTGAACTATCTGATTGTTGTTTTCATAATCAATTTTGAATAAATCAGCTTCCGATCTCAACCAAATTGCTTTGTTACAATATTCCATCTGAGTAACACGCTTAAAATTCTGTAAAGGTTTTTGATCAATTTTTTTTACTTGATCTCCCTCTAATTTATATATGCTATCTGAAGTACCTAAAAGGATTGTATCCTTTATGCTATTCATTATATATATGTTGCCTACATCATCAGAAATTGGAATTATAGTTTTCTCTTTATCTGAAAGACTCAATTTTGCTATTTTATTATTCCCTTCATATGCAAAAAGGTCATTGTCATTTATGATCCAGTTAATCGGATATTTGAAATCTTCAATGAATAAATTTTCCTCAAAGTCTTCATTATTTATGTTTATTAAGTACAATTTTTCGTTTGACCATCCCAATAAACTTGAATCATTGATAGTTATAATTTTTTCAAATACTGTAGAAGAAACTTGATCTAAATCATCCTTATTAATTTGAAATAATCCCTGAAAAGTAGCGGAATATATTTTACCCGAAAGTTTCACAGAGTTATAAACCTGTACCGGATTTATATTTATTTTCCTGAATTCTTCGCCCTCACCCTTTATATAAAATCCTTTATTTGTGATAACATGAGTGAATTTATTTGAATTATAGATTCCTGTTACTAAACCTTCAATTCCATAGTTATAGTCATAAACTTGCAAGCCTTTTTCTGAATGAAGAACAGAAATACCATCATCCAGCATAGCCCATAATAAGTCTTGTTTATCTACAAATAAACCATAGACGTGTGAATCGTTGAGACCTCTTTCTTTGGTAAGTATTTGATCTATTTTTCCTTCTAAATTTAAAATTACAATTCCACCGGTAAGCGTAGCTACAGCTATCTGATCGTTGTTAAGCTTCAACATTCGATATCCTAAATGGGTTTCCAAATACTTTTCAGAAGGTGTTGAAAAACTTTCGAGTTGATATCCATTAAATACTTGTAAACCCTTATTTCTAAAGTAAATCAAAAGTTGTTCATCTATCGGTAACATACCATAGATTTCATCGTCTCTGAATGCCTCAGATGAATCGATCAGTACCTCATTTAAGTCATTGATCTTATATATCCCCTTTTCCAATTGAACAACAATCTCATCATCAATTAAAAAGGAATTTCCTATCTCTGTTTTTTTTTGATGAACATAAACAGTATCCCTTACTTCATCATACATCATTAATTGAGATTTGGAACGAAAGTATACCTTATTATCTAAATAATGAGTTTGCCTTACATATAAAAACCCGTGAAATAACGAATCCATTTTAGGTAGTAAAGATCTGAATTTCATTCGGTTTAATGAGTCTGGGTACAAATATCCAATATCTCCCTCCCCTCCGGTGTAAACCCTGCCTGTTTTAGAAATAGCAAGTGAATACACAGTTTGTCCTTTTGGAACATGGATATAACTCCAATTTACTCCATCAAATAAGTTGATGGCATTGGAATTCCCAAGAATCATTCTGCCATCATCTAATTGAACAGCATCCCAATGTTGTCTGGAATTCGCAAAATCTTCTACAGTATAGTTTTTTGAGACATAAGCTTTCTGAGCCAAAACATTGTATGTCGAATTTTGGCATAGTAATACAAAAAAAAATAATGTTATATATTTATATATAATATCAGCCTGGATGTTTTACTAGGGGATCCACATCTGTAACGCTTCCGGCATTTTTATAATGAATTATTAAAGTAAAATCATTTCCACTTCTTTTAACTTCAATATGATGTGGAGCTCTTCCCATTTTTTCACCAAAAGCATATACAAAACCTTCGCCCTTGGAATTATTAGGAATCTTGTCTAACTCAATAATTATTTTTACTTCCTTATTAATATCATATTTGGTGAATTCTAGTTCATCAGGTAAGCTGGTACTTCCTTCTTTTCCAAGTTCAGATTCACCATTGGGGCCAATTCCTGATCTAGGTCCACCATCAATCTCAGCGAAGACTTTAATATTTTTATTAAGATCGTTATTAAAAATAGGCTTTGGCATAATGTATATTTAATTAGTAGTTAAAATTATAATAGTTATTAAACTGACTTCAAAAACTACATAATTATGCAGTTTAGTTATCAAATAACTCTTTATAACCTGTTGAACCAACAAATTCTCTTCTATACTGACTATTTGAGTTCAAACCGCTTTCAATTAAGTCATTTACATCCTTTTTTACAATCTCAACCATAGCAAATCCTCTGTAAACTCCATCTTTCATCACAGCTTCTGTACGACTAACTCTGGCTTGTTCTTCAATTTTACTATGCGCATTGCGCAACATCAGGAGAAAATTCGGTTCTTTAACTATGCTTGAGCCATCCCTTTCCAGTTCAGATCTTACATCTTCTAATTCTTTAGCAATGTAGCTTTCCAGTAAAGCACGGGCTTCTTTCTCTGCTCTTGTTTTTGCCATATCTGCATCAGATGCCACAGCTGTAGCACGGGCATAAAAATCTGTTGAGTCAGATGAAAACTCATAAGCACCATACCAGGACGGGTAAAGAGCATTGGTCTCTGGTGGATTATTATTGGAAAGTTCATTAGCACCGGAACATGCAATCGTTAAAAGTACTACGCTCATTAGTGCCGTTTTGGAAAAGTTTTTCATCAATTATCTTTTAGTTCTATATAACCACGGGCACTATCTTCATTAAGCACCTCTATAGTTACAGCCTTATTCTTATTTAAATTTTCAGTGATAAGTTCTTTTAAACTTTCGAGATCTTCAACCTCAATTTCATCTACAGAAATTATTTTCTGATTCTTTTTTAAGCCTCTGTTCCAAGCCTCTGAATACTTATAAACTATTGAGACGATCAACTGATTTAGCTGTCCGTTTTGAACCGGTACTTCAATGACTCTGAAGCCAAGATCGAATTCATGGAAATCTACGTCCAACTCAAAAACTTCGGGCTCATTTTCTTCTTCTTGCGGAGATTCCGGAATCCCAACCAGATCATTGATCTGTTGTTGCTCAAGCATCTTTAGTTCAACGGATTGACTGAATTCTTGCCCATCCCGCCAGATCGTAAGTTCAACTTTTTCACCGGGTCTTACGATGGCTATTTTTTCCTGAAGCTGATTCGATTCATTTACTTCCACTCCATTCACTTCCAGAATAACATCCCCAAGTTCTAAACCTGCTTCATAAGCAGCACCATCTTCTGTAATTACGATGATCTCCACTCCTTTTACTTCTTCCAGTCCAATATCCACTGCTCTGTTATAATCTACGGAAGCGATACTGACTCCAAGCAAAGCTCTGCGAACTTCACCAAATTCAATCAGATCTGTAGCCACTTTCATAGCTAAGTTCACAGGTACAGCAAATCCATATCCCTGATAACTTCCACTTTGAGAAGCAATCGCGGTATTTATTCCTACTAATTGTCCGCTGGTGTTAACTAAGGCTCCGCCACTATTCCCTTTGTTGATTGCAGCATCGGTTTGAATAAAACTCTCTATTCTGAAATTGTCGTCAATGATCTGAACGTCCCTGCTCAACGCACTTACAATTCCTGCAGTAACGGTAGATCGAAGCCGAAATGGATTCCCGATCGCCAAAACCCATTCTCCAACATCCACAGATTCTGAGTTACCAACAGTAATAGCTGAATGGTTCTCCCCTTCTATTTTAATAACTGCCAGATCTGTACTGGGATCTAATCCGACAACTTTTGCCGGATATTCTCTTTTATCGTTCAATACTACTTTAATGCCTTTATCTACCGCATCTTCAATTACATGATTATTGGTAAGGATATAACCATCGCTTGTTATTAAGACTCCGGAACCCACCGTTCGTGCTCTGCGGGGAATAACCCGGTTCCAAAAGTTATCTGAACTGCTCTCTCCGTTTTCTGAAACAGGGATAATTGTTTCAATATACACAACAGACGGAGTTACATTAGTTGCTATGGTTTTGAAAACAAACCGGGGATCAATGTCTGCTAATTCTTCATCTTCAAAAAAGGGTGATTCGCTTTTCTTAATTTCAGTATACCGTACTTCTGAAAGCGGAGCCAGATCATCATTGATAGTGTATAAAGCAAACAATGTCCCTATCGATACCCCAATGAGGATCAAAAGTATCCCGGTTAAAAATCTGTCTCTCTTTCTCATGATCAAGTCTCCTTTAGCATCTGTTCAAAAATTGTATCTGATCTTCTATCCTTAAAACCTTCAATATGGTATTTAAAGTAAACATCTAAATGATGAATAAGTTGCTTTAATTCCACATTTGCAAAATCGATATTAAAAATTTCAGTATTCCTGGAATTAACTCCAACTTTTAAAAACAGCGCTTGGTTTTTGGTTAGCTTGTATGATAATTCTGAATCAGGATTTTCGGTTAATGTTCCACTACTAATATTCAGATAAACTGTTTCATTTTCATTGATCTTCTGAACCACTAAACCCACTCCGGCTATTTGAGCAAGTCTTAATTGTATATAAGGGAAAACTGATAGTGTTACCGGTTCTGCATCGCCAAGCCATTGTATAAATGTACTTGAAAATAAAAACAGCTGATCATTTTCTTCATTCTCATGTATAAGTTGAGAAATAAGCTCTAGAGTTGAATAAAGTATGGAAGCTCGTTCAAAGTCTTTTCTGAAGTTTAAAGACTGGTATTCAATGGAAGCTTCGGCAAGTGTTTGAATATTTCTTGAAGCTTTGTAGTAATAAGTAACCTCGAGTATATTTCCAACTTCAATAGTTCCTGCCAGCTTGTTTTTGGGCTTTTTAGCACCTTTTGCAATTAAAGCGATCTTTCCGTGCGTTTGGCTTAGTACCGTAATTATCTTACTGGAACCCTGATAATCGATAGAGCGAAGTACAATAGCTTTTGAGGTTGTGATCATGCGTAGAATCTATCTCAACAAGCTATAAAATGAAACTTTTATTCAGGAATATTTACGCTGCAGCAAATTTATTTATAGCTCTTTTTAAGGTTCTGGAAAGTTCTTCGGGTTTAGCAGGTTTTTGTACCAGTTGCTCTATACTCAAAGAATTTGCTCTTTCAATTACACTTTTCTCCGTGGTGGATGAAATGTATTGGAATGGCACCTTAATGTTTGGATACAGATCTTCAATTTTTTCATGAAGAGTAAACCCGTCCATGCCGGGCATTTGTATATCTGAAAGAATTATATTCGGAATAATATATTCCAACATTTCCAATGCTTTATATCCGTCAGAAAATAAAAGAACTAAAAATCCTCTCTGTTCCAACATTCTCCCTGTAAGTACTCGGTAAGCATCATTGTCTTCAACAATAAATACTATTGGTTTTGTTATTTCTCTACGCATTTTTTTAGCCTTAATTATCAATTTTAACAGTAAATGTTACTACTCCGGTACCCCCGGGTTGCAGTGTTCCTGTAAATGTCCATTTTATGCCGCCTGCAGTACCTACAGATGGGCTTGTAATCGTACAATCGGTTAGATTGTTTGGCAAACTCCCACAAGCTGCCGTATTGAAAGTTGTGTAATTTGGTGTGTTATCAATGATTTCAAGAGAGCTAATTGGTTCATCTCCATTATTTTGATAACTAACCGTATATGTTAAAGTTGCTCCCGGCAATGCCTGATTTTGATCTACAGTTTTTATCAGTACCAAACCAGCTTCGCTATTATTTACCGTAACAAGATCACTTCTCGATAGATTTTGTTCGATCACCGGTGAAGTATTGGAATAACTCATCACTGCAGAGATTGTAGTATTACTTGTTGACCCGTTATTAAGCCCTTGAGGGACACTAACTTTCAGCAATAAACACAATGTTTGTTGAGCTGTAACAACTACAGGAGTACTCCCATCCAGAATTGTTTCACCACTATCTACAGAACCATTACAATTCAAATCATTGAACAGTACAACGGGCCAGGTTACATTACTTGGGTTGTTTACAGAGTTCGTTGTAAATATTATACTTCCGGCTGTATTTGCTTCAAATGTGTGCTGGAAGAAAGCAGTTGCTCCCGGAAGCACATTCTGACTACCATTTGTATTAAATGTACTCACTTGTACATCAGCAAAGTCTACACCTATATACGAAGACCCAACTGTGTTTGTAAAAGTTGTGATATCAGTATTTTTGTCATAAGAACCGGATGTAGTACCTGATGCACCGCCTATAGTCAGATATGCAGCTTTATTTTCTTCTTGAATTTTAACAGTTCCACCGCTTGGTACCGTTGATTTCGGGATGTACAGTTCATAAGTACCATTGGCATTCGCTGTTGTTTGTTCAATCAATACATCAGAACCTGTTAATGCTTTAACGACTGTACCATTAATCCCAATCTCTCCTCCATTTTTCACAGCGTCATTAGCTGTTCCGCCACCGATTCCGTTATCAGTAAAAACAGTACCTGTAACTTTTGAACCTTCGTAATCACCAAAGTTTTGTTGTGCAGGAAGGTTGTTAACTATAACTGTTCTTAAATTCGGTGTAGTTGAAATATGATCGGTCGGATCTGTTTCTGCAGGAGTACAAACATCCGGTGTAGGAACACTTTGTCCAAAGGATTCAATCAGGTCATACTCACCATTAAGAACGTTGCTGAATTGATAGAATCCATTCGCATCAGTAAGAACACTCTTACAGTTATTCAGATTTTTGTTAAAGAGAACAATAGTGACATTTTCAATACCACTTTCTCCGCCTTCTCTCAGCGCGTTGTGGTTGTCATCTTTATATACATACCCGTTTACAGTAACTCCGGTGGCTACAACTCGTTGGTTGGTTGAAAATTCAGAAGTGTTATTTCCTGAATCAAAAGTAAGTGCGGTTATTCTGTCATTAACAACGATACTTGTTGAAGAAACAGTAAATGTTTCACTGAATGTACCGTTTGCATTCGTATTGATGGTACCGATCAGAGTTTGTCCCTCTCCATGAGGACGAATTAACGAACCACCTTCTTCTATTAATCCCTCTTGATTTCCGTCGTCTGCAGCTTTATAAATTTCAATGGTATATACACCGGTTAATCGTGTTGAGTTTTTTCCTATATAACCCTCAACTGTAAGCTGGTTTCCATCAACAGTAGCTAAAGTAAATACAGGATAATCGAGGCCTCTGTTTGGTTCTGTAGTGGCGTTTTCTATTACACCATCGTTAGGAGATACACCGTCTGCTTGCCCGTTACCGGAAGTAACGATATCGATTGCAAGACCCTTGTTATTAGAGAAGCTGTTTTTAGTAATAAATACACCTTGTTGTGGTTGAGCATCCGGGAAACTTAAACGAACCCCGGCTCCTTTATATGGACTTGAAGTGTAATCTGTTCCATTTCCGGTGATAATGTTTTTCTCAACCAGCGTACTTGAAACCCTGTTCAGAACATTAATACCTGTAGTTCTTTGATCTTTGATAGTATTATTTCTGATCGTGTTACCTGTAGTCTGCGTTCCGGCAATATTACCCAGTTCTATACCTGCTCCACCGTAAACATCACTTCCATTGGTTTTTCCATTTTCATGGAATAAGTTCTGGGTAATTGACCATGTTCCGACTCCTTCTAATCCATCTGCATTATTTACAGAAGAGCCGGCTCTGTAAACCTCATTTTTAGTGAACTGAATAGTGGCATTTCCATTTTCTGATCGCACCCCGCTGTCTTTTGTATAAGCGATATAGTTTCTTTGAATCAACGGTGTTTGCGAACCTGATCCGGTAATCAAAATACCAAGATCAGATTGATTAAGTCCTGTTGGATCAGTTCCGTCTGCTCTGGTACCAATCATATTATTTTCAATAGTTCCACCTGCAACATTAGCCAGAGAAACGGAACGACTATTATTAAACAGAGCGAAATGTCTTAGTACAACTGCGCCTGAGCTGTTTATGGAAAGTGCATTATTCCCAACATCATTAATATCTACTTCCAGTTCTTTTCTCTCAAAAGTGTTTAATGAAATTCCGTCAATACCAACTGAGCCGCCGGTTCCAACCGTACCGGAGTTTGTATTCAGGATAGAAAGCGGAGAGTTCAGGTCAAAAGAACGACCGTCAAGTGTAGTAAGAGGATCTGTTATTGCAGGAAGTTCTGAGTTTAGTGTAATCTTCCACCAGTTGCCACCACTACCTGTTTCATTAGTCGCTACAGACGGAACAAATCTCATTGTATTAGCGCCTGAGATCTCGTTCGCATTAGTAATGAATTGTCTCAATGAACCCTGAATACTTCTGTTTGAAGAAAGATCATCATCTCCGTCTCTGGTATCAGTAACCACATTAAAGCTGAATCCAAAGTTAAGCCCGGAAACATTATTACTTGCCATAGTGAACTTTGCCACATGTTCAGCGTTTGCAAGATCCGTATTTGATGGTTCAGTTCCGAGTGGCAGATTATCAGATTGATTTCCTCTTCTACCTCCAAAGCAATTCCCTGCGGAACCTTTTGTTCCAATTCCACCCGCTCCATCTGAGCAAAGCGCTCCTGTCGGGGCATAAACTTGTTCGGCCCAACTTGAACCGTTTGTCAGATTTCCTGTTTTAGAATTTACGGCTACCCAATAGTCGGCATCTTGTCCCACCTGAAATGTAAATGCACCGGAAATATTAGTTGTATCGGATCTTAAGAACACATCATCACTACCGTCGGCCAGACCATCACCACCATCTTTAAACAAGTGAACGATCACATCTTTTACTGCTTGTTGGTCTCCGGAAGCATCGCCAAAGTTTGTGTCTCCGTCAGTAATTCCGTTTCCGGTTTTGTCTCTGAAAACAATACCTTCAACTTTATTGCTGATGTATATAGCTACTTTAGATGTATCGTTTGCCTGATTCGGGTCAAACTGATTCAGTCCCAACAGGTATGCTTTATTTACCAGAGAATCAGCTGTTACACCTGAGTTTACTGTTGCTTCCACACTCATAGTTACAGAACTACCGTTGTTAAGAGTACCGATCGCCCAGGTCTTAGTGATCTGGTTGTACGTTCCCTGACTTGGAGTTGCTTGCACTAAAGCCAAACCGGAAGGCAATGTTTCATTAACATCTACTTCGGTAGCTCTTTCAGGTCCATTGTTTGTAACTGTAATAGTGAAATTAACGGATTCATTTTCCAGCGGATTTGCATTGTCCACCGTCTTGGTTACGGAAATATCAGCATCACGTGTAGTTACAACTTCAGGGTCAAAATCCTGATTTCTACATTGTACGAAATCAATATCCACTAACCGGTCAATATTATAACCATTTGTTAAATTTGACCCGGTTCTGAATTCAAATACAGAAGTATAATTATACTTTATATACGCCATGTGATCGAAATCCAAGGATCCGTTTCCATCTGTTGCCGGAGTAGAGGTAAAGAACTGGAAAGCTCCTGTAGTAGTTTCAGTTAGATTATTACCTCCCTGCACAGAATTTGACTGATTCTGAGTAAATCCTAAGAAATCACGAATAGATTGGGAATTATCATTAGGATTTATAAAGCCATCAATGTCCAAAGCGGTCATTGCGAAATCTTTTTTCACAGGAGTTGTTGTCCCTGTAGCAACAAATTTAACCTCCCAATCAATATACCCGCCACTTTGGGTGGCCTGGAATAGCGGACTGAAATTAGCCGCGCTATTACCTGAAGTATTATTATCAATATTACTCAGATTTGCATTACTGATCGCTTTTATTCTCACCAAGGCATCAAGTCCCGACGCGATATTATTAAATCTGTATACTGCGTTAACTTGTCCGGCAATACCTTGCTCTAGCGAATTACTGCTGAAATTAAATAACGGAGGCTCACTACAGGTTAATCCTGAAGAAGGGTCAAACACTATAATATCAACGTCTGCACTATTATTACTCTGATTACCGTCTCCGCCGGTAAAATTCGAGAAGCTGGCTGTATTTTTGATCGTATTTCCTTCCTGGCCTGTATTAACCGTGGCTTTTAAGGTAAGTGTAGCAGATTGCAATCCGGAAAGCGTTCCTATATCCCAGATTCCAGTTCCGTTTGTATATGTTCCTAATGTTGTAGTACCGGAAACATAAGTTAAACCTGCAGGAAGTTGGTCTGTCACCTCCACATTTCCTACGGCATTTCCTTTTTCATTTTTTGCAGTTATGGTATACGATACTGTGTCGCCAACTGAAGGAGTTACGTTATCCACAGCTTTTGTAACAGAAACATCAATGATGTTTTCTGAAACAGGGTTACTAAAATTATTAATCTCACATGGATCAAAGCTTAATCTGTATAAACGATTCGAAGTTGATCCCCCACCCTGTATACCTGCTCTGAATCTGAATTTTGGTTCATTAGTATAAGCACTGTATACCGTATGATTAGTAAAATCAGGATCTGCGGAAGATACTCCATTGAAATTATCTGGCGTGTATGTTGCATAAATACCTGCCGAACCAATAACAAGGTCTGTGGTGCTTTCAATGGTATAAGAGCTTAGGTTTTGAAATCCTACATATTCCTTCAAACTTGCTCCGTTACCATCCACATCACTGGATGTTGCAGCAAATGACAGATACTTTTGAACATTTGTAGCAGAATCGTAAAAGGAAATTTCAAAATCCATGAAAGCGTCATTGCCATCAGCACTTTGCACTCTTGGCGATAATGCTTCGTTAAAAGCTGTAGTTCCACTCGTTTGATCTATATCAGTAAGCGTTGCATTATTATCGGTTATAATTTCGATACGGGCATATACTCCCGGAAGAACTGAATCAAACTTATACACCGCACCTAGTTGTAAAGCTGTACCGCTTTCAAGGGTGTAATTTGTAAATCTAAGTAACGGTCTGTCGTTACAAGAAGTAGGAGCACTGGCTTCATCAACAGTAATATTAGCAGTGGATGAGTTATTAGAAATATTTGTGTCATTCTGATCAACTGACTGAACAGCTGCTGTGTTAGCAATAGTGCTTCCTTCAGTATTTTGATCAACCTGAGCGTTGATTACCAGTGAAGCGCTTGCACCGTTTACAAAAGTACCTATATCCCAAATTCCCGTTGAATTATTGTAGGTTCCTACACTCGGGTTTGCACTTTGAAAAGTTAATCCTGATGGAAGCTGATCAATGATCTTCAGGTTTGTGGCATCTCTTGGTCCCTGATTAGTTACTGAAATTGTGTAGTTAATAAAATCACCTTCAATAGGGACTGCATTATCAACAATTTTGAGCACCTCAATATCCGAAGCTTCAGAAACTACCGTAATTCCGGCTGAAGCAGAATTATTATTTAACTCAGGATCATTCTCATTTAACTGGGTAATTTCAGCATTATTAGTGATCGTATTTCCTTCCGTTCCGCTATTAACAGTAGCAACAATCGTCAATGTAACAGTAGTAGTATCACCTTCGGCTAAACTACCAATGTTCCATAGATTTGTAGAAGTATTATACGTTCCCTGACTTGCTGAATGTGATTGATACGTAATTCCGTTTGGCAGGTCGTCTGTAACCTGAATATTTGTTGCTTCAAACTCTCCGGGGTTTGTAACGGATACAGTATACGTGATTGTCTCTCCCTGAACCGGAGTGGAATTATCTACAACTTTATCAATTTCCAGATCAGGTGTAGCCGGTTCCTGAATACTAACCGGATAATCTTCAACTTCTCCACCAACTGCAATTCCATACGGAGAAGCTACACTACTTGTTAATGGTGCAATTCGGAATCGAGCAAAGGTATCACCAGTAATTAAACCTAAAATTCCGTTCCAACTTAAATTAGCTGCACCGCTAATACATTCTGCGAAAGCATATTCTGAGTTATCAAAAGTACCATTCTGATTTAGGTCCAACCACCCTCCTACTTTTGCCCCGGAAGTACAAACCAGATTCACCTCATATTCTGAATAATTTGTTCTGAGAACAGGAAGTATTGTAATCGCATCTTCATCATCTCCAGAACCAATTCCTGAAGATTCAGAATCATCTCCGTTGGCTTGGGAACCAGAAGCTCCGTTTCCGTCTGCATCAACTGTACCACCAAAGTAAACAGGATTTGTACCCGTGTTGCTCAGTATATGAAAAGCAGGATCATTACCTCTGGAATTGTAAGAAGTTCTGTAGGAATTTGGTGCATCCCCATAATCAGCAACCAAAGCTAAACCTACGTGTATATTATCGGTACTGGCTACAGTTTTTCTGACCTCAATTCTTTCAACACCCGGAGTATTTACTCTGAACCAAATTGCATTTGAAGATGACGTACATGAAGGATTACCTGAAACTACTGGTTGAAATTCAATCGTTGTGTTGGCATTGGTGTAATTCAAATTAACGGAGTTTGTACAAACACCACCATCCATACCCTGACCGGTTACCCAACCATTAACAGCAATTTTAGTATTGGTTCCGTCAAAAGCTTCTAATGTATAAGAAGTATTTCCTGAGTTTGGTCTTAATTTATTTAAGCTGAGTATAAATGCGTCAGAAGGAATTCCATCAGCTATGTTAATATCAAAAGAGGTCGCATTTCCGGTGTTACCGCTTGCATTAGCCTGAGGGCCGTTGAATTGATCTCCTGAAAATGCACCGCTGGACCATTCCTGAAGTGCATTAGGCGAAAATGTGGTTTGAGTACCACCTTGTGCGTCAACTGTGGCAATTTCAACATTTCCTACTTTTGCTGAAATCGTAGTAGAATTGTTCGTTCCGTCAAAACACGCCCAACTTGCATCATTTCCATTAACGATCGGACAAGGATCGGGACCAAAAGGAATATTGGTAGAAGTGTAATTAATAGCATTTGTGCCTGTAAACGCAGCCGCTTCATTAGTGGCAAGATCTCGAATTCTATTCGTTCCCGGAGTGTAATCGAAGGTTACATTATCGCCTTGTTGAATAGCATTGGCTAATTCAATATTGACTCTCACATTTGTTATAGAAATACTTGAAATGCTTACTTGTGACCCATTCACCCTAACTTCAAAATCAGTTGTTGCGGGCACTGAACTTGCATCCAGAATTTCGTCGTAATCAAGCAAGAGCGAATTTCCTCCAACCAGGCTTGTTTCATAAACAGGTGCAACATCATCAGAAACTGCAATAACTTCACTAGAGAAACCACTTTCACCCGAACTACCATCCAACGAAGTAACTACATAATAATACGTAATTCCGTTTGCGGCTGTATTATCTGTAAAAGTATAACTCGCGCTTTCATTATCTGTTACCGTTCCTACCTGAGAATAAGATCCTCCCTGAGAGGTTGACCTTTTAACTGAATATGTTGCAATCTGCCCCCCTGTGCCTACATCCAGGAATGAAATTTCAATATCACCGTCAGACACTGCTTTTGCTTGCACATTTTGTGGAGGTGTTGGAGTAAAGCCAGCCGTTTGATTTGTAACTGCCTGATTACTTAACGAGGACGCTAAGTTCCCAACATTATCCCTGATCTTATTGATACCCGGAGTGTAATCCAGTTCAACATTATCTCCCGGTTGAACCACATTCGTTAATGTAAGTATTACTTGATTTCCTGATATTGTTAAGCTACTTACGGGATTGTTACTGCTGTTTACACTTACGGCATAATCAGAATTTGCTGGAGCAGAGGAAATATCAATTGGTTCATCATAGTAAAGAGTCAGTGTTTCTCCTTTTACAATCACAGAATCCAGTTGAGGAGAGATTCCATCAGCAGTTGCAAATACTTCAGTAGAATTTGCACTTTCATTAGATGAACCATCAATTGCACTAACTACATAATAGTAAGTGGTTCCATTTACAGGTGTATTATCAGTAAATGTATAGCTTATACTTTCATTATCACTTACTGTACCAACCTGGGAATAAGGACCACCCGAACTCGTAGCTCTTTTAACAGAATAAGAAGCTACTCCGCTTCCGTTAGATTCATCTACATCATCAAAATTAATTCTGATCGCACCACCTGAGATTGCACTTGCAGATACATTCTGAGGAACTCCCGGGGGTGTATTATCCGGAGAGTTATTGGTTACAGCTTCATTGGAAAGGTTTACTGATTGTGTTCCCTGCTGATCTTGAATAGGATTTGTACCGGCTGTATAATCTATAGTTACATTATCACTCAAGTCTACACCCGGCGACACAGTGAGAGTAAGTATATCATTGTTAATAGAAACATTTGTTACCGTGATAGATGACCCATTAACTCTTACATCAAAATCACCTGTTGCAGGAGTGGACGTTGCGTCCAGGGTTTCATCATAGTCCAGTGTTAAAGTAGTACCACTTATAGAACTAGATTCTAACTCAGGAGGATTGTTTGTATAATCGATAACTATAGATCCATTATTCTCATTTCCTGCACCATCACTTCCTGCTGTAAAATTGCTTGAAGTAGCCGAAGCAGCTATGAATGAGCCTCCTCCTCCTGCTCCACCATTAGCACCTGCGCCACCACCACCGGAATAACCTGCTCCTCCACCACTATAATTTGAATCTGCGCCACCGCCACCTGTAAATCCACGACCACCTGCTGAACCTGTTCCGTTACCATTTCCTCCATTTGCAATATCCAGAAGCTGAGATGTATCTGTTGTAGTAGCATCTGCCCGGGCACCACCTCCAGCATCAGACGAACCACCAGCAGAAAATACACCACCACCACCACCTGCGGCAGCAGTATTTGTAGTAGTTCCACCTCCATTTCCGTTGGTACCCGCTGCACCCGGTCCGGTTCCTGTTCCTGCATCACCTGCAGTAATACTATTTCCGCCTAAACCTAAAGCACCGTTAGAATTATCACCACCACCACCGGCACCGGCAACCATTACCAGCACATCATTTATATAAACACCTGTACTACCTCCACCACCTGCACTGGAACCGGCATGAGTAACTCCGGCTTCCCCAACTACATAACGAATTACATCTCCTGCATTTACTGCAAAAGTAGCAACGGCAGTAGCTCCTTCTCCACCTATAGTATTAGAGCCATTACCTCCATCACCACCTTTTATGGTTATAGTAACTTCTCCACCGGAAGGTACTGTATAAGAACCCGAAGTTAGAGTTGTCTCGTTAACTACTACCTGAGCTGTAGCATCCTCAGTTGGAAGAAAAAAGAAAAACCCAGCCAGAATTAGTCCGGCTATTCTTAATTGATATGTAAGTTTCTTAATACTCAATTATTTACCTCCGCCTTTACCATCATTGATAAGGTCTAGTTCTAAAAGGTTGATTGAATCTGCATTCAGATATTTGATATTCACCTGATTATCTGTAGCTGTTGATCCATTGCTGATTTCAATTCTGTTTGCATCAATGCCCCATTCAACTAAGTAGTCTTTCATAGCTTTTAATCTTGAAGAAGAAGTCTGACTTCCGTCTCCCGTCAAGGCAATTCTTACTGAGGCCGAACTTTTCAGGTAAGAACCAATTCTTGAAAGAATAGCCTGAACTTCATTACTTAATTGAGCACTGTTTCCTGCAAATGTTACCATGTTTGGTACTGTATAGCTTTGTGAGAAGTCTCTGATTAATAATAAATCTTCTCTTTGTCGTAATATATTCATCAAGTTGTCCATCATTCTTAGTGCAAGGCTGTTGCTTACAAGGTTGATGTCGTCTTTTTGATCATAAATTCTTAAGAATGAATCATCAGAGTAATCAAATTCAACTTCAGTTCCAGAAATTTGAGATACAATTATACGATCCTGAGCCACGCCTTCTCCATACAGAATAGCTTTAACTCTGTTACCAATTTCAAGTGAAGGAGCGTTTACCTGAACAGTTAAATTCTGGTATTCCTTCATCGGTAATGATACACGTTGTACAAGGTACTCATGAACTCTGTTAAGAGATGAATTTGCACCTAGATTTAGGCCACTCGGAACCGCATTATGCTCAGCGATGAATACATAATCCCAGCTTCTGATACCTCTGATTCTTGGATTAACCTGAAGATCTTCTACCTGAGAAATAAATCTGATGTTTCTGTTTTCTACACTCAGTTCCAGTTCTACACGTCTGTTTCTGGCCATATCCACACGATCCTTCTCCGGAGCAGCATTTTTACTGAAGCTCAACCCTTCGAACTGTAATTTATCTGCATCCACACCAGCAGCTACCATATAAGCTCTTACCGCCTTAGCTCTTCTTTCCGACAATGCTAAGTTGTAAGACTGAGAACTCTTGCTATCCGTGTGCCCCGTTACTTTAATGAAGTAATCATCATCACGTTCAATTAAGAATTTAGCAACTTTATCAAGCATATGAGCAGCAGGCTGATTTATGTAAGTACTGTTGTTGTTGAAGTGAATATGCTTTGGAAGTACTGTCAGTGTTTCCAATTCTCCGAAAGCAAGACTTCTGGCTGCAATTGGATTTACTGTCAGAGCATGAGGAATTACTTCAGGCGTAAATGGAAGGATCTCAACAGGAGTTGTATCAACAACAAAACACTCTTCTTCACATGTTAAATAGTTATTCGGATCAATAATCGGAGTCTTTTTTGCTCTCTCAGGAATCAGGTTATCAAATAATCGCTCATCAAACTTATAACTGAATCCTAAATAAGCACCTTTTTGAGTGTAGTTATTTGCAACAAGATCCTGATCATCGTATCCAAAGAAATTGAATCCGGCTGCAAGTCTTAAATTTGTAGCAATTAAGAATCCTGCTTCAACACCCAGGCCATAATCTTTAGTTGTGAAATCACTGTTAGCAAGTAAACTGGCATTTATACCTGCATCCCATTTTTCGTCTATATCATAGATAACTCTACCGGAAATCAATTCAAGGAAGCTTGAAGTTCTTAACTGGCTGTCTGACTCTAAAGAATATTTAGCAGCAACTCTACCTGATAACGTCAGGTCCGTAGTTGGATGATAATTTCCATGAGATGAGAGTACATGAGCTGTTCTGAAGAAATCTTCATCAATATTTTTGTCTATCTCATGCTTAAACTCATAACGGAAAAGTGCATCAAATTTGTTTGTTGATGTACTTCTGTATGCCGCACCTACTTGTAAACGTTCTTGTAATTTACTTAAACCTGACACACCATCTTTGGTATTCAACGAAATGATATTCTTTGTAAGGAGCGTCCAGTCTGTGTTTAGCTTTAATCCATAACCAAGGCTGTTCAGATATAAATTATCAGTAGATGTAAATCTCGCTTCAGCTCTTGCTGTAGCTTTCCAGTTTGTACTACCTGTGTAATCCATTGCAGATGTAATTGCTGTTCCGTCATTCACAGCCTGACCTTCCAATGTAAATACTCTTTCAAAACCAAAGTTAAGTCCCAGACCTTGTGTTAACTGAAATTGATTTCTCAATCCTATAGCAGCTTGACCGCTTCTTCCATCGAAAGAATCATTAACTCTATATTCACTGTACACTTTACCGTTTTTCATGTAATTAGCATCAATACCAACTACAGTATTATTTCTCTGTTGAGAGCTATTTAGAGTATTTATACCTGCAGCACTGGATATAAACTCATGACGAGCATATAATTTAGCAAGCTTTCTTAGTCGGTAATCAGCACCAATTGCAATTAACCGCTTGTCCGCTTCATCCAGGTCTTGCTCTACTTCACCGAATGCGGAAGCTCCTGAAATGAATGGAAGATCAGCTTTAATTTTTCCTCTTATATTTGTGTTATAAGTAGTTGAATCAAGTGCTGACTTATAATTTTCTGAATATCTAAGTCCAAGTTCGGCGTTGATATTATTTCCAAAAGTCTTTTCAGCTGAAATCAAGCCGCCAAAAGTACGATCACTTGTTGTATCGTTTCTTGTAAATAAAAGCTCATTCTTTAATGAAGTTGAGCTGTTTAACTTATAACGTGTTCTGGCTCTGGCTTCCGTTCTCCCCTGACCTAAACTGGAACCTTCATTACTGAAGTCCTCATTTGATTTACCTAATTGAGCAAATACATCCAATTTTGAACCTTTGTGATTTACCTGAACTCGGGCTGCACTACCACTTCCGTTATTATCGGTATTGGTGTTAGCAAATTCACCAACTAATTTTGTTCCCTTACTCAATTCTGCAGAAATGTTAGCTGAGAGTAATCTGAAGTTATTTTCCGGATTGTTATCCTGAACTGCATTTGCACCTACTTTGATACCTTCTCTAAGTTCCGTTTCGGCTTTGATACCACCTATCAAGTATCTGTCCTGATTATTGGTAACTTCGTAAGTAGCTCTTATAAATACCGGGTTGAAATCAATATCCACACTTGAGACAGGATTTTTAAAAGTGATCACACCTGAAAACGGATCTATTACATAGTCACGGAAACGAGTCAGTGGTTCAACACTTAAAATTACTTCGGGTTGTTCTCTGTCGTATGTTACTATCTCAATGATCTCACTATTATCTACAATGTCAGTGTCAGGAAGATCGTACCGTGAAATCCCCTGTCCCTGGAATTCTCTTACTTTTCTGCTCGAGAATGCATTTACACCAAATGCCTGAGCTTTAATCTTTCCTTCTTCAAAGTTTGCTTTTAAACCGGTTTGGGCTCTACTGTATGTACCTAATTGTACATTTTGATCTCTTTCCTGAGTAATAAAGTCACCATAAAGTGCATAAGTTTTGCCTCTGTCAACACGTACATAAAGCCTGCTGGAAGATTGTGCATCAAAACCTTTAATAGATGATTCTCCATATACAGGGTAAAATTCGTCCGGTCTGATATCTCTGAATAATCGATCTTCTTTTGACTTTTCAGAATCAAAACCCGCCGTCAGAAGTGATCTCCCGCTTATTTTACCTTTGATAAAGAAAGCAAGTCTTGCATCACCTGTAAAGTTCTGGAAATCATAGGAAAGCTGCTTTAACTCTCTTTCGAAACCATCGGCCTCTTTTTCAGAGCTTATGTTCACTTGCTGATTAAATCTAAGCGTACCTTCAATGATACCTGCAGCAATTAAAGGTCTTAGATCAGGTAGAAATTCTACTTTTACTTCTCCTTTTATAATACCCAAATTAGCACGAACCAAAGTAGTTTTTGGTTGAGTAGTAGAAGTAAGTTCAAATTCAGCGACGCCACCTTCAATAAAAGTCTGAGTTCCGGGCTCATTAGTATTGTTGTCTTTAACTTTCCAATTTCCGAATTCAGTATCTAGTGTTACTAATACCTGATCACCTACTTTGATATCATTTTCATCAAGTATTTCTACTCTTATCAAGGCAGAAGAAACTCCATCAGCAGAAACGAAATTCCTTGGAGCAGTTACTTTAAGTCGGCTGGTTTTACCCGGAGCATACACTTGAATTTCTTCTCTGCCTCTGATATTGCCAAATGGATCAATCTCTTCTAATACCAATACATTCTTACCTGCTTTAAAATCGATACTTACATATTCCCAACCTTGTAAATTATTTGTTGGTGAAACGGAAGATTGACCAACTTTCTCATCAGTAATCAGATTTCCATTTAGTGTAAGTAAGAACTTGGCTCCTGATTTTCCTTTAGCCCAAATTGTATAGTTGTTAACCGAAAGAGTATCATTATTTGAAAGGTTCAAAAATCCTAAACCATCCTCTGCTTCCATTAGCGCTTCTTCAAGTAGTCTGCCTTGTGATGGAGCTCCCTCTTCTTCTTTAGCATTGTTAGTTAATTTTCCATCAGGACTTGTAGCAGCTTTTCTCGATACTGAAGCCTTACCGTCTACAGTACCACTTGCATTTTCAAACTGACCTCTGCCAGATTGAGCGTTACTTTCATTTAATGTGAAGCTTCTTTTTAAAGAACCTGACAGTGCATCTTTAGATGTTTGAGAAAGCAACTCTCTTCTTGAATTGATCTCCTCATTAACTCCCGGAGTACATTCACAAATTGCAAAGTCAGCTCTGTGAAGTTGTCCCTTCTTAACATCCACAAATCTACTTGAAGGATCATTGGCATGACGGTTATCCAAAACTGATAACTTACTTCCTTCCGGAAGTGAATAGTTATCAACTTTAAGAACATGCTTATTTGGACTTACTGCATAGAAAGTATATTTCCCTTCGCTATCGGTAACTACAAAAGTACCATTCTCCATATATAATCGAACACCCGGCACTCCAACTTCACCCGGATCCTGCATATCATTTTCGTTACAGTCCTGAAAGACTTTACCAATTACATATGCATTGTCATTGAACAGACCGCCACGAACTTCTACTTTTACTTTAGCTTCATTACTGCTTTTTACTACTACTTCATCACTCTTAGCTACTGCAACGTTTATTCCTTTCCCTTTTTCTGATCCGGGACCTACAAATACTCTGTATGTTAATTCTTTAGTTGTTCCTGATTCAATATCGCCCACATCAAATTTCAAACTCGGACCTTTATCACCTTCGGGATCCTGAAGCTTTACACCATCCAGTTTTGTGGATCCCAATTGATATTCGAAACCAAATGGAAGCAAGTCATCAATAAATAGATTTCTAACAGTATTAATCGCTTCACTCTTAATAGTAATTGTATAATTGATGTAATCACCAATTTCTGCAGTTGGTCGGTCTACTGTTTTGTTTGTGAATAAAACTCCTCTTGCCTGTGGATCTAAAGGAATATCAAAATTTGTACCCTGAGGAACATTGCTGAAAACCCAATCCTTACCATAAGATGCTAATGTATCAACTTTTCGACCTGTTGGCAGAAGACCCAGTGGTACTTCAGATGAAAAAGTATAGCCCTCCGGAGTTTCTACCTCAACTTTATAAGTTCCTGTTTCAAGATACCTGAAAGCAAATCTTCCATCAGGACCTGTAATGTATTCACTTGGAGCAGGAGTAGTTCCGTCTGTTTCGTAAACCTTTGCTCTTCCACCTGCATCGCCACCGTTATTAGCTCCTGTTACATCAATCACTGTTACTTTTGCATTTCTGATTGGCTGATTGGTTTCACTGTCAAACACAATTCCATAAGGATCTACAATAACCGTAGTCTCAATTCTTGCTCCTTCACCACCATCACCGATATTATTGATCCCGCTACAATTCAATCTTGCTTGTATTACGTCATCTTCAACTGTTTCAAGAATGTCGTTACCAATTACTACATCAAAATCAGCGGCATTTCTCGTTGCTACTCCGCCGGCAATTCTGAATAAACTGGTATTGATACCTGTTTCAATTCCAATGAATTTTTCAGAGTCACTGGTTTCAAAAGATTTTAATGTTATTTCTGTTGTATCAATTTTTGATCTGAACTCATTACATGCAGCAGCAGTTGCCTGAAGATGAAGTTTACGACCTATACTTGATGTTCCCGTCTTCTTTCCAAAGGTATCATCAGTAAAGTAGTCGATGGTAGCACCGTTTGATGGTAGAAAAGCTATTACATTATCAGATACATCATCAATAACAAGATTGTCTTCCGGATCGCTGTAACTAATCTCTGCTCTGTTTTCGATCTTCTCACTAGCTCCTGGATTGATTTGTACTTCGAAAGTTGTGCTAAATTCTTCTCCCGAACCAAGTTCATCAAAAGCAAGACCAATGAAAGAAACTATTTCCGGATCTGAAGGCAATGATGAGCTAAACTCATATTTACCATTTCCTTCATAACCATAAAGCTCTTGTCCGTTCGTTGTTTCTGTGAATTGAACAAAACTCACATTTGAAGGAATAGAGTCAAGCAGTATAATTTTATTAGACGCTATTCCATCGATCGTAATTCCGCTTCTTGGTAATGCTGAGACATCACCATTGTTAATTCCTGCTATTGTATAAGTATAGTTTTGGTTAGGTAGTTTTTCCTGGTCACCCGATTGAGTTTTAGTTAAGTCAATTCTTGCTCCTGACAGAACATAAACCGAATCACGTTTCAACAACCTGACATCAAACTCTCTTGAAATTGCTTCTACATTTACTATAGAAGTAATCGAGTCGTCTTCAGCTTCATTAATTGCACCTGAATATTTGAAGTCGAAGCGCTCTCCGGGATTTAATGTTATTGTCTGAAATAAAGTGTCAGTATTCTGAATTTTAGATTTATTTCCATTCAACCATTCCAGATCTTCAAGATCATATTCTCCCTGCTCCCAGTTATAAATCTTGATATCAAATGTAGAAGCTACATTTCCTCGGTTAATCAAGAAATGATCAAACTCTACTTTTTCGCCTCTAAACCTTTTGAATGAATTATTGAGTTCCAGGGCAAAATCAACAGTAGCATCAACAACAACGTTTACTTCATTTGAAAGTATTTCAATCGGTAATGTTTCACCTGTTTCAGAATAAGTAGTCGTTACCTGATTCTTAATAGAAGTTCCGCTTGTTGGAGCGTTTTGTGCACGAACCTCTCCCATCCCTGCTATAAGCAGCAGAACCAGAAATGATATGAGAGAGTTAATTTTGTACACTTTTTATTTTTTAAAACTTTTAAAAGGAGAATGAGGGGTCAGCCTCATTCTCATAATTCTGGGTTATGAATATTTATTTATCTCAACTATCTACTTTCACAGCAAATGTAAGCTGCACTTCTTCTGTAGGATCAAGTTGATCTATGTCAACCTGGATGGTACCCGTAGCACCTACTGTAGGTTGAGATGTGATAACTATACTTCCGACCGTTCCGGAATTAACATTTGTAGCTGCTGCTACCAACATTTTTGTGAACGACGGTGTGTCATCAGTTATAGAAATGGTTGTAACAGGCTGCGAACCATCATTACGAACAGTGATTTTATAATACACTGTATCACCAGGTAATACATTGAATGGATTCTTAGTAAAGGCTCCTGCACTACCACCGGCATCAGGTGCCTGGAATTTTTCAACAACAACAAGACCTGCTTGTACTTCAGTAATGTCAGTATTACTTCTTGAAGCAAGGTTAGTCAGGTTATCACTAATAGTGATGGTAGTTGTATTGGTCTCTCCATCATCAAGTCCGGCCAAACCGGTAACTTTAACAATGAATTTAACCTGGTCGTTAAAGCCAAGGTTACCTACTTCTTCAGGCAGGTTATATGTACCTGCAGTTGCTCCTGAGGTTAACAATGAATCAGTAGCATCAATGATACCGTTATTGTTTATATCCCAATAAACGTTGGAAGTCCAACCTACCGGCTTAGAGTTTGTTAATTCAATTTCAAGATTAGAATTTGAACTATCATTCTCAGTTACGTTACTTAAAATAGTAAGCGTATGGAGGTAGTTACGAGATCCACCAGGTGCAATTTGACCTGATCCGTTCGCAGTTAACTGCATATTTTGCAAAGTATTCACAACTACCTGGTCATGAATAATATCAATCGCATTTGTTGTAGCTGAAAAAGCCTGGAAATAAACCGCTTGCGTTCCCGGTTGATAGCCCGCTGGAATAAATACTTCTGCAGTTATTTGTTTACTTGCACCAGCAGCTAAGTTTCCTGTTTCGTTTATAATACTGTTTCCGGCATTAGGGTCACGGAAAGTAACTGTCCAACCTGTTGGCATTGATCCCGGATTTAATAAAGCTCCGGAAGCGTTTGTGTCAGCTGCAAAGTCCAAATCGTATGCATCTTGTCCGGCACTTGTATTTTTTACGAAAAGTGTAAAAGATACTGTAGTTCCCGGGTTAGTTGTTTGGCTGACAATTGCAGCAGTTTCAGGTCCTTGCCCTTCACCTAAAGCACCTGCTAATCCGGCAGCAACATTGTTTGTCAAATCAACTGTAGGAGCTACAATGGTATTTAATCTATCAGTATGAGTAGCACTTTCATTAGGATCACCTATCGATGTAAGCGTCTTATCAACAGAGAATGGACCAACTCCACTTACTCCTGAAGGTAATTGAACTTGTAAGATTACAACTACAGTGTCTCCTGGTTGTATCTGACCTGTATCTTCAATTCCATCTGTACCGGTATCTTGGTAAGTACTGGTAGGTTGGTTATTTGCATCTGCCTTGTAAAGAAAGAACTGTCTACCACTAGGATAGTTATCAGTACCAAGGGTAATGTTATACGTATCAGCAGTACTACCTGTATTTACATAACGGTTTACGAAATTAACAGTAGCACCCTGCTCGCTGGAATCAACCAAAACAACCTGAGCATCAACTAATGCAATGTCATAGTTTTCATTTACAGTTACTGGAGTACCATTAACAGTGTTATCACCCACAATATCATCATGAGTAGTAATTACTGTATTTGTGATGGTTTCCCCTTCCTGTCCGTTATCAATAGTTACCTGAAAAGAAAGAGTACCTGAAGAACCGTTAGCTACATTTGCAACAACTGCACTCAAGGTATCCTGAGTACCTGTTATATGTTCAAAGGTAATTCCGCTTTCGTTACCATCATCAGCATCAGTAAGGAATCCTGTTTTACCACTCCATACTGCTGTTCCCGGCACGTAAGTTAAACCTGCAGGAATCGGATCCTTCAAAACAAGGTTATTTGCCGCTGCAGTACCATTTTCAGAATAACTGATAGTATAGGTAAGTGTATTTCCTACATCGGCTGTAGTCTGACTAACGCCTTTACTAACTGTAATTACAGCATCTTCATCTACAATCGCTTTGTCAGTAGCAACTGCATTTTCATTTCCGCCGTTATCTGTACTGAACTTACTTGTTGCAGTTACTGTGATATCTTCAAACTGACCATCCTGTGCACCAGCCGGTACATCAGCTACAATTACAACTCCGTAAGAATTGTTTGCAAGCCCTGCACGGTCAACGTTTGGTGTTATAGATATTTCAGTAAAGTTATCCGCAACTCCATCTTTGTTGGCATCCGGATAAATCCTGATGTTGTTGAAGTTATATGCTCCATTATTTGCATCAACTGCAGTAATCGTGAACTGATCAGTTCCGTTACCCGTGTTGGTAATAATGTGACTGAATGTTACCTGACCACCGATACTAACCTGCTTGGTTGCTCCGGCTGTAATTGTAACACCTGCTACCTGTTGTACAGTTGTAACAACAGTATTAGAAGTAACAGACTGATTGTTACTACCATTATCAATGTACGTGGCTGTTGCCTGGTTACCGATGGATGAAGATGCAGGTGGTACCTGAGCAAAAACATCCGAAGATGTGCCAAGTACAACAGCAAAAACCATCAACATACCAAACAAAGCTTGTACCCTTTGTCGTAGTTTATGTGTTGTTTTCATTGTTTGAATCCTATTATTATGGTTCAATTGTTTGTTTTTTTGAACACTGTTTAGATTTGAATTTTGAAATTCCGTTTTAGTCCTGATCATGATCGGACCTCAACTCTTGCGGTAAGAGTTATGCTTTCTCCAGCCGCAAGAGCAGGAACTAGCCATTGTAAGCGTCGGTATTCCTGAGCAGGAATGACGCGGTTTACCTGTGATCCGTCCGGCAAAGTAACCTGACGTGTCAATGGTGGTTGTCTGAAGTCATTAGCAATAGTACTAACGCTTGCCCCACTTAGCGCTGGCGATGCAGTGCTTTCGAGATAGAACATCTCAGGTGGTATTGGCAAAACAGGCATAAGTTGAGTGATGTCTCCACCTGTTCCATTCTGATAAGTTAGTCGATATTCAATAATATCTCCTGGCTTAACTTCGGTCACTTCAGTTGCAACCTCGTTACTGTCTGCACCAAATGAGATTTTGTATGCCTTCAAAACTGAAGACAACTCGCCACTTTGTGCATTTGTATTCACAGATAAACCCAGAAATAAAACGAATAAAAATAGATACTTATATTTCATAAGTGTGTTTATTTTTAGTTATTTCGCGCTTTTTGCGCTGAGAAAAGATACCCATACCCTCAAATAAACCCCGTTAGATAGCTTTAATGAAAAGCCTCTAATTTTCTATTTTAGTATTAGAGTATTTTAATGTTTAAAATAGTGCTTGCATTGCTTTAAGAATTGATTTTGGAATTAAATCCAACAATGAGGCATCCCAATATTAACTTTAATTAATTATCGAAATATTGTTCGTTAAAATATATCTTTTAATGTATTTAATATGCTTAGATTAGCTAACGAATTTTTAACTCGGATCACTGTTTATGGTATCAAAAGAGGTTCTTAAGAAAATCAGAAAGCTGGAAGTTCAGACGAAAGGCATCGTTAACACGCTGTTTGGAGGTGAATATCAATCTGCATTTAAAGGACGGGGAATGGAGTTCTCTGAAGTCAGAGCTTATAATTATGGCGATGATATCCGGCAAATTGATTGGAATGTTACCGCAAGAACAGGCGATCCATATATCAAAATTTTCGAAGAAGAGCGTGAACAAACGTTAATGCTTTGTGTCGATATTTCACCCAGCGGAACTTTTGGGACGCTCAATCAAACAAAGATGGATCTGGCTATTGAGATCTGCGCTGTGTTGGCATTCAGCGCAATAAAAAACAGCGATAAGGTGGGACTTGTTCTGTTTAGCGATCACATCGAAAAAGTAGTTCCTCCTAAAAAAGGTAAAACACATGTATTAAGATTGATCCGGGAGTTATACACGACGAAACCAACCGGAAAAGGAACAAGCATTGCCAATGCTTTATCATATATCAATCGGTTATTAGACAGAAAAGCAATTGTTGTTCTGGCTTCTGACTTTCAGGACAGTAACTTCGATAAACAGCTCAGAATTACCAATCAGAAACATGATCTTGTAAGTATAATAGTAAATGATGAACATGAAGAAACACTGCCTAATCTTGGTATTATACCTCTAAGAGATTCAGAGTCTAACAGAGAAATATTGATTGATACTTCAAGTAAAAGAGTACGAGAAACATACCGCAAAAAAAGACTTTCTCAAAAACAGGTACTGCATGACAAACTGTTAAAAATGAAGATAGACGCAGTGGAAGTGAGTACAAATCAATCTTATGTACAACCTCTTATGAACTTCTTTTTAAGAAGAGTAAACCGTTACTAACTAATTCAGCACCTCAGCTAAACTTTCTTCCTGACCTATTTTTTCCAGCTCTGATTTTTTGTCTTCAATAGATGCTTTATATGTTTCAAGTTCGACTTCAGAGATTCCTTTAGAAGGTGGCAAAACTAATTTAACCGGATTTACGGGACTATCATTTTTATAAACGTTGTAATGCAAGTGAACCCCTGTAACCCTTCCGGTTTTTCCTACATACCCAATAACCTGGCCTTGTTTAACTCTCCTTCCTTCTTTTATTCCGGATGCATATCCACTTAAATGAAGATATGCTGTAGAATATGTTGAATTATGTCTGATCTTAACCATATTCCCGGCAGCTCCGTTATATCGCGATGTAATAATCTCTCCATCTCCTACCGAAATTACGGGTGTTCCCATAGGCGCGGCGTAGTCTACTCCATAATGAGGCATCCTTCTTTTCAGTACAGGATGAAAACGGTTATATGAAAAATTCGAACTTATTCGCTGAGAATATTTAAAAGGAGCTTTTAACAAAGCTTTTTGGACACTATTTCCCAGATTATCGTAGTAGCCGTATGCATCGTCGCTTTCATAAAAATAAGCATCATATATTTGTCCGCGATGCTCAAATTCTGCTGCAATTATCTGTCCAATGCCATAAGGTTTTCCATCTACAAAGCGCTTTTCATAAATCACTTTAAATTTATCACCTTTATATAATCTGAAAAAGTCGACTTCCCAACCAAATATCTCGCTTAAGCCATTTGCCACTAACATATTTACACCCTGCCCTACCAGAGTTTCATATAACGAAGATTCAATGGTTCCATAAGCAGTAGCAATCTCCGTTTCGATTTCTTTGGAACCTGTCTCAACTTCAATTCCATTGCTCCAGTCAAATATTACGTAATCAGTAGCTGTTTGATGAAAAATCATACGGGTTGGAGCTCCCGTCTCTGCATCGTGATAAGTGTAGTATTTTTGATTTTGATTGATCCTTCTGGGATTAAATTTCCCTTTCGATTTTTGCTGGATAGTATAGATATCTTCAGGGGTTACATCTAATGATCTCAGAATGATATATAAACTTTCATTTCTCTTTACCTTAGCTTCCTTTACCACAGCTTCATCTTTAATGTACCCGTAAGCATCCAAACCGGGCAGTTCTTCAATCTCTTTGAACTCCTGAATATTAACTGAATTCTCAGTTAACGGTGCTTTTTCCTGAAATACAAAACATGCCTGAAACAGACATACTACTGCTACACTTAGAAGAAAATTTTTAACCCAAATCATGTATTAATTTTACTTTGCAGATGATTCTGAAAAACTACTATTATTTATTCTTATTTCATAAAATCTTTGAGATGTAAATTTGATTAAACAATGCTCTGAAAAGCCATTATATTAAGCTCAATATTTTATATTCATCAAAAAAAATTAAGCAGATAAAAATCTTTAATGATCAACATTGATCGGCATTCATTTTACAGAAATTTAATTACTTTTATTGGTTGTTTTTGTTTGATTTCAGGAACCTCCACTGCTCAGAATTTATCGACTACCGGTCCAAGTGATTCTTTGACTGTAGGTGAAATTTTTAACTTTTCTATTGCTGTAAAAAATTCCTCGCCTGCTGAGAAAGTAATTTTCCCGGATTCAAATTCATTTGGCGGCGATATTGAATTTATCTCTGTAAAGCATTATAAAGTCAGTGCTGCAAACGACAGTGCACAATATGAGTTACAGTTTTTTGGGATTGAAGACAATGCGATTCCTCCCTTACCTGTTAAAATTGTTTCTAACGCTGATACGAATCTGGTTTTTAGTAAACCCTATCCTTTATTCTATAAACAAACCATTGCATCTGAACAGGACGAATTCAAACCTTTAAAACCAAATTATGCGTTCCCTGTTATTCTATGGCCATACTTGATCGCGTTGCTGATACTTTTATCAATAGCATTTTTTATTTGGTGGAAATACTTCAGAAATCAACAGACAGAATCTGTTGAACCAAAACCGGTTCCTGAATTTAAGAACCCAATTCAAGAACTGGAATCCGTTTTAATTAGTATTAAAGAAGAACACACTGCAAACTCAGAAAAGGATTTTAAATGGTTTTACAGTGAGCTTGGTGATGCATTGAGATGGTATATTGAAGAGTTGTACAAGATCCCTGCTCTGGAATCTACTACCCGTGAAGTGCTTCGTTATATGGACGCGTTTGGAGTTGACGTACAATTAGTAAAACATACTCGTACTGTTTTAAACGAGGCTGATATGACCAAGTTTGCTAAATTCAAACCAACACTTGATGAATCCTGGACTGCTTATAAAGAAGGATTGGCTTTTCTGGAACGAGCAAAAATTGTTGACAGCTCAAGAATTCATCGTATGAAAGTAGATTTTGAAAGTCAGTTTATTCAAAAAGAGGAGGAAAAATATGCAGTGGGCTAATCCGGAATGGTTTTGGGCACTTTTACTGCTTCCTTTTATTATTGGAATGTATCTGTATCGAATACTTGGGAAAAAAAGAGCCGCACTTTCTTTCTCTTCTCTTGATGATGCAAAGAATCTTCCGGGAAATTGGAAGGCTAACTTGCATTGGGTTACTGCACTTTTTACATGGTCGGGTTTTGCTCTTTTGATTATAGCATTAGCACGTCCCCAGGAAAAACTCACAACTATTGAAAGAAATGCCGAAGGGATAGATATTGTAATGGTTATTGATATCTCTTCGTCTATGCGAGCAGAGGATCTTCAACCAAACCGCTTTGAGGCAGCCAGAGAAGTAGCTAAAGAGTTTGTAGATAAAAGAGTATCCGACCGGATAGGTTTGGTTACTTTTGCGATGAAAAGTTTTACAGTAGTCCCTCCCACTCTCGATTATAAGCTGCTCACACAATTACTTGAAGACCTTGAAATGGGTATCATTGAGGATGGAACCGCAATCGGAATGGGAATTGCAACGGCTATTAACCGATTGAAGGACAGCGAAACCAAAAGTAAGGTCATTATACTTTTAACTGATGGACAAAATAATGCCGGAGAAATTGATCCTGTAACTGCAGCAGATCTGGCTGTTACATACGGAATTAAAATTTATACCATTGGAGCAGGAACAAGAGGTACAGCTCCTTACCCAATTCAAGACCCGATATTTGGTCGTCGTTACCAGAATATAGAAGTTAATATTGATGAAGAAATGCTTACTTCAGTTGCTCAATTAACAGGTGGAAGATATTACCGGGCTACAGATACTGAAGAATTAATAAATGTATACAATGAAATTGATGAATTGGAAAAATCGGAAGTAGAAGAACTTATCTACACCGACTACAAGGATGAATACCCGATCTATCTGGGAATTTCTTTGCTTCTGTTTTCAATAGCTTTTGCAACAGATCGTTTTGTATTAAGAAGCGTAGTAGAAGCATAAACGAAATACAAAAATCAGTTTGCGACATTCAAATTCTTTCTTAAAAAGTTGAATGTTCCCTTATTCGATGTTGAATATTCAACTGTTCTTATGTTCCCCATTCTTTCTTCCATCTTCTTTCGTACCTTAAGATTCTAATTAGTTTCCTGTATCTCTTAACCTATTCATGAAGAAAAGTACTTTAGTAAAAAGAGTCTCTGACACTCCATTATTTTCAGAATACCTGTCATTTATAAACAACAATAGTCATGTTTTAATAAAAGAAAGCGTAGGCTCTTTAACTTCATTTGCCATAAATGAACTGAATAAGTCATATAAGACTGTTTTGGTTATCACAGATACAGAGGAAAATGAGCGTTTTTTAAAAGCTGATTTGAATGTAATATCAGAATCAAAGCTGATCAGTTTTCCTGCCACTAACCATAAACCTTACGATTCAGGTCAAATCGTAGATTCTGGCTCACTTGTACTCAGATCAGAAGCTCTTGAACAATTAAAAAGCCGTGCAAAAAAAATTGTTACTGCTTCAGCTTCCGCAATTTCAGAAAAAGTAGCGCCTCCTCATGTACTCGATAAAGTGAGTGTATCTGTTACAAAAGGAAATATACTTGATCCGGAAAAATTAAAAGAACAACTCGTAGATCAGGGATATAATCCTACAAGATTCGTAGATGAACCCGGTGACTTTGCAATTCGTGGCGGAATCTTTGATGTGTATCCATTTGCGGGAGAATACCCGATTCGACTTGAGTTTTTTGGGGATGAACTGGAATCTATTCGGGAATTTGATGCCGATTCTCAACGATCAGTTTCTTTTTTAAATCAAGCTAAATTTATCCCTGACCTTACAAATTTACCTGACTCAGAGAAGTCAGGTTTTCTTTCTTATTTTCATGAAGACACGGCGATAGTTCTGATAAATCCTGAACTGATCCTATCAAATATTGAAGATTTTTTTCATCAGTCTGAACAAGCATATAATGATTTAGATGATCCTGAAGTTTCAAAAACAGAAAAGCTATATCTATCTGAAGCTGAATACCTTGAAGGTATCAACAAATTTAATAATCAGATTATATTCGGCACTTCAAACGCCTTTAAAAATCATTTCAGTTTTGGATCTAAACCACAACCTGACTTCCACGGAAATTTTGAATTATTACGGAAGGACATCACCCAACAAAGTCAGGCTGGAAATCATGTTCTGATTTGCTGTGACAATGATGGGCAAAAAAGAAGGTTTGAAGAATTGCTTGGAGAAAGATCTCAAGAATTTGATTATTCCCTGATGGTTAAATCCTTACATGAAGGTTTCATATATCCTTCATCGGGCCTTTGTGTTTATACTGACCATCAAATTTTTAACCGTTATTACCGCCCTAAAATAAAGAAAAGAAAACATCAGGGCGGTATATCCTTCAAGGAACTCAAAGACCTTAACATCGGAGATTTTGTAGTTCATGTAGATTATGGAATCGGGAAATTTGCAGGCTTCAAAAATATTCAGGTAAAAGAAACAGAACAGGAAGTCGTTGTACTTCGCTATAAAGATGACTCTGTTCTTTATGTAAATGTGAGTAGCCTGCATAAACTTCAAAAATATTCAGGTAAAGAAGGAACTGCTCCAAGAATAACTAAACTCGGTTCTGGTGAATGGGCAAGAAAAAAAGCTCAGACCAAGAAGAAAGTAAAGGACATTGCCAGAGAACTTATCTTATTATACGCTAAAAGAAAGGCACAAAAAGCTTATTCCTTCAGCGAGGACACAAGTTGGCAAACAGAAATGGAAGCTAATTTCCAGTTCGAAGAAACCCCGGATCAAGATCTGGCTATACAGGCTGTAAAACAGGATATGCAAAGTGAACAGCCTATGGACCGTCTGGTTTGTGGAGATGTTGGTTTTGGTAAAACTGAAGTTGCTGTAAGAGCTGCATTCAAAGCCGTTATGGATCATAAACAAGTTGGAGTACTTGTTCCTACTACTATACTTGCTGAGCAACATGCTAAAACATTTCAAAAAAGGGTTGGGAAATTTCCTGTTTCTGTTGAAGTGCTTTCAAGATTCAGGACAAAAGCGGAACAAACTAAAGTATTAAAAAAGCTGGACGCCGGAGAAGTCGATATTCTGATAGGTACCCACAGAATTCTCTCCAAAGATATAAAGTTCAATGATCTTGGTTTGATAGTTGTAGATGAAGAACAACGATTTGGAGTAAGTGCTAAAGAAAAACTTAAAGAATTCAGAGCCGCTGTAGATGTACTAACACTTACAGCTACTCCTATCCCCAGAACTCTTCAATTTTCTCTGATGGGCGCAAGAGACTTAAGTATAATAAATACACCACCTCCTAATCGGCAGCCTGTTTACACCGAAATTCACAGCTTTGACGAAGAATTGATCAAAGATGCTATACTTCAGGAAATGAGTCGTGGTGGTCAGGTTTTCTTTATTAATAACAGAGTAAAAAACATTGAAGAAGTTGCTGAAATGATCCGGCGTCTGGTTCCGGATGTTCGTGTTCGATTCGGACATGGTCAAATGACGGGCTCTCAACTCGAAAAGATCATTACTGACTTTTATAATCATAAGTTTGATGTATTGGTGTCTACTAACATCGTTGAAAACGGAATTGATATTGCAAATGCTAACACTATTATCATAAATCAGGCAGATAATTTTGGTTTGGCAGAACTGCATCAGCTCAGAGGTCGGGTTGGGCGATCAAACAGAAAGGCATTTTGTTATCTCATTACCCGACCTATTCAAACTCTTACCCCTGAGGCCAGAAAACGTCTTTTGGCTCTTGAGGAGTTTTCAGATCTAGGTTCCGGTTTCAACATCGCAATGCGGGATTTGGATATCCGGGGAGCCGGAAATATCCTTGGAGGAGAACAAAGCGGATTTATCAATGATATTGGCTTTGAACTCTATTCCAAGATCCTGAATGATGCCGTTCGGGAACTTAAAGAATCAGAGTTTAGTGATATGTTTGAAGGTGTTGAAGCAGAAATAGAACTCCCGGAAACCGTTGTTGAGTTCGATGAATCTGCCTTGCTCCCTAATAACTATGTAAGTGACAGTGTAGAACGATTGAATCTATATAGAAAACTGTCACAAGCTAAAACAGAAGATGAGATATTAGGTTGGAAAGAAGAGATAGAAGATAGATTTGGTCCGGCACCTAAAGCTGCCAAATACCTGATCGAAGCAAGTAAGATCAAACTCTTTGCTTCGCAGTGCTTGTTTACAAAAGTAACTATTCGCTCAAAACGCATGTGGGCAGTTTGTCCAAAATCAGATTCAAAACTTGCGGAACCGTTTTACGAAAGCGGAAAATTTCAAACTATACTCAAAAGTTTAGAGCAATTGAAACCTGATAAATTTCAGCTTATTCAAAAAAATGAAGCCGTAAGACTGGCTATTCAGGATATTCCGGATGTATTTGGCGCTACAGCGTTTTTGAAAAAATTAGCAGAAAAGATATAGTGAAAATTCTTTTACTGAATCAAATAGCGTAATCCTGTTTTTGAGGACCTAAACCTACCCTATTGCAGGCACGCACCCTTCTAACCTTAGATTAATCAGATTAGAAGCTTAAACCAGAAGAGCCTTCAGGCTCGGCGAAAAGGCTTTTGCTAGATTGTGTAGATCTTCGTCCCGATACCCTTTCTAGTTCAATCGTCATACCGCTTGTGCGGAAATATTTGGCCTAGTAAATAGAATCTAAACATCACAAAGATCCTGAAACAAGTTCAGGATGACGTAGTCACTCCTCACTCCTCACTCCTCACTCCTCACTCCTCACTCCTCACTCCTCACTCCTCACCTATAACATTTTACTTCCTTTTCTTCATCTCTGTTTTATATTCCCGTACAATTCTACTTAACTAACTACAGGAACATGAACATCGTCAGAGTTGCCTTTTTATTTATCCTTGCTGCATTTATAGCTTGTCAACCTTCCCAATCCAAATTTGATCAGCTGGGATTGGAAGAAGCCACTATTGAAGAACTTCATGAGAACTATAAAAAAGGAACTTACACAGCTAAAGATGTAGTTGAAGCTTATCTGGAACGAATCGAACAATATGATCAAGATGGTCCTGAGATCAATTCTGTGATCACCATTAATCCGGATGCTATTGCCATCGCTGAGGAATTAGATCAAAAAATAGCTGAGGGAAATACGTTTGGAGCATTACACGGAATACCGGTTTTACTAAAGGACAATATCGATACAAAAGATAAAATGGCTAACACAGCCGGTTCCAGAGTTATGGAAGGTTCCATGCCCGTACAAGACGCTTACATTGTGCAAAAACTCAGAGAAAGCGGAGCCATTATTCTGGGAAAAGCGAACCTTAGCGAGTGGGCAAATTTCCATAGCAATAATTCATCAAGTGGCTGGAGTGGTTTGGGCGGACAAACAAAAAATCCTTTTGATATAACACGAAATCCATGTGGTTCAAGCGCGGGATCAGGAGCTTCTGTATCCGCCAACTTTGCAATGTTAGCTATTGGCACAGAGACAAATGGATCTATCACCTGCCCCTCATCTGCAAATGGAGTTGTAGGGATAAAACCAACGGTTGGGTTGTTGAGTCGATCAGGAATCATTCCAATTTCAGAAACCCAGGATACGCCCGGACCAATGGCACGAACGGTTACTGATGCGGCTATTATGTTGGGCGTTATGGTTGGAATAGATGAGCGAGATTCATACACCAATGAAAGCGAAGAGAAATTTCATACTGACTACACTCAGTTTCTGAAAACGGGAGCGCTAGAGGGAAAAAGACTTGGTCTGTATAAACCATCCATCAGCAGCGATCACAAAACGGATACTTTGATGTACGAAACTATTCGATTTCTGGAAGAACAAGGTGTTACCATTGTAGAAATCGACAGAATAGGAAATGTATCGGGCCGAGATGGTTACAATGTTTTGCTTTATGAATTCAAGGATGGTATCAACAAATACCTGGAATCATTAGGAGAAAATGCCACGGTTGCAGATCTGGAAGAGATCATCGAAAAAACATTAGCCGATCCTGTTGAAATGAAATTTGATCACGATATTTTACTTCAAGCACAAAAAAAAGGCGACCTAGATTCGGAAGAATACATCAAAGCACGTACAAACATGCTGAAAGCAGCCCGTGAAGAAGGAATTGATAAAGTAATGGAAGAACATGATCTACACGGTTTTATAGGTATTACCGGCGGACCTGCCTGGAAAACGGATCATACTAACGGAGATAATTTCGGGACATCATCAAGTTCCCCTGCTGCCAGAGCCGGATATGCTTCGATAACTGTTCCAATGGGCTTTATTGATGGTTTACCTGTTGGTATTACTTTCTTTGGCGGTGCATGGATGGAGCCTGAAATGATCGAAATGGCTTATTCTTTTGAGCAATTAACAAAAGTGAGAAAAGCACCGGAGTTTAAAAGCTCTGAGTTTTGATATTTTGATTAAATATATATACTAAAAACTTAAATTTATCACAACTGATTATGACCTAAATAAATCAATGATTCAGCGCTTTTGTTTGCTTATCTTCGCATCAAATTAAATTCCAGTTATTACTTTAATGTCAGACAATAAACGAATTCTTGTTACTGCCGCCCTGCCTTATGCAAACGGGCCGCTTCACTTAGGTCATTTAGCAGGAGCTTATTTAACTCCCGATTTCTATACGCGCTATAAAAGACTCAGAGGCGATGATATTGTTTTTATTTGTGGGTCGGATGAACACGGAGTTCCCATCACAATTGCGGCTGAAAAAGAAGGTGTGAAACCTCAGGATATTGTTGATCGATTTCATGAAATGAACAAGAAAGTGTTCGAGGAATTTGGAATTTCTTTCGATTATTACGGAAGAACCAGTTCTGAAACTCATCGTGAAACAGCTCAGGAATTCTTCACAAACCTTAATGACAAAGGATACTTCAAAAAGAAAACCGAAAAGCAGCTTTACGATTCTAAAACTGACATGTTTTTACCTGACAGATATGTTAAGGGAACTTGCCCAAATTGCAGTTACACAGAAGCTTATGGAGATCAATGTGAGAACTGCGGAACCTCGCTTTCTCCTACTGAATTGATCGATCCGGTTTCGGCACTTTCAGGAGAAAAACCTGAATTGAAAGAAACCGAGCACTGGTATATGCCACTTGGAGATACTCAGGAAAAACTGGAAAAATGGCTGGATACCAGAAAGAACTGGAAACCTAATGTTATGGGGCAGGTTAAAAGCTGGTTGAACGATGGACTTGCAGACAGAGCTGCCACTAGAGACTTAAGTTGGGGCGTTCCTGTTCCTTTAGAGAATGCAAAAGGAAAAGTTCTCTACGTTTGGTTTGATGCTCCTATCGGTTACATCTCTGCAACTAAAGAATGGGCTGAACAAAAAGGAACTCCTGAAGTCTGGAAAGATTACTGGAAGGATGAGAATTCCGAACTATATCATTTTATAGGAAAAGATAATATCGTTTTTCACTGCATCATGTTTCCGACCATCCTGATGGAACACGGTGGATACGTTATGCCGGAGAACGTTCCAGCGAACGAGTTTTTGAATCTGGAGGGTAAAAAGCTTTCTACTTCTCGTGGATGGGCGGTTTGGCTTCATGAATATTTAGAAGATTTTTCACCGGATCTGCTTCGTTATGCATTGGGAACTACTCTTCCTGAAAGCAAAGACTCCGATTTTTCATGGAAAGATTTTCAAGCCAGAGTCAATAATGAACTGGCAGCTGTTTTGGGTAATTTTGTATTCAGAGCACTCTCCTTTACTCAAAAATTTGCTGATGGAGAGGTTCCTGAACTTGTTGACCCACAACAAATCGATCTCGATGCCCTGAAAGCCATCGAAACTCAAAAAGAAAAAGTAACCCGGGCTTTCGAAGCATTTAAGTTTAAGGAAGCTATTTCTGAAATGATGAATCTAGCCAGAACCGGAAATAAATACTTTACCGAAACTGAGCCCTGGAAAACCAGAAACAGTGACCCTCAGGCTTGTGCCAACTCTTTACATGTAAGTTTACAAATATGTGCTGCTCTTTCTGTATTGATGGAGCCCATCCTCCCTGATTCCATGAAAAAACTAAGGAATCAGCTCTCTTATTCCGGAGATGTATCTTGGGACAGCATTTCTGATTCAATGTTGGAAGTAGGAAACTCGATAGATCCAGGAGAAGTGCTTTTTACTAAAGTAGAAGATGAAGAAATTGAAGCTCAGGTAGCCAGATTAGAAGAAAGAGCTGCCGCAAATGACCCAACCTCAAAATTTACACCATTGAAAGATAATATTGGCTTTGAAGATTTCATGAAACTGGACATACGAGCCGGAGAGATCTTAGAAGCAGAGAAAATTGAAAAATCAGATAAACTTTTAAAACTCAAGGTCGATATCGGCATCGAGACCAGAACCATAGTTTCAGGTATAGCTAAGCACGTTGATATGGAGAATATTGTTGGCCAGAAAGTTAGCGTGGTTGCAAATCTGGCCCCAAAAAAGCTTATGGGTGTTGAAAGTGCCGGAATGATTCTGATGGCTGAAGATACCGAAGGCAATCTTAAGTTTGTAGACACTGAAGCTGAATCAGGAAGCACAATAACTTGAGTTTGAATTCCCAAACTGTTGTAACGGAAGATTTCGACATCTTTAAAATGGGCTTTACCATTCTTGATCACGGTGTAGTCTTCAGAGTCTTCTCCCCTTTATCTGAATCTGTTGAAGTAATAGTTTACGATAACTATCCGGATGAAGAAGGCTCTGTCTATCCCTGCACTAAAGATGAAAGTGGAATCTGGAACTCCTTTGTTTCCGAAGATCTGACTAATAAATGGTACTGTTACCGTGTATCCGGAAATGGTGAGTCCCAACATGCAGCTGATCCCTGGAGTACATTTGTAACTACTACAAATCATCATCTCCAATTTCCGAAAACAAAGATCATTCGATCAAAAGAATTTGATTGGCAGGATGATCGCTTTATTAAAGTTGAGGACCCAAGAGATCTCATTATTTATGAGACTCACATCAAAGACATGGTTGCTCACTCTTCAGCAAGAACATTTGTTCAGGGAATCTATAATGATTTCAGAGAAGCTGAAGTTGGTGGCATTTCACACCTGAAAAGGCTTAACGTAAATGCAGTTGAGTTTTTGCCCTTGCAGAAGTTTGCTTATTTCGAGCCTCCGTTTAACGAACAAACCAAAGAAGGAATAAAGAATACCTGGAATCCTTACGCCAGAAATTATTGGGGCTACATGACATCTTTCTTTCACGCTCCGGAAACCTTATACGCTTCTGATGCCAATCTTAATAAAGATGAAGTGATCGGGAAATCAGAGAATGCGATTACAGAGCTAAAAAGCTTAGTACGTGAACTTCATCAAAATGATATCGCAGTTATAATGGATGTGGTTTACAATCATGCTTCTCATTATGATCAAAATCCGCTCAAAATTCTGGCTAAAGAACATTATTTTAAACTTGATGAAAAAGGTAACTTCATCAACAACAGCTGGACCGGAAATGATATTGATACTACATCTGAGTATTCCAGAAAGTTGATCGTTGATTCTGTACTGCACTGGATCAAAGAATATCATATTGATGGTTTCAGGTTTGATCTGGCAGGAATTATAGATTGGGAAACTATTGACCTTATCAAACAAGAAGCTCAAAAGATCAATCCTGATGTAATTTTGATCGCTGAACCCTGGGGCGGAGAATATAAACCTTCGAGATTCTCCGATCACGGCTGGATCTCCTGGAACGACAAGATCAGAAACGGGATCAAAGGCTCTCACCCTATTTCTGATAAAGGGTTTATTTTTGGTGGATGGAATCATGAAACTTCACGATTTGCCATCGAAAATTTCATCCGCGGAACATTAAAAGAGGGAGAAAAAGGACTTTTTAGTACCTCTGCTCATTCGCTCAATTATATTGAAAGTCATGATGGTTACACTCTTGGAGATTTCATCCGGATATCCTTGGATCATTCTAAAAATGAACAGAAGTTTGAAAACAAAAGAGCACTTACTCATCTATCTCAGGAAGAATTAGACACAGCCAAACTGGCATCGCTTACTCTTTTTGTTAGTCAGGGAGTAACTATGATACATGCCGGACAGGAATGGGCTCGCTCAAAACTGATCTTTGATCCGAGAAATCGGGATAAAAGAAACGGTTTGCTCGATCATGACAGTTATAACAAAGACAACGAGACTAACTGGCTGAATTTCAATGAAATAGAAATCAATAAAGGTTTGTTTGAGTATTATAAGGGGCTCATTGAACTTCGTTTAAACTCCCCTGCTCTCAGAAAAGCTTTACCTTCGGATATCAATTTTAAAGTTTATAAAGATCCCCTACATATCACTTTTTCCATTCAATCAAATCAAGATCTGGACCCGTATGAGTATTTCATTTCGTTGAATGGAAATCCCAAAAAAGAACATTCAATTGATCTGCCTCCCGGAGGCTGGGAGCTTCTGGCTGACAAAAATTCTATCAAACTAAATAAAGCTAAAATAACTATTGAAAATTCTTATACTCTAGCACCTTCTTCCGGTGTTATATTAAGAAGGTTGCGTATAATGTAAGCAAGAAATATTTTAGTGCTTTAAACAATTCTTAAAGGAGGACATCTTTTGGCAGGTACATCAACAACCGAACGTGGTGCATGGAACTCAAAACTTGGATTTATATTAGCAGCAGCCGGTTCTGCTGTAGGTTTAGGTAACATTTGGGGTTTCCCAACAAAAGTAGCTACTGAAGGTGGCGCAGCTTATCTCATAGTTTATTTGATTTGTACATTTTTAATAGGTTTTCCTGTTATGGTAGCAGAACTGGCTATCGGTAGAAAATCAGGAAAGAACCCGGTAGGCGCTTTTAAGGCTCTTTCTTCCAATAAGTTTTTTCCGTTGGTTGGTTTATGGGGAGTTATATGTGGAGTCATGATCCTCTCCTTCTACACTGTAATTGCAGGTTGGGCGTTTGGATTCGCATTTGAAGAAATTTTCTATTATTTCGGTTGGCAAGCAGCCGCTGATCTACTTACTGACACAGGCAATGGCTGGAAAAACGCAATTATAGCCTCTGCTTTTATGTTTGGTACTATTAAAATTATTACGGGCGGTATCAGTGACGGTATTGAACGTGCCACTAAATTTATGATGCCTTTGTTGATCGGAATCATTGTAATAATGATCGGTTATGTGCTTACTCAACCAGGCGCATCAGAAGGTGTTCGCGAATACTTGCTTCCTGATTTTTCAAAAATTAATGCAGACCTGATATTTTCGGCAATGGGTCAGGCTTTCTTCTCACTTTCTCTTGGTATGGGAGCATTGATCACTTATGGTTCATATCTAAATAAAAAAGAGAATATTCCTCAAGCAGCAGCATTTGTAACCTTGGCTGATGTCGGAATCGCCTTTTTAGCCGGACTTTTGATCATCCCGGCAATGTATGTTGCTAAAAATGCAGGAATTGAAATTTTTGTTGGCGATCAACTGGCTTCCAGCACTGATCTGGTTTTCCAAATTCTACCGGCACTCTTTCATACTATTGGTGGAGCAGTTGGGTTAATTCTTGGAGTTGTATTCTTCCTGTTGTTAAGTATCGCAGCACTAACATCTACTATATCACTACTTGAAGTCCCTGTGTCTTTTGTTATTGATGAATTCGAAGTTAAAAGGAAAAAAGCAGCCTGGGGTGTAGGTCTTGGAGTGCTTGCTATTTCTATAGTGGTTTCCTTTTATCCGGCACTTATTGGTCATTTTGATAACATATTCAATAACCTTGGATTACCAATCGGCGGATTGTTAACCTGTATATTTGTTGCTTTTGTTTGGAAAACAGACTCAGCAATAACAGAGATGGAATTTGGTTTTGCAGGCATTAGACAAACATTATTCTCAAAAGTCTGGCCAGTATTCATTTACGTAGTTTGCCCGCTGGCAATTCTATATAACATTATTACCAATTTTCTTTAATTAACTTGTTATCGGAATTCCCTAGCTGTATTTTTGGGCAACTAAATAACGGAGATATTTTTAATGGCTAAAATTTCTACTTCCGACTTCAGAAATGGGTTAGTTCTGAATATGGATGGTGAATTGTATTCGATTACTGAATTTCAACATGTAAAGCCCGGAAAAGGCCCTGCTTTTGTAAGAACAAAGCTCAGAGGTATTGTAAACGGTAAAAACATTGATAAAACATGGCGCTCAGGAGAAAATACTGAAGCTGTTCGTGTAGAAAACAGAGACTACCAATTTTTATATCAGGATGGTCCCCTTTTCTACTTTATGAATAGTGATACATATGAACAGATTCCCGTTAATGCCAATCAGGTTGAAAGAAAAGATTTTTTAATTGAAGGTCAGGTCTGCAATGTATTATTCAACGCTGACGACGAACAAGTTTTATACGCAGAACCACCGGATCATCTAGTGCTTACTGTAAGCCAAACCGATCCCGGAGTAAAAGGTGATACTGCACAAGGAGGTAGCAAACCGGCAACTTTAGAATCCGGAGCTGTTGTTAACGTACCTCTTTTTATTAATGAAGGTGAAGAAATTAAAGTAGATACAAGAACAGGAACTTATCTGGAACGAGCTAAATAACTTACTATGGACTTAAAACTGATAAAAAATATTCTAAATCTAATTTCTGATAGCGATGTAGACGAAGTAGCTATCGAAGAAGGCGATTTTAAAATTAAAGTAAAGAAAACAGGGACTGTTGAGCAGATTGCTTATACACAACCGATGCAAGCTGCTCCGGCTCAGCCTGCAGCTCCTGCTCAACCACAGGCACCGGTTTCAGCAGATGGTGGTGCTTCTTCAGATTCCTCTGGCGGTTCATCAGTAAAAGGAGAAACTGTTAAGTCTCCTATCGTTGGTACTTTTTATAAAGCAGCTTCACCTGATTCCGATCCTTTTGTAAAAGTAGGATCTAAGATCTCCAAAGGTGATACTCTTTGTATCGTAGAAGCAATGAAGATCATGAATGAAATTGAAGCCGAATTTAGTGGAACTGTTCAGGACATTCTGATCGACGATGGTCAGGCTGTCGAGTTTGATCAACCTCTTTTCATAATCAGCAAAGACTAATTAGTCAGCATGTTTAAAAAGATATTAATAGCCAATCGTGGCGAAATAGCACTTCGAGTTATTCGAACGTGTCAAGAAATGGGTATTAAGACAGTAGCTGTTTATTCAACAGCTGATGCCGATAGCCTTCATGTTAAATTTGCAGATGAAGCTGTATGTATTGGGCCTCCTGCAGGTAAAGACAGCTACTTAAAAATACAAAGTATTTTAGCTGCCGCAGAAATCACCAATGCTGAGGCTATTCATCCCGGTTATGGTTTTTTAGCTGAAAATGCTGAGTTCTCTAAGATTTGCTCTGAGCATGATCTAAAGTTTATAGGCCCATCTCCTCACGCTATTAACTCAATGGGAGATAAAGCTGTAGCTAAAGCAACTATGATCAAGAATAAGGTACCTGTTGTACCTGGTAGCGATGGTGTAGTTGACACTTATGAAGAAGCTGTAAAAGTGTGCAAGGACATTGGATTCCCAGTTATTATCAAAGCTTCTGCTGGTGGCGGTGGTCGTGGAATGCGTGTTGTTGAAAAAGAAAGTGAGTTAAAGAAGAATTTCGAAATGTGCCGAAATGAAGCCGGCACCATCTTCAGTAACCCAGAAGTATATATTGAACGTTTCGTTCAAAACCCACATCATGTTGAGATCCAGATCATGGCTGATCAGCACGGTAATGTTATTCACTTAGGTGAAAGAGATTGCTCTCTTCAGCGTCGACATCAAAAAGTATTGGAAGAATCTCCTTCCCCACTTATGACCCCGGATTTAAGAAAGAGAATGGGTGAAGCTTCTATAAACGCTGCGAAAGCAGTTGATTATGAAGGTGCTGGTACTGTTGAATATTTAGTAGATGACGATGAGAATTTCTATTTCATGGAAATGAACACTCGTATTCAGGTTGAACATCCTGTAACTGAGGAAGTAACAGGATATGATCTTATTGAACAGCAAATACGTGTTGCTGCCGGTATGAAGATCGAAGAGCGTGAGATCGAAATGCGAGGCCATTCTATAGAGTGTAGAATTAACGCTGAAGATCCTGAATTTAACTTCCGTCCTTCTGCAGGTGAAATTACTGTATTTCACCCACCGGGTGGTCATGGTGTGAGATTGGATACTCATGCTTATTCAGGATATCGCATCCCACCTCACTACGATTCAATGATAGCTAAACTAATTGTTTACGCACCAACCAGAGAATTAGCTATCAATAAGATGAAACGTGCGTTGCAGGAATTTATCATAGAAGGGATTAAAACGACTATACCTTACCATATTCAACTTATGGATGATCCTAACTTCTTAGCTGGTAAATTCACCACTAAGTATTTAGAAAATAATTTCAAATTTAACCCGGAGGCTGTTAGATGAGCGTACCAAGTGATTTAAAATACACCAGAGAGCATGAATGGATCAAAGACAATGGTGACGGCACAGCCACTATTGGGATCACAGAATTTGCTCAAGGTGAACTTGGAGATATCGTTTTTGTGGAGTTGGAAGAAGAAGGATTTGAGTTTTCTGCCGATGACACTTTCGGTACTGTTGAAGCTGTAAAAACAGTTTCTGAGCTTTATGCACCTGTAGATGGTGAAATTTCAGAAATTAATGAAGAACTTGAAGATAATCCTGAGATAGTTAACGAAGATCCGTACGGGAAAGGCTGGATGGTAAAAATAAAACTATCAGATACCTCCCAACTGGATTCTCTTCTGTCAGCAGACCAATACAAAGAAATCATCGCTTAAATATTATCAAATTTAATGAACCGACATAACGAATGGATTTTAATTCTTGATTACGGATCTCAGTTCACTCAGCTTATCGCAAGAAGATTGCGTGAATTCAATATCTACTGTGAAATCCATCCTTTTAATGTCGACCTGAGCACGGTTTCTGAACCGGTTCCTAAAGGGATCATTCTTTCAGGAAGCCCCAAAAGTGTAAATGACGATGATGCCCCATCCCTTCAAACAGATATACTGGATTGGGATGTACCAATTCTTGGTGTTTGTTATGGATTACAGCTTCTTGCTCATACTCAGATTCCAGGAAGTGTTGAAAAAGCAGATAAACGTGAATTCGGAAGAGCTCATCTAATCGTTGATAACAGCAACGGAATATTAAAAGATGTAGAAGACAATTCTGTTGTTTGGATGAGTCATGGAGATCACATTCATGAGCTTCCATCCTCTTATGAAATTGTAGGCCATACAAATAATGCCGGAGTTGCAGCTGTTCATCATAAAGAAAAAGAGATCTACGGTGTTCAATTCCATCCGGAAGTAGCACATACGGATTATGGGAAACAAATTCTTCATAACTTTGCTTTCGATATCTGTGATTTATCCGGAGACTGGACAGCAAATTCTTTTGTGGAAGAACAAATTGAGGCGATCAGAAAGAAAGTCGGGAATGACAAAGTTCTGTGTGCACTATCAGGTGGTGTGGACTCTACTGTTGTTGCTACTCTGATTCACAAAGCAATTGGTGATCAACTGGAATGCGTTTTTGTTGATAACGGATTGCTGCGAAAGGATGAATTCAATGAGGTGCTCGATCTCTATATCAAAGATCTTGAACTTCCTGTAAGAGGTGTAGATGCAAGTGAACTATTCCTAACCAGACTAACAGGTGTTTCTGATCCAGAAAAGAAAAGAAAGATCATTGGCGTTACTTTTATCGATGTTTTCGAGAAAGAAATTGGCGGACAATCAGAATTTAAATATTTAGCTCAGGGAACTCTTTATCCTGATGTAATTGAAAGTGTTTCCTTCAAAGGTCCATCAGCGACTATAAAATCGCACCACAATGTGGGTGGGTTACCGGAAAAAATGAAACTTGATCTGATCGAGCCTGTACGGGAACTCTTTAAAGATGAAGTACGTGAAGTTGGAAAAGCTTTAGGTATTCCTGCTCATTTTATTGGCCGACATCCATTTCCTGGTCCCGGACTAGGAATCAGAGTAATTGGTGAACTAAGCAAAGAAAGATTAGATCTGCTTCGCGAAGCTGATAAGATCTTTATCGATGAGCTTAAAAGTCAGGGGCTTTATGATGATGTTTGGCAAGCTCTTGCTGTTTTATTACCTGTTCAGAGTGTTGGTGTAATGGGTGATGAACGAACATATGAATTTACTGCAGCCATCAGAGCTGTTACAAGTGTAGACGGTATGACTGCCGATTGGGCACATCTCCCCTACGATTTCCTAGGAACGGTCTCCAATCGAATTATTAATGAAGTAAAGGGAATTAACAGAGTGGTTTATGATATTAGTTCGAAACCTCCTGCAACAATTGAATGGGAATAAATGAGAACAAATTCGTTTATTCTGAGTGTAAGCATGTGTATTAATTAGCAATTCTATGAAATCTACTTTTTCAATTTTCTCTTTTTTATTAATTCTGCTTTTTTCCGCCTCAGCTTTTACCCAATCTGTTGAATCAGGCAAAAATCTCTATCAAAACGGAGACTATGAAAGAGCCCTTAGAATATTCACTCAGATAGATAGTCCGGAAGCGAATTTATTCTCCGGTAAAAGTTATTTTTCGTTAGGGGATTTTTCTAAATCCAGAGCTTATCTGAATAAAGTTATTGATTCTGATGAGAACGCTACGATCTTAATACAGGAAGCTAAATACACAAAGTCCTTGGTTCTGTTCCAACTTGATGATTTTACAGCTTCTCTTGAGCTTTTACATGAACTTAAATCCAATAGCAGAAATAATCCATACTACACCAGAGCCATTTCTTTTTACGATCAGGTTTTGAGCTATTTAAGTATAGATCAGATCAAAACTGTATTCAGACAGAGTTCTAATGTTGAAATTTTAGCAGATGTTGTCTCCGGAGCATTAGGCAGAGTAGATTTCTCAAAAGCGAAAACTATGGTCAACTCATTAAAATCATCCCTGATTGACAGTAATGCTGTAGATTTATTCCAGATAGAATCTGCTTTGAGGGATTCGCTTATATATGCTTCCAGGTATCCATTCCGAAAATATTCTTACGCTCCATCTGGAATGTCTTATCAAATTGGTGTTACACTCCCCTCTTTTGATATGAATTCTGACAACTATGAAATCCCTCAACATCTCTATTTTGGGATACAGATAGCCGTTGAAGAGTTCAATGCAAACCAGAGTGATAAAAAAGCATTCATTAACTTTTCCAGAACTAATGTAGATTCTATTCAATCAGAAGACATACTAAATCACTTAGTCTGGAATAAAGATGTAGATGTAGTAATAGGTCCATTATTTTCTGATGTAGCAAAATCGTTTTCTGAACTTGCAGAGGTGTATGAAATACCGGTAATTACTCCTCTGGCTAATTCTGACTCTCTGAACATAGCCAATAACTATATGTTCCAGACAAATCCAACTTTTGCTGTACAGGGCAAGAAAATGGCTCAATATGCTGTAAACTCTTTAGGCCTTGACACAGTAGCTGTATTAGCTGAAATGGGTGCTTTAGGTGAAGCTTCAGCACTGGCATTCAGACATGAAGCAGAACGCTTAGGAGCATTTGTTCAGCACTTTTTCCTGAAAGATCTGGAATCCGAAGGTTATGATATTTCGGAATACACAGCTTATCTGTCTAAAACTGATACATTGGTACCATCCCCGGGCTTAAAAGGAATTTATGCCCCATTCACAGGCGCGGCAGCTCCGACTTTGATCAGGAACTTGCTCACTGATCTAGAAGCTTCAAAAAGTGATTACATACTCCTGGGTTCTGAAGAATGGGCAGATACAGACCTGGAAAATACACGCTTGCCGGAAACATCCATTCACTATACTCAGAGTTTTGAAATACGTTATGGTGAAACTGATGTAGAAGAGTTTGCATCGAATTTCAGATTACGCTTTCAAACAGAGCCCAATCGGTTTGCTTTTATAGGCTACGATGTCACTAAATTCGTATTGAGTACATTAAACAGAGTCGGTAATCCGGACTTACTAAAGCAAGGTCTGCATGAATTAAAAAATTACCGTGGTCTTAGTGGTCAGTTTGGTTTTGATAGTGAGCATATCAACCAAAAGGTTCTTATTAAATCTATTTTCCGGGAAGAATAAAACACTAAGAAATTTACTCTCCTGATTCCTGTAATTCTCTTTGTCGTTTAATTCTGTATTGCTGCCTCAACCATTTCCGCCATTTTTCAGCGTCCACTAAATGCTCTTCATAGGTTAGGTTGAAAAGATGTCCCCCTTCAGGATTTGCCACCATGTATAAATACTGGTGATTTGCAGGATACAAAGTCGCCTTGATAGTTTGTAAGCTGGGATTTGTAACAGGTCCCGGCGGCAATCCATATTTAGTGTAAGTGTTATATGGATGATCAACTTTGTAATCTTCCAGTAATAATCTACGCCTCTCTCCTACAGCAAAACTGATTGTTGGATCGGCTTGCAGATACATTCTTCTTTTTAACCTGTTCCAATACAAACCTGCTACTATTGGTTTTTCTTCTTCAATATTCGCTTCCCACTCCACAATTGAAGCCATAGCAACTATTTCATCGATAGAGTAATCCAAAGAGTCTATTCTGCTTTTATATTGCTTAACAACCTGATTTTTAAATTCGCTGAGTATCTTTTCTATTGTTTGCTTTGGGCTATAAGTCCAATATACATCGTAAGTATTTGGCAACATTCTTCCGAACAATTGTTCTTTGGATATATTTTTGGAAGCAACAAATAGTGAGTCATCAAAAACAATCCGAACATCAGAGCTGTCAAAACTCATTGTATTTCCTAAATTTCTGGCAAATCTGTCAATTGTTATACCAGGCAAAATTGTAATTGAAACGGGATCCTGACTTCCGAAAGCAAGCTTGGTTAAAAAATCATTGTAAGAATACTCCCCATCAAACTGATAATACCCTTTTCTGAAAGTTCTCCAACCAAGTAACGGACTAACCCAAAGTAATTCATCTTCGTCAAATTGAATATTGGACAACTCCAATATGTTTACTAACTCACTTAGAGTAACATCTTGTTGTAAATATATCTGAGTGTTTTGGGTACCAATTAACGCCTCAGACTTAGAAATCCTGTACGTTCTGGAAATAAAAGTACAGAGGAAAATAATAAGTACTATAGCTAAACCTGCTACTGCTTCTTTCACAGTGAAATCAAAGATTTTTTTGTCATTCATGTTTAAAGATAAGAACCATTGAGTTTAAACCCACCTCTTTACAGTATTTAATATGCATAATTATAAGAATGTAACTATCAGGATATTTTTTCGTAGTCGACACACGAAGAGCAATCGAGCTTTTGGATGCTGCACAAGCACCAAATGCCCTAAAGATAAACCCGGGTTTTGAACGACTCGGGTTTCTTTTTCCCTCCATCTTTTTCTTTTATAGATTTGTGATGCAATTCCCTCATATCTTTTCTAGTTAGATTATTAAAATTTAATTCTAAAAATTAGCATTAAGCTCAGATAATCTTTAATTAGTCAGAATATGAAAAAAATACTTTTTTTGACACTCAGCAGCCTATTTCTATCTAGTTGTTTAAACAATGTTGAAGATCAGGTTCCCGAAATTCCAGACGAACCTATAAGTTATGCTACTCAAGTACAGCCGATTTTTAATTCGACTTGTGGAGGAGGATTTTGCCATACAAACGGTGACAATGTAAATGGTGTTAATCTGGATAGTTACCAGAATGCTATTAACAGCATAGGTTCCGGATATGGCAGGCTTATTATTGTGCCCGACAGTGCTGATAGAAGCCCGATCATAGATAAACTTGGATCTAACCCCGAGTTTGGTTCACGGATGCCTCTTAGCGGAAGTATCAGCAGTTCGGATATAGGCAAAATCATAGCCTGGATTAATCAGGGTGCACAAGACAATTAAATTAGGTATTGAATTATGAAAAAATTATTTCTTTCAGCTTTTTTGGTTTTATTTACGGCCGGCTTAAGCTTTGGTCAAAGCTTTAAAACTGAAGAAGGTAAAGCCACATTCTATTCTAAAGTTCCTTTACACAATTTCGAAGGAAATTCTGAGAGCCTTGTTGGTCTTATTAATCTGGATGAAAAAACTATCGACTTCTATATAGATCTGGAAACTTTAGATACCGGAAATGGGAAACGTGATAAGGATATGAAGCTTACTTTAGAAACTAAAAAGTATCCTTTTGCCGAATTCTTTGGAAAGTTGGTAACAGATTTTGATCCGGAATCTTCTTCTGTTCAGGATGTCATTGTAAAAGGGACTTTTAAAATTCATGGCGAAGAAAAAGAAATTGAAGTGGAAGGCACATTACAAATGAAAGATACTGGTTTACATGTAACAGCCGGTTGGATTTTAAGCTTGTTAGACTACAAAATAGAACCACCCAAGATCTTATTCATTAAAGTGGATGAAAATCAGGAAATTAAAATTGATGCTTTGCTAAAACCCGTAGATGGATAAACAATGAGAACATTCTTTATTACAGTACTAATTTCAATTTGCACTGTTTCTTTATTGCAAGCTCAAATGGAACGAGTGAGAGCAAATCCTGATGGGCCGGTTGAAGAAACATTTCTCACAAAAAACATAGCCGGTTTAGGGACTGTTCAACTTTTAGGTAAAGGTGATCTGAATAGTATGATACAGCACAATTTCGGTGATGTTCGCGGTGGAATAGATACTTTTTTCGGAGTTGATGAAGGAGCTAATGTTCGGATCGCTTTTGGATACGGACTTACTGATAATCTTAACATCGGAATTGGCCGAACCAGCCGTGAAGACAACATTGATTTTTCGATCGATTACAGGATCCTTCATCAAACAAAACTGGATAGAGTGCCTGTTTCGGTTGTACTAAAAGGAAATATGGGAATCAGAACTCAAAAAGAATCTTTCGGATTAACAGTTCAGGAAAGACTGAATTATCTGGGTTCGGTTATGATAGCTCGTAAATTCAGCGATAATTTTAGCTTTCAGGTTTCCCCTATGGTCTCTCACTTTAATACGGTGGTTCAAAGAGAAGCAGATTCTGAATTATATAATACCGTTTATGGTCTGGGATTTGCCGGCAGATTTAAAATCAATGAAAGAAAGTCTATTTCATTCGAGTATCTCCCTGTAATCGGAGATAAAATTTCAGATACAAAAAACCACGCTGCTTTGGTCTACGAATTAGAGACCGGTGGTCATGTCTTTCAAATGTTCTTTATGTCCGGCAGATGGTTTACCGAACAGCACTTATTAACCCGAACCGAGACTAATTTTTTTGAACCTAATTTCAGATTCGGGTTTAATGTAAATCGTATTTTCGGGCTTTTATAAAAGGGATCTGACTTCCTGAGCAACTTTCCTGTTATACTGAAAAGTGAGATCCTTATAATTAACCAGGTCAACGATCACTCCAATAAAGCACAGGCCTGCTGTAAAGAAGTATAAAATTCCCATTCCTATCTGATTTAATATAAATCTGTGTACTCCGGCAAGGCCTAAAAATCCTAACAGACAAAGTATTAGAACAGTCTGTGGATCTTTTCTTCTGGATCTGTATACATTAGAGAACCTTTTTTTATTCTCATCATCTAATGAAGTCAGAAGTTTGGCTAAATAAAGAGCTTCATCTCCTTCTGCTTCAGGTATAAAATCATAAACTTCTGCCATCTGTATGTCCTTTTTGTGTAGTAGTTTTATTTATATAAAGATCTTTCCAGATCTGTAGAATTCTCAAACTCAAAATGAGTACGGCGGGTATGCCAAAAAGATTCGCGCTTACAGCATTTTCAAACTCTCCTCTGAATATCCAGGCAATGGAATGTCCCAACCCCTCTCCCGGGCAAAATTCGATTCCAACAAATTCAAAAAAGCACAATGAAGTCCCGGAACTCAAAGGGTCCATCATAGCCATAAGAACCAACCCTGTAGTGAATGCAACCCACTCAATATGTGGTCTGATTTTTTTCATGAAGAAATATACGCTTCTGAATTATTTTTGTTCGGGACGTTTTAGCTTGTATTTAAAAAAATGAGAAATGGTAAAGAATATTCTATTTGACTGATATACAGAACTTGTTGAAAACTCAGTACCCACTTTTATCTGCCAAAACTTTTTAAATTTATGTTCCACATTTGCACGTCCTGTTAAGAAGTACCCATCCGTTGAGGCATGTTTTCCCATTAATTCTAATTCAAATAAAGAATCATAGCTAAAATCATTAGGACTTCGGTATCTTAAATCAAAACCTAAACCCTTCAGCAAATAATTATCCTGAGTAAAAAATGGTTCAGCATTCGGGAAGCTTTTTGAAGCATCTTGCCAACCTAACTCTCCAATCAATCTTCCTCTGAATGGAGTTCCCCAAGGCTGGATGTAACCTCTTCCCGTTACAGAATAATCGAACACTTCATTTGTATAAACCTGTCCCGATCCGGACACCGTTGTCAGGAATTTATTTTTTAACCAGGGATCTTCTCTATAGAATTCGCCCTTCAATTTATAGATATCCTGTACAATAGCCTGGCGGGTAAACTCAGGTTCAATCGACAAGTTAAGTGCCGTAAATGTAGAATCATAGCTTATTGAATAGGAAACAAAAGCTTCTCCCAGAATACCTTCCTCCCCATAAAATAGAGATGGACCAAATCTAAAGACACGGCTATAATCTTCTTTTCTGTTCTCAAATTCATATCCAATACCTGTAAAGTTAGAAAAGAAATTCTGGTTCCCCACTCTGTCATTTACATAAATATCTTCCAATTTAAATAAGTGAGATTTATCCAATCTGTTCCCAAATTGTACCGACACTCCTCCTCTGGCAGATTGATTATCAAAATTGTCAGAGAAATATTCACCAAACAAAGATGCTCTTACTCCTTCATTCCATCGTAGATCAGTTTTAAATATCTTTTCTTCCTTCTCTGAGAAGAAGTTCGGGTATCTTCTGAAAAGATTTTTCTTGTCTTTATAAGTGATAAATTTAAATTCCTCTTCTATCAACTGATGAGCTTCGGTTTCGGTACTCTTTCCTCTACCGAATAAAGGATACATGATTTCATATCCTCTTTCTTTAAAGCCAAGATAATAGAGAGTTGTACCTGCAAACACCCTTAAGGAATCGTTACCGGGGTTATTCCGTAAATAATCCTTACTAATAGCATAAAATTGATCCAGTTCATTTTGTTGAGCTATCCATTCTAATTTAGTTCGGTTTGAGATACTATCTGATCGTTCTGCCCAATACAAAGCTTTATCGTAATCAAAAAGCTGATAACCGTATATGCTAGCAAATTGCCCCGCAAATTCATTTAACTGATTATGAGACCACTCAGGAAACTCTTCCAGCAATGCAATGGTGCTATCTGCTGATTCATAATAAAACGATCTTTGAATTGTATATGCGTACAAGCTATCATTTCGCGGATCGATATTTATCAGACTTCTTAACCTTTGCTTTATCTCCGGCCAGGTTTCAGCACTTTCAACAGCATTTACATAAGCAAGAACTGTTTCATTCGTTTCACCATAAATTTCAATTTCTCTTAGTCTCCACCTCTTTACAAATTCAGGTGAGTATAAACCAAGCTGTTCAGCTACTCTGTTTTTTAAAAGAATAACCTTCTCGTCACCGTATTTTCTCCAGAGCTCTTCCAGAAAGTTCTCAGCTCTTGTATAAGCACTTTCAAATCCATAGTAAGTGACCAATCGATCTATGTCACTTTTTCGCCAGTCAGGAGTAGACTTTAACCTGAACTCAAGAATTTGAATTGCACGCATTGCTTCATCATTTTCAATACTAAGTTCAATTAACTCTTCCTGAGCCTGAATGCTTTTAGGACTTCGTAAATATCTGTTTATCGCATCCGAAAGTTGTTGCTCAAAGGTAATTTCAGGCTCAACCGTTACAGATGAAGCAGCTAAATAAAAAGGATTTGTCAGATAAGTATTAAATCTATTTTTCGCCAATGCTAAACCTGATTCCAGCTCTCTGGAAGTTCTGTTAAGTGATTTTGGCTTAGGAATATTTATCAGATTCTTTTTCGAATAAAAATGAAAAAGATAGCCATCCCAAAACCTTGAAAAAGTATACCCATCTACTATTTTACTTAAATGCTTTTCAATATCAGACCGGTCTTCTCTTGGCACATACATAAACCAATACTTCTCTTCTTTGTCTTCACTGGATGATTTATAAGTATCAGGCGGTATTACATTCACAAGATACTGATCATCCGTTTCCAGATATTCAGAATCTGCATTCAACCAATCTTGAGCTATATTTGCTCCATAGTCTGCAGAAACCAATCGTAAAAAAGGATACTGTTTTTTTGTATGGCTTAATCTTTTAAGAAACTCCTGATAGAGTGAAGTGGTAGTATCCGGAGTAGATCTCCAGCCTAGATTATCAGAGTTTCTGCTTTCAAACGCATCTGCTTCTCGTTGAACAACTTGAAATACATCATCGGGATGAACAAAATGATTCCAAACCCCGGTGAGTAGCTGCATACTATGCTGATTAAAAACTGAATTCCCTTCTATATTGAACCCACTTGATATCCTTGGGTAATTAAATAATTTATCTGAATATGGGTCCGGGCCAAAACCTCTGGCTCCTCCATATTCTTTTTCTCCCAGATATAAAGAACTAAGAACTTTTATCGAGGGCATAGCTCTTGTTAAAGCCTGTATTCCGGTTGAATCAATAAAATTAGTTGGAGGGACATAGGTTATTGGAAGCAGCCCAAGATCATCAACTCTCCATCTCTTTTTAACCGAGTTTAAAGCTGATTCCATAAACGATGAATTAGAATCCCATTCTTCATTCAATAATGAAAAATGGTTATAGCCATGAAACGCTAGTTCATGCCTGGACTCAGCAATATCCTGAGCCAGATAAACACTCGCTTTAACTAGCCGATTCTTTCTTCTTATGGTTGCTGATGTCCACTCTATGTAATCGAATGGAGGTACTATATTTGCATTATAATTAAATGCAGTCATGGCTGAGTATGTGATCAACAAAGAATCAGCAAGTTTTTGCATATCCGGCCACCAAATATTTGCGACAAAGTCTGCTTGCTCTACATCGTATTCTGTAGCAATAGGTTCTAACTTAGTATTATAAAGCGGGGCAGGAAAATCATCCAGAAAAATAGTACCCACATTTGCATTTCTGTATGGTAAATGTGGTAACATTTTAATTACGGAGGAAAACATTAACCCTCTGTAGTCTTTTTCATAAAGCACATAACTATTAAATACCATTACAGTTCCAAGCCCAATACTATTTTCAAAAAGTATAGGGTAATCCTCGTCGGTTACAGCAGTTGCAAGTACTCTAATTTGATCAGTAAAACTGCTCTTCTTTAACCGATTATGAGGAATGCTGAAATTTGAATAAAACTCCATTCCTTTATAACCAGGAAATATATTTTCAACTCCTTTAATTCCACGAACTGTCTGATCAATGCTATAATCGGCTCCGGCCTTTATCCCTTGGATATATGCAAATCTTTCATCTGTTACAGTACCAAAAAAGATCATTTTACCACCCTTACCTAAATAGTCTATGATCTTGTTTAGCTCTTTATCATCTATTGAAGTTATATTCGAACTGGTATTGATAAGAAGATTGGTTTTTTTATCTATTGGAATATTTTTGGATTTATCCAGATCCAGGATTTCATACTTGAATTCCGGATATTTAAATGCTTCAATCAACTCGCTTGTAACTTCAGTAGAAAACTCATCAGACGAACTATGCAGAATTATAATTGGCGCTATCTCATTTTGTGCATTTAACGGCTTATTTAGAACCATTAAAACAAGAAATAGTAATGAACTAAGTAAGTATTTATTTAAATAGCTTAGCCGCACGCCCTTCCTCTTTTGGGTAAATATTCATCAAAATATCACCTATGTTAGATCCGTCTTTCTGATTTATTATCTCGTAGATTATTGCATCCTCTGTTTCTCTATATATGAGAACCTCTCTGCCCGGCAATGAGTTATATTTAGAAATCCATTCACTTAATGCCAGCATCTGCTCTCCCGGTTCAAACAAAATTCCTTGCTGTATTGATTCGTAAGGTGGTTTTTGTATAAAAACGAATATACTTGCAGGAGGAATATTCGCGGTATCAGGCCTGAGCTCTTTGGGAAGTTCAAGATACTCTTGATACAGAGAATCTATATTTCCATAGCTTCCTAGAAAGAAATCATAATTCATAAAATAATGTCTGTTCTTGGACAATGCATTATCAATAGGAGGACTTACCGTTGCATAGGTAAAAGGAAGCCTTTCATTGATTATACTGTAGTAAGATTCAAAAAAACCATTCGGCAGTGTTTGTGGCAATGTTTTGCCCGTATTTACTCCACCGGCAAGGAATACCCCACCACCCACTAATAAAACCATTAGGATTGGTTGGCTATAGCTAACGAAACGATGTTTTATATTCATTACTACTTCTATTATAGTATATAAGGCATAGAAAACCAGTCCACATAAAACAGAAATAAGAATTGCATAAAAAGCATTAACCTGATCTAAATCTATAAATGATATATCCAGGTTGTTATGAGAAGAATACAGAAAAGCCACCGAACCGAACATTGCAAAATAGACTAATTCATCTGCGAAGCGTTTCTTTTTTTGAACGAAATGAAGGATCAAAAAGACAATAAACAAGCCTCCGGTTATATAAAGATATATTGAACTCAGAGCTTCTATATCAGTAATTAAGAAAGGGAAATAACTAAATATAAGGGTGTCTAAAAGCTGTAATTCAAAAAATGAATTAATATCCTGCCCCATTAATATCAAATGGATAATATAAGGACTTAACGAAACTGAAAAGACAACAACTAAATAGGTAACAATTTTAATCAAGTTAATACCAAATCTCTTTCTGGGAATAGCTAGTAATCCATATATCAAAAAAGGCAATAACACTATTAACAGAACAAATATATCAGTAAGGGCAGTTGCGATAATTCCCATAGTCACATAAAACCAAGGTGCCTTGTCAACTGACCTGAGGTTTCGAACAAAAATAAAAGCTGTTGGAAGAGCAAAACAAAGGGCTAACAGAATTGTATTAATTCCGGTTTCAGCTTCAAGACTTATTGGAGTTAATAATGTAGGAATAAGAGCAAAGATACTGGCTCCGAATAATGCAGCATTTAATCGTTTACCTTTTGTGATTTCCCGGATCAGCCAAAAAATTATAATCGTCAATAAAAAGCTAGTTAAACTGCCCAATAAACTAAGAGCAAGCTCCGGCCCTACCTGTGTCAAGTTGCTGAACATACCAACTAGAGAGTGCATTCCTTTTGGAATTGGCAATTCGCCAAAATATTGCTGAAGTCTGATATTCTTGACTTCATCGAGTTCGAAATACCATGCCCTGCTGTACGGTGCCGCATTCTTTAAAACAGGAATAACACGGACAATACAAGATATAATACCAATAGTTACAGCAGCAATATTATATCTGTTCTCATAAATTGAAAATTCTCTTTTACCAGAAAACCTATCTTTTAATCCCTGGTAGGTAAATACTTTTATAGATTCAATAACCCTTACTTGATTAGCTACTATTTTATTCTCTATTACTTTAAAAATAGATCCGATAGATGTTCCACTTCTCCATTCCTTAAAGAACGAAATAAGAATAGGGATCAAAATCAAAACACTAAATATGCTAATCAAATCATACAGATTCAGTATCGTAAGAATAAAAATTGTGAGTATAATAGTACCCCCAATACCGATCCAACTGTAAAGCATCTTATCAATTCCATGTAACTTTTTGGTATGAGGGAGGAATTTGGGACCTATCCATGAAAACAGGATCACAAAAAAGAGAACCAGCCGGGCTATAGAAAGAAACACGATCAACCAATATGGCATACTATGCTCCCTTCTTTAATTTTGATGATCTACCTAAAGAGTTTGGCAATCCCCGGAATTCAATATTGCTTATGAAAAAAGGTAATCCGGAATCTTCTAATCTGGATTTAACTTGTAAAGAAGTTTCGTAATTTTCAGCGAAATCTATGATCAGAAACGGAACTTTGTAGTTATTATGTAAAGAATCTATGAATTCAAGTCTTTCTTCATACTCTGTTTCCGGTTTGATTTGATATTCACTTTTATCGAAATCATAACCCGAAGCTACAGCTTCAATCGTCACAGCATCAATATAAGTCGCTGTTTTATCCAACAGAAATAAACCTGCATTTTGAATTAGCAACTTATCAGGGTTTCGGGTTCTTATACTTGATATCAAATCGACCATGTCCTGTTCCATACTTCTTCTGAGTGTATACGGAGCCACAGCGTCTATGGTGTCCAGAAAAAGACCATCATATCCATAGGAAAGTAACTCCGGAACAATTTCATAGATAAATTTTTCTTTTATTCTATTCTCGGAAAGATTTATGTAGTATGAACCATGATTTTCATTCTTTCCGATCAAACCTATCTTTTTGAAATCACTGAAATATCTTCGGGATTCGTTGACTTCTCCCAAAGAAAGATAAGCTACTACCTTTATTCCTCTTGAATGGAATTCGATGATATCTTGCTTGCTGTAAAAATACGGCTCTACAATCAACAGCTTATAACCGGAAACTATAGAAGGATTGATATCAGAATACACAACTCCAAAGGAGTCATAGACGGAATCTTCTGACAGCTTATTACTGGATGATATGCAATTTACAGTGAGCAAATAGATAATAATCAGGTATAACTTCTTATACATTAATGAAATTTATTCAACTCCTAATTGCGCACAACCTGACCAACCGAGCATAGTTAGTTGTTGTATAACTGTAGGAATTAAAACCATATCAAATTGAACATCCGCGCGCTCTATCAAGCTGGATTTCAGCTTTTCCAACATTTCTTCTTCTTTTTCGGGCGCTACTTCCGGATTTGATTCAAAAAAGTCTACCACAAATTCATACACGGAAATAATTTTTCCCGTCCACGGAATATCTTCCCCTCTGATCTCATTAGGAGTACCTTTTCCATTTACCCATTCATGATGAGTTCTAATACCTTCAATAATATCATTATGAACAGGCAAATTACTGATCATGGTTGCTCCTGCAATAGGATGAGCCAGTTCAGAACCTATACTCGCCAAAGAACTTATTCCTGCTGCACCTACATATCCGATATCATGAAGTTTTGCAGTAGTCTTAATGATCTCCATTTCATTATTATCCAATCCAAAAAGCATTCCAAACATTTCAACAAAAGCGATCATTCTAGGTGAATGATATTTTGTTTTCTCTCTTTTTGCCTCGATTGCCCGAAGCATTTTATAGAACGCATCAAGCAGATCATCTGAGAAACTTTTATTAACATCTCTGAATTCGAAAAGTTTTGCTACGATCTCAGAAATATCATTAAGCACAGGACTTGAATCTTTAGCTTCGTTTCTTTCAGTTCTGTTTATCCAGATAAAACCTTTTACTTCTTCTGATATATATGGCAAAAACAGTGGTTCAACATCCAGCTTATTTACAATCTCTTTACCTGCTTCTGATAAACTGAAGTCGTTTTCAGCCAGATCATACATTTTTTCACCAGAGAGCCCTAAAAGTGCTTTCAAGTATTGCTCATCAAGGCTATTTGAAGCAATAAGTACAGGAGCACCATTCTTATATTCAACAACTGCGCCGGATTTAGCCTGTAAAGAATTGATTATGTATAAAAGTAAAAGTTCAGAAATTCCCGTTGTATTTAACGCACCGATACCCAGTTCCCCGACTAAACCATGAACTTTATCCTGATATTCTTTCTGGGATTCTTTTTCCTGCTCATCTAATTTAATCAGCCACGAAGAAAGCAACCTACTTACTATTGAAAACTTTGGAACCATGTTTTCAGGGCTTTTAATATTAGGCCCTATTACATATATGCCCCAAAATTCTCCAGTCTTTTTGTAGAGCGGGATATGCTCACAATTTCCGATTGTGTGAGCAGAAACCCCGTGCTCTTTAAAGTCTTCGTCCCATTGCCTCTTTTTCTCAAGATTCTGCATTTGATTTTCGAAATCCTGAATAAACTGAGTTCTTTGTGCATCTACTTTACCAGGCTTCCCTCCTCCGGATTTATCAGGAAGCAGATTTTCTGATATTAATTGTCTTTTTATGAGTATTAAGTGCTCTTTTTCCAGTTTATACACAAAATGCACAGGAGCCTGATACAACAGATCAATCCAGGTAATTATATTCTGAAATGTTGGGTTTTGCTTACGAGACATATGCTCTGCCGAAAGAGCCCAAAACTCAAGCTCTTCTTCAGTTCCAAACGAATCTATCGCAAAGGCTTTTCCAAGCCTGCTCCCTATTATATTTATGTAGTCTTTTACGTCTTTACTCATAAGATGTCCTTAGTATGCAGAGTAATAAAAATAGTCCAAATGTTTAAAAAATCTTTTACCGATTAATCCGGTAACTGCTGCAAATGTAATTGAGCCTGCAATCAAACCTACTACAGCATATTCAAATCCTATTACTCTGCTACATATATAGCCTGTAAGTGCATTAACTGCTAATGCTGCGAGCATAGAATAAAGTACATATTCCGGCCTATTCATTGTAAAAAAGAATAGTGAATTCAATAGTCCGAAAACCAAAAACAAGTAGCCAATGCTTCCCATCCAAAACACCTTAAAGGTTAATGGATTTGCAAAGAAGTCTCTTATTTCAGGATAATCATCTTCAAAAACTCTTAAAGCTTCCACTCCGTAATAAGTCAATACAATGGATATTATTCCAACAAAAAAGAGTAGTACCAACTGTAATGAATAAAAATTGCTAAAGTATAAATTGAATTTTTTAAGCTTATCTATCTGCGTTTTCTTTTGAGCAGGTATAATCCTGTGCGAAAATAAATGAATTATAAACTCCAGTAACGCTATTGTAAATATAAAGCTCAATAACGCCCAGTCCATTCCCAATTCATAAGGAGTATTAAACCAGATGATATAGGGCGGTGGCGGTGGCCCGGCAGACCATGCCAAAATTCTGTCCACAAACAGAAAAGAAAAATACCCAAAACCATACAAGAAATATCGATAGGTATTATAGTAGCTTACCTCAAGATTAGGCAGAGATTGTTTATACAATCGCTGACGGTTAGATCTGATCTTAAATTGGTAATAAATTATTATATAAATTATCTGTGATCCTGTGGTTATTCCTATTCCTAACCATTGCGAGAGATAAATCCCCCAATCAAGTACTTCCATTCCAAAAGCAACGGAAAGTGTTCCTGCTAAAATACTTCCTAAAATAATCAGCTTTTGTTGGGAAGCGTACAAAACGGCAGCTGAAAGCATCATACTGGAGATCAGTATAAAATAGGTGAGCCCTATTGTTACCATTCTTTGAGGATAAAAAGGAAGAATTACATTTACTACAAAAACGAGCGCGGCAATTCCAAGAACAAGAGGAATGGCAAAATACATTACTGCTTTAATAGCTTTCCAGCTTAAATAGTAATTTGTTTCCCCCATATATTTTGAAACAAGCCTTCCTAGCACCTGAATAAAACCACCTGTAATGATGAAAGCCCCTATCGTCCCCATCGCTATCATGGTTGCCTGAGCTACATTAAACCGAAACCAAGCCCATAGTGCATATTCAAAAATAATAATTGCTGCAATCTGAGAAATCATTGGCATGGTAAAAAGCACTCCCATACCAAAATGTTTAAAGAAGAGTTTAAAACTTTCTCCTACATCACCAAGCTTAAACTCTGATTCACTTTCTTCCTCATACTTGCCCTTTATATGCTTTTTAAGCCTTTTAAATACTTCCTCTGCTAAATCAAAAACACTCTTATATCCATAATCGGTATTTGCATCCACATCTCTTATTCCAAGCGACTCAATTGTAGCAGCTACTGCCCACACGCTTAAAGGATTTCCGATCAGGTCATAAACCTGCTGAGTCAATTCTTCAATCACTGACAGATCTTCTTTTTCAAGAATAATATCTCTTTCTTCAGTTTGCATGAGCCAACCTCTTAACTTTTAGATATTCAAGAAGGTTTAATACTGACTCTGTCTTCACTTTATTTTTTAAAGGATCTCTTGGCTTAGCTGCCAGTAGTTTGTAGGATTCAAGATAATTTTTAACTGATCTGTCTGTAGTAAAATTAAGAAGTACTTTCTCACGGGACTTATTTCCCAGTTCAATTCTCAAATCTGTATCTTCCAATAACTGAACGACTCCCTCAGCAATCTCTTCCGGAGAACGTGGCTTGCAAAGAATTCCGCATCCTTCTAACGCGTCTTTTATTCCTCCAACATCGGTTGCAACTACAGGACGTCCACAGCTCATTGATTCAATCACGGTATACGGAAACCCTTCAGATATGGAAGTTAGAATTGAAATATCCCCTTCATTAAAGATCATACTTGGATTGTTATGAAACCCTCCAAACGTGAAATTTTCCTCCAGATCAAGATCTTTGATAAGTTCCCTGCATGTTTCAACATACTCTGCATCAACATCCAAACTACCGTATACTGTAAATTGTACGTTTGGGATAGTTTTCCGAACTACAGCACACGTTCGGATCATTGTCTCGATATCTTTTAGCGGAAATACCTGAGCCACTGCTATTACCGTTGGCGTACCTTCAGTCTTAGTAGGTTTTGGTGTAGGTTTAAAAAGATCTGTATCCACACCATTATAAATCGGTAAAATATTCTCGGGTTTAGCTTCAAAGCGTTCTTCCCATTTCTGATTTGCCGTAGTAACAGGAGAAATCTGATCAGCAGTATGATAAACAGCTCTTGTTATCATTGTAGAGAGATCTACAAGCATTTTTTTGGAAAAGAAAGTCATATCAGAGCGGCCAACATTGATAAGGCGTTCTCTCATATACACTCCATGATCCGTTACCATACTTGGAATCCCATATTCATACTTAGCTGCAATAGAAGCTAAAGCCGGAAAGCCGGCTAAGGTAGAATGAGAGATATTTACTTCTTTGGGTATCGGAGATGCGACGGGCATTAAAAAATGGTATAACCACCTCATCCCAAAAGTCATGTCGATCACTTTTGGTGTATCTCCTAACTCAGGATCATAATTCTCAACATACTTTTCGTGAAGTGAATCCTTGAAAACTACCCAAAGCATGGGCTCCTTCATGGTTATTTTATAATCGTAATATTGAAAGAATTTCCAGAATCCATATATGACATCACTGATCTTGTCTACATCCTGAAATGGATCATTCAGGCATGAAATAAAATCTCTAAATAATGGCAGAAAGTGTTGTTTAACTACCTCTTTTGTAGTTCTGGCTTTTTTTTCAATTTGACCCGAGAACGGAATTGTTTTATCAAAATAATGGACAGGTTCTTCAACTCCCCAAAGCGGAATATGGATAATATCTGTTATATTCTTAGGAAGCTTATAACGAGGCTCCACGAATGGATTACCGGTAATTGCCATCAGATGAAAATCCACTTCTTCCTGTAACTCTGTACATAATATGTGAGCCCAGGTGCTTACTCCTCCTCCACTAAATGGATAAGAGCCCTCTGTTTCAAATAATACAACCGGTTTTACTTCTTCCATCACTAAGCATCTTCAACTAAAAGTTCCCGGAAAAGCTCGTCGTACTTCTTAAATATGGAAGTCCATGTATGATTATAAGCTACCAGATCATATTTACTTTCTGTTAACTCATTGAATTTCGGTGAATCTTCCCAAAGAGCACTTACCTGATCAACCAGAGTATTTGTGCTAGTACCTGATGGAACCACGAAACCAAATTCTGAAGTAAGATCTCCAACCTCCCAACCAATGGGCAAGGCTTTGTTTGATAGCGCTTCAAACATGACTAAAGGCTGAGATTCGTTATGACTGGTAATGCACAACATATCAAACTGATGCAAATACTGATGAGCAGGTTCATTCCATATCATGGTTACTTCCGGATGCTTTTTTGCCAATGCTCTTACTTCCTGCTCAAGTTCTTTTTCATTTGCATCACTAAGCATCATAACAAAACTCACATCCAGAGACCTGCTTTGGAATACTTCCACAATCTCAAAGAACAGTTTAGGATTTTTCATTTCCGCACATCTTCCAATCCATCCTATAACCGGTGTATTCGTCCTTTTTTTATCCGGTGTTAACAAATCAGTTGGAACCCCGTTGGGAATATACTTCGGCGAGTCTGCTCCAAATTGTTTCTGATAAGGGATGTTTACCCTCGAAACAGAAACAACTTCTTCTGACGACGAATAAACTTCAGATGCAATTTGCTTAAAAATATCTACTATTTCTGATTTTGCTTCAAAATTATCAGGTATTTGGTAGCCACATTCCAAAGCCACTGCTCCTTTCTCTACCTCTTTCCAATATAAAGCGTGTTCAGTTAACACAAGTGGAGCATTAAAAAAATCAGATATTCGGATACCCAACCAACCTGCAAAACCCGTATTGGTTACATGAATGGTATCGTATTTATAAACAGGAACCGATTCAACAATAGATTGAAACCAGGTCTCTTTAGCCGTTTCCCAATCAGATTTCAAAGTTGGCGGAGGTACGCGGGTAAATGACTTAACATTTTCTGTAATAGGATAAAGAGCGTTATAAGGATCAAGCTGTTTAAATTCATCTGTAGCTACTTGAAGAATATGAAAATCATAACTATCCAGTTCTTTCAAATATTGATAGACCCATTCACTAACTCCCCCTCTGTACCAGGGATAGGTTCCTTCAATGATCAGTAAAATGGAAGTATTATTCAGACTCATTTATTTTTCTGGTAAAGCCTCCAAAGTATTGCTCCGGTTTGAGTTACTAATCTGGAAATTAATTCAAATTCTTTACTTGAAAATAGCTTTGATCGCTTAACTATTAACATTCCAAAAAGCTCTGATTCTGCAGGTGCACTCAGGTTATTCATCAACATTGCCTTCTCATTTGCTGAAAACAATGGAACCCCTATTTCTGCCGGCATTTCATTTTTGGTAGAGAAGTCCAGAAAACATCCGAATTCCTCATTATAGATATGATTGCTCAGATAGGATTCTTTTTTAGTGTTTAAGTGATCAAAAGAGTTAGAGTTTTGAAAGGTAGAGAAATCAGCATCAGATGGTTTAATATCTCCATGAACAATAAGTGGCTTAGGATTTCCTTCTTCTAATACAAAGAAGGTTAAAAGGTCACTATTAAGAATATCTGATAAGTAAGTACAAAAAGTTTCAGCCGTATCAGTAAATGATCCTTTAATTGCTGACTCCATCAATTTCATTACAAGCTTATTCTTACTTTTCTCCAGATCCTCATCCAGTCCTTTTACATTAACATCAGTTAGAATTTTCATTCTTACCAACTCAATAACCCCTTCACGGTCTGTGTTGAAACGTTCTTTTTTGATAAAATCAACAGCTCCAAGGTCTAAGGCTTTTTGTTCCTTCTCGACAGTTGGAAGGTTTGTCATGATAAGTACAGGGATCTTGCTCTTTTCTTTATCATCCCTGATTGACTCCAACAATTCCAAACCGGATAACCCCGGCATATGAATATCCGATAGAATTAAATTAACAGGTGTTTCAGATAGTATATTTATAGCCTCCTGAGAGTCTCTTGCATTCACCAGTTGAAATTCTTTTCCAAGTAAACTCTTTGCCATGATGTGAATTGGTTCATCATCGTCTATTACTAAAATTGTATGCGACATATTTATTGTAAATTTCCCAGTGGTAGTTCTATAAAAAAGGTTGTTCCGCTATTTTCCTCTGACTCTACCCATATCCTTCCTTCATGAGCATCGACATAAGATTGAACATCTTCAAGTCCAAGTCCACCTCCCAAAATACCCCCGGGGTTAGACACTTGTTCTTTATTAGATGATATTAAAAAATTTGGTAGCATTGTATTAGGAATTCCTATACCAGTATCACTGATTTTTATTATGAATGTTTCATCTTCTGAATTTAGAAATTCAACCTTTACTTCTCCGTCTATAAGAGTAAACTTAACAGCATTAGACACCAACGTATTTAGTACATACCGGATCTTCTCTTTATCTAACTTCACAATTAGCTCATCCTGAAAAGTGCTCAAGCTGAGGTTTATTTTTTTTAGAGTAGCTTTAGGTTTATTAGCCTTTATTACCTGATTTGCAAGATCAATAATATCTACCTCATTCATTTCCAAAGCCCCAAACTCACCACCTATTACTTCTTTATCCAGAAGATCTTTTACAAGCTCTAATAACTTCTCGCTACTCTGCTTTATTAGCTCGAGCATCTCATTTTTCTCTTCCTCATCAAGCTCACTATCTTCCAAGAGAATTGTTACCAATCCCATTATGCCTGAAATAGGGTTTTTAAAATCGTGGCTAAGCATTCTCATCAACCTATGTTTCTTTTGGTTGGCCTCACTTAGTTCAATTTCTCTTTCTTTTAAGATTCGGAGTCGCTCCTCACTTTCTTCTTTCAATACCTTAAGCATTAAGTGGCTTCGAACTCTGATGATGAGTTCATCTCTATCAAAAGGTTTATTTATAAAATCCACTCCCCCTGCTTCAAAAGCTTTTACTTTATCAACTGATTCATTCGAACTACTTAAAAAAATAATCGGAATATCTTCAAACTCAGACATCCTTAAAGCTTTACCAACCTCTAATCCTGACATTTTAGGCATCATAATATCCAGGAGTATGATATCCGGATTAACTTCTTTAATTCTCTTTAAAGCTTCTTCGCCATCGTAACTCTTCTCTACATGAAAACCTTCTTTCTCCAAGACATGAGATAACAATATTACATTGGGCTTTGAATCATCTACAACAAGAATTGAGAAATCTAATGGATTCACTTCATTTTGAGCCATGAATTCTAATTTTTTTCTTCAGAATTTGTTTTATTTTAAAAAACGTAAAATAAGTTGAAACTATTCAATGTTTAATACGTCATATATAAAGTTGAATACAACAATGTACATAGATTAACGTCTTAAAATGCAATTTTTAAAGCACTCATTTATATTCGCTTGCATTCTTACTTTCAGTAGTACTCTAATTGCTGATGGAACAGATCCTGTAAATGAAAAGCCTGCTTTAGTCGAGATTGAAGATAAGTACAACGAAGTTAAACTTTGCCTCACTAAAACTTCAGTTTATATGGTCATGACTGGTTCAGTTAAAGATTATATGAATCAGGAGATTGCTCAACGACATAGTATAGAAGCCAGTCAGTTTATTGACTCACAAGGTCATTTTCTTTTAGGTGATGCTGTACTTTTAAGCTCAGAGAAATTGGAGTATTCATTTAGTGATATTGAAAGTGTCTCTTTCGAAAACGGGGAACTTTTATTTAGCTACAAAAATCGTCAATCATTTGTTTTTTCAGACATTCTAGGAACAGATGGTAACCCTGCTCTCCAAAATTTTTATGTAGAAGATCTCGAAAAATTCTACATGAACTACAAAAAAATCGTTTCTTAACCCCTCTTTTTTGTAACGCACAGTACCTCTTAATCCTCTTTTAGGAAAAAGGACAAATCAAGGAGACAAGATGGTTAAGTATTTATTACTCTGTGTAGTAATTGGATTATCAATAATGGCTTGGTCAGAGATTCCAATTAAAAGAGGCCCCGGCATAACAGCTGATGAAGCACCAAAAGCCACCAAAATAATTGACGACAAGGATATCACGTTTGATGGAAATACCTTTTCTCCATATAAAAAAATTAATGCCACAGTTCGGGTGCTCGAAAAATCAAGGTATTTTTTTGATAACATGTCTGAATTCTCAACTTACGATATTTTAATTGGGTGGGGACAAGTTTCTGATCAAAAAAATCTGGATTACATTAATTTTAATTTAAAGAATCGATCGTTCACTTATAATAAAATACGCCTTCCTCTTAAGCATGATATAATAAACAATAGCACCTTACTTTGGCATATTGTTCCTTCAACAGATGAAATCAAAAGCAGTCTTTTTAGCTTGAGAGAAGGACACATTATCGAAGTCTCCGGTTACATCGTTGACGTTACAACTAAAGAAGGATTGAATTGGAATTCAGCTTCTTCTCCTTCTCAGAAAAGTAAGTCCGCCAATCGTCATGACATACTCTGGATAACATCTCTTTCAAAAAAATAGAAAGTACTACTGTCACTTTTTTCAATTAACAGCTACCTTATCAAAAAAAACTGTATGAGTTGGCTTAAAGATTCGATCTTAGATTTTGTATTTCTGGGAGTGATTGTTTCTACAATATTTCTGCCTTATGATGCTTCTTTCATAATAATATGGATTTATACCGGACTGTTACTGGCAAGTAAAGTACTTGCCGTTTTTATGTCTTCACTTCAAAAAAGAGCTTCAAAAACGAGTACACCAAACTGGGTGTATCATTTAATTTATGCTATCTCATTAGGAGCTTTACTTTATATCCAAAAGTGGTATTTAGCAGGCGCATGGGCTTTAATCTGGATGCTTTCAATTTTTCTTCTCACAAAACAAAAGAAGTCTTGAGCCGAACAATTAAGTCCTTACTGGTATTAGTTTTTATCGTGTTTTCTATTAATGGCTTATCAGTTGCTCAGGAAAAGCTAAAAAATCAACCTGCGCAATTTCGGCTGTGGTCAGGCTATTCTTTCTCCTCTGTTTATCTGCTTGGTAAAACAAAAAATGCTACTTCATCAATTGTAGGAATAGGATTTCGTAAAGCTATTCGAGCTTATCCTGATAACGCCCTGCTTTATTACACAGCAGACATAATTCCCATTATCCATTTTGATTATCCTAAAAGAGATCAGAATAATGAATTTGTTAAAGGAACCGGATTCGGATTTTCGCCCGTAGGTTTTCTGTTCCAAAAAAAGATCAGCTCTTTATTCTCGTATCAAATTGGTATTTCAGGATCATTTATTTTGATGGATGCGACCTTTCCTACTGATAAAGGAAGAAAACTAAATTATACCTTTGATCCTTCATTTACCATACAGACTCATTTTTCTAAATCTGTAAGCCTTGCAACAGGATATAAATTCCATCATATTTCAAACGCTCAAACCGGAAGTGAAAATCCGGGAGTTGATTCAAACTTTCTATTTCTAAGCCTCATAATTAAATAAAGACCTATGGTAGCAACTATAAAAACCAACAAAGGAGATATTAATCTCAATCTCTTTCCTGAAAAAACTCCTAAAACGGTAGCTAACTTCGTAAACCTGGCACAACGTGGGTATTACAATAACTTATCCTTTCACAGGGTTATAGATAATTTTATGGTTCAGGGTGGTTGCCCTAATGGAGATGGCAGAGGTGGACCGGGCTATTCATTTGAAGATGAATTTGATCCTGAACTAAGACACGATACTCCGGGAGTTCTGTCGATGGCTAATGCAGGCCCCGGAACAAACGGAAGCCAGTTTTTTATTACACATATTGAAACAGCATGGCTCGATGGCAAACACTCCGTATTCGGAAAAGTAGTGTCTGAATCCGATCAAGCTGTTGTTAATGATATTTCACAAGGCGATAGAATTGAAGAAATATCAATTGAAGGTGATACTGAGACATTACTTTCAAGTGTAGATGAAGTTTCTATGTGGAATGAAGTGTTAGATGAAAATTTTCCTGTTTAGTTTACCTCAACTATATCTTTTTTCTTCCAACAAGTAACATTTTTGAATGTATATCGTAATCGGGTTCGAACTTAAAATCGAACCTGATTATGAAAAACAACTTTGCTCTTTCAATTATAGCCATACTGCTGTTCAGTTTTTCTGCAAGCTCATTATTAGCCCAGAGATATGAAAACCGGTACGGGGATCTCGAATATCGAAAATGGAGACTTACCCTAATTAACCCTATTGGTACAAATGGGATCGCTACTCCTCGTTATACTGCAAAGTATTCTATAAATCTTTTAGGTGGTTATCACGGGGGGTTAAATGGATTAGAGATCGGTACCCTCTACAATTATAACAAAGAGTACGCTTCCGGATTCCAGATTGCTGGTTTAGTAAATGCTACAAGTGGCTATGCCGAAGGCGTTGGTCTTGCAGGACTGATCAATTATGCAGGCAGCGACCTTTCCGGTATCCAAATCGCAGGTTTTGGAAATATTAGTAAAAGCAATATTGAAGGTTTACAAGCCGCAGGAGCTCTTAATTATGCAAGTGGTGATCTTTCTGGTTTACAGGGTTCATTTGGGGCAAATATTGCTCGAGGCGATGTAGAAGGAGCTCAAATTTCAGGTCTGCTGAATATTTCTCAACAAACAATGAGTGGTCTTCAAATCACAGGTGGAGCAAACGTCGGTTTAGATAACATGGAAGGCTTGATGATTTCAGGAGTATTTAATGCAGCCAAAGGAGATGCCAGTGGTTTGTTTATAACGGGTGGTGGTAATATCGCATCTGATAATATGGAAGGCTTAATGATCTCTACTTTATTTAATGTTTCATCAGAATACTCAAGTGGGTTGATGATTACGGGAGGATTAAACTACTCCAGATATCAGGAAGGATTAATGATCTCTGCGGGAGCAAACATAACTCAGGAAATGGAAGGTGCTCAATTCGGAGGGTTTCTTAACTATGCAACCACTGCTACCGGTCTTCAGGTTGGTATTATAAATATTGCAAGTGAATTTGAAGGAGCTTCTGTAGGACTTCTAAGTTTATATGGAAATGGTCGTAAAAACTTTGACGTACGCTACTCTGATGCCGGATTTACAGATATCGGAATAACCACTGGTACTCACAGGGTGTATAACATGGCAATTCTTGGATATAACACTTCTTTTGATAGAAATGTATATCGCTTTGGTTTAGGTGTAGGTCTGGAAAAGAACATCAATGACTCTTTCAGAAAAATAGAGAGTGAAGACCTTTTTGTGAACCAGGAATTTACGGTAATGCACCATTTTGAAGAAGATTGGAGCAAAAAAACGAATCTAATATTTTCGTATAAATATTTAATTGGTAACCGATTTAATTCCGGCTTATCACTTTACGGAGGTCCAACTTATAACATTCAAGTTACCAGAGTAAATTCAGCAAACGATTACACATGGTATAGTTTGTGGAGTCCGGAGTGGAATGGCAGAAAGTACCGCATGTGGGTTGGATTTACTGTTGGAGTCAGGTTCTTCAAACAAAAGAATCTACCCCTTCTGGATGATTATGATTTTGAGTATGGTTGGGATTGATCAGATGTTATAAATCTGTGAAACAATTCATTTCGTATTATTGTTATGTTAGAAAGAACTTAAAACAGACAGTAATTATGAAAACGTTAGCAATATTTGTTTCAATAGCTCTTATAGGTCTTTTTTTAGTGGCAACACACTCTGACAAACCTACCAAAGAGCACGATCATACTGACAATACTATGACTACTCAAACACAACCCGATCCGGATAAAAAATATCCCTATCAAAAATCCGAAGCCGAGTGGAAAAAGATTTTAACAGCTAAAGAATTTAAAATCCTTCGAGGTAAAGGTACGGAAGCACCTTGGTTTAATGAATACAACGATAACAAAGAAGAAGGCCTTTATGTATGTGCCGGATGCGGACAAAAACTATATAGTTCTGAGCACAAGTATAATAGTCGTTCCGGATGGCCAAGTTTTTGGAAACCATTGGCAGATTCTTTGGTAGCTGAAGAAGTGGATAAAAGCTATTTTATGACCAGAACTGAGATAGTTTGCTCAAACTGTGGTGGACATTTAGGTCACGTTTTTGATGACGGACCCGAACCTACAGGGTTGAGATACTGCATGAATTCTGCGGCAATGGACTTTATCCCAAAAAATGAACTAGCCAGTAAAGAACAATAGTTCTGAATCGCATTTTTAATTATACTCAGGGCGAGCTTATTTTTAGGCTCGCCTTTTTCATATAATCTAATTTTAAATACATGACAGAACCGGCAAAAACTTTATTAGAAGCCAGCTTCAACCCAAAAATTAAATCGTATCTCTTATGGTATGGAGTGTTGATGTGTGTTGTTATGATATTTACAATTCCCTTTATCCCTCTTTGGTTGATTTTCGCATCCTACTTTGTGAATAAATACTTTGAAAGACTTCATTGCGAACTTACAACTCGTTCACTCAAATTTAACAAGGGTTATATTTTCAGGACTGAGAAAACCATTCCATTGGACAAGATTCAGGATCTTACATTTAAAGAAGGTCCCCTTTTGAAAGCTTTCGGTTTAAGCATTCTTCAAATTGAAACTGCCGGTAGTTCAGCTTCCGCATCTGCAGATTTATCTTTGATCGGAATAGTTAACGCATCTGATTTCAGAGACAAAGTGCTCGACCAAAGAGATGTTGTAACTGAAAATACCTCATCTGCAACAAGTTCTGATAATTCTGAAAATGTACTCGAAGTCTTGAAAGATATCAGAGCGTCTCTGAAAAGGATTGAAAATTCGAAGTAAGCAGCAGATCAACCGCCACTTTGGTGTAAACGGATGATTTCAGAATAGTTCATATCGTCCAAAAGATCTCTTTGATAAAGACCTTGCAGAAATCCTTCAGATACCCCTGATGTGTATAAACCTATGATCCCGGAATAATTTACTTCGTCCAGATAGTCTACATCATCTAAAACAGACAAATAGCTTTCAGGTACTCCGGAAGTATATAAACCAATGATTCCTGAGTAATTCACCTCTTCCAGGTAATCTATATTTTCTAAATGCTCAATATAACTGATCGGTACCCCGCTGGTGTATATACCGATAACACCGGAATAATTTAGCTCATCCAAATAATCAACATCATCCAGGGCTTCAAGATAGTCGATGGAAACCCCCCTGTTGTACAGGGTTGTAATTTGAGACGTCGACGGTGTGCTTCCAAAATCCAATTGCCGTACACGATCCAGATAGTCAAGCTGGGTTAAATTCATGGCATCTGAATTGGAAGTTTGACCAACAGACTGAGTCTCCTCGCTATCAAATAAATTGGTTATAGAAGTTCCAATACCGTAAGCCGCTTTCATTGGACTCCAATCAAAACGCCATAAAACCGTAACTACAATGAAGATTCCGATAACCCATGTGTTTCTTCTGGAAAGGATATCTTCCGGATCGGAAGGTTTTCTCTTTTCTTTGGGAACTTCATCACTATAAAAATCAGAAAAATCTTTTTCTTCTTCCCCTGAATCAAGATCGTTGGTAAGTCTGTTTTTATTTCTTTGTCTGCTCATGTCTCTTAATCAAAAGCTGTTTCAGGAAAGTAATAAATCAATTTATAAGTTTTTATTCTTTTCTTCTATCCACTTGCTCATGTACTTATAACTTTGAAGGGTATTCTGAAGCAACATCGATCCGATAAAATTTCTCTTTCGATGATTCTGAAGGTTTTTGTTAACTGATTCGATCTTTGCTTTAAGATTTTGTCCGTGCTCAGCTTTATTAAACAGTTGATTGAATATCTGAAGCCCTGTTTTTTGCGCTTCAATCCATACTGACTTATCCGAATATAGCTGCACAGCTTTTTGGGCTATATCATCCGGAGTTTCACCCAGCTCTCCACACCAACCTACGTTTATTTTCATTCCTTCAGCTCCGATTTTTGTAGTAACTGATGGAGTTCCAAATTTCATAGCATCTGTAAACTTACCTTTTAAACCGGCTCCAAAGCGTAAAGGTGCTAATAAAATCCGGGATTTTTTGAACACTTCTTCTGCACTGATTGCTCTCCCCTTTATCAGGAATCCTTCACTCTCATTATTAAGCTGCTCTACTTTCGAAGAAGTATACGCTCCGTAGACATGCAGTTCTGCATCAGGTAATTCCTTTCTGATGAGTTTCCAGATATCTTCTTTCAGAAATCGCACGGCGTCCCAATTCGGTTCATGCAAAAAATTACCGATCGATATAAAATGCTGCCTTTCTTCAAATTTCGGAATACCAGAAAGATGATCCGAGTCTAGTTCTTCAAACATAAACGGAACGTAATGCAAAATTCCTTCGTCAATGCTGAAAAAATCTGTGAGTAGTTCGTGTTCAAATTTTGAAATGATCAACGAGATATCACAACGATAAATAGCTGCAATTTCTCTGCGAGCTTCATCCGAATATAGATCCTCAAGCTTAAATTCATTGCCGTTTTTCAAAGCTTTGTGCCGGGCGTACCTCAAACAATGCAAATCTTCGGTATCAAGTATCTTTAGTGCATCGGGACAATGCTCTGTTACCCGCCAACCAAATTGTTCTTCGGTCATAAACCGATCAAAAAGTACAATATCAGGTTTTAGATCCTGTAATAAGCGATCAAAACCGGAATCATTTATCTTAATGCTTTCGGTTTTGATCTCAAGTGTTTTAAGATCTTCAGAAAATTCCAGATTAGATGCAGAACAAGCGAATGTAACTTCAAGCTCGTTCACCTGAAAGAACTCTATCAATTGCATCATTCGGGAGCCGGCTGCTGAAGATTCAGGCTCCGGCCATACTGTCCCGATAATAAGTAATCTCTGATTTGCGAACATTTACACTTCTGATAAAAAACTTATAAAATAATTCTGCTTATTAAAGTACAAACAAATTCAATCAGCCTGTATGAAAAATATATTTCTGTTGATCTTCCTTTCTTTTTTTGTTGTATCAGTTTCAGCTCAATATGAATACGAGCCAAGTAAAGAGCACCCATACGGACAATTAAATCCTGATGCATTTCCACAAACCGGAGACTATGCTCCTTTAATTGGAGTGAGTGAATGTATTTCTGAAAGCAGAGCTCCTGATGGTTCTTGGAATGATGAAGTTCAAATGCTTTGGAAATGGAAATACATAATGAATGGGATGGCTGTTCAGGATGAAACGCTTAAAGCGGATGGTTTACATTCAGGCAGTATTCGCCAGTTTAATGCAGACAGTAGTAAGTGGTATGTACACTATTACTCCTCAGTGCCGGCCTCACCGACGTTAAGTACATGGGAAGGCACAAAGACAGATGAAAGCAAGATCGTTCTTTACAGACGTCAAGCAGCCCCAAACGGAACCGATGGTTATTATCGCTTGACGTTCTATGAAATTACCGATGAAAGCTTTAAATGGATCGGTGAATGGGTAAATCTTGGTGAAACGTTTTCTTATCCAACCTGGAAGATCTCTTGTGAAAAGAAAAAGTAACGCTCGTGCATGAACAACGACTTAAAATTTACGACGTACTGGTAGCAAAATGCTCCCGTTTTGAACGCAAAAGCAAAACCATGCCTTATGCCTCTGCCCCAACCTAGCGCCAGCGTCTCGCTGGTGCGGTTATGTAGTTTGTCCAAGCGAGACCTTGAATGTTTCTGAGTTAAAAACACTTAGTGTTTGTAACTAGTTGTGTAGATCCTTCGGAAGCATCCTCAGGATGACTTTGTTTTGTCATTCTACTTAAAACCGGAAACCAAAATCCTCCTTTGAAGGAGGTGTCCGCCGAATTGTGGACGGAGGATGTCGTGAGGTTTACCAATTCATAAACATCACGGCATCCCTCGGATCATCCAAAGAACCGTTTGGATGATCGGCTCCCTTCGAAGGGAGATTTTTTTAGCGTAAATCAAAAACTAATCAGCGCAATCAGCGATCATTACATATTCCGTCTGTACTGCCCACCAACCTCATACAAGGCATGTGAGATCTGTCCCAATGAAGCTACTTTCACGGTTTCCATGAGTTCATCGAATAAGTTACCGTTGTTTCGGGCAACTTCCTTCAAGCGTTCAATAGCTTCAGCATTTCTGTCTTCATTACGTTTCCAGAAGGCTTCTAAGTTGTCGATCTGTTGCTTCTTCTCTTCTTCTGTAGATCGGATGAGCTCGATTGGCTTTTGCTCTTCGTCACCGGCTCCTTCTTTCAGGAAGGTATTTACACCGATGATCGGTAGTTCTCCGGTATGTTTCTTGGTTTCGTAGTACAAACTTTCATCCTGGATCTTTCCGCGTTGGTACATACTTTCCATTGCGCCCAGAACTCCGCCGCGTTCAGTGATTCGATCAAACTCGGTAAGAATGGCTTCTTCCACCATATCGGTCAATTCAGAAATGAAATAAGAACCCTGATTGATGTTCTCATTTTTAGCCGTTCCCATCTCTTTATTGATGATCATCTGGATAGCTAATGCACGACGCACAGATTCCTCAGTCGGAGTTGTAATTGCTTCGTCGTAAGCGTTGGTGTGCAAGGAATTACAATTGTCGTAAATTGCTAATAATGCTTGTAATGTAGTACGGATATCATTGAACTGGATCTCCTGAGCATGCAACGAACGACCGCTTGTTTGAATATGATATTTCAACTTCTGAGAACGATCATTGGCTTCGTACTTCTTTCTCATAGCTACCGCCCAAATGCGACGCGCTACACGTCCGATCACTGCATATTCAGGATCTAATCCATTGCTGAAGAAGAACGACAGATTATGAGCAAAATCATCGATATTCAATCCACGGGCTAAGTAGTATTCTACATAAGTAAAACCATTTGCCAGTGTAAGTGCAGCCTGAGTGACCGGATTGGCTCCCGCTTCAGCAATATGATATCCGGAAATAGAAACAGAGTAATAATTACGAACTTTATGCTCTGTAAAGTATTCCTGTATGTCTCCCATCATTTTAAGAGCAAATTCGGTCGAGAAAATACAAGTGTTCTGCGCCTGATCTTCTTTAAGAATATCGGCCTGAACAGTTCCTCGAACCGACGAAAGTGTCTTTTCCTTGATCTGATTGTAAGTTTCAGCATCAATAACTTCGTCACCGGTCATTCCAAGTAAACCTAAACCAAACTCATCATTCCCTGCAGGAATTTCATTTGAGTACTTCGGAACCGGCAATCCAAGCTTCTCGTACTTTGCTTTAACATCCTTAATTGCTTGCTCCCATTTTCCTTCTGCTTTCAGATATCTTTCTACTTCCTGATCGATAGCTGTATTCATAAACATAGCCAGAATCATTGGTGCCGGACCATTGATAGTCATTGATACAGAAGTAGTTGGCTTGGTTAGCTCAAAACCGGAGTAAAGTTTCTTCATGTCATCCAGCGTACAAATACTCACACCCGAATTACCGATCTTTCCGTAAATATCAGGGCGATAACCGGGATCTTCTCCGTACAGTGTTACTGAATCAAATGCGGTGGAAAGGCGCGCAGCTTCCAACCCTTCGCTTACAAAATGGAATCGCTTGTTGGTTCGCTCCGGAGTTCCTTCACCGGCAAACATTCTGGTTGGGTCCTCTCCTTCGCGCTTGAATGGGAATACACCTGCGGTATATGGGAAATAACCCGGGAGATTTTCTTTTAAAGCAAACTTAAGCCTCTCTCCTTCGTGTTTGGTATCCGGCATTGCTACGCGCGGAATTTTCAATCCACTTAAAGATTCCCGGTACAATTCATTTTTGATTACCCGATCACGAATCTTTACATCAAACGTATCTTGCTTGTATCGTTCATACAGATCATCCCAGCCATCTAAGATCTTTTTTGGAGCCACATCCAGCTTAGAGATCCAGTGTTCTTTCATTTTGGAAAGATCGTTTTCTAATATTTCTTTATTATCTGGCTTCCAATTACTTAGTTGATTCAGCGTTCCATTAACCTCAGATAATCTGGAGGCAATTTCAGATTGTTGTTCAGCCCAATCATGGTAATTTCTGATCGTCTCTGATATCTCACTCAGATAACGAACTCTCTTTCCGGGGATGATCGCCTGAGCCTGAATATCTTCTGCTGGCGAAGCATCGGTATAGAGCTTAGGCTCCCACTCAAAACTGTATTTTTCGTTGATCTTTTCAACAATAGCAGCAAACAGGTTGTTAACTCCTTTGTCATTGAACTGAGCAGCAATCGTTGGATAAACCGGCATATCTTCGGGTTTAGCGTGCCATTCACCACGATTACGAATCATTTGCTTACGAATATCTCTGTAAGCATCTAACGAACCTTTCTTTTCAAATTTGTTTAGCACTACAATTTCAGCAAGATCAAGCATATTGATCTTCTCTAACTGCGTGGCTGCTCCATATTCGCTGGTCATAACATAGATCGGAATATCTGATATATCTACGATCTCAGTACCGCTTTGACCAATTCCGCTGGTTTCTACGATGATCAGATCAAATCCGGCTTGCTTATACAACTCAATTGCTCCGGTAAGAGCTGCGCTTGTACTTCTGTTCGACGCTCTGGTAGCCAGACTTCGCATATACACGCGTTCTGTGTCGATACTGTTCATTCGTATGCGATCACCAAGTAACGCTCCTCCTGTCTTAATTTTGGAAGGATCTACAGAAATAATACCGATGGTGATATCTTCAAATTCTGTCAGAAAGCGTAATACGATCTCGTCTGTCAATGAACTCTTTCCTGCACCACCCGTTCCTGTGATTCCAAGTACCGGAATCGTTTTCTCGGATTTTGCTTTAAGTGGTTTTCCGTCTTTCTTTAACAGCTGTTTATCAGAGAAGCTTATTAACTCTCCATTTCCGTTTTCCAGTGCCGTTATTGCTCTGGCGATCGCTTTTGGCTCTTTATCGAGCACTTTTTCAATATCTATCTCAGTTTTTGTAACGGGATCATAATCACATTCGTGGATCATGTAATTGATCATTCCCTGTAATCCCATTTCACTTCCGTCATCAACTGAAAAGATTCTGGAAACTCCGGAATTATGAAGATCGTCGATTTCGTCCTGAACGATCACTCCGCCACCGCCGCCAAATACTTTGATATGACCGGCTCCCTGCTCTTCCAACAATTCGATCATGTATTTGAAATACTCTACATGTCCGCCTTGATACGAACTAATTGCAATTCCCTGAACATCTTCCTGAATAGCACAATTAACAATTTCATGAACAGAGCGATTGTGTCCCAGGTGAATCACCTCTACTCCACTGCTTTGCAAAATTCTACGCATGATATTGATACTGGCATCATGACCATCAAATAAACTGGCAGCCGTTACAAAACGAACCTTATGCGTAGGTTTATGAGGCTCTGTTAAGCTAAATGGATACTTATCTTCTTTAAGTTCTGTAGATTTTTTTTCTGTCTTGATCGACATACGTATGCTTTAATTATAATTTCATGGAAGCGATTCCAAAATACCAAAAAAAAGCCCCTTATTAAATAAGAAGCTGTAAAATGATTATCGAATAATCTAGAGATAAAAAATGTAGAGCTGAGCTAAGAAACGAGGTTTAGATCTTTTTCAGCTTGTGGGATAAGAATTAACGTTTTAAGCACTAGTTACAAATATTTTTCCCGGATTTCATCCCATGACTTTCCATTCGCTGTATCATTATCTAGGCTTTGTAAACGCTCTTCCAAAAAACTTTTATGATGTTCAGGTACATCAACTTGCTCAGGATCAGAAGCTATTGAGTCCCACAAAGCCTCTACTAAAATGATCTTCTCGTTTTTGTTTAGTCGTGATAGTTCTTTGATAAGAGCGTCTTCCATAATGACTGAATTAAATTAGATACAATAATTAGAACACAAAGAACTTCGAAAGCAATCGCAGGATAAATTAATGTGGTACACTAACGACCTCGCGTTTAAGCGACGAGCCTTGGGATTAAAATTAAAGATCCGAACTTCGTCCTCATCCGATTTAAAAGACCTTGTTATGTTTTGAATTTACTGGATTTCGAGCTTTACCTTTTTTCCTAATGCCTTTGCATATTTGGTAAGCGTAGAAAGTTTAATATCCTCGGCATGATTTTCCATTCTGGAAATCACTGATTTCGTGGTGTTCAACTTCTCGGCAACATCAGCCTGAGTTGCTCCCATATTTTCACGTGCCTGACGAAGAATTACTCCGATCTTGAAATTGAGGTATCCTTCCTCAAAGTTTTCGGCAAACTCCGGGCTTTCGGCTTTCTTTTGATCGATAAAAATTTCTAAATCATCTTTACTCATTGTTCTTTCCTCCGGTAATAATCACGTTTACGTTCTTCGGCGGTCTCAATTTCCTGTTTTGGGACTTTATTTGTCTTCTTAGCAAAACCACTTGTTAAGACAATTAGTTTTGGCCCGTCAAAAAATCCCAACAACCGGAAAGTGTTGTTTCCAAGTGTTACCCGAACTTCCCAAATATCATCGGTGCTTTTAAGCTTCTTCAAATACTGAGCGGGAACCTGTTCTAAATCACGAACAACACGAAGTGTCCAGGCTACTTTCTTGGATTGCTTGTCAGGAAGACTTTGTAAGAAATCTTCGACAGGACAATTCCCGGTTTTTGTTCGGTAAAACTTGATAACGCGCATTTCTTAAAGTTAGCATATATGCGAACATTATCAAATAAATTTTATAGCGAAAAGAATGGGGAAGTAAATGAAGAACATAACGACCCGGCGTTTAAACGGTGAGACTGGTTATTAAAATTAAAGATCCGAACCGCGTCCGAGGTAAAACACTCAGTTATGCCTGAGCAGCCTTAAGTGGAGCAATTTCTTTGCTTGGACGATGTGAGGATAAATCATGCATAGCCTGTAGATTTAACCAAAATTCAGGAGAAGTATTTAACGCTTTCGATAGTAGCCAAGCAGTATCCGAAGAAATGCCTCTTTTCCCTCGTACAATTTCATTAATCCTTTGAATGGGAATATCCAGATGGTCAGCTAATTTTTTCTGCGTTAATTCCATTGGTTCAAGATACTCTTTCATTAAAATCGTCCCGGGATGTGTGGTAATTCTGTTCTGTGGAATCATGGTTTTCACTTTTTTAATGATAATCAACAATAGCTACATCAAAAGCACTGGAATCTTCCCAATGAAAAACGATTCTCCATTGGGCATTAATTCGAATACTGTGATATCCTTTGTAATCTCCACGCAGTGCTTCTAATCTGTTGCCTGGAGGTGATCTTAAATCATCTAAAGAAGTGGCAGCATTCAGTATATCCAATTTGTAAATAGCTGAATCAAGGATTTGAACAGGTAATCTCCGAACTTTACTGCTCGAATTTCCATGAAACAGATCCGATGTTGCTTTATCTCCGAATGATTTGATCACTCTTTAATTTAATGGATTAACGGTATCCATGCAACGAAATTGTTTTGTGAATGTATAACGACCCCGCGTTTAAGCGACGAGTCTGGCTTTAGTTATAAAAGTTTCGAACCCTAAACGAAACCGCTTGAACCCCTTGCAATGTATATGATTTTCTAGCAAGTCCAGTAAATTTTGTTAATTAAATCAACGACTGTTGGTCCATCAGAACAACCTCCAACTTCAAGAGCATTCTTGTCTTTATCTGACTGGATTATTATCCATTTCTGAGTCGCTTCGTGAAAAAAGAGCTCTCCTTCTTCAATAATACCGATAGGCCAAATTTTTGATTCTTCAATATTCTGAACAACAATTTTTGGGTTATCAATTATGACTTCAAACTTAATATCACTACTTGTATTCGGGTGTTCTGCAAATTTATGTTGAAATAGATAAGTACCATTTGAAATAGGTAATTGGGCAGTACAACTAAAACATACAAAAATGAGAAAAAATAGATAGTAAGATTTCATGTTCTAAATACAAATTAACCCCCGGCGTTTAAGCGGTGAGTCTGGTTTTAATTATTAAAGTTTCGAACCCTAAACGAGATCGCTTTAAACGCTTGTTATACCTTCAGATTTATTAGATATACTACTTATCATAAGATTCTTTAACAGTCTGAATTCGTTCTTTTATATCATCAACTATTCTGGTTAGGCCGAAACCTTCGATTATTTCTAATGCATTTAAAATTGAAGACTTTTTCTCATCATAATGCCATTCAAGTAAAGTAGCGATTGAAGTTTTTTGAGTACTTGAAAGAGTAGCATAGGCGTTAGAAAAATGAAGTGGGCTTTCAAGGAAGACTTGTAATATTTCATCTTCCCACCACAGACCAAACAGATTTACAATTTCTAGTTCATCCTGGCCAGCTAATAGAAGCATATTTCTCATTACCAATTCATTATCCAAAGATTCAGAAACTATTCTCGCCTTTAAACCTTTTAGTTCATCCTCTTCAAATGGATAAAAAAAGTCATATTCCATCTCTAGCATTAAGCCATGTAGACTGACAAGCTTTTGAAAAGAATCAATTTTAAGTGAATCTTCAGAAATTAAAGTCTTCATGTAATCAAATAAAGTCGAAGCTAGAATCTCTCTTTCTTCATTCTTTGCAAATATCTTTTGATTTTCTTCCCATTCACTACCAAATCGTTCATTAATCTGATAAGGCTTTCCGTTCAAATAATTCCAGAATGTTTCTAAAATGGTAGCAGAGATATTGTCTGGATGGCTATAACCTCTTTCATAAAACCAAATGTATAAGTCTGACCCAGCCCACAAACCCCAATTATTACGAAGCCACATACCAAGCCCCAAATGATACCTAATTGTAGAGTTTGAACTAGGTAAATTTTTAATCTCAGCAATATCTTCATCAGATAATAGATTCTCTAACTCACAATGAGCTTCCTCAATATTTTCGGGGATATTAAGCCTGCTATTTAAACTGTCTGAAGCTTGAATATTGGATTGGCCATATACAACCGAACTGATGAACAAGAAGTAAAAAAAGAAACAATATTTAGGTTTTTGTACGATCATGTAGGCATAACGACCCGGCGTTTAAGCGGCGAGTCTGGTTTTAATTATTAAAGTTCCGAACCCTGTTCGAGTCCGCTTGAAACGCTTGTTATGTTGCTTATTCATAGGTTTTACCAGCCATGATTGCTTCTGCAAACAACTCCCAAGAAGGAGATACATTTTTGTCTTGGCTATCTGTTAACCAAGCTCTCATAGATTCAAGGAAACTTTCAATTGATGTATTTTCCCATCCACCTGCATCTGGACCGAAAGTTGAAGATTGGCTCTTTGCCTCAAGTTCTAAAGACTTCTTTCGATCTTCTTCCATGGCTTTTAGAAACTTCAAAAATGAATCGAATGTATCTACTTTTTCAGACATGTTTACAAGTTTAGTTGAAGCAACATAACGACCCGGCGTTTAAGGTACTGTGTTAAAATTCAAGAATAGAGTACAAAAATAATTATCTTT